>CAWFSV010000010.1:0-468421 GCA_963818575.1 uncultured Chloroflexia bacterium | reverse complement strand
GCCCGCCAGCGCCGCCACACACGCGGGCGAAGCTCGCCGGTATACGGATCGACGGGCCAATCGAAGCCAAGCGGGTCGGCGCGGTTGGGCGAGTAGGCTGCCGCCATGGCCGCCGCCTCCATGAGCTGCCGGAACGTGTCGTCCTTGGGGGTAAACGAAAACGGGTCGGACATCGCCGCAGCGAAGTCGAGCGAGGCGAGCAGGTCCGGCAGGCGGCGCAGCTCGTCGGCGTAGATCTTGTCGAAACCCTTGTCCCCGGAGTGATCCGCCACCAGGCCGAAGACCTGAGGGTGATCGATGGCCGCCGTCAGCGCCCCGAATCCCCCGGACGACTTCCCGGCGATGGCGCGGAAGCTTCGGCCGGCGCGTGTCCTGAAGCGCGCATCGACCATGCGCACGATTTCGAGCAGGTACTGCTGATAACGGCCCGTACCGACGAAGTCGATGTACTGCGATCCGCCATAGCGGTTGAAGCCGTCGGGCAGGACGAGGACCATCGGTCGGCACGCGCCGGTCTCGATCAGTCGATCCATCCGCTGCCGGATGTCTTCTTCCCACGGGCGCTGATTGAGAAAGGTCCGGCCAGTGCCGGAGTAGCCGGCCAGCAGGTACGCCGCCGGATAACGCTCGTCGGTGTCGTCATACCCGGGCGGCAAGTACAACCACACCGGGCGCGTGGCAGGATCCCCCAGCGGGTTCCCTCGCAGGGCGGCGCTCTCGAACTCCTCGACCACCAGTCGCGACGCGGGCATCGGTCTGCCTTCTCGGGAAGTGGATTATAACCGTCCGGAACCGGCGGCCAAGTGATTGCGTGCCGGTACGTCCTTGAGAGGGAAGCGCTTCCGTGGTAGTCTATTTGGACTATTCCACGCAGGTTTGAACCCACGCCTGCTGAAGGGACCACGGCCAGGCGCAAGAGCGCGCACGCCCGAGCCAGCATGATTCCCATCCCGGATCTACCCGACCTGCGGGTTGTCTCACTCCAGTCGCTCGTCCTCCACGAACGGATGGACCCGCGCCGCGTGCCGCCCTTGGTCGAGGCGCTCCGGGCAGATGGGGTGCTCAGGAATCCACCGATTGTTCACCCTGTCTCGCAGCGGTCAGAACGCTTTGTCGTCCTGGACGGGGCAAACCGGACGACGGCGTTCGAGCTGCTTGGGATCGCTCACATCCTGGTGCAGGTCGTTCACGCCGGGAATACCTCGGTGCAGTTGGAGACGTGGAACCACGTGCTTTCGTGTCTGGCGCCGCGGGGGCTGACCGAAGCCCTCGAGCGTTTCCCCGATCTGACGATCATCGCCTCCGAGCCGGACCGAGCGGCGTACAACGTCAGCGTCGGGGCATCCCTGGCCTACGTGTCGCTGCCGGACGGTGGGGCGCTGGAGGTGGTCGGCGAAACGCGACCTCTGGAGTGGCGCGTCCGGAACTTGAACCTGCTCGTGGACGCCTACCGCGACCGCTGCCAGCTTCGCGCGCACGACGGCCCGCCTCGCGCCGGGCCTCGAGCGCGTGTTCCCGGACCTCTCGGGGTTGATGGTCTTCCCGCGCTTCGATCATGAAGAGGTGCTGCAGGCGGCATCGGCCGGCTGGCTGCTCCCGGCGGGCCTGACTCGGTTTGTGATTTCTCCGCGGGCGTTGCGTGTGAACTACCCGCTCGAGCACCTGAGGTCCGACCGGCCATTGGAGGTCAAACGCGCGGAACTTGCGTCCTGGGTCCGCGACCGGGCCGAGGCCCGCCGTGTGCGGTATTACGCTGAGTCAACGTTTCTGTTCGACGAGTGAGGGTCGCGTGCCGGGACGTCTCCGAAGTGTGGGGCGGTCCCCCGGCGCGACTGCCCCTGATCGGGCCGTCGGAAGGTAGACATATGGAAATCGAATGGGCCGATGAGAAGGGAGTGCCGCTCCCGCCGGGTGACATCCGGTTCCTGCGTATCACCGCCGAGCCGTACGAGGATGGCCGAAGGATCAAGTTGTCCTACGAGCTGACGCCATTCCAGAAGCGGCCGAACCTCGAGATCCGGCTGGAGGACGAGCAGGGAGGGGAGTTGGGAGCAATCTCGGTCATCGAGACGATGACCCCCCGTTTCACGCTGACCGCTCACCTGAGGTCGGACGCGCCGGGGGAGGGCGGCGTGCGGGTGCGTTCGGTCCTGGGGTACGAGGATCAGCCTGAGGTCGATCACGCCCTGACGCCGGTGGAGCTCGCGCCCGGCCACCCCCACCCCGGATGACCCGGATGGCCGGCAGCCATCCGCAGGCAAGCGGGGTGGGGGCCGCGTTTCCCCTCTCCGCGCCGTCCGGAGAGGCCCTATAATGACCTGATAGGTGGGTCTGGCGTCCGGGTCGCGAAGGCGCTCACTGGCTGCTCAGGCTACAGCCCCGGGCTGCGGCGCCGGCCCCCGGCGATGGCCGGACCACCGATCAGAAGGCCAGGCTGGCAGGGATGCCTAGGCTCGATCCATTCTTCAGGCACGCGATCACGCCGCCGGCGTTCGACCAGGCGAAGCTCCACCGCGAACGCCTGGTGGACGCGTTGCATGCCAACATCGCCAGGAAGCTGATCGTCATCGCCGCGCCTCCGGGGTACGGCAAGACCACGCTGCTGGCTGATTTCCACCATCACACCGAGATCCCGACTTGCTGGGTGCGTCTGACCGAGGCCGACACGGACGTGATGCGTCTGGCCGGCCTGCTCCAGCACTCGCTGCAGAAGCGTTTCCGCCGTTTGCGCGACCGCCCCAATCTCGCCGCGCTGGCCTCGGCCTCCCCGGCGGCGCTTGCCCGGTCGTTCGCCTCCGCCATCGAGACCTATGTCGGCGAGGCCTTCGCCATCCTGATGGACGACGTCCACCTGGTGAACGAATCCGCGACCTGTGCTCGAATTCCTGGATGAGCTGCTCGATGTCCCAGCCGGGGCAGGTGACCCTGATCGCCGCCGGGACGCGAAGTCCTGGATGTGTCGTTGGCCCGCTTGATGGCCGGAGGCAGCCTGGCCGGGTTCGGTCCGCAGGACCTGGCCTTGACTTCGGGAGAACTGGCTGAGATCTCACGCCTGCAGCTGGGCGTGAATTCGGATGCGGCCGGGGTCGAAGCACTGCTGGAGGAGACCCGCGGCTGGGTCACCGGCGTGCTCCTTTCGAGGACGTTGACCGACGAGACGCTGCGAGGCATCCGGGACACCTCCACCCCGCTGGTCTACGAGTACCTGGCCTCCGTGGTTCTCAACCGTCGAGCCGGATGACGTGCGCAACTTCATGCTCGAGGCATCGCTCCTGCCGGTGATGACCGCCGAGGGTTGCGACTCGGTCCTCGGGCGGAGCGATTCGGGACGGATGCTCGGGAGGCTTTCGCGCTCCGGCCTGTTCCTGCTCTCGGCGGGCGCCGGGTCGGGCACCTACGAATTCCACCCGCAGTTCCGCGAGTTCCTGCTTTCGACGATGGAGGCCCGCGACCGGCGGAGGCTCTCGGTCTTGCGAGAGCCGGGCCGCGAGCCTGGCTCGAGGGTTCGGCCACGTCGAATCAGCCGTTCGCCTGTATTTCGAAGCGAACCTGCCGAAGAGAGCCGCGGCGCTGGCTGAACGCACCTCCTGGCCGATGCGGCGCGCCGGCCGGTTCGCCACGCTCGAAGACTGGACCGAACGCTGCATCCGATCGGGCCGCCCGACGCCGTGGCTGGTCTTCGAGTTCGCCAGTGCGTGCGGCGAGAGAGGTCAATTCGACCGGGCGCTGCGGCTGCTGGACGAGCATCTGCTTGCCGAAAACGCGGCGGTACCGAGACTGGTCCTGGTCCGTGCGCATATCCTGCCGCGGGCTGCTGCTGTACGATGCCGGCCGGTACGCGGAACTGGACAAGGCCGTCCATGCCCTGCGAGCCTTGAAGCGCACGTCCGTCAGCCCCGCGGTGCGCGCCGAATCGTTGCGGCTCGAGGCCAGCTGGCACGCCAGCCGGGGTGACCTGGCGACCGCCGAAGCGACGGCGCGGAAAGCGGCGGCGCTTCGAGAGACGCTCGGGGATCCGCACAACACCGCTTTCGCCCAACTGGACGTCTCGCGCTATCAGATGCTGCGCAATGATCCGGCCGGTGTCGTGGTCTCCATCAACCGCGCCCTCCAGGTGTTGGATCGGGAGGGTGCGCCGGCGCCGCTCGGCGTGGCGTACAACAATCTCGGCGCCGCGCTCCACCTGCAAGGGGACTTCGAGCGCGCCCTGGATGCCTTCGCCCGCGCCTTGCGCGCCGCACGGCTGGGGAGTGCTGTTCACCTTGAAGCCATGATTCTCCTGGGGGAGGCTGACCTGTTCTCAGACCTGGGGATGGCGTTCCAGGCGGGTGAACTGTACGAACAGGGACTGGCGCTCGCCACCCAGCTCGACCGGTCCGATCTGGTTGCGTATGGCTGCCTGCAAACCGCCACGCTGCACCGCCGCTCAGGCACCCCGTCCATCGCCGCCGAGTGGCTGAAACGGGCGGCCTCCGCCGAAGGGCGCGCCGAGATCCACCGTCGCCCACGACCTCGAACTGGCGGCGCTCGAAGTCCTGGTATCGCCTCCCAAGGCATTGCGCCGGCTGCAGCGGCTGACCGAGAAACCTTCCGGGCTCTCCCCGGCCGAGCAGGCCCGAGCCCTGTACCTGAAGGCTCGCTGCACCCAGGCGCTCGACGGGGAAGCAGCCGCGCAGCCGGCGTACGCGGCCTGCCTGGATTGGATCGCGCCGCTCGGCTACCGAGCAAGTCGTTGCGTCCGAGCTGCGTCCGGATCGAGACGCGCGGCGCCTGATCGAGTCCCAGTTCGCGACCCACCCGACAGCCCGGCGGTTGCTCGAGCGGGTGCGGGCGATTGAGGCGCACGCCCACCTGTACGACCCGCAAGCCCGAGCCGAGGCGCAGGGGGCACCGATCGAGTTCCTTGCCCTTGGCCAGTCCACGATTCGAGTCGCCGGCAGGCGATCGGATGGGCTTGAAGCCTCTGTCCCGCGAGGTCGGTTTCTATCTGCTCGATGCGGGTCCGGTCGAGAGGGATACGCTGGTGGAGACCTTCTGGCCGGAGCATTCGCCCGGGCGCCAGACGGCCAACCTGCACATGGCGGTCTACCAACTGCGCCAGCTTCTCGGGAAGGACAGCCTGGCGTTGGAAGGGACGTCCTATTCCCTCAGGCCTTCGCCGGGTCTCGAGTACGACGTCCGGCGCTTCGAGCGTTCAGCCGCCATCGCCGAGCGTTTACCCGCCGGAGACCCGCGGCGCATGTTCGCTTTGACCGAGGCAGTCAACTCCTACGGCGGTGCCTTCCTGCCGGAGTTCGACTCAGGGTGGGCGATGGTCCGACGCCGCCAGCTCCAGTCGCGCTACCTGGACCTGCTGATCGCCGGTGCCGAAGAATCGCTGACACGCAACCAGGTGGCACGGGCTGCACAACTTCTGCGCGAAGCGGTGGTCCACGAGCCTCTGCGGGATGACCTGCACGAGCAGCTGATGCACGCCTTGCATCGGATGGGCCGCCGCAACGAAATCGTCGAGCTCTACCAGCAGCTACGTGCGGGCGCTGTCCGACGATCTGGGGCTCGATCCGCCGGATCGGCTCCGCGAGCTCTACACCCGTCTGATCTCCTGACCCCGAATCGCAGCCGGTGGCGCCAGCCTGAAGCGGCCCCGGCTGTGCCGTTTCTGTTCCCGGGTGTAAAGAATCCATTGAGAGGTTGCCGGTAGCATGAAGCCGAGTGGAGACAAGTTCCAACAAGGAGGGTGCCATGACTGGTGTGCGCTGTGGAATCCCGGCGGGCGGGCCTGGTGGCGGCCACTAAGAGGCCAATCAGGTTCGAGCGTCACGAACGCACTTGTAATCCATCGACAAGACGCCGGGCAGCGAGGCAACAGTCTTCGCTGCCGCTTGTTTTCTCCAGCACCGGCGCCTGTCGTCCAGAAATCATCGGGAGGACATGCATGTCCATGCAAGCGCTCAATCACCTTGTGGCCCGTTCGATCGTTGATCCGTCGGTGGTCTCGGCGTTCGGCGCCGGGGACCTGGACCCGATCCTGTGCGATCTGTCGATTCAGCGGAGAGCTCCGCACCAGCCTCTCGGGGCTGCAGGCCTCGAGCTGGTCGGAATTCGCCGTCCTGGCATACCGGACGATCCAGGCGTTCGAAGCGCCGGTGAGTCGCTTCCAGCTGCCTTCGCCGCTGGAAGGGCTGAGGCGCGACGCCGACAACCTCGGGCGCGAGCACGTTGCATGATTCTGATCGCCCCGGAAGAGCGCCGCTGGCTGCTGCGTAATCTGGCGCTCGGACTTGTGGAATATCTCGGGGTGGCGGAGCCGCCGGTTCCGGTGGAAGCTCTGCTGCGCCATCCGCCGCGGCATCCTGCAGGAGGATCTCGGAGTGGTCGAGATGTACTCCAACCTGTGGGATGCGACCTTCGCCCGGCTGCCCGATCAGCGCGGAAGCGTCTTCGTGCGGATCGATCTGCCTTCTCGCGAGCGGCGGTTCGCACTGGCGCGCGAGCTTCTCAGGGCCCTGGTGACCAGCGAGCATGGGCGAGCGATGGGCTTGCCCGAGATCCTTCTTCCGGAGCTCCAGGAGTGCGCCGAGTATTTCGCGCGCCAGCTCCTGGCGCCGGAAGCGCTGGTCGCGGCCTATCGGAAGCGCGGCGGCGGCGCGGCTCAGTTCGCCGAGACGTTTGACCTGCCGGCGCCGGTTGCGGCGTCGCGCTGGGATGACGCCTCCGTCCTGAACTAAGCCAGGGGCCGTCACCAACCGATGGAGCCGCCGTCTGGCGGCTCAAGGCGCGTGCAGGACGGGGACCCATTGGGTCCCCGTCCTGCTTTGCCGTCTGGCATCACCCTTGCAGGGGCACGGGGGGATCTTGCCCGATAGGTATAATCTGCTGCGACACCCGATGGCCAATCCTGTGATCCCGCCCTCCGAGTCACCCGTCCCGCAAGCCGAGTTCGAGCTCAGGCGCGTCTGCGCCGGTGGGCCTTCCGCATCTTCGTCTTGTTCATCATCCTGGCGCTGGCCGGGTTGGGCTGGGCGTTAGCTTCTCTTCGACCGGAGGCCGACAGGGCCTGGGGGGATTCTGCGAGTTCCGCCGACGGCCCGGCCGCCACGGCGAGCGCGGAGCCAGGGCCAACTGCACCTGGCCCAATGGCGGTGACGCGGAGCACCCCGGACGGAGTCCTGGTCTTCGCCCGCCGGAGTAGCGGCCGAACGCACCTGTGGGCGCTGGTGCCCGGAGATCCGGCGCCCGTACAACTGACGTTCGGCGACTGGGACGATCGCGATCCGGCTGTCAGCCCCGAGGGCGGTCGGGTGGCATTCGCCTCCCGCCGGGAGGGCGCCTGGGACCTGTTTGTCCTCGAGCTGGAAAGCGGGCAGATGTCAGCAACTGACCGACGCCGGCGGGTACGCCGGCCATCCAACGTGGTCGCCCGATGGCCAATGGATCGCGTACGAGGGCTATCAGGGCGGAGATTTCGATATCTGGATCCATCACGTCGGGGGTGACCAGGCGGATATCCAACTGAGCCATCCCGGGATGGACATCTCACCGGCATGGGATCCGGTCGCGGGACGACGGATCGCTTTCGTTTCAGATGCTGCCGGCGCTGCGGATATCTACCTGGCCAATCTCGACGACCCCGACGAGCGGTTTGTCAACCTGACCCGCTCGCGCGAACCCGCCTACTCGGACCCGGCCTTCAGCCCGGATGGCGCCCACCTGGCCTATACCCGCCGACTCGACGGGCTTCGCACCATCTTGGTTCACGACCTGGCGAATCAGGCGCAGCCGGCGAGAGTCCTTGGCCCCGGGGAGGAGGCCGCCTGGTCCCCTGACGGCGGCGTTCTTCTGGCTGTCCTGGTCTCGCCCACGCAGGAGCAGGTGATCGGATACTCGATGACGCAGGGCGATGGGATCCCGGCCGGCCTGGCGCTGACGGGCAACGTGTCCAGCCTCGACTGGGCGCCGTCCAGCGCGGTTCTGATCACGGCTGCTCCCGCCGACGCCCAGGTGGCCCTGGCGACGATCGACGCCAACCAGGGCGTCAGGCTGGGATTGGTCGATCTGCAAGGCGTCACCGCACCCAGGCCGTCACTCGTGCAGGGCGTGGATCTGTATTTCGCCGACCTGCGCTTGCAGATTGCTGCAGCAAGTGGCTGGGACCTCCTGGGCACCCTCCAGAATGCGTTTGTTGGCACGAACGATCCGCTGCCCCCGGGCTTTGCCCATGAGGACTGGCTGTACACCGGGCGGGCGTTTGCGTTCAATGCCGCAGCCTATCAGGCCGGGTGGGTCGAGGTCGTCCGTGAGGATTTCGGCGGCGAGACCTACTGGCGTGTCTACGTCCGGGCGAGCCGGCAGGACGGGAGTCTGGGAGAGCCGCTGCGCGCCCGGCCCTGGAACTTCGAGGCACGCTACCTCGGCACGCCTGAAGTCTACGACTCGGGTGGCACACCCAAGGCGCAATCGCCGACGGGCTACTACGTCGACTTCACCGAGCTCGCCGAGGACGCCGGCTTTCATCGGCTCCCGGCCATGGCGAACTGGCGGACCTTCTTCCCGGGAGCGCGGTTCAACGAGTTTGCCCACTCCGACGGACTGAGTTGGCTGGATGCGATGCTCATGATCTATCCCCCGGAGGCGATCGTCACCCCGACGCCATTCCGGACGCCGACGACCACCCCGACGCTTACCCGTGTGCCCACCGCCACGCCGTGGTGGTGGCGCTGGCTGACGCCTCAGCCGACGCGCACTCCGGTGCCGACCCGGACGGCCACGCCCACATTGGACCTCGTCGTCACGCCAACGCCATGAGCCCTCGAGGGCGGCTGGCACTGGCTATTGGGCTGGCGCTGGCGGCAGCGTCATGCGGGACTCCGCCCGCGACGCCCGCGCCGGGCAATGTGATGACCGGCGAGGCACAACCGCTGGCGACCTCAACCCAGGTCGCGGCGACGCCGATCCCGGTGCTGCCAGCCGCGACGCTGGCCCAGATCGAGTTCCCCACACCGGGTCCCAATCCTGTCTCCGCCTGGCGTCCACCGCCGTACCCGGTTCCGCGAGCCGTCCGACCCGACGATCACTTCTACTTCCTGCGGCCGATCCCGTCCGGCAACGTCAACTGGCCGCACCCGCGCTACCGCTACGGCAACACCTTCTTCGGGGAGGAGGCCATCCACACCGGCGTCGATCTGGATGCCGCCCGTGGAACTCCGGTCCTTGCAGCCGGGAGCGGGAAAGTCGTCTGGGTCGGGTTCGGGCTGTACTCCGGGATCAACAACCCCGATGATCCGTACGGGCTGGCGATCCTGATCCGGCACGAGTTTGGTCATGAAGGGCGGCTGATGTACTCGGCCTACGCCCACTTGGAACGGGCCGATGTCTGGCTGGGGCAACGCGTGGAAGCCGGCGAACTGATTGGTCAGGTCGGGGACACCGGCAACGCCGAGGGGCCGCACCTGCATTTCGAGATCCGCTTTGGCGAGGACGGCTACTTCACCACCCGCAATCCGGAGTTGTGGATGGTGCCTCCGGAAGGGTGGGGCGTGCTGGCCGGCCGGGTCTCGGATAGCATCGGACGGCCGATGGCCGAGCAGCTCGTCCAGATCTTCTCGCTCGAGACCGGACAGCGCTGGGATGTGTGGACGTACGCGCCCGAGACCGTGCACCCGGACGACCGCTACGGTGAGAACTTCGTTATCAGCGATCTGCCCGCCGGTCCATACGAGGTAAGGATTGACTTCGCCGGCCATACATCCTTCGCCCAAATGCTGGTGTTGGCCGGGCAGACCAACGTCTTCGAGTTTAACGGCCGGAAGGGGTTTGTCGTTGAGCCAACCCCGACTCCTGGAGCCGGCTTTGCTCCCCCGACCTCCTGAATCGAAACCCGAGATCATGAGGATTACAGGACTGCTTGGGCGGACGCTTCGCGCCGTCCCCGCAAACGTAAGTCCGGCATTGGGGTTGGCGGCACGTGCGGGTTTCGTCCGTCGGTGCGATGACGGATGGGTCCTGCTCCCGCTGGGCGTTCGCGTCGTGGCGCGAATGGCCAATGTCCTAACCACCGGCCTCGCGTGTGAGACGGTCCAGATCCTCCTTGGGCCGGAGGCGGATCGCGGTCGAGCATACGCCGGGTTCTTACAGGGCGAGACTCAGAGCTACCGTCATCTGCCATTGCGCATAGCCACTAAGTGCCGTGATTGGGAAGCCCCGGATGGGGGCCCTGGCCCGAGAGTTGACCGCCTGGAGATGGATGTGGTAGGTGCGTTTGCCGACGTCGATTCACTGGCGGCCTTCATGCTCGAAGCGGATGAAGGGCTCGTAAGGGTCGGAGAGGCTTCGGGGATCAGGCTGATGCCGGTGGCAGAGGTCGCGGGCGCCCGGGCGTGGCTAGCTCCTGGCGAACCAGGTCGAAGCGTCGTGCTGAACTGTGCTGCGTGTGATTCGACATACACGCGAGGCGCTGCGCCGTTTCGCGCGCCAGGATCTTGCCCCGAGCGCCCCGCGCGCACGTGAGCGCGTCCACACACCGGGCGCGTCGACCATCCAGTCGCTGGCGGAAACGCTTGGCGTTGGAAGCGAGCGCACTCTCAAAGCTCTCTTCGTGAGCACCGAGCGGGGTGAGTTGATCCTGGCAGTCGTGCGCGGAGACTTCGATGTAAGCCTCGACAAGCTGGGGGCGGTCGTCAACTCGACCCACCTCCTGCCGGCAGCAGAGGCCCAGATCCTTGCCTCGGGCGCGGTGCCTGGTTTCGCCAGCCCAATCGGCTTGCGCGTAATGGGATCCACGGGACCAGAGGGCATACGCGTCATCGCCGATCCCTCGGTGTTCAGCGGCACCGACTTTGCCGCGGGAGCGAATGAGGACAGTTATCACTTCGTGCATGTCGATCCACGGCGAGATTTCGCGATTACTCAGGAAGTGGATATTGCCATGCCGCCGCCGGGCGCTCGCTGTGCCACGTGCGGTTCCCGACTGACGGAGCAGCGCGGGACCATCATCGCCCGGTGGACGCCTTTGCCCGGACCGTCTTTCGCCGGGGAGGGCGGCGGCGAAGAACGCGGCGCGGCAGCGTGGTCGGCGATCGATCTGTTCGCAACCCTGGAGCATGTGGTTGCAGCGTGTGCTGACGAGCATGGGATCGCCTGGCCGGCGTTGCTTGCACCTGCCGACGTTCATGTCGTCGATCTCAAGGCGGCCGAACCGGCCGCACAGATTGCCGGCGCGCTCGAGGCCCGGGGTCTGCGGGTCCTACTTGATGATCGCCCGCTGGCGGCGGGGGCGAAGTTCACCGATGCCGATCTGATCGGTTGTCCTCTGCGGGTCACCATCAGCCCGCGCAGCCTGCAGGCAGGCGGGGGTGAGCTGTCTGGCCGCAAGGGAGTAAACCCGTCCGTCATCCCCCTCTTGGAAATCCCCGATCTTGCTCACGCTCAATTAGCTACACTTATGTCTACCTAAGTTGACAATTCGGATCTCCGCATGCTATCCTTCGCCGCTGTGGCGGAGGCGAGATGATCCGAGAGCGTGTAGCCGATAACGTCTACGTGTTTACGAGTGAGCTCTACGCCCAGGTCAATGCCGGGGCGGTTGTCGGCCCGGACTTCTCGGTCGTGATCGACACCCTGGCCTACCCGGAAGAGACGCGTGAGATCCGCGACTTCGTCGAAGTCCGGCTGGGGAGCCCCATCCGGTACGTGATCAACACGCACCATCACGCCGACCATTCACTGGGCAACTGGTGGTTCAAGGGCGCCGTCTTTGTCGGGCACCGGGAGACTCGCGGGCTGATGGACAGCCGCGGCCGCGAAAGCCTGGAGCGCGCCCGTCAGACCAGCCGCGAGCTGCGTGAGGTCGAATTGGTGCTGCCGGATGTCGTCTTCGACCAGGGTGAGCTGAACCTGCGTGTCGGGAAGCGTACGCTCCAGCTCCTGCCTCTCCCCGGGCACAGCCCGGACGGGATCGGCGTCCTGGTGCTCGAGGACCGGGTCCTGTTCTCCGGCGACGCCATGATGCCGCTTCCCCACTTGGTCACCGGCGACCTGGAAGCCATGACGGCCAGCTTGAAGCGCATTCCCCGCCTGAAACTCGAGAATGTCATTCAGGGTCACGGCGAGGTCATCCTGCGCGGGGAGATCCAGAACGCGGTGCGTTCGAACCTGAACTACGTCGCCTGCATCAAGCGAGAAGTCACGCGCGCCTCGCGGCGCCGAGACCCTGGGGCTTACCTGGCCTCCGTGCCGATCGAAGAGTGCGGGAAATCCCGCATCCTGCTCGGGGGCTTGGCCGAAGATCTGCACCGGCGCAACCTGACCGGGGTCTACCGCACGCTATACGGCGAGGGATGAGCGCCGACCGGGTGCGTTTCGTTCTGATGTTCGACGGCGGCAGCCGGGGCAACCCGGGTGCGGCCTACGGATCGTTCCGCCTACAGCGAACGGCTGCCTCTCCGCTCCCCATCCGCCGCCAGACGTTCGGCCATGGGACCAACAACGAAGCCGAATACAAGGCACTGCTGGCCGGATTGGAGGAGCTGGGGAAGCAGGTGGCGCGCGAGGGCTTGCGGCCCGCCGACGTGGAGCTCGAGGTTCGCGGGGACAGCCGGCTGGTGCTGGAGCAGCTGCGCGGTGCCTGGCGCGTGCGCAACTCGCGATTGGCCGGGCTGCACCGTCAGGCGGCCGAGATGCTGGAACCCTACGCGCAGGTGCGCCTGGTTCACCAGGACCGCTCGCGTTCGGTGCGCGTCCTCGGGCATTGACCGACCCGTACCGGTGTGCGATAATCGACCGACAACTGATCGATGAGCATTGATGGAGACGAGTACGCCCGATCGGCGGTGACAGCGAGCCCGGGGAGGGTGGAAGCCGGGCGGCTGCAACGGGTGGAAAATCCCTCCGGAGCTGCGAACTGAACCCGCCGCGTCGTCGGCGAAAGTAGGGGAGCCGGGCTCGCCAGCCGTTACACTGCGCGCAGGTTTCGCCGCCGGCTGCGGCCGCACCTGACCGAGCGCCCCCTCCCGGGGGCAGCAGGGTGGTACCGCGGGAGTGACTGTGCCTCCTGCCCCTGTCGGGGCGGGAGGTTTTCGTTCTCGAGCGAGGCCTGCATGACCGAGTTCCTGTACTACCAGGATGCGTATGTGAAGGAATTCGATGCGGTCGTCACCGCCGTATCTGCCGACGGCATCGAATTGGACCGGACGGCTTTCTATCCGGGCGGCGGGGGCCAGCCCTCGGACGCCGGATCTGTGCGCGCCGGGAATGCGACCTGGCCGGTCGAGGCCGTCCGCAAGATCGAGGGCCGGGTCTGGCACCGGGTGGCAGGCGATCCTCCCGGCGTAGGACTGGCGGTCCAGGCCGCGCTCGACTGGGACCGGCGCTATGCACTGATGCGCACGCACACCGCCATGCACATCCTGTGCGGGGTGATCTGGCGCGATTACGGCGCCAGCGTCACCGGCGGCAACATGGAGCCGCTCCAGGGGCGCATGGATTTCGAGTTCGAACGTATGCAGCAGGAACTGGTCCACGAGATCGAAGCGCGCATCAACGCCGAAGTAGCAGGCCGGGCGCGCCATCCGCACGCGATCGCTGCCGCGGGCGGAGGCCTTCGAGATCCCCGATCTGATCCGCACCAAGATCAACCTGCTGCCGGACGGCATCCAGGAGGTGCGCGTGGTCGAGATCGTCGGGCTGGACTTGCAGGCCGACGGCGGGACGCACGTCGCCAACACGCGCGAGGTCGGCCACCTCCGGGTGGTGGACTACAAGAGCAAGGGCGCCATCAACAAGCGCCTGGTTGTGGCACTCGACAGGTGAGGTGAACGATGTTCAAGCCGGTAGCCAGCCAGGTCGACTTCATCGCCCAGGAGCATGAGGTCCTGCGATTCTGGGCGGAATCGCAGGCGTTCGAGAAGCTGCGGGCGCTGCGACGCGACTCGCCGGCGTGGTCGTTCATCGACGGCCCGATCACCGCCAACAACCCGATGGGTGTCCACCACGGCTGGGGCAGGACCTACAAGGACCTGTTCCAGCGCTACGCCGCCATGCGCGGCTACGCGCTCCGCTACCAGAACGGTTTCGACTGTCAGGGCCTGTGGGTCGAAGTCAACGTCGAACGGGAGAAGGGGTTCCGCACCAAGCGGGATATCGAGGCCTTCGGCCTGGCCGAGTTCGTGACCCTGTGCAAGCAGCGTGTGCTCAACTTCGCCGCCGTGCAGACCGAGCAGAGCGTCCGCCTGGGGTACTGGATGGACTGGAACAAGCCGGCCGATCTCCGGCGCCTGCGGGATGCGCTCGGGCAGGACCCGAAGGCGCGGCTATCGCTGTCGGGCCCTGACGGCGCGGTCACCGATACGGTCGAGGGGTTGGTCGGGCGGCTGGGGCTGCCCGAGTTGGGCGGATCGTATTTCACCTTCTCGGACGAGAACAACTACACCATCTGGCTGATGCTCAAGTCGTGCTACGAGCGCGGCTGGGTCTACAAGGGCCATGATGTCATGCCGTGGTGCGCACGCTGTGGCACCGGCCTCAGCCAGCACGAGATCGTCACCGAGGGTTACCAGGAACTGACCCACCCGAGCATCACGCTGCGATTCCCGCTTCGCGATCGTCCGGGCGAAAGTCTGCTTGTCTGGACGACGACGCCCTGGACACTGACCAGCAACGTCGCCGCGGCCGTCGGTCCCGAACTGGAGTACGCGAAGGTGCGGCAGGGGGAGGAGGTCTTCTACCTCAGCCGAGGGACGCTGCACATGCTCCAGGGCCCGTACACCGTGGAGGGCGAGCTCAAGGGACGCGAGATGGTGGGCTGGCCATACACGGGCCCCTTTGATGCGCTCCCGGCGCAGGTCTCGAGCGGCGCGCCCGAGGCGCACCGCGTCCTGCCCTGGGACGAGGTGGGTGTGGACGAGGGCACCGGGATCGTTCACATCGCCCCCGGCTGCGGCGCGGAGGACTTCGCGCTGGGGAAGACCCACGGCCTGCCCGTGATCGCCCCTCTGGACGAGGCCGGGATCTTCGTCGAGGGCTTCGACTGGCTGACCGGCCGATCGGTGCACGACGTGGCGGCGCCGATCTTCGACGATCTGCGAGCGAAGGGGCTCGCCTACCACGTCGCCGACTTCACGCACCGCTATCCGGTCTGCTGGCGCTGCTCGAGTTCAACTGGTCTTCCGACTGGTGGACGAGTGGTTCATCTCCATGGGAGCCCAACTCGACAAGCCCTACGACCAGGTGACGGAAGCGGAGAAGCAGCACCACCTGCGCTACCAGATCATGGAGGTCGTGGCCGACGGGACGCAGTGGCACCCCGACTTCGGGTTCGACCGCGAGCAGGACTGGCTGCGCAACATGCACGACTGGATGATCTCCAAGAAACGCTACTGGGGTCTGGCGCTGCCGATCTATGAGTGCGCGCAGTGCGGGCATTTCGAGGTCATCGGAAGCAAGGAGGAGCTGCGCGAGCGCGCCGTCGCGGGCTGGGAGGCCTTCGAGGGCCATTCGCCGCACCGGCCCTACATCGACGCCGTCGAGATCGCCTGTCGCCAGTGCGGGGCGCGTGTGCGGCGCATTCCGGATGTCGGGAATCCATGGCTGGATGCCGGCATCGTCGGCATGAGCACCCTGCAGTACCGGCACGATCCGGCCTACTGGCAGCGCTGGTTCCCCGCCGAGCTGATCAGCGAGAGCTTCCCGGGGCAGTTCCGCAACTGGTTCTACAGCCTGCTGGCCATGAGCACGATCCTGGAAAGGCAGGCTCCCTTCCGCCACGTCTTCACCTACGGGACGCTGATGGCCGAGGATGGGAGCGCGATGCACAAGTCCTCGGGGAACATGATTGAGTTCAACGAAGCGGCCGACAGCATCGGGGTCGACGTGATGCGCTGGCTGTATGCCGGGACGCGACCGGAGAAGGACCTGTTGTTCGGGTACCACCGCGCCGATGAGGTGCGGCGTCAGTTCCTGATCCCGCTGTGGAATGTGTACTGCGTTCTTCGTCACCTATGCCAACCTGGATGGATGGACGCCGTCCCGCCCGCCGCGCGGTGAACTCCCGCTCCTCGACCGTTGGATCCTCGCCCGGCTGAACGAGGTCATCGGCGAAGTCGGTCAGCGGCTGGATTCCTACGAACCGAATCTGGCTGTGGCCGCACTGGACGTGTTCCTGGATGATCTGAGCAACTGGTACCTGCGCCGCAGCCGGCGTCGGTTCTGGGCCAAGGCGGGGTCTTCTCAGGCGTCCGATGCCGAGAAGGACGCGGCCTACGCCACGCTCTATCAGGTCCTGACGAGGCTGGCCCGGGTGCTGGCGCCGTTCGTGCCGTTCGTCAGCGAGGTGATCTACCAGAACCTGGTGCGCTCGGCGGATGCGGACGCGCCGGAGAGCGTGCATCACTGCGACTGGCCGCTGGTGGACTCCGCGCAGATGGACCCGCAGCTGACGCGCGACATGGCCCTGGTGCTCAAACTGGCCTCGTTGGGCCACGCGGCGCGCAGCCGTTCGAACCGCAAAGTCCGGCAGCCTCTCGCGGAAGCGGCGTTTGCCGTCCCGAGCGCCGAGGAGCGGCGGGTGGTGCAGCGCCACGCCGGTCTCATCGCCGACGAGCTGAACGTCAAAGCCGTGCGGCTGCTGGATGCTGCGTCGGAAGTGGTCGACTTTCGATTGAACCCACTGCCCAAGCAGCTCGGCCAGAAGCACGGCTCGCGCTTTCCGGCCATCCGGGCGGCCTTGCTGGCGCTGGACGCCGAACGCGCAGCAGCCGAGCTGCTGGCAGGCAACCCGGTGTCTGTGGAGGTGTCGGGGACGCTGGTCGAGGTCCTTCCCGAAGAGGTCGAGGTTCGCCTCGAAGCCCACGCCGGGCTTTCCGCTGCGGCCGACGGCGCCTATGTCGCCGCGCTGCGGACGGAGCTGACGGACGACCTGGCGCGCGAGGGGCTGGCGCGCGAGCTGGTGAGGCGCATCCAGGATCTGCGGAAAGAGTCGGGCTTCAACGTGCAGGACCGGATCCGCGTCGAGTTTGCCGCGAGCCCGCGCTTGCGGGAGGCCATCGAGGCCCACCGGGACTACATCGCCGGCGAAGTGCTGGGCGAGAGCCTGCAGGCATCTCCGGAGCCGGCCGGCGAGTCGGCGGCCGAGCTCGACTTCGATGGAGAGCATGTGCGCGTCGGCCTGCGCCGCGTCTGAACCGGAGGGCGCGACCGCCGGGTACGGTACAATCGATAGCGGAGGGTGGAGAGGCGAATGTTGGGACGCGTGCGCGACACCATGATCCTTCTCGGGTGCTCGGGACTGATCGTGGCCCTGGATCAATGGACGAAGTACCTGGTGCGATCGCAGCTCGGCGTCGGCGAGACGTGGATGCCGCTCTCCTGGCTTGCGCCGTACGCGCGCGTCATCCACTGGAACAACACCGGCGCAGCCTTCGGCTTGTTCCCGTCTGCCAGCCTGGTGTTCACCGTCGTGGCGCTGTTGGTCAGCGTGGCGATCCTGATCTACTTCCCGCGCGTGCCCGCCTCCCAGTGGCCGCTGCGCGCGGCGCTGGTCCTGCAGTTCGCCGGTGCCCTGGGGAACCTCATCGACCGTGTGGTGTTGGGAACCGTCACCGACTTCATCTCCGTCGGCACGTTCCCGGTCTTCAACCTGGCGGATGCCAGCATCTCCGTCGGCGTGGCGGTGCTGGTCGCCGGGATGTGGCTGGAAGAACGCCGCCGGCCGCGTGATGCAGGCAGCCCGGGCGAGGCGGGGGAGACACCCCGCCCCGATCGCGGCCTGACCGAGCCTCCGACCGGGTGAACGAAGAAGCGTTCCAGATCGAGCCGGCGCTGGTCGGCGCCCGTCTGGACGTCGCCATGGTCTCGTTGCTACCGGCTCTCAGCCGGACCCGCTCGCAGGCGCTGATTCGCCAGGGTGATGTACAGGTCAACGGCACCGTCGCCGCCCGCCCGGGTCTGCGCATGGAGGCGGGCGATCGGGTGCTGGTCCGATTGCGTGAGCCTGCGCCGTCCACCCTCCAACCAGAACCGATCCCTCTCGACGTGGTCTTTGAGAATGGCGACGTGCTGCTGGTCAACAAGCCGGCAGGGCTGGTCGTCCACCCGGCCGCCGGACATCCTTCGGGGACGCTGGTCCACGCCGCCCTGGCTCACGCACCGGACCTCCAGGGCATCGGCGGCGAGATCCGTCCTGGCGTTGTGCACCGGCTGGACAAGGACACCTCGGGATTGATCCTTCTGGCGAAGAACGACCTTGCCTACCGCAGCCTGCAGCAGGAGTTCAAGGCGCGCACCATCGCGAAGACCTACCTGGCGATCACCGATGGCCACCCGCCGACGCCGACGGGCCGGATCGAGGCGCCGATCGGCCGCGACCCGCGCTACCGGCAGAAGATGACCGTCGTCGCCGCTGAGAAGGGGCGAGCGGCTTCCACCGCGTACCGGACGCGGGAGGCCTACCGGGACGCGTGCCTGCTGGAGGTCCAGCCGGAGACCGGTCGGACTCACCAGATCAGGGTGCATCTGGCATTCCTGGGATGTCCGGTGCTGGGAGATCGAGTTTACGGGCGACGGACCCCGAGCCTGGATGCGCCGAGGCAGATGCTGCATGCCTGGCGGTTGCGTGTCCTCCTCCCCGGCGAACGGGAGCCGCGGGAGTTCGAGGCTGCGCTGCCACGGGATTTCGAGTCGATCCTGGCCGAGCTGCGCGGCACGCAACCCGGAGCGTAGTCGGCGCCCCGGGGGAGCAGGAGGAGGCGGGGATGGAATGGGTGGACTTGCGGTCGGACACGGTGACGGTCCCGACGCCGGAGATGATCGAGGCCATGGCGGCCGCCGAAGTCGGCGACGATGTCTTTGGCGACGACCCGACGGTCAACCGGTTGGAGGCCATGGCGGCCGAACGGATGGGCAAGCAAGCGGCGGTGTTCGTCCCGTCCGGGACGATGGGCAACCTGTCGGCCGTCCTCTCCCATTGCCAGCGCGGCGATGAGGTGATCCTGGGCGATCAATGCCACACGTTCAACTACGAGGCGGGGGGCGTCGCCGCGTTGGGGGGTGTGCATCCACACCCCGTGCACACGCTGCCCAACGGTCAGCTCCCGCTCGAGGCGATCGAGGAGGCGGTGCGCGGAGAGAACATTCACTTTCCGACCACGCGCCTGATCTGCCTGGAGAACACCCACAACCGCTGCGGGGGAGCCGTGCTGGATGAACCCTACACAGCTCGGTGGGAGACCTGGCGCGCCGGCATGGGCTGAGGCTGCACCTGGATGGGGCGCGCATCTTCAATGCCGCCGCGGCGCTTGGCACGACCGCGGCTCGGTTGGCCGCTCCGGCCGAACTCGGTGACGTTCTGCCTGTCCAAGGCGCTGTGCGCGCCGGTCGGGTCGGTGCTGTGCGGGGACTCCGACTTCATCCACCGTGCCCGCCGCATCCGCAAGCAGCTCGGGGGAGGCATGCGCCAGGCGGGCATCCTGGCCGCCGCGGGGATCGTCGCGCTGGAGACGATGGTCGACCGGCTCCCGGAAGATCACCGCAGGGCGCGGGACCTGGCTCGGCGGCTGGGAGAGATCCCCTGGCTGATCGTCGAGGATCCGAATCCGCCCTCGAACATGGTCTACTTTCGCCTGCGAGACGAGGCTCTGCTCGACGGGTCGGGTTTGCAGCACGCGCTCTCGCGGTCGCACGTCAAGATCAGCCCGGTCAGCGCCCGAAGGATCCGATTGGTGGTGCACTACTGGATCGATGACGAGGGCGTCACCCGCGCTGTCGATGGCGTCCGAGGCGCATTGGCCGCCTAGGCGTCGTGGGCGCCGTTCACCTTGACGCCCATTAAACCGATATGGTAGACTGACGGCTGCCTGGGGGTGTGGTGTAGCGGCCTAACACGCTGCCCTGTCAAGGCAGAGACCGAGGGTTCGAATCCCTTCATCCCCGCCAAACCGCCCGGCCCATCGGCCGGGCGGTGCCCGTTCCTGGTCGAACGAAGCCGGGGAGTCCCTGCAGTGAACATGCGAGCGGGCCCAGGAGGAGCAAAGCGATGATCGACAAGGCGCGATGGCGGGGCACGACAGCCTCGCTGAATCGCAGTTGGGGCGTATGCTACCCTTGGCGCCAAGGGCGCGCAACTGAGTCGATTGCCTATCGCCCCGGGCGCGTCCGACCGGTGGCGGAGGGCACAGCGATCGAACCGCGCTGTCCATCCTCCCCGGGCCCTCTGACTTGCCGGACGTGGCGCAGCTGCACTGGAGGTCGACGAGCGCGCACGAATTCGCGCGGGAGCCGTGGTCCTTCACCGGAGTGGTCGTGGGGGCACGGCGAGGGCCGGCTTGACACTGTCAGAAGCGACGTGGTATTCTCGCCGGGCTGTGGGATGGGGGCGCGGCATGGGGGACGAGAAGGGATACTGGCTGGCGTTGAGCCGCGTAGGCGGAATCGGCGCCGTGAGATTCAGAACGTTGCTGGCGGCCTTCGGGAGCATCGAGGCCGCGTGGCATGCGGCGCCCGAGTCGCTGCGCGAGAGTGGGATCGGGCCGGCGGCCGTGGCGGCCCTGGTGGATGGTCGACGACGGATCGAGCCGGAACAGGAATCGGCCCGCGTCGTCGAGGCCGGTTTCGAAGCGCTCACCTGGTTGGACGAGGGGTATCCTGAGCGGCTGCGGGAGATCGCGCAGCCGCCGCCGGTGCTCTACGCGAGCGGAACGATCGAAGCGCGTGACCGCTGGGCGGTGGCAGTGGTCGGAACGCGCAAGCCAACAGCCTACGGAATCAGCGCCGCGCGCGACCTGGGACGGGTACTGGGAGCGAACGGTGTGCTGGTCGTCTCCGGGATGGCACGCGGTATCGATGCCGTGGCGCACCTGGCGGCCCTGGAGGCGGGTGGGAGGACCGTGGCGGTCCTCGGATCGGGGCTCGATCAGGTGTATCCGCCTGAGCACCGCAGCCTGGCGTCCCGCATCCGATCGAACGGGGCGGTCGTCAGCGACTACCCGCTGGGGACGAAGCCCGATGCGGCCAACTTCCCGCCGCGCAATCGGATCATCTCGGGCCTGGCCGCGGCGGTGGTCGTGGTCGAAGCGGGTGAGGGGAGCGGGGCGCTGATCACGGCGGACTTCGGCGCGGAGCAGGGGCGGGAGGTCTTCGCCGTCCCGGGCAGTATCTACAGCCGCTCGAGCCGTGGTTGTCACCGGCTGATCGAGAATGGAGCCCGGCCCTTGATCGCATTCGAAGATGTGCTCGAGGCGTTGAACATGGAGGCCGCGGTGATGGCGGATCATCAGCCGGAGCGGCTTCCCGAAGATGAGACCGAGCGCTCCGTCATCCGATGTCTCTCGGCCGAGCCGGTGCACGTGGATGAACTGCACGCGCTCAGCGGCCTCCCGGTGGCGACGCTGACGGCGACGCTGGCGATGTTGGAACTCAAGGGGTTTGCCCGGCAGGTGGGCGGGATGCACTACGTGCGTCTGCACGAGGCCGGGAGCCCGTACAGGGTAGATTGATGCCTGGAGAGCTGTTCGCGGTCATTATGGCGGGCGGCGGGGGGACGCGGCTCTGGCCGGCGTCTCGACGGCAACGACCGAAGCAATCGCTTCGTCTGCTGGGCGAGCGCACGCTTTTTCAACTGGCCGTCGACCGGCTCCGGCCGCTTCTTCCGGTCGAGAGAATCCTGATCGTCACCGGGGCCGACCAGGTGGACCTGCTTCGCCGCCAGGCGCCGGACCTCCCGGCCGACAGCTTCGTGGTCGAGCCGGAGCCGCGCGGCACGGCTGCCGTGGCCGGGCTGGCGAGCCTGATCGTCGAGCGCCGGTCGCCCGGTGCGGTGATGGCCTGTCTGACGGCGGATCACTCGATCGCTCACCCGGAGCGCCTGCGTGCCGCGATCCAGGCGGCGCATGCCCTGGCGCTGGAGGGCGACCTGGTGACGCTGGGGATCACGCCGGCGTATGCCGCAACGGGCTACGGATACATCGAGCGCGGTGAGTCGCGCGGTATCTTTCATGGGCAACCTGCCTACCGCGTGAAGGCATTCAAGGAGAAGCCGACGTCAGACCTGGCGCAGGTCTACGCGACCGACGGCGTGCACTTGTGGAATTCCGGCATGTTCATCTGGCGCGGGGATCGCCTCCGGCAGGAGATCGCCCGTCAGATGCCCGAGCTTCATGCGGGCCTGCAGGCAATTGCTGAGACTCTCGGTCCGTCCGGTGACCCCGAGGCCTACGCCCGGGCATGGAAGGCGCTGCCCACGCAGACGATCGACTTCGGCATCATGGAGCACGCCGCAAGTGTGTGTGTGATCCCGGCCGATGAGCTCGGGTGGTGCGACATCGGAAGTTGGGATCGGTTGTTCGAAGTCCTGCCCCCGGACAAAGATGGTAACCTGAGGCTGGGACAAGGCACGCCTCTGCTGCTCGAGTTCGCAGGGCACGCTGGTTTACGCGGAGGACGCTGAGCGGCTGATCGTGACGTTGGGCGTGGAAGACCTCGTCGTGGTCGACACGGGCGACGTGCTGCTGGTATGCTCGCGGTCGAGGGCCGAAGAGGTTCGTCAGATTGTGGACCGGCTGGTCTCGAGCGGTCGAACTGAGTACACGTGATGGGAGAGATGGGTGGAGGCATATTGCGTTCGGTGTAAGGTGAAACGTGAGGTCGCGCAAGGTCAGCCGATCTTCACCGCCACGGGCACGCCGGCAACCAGAGGAGCGTGCCCGGTTTGTGGGACAGGGCTGGTGCGCATGGGGCGGACCCCGGCGCACGAGGGGATGACTCCGCCGACGGTCGACCGTGCCAAGCGCGCGTCCAAGAAGGAAAGCAAGCGCCGAGGCAAACTGGTGATCGTCGAGTCGCCGGCCAAGGCGCGCACGATCGGTCGCTACCTGGGCAAGGGATACACGGTGCGCGCCTCGGTCGGGCATGTGCGCGACCTGCTCCGTTCTCAACTCTCGGTGGATGTCGACAACGGCTTCGTCCCCAAGTACCGGGTCCCCAATGAGAAGAAGGAAGTCGTCAAGGGCCTGACCGCCGAGGCGGCCAAGGCCGAGGAGGTCTTCCTGGCGACCGACCCCGACCGGGAGGGCGAAGCGATCGCCTGGCATCTGATCGAGGCGGCGAAGATCGATCCGGCGCGGGCGCGGCGTGTCTCGTTCCACGAGATCACGCAGGGCGCCGTGAAGGAAGCCTTCGAGCACCCGCGTCCGCTCGACCTGCACCTGGTGGATGCGCAGCAGGGCAGGCGGATCCTCGATCGCCTGGTGGGCTACAACTTGAGCCCCCTGTTGTGGACCAAGGTGCGCAGTCGGTTGTCCGCCGGGCGCGTCCAGTCTGCCGCGCTGCGAATGGTCGTCGATCGGGAACGGGAGATCGGCAAGTTCGTCCCGGTGGAGTACTGGACGATCGACGCCGGGCTCCAATCGGCGGCACACCCGCCGTCGTTCCGGGCCCGGCTGGCGCGCATCGACGCCGTCACCCCTGAGCTTCCCTCCCAGGCCATCGTCGACCCGGTCCTGGAGGACATGCGCCGCGCCCGATACATGGTGTTGGCTGTCAAGCGAGGTTCGCGATCGCGCCGTCCCTCGCCGCCGTTCACCACGAGTACGCTCCAGCAGGATGCCTCACGCCGCATCGGCTTTACGGCGCGCAAGACGATGGCGATCGCCCAGCAGTTGTATGAGGGCGTCGACCTCGACCAGCATGAGCCGGTCGGCCTGATCACCTACATGCGAACGGATTCGCCGCAGGTCTCCGCGCAATCACAGGAGGAGGCGCGGCGGCTGATCGCCGAGCGCTACGGGCCCGAGTACCTGCCGGACGAGCCGCCCGTCTACCGAGCCAAGTCGCGCGGCGCACAAGAGGCGCATGAAGCCGTTCGGCCGACGTCGGTGGCACGGGAGCCGAAGCACGTGGCCGCCTATCTCACGCCCGACCAGCTCAAGCTGTACACGCTGGTGTGGAAGCGCTTCGTCGCCTCGCAGATGCGCCCGGCCGAGTACGACACGATGACGATCGAGGTCGAGGGAAAGTCGGACGAACACCAGTATCTGTTGCGCGCCTCGGCCTCCAGCCTGCGCGTCACCGGCTTCCTGGAGGTCTATGAGGACCGGGGAAATGGGACCAGCAGCGCCAACGGCGTCAATGGGGACGAGGCCGGGGAGGCCGAGGTCGTGGCGGGCTCCCTGCCGGAGGTCGAGCCCGGCGAGGCGCTCGACCTGCTCGATCTGCTTCCCGAGCAGCATTTCACCGAGCCGCCTCCGCGCTACACCGAGGCGACGTTGGTCAAAGCGATGGAGGAACTGGGGATCGGCCGGCCGTCGACGTACGCGCCGACGCTTTCGACGCTGCAGGCCCGGCACTATGTCCGCCGCGAGGCGCGCACGCTGGTGCCCACCGAGATCGGGGAGGTGGTCATCGACTTGCTGGTCGATCACTTCCCCGAGATCGTCGACCTGGGGTTCACGGCGCGTATGGAAGAGGAGCTGGATGAGGTCGCCGACGGCGAGTTGGGGTGGGTGGATGTCGTTCGCGGCTTCTACATTCCCTTCGCCGAGCAAGTCGAAGCCGGCCGAGCGCGAGATGCCCGAGGTCAAGACGGAACCCGAGCTGCTCGGGCAGACCTTGCCCGACGTGCGGTAAGCCGCTGTTGATCCGCATCGGCAGGTTCGGCAAGTTCATCGGGTGCTCGGACTTTCCCACCTGCCGTTACACCGAGCCCTGGCTCGAGCGACTCGGGGTGGCTTGCCCTCAAGACGGCGGAGACCTGGTCTACCGGCGCACGCGCAAGGGGCGGGTCTTCTACGGCTGCGCCAACTACCCGAACTGCGACTTCACGACCTGGAAGAAGCCCCTGGCACCGCCGTGCCCGCAGTGCGGGGGCTTGCTTGTGGCCGACAACCGCGACTACGCCGTCTGCCTGGCCTGCCAGGAACGAACCCGGGTGGCGGACTTGCCAGTGGTCGAACCGGACCTGGCATAGAACCTGCATCCCGGGCGTTGCCTGACAGGCGTCTCGCAACTACAATCCCCAGCGGTAGACAGCCGGGGGCGGCGCCGGGAGAGAGGGAACATGGAACGGCTCAAGGACCTTCGTGAACAGAAGTGGGCGTGGGCCGTCGCCGGCCTGGTCGTCGGCCTGGCGTTCGGTCTGCTGTATGCCTGGGGGATCAGCCCGGTCGAGTGGAAGGACGCCTCACCGGCGCTGCTGTCCGAACCCTATCGACAGGACTGGATGCGGATGGCGATCGACTCGTACGCCGCCAACCGCGACGCCGATCTGGCGCTGACGCGCTACCAGGCGCTCGGCGACCTTGGGGCGGCGAGCCTGCAGGGTGTTGCGGCCGATCCGGGCAGCGTGGGGGCCACGGCGATCCAGAACTTCAACGCCGTGATCAGCATCCTGGAGGGCGCAGGGACAGGCACGGAAGTCACGGCGGTCCCGGGTGCAGAGCCCACCCCGGAGACCAAAGCCGGGGCGGCGGCCAGCAAGTTGATCGTGCCGGTGTGCGGCGCCACGCTTCTGATGGGCGTGCTTCTCGCCGCGGCATTGGTCCTGCGCAACCGAATGGGGTCGTCCCGGACACCGCGCTCGCAGTCCGTCGTGGGCGCGCAAGCCGATCAGGAACCGGAAACGCCGGCACCACGCGGGGGCGGCACCGCACCGCGCAAGGCCCAGCCGGGTATGGCGCCTCCGGCCCAGGATCCGCTGGCGACGTTCCGGACGATCTACACCCTCGGGGACGATCTGTACGATGACTCCTTCAGCATCGAAAGCGCCTCCGGCGACTTCCTCGGGGAATGCGGAGTCGGGATCGGTGACATGGTGGGGGTCGGGGAGCCCAAGAAGGTCTCCGCCTTCGAAGTCTGGCTGTTCGACAAGAACGACATCCAGACGGTGACCAAGGTCCTGATGAGCCGCTACGCATTCAACGACGACACCACGCGCTCACGCCTTTCGGCCAAGGGCGATCCCGTGCTGGCCGCCAGCGGCGAGGTCATTCGGCTGCAGACGGCCTCACTCGAGGTCGAGGCGCGAGTGGTGGATTTCAAGTACGGCGAGGGGCCGCTCCCGCCGGAGAGCTACTTCGAGCGGTTGACGATCGAGCTGCGGGCGTGGCCGCGGGGTACGCTGGCGCGCTCCTGACCCCAGCCGGCAGTTGCGTAGGAACTCAAAGAGCGGGCCGCAGGCCCGCTCTTGCTTTTCGCCTTCGATGAACTTCAGCGCACTTCCAGGATCTTGAAGGTCAGCGTCCCGCCGGGCGTCACGACTTGAACCGTGTCTCCGGCGCGGTGTCCGAGGAGCGCCAGGCCGATGGGCGACTCGTGCGAGATCCGCCCCTGGCGCGGGTCGGCTTCCTTGACTCCGACCAGCTGGAAGGTCTCCGCCGGGCCGCCCGATTCGGACACGATCACGGTCGCGCCCACGGCGGCGACGTCGGCGGCAGCGCCTTCCACAATCACGGCCTCGCGCAGGATGGTTTCCAGTTCAAGGATTCGCCCTTCGAGGAACGCCTGGTCTTCCTTGGCCACGGTGTAGTCGGCGTTCTCGCTCAGGTCCCCCATCTGGACGGCATGCCGCAGGCGTCCGGCCAGCTCGGTGCGGCGCGGTCCCTTGAGCAGCTCCAGTTCCTTCCGGAGCCGGGTTGCACCTTCAGCGGTCAGGAAGTGTTCTCGTTTGGCCATCGGTCGCCGGTCAGGGAAGGATCTGCGGATCGAAGAGCTTGCCGTGTTCCTGCATCGCATAGCGATCGGTCATGCCGGCGATGTAGTCGCACGCCGTGCGTTCCAGGCCGTGCTTCCGGCTGCGCGCCTGGACTTCGCCGGGGAGGATCTCCGGCGTCTGGCGGTAGGCACGGAAAAGGTCTTCCACGATCCGCTCGGCCTTCACCTGCATCCGGACGACCTGGAAGTGCTGATACAGATGGTGGAAGAGGAAGGCCTTCAGTGCTCGATTGGCCTGGGCAAGGTCGGAGGAGAAGGCGATGACGTTGTGAGGCAGTCGTTGCAGCGCGTCGACCGACTCCACCCCCGAGGCGCTCAGTGCCGCGTCGGTGGTGCGGATCACATCGGTGACCTCGAGTCCGATCAGGTCGCGAATCATTCGGTGGCGGGTCATATCGTCCAGGCTGCCGCCGCTCCAGCCGCTCGACGACTGGAGCTGCTTCCACAGCTCGAGCTCGGCGAGCTGGGCGGGCAGCACCAGACCGGAACGCAGCCCGTCATCCAGGTCGTGGGCCGTATAGGCCAGTTCGTCGGCGACGTTGGCGATTTGCGCCTCGAGATGGCCGCGCTTCTCCGGGTCGTACTCGGCGGCATCGGAGACGTCGTACTCCGTCTCGTGTTTGACGATCCCCTCGCGCAGCTCCCAGGTGAGATTCAGGCCCGGGAAACTCGGGTAGCGCTGTTCCAGCTCGGTGATGATGCGCAGGGACTGCTTGTTGTGATCGAAGCCGCCATACGGTTTCATCACGCCGGCCAACGCCGACTCGCCGGCGTGCCCGAAGGGCGGGTGCCCCAGGTCGTGCGCCAGGCAGATGGCTTCGATCAAGTCCTCGTTGGCCGCCAGCGCCCGGGCGATCGATCGTCCGATCTGAGCCACCTCGAGCGTGTGCGTCAGGCGGGTGCGGTAGTAGTCACCTTCGGAGGTGACGAAGACCTGCGTCTTGTACTCCAGGCGGCGGAAGGCGGTGGTGTGCAGGATCCGATCGCGATCGCGCTGAAACGCCGTCCGATAGGACGCTTCCGCTTCCGGAAAGGCGCGGCCGCGCGAGTCCCGGCTCCGCAACGCATAGGGCGCCAAGGCAGCGGCTTCGAGGGTTTCCAGTCGTTCGCGGGTCTGGAGCATGGTCGATCCTTGAGGTCGCAGAGCAAGTCTAACCGACGTGGACTGGCACTGTCAATCGGAAGGGTTTGACAGCCCACGCGGCCGGCCGGATAATCGCGCTGTCCGGCGCGGCAGGAGGACGACGTGGCTTATCCGTTTGCGGGCGAGGCGTGGTTGAAGGCTGTGGCCGAGGTTCTGAACACCGACGAGCACTACGCGGACGTCGCCAAGAACTGGGAAGGCGACATGCTCGTCCTGGTCGAACCGGACCCTGGGTCTCCGCCGGGCGAGAAGGCGGTTGGCGCCTATCTCGATCTTTGGCACGGCAAGTGCCGAAGGACCGCGGCGTACCTCGAGGGCGATCCGGCGATGCCCAAGCCGGCCTTCACCCTGCGGGCGCCCCGGGGACTGTTGATGCGCATCATGGAAGGGAAGCTCGATCCGATGCAGGCGATGGTGACGCGCGAAGCTCAAGGTCGAGGGGAGACCTGGCCTACATGATGCGCAACGTTCCGACCGTCCTGGATTTCGTCCGATGCTGCCAGAGGGTCGAAATCGCCGGCTGACACCGGGCCGGAGCCGCGGAATTGCCGCTGGGAGCTGTAAGGAGCGATCGATGTCGACACCATCTGGAGGGACGGGCAGGCAGGCATTCGACTTCGTGGTCATCGGATCAGGATTCGGGGGCAGCGTGGCGGCGTTCCGCCTGGCGGAGAAGGGCTATTCGGTCTTGGTGTTGGAGCGCGGTCGCGAATTCGGCGACTCCGACTTCGCCCAACGCGACTGGGACCTGAGGCGCTTCCTGTGGTTGCCGCAGCTCCTGTGCCGCGGCATCCTTCAAATCAGCGTCTTGAAAGGTGTGCTGGTCCTGCACGGAAGCGGCGTGGGAGGGGGCAGCCTGGTTTACTGCGGGGTCCTCGAACAACCCCGCGACGATGTGTTCTCTCGGCCGGAGTGGAGCAAGCCGATCGCGTGGGGGCATGCCTTGCAGCCGCACTATGCGACGGCGATGCGGATGCTCGGCGTGGCGCCGAACCCGAAGTCCTGGCCGGCCGACGGGCTTCTGGCCGAGATTGCCGCCGAGCGCGGCTATGCGGAGAGCTTCCGGTCGACGCAAGTCGGGGTCTACTTTGGAGAAGAGGGCGTCGAGGTCGAGGATCCCTACTTTGGCGGCCGGGGACCTAAGCGGCGAGGCTGTACGCACTGCGGCGCATGCATGGTCGGATGCCGCGAGAACGCCAAGAACACACTGGTCAAGAACTACCTTCACTTTGCCCGGGCGCTGGGCGCCGAGGTGCGGGGCGGCTGTGAAGTGACCCGCATTCGGCCCCTGGAGGGAGTAGGCGCCGCCGAGGCGCGCTATGAGGTCTCCTACCGGTCCCCTGGTCCGTTTCCGGGTGGCGAGCAGACGGTGCGAGCGGGTGCCGTGGTCGCATCGGCGGGTGTGTTGGGGACCGTCGGGCTGCTCCTTCGCAGCCGGGAACGCGGCGACCTGCCGCGCCTGTCCGCCCGCCTGGGAGCTGCCGTGCGCACGAACAACGAGGCCCTGCTCGCCGGCGGCAGCGACGATGAGACGATCGACTACTCGCAGGGATTGTCTATCACCTCGATCTTCCAGGCCGATCCGGTCACACGGATCGAACCGGTTCGGTTCCCCAACGGTTCATCGTTTGTGATGCGTGTCCTGGCCGGGCCGTTGTACGAGGGAAGACGCTCGTTCGCCAACCGTCTGTGGATGCTGCTCAGCTGGCCCGTACGGGAAGTGCGGACCTTCTTCAACGTCAAGCTTCGCCCGGGGCTGGCTCGGCGGGCGACCATCCTGCTGGTGATGCAGACGGAAGACTCACGGCTCCGCCTCCGCCTCGGGCGCAGCCTGCTGACGCTATTCAGGCGTCGCACCGTCGCCGAGCCCGAACACGACAAACCCATTCAGACGGAAATCTACACCGGGCACGAAGTCGTGCGCAGGTTCGCCACGAAGATCAACGGCATGCCGATCGGCAATGTGGCCGAGGGCTTGCTGGGCGTCCCGGCCACGGCCCACATCCTGGGAGGCTGCGGGATCGGCACGAGCGCCGAGGACGGGGTGATCGACACGCGCTGCCAGGCCTTCGGCCATCCCGGGCTGTACGTCATGGACGGGTCGATCGTCCCGGCGAATTTGGGCGTGAACCCCAGCCTGACGATCACGGCCCTGGCCGAGTACGCCATGAGTCAGGTGCCGGCGAAGGAAGCAGCCGCGGCGCTACCACGAGCGGCCTGAGTAGGCGCGGTCGGGTCCTGGCGATGCCGACCGACGGGAGCCGCCCGTCGGTCGTGCAGTGTGACAGGCGGTGTCAGGGTCGTGGAGCTACCGGGGTGTCGGGAGAATTGGCCCCTGCCTGTAGTCGTTGCCCGGATCCGCGAAGATCGACTGCGGCTCCGGGACCTCCTCGCGTAACAGGTGTCTCTCTCCGAGCTGTGCGCCTTCCTCGGCGCGGCGCGCCTGGGCGCGCCCGTGCGCGGTTCGGGTCCGCCACTTGAAAGAGATACGGACGACGCCCACCGCCGAATGATGTGATGACCAGTCGATCAACCGGGATTGCGAGCATGGCCCTCAGGCGGGCTGTGTTTCATTCTCGGCCTGCCACCACCGTCCTGTGAGCGCAGCCAGATCTCGGAGGCTTCCTCGTGTCCGAGTCGTGGGCCGCTGGGCGCGACAAGACGCCGACTAGTTCCGCGCCCCGCAAGGATTGATCCCCTCTCGCCAGAGATCCGCGCGCTCCTGTCCCGCAGTTACCCCGCCGTCAATGCCCCGGCCACATCCAACTCACGGCCACCTATCCGGAGCTGGCCAGCGAAAGACGCAGGCGTCCCTCGACCGCCGCCATCGCAATCTGCGCCTCGCCGGCTGACGGCGACTTCGGGAGTCGTTCGCCACGTGAGCCGACAGCCAATCGGAGTCGCACCCGTCTATGGATATCGGCCCCCTTGTCCGGAGGCCGCATGTGCCGCATAATCCACTCGACCCGCTACGCGCCGCTTACGCCGGTGTGACCCGCGCTCCAACATGGCTTGACCCGGCCCTGGGCTGCGCCTGTGTCTTGCTCAATCCGGGTCAATGACCTTAGACTCGTCCCCGTGCGACCGAACGCAGCGGGAGGCCCCGATGTCCCACGGATTCACCGGCACACTGTTGCGCGTCAACCTCGATCAGGGCCGCGTCACACAGGAGCAGACCCGTATGGACTGGGCGCGGGCGTACCTGGGTGGGGTGGGGCTGGCCACCCGCTACCACTACCAGGAGGTCCCGGGAGGATCCGATCCGCTTGGCCCGGCAAATCACCTGATCTTCATGACCGGTCCCCTGACTGGCACGAGCTCGGCCAGCGCCTCGCGTTACTCCGTCGTGGCCAAGTCGCCACTGACCGGGATCTGGGGCCACGCCAACTCCGGAGGATCGTTCGGACCGGCGATGAAGTTCGCCGGCGTTGACGGCGTGATCTTCGAAGGCATTTCCCCCCGGCCGGTCTACCTGTTCATCCACGACGGCATGGGTGAGCTGCGTGAGGCAGGCCATCTGTGGGGAAAGTCCGTACCCGAGACGGATGACGCACTGGTCCAGGAGATCGGCGCATCGTTGACCGTCGCCTGCATCGGCCCGGCAGGTGAGAACCTGGTGCGCTACGCCGCGATCATGAACAACAAGCATCGAGCGGCAGGACGCTGCGGCCTGGGCGCCGTGATGGGATCGAAGCGCTTGAAGGCCATCGCCTGTGCCGGGCGGCAGCCCGTCCCCCTGGCGGACGAGGCGCGGTTTCGCACGGCGGTGACCCGGCAGCGTTCGCTGCTCGACAAGTCGTTGCTCAAGGTGGCCTTTGAGACCTACGGCACGAACATGCTGGCCGACATGGTCAACGTGCGCGGCGGCTATCCCACACGCAACTGGCAGGAGGGCCGCTTCGACGGCATCGAGCAGGTGAACGGCGTGGCGATGACCGAGAACGATCCTGGTCGAAGGCGTGCGCTGCTTCGCCTGCCCGGTCGCCTGCGGCCGAGGCACCGAGATCCGCGAAGGCAAATGGGCGGGACACAAAGGCGAAGGGCCCCGAGTACGAGACGACCGATACCTTTGGGGCGATGTGCGGCGTTGCCGACCTCAACGCCATCGCCATGGCCAACTATCGCTGCAACGAGCTCGGGTTGGATACGATCAGCGCCGGATCCACCATCGCCTTTGCCATGGAGTGCTTCGAGCGCGGCATCCTGACTCCTGGCGAAACCGAGGGCATGGAGATCCGCTTCGGCGATGCCGATGCCATTGTCGACCTGGTCGAGATGATCGCCCGGCGCCAGGGTGTGGGCGACCTGCTGGCGGAGGGCAGCCGACAGATGGCCGCCCGGCTCGGGCAGGGCAGTGAGCGCTTTGCCATGCAGGTCAAGGGGCTCGAACTCCCGGCCTATGACCCTCGGGCCGCCAAAATCACGGGGCTGGGGTATGTCACCGCCAACCGCGGCGGCGATCACATGACCGGCTACATCCAAGGCCCGGCGTTCGTCGATGTTCCGTTTCTGATCGTCGAGGACAGCGCCATTCGGGATCCTTTCGTCGCCGATCCCGACGAGGCAAAGGTCCTGGTCGACTTGGAGGACGCGCTCACCGCCATGGACTGCATCGGGGGGTGCAAGTTCATGGCGATGGGGCTGACGGCGGAGGAGCTGACCGATCTGCTGGAGGCTGCCACCGGTTGGGGCCTGGGCGTGGAGGGATTCCGCAGAAGTGGTGAGCGTGTCTACAACCTGGCACGGCTGTACTGCGTGCGGGAGGGCCATCGTCGCCAGCACGATGTCCTCCCGGCGCGGCTGATGGAGGAGCCGCTCGGGAGTGGCCCGGCGGCGGGCATGGTCATCGACCAGGCGACGATGGACGCCTTTCTGGACGCCTATTTCAACTTCCGGGGCTGGGACCAGGCATCGGGAATCCCCACTGCCGACAGGCTGCGTCAGCTCGATCTCGAGGAGTTCGTGGCGGACTTCTGGCCCGAGTCCACAGGCGAAGACTGCAGCAGCGCTGCTGAAGGGGAAGCCCGATGTCTTATGCCGAGAAGCCCTGGCTCAAGAGTTATCAGCTCGGTCCATTCAAGCTCGAGCAGAGCCTAACGCCATACTCCGATGCACCTCTCTTCCAGGCGCTGGATCAGGCCGCGGCAGCATTCCCCACGCAGACCGCCATCTTGTTCAAGGGACGGTCGGTCAAGTATCACGAGCTCAAGCGCTGGTCCGACCGCCTGGCGAATGCCCTCGCCAGGCTGGGTCTGGAGAAGGGCGATCGCGTCTGCCTATACCTTCCGAATTGCCCTGAGTACCTCCTGTGCTACTGGGCGGTGCTGAAGGCCGGCGGCGTGGTGGTGCCCACCAGCATCCTGCGCAGCGAAGACGGGCTGCTTCACGAGGTCGGCGAGTTCGGGCAGCCGGATGATCGTCTCCAAGGAGGACGTCCTGGAACGGGTCGAGGCGATTCGCCGGCGCACCCGGGTTGAGCGGCTGCTCCTGACGTCAACTGCAGGCTATGACCTTGAGCCCGTCTCCAGAGCACTGCCAGAAGATGCACATGACCTGCGCCTGCTCCTGAAGGAAGGTCGACGACGATGCCCCGGCCGTCGCGATCGACGCCCACCAGGATCTGTGTGAGCTGGCATTCACGGGCGGCGCCACCGGCGTGCCCAAGGGCGTCATGCTCACCCACTACAACCGCTCCTGCACGCAGCTGCAGGGTTTCAGCTGGTTCCTCAAGCCGCTGCTGAAAGGACTGGCCGGGAAGGCCTCGGTCCTGGTGGCCATCCCCTTGTTCCATGTCTTTGGGGGTTTCGCCGCCCAGGCCGCTGCCTCGCAAGCGCTGCGGATCATCCTCCTGCCCGATCCGCGCGATACGCAGGCCATGGCCGATGCGTTGATCGAACACCGCCCCTTCCTGGTGCCGGGCGTTCCGACGCAGTTCATGCGACTGGCGGATGTCGGCCTCAAGCGCGTCAACTCCATGCTGTTTAGCGGCGCTGCCCCGTTGCCACAGGAGGTGGTGGACACCATCAAGCGCAAGACCGGTATGGCGGTGTCTGAAGGCTACGGGTTGACGGAGACGTCCACGGTTGTGACCGTCAATCTGAGCTGCTTTCTCGAGGATCACGGGGTTTGCCTCCGAACTGATCCCGGGCATCGGCGTGCCGTGCCCGACACGGAGTGCCGGTTAGTCGATCCAGCTACGGGTGCGGACGTGCCGTTCGGCGAGGCGGGGGAGTTGCTGGTACGTGGGCCCCAGGTCATGCAGGGCTACTGGCCGACGCCCGGATCCGGATTGACCGAAGACGGCTGGCTGCACACCGGCGATATCGCCGTCATGGACGATGCGGGCTACTTCAAGATCGTCGACCGCATCAAGGACATGGTCAACGTCTCGGGGATGAAGGTCTATACCACCGAGGTCGACCAGGTGTTGTTCAGGCACCCGGCGGTTCGGATGGCGGCGGCCTTCGGTGTGCCGGACCCCGAAGCGCCGGGCAGCGAGCGCGTGGTTGCCGTGGTGCAGTTGAAACCGGATCAGCAGGGTCAGGTGAGCGCGGACGAGCTGCGGACCTTCTGCCGGGAACACCTGGCAGCCTACGCCGTCCCCAAGTGGATCGAGCTACGCGACGATCTGCCGCTGACCGTGACGGAGAAGGTCTTCAAGAAGGCGTTGCGGGATGAAGCGATCCTCCGCATGCAGCAAGGCCCCGTGCCGCCGCGGCGCTAGCGGCGGGCGAGCAAGACAGGGAGGCATCCATGACCGTTGTGAGCTACCCGTCGCCGGAATGGCTGGCCACGAGCCTCAAGACCTACCGGGCAACTCCGGGGGCCCAGGAGGAGCTGAAGAAGGTCACCACCACGCTGTTCTTCCGCATCGGACCCGACGCCGATTGGGGGATCGACAAGGATTTGTATTTCGGCGTCGTGATGGACGAGGGCCGGCTGTTCGAGCTTGCCTTCGCCAGCGAAGAGGATGCCAAGCGCAGGGCGGAGTACATCATGGGTGCCACGCCCCAAGTGTGGAAGAAGGTCCTATGCAAGGAGAGCAAGGCGATAACCGAGATGATGTTGCGACGCATTGTGCTGGAAAAGGGCAACATGGCGGCCGCGCTGGGACTGATGCCGTACGCGCCGGCGATGATCGATGCGCTCACCAAGACCGAGATGCGCTTCCCGGACGACATGGCGCCCGAGGAACGGGCGGACCACTGTCGGACCGTCCGGGCATTCCGGACACAGCTCGGCGTTTGAGAGGTCGGAGGGCATCGTGGCATGATGGTGCACGTGCAGGGCTATCTTACCTTCCGGGCTCGGATCGGAAAGCGGGAGGTGAAGGTTGATCCGGGCACCCGACTGCGCGGCTTACTCGAACAGCTTGCGCAGGAGGGCGGAGAGGCGCCAGGGCCCGCCCTGTTTGCACAGGACGGAGGGCCGGTGCCCGGCGTGTCCGTGCTGGTCAACGGGCACCACTCCGCGCGGTCCGAGATGGGGCTCGACGCGCCGCTGCATGACGGCGACGAAGTGGCGATCTTCCCGCCGATCGCCGGCGGGTAGCTCTCGAATTCATCCCTCTCACAGGAGACTGGACACCGACCTCGGCCGGACATCGCCGAACTTACCGATTGTGCGATAGTCCTCGGCTCTCCTTCCGTGAGCTTGAGGGTGTTGGTAGGTGGGGATGGACGCCGTGGCGCAAAGTGAGTCATCGATTAGGGCTGAATCTGAATGATCGCCTGCCGGGGATTCTGATGGAGCCGCTGCCCGCGGGAGGATCGCAGGGGTACGTTCCGCCCCTGCGGGAGATGCTGGCCGCGTACTATCAAGCCCGGGGCTGGGATCCGGGCACGGGTCGGCCCACCCGGGAGACGCTCCGCACGCTGGGGCTTGAGGCGCAGATCGACGGCTGATCGGAGCCGCAACGTCTTTCGGAGGAGGGTTCGTGTTCAAAGTGGTCTCGGTGGAAGGGATGCGCGCGATCGAGCGTGCCGCGGATGCAGGCGGCCTGACCTATGCGGCGATGATGGAGAACGCCGGGCGCAGCATAGCCCAGCAGATCCTGCAGCGGATTCCGGAGATCGCCGGGCGGAGGATCGCCATCCTGGTGGGCCCCGGCAACAACGGGGGCGATGGCCTCGTGGTCGGTCACTACCTGGCGGAGGCCGGCGCGCAAGTTGCCGCCTATCTGGTGAAGGAACGTCCGGCGGACGACGCCAACCTGGCGCGCTTGCAGGGGCACGGCGCGTTGGTCAGCGTCGCCGAATTGGACCAGCGCTCGCGCGTGCTGCGCAACCTGATGGGTAGCGCCGACGTGGTGGTGGACGCAGTCCTCGGAACGGGCTTTCGGCTGCCGCTGGAAGGGGGAGCCAAGGACGTGCTGGCGACCGCCGGGAGCGTACTGGCCGCGCGAGAAAACCACCCGTTTGTCACCGCGGTCGACTGCCCTTCGGGCATCGACTGCGACACCGGTGGGGCTGCGGCCGAGGCGCTTGCGGCCGATCTGACCGTGACCCTTGGCGCGGCCAAGACCGGGCTGTTTGCTTTTCCCGCCGCCGGGCTGGTCGGAGAACTGGTGCTTGGCGAAATCGGCTTGCCCGAAGATTTCCCGCTCCTGGCCGAGGTCGGCGTCCAGGTCGCCGAGAAGGCGATGGTGCGGACCTGGCTGGCGCCCCGCCCAAAGGACGCCCACAAGGGCACCTTTGGGCGGGCGATGATCGTCGCCGGGTCGGTCAACTATCCCGGCGCTGCGGCGCTGGCGGGGGAGGCTGCGTACCGGGTCGGTGCGGGGCTGGTGACTCTGGCAGTTCCGTCGGTCATTCAGAGTATGCTGGCGCCGCAGCTCCCCGAAGCGACGTGGCTGCTGCTCCCGCACGAGATGGGGGCGATCAGCGAAGCCGGAGCGTCGGTGCTCGAGCCCGAACTGGGTAAGTGCGAGGCGGTGTTGATTGGACCCGGCTTCGGCACGGACGGAACGACGGAGGCATTCCTGGCGCGGCTGCTGCGGAGCGTGACCTCAGGGAAACCAGGCATGGGTTTCGTGCACGCCGGCGGCGCGGGCCAAGCCGCACGGGCCGCGCTGCCACCGTGTGTGGTGGACGCAGACGGGCTGAGACTTTTGGCGAAGCTGGAACACTGGCCGGAACTACTCCCGGAGCGGACGGTGTTGACGCCTCACCCGGGCGAGATGGCGGTTCTGATGGGGCTGGGGAAGGAAGACATCCAGCGCGATCGTGTGGAGATCGCGCGGCAGGCGGCGGCGGGCTGGGGACACGTGGTCGTGCTCAAGGGCGCACATACGGTGATCGCCGACCCAAAGGGCGAGTGCGTGATCCTGCCGTTTGCGACACCGGCGCTGGCGCGCGCCGGCACCGGGGATGTCCTGGCCGGCGCGATTGTGGGTCTCGTGGCACAAGGGATAGAACCATGGCGGGCGGCCGTCGCCGGGGCCTTCCTGCACGGTCGCGCCGGCGAACTGGCGGCGGAGATGTTGGGAGGGACGGCGGCCGTGATGGCCGGGGATGTGCTGGCCTGCCTGCCCGAGTCAATCGCCGAGTTGAGCGCGGCCTAACCGTTCCGCGCCTGCCGCGCAAAGGGGCACCCGACGAGGGTGCCCCTTTGATTCGGGCGAGAGCCAATCGGGGCGGTTAGGAGGAGCTCTCTGAGCCCTTCTTGCCGCCCAGTCTGGCCTTCTGCTCGTCGAGCAGCACCTGACCGCGGCGCTGCAGGTCTTCGGCGCGTGACTTGGCGTCGTGGGCCAGACGTTCCGCCTTGGCGCGCGCATCGGCTGCAGTTTCTTCGACCTGGGTCTTGAGCTCGATGCTCTTGTCGCGGATCAGCGTGCGGGTCTCTTCCCCGGATTGCGGGGCCAGGAGCAGTGCTGCCGCCGCACCTACGAGGCCGCCCACTACGAAGCCCGCCAGGAAGGCGCCGATATCGCTATCTCGGTCTGACATTGTGTCCTCTCCTCGCAGGATGACTGCGCTAGGTGCCCCGACCGGGCCGGAGCAGATCGATTGCCCGCCGCACTGCGGCCAGCGAGCTGTTGGCCTTGATCACCGGATCCACCAGGTTGTTCCCCAGAAATGCCGTCGTCCCGCGCACGGTGTCGAGCGTCTCCTGGGTCGACGTCAGGATGGGGCGAATCTCGTTCTGCAGCAGCGCCGTGAGCCGCGCAAGCTGAACGATCAGCAGCACCAGGGCCAGGCCGATCAGCAGTGCTTCGCCGGCCATGAAGACGATGACGATGTCCCGGATGGTCTGCGTCTGCTCAGGGCTCCTGAGCATGGCCATCACGGCGAACGCCGAAGCGACCAGGAACACCACCAGCACGCCGACTCCGATCGCCACGTACATTCGCATGCGTCGGTCGGCTGATTGGGGATCGCCAGGATCGCGATCCTCGATCGGCGGCAGGCTCTCGCTCATGCTGGCGATTATAGCATACGCATCTCGCCGGCCGGTCCGCACGGAAAGGATGTGGCATAATCGGTGCGGAGGAAGTCGGATGAGCGGTGGCGGTTTGAAAGATCGGTTGGGGCGGCGGGAGTTCCTGCGCTGGGGAGCGGCGTTCGCGGGCGGCGTGATGCTGCCTCGCTGGCTCGCCCCGGCGCCTGAGTTTCCGGCGGCCGAGCGCCTCGGCCGCGTGGCCGTCTTCGGCAGGGTCGACGTGAAGGCCCGGGCGGACATCGAGAGCCCCACCGTTGACGTGTTGTACGAAGATGCGATCGTCGAGTGGCTGCGCGAGCGGGTCGGGAATGCACCGTTCAGCAAGAACCAGCGGTTCGTGGAGACGGAGCGCGGCTACATCTGGTCACCGCTCCTGCAACCCGTCCAGAACCGGCCGAATGCGCCCGTCGGCTCGATCCCCGAGACCGAGATCGGCCCGGGCTTCTGGGCCGAGGTGACCGTCCCATACGTCGATGTGGTCGTTGGCAATCCGCCGGCTCGATCGCCCTACCTTCGGGAGAGCCAGTTCCCGCGGTTGTACTACACACAGATCGTGTGGATCGACCAAACGCGGACGGACGAGTCCGGGCGCAGCCTGTACCGGGTCAACGAACGATATGGCTACGGCGACCTGCTCTGGGCGGCGGCGGAGGCGTTCCGGCCCCTGACCGAAGAGGATTGGGCGCCGATTCGGCCCGAGGTCGAGAACAAGAAGGTCGTCGTCGACCTGACGGCGCAGACGCTGGCCTGCCTCGAGGACGGACGGGAAGTGTACTTCTGCCGCATCTCCTCCGGCGCAAAGTTCGACGCGCAGGGCAACGCGGTGGATAAGTGGTCGACGCCGATCGGGCCACACCCGATCTGGCGCAAAGTGTTCTCGCTCCACATGAGCGGCGGAACGACCGGCGGCGGCTACGACCTGCCCGGGATCGGGTGGACATGCCTGTTCAGCGGCGATGGCGTCGCCATCCACTCGACGTTCTGGCACAACGACTTCGGGGAGACCAGGTCCCACGGCTGCGTCAACGCCCGGCCGGAGGACGCCCAATGGGTGTTCCGATGGACCACGCCGCAGGTGGCCGCGATTCCGGGCGACGAGACGGTCTCGATGCCCGGTGGGACGATCGTTGAGGTCGTTGAAGGATGAGCGCCGGCCGCCTCTAGCGAAGTTCGCCGGTCAGCGGATCGACGCCCGTGTCGATCCGACCCTCGACCAGATCCTCCAGAAGCGCCTCGGCCAATTCCAAGCGTCCTTCCGAAACCCTGGCCGGATCCACCCGGTGAAAGCGGATTCCGAGCGGCAAGACCGTGCCGCCCGGTCCGGCTTGGACCTGCGCCCAAAGCGCTTCGAGACCTTCGGCAACCTCGAAGTCCGCCGATGCGATCCACGACGGGGCCACGTCGCTGAAGGGGTCGTCGGGGCCCAGGAAAGCCAGGTCGGGCTCCCGTGCTCAGTCCGAGGTCGGCGAGGGCTGCCGGGGGAGGCGACACCAGGAACGTTGTCACCCCCGACGAAGCCAGCTCGCCGCCCGGGGCTTGGAACAAGACCGGATAGGCCTCATACGGCGGGTGCACGGGCCGACAAAGACCACAGTAGTACGTTCCGCCGGCGACAAACCCGCGCGCCAATGCCAGGTGCTCGGCCGACGCCTCCAGGGCAATCGCACCCAGGCGGTATTCGGGCGTCACCATGGCCGCCAGATAGCCCAGGGCGAATCCGAGTTGATCGTACCGAATGCCGTCAGGGGCGAGGAGCGACAGATTGGCGGTTGCCTGCAAGCCGACAATTCCGAGCGACGCCGTCTGGACACTCGGATTCGACTCAGCCCAGGATTGCAGCCCGGGGTCGGGGGAGAGGGCGACAAGCAGCATGATGGCCGCTGGATCGCCGACCGGCAGAGTGTCCTGGCGGACGAACTCCGCGCCCGCTCCCGTCGCCAGCTTCTGCAGCGCCAGCTCGGCTTGCCCGGCGATGCGCAGGTCGGCCGCTCCGGGGGCAACCAGGATGAATTGGGAGGGAATGGGAGGCGACGTCGGGGTCGCCGACTGGACGGTCGCCGAGGGTTCGGTTGGAATAGACGTGGGCGGCTGTGCGCTGCAGTCGTGCACCCCACGAGGAGAATCATGATCGCGGGGAGAAGAAGGGCGGCGCGCGCCCGCGGTCCGAGATGGAGAGGACGCCGTAGGCATGGGGGGACTAATCCGTGGGCTCCGTAGGCGGAGTGTGTTTCTCGGGCGTCCGCCGTCGCGGCTTCGGGCCGCGCAAGGACAGACACGGCCAACAATCCGAGCAAGGTCGCCACCAGGGCTGGAAGCAGATTGAGGCTCCCCAGGCGTCCGAAGCGCCAGGCGAATGCCTCGGCGAGCGCGTGCCCGGCGAAGAAACACACCCAGGCGGCAAAGACGTACTGCGCCATCCGATACAGGCTGCCTCCCCGGACGAGGTGGAACGCCAGCCCGCATGCGGTGGCGATCAGGAAGGCCAGGAGGATCGCGGGAAGAGTCATGGCGTGATGATACCGCCTCCAAGGCAGGTATCGTCCACGTAGAAGACGGCCGATTGTCCGGGGGCGACGTCCGGCTGCCGGGTGATGAGCCGAACGCGTGCTTGTGTGGGCGTGCCACACGTGACACGTCCGGCGATCCGCGGCGCATGATAGCGCACCTGGACCTGCGCGTCGAACACGTCCGCCGGCGGGGCGCCGGCGATCCAGTTGACTTGCTCGACCGCCAACTCCTCCCGGCCGACATCCTGGCGTGCTCCGACGATGAGTGCGTTCCTGGTCCATGTCCTTCTCGAGGACGTACAGCGCTTCGCGGGCTGGGAGGCGCAGGCCTTTGCGTTGACCGAGGGTGTATCCCGTGAGCCCGGTGTGTGTTCCGAGCGCGTCACCCTCCCGGTCGAGGATCGGGCCGGGCTGGCCGCCTGCGCCCCGCGTGGCGAGAAACGCCCGGTAGTCGCCCTGGACGAAGCACAGGTCCTGACTCTCCCGACGGTCTGCGACCGCCAGTCCGATTCGGCTGGCGTGGGCGCGCACCTCGGCCTTGGTCAGCTCGCCAAGCGGGAACATCGCGTGCGCCAGTTGAGCCTGTGTGAGAGCATGCAGAACGTAGGATTGGTCCTTGGCGCTGTCGACGGCGGCACGCAAGCTGTGCGCTCGGCCGTCGTAGGCTTTGCGCGGCGTAGTGACCGGTGGCGAGGTGCGTCGCGCCCATGGCGAGTGCGCGTTCGAGTAGGAGCCCCCAGCGAATGGCGCGGTTGCACTCGATGCAAGGATTCGGCGTGACCCCCTGCGCATAGCCATCAAGGAACGGCAAGATCACGCGCTCCTCGAAGACATCGCGAGCGTCGACGACGTAGAACGGGATTTCCAGACTCGCCGCCACCGACCGCGCTGCGGCCACGTCCGACGGTGAACAGCACCGATTCGCCTGACCGTCGGCGTCGTCCTGCAGCCGAAGCATCAACCCAAACACCTGCACTCCCGCCTCGTGCAGCAGGGCGGCGGCGACCGAGCTGTCGACGCCGCCGCTCATTGCCACCGCGATCCGGGGAGACTCGGTCATCCTGCGCCCGACCGGACCACGCGTTCGACGGTGCGGGGCAGCACGTCTAAGAACCGCTCGATGTCATCGAGGCGCGTGTCCTTGCCGACGGTCACGCGCAGCGAGCTCAGGGCGAGCGCCGGCGGCAGCCCGATTGCCAGCAGGATCTCCGACGGCTCGGGTGTTCCGGATTTGCAGGCCGACCCGGAGGAGCAGGCGAATCCTTCCAGGTCGAGGGCGGCGAGGAGGGCGTTGGCATCGACACCGCGGATCACGAACGAGGCATGATTGGGGAGGCGCTCGGTCGGATGCCCGGTCAGCGCCGCCCCGGGTACGTGCTCGAGGACGCCGCGGATGATCCGGTCCCGAAGCGGGGCCATGTGTGCGTTGCGCTGCTCCCGCTCGAGGGCCGTGAACTGCAGCGCCTGCGCAAGCCCCACGATCAGGGGGACATTGTGCGTCCCGGCGCGCAGGCCGAACTCCTGACTGCCGCCCGTCATCGAGGGCTGCAGGGCGAGACCCTCTCTGCGGTACAGCGCGCCGACACCCTTCGGGCCGTAGAACTTGTGCGCCCCAAGAGCCAGCAAGTCCACCCCGAGCAGGCGGACATCGATCGGGAGCTGGCTGGCGGCCTGGACGGCGTCGGAATGAAACGGGACGCCGATCTCCTGGCACGCCTCTGCCAGCTCGGCGATCGGGTTGAGGCTGCCGATTTCGTTGTTGGCGTAGACGATCGACACGACGGCCGCCTGGGGCGAGAGGTGTGCCCGGAGCTCGTCCGGTGCGACACGTCCGAACTCGTCGACGCGCAGCCACTCAATCCGGAACCCGAAGCGCTGCTCGAGTTGGCGGGCCGTGCGCAGGACGGCCGGGTGCTCCACCGGACTGAGCAGGAGCGTGTCGGCGCCGCGGCGCTGGCGCTCGGCGAAGGCCGCGCCGCGCAATGCCAGGTTGTCGCTCTCGGACCCACAGCCGGTGAAGATGATCTCGGACGCCTTGCAGCCCACGATCGACGCCACGCCGGCGCGTGCAGCTTCGATCGCCGCATCGGCTCTTTGCCCATAGGTATGAACGGAGGACGGATTGCCGAACGTCTCGCTGAAATAGGGGAGCATGGCCGACAGCACACGCGGATCGACCGGCGTGGTGGCGGCATGATCGAGATAGACCTGCTGTGGGGGCACGCAACAATTCTAACATGCGGGCGTGCCGGGGGGTACGGCCGACGACGGCGAGAGGCCGGATGCGGCCTGGCGGCGGCATTCGGGACATTCATCACCCGCCGAGCGCGAGGGCGGAGGCGTATAATCGTGCAGCAATTCACACGAGGAGCACCCGCATGCCCACAACGATCGAATCGGTTTACGGACGCGAGATCCTGGACTCGCGCGGCAATCCTACGCTGGAAGTGGAAGTCGTCCTGGTAGATGGGAGCTGGGGGCGGGCGGCGGTGCCGTCCGGAGCTTCGACCGGCGTTCACGAAGCGCTCGAGTTGCGCGATGGGGATAAGAACCGCTATCGCGGCAAGGGCGTCCTGCGCGCCGTCGAGAACGTCAACACGTTGATCGGCGAGCGGCTCGTCGGCTGGGACGCGGTCGATCAGCGCGGCGCGGATCTGGCGATGCTGGAGTTGGACGGCACGCCGAACAAGGCGCGGCTGGGGGCGAATGCCATGCTCGGGACGAGCCTGGCGATCGCCAAGGCCGCTGCCGGATCGCTTGGGCTTCCGCTCTACCGCTACATCGGTGGTGTCCACGCGCACGTCCTGCCGGTGCCGATGATGAACATCCTCAACGGCGGGGCTCACACCGGCTGGCAGTCCACCGACGCGCAGGAGTTCATGGTCATGCCGTTGGGTGCGCCGTCGTTCGCCGAAGGGCTGCGCTGGGGAGCCGAGATCTATCACGCCCTCAAAGATGTCCTCAAGGCTCGCGGCTACACCGCCCTGGTGGGCGACGAGGGCGGCTACGCTCCGGCCTTGAAGGCCAACGCCGAAGCGGTGGAAGTGATCCTGGAAGCGATTGCCAAGGCAGGCTACAAACCCGGCGAGCAGGTGGGGATCGCGCTCGACCCGGCGGCGTCGGAACTGTATCGACGAGAAGACCGGCAAGTACAACCTGCGTCGCGAAGGCAAGATGCTGAGCGGCGAAGAGATGGTGGGCTTCTGGAAGTCGTGGGTCGAGCAGTATCCGATCGTGTCGATCGAGGACGGGCTGGCGCAGGATGACTGGGCGAGCTGGAAGCTGCTCACCAAGGAGGTCGGCGCCAAGATCCAGATCGTCGGGGACGACCTGCTGGTGACCAATCCCGAGCGGGTTCGCCGGGGCATCAAGGAGAAGGCCGCCAACGCACTTCTGGTCAAGCTCAATCAGATCGGGACGCTGACCGAAACGATCGAAGCGGTGGAGATCTGCCATCGCTCCGGCTGGCGCGCGGTGACCTCCCACCGCTCGGGCGAGACCGAGGATGCGACGATCGCCGACCTGGCCGTGGCGTTGAACATGGGGCAGATCAAGACCGGCGCTCCGGCGAGGTCCGATCGCGTGGCGAAATTCAATCAGCTGCTGCGCATCGAGGACGAACTGGCCGAGAACGGCGTGTACGCCGGTTGGTCGGCGCTGCGCCGCGACTAGGCCGGGGCTGCGGATCAGAGACAACAAGGCGGGGCGCCCCATGGGGCGCCCCGCACGTGTGAGCAGCCTGTGGGACGAGTCAGTCCGCGGGTTTGCCGTTCTCGGCGGCCGGCTCGGCGCGCGTCCCAGGCGCCGGCGTGGCACAGAACGGGCACAGCTTCCACGAGAGCTCCATCAGCTTTCCACAGCGGCTGCAGGGTCGGCGCAGCCGCGTGTGACACGCGGGACAGAGCTGCCAGTCCGGTGCGGTCCGATTGCCGCAGCCAGGGCAGGCCGTGCGGGCTTCGATTTCGCTCAGCAGCGCCTCTTCCTCGAGGGTCGTCTGGTAGGCCTGGTCGAGCGTCCGCGGGGGGCGCAGGACCATGTAGACCAGCACTCCCAGCGGACCGAGGAGCAGCGGCAGCAGCGACGCCAGGACGCGCAGCAGTCGGTCCTGTGTCCGTGTCCGGCTGTCGCGGTATGTCCAGAAGACCAGGCTGACCCACAGGGCGACGATGAAGGCGCCAAACAGCGTCGTGCCGAACAGGAAGGCGTTTCCGAGCGAGCTCAGGTCGAGCGGAAATCTCATGGCCGTCTCCGGGGCGGCATTATAGCATCCACGACCGCAACCCGCATGCCGCGTTGACAGGCAGGGTGGGCGGCAGTAGAGTCGAGTGCACAGCGACAGGCGCCCGCGCCGGAGGGGGAAATGGATGGGCGGCTTCCGCGCTATCGCATCACGGACCTGGCCATCGAGCAGCGGCCTCGCGAACGGCTGGCGGCCTGGGGGGCCGAGCAGCTGAGCGATACCGAGCTGGTGGCCATTCTGATTGGCTCCGGCATTCGCGGGGTGAATGCTCTCCGGCTGGCCGAGGCCGTACTGGCATCGGTCCACGGTCCGGCCGGTCTGCGTCAGATCCCCTTCGATGACCTGCGCCAAGTCCAGGGGATCGGGCACGCCCGTGCGGCGACACTCAAGGCCGCTGCGGCATTGGCCGATCGGATGGCCTACCGGTCTGAAGCGCGGCCGGTGCTGAGCAGCCCGCAGGATGTCGCCGACTACCTCCACGATCTGGCCCACGCGGAGACCGAGCACTTACGGGTCATCCTGCTGGACACCCGCAACAAGCCGCTGCGCAAGCTGGATGTCTACCAGGGTTCGGTCAACACGTCCTTGATCCGGATCGGTGAGATCTTCCGTGACGCCGTCCGGGCGAATGCCGCCAGCTTGATCGTCGCCCACAACCATCCCAGCGGGGACCCATCGCCCAGCCCCGAGGACATCGCCGTGACCCGGGCGATGGTCGAGGCCGGGCGCCTGCTGGACATCGAAGTCCTCGATCACCTGATCCTGAGCTCCACCGGCTTCATCTCTCTCAAGGCGAAGGGCCTCGGGTTCTGACAGGGCAGGCTGGCCCGAATCCTGCACTCCCCGCACACGAGTCGTGTCCCGCCCGGCCTGGCCGCACGATTCTGAACCGCAGGCGACTGCGGATCCGTGGCCGAGGCTCAACGCTGCTCGTTGTGCCATTCGCAACGGGCTGCAGCGGCAGCCAGGTGCCTGGGAGTGGTTGTGGACTATCAGATCCTCCTTCTGCCGACCGAGGGCTACTGGGATTGGGTACGCGCTTGCCGGGAATACGTCATGACGTATGGGCCGAACCTGACGGCCGATCCCGGAACGGCGGCGCGCTACATGGCTCCCCGCCAGGTCATCACCTTCCCGGTGCTGAACGGGGCCTATCCGCAGGCGAGCGATCTGGTCCGCTGGTTCGAGGAGCAGCACCCGGGGGTCCGGCTCGATCCCGTGGTGACCGACACCCCGGCCGGATTGGAGGCCGAGCTCGGCGAAAGGATCGCGGCGCACGATCGCTACGGCCAGAAGCGCCGGCCCTTCTACCTGGTGTGGCCGACCGACTATCCGGTGATCACCCAGCGTTTCGGCGCCAACCCGCAGATCTACAGCCGCTTCGGAGTGCCGGCGCACGAAGGGCTGGACATCCGCGCCCTGACGAACACGAACATCTACTCGTGCTTCGACGGCGAGGTGTATGAGGTTCACCAGAATCCGAAGGATCACCCGTATGGAATCCACGTCCGCATCCGGCACCGCGATGGCTACCGGACGGTCTATGGTCACCTGGCAAGGGCCCTGGTTTCCCTGGGGGAGGAAGTGCGCGAAGGCCAGGCGATCGGGAAAGCCGACTCGACGGGAGCCTCGGCGGGCGCGCATCTCCATCTGACGCTGAAACGCGACGGGGCGACAGCCCGCGGCGAAACGACCTATCCGAAGGACATCATCGATCCGACCCCGTACATGGTGTGGCCTGAGAATCGGGTGCGCAAGACGGCGAAGTCCGCCACCTGGGCTGCGGAGCGCTGCCTGCTGGGGATCTGTGGCCGGGAGGGCGGCCCCCTTCAGGAGGAGGACTTTGCCGCCCTGCAGGCCGCGCGCCTGGAGTTCGTGCTCCTCGCCATGGACGAACCTGAAACGGTCGTCGCCCGCCTGCGCGCCATTCACCCCGGGATGCTCATCGCGGTGACACTCAATGCCGATTTCGCCGACGGGGCCGTCTCGTCGGACGGCTTCCTGTCCGTCGTTCGCCCGCACGTCGAGCGCTGGGCGCGGAGCGGCGTCGCTCACTTCCAGGTCCACGCCAACCCGAACCTGCAGAGCGGCGGATGGCGCCGCTCCTGGCAAAGCGGTGCGGAATTCGCCGACTGGTTCGTAAGCGTCGTGCGCGGGTTACGGCAAGTCCTGCCGGGCGGCAGCTTCGGCTTTCCCGGGCTCTCACCCGGGGAGACGCTTCCCGGACACCGGGCAAACTCGGTGGACTTCCTGCTCGCGGCGGAGGCTGCGGCGCAGCAGGCGGATTGGCTGGGGGTCAACTGCTACTGGACCGAGAGTGCCGGCGCCCTGTCTCCGCAGGGTGTCGGATTGCTCGACGAGTACCGCGGTCTGTTCCCCGACAAGCTGCTGCTGGTGACAGAATTCGGGAACGCCTCAACCGGAGTGGAGCCGGACGAGAAGGCGCGGCAGTATCTCGATTTCCACGCCGCGGCCTGCAGACTCCCGAACGTCGGGGCGGCCTTCGCCTACGTGCTGTCGTCCTCGGCGGGGGACACCGGTCTCGCGTGGCGACGCGAAGGGGAGCAGAGTTCAACGCTGGTCAGGCGGATCGGAGAGCGATCGCGAACGTGAGCTGACTGTCGCTCCCGGGCCGAATGCGCCCGGGCTTCGCGATGAGCCGCGACGCCATCTGAGGGTGGCGTCGCGGCTCGTGTTTCTTGCCTGCGCCGGCCGGCGGCAGTCAGCCGCCGCCCAGAAGCGCGATCAGGGGTGTGACGGTCAATGGGCTCAGGAGCGTCGAGACCAGCACCGCGCCGGTCACGAAGGCGGGCTCCACTCCGAACTCGAGGGCGATCACCGTGTTGAGCACAGCCGTGGGCATGGCGGCTTCCAGGATCCCCGCCTGTCGGGCGACGGCGTTCAGCCCGAAGGCCGGCGCCAGGATCCAGGCCAGGGCGGGGCTGGCGAGCAGGCGCAGCGCTGCGGCGCCGGCCAGCAGGCCGCGCGACGTGGGGAGCCCGCCGCGCCCCAGCTGCATGCCCAGGATCAAGATCATCAGTGGGACGGCGGCGGCCGCCAGCAACTCCACGGGGCGGGCGAGAGCATAAGGCAGTTCGATGCCTGCCCCTCGGACGACCAGCGCCAGGGGTACGGCGTACATCGAAGGGACACGCGCCAGGCCGAGCAGCGCCTGAATCGGGGAGGCCTTTCCGACGGTCGCCACATAGACGCCGAGCGAGTTGGTGAGCATCGTCCCGGCGATGTAGAAGATCGAGGCCCAGGCGAGCGCCTCGTCACCGAAGGCGAACTTGTTCAAGGAAAGGCCGTAGTTGCCGCTGTTCATGAAGGTGCTGGCCAGGATGAACGCCGCCGCAGTCTCGGCCGGAAGCTTGAGCAGTCGCGCCGAAGCCAGGCTGAGCAGCCCGACGCCGAGGACGACCGCGGTGGCGAAGCCCATCATGCGCAGAATATCCGGCGGGCTGATGCGCGTCGAGACCAGCAGCGTGAACACCAGCGCCGGGGTCGTGGCGTAGAACGCCACACGCGAAAGAGGTTGGGGGTCGACGTGCAGGAAGCGGTGCAGGGCGAAGCCGGCTCCCGCCACAAGCATGATTGGAAGTATGTTGTCGGCGAACAGGCCGAGCAGATGCGTCAACGCGGGGGGTCCTCGGGGTCGAAGTCCAGCAAGGAGATATCGCGTGTGCCGTCGACGAAGGCGATGTAGTCCAGACCGTCTTCGATCAAGGCGATCTCGTCCGGCTCCTCGATGGATTCGAGCAAGTGCGTCAGCGCCAGCGAGGCGTCCTGCCCTCCGATCTGGGCCAGCGACCAGATCGCCGCCAGCCGCACCTCGTCGATTGCATCTTCGGTCAGCTCGATCAGATCGTCGACACAACCGGGCAGCTCCAGCTCGCCTGCCGCACGCGCCGCCTCCGCCCGCAGCCCGGGCGCGGCATGGTGGAGGTTTGCCAGGATCGACGCCTCCCAGGCCGGGCTGGCCGAGCGCGCCATGGCCTTCAACGCCGACTGCATGTGCGCTTCGTTTCCGGACCTGTAGGCGGCTTCGATCAGCTGTACGATCTCCGGTCGCGACGAGTAGCCGAGGGACTCAAGGCTCCGGAGCCGTACGGCTTCGTCCGGGTCGTCGCGTTGTGCCGCCAGGAGCCGGGCTTCCACCTGGCGCAGCAACTCTTCGTCGATTTCCTCGGTTTCGCCGAGGTAGACGAAACGCCCGAGCGCTGCAGCAGCCGTGGCGCGGACCTCCCCCGACGAGTCGGCCTCGAGCAGCCTTGCCAACTGTTGTCCGAGCGAGGGGTCTTCACACTCCCACAAGTTCTGGATGGCCTGCCGGCGAACGCGTGCTCCTCGTCGCCGAGGGCCAGGCGGTTGATGCGGTCGAAGTTGAGCTCGATGTCCTCATCCGCGATTTGCCCGAGGTGCTCGAGCACCTGCAGCCTGCGCGTCGGGTCCAAGTTCGACCAGGCAGTCTGGAAAGCCTGCAGGCGAGGGGAGTCCAGATCGGAGGCGGCCTCCAGCAGGTCGTCCTGGACCGGCTGCAGGGGGTCGGCGAGCGCGTCAAGCAAGTGCTGCAGGTCGGTCGTCATCACCGGTGCCTCAGCGCGGCAGCGAGATCGGGTTGAGGAAGTCCTGCAGGTTCACGTACAGCATGACTGCCAGCAGGAACGCAAAGCCGATGGCGTGCGCCAGCCCTTCGTAGCGGGGCGAGATGCGCCGCCGGGCGACGGCCTCAAACAAGACGAACAGGAGGCGGCCGCCGTCCAGGGCCGGGATCGGGAGCAGGTTAGCCAGCGCCAGGCCGAGGCTGATGACCCCGATCAGGTTGAGCGTCAGGAACGGGCGCTCAGAGCTGCGATCGATCTCTCCCGCCCAGGCGAGCATGTCGTACATGCCCTTCAATCCGCTCAGACGTGCCTGATCGGGGGCGATCTCCTGTCGGATCAGCCGGGCCGGCAGATGGATCAACTCGTTGACCTGGAAGGCGATCGACTGAGCTCCATAGGTGATGGACTTGCCCCAGGTCGTCTGCAGGCGCGGGTTGCCGGTGAGGATTCCGATCGGTCCCTGACCTTCCGGCGGCTCGGCCCGCGGGACAAGCTCGACGACCAGAGTCTGACCGGCGCGCATGACCTCGAGATCGCACCGGCTGGCCGAGGCGCTCAGCGACCGCGTCCTGAAGGCTGCCATACCCGGTCACCGGCAGGCCATCAATGGAGACGATCCAATCCCCCGCCAGCAGCCCGGCCGTCTCGGCCGGCGAAGACGCGGCGACGGCGCTGACGGTGGTTCGGTTGACGTCGGGGGCGGCGAACTTGAAAGCGAAGGTGAATGCCAGGAGGGCGAGCAAAACGTTGGCTCCTGGACCGGCCAACAAGACCAGGGTGCGCGTCAGCTTGCTCGCGCTGGCCAGGCCCCCCGGAACGGAAGGATCATCCTCGCCGGCCGGCCGGACGAAGCCCTCCGAGCGGGATGGCGTTCAACGTGAAGCGCGTCCCACCGGCGGTGAAAAGCGTGGCGAGCCGAGGCGGGAAGCCGATTCCGAACTCCTCGACACGAACCCTTCGGAGGCGCGCAACGAGGAAGTGCCCCAGCTCGTGGCCGAGGATCAATGTGCCGATGACCAGGACGAAGATCAGGAAGTCGCTCATGGCATGCTTGCCCGGGGATCCCGGACCAAGGTGGGATTATATCACCCGGTCACTCCGGGACCAGGCGCGCCGCCTCTCCAGGCGGGCACTCGAACACCAGGTCGACGCCGGGGAGGTCCTGCAACTTGGACATGATGCCGGACGCTTGACCTGGGGCGCACAGGCAGTGGACGTTGGGGCCGGCATCGACCGTCGCACACACTTCGTGGCCCTGTCGGCGCCATTCAGCGACGGCGTGCATGACGGTGAGCGTCGAGGGTTCCCAGTACACCAGTGCAGGCGACGAAGTCATCATGACCGCGTGCATCATCAGGCTGTCGAGTTCGACGACCTCGGCCAGGCCGGTGAAGTCGCGCTCGAGGAGGGCCTGGCGGCAAGCGGACAGCCGTCGAGGCGTGTCGGCGACGCGGGCAGACTGGAGCGGGCTGGAGGCGGCCAGCCGATGGCCTTCCGTCGATCCGGTCGACTTGGGCGCCTGGCTGACGACTGCCACCAGATCGATGAGTGGCCAGTGCTCCCCGGGCGCCAGAGGGATGGCGTAGGACGATTCGTCCCCGTCGCCGGCAATCCACTCGACGAAGCCGCCCCAGACCGATCGGCATGCCGATCCCGAGCCGCGGCGTGCCAGGCGCGAGAGCGCTGCTGCATCCAAGGCCAACCCGCACGCCGCAGCGGCGGCCATCGTGATCGCGGCGAAGGCGGAGGCCGAAGAGGCGATCCCCGCGCCGCTCGGGAAGTTGCTGGATGAGTCGATCCGGGCCTTCAGGTCGTGTCCTGCGGCGGCGCGCACCAGGTCGAGCTGTTGCGCGACGCGCTGGCGTGCGCGCGGGGGCGCCACCTTCCCGGCGATCAGGAGTGTATCCACCGTCGCAGCCGGATCGAACGCCACGCGAGCGACGGTACGCAGGCCGCCCAGCGTCATCGAGATCGATCCATTGCTGGGGAGGCGCAGGGCGTCATCCCGATTGCCCCAGTACTTCACCAGGGCGATATTCGGGGAGGCCTCAGCGGTGGCAACAAGTGCGCGTGGCATACGTCCCGGCTGTCGAATGAGTTCGATCGGGCTGGGGCTGGCCACTCCGCGGATCGGCACCGGAAATCCCTGTGCGGGCTGGGGTGTCGCCCATGGACTGGTCAGGTCGGCCTGGTCGCATGCAGGATTCTAGTCGAAGTTCGATTGGCCGTGCGGGTGTCCAAGTCTGGTCGAACAGGGTAGGGCGCAGGCAGGGAGGAAGGCGTCAAGCGGTGCGCGCATGCGATCCGGGCCACCGAACGGCGCTCCATCGAACGCACGGGAGCCTCGACGATTCGGAGGCTCCCGACATGAAGGACGACTACCGCAGGACAGGATTCAGAGCTGTCGTGTATCGCGGACGGTCATCCAGATGGCGCCCAGCCCGAAGAACGTGGCTGCCACGGCCACAAGCCAGCCGAGATACGGGATGGCGGCCAACAACAGGTAGACCAAGACCCCGAGCAGGACGCACCAAACCTTCGTGTCCGCGGCGCGAGGCGAGAGCGGGGTCAGGAGCAGCCGGCCGATCAGGAAGGCGGCCACGAGCTTGCTGCAGAACAGGACAAGGAAGACGTAGACCGCTCCGGCCAGCAGGATCGAGAACAGCCCGACGGTGAAGGTCAGCGCGCCAAGCGCTCCCAGGGAGAGAGCCCAGAAGAGCATCGACACGGCGAGGACAACCAGGGTGGCGAGGAGCAGGCCCACGATGCCCGTGGCGAACACGGTCATACCCCAGCCGAGTGCCGCCCACGGTGAAGTCCGGAGTCGATAGGCGCCACGAACCAGCAGGCTCGGGGTCACCAGGACGAGCAGCAGTCCGAGTGCAACGAAGGTCACGAAGTCGAGGCCGAATCGCAACAACCACTCGAGCAGGCGATCGGTGTCGATCGCCGCCGAGGTGGAGGAGGGCGCCGACGGGCCCATGCTCATCAATGCGTTCAACGGCGATCCCGCAGCTGCAAGGCTGGTTTCGAGAGGCAGGGCGGAAGCGGGGGCGAGCAGCGGGGGCAGCTGGATCCGGTCGGCTCCCAGGAGCGAATTGATGCCCTGGATGGCCAGCCGCAGGAGCTCCACCGGGCCGATGATGGCCTTCATGTTTCGCCCGAGCTCGCCTTCGAGCCGGGCGCCAAGGGCGACGGCGTTGATGTCGCGGGCGATGGCCCCGCCCCTGGCCGTATCGAGTTCGCCGCCGACGAAGTACACGCTGCGCCCGACGGCCGAAGATCGGGCCGAATGCCAGGAGCAGCGAGGCGGCATACAGGCTGCCTCCCACCTGGCCGGTGATGGACACGGATTGGGCGGCGCTGACCAGGGTTCCGGTGATCGTGCCGGTGACCCGCACCGAGTTACCCAGGGCGATCACATCCCCCTCGACGGTTCCGTCGACGACCACATCGTTGCCGTACAGGATGACGTCGTTCTGGATGGTGACGCCAACAGGGACGGAATCGCCATACACGATCCCCTGGGCGTGGGCGGTGGAGAAGACCGAGAGCGATCCGCCGAGTGCAAGCAGCAGGCCGAGGACCAGGTTGAGCGCGGGATGGGAGATGCGGCGTGTCTTCATGCTGATCATCCTTGCGCGACGTGCGCCTGTCATGTGCGGCCGCCTTGCGCGGCCGGTACACCGCGGGCGATGGGTGGGTCGCCCAGCAGTCGAATGCGGGACCCGGAAGCTCGTCTGGCGGGCGATGGCCCGCGCCTGCCGAACACGCAGCACCCACCAAGGCAAGGAGACGCCCAGCGGCGTCTCCGGGAGGGGTGGCTGACGGGGATCGAACCCGCAACCCTCGCATCCACAGTGCGATGCTCTGCCATTGAGCTACAGCCACCGAGGCACGCGGCGATTGTAGCATAGATCGACGGTCGGACCTGTGGGTGAGAAGGGAACTCCCAGCCGGAGGAGGGCGGCTGGGAGTTCGAGCGCGACCGATCGCCGGTCTGACCGCAGGCTTAACCGAACGGACTGAGCGCCGTCACACGCCGCAGGCACTCCTGCTTGGCGTCACTCTCGGGAAGACACTCCGCCATCCACAGCCAGGCGACAACATTCGACGGCTCACGCTGGAGCACCCAGGCGAGGGCCGCACGGCCGCGAGTTGAGTCCCCGCGCTTGATGGCGGTGACGGCGAAATCGAGGGCTTGCTCGCTGGTGGGACTGGCGCTGGTCATCATGAGTTCTGCGATCTCCATCTTCGTCCGCTGCGATGAGGGTTTGTGTATGCATCCTAGCATGGGTGACGAGGCACGTGTCTTGCATTCACCTTGCAGGCCGGAGAAGTCGACATCGAGCCCGCCGAAGGGGCTCGATGTTGGAGGGAGGCAAGTCGCCGCTGGGCGTTCGGAGAGAAGGGTCAGAGTAAGGGGCGTCTGGCGACCGGTGCTCCAGGGAGACGGTCGCTAGACGCCCCTAACGACACCAGGGAATTGTCTCTCGACGCCTGCGCAGCGGCGACTTGCACCACCTTGCTAGCATGCCCGCGTCGGGTGGGGCCTTGCAATCGCCTTACGCCGGGCCCCCTCCAAGGAGCTCCCGGGCGCGGATGGCCGCCTCGGCCCGCGGGCAGACGATCTGACGGCCGCTGGGAAGGTGCTTGAGCGTCAGGCTGCCGGCCTGGATCTCATCCGGGCCGAGAATGGCGACGAGCGGGATGCCGAGCCGGTCGGCGTACTTGAGTTGGCGAGGGACGCGCCCCGGCTCAGGGAACCACTCGGCCTGCAGTCCGGTCGCCCGCAGCTCCTGGCACAAGGCGAGTGACGCCGGGAGTGTCGAGGCGTCGAATGTGGTGACCAGGACCACGCTCGGGCTGGTGCGCAGCACCGGGCGAGCGGACGCGGCGGCCAGGACCAGGCCGACAACGACATCGCCCATGGCGAAGCCGGTGCCCGGGAGGCGGTCGCCCCCGACGTCGCCGACGAGATTGTCGTACCGCCCTCCACCCAGCACGGCGCGGTGCTCGCCGGCTGCGTCCCGCGCTTCGAAGACCACCCCGGTGTAGTAGTCCAGCCCGCGAACGACGGATGGGTCGTATGCCAGGTACTCCGAGACGCCCAGAGCCTGGGCGGCGCTGAAGAACGCCACCAGTTCAGGCGACTGTCTCCAGGCCTCGAGATCGGCCAGGCTTTCCTTCAGACGGGTGAACTGGTCGGGCGAGAGCCCTGCCTCGAGGGCGTAAGCGGACCAGGCTGCCGGCGACATCTTGTCGCGTCGATCGATCAACCGGAAGACGGCGGGGAGCAGATCGGGCTTGACACCCATCTGATCGAACTGCCGCTCGGCCAGCCGGCGGTCGTTGACCAGGATGCGAATGGAGTCCGGTCCAAGCCCGACGGCGCGAAAGAAGCCGGCGCCGATGGCGGCGATCTCGGCATCGGCCTCGGGCGACTCCACGCCGACGATGTCGATGTTCCATTGAAAGAACTCGCGGGTGCGGCCCTTTTGTGGACGCTCATAGCGCCAGAATGGACCAAACGACCACCATCGAATGGGCTGGATCAGGCTCTTGCTTCGCTGCGCCACCATCCGGGCGAGGCTGAGCGTCAATTCCGGCCGCAGAGCGACCAGATCGCCGCCGCGATCCGGGAAGACGAAGGACTGTTCCTTGACCAGCTCCTCGCCGGACTTGGCGGCGTACAGCTCCATTCGCTCCAGGAAGGGGCCGTCGTACTCCTGGTAGCCGAAGCTCTCGGAGACCACCCGGATGTGCTCGTAGAGCCACCTGCGGAAGGCAAGGTCCTCGGGGTAAAAATCTCGCGTGCCCTTGACGGGCTGGATGGTTGCCATCAAGACCTCACTCCAATGGACAGGGCGGCGGGATCCATCCCGCCGCCCGTGGACATTCCCGCGGAGACTCTTCGGACTGCGACGAGTCCGCATCAGGTTGAGAGGGGTGGATCGTCGCAGGGAGCTCCTTGGCTGGAATTGCGCGGGGATTATAGCATGCACGGTGGAACGGGATCGGCGCGCGAGGCGGCAGGACCGGGAGCCTGGTCAGCCGGCGGTGCGGGGTTCCAGAGTCGCCTGATCGCTCACGTGAATTCTGCCCCCTGCCTGGACCCGGGCGAGCAAGCCTCGCCGCCCTCGAATCGCATCGCGCAAGCCCGGCCGGATGGCTTCGATGTGATCGCAGGGTGAACAGTCGCCTGTCACCTCGAGGGTGGCGTCGCCGATGCGGATGCGTGTCCCGTCGGGCAGGCCGGCTAGCTCCAGTCCCACCATCGTGATGTTCTCTCGAATCTGGCCGGGCTGCAGGTTGAATTCGGTGAGGGTTGCCTGATCGACGAGGAGGATCTGTCGGCTCGTCCGACCGAAGGAGACATCACCCGCCAATCCCTTGCCCGTGACGGCATCCACGGAGGCGACCTCGCGCATCGGTTGGCCGTGCACGGTCTTCAGGAAAAGCCGCAAGACGGTCGCCGTCATTGTGTCTGCGCTCCGGCGGCAGTCTAACACAGTCGTTGCCGGGGGTGGACGTGGTATCCTTCCCCAAACCCGTCGCTCGGGATGTCCTCCTTGATCGCACTCGTCCCCAGTCTGCTGCTCCTCATCGGCGCCGGGATTACCTGGCTCACTCGCCGTCAGGCGGAGCGTACGTCCTGGGGCATGGCAACGACGTTCGCGCTGCTCACGTGGCTGAGCGTACTGTTCATTCTGCCTTCGCTGCCGGCCGGGATCGAGCTGTCGACCTGGAGGCCGGTGAGCCTTTTCGCCTCCCGCCTGGAAATCAGCCTCGATCAGACCACGTGGGGAATCCTGTATGCCGTCGTGACCGGATTGCTGGCCGTCCTGCTGACGGCTGCGGCGCGACCGGCGCCCGGGGCGGCCGGCTCCCGAACGTTGATGCTCGCCTATACCGCGCTGGCCATGCTGGCCATCATGGCCGGCAACCTGCTGTCGGTCGCGATCCTGTGGATGATCATCGACCTCGTCTCGTTCCTGTATCTCGTTGCCCGGGTGGAAGACGCGTCCGGTGCGCAGTTGCTGGTCGGCCGCCTGGCGATCGACATGAGCGGAACGCTCCTTGCCCTGGCGGCCGCGGCGGCGTCCTTCGCGGGCACGCTGGAACTGCCGTTTGGAGCTCGTCCCGGCCCCTTGCTCCCGACGGTCTTCCTCTCGCTGGCCGTGCTCCTCCGGTCTGGGCCTGTTCCCGCTGCATTTCACGACCTCGCCGCTGCCGCAGGTGCGTCGTGGTCTGGGAACGCTGATGCGCATTCTCTCTCCCGCAGCCGCCATGGCCGTGCTGGCGCGGACGCTGGGCGATACGATGCCTGCCGGCGTGTCGACCTGGCTGCTCCTGGCCGGCGCGTTGGGCGGAGCGGTCGGCAGCGTCCGCTGGTTCGTGAGCGCCGATCCCATCCGCGGCCGCAGTTCCTTGATCCTGGCCGTGGCCGGCATCGGGCTGGTGAGCGCCGTCAATCACCCCGCCGGCCCGGCGTACGCCCTGGGCGCGTCCGCGGCCGTCATGGTGACGGTCACTGTGCTCGCCTCTTTGACGGAGCTCCGGACTCCCTGGCACCGGCTGTGGCCCCTCGTTGGGTGCGTGCTCCTGGTCGGGCTGCCGTGGACCGCGGGGGGCGCGATGATCGCCGGGATCGTTCCTGGCAGAATTCGATCTCCTCACGGGTCTCGGAGCCGTGTTCGGGTTGGTGTCGATGGTCTTCATGGTGACGGGCATGGCAAGGCTTGCGCTCCGTGCGCAGGAGCCGTGGCCGGCAGGGTGAGACGTTGGTCAAGACGCTGTATGGCCTGGGTCTGGCCCTTCCGAGTCTGGCGCTCGCCGGATATGGAATCCTGATTCGACAGGCGCCGTCGGTGCCGGGCATCGGAGGACTCCTGGTCGTCGTGATGGGCATGGGTTTCGGGTGGTGGCGCCGCGATCGGTTGGAAGCGCGCGCGTGTCCAACGCTGGACTCGGCTGGTGGCCTGGCTGGATCCAACGCCGCTGTACGCTGGCGTCTGGCGTCTCTATCGGGCGACGATGGCCGCCGTGCGCGGGATCGGAGAGGCGCTTGAGGGCGAGGGCGCGTTCCTGTGGGTGCTGGTGGCTCTACTCGCCGTCGCCCTTGTCCTGCAGGGAGGGTCGTTGTGACGACCGTCGCCGGCGCGGCGGGCCTGCTGGCCGCGTGGGTGGCAGGAAGTGCATGCGCCGCCGGCGTGCTCGTCCCGCGCCGCACAGTCGTCATCCCGGCCCTGCTCATCCAGTTCGTCTGCGCCGCGATCCTGTTCTCCTCACTGCCCACGGCACTGGTCTTCGCTTACGCCGTCGTCGGCGACGTGTGTGTGCGCGATCCTGGCGGTCACCCCGGCCGGCAGCGACGTTGCGGAGGAGTCCCGGCCGGCCGGCGTCCCGTCCGGGATGTCCTTTCGACTGGTGGCCGTGCTGCTCGTCGGCCTGGCATCGGTCGCCCTGGCGCGAAGTGTGATGGAGCCCGGGCCGGCGATTGGCCCCGGGGTTCCGGATGCCGCCGGCCTGCTGATCGGGTTGGGGCTGCTGCAGGTGGGGCTGTCGGAGGAGCCGCTGCGCGTCGGGGCCGGGTTGATGGCCATGATCGGGGGATTCGAGATCGGGTACACGACGGTCGAGACGGCGATCGCACTGCACGGCCTGATCATCGGGGTACCGGTCTTGATCGCGTTGGTGGTGGCCTACCTGTTGGTCCTCTCACCGGCGAAGGGTGACGCCTCCCCGTGAACGCGCCCCTTGCCTTGCTCGCCTTCACCATGGGGTTGGCGATCCTGGTCGCCTTCCTGCGCAAGGAGCCGGTGGCGGCCTGGCTGCTGGCGAGCGGCGGCGCCGGGTTGGCGGCGGTGTTCGTGGTTGCGATCCGGCCGGATGTGGCGACGGGTTTCCTTGGACTCTCGGTCAAGGTGCCGGGAACGTGGACGATCGTGGGCCGAGCGCTTGTGCTCGGCGAGGCGAATCGGCTGGTCGTCGGGTTCGTCTACATGGCAGCCGCTTTCCTGTTCGCCGGCGGTCATGTCGCCAAACCGGGGCGGCTCTTCTACGCAGCCGGGCTGTTGGTGGTCGGGCTCGTGGCGGGCTCGCTTGATGGTCGTGCCGTTTCTGTACGCGGCGGTCTTCCTGGAGGGAATGGCGCTGGTCGCCGTGCTGATCCTGTACCCACCCGAACGGCCAGGCTCGCGTGCTCCCCTGCGCATGGTGGTCCTGTACACGCTGGGGATGCTTGCCCTGTTGACCGCAGGCTGGCAGGCCGATCTTCTCGGCGCAGGGTCCGTGCCGGCTGAGGCTGCACGGACGGCGACTGCGCTGGCGGTGCTCGGATTCGGTCTGCTGCTCGCGGCCCCGCCGTTTCACGTGTGGCTCCCGTCGACCGCCGGCCATAGCCACCCGTATGCCCTGGCGTTCGTGATCCTGATCTCGCAAGCCGGCGCGCTGTTCACCGTGTTCCGATTCTTCGACGCCTACGCCTGGCTGCGCGAGAACGCCGTGCTCTTCGAGGCGGCGCGCTGGGTGGGTATGGGGATCGCGGCCTTCGCTGCGCTGTGGGCTCTGTCCCAGCGGAGTCTGGCGCGCACGGCCGCCTATGCCGTGATGGCCGACACGGCGGTCATCCTGCTCGCATTCTCGTCGATGAGCTTGGGTGGATACGAGCTCGCGCTCGGGCTCTCGGGGGCAAGGGTCGTCAGCCTTGCCGTCTGGGCGCTCGGGGCTTCGGTGCTGCAGAATGGTGGTGCAGGCGATACGGCCGAAGAGCTTTCGGGCGTCGGATACCATGCGCCGCTCGCAACCGCGACCGTCCTGGTCGGGCTGTTCTCGCTGGCTGGCTTCCCGCTCACGGCCGGGTTCCCTGGTCGTTGGGCTGTCATGGCAGGCGGGGGGACCGCCGCCCTGGCGGTGGTCGGAACCTTGGGCGCGGTATCGCTGGCGGCGGTTCGCTGGACGAGCACGGTCCTGCGCTCGCCCCGCGCCGTGGAGCTTCCGCGGGGTTCGGTCCTCGAACGGCTGATGTTGGGCGCGGGGATTCTCCTGTGCCTGCTCCTCGGGCTGTTCCCTCAACTGCTGTATCCTTGGGTCGTGGGCGCCCTGTCCGGACTGGCCGGCCTCGTCCGGCGGCTAGGGACGGATGCCTGGAAGGAGCGTGAAGACTCGATGGAGCCCGGGCTGATCGAGCAGCGGCTCGCATGGCTGGAAGAACAACACGCCAAAGCCGTGCAGCACGCTTCCAAGGTGGCCGAACGTGTGCAGGACCTGGAGGCGGCCGTCGCCAAGGTGTCGCGCCAGGGGCAGGAGCTCTCGGCCGACGTCTCGCGCGTGACGGCGGCGGCCTCGCGCCTGCAGCAGTACGAAGATACGCTGCACAAGCATCGCCAGGAAGTCTCCCGGCTGCTGGGTGAGTCGGAGGAGCGGCGGAGCGCCAAGGAGAAGTCCCTGCTGCAGATGCGCGCCGCCGAGACCGAGGAGACGGGCAGGGCGCTGGCCGAGATCCGGATGGATCTAGGGCTCCTGGGCGAAGTGCAGCAATCGCTGGAGGCGCGGCGCGACGAGGAGCTCCGGATCACCCGCACGCTGGACTCTCTGCGCAAGCAGCTCGAGGTCCTGATGGCGCGCGACGGGGATCGAGCAGAAGCGCTGGCGTCGCTGGACGATGGTCACCGACAGGAAGCCAAACGATCCGCGGAGGCACAGGCGGACCTGTCCGCGCACCGCGAGCGGATCGAGGGGTTGACGGTGCACGCCGAGCAGCTGGAGGATCAGTCCCGGCGGGTGGAGACCAGGCTGAGCGAGCTGGTGTCCAGTGAAGGTGAGCGGCAGCAGCTGCTGGGCCTGTGGCTGGAGCAACAGAATCTGCGGCAGGCCGAGCAGGATCGAACCTGGAGGGACTGGGAGCGCCGGTTCCTTTCGTTCGAGAAGCGGTCGGGCGAGATCGATGAACGAATCCTGGCCTACGAGGAGACCTACCGCGGGCTGCGGCAGCTGCGCGACGACCTGGCCCAGTTGATGGAGCGGACGGAGCGCCGGATCAACGAGGTCACGGAGATGCAGCGCCTGGCGGAGGATCGCCTCAAGCACGAGTGGACGTCGTTTCTGGCGGAGGAACTCGAAGCGCTGGAACGGGCACAAGCTCTCGCTGGACGAACAGTGGCGAGAGCACGCGCGCGGTCACGAGAAGCTCTCTGCCGGAGTGTCCGCTCACGAGGTGCGGCTGACGAGCGACGACGAGCGTCTGAAGTCGATCGAGGCGGAGGCTCAGACGCGCCTGGCGGAGCTGCACGCCCTGATTCGCGGTTGGGTGATGGAAGGCGAACGGCCGGCCAAGGAACCTCGCCGGGCGCGCTGCCGAGGCATGAGGAGCGGGATGCACGTCGTCGGAACGGCGGGGCATGTCGATCACGGCAAGTCCACACTCGTTCATGCCCTGACCGGGATCAACCCCGACCGCCTGCGAGAAGAACTCGACCGACAGATGACGATCGATCTGGGCTTCGCCTGGATGACGCTCCCGGGCGGCGAGTCGGTGGGGATCGTCGACGTCCCTGGACACCGAGACTTCATTGAGAACATGCTGGCCGGCGTGACCGGGATGGATGCCGTGCTGCTGGTGGTTGCCGCGGATGAAGGGGTCATGCCCCAAACGCGCGAGCACCTGGCGATTCTGTCGCTCCTGGGAGTCGAACGCGGCCTGGTTGTCCTGACGAAAGCGGATCTGGTCGAGGATCCGGATTGGCTCAAGCTGGTCGAGGCGGATGTACGCGCACTGCTGGCCGGCTCTCGATTGGCCGACGCGCACGGCGGTGGCTGTCTCGGCAAAGACCGGTGCCGGGCTAGACAGGCTGCGTCAGGAGTTGGCGAGCGTGCTGCGAGAGACCCCACCCCGCATGGACCGTGGCCGGCCGCGTTTGCCGGTGGACCGAGTCTTCTCCATGGCCGGCTTTGGCACGGTCGTCACCGGGACGCTGGTAGATGGCAGCCTGGGCGCAGGCCAGGAGGTCGAATTCGCGCCTTCGGGCCTGCGTGGCAGGATCAGGGGTCTGCAAAGTCACCGCAGCCGCCTCGAACTCGCCCGCCCGGGCAGCCGCGTGGCGGTGAATGTCAGTGGCGTGGAGGTCCAGGCCGTCCACCGCGGGGAGGTCCTCGGATTGCCGGGCACCCTGCCGGGTAGTCGGCTCCTGGATATCCGGTTGCGCTGCTTGCCCGAGGCGAGCACCCCGATCACACACAACCTCGAAGTCAAGGTCTTTCTCGGGACGGCGCAGAGGGTGGGGAGGCTGCGGCTGCTCGATGCGGATCGCATTCTCCCGGGCGAGGAAGGCTGGGCGCAGCTGGTCTTGAGACTACCCGCGGTCGCGGGTCGCGGCGAACGGCTGGTGCTCCGTCGACCATCGCCGGGAGAAACACTGGGTGGGGGGATCATCGCCGACCCGCTCCCCGGAAGGCTTCACCGGCGTCGAGATGCGGAGATGGTCGCACGCCTGGAGCGAATGCTGGGTGGCGAGCCGGAGGATGCGCTGCTTGAAGCCGCGCGCGTTGGCGGCCCCGCGACGCTCCGCACGCTGGCCGCAGCAACCGACCTGGACACGGATCGTGCGGTTGGGCTTGCACGCCAGCTGATTGCCGCCGGTCAACTCAGAGAGCTGCACGGCGAAACGCAAGGGCTTACGCTCGACAGCCTGGTGATCGCGGAAGACGCGTGGCAGGCGATCTCGCGGCGAGCTGCGTCTCTTCTGGACGACTACCACGCCCACTACGCGCTGCGCCTGGGGATGCCGCGCGAGGAGCTTAAGAGCCGCCTGGGCATGGAGGCCAGAGTGTTCGGCCCATGTCTCGATGCATGGGTTCGGGACGGGCTGCTCAGGGAGACTGGGGGAGCGGTCGCCCTGGCGGCGCACACGATCACGCCATCCGCCGCAGATCAAGCCAGAATTGAGCGCGCCCAATCGCGGCTCGACGCGGCTCGCTTCTCCCCGCCGATGGTGAAGGAGTTGGTGGAAGAGCTGGGCGAGGAGGCCTATGCTTTCCTGGTGGCGACGCGTGCGGTCGTCCAGGTTTCGGCGGACGTGGCCTTCTCCTCCAGCGCGTACGACGAGCTGACGCAGCGGGTGCAGGCTCTGCTGGCGAGAGAGGGCGAGGCCACCGTGGCGCGGATCCGGGACGAGTTCGATACGTCGCGCAAGTACGTGCTGGCGCTGCTGGAGCACACCGACGCGCTGGGGCTTACGGCTCGCAGCGGCGATGTGCGTCGTCTCGGCCCCCGGGCCACCCGCGCCTAGAAGTCACGATACCGCCAGGTTCCATCGACGAGCGTCCCGCGCGGGAGCAGGGCGAACAGACGCTCCTCGTCGCAGACGAGCGGGTCTTCGTCGAGCACGACCAGATCGGCAAATGCGCCGGGGGCCAGCGTCCCCTGCCTGCCGGCCAGCCCGGCCAGCGACGCCGGAGCACGGGTGAAGGCCCGCAGCGCCGACTCCCTCGACAGCCGCTGTTCAGGAATCCAGCCTTCCTTCCCCGGCGATCCGTCGTGCCGCGTCGCGTGACGGCGGCGTGCAGGCCCCAGAACGGATTCGGACTCTCGACCGGCGCATCGGATCCGAAGGCCAGGCTGGTCCCGGCGGCCTCCAGGCTCCGCCAGGCATAGCTGGTGCTGGCGCGGGATCCCCAGTAGCGTTCGGCCATCAGCATGTCCGAGGTCGCATGGATCGGCTGCATCGAGGCGATCAGGCCCAGGGTGGCCAGCGTGGGGATGTCATCGGGATGAAGCAGCTGAACGTGCTCGATGCGGCTGGGCATGCTGGGCGGAGTGCCGGCGACGGGATCGCGGCGCAGCGCGGCAAAGGCCGAGAGGGTCTCATGGTTCGCCCGGTCGCCGATGGCGTGGATGGCCAGCGACAGACCGGCGGCGAAGGCGCGCCGCCCGATTTCGAACAGCGACTCGCGGTCCTGGAGGGATGTGCCGCGATTCTCCGGCTCGCCTTCGTAGGGTGCGAGCATCGCCGCGGTTCGGGGACCCAGCGCGCCGTCGGCGAACACTTTGACCGCGCCGATGCGGAGCCATTCGTCGCCGAAACCCGAGCGCAAGCCGAGCGCCGCGGCCGAATCGAGCAGTTCGAGTGGGATGCTTTTCAGGACGCGCAGCCCCAGCCGGCCGCGGGCTTGCATCAGCTGCAGCGCCTGGAAGCAGCTTGGACCATCGAAATCATGAACACCGGTCAGCCCGTACCGCCAAAGGATCGACTGGCTGGCCTCCATCGCCGCGAGGGTGTCTTCCATGCTTGGCCGCGGGATGGCGCGTGAAACGAGCGCCATGGCGCCCTCCACCAGGATGCCCGTCAATCCGCCTTGGGCATCGCGGCGCAGGGACCCGTCGGCCGGGTCGACCGTCTGGCGATCCACTCCAGCCAGGCCCAGGGCGATCGAGTTCGCCCATCCGGCATGGAGCGACTTTGCGGTCAGGTAGATCGGATGCCCGGACGAGACCGTGTCGAGGCTTGTCGAATCCGGGAAATCTCCCCAGCGGTTTTGGTCCCAGCCGTGGCCGAGGACCCAGGCCCCGGCCGGCGCAGCGCCCGCGCGCTGCTCGACTCGGGCCAGACACTCCTCCAGCGTCGAGGTCTCGCAATCGACCCGGCTCTGGCTGAATGCCAGGTGCTCCAGATGAAGGTGCGCGTCGATCAATCCGGGCAGCACGCTCATGCCGCGCAGGTGCACGACTTGTGTGCCCGCGCCTGCCAGCGGGCGCATCGCCTCCGTCGTCCCCACGGCCACGACCCGGCCTGCGGCAACGGCCAGGGCTTGCACGACCCCGTGCGTTGGATCGAGCGTGTTGATCTTGCCGTCCTGCAAGACGAGTTCGACGGGGTATCCGCCGCTCACGGCTCGGCCTCCTCAGGGGAGGACGTGTCGGTCGGATTGCAGAGTGCATGGACGGTCCAGGCCCCGTCCGTGTCCATGCTCAGGTGCGCGTAGCCGCAGTTACCTAATTCGAATCGAGGCGCGTGGCCCGGACCCGGTGCGACTCCCAGGATCACTCGCAGGGCGCCATTCAGGATGCCGCCGTGCGAGACGATCAGGTAGCGGCCGGGGGGCCGGCGCACGACGGATTGGACGGCAGTTGCCGCGCGCAGGTAGAGATCCCAGGTCCCTTCGCCGTCCTCATAGGCTGCCGTAAACGGCGGGCGGGCAGGGCGACCGCGCGACGCACCTAGGAAGTCTTGTACGCGGGCCCCCTGCGCCTGGCCCAGATCCCGCTCCACCCATTGCGGTTCCAGTTCGATCGGAACGCCGAGCCGGTCCGAAAGGATCAAGGCGGTCTCGCGGGCGCGCTTCAATGGGCTGGAGATGATCAACTCGTAGCGGAGCGGCTCGAGGTCCCAGGCTGCTGCGATGGCCTCGGCTTGCGCTCGCCCAAGGGCCGAGAGGGGGAAGTCCAGGTGGCCCTGCACGATCCCATCGCGATTGGCGACCGACTGGCCGTGGCGCAGGAAGGTGAGGCGGTGACTCATGCCAGCCGGAGGGACTTGGCCAGGAGCTCGATCGGATGGATGACCGCCCGATGGGCGTGTTGTGCCATCCACCACCGGCAGGTCTCCGAATCGCTCAACACGAATTCCGCCTCCGAATGCAGGGCCTGCTCGAACAGGCCTGCGCCGACGGCCCGGGCGACCTCGAACTTCTCATGCTTGAGGCCGTAGGTCCCGGCGATGCCGCAGCACTCGGATTGAGAGAGGATCAGGCGCAAGCCGGGGATGCGGCGCAGCACGCGTGCCGCCGGTGTCCCCATGAAGTGGCTCTTGAGCTGGCACGGCGGATGATACAGCGCGCTGGCCTCGATGGGCGCCAGGTCCGCCCGATCCAGCGCCTCCCAGAGGCGCGCTGTCGAGGAACTCGAAGATGTCGAACGTGCCATGCGCCACGGTCTCGGCCGAGTCGCCTTCGATGCCCAGGATCGTGCGGTAGTCGTGCTTGAGTGCAAGTGTGCACGAAGTCGATGTGCCGACGATCGGGATGCCCGCCTCGACGAAGGGGAGCAGCAAGCGGATATTCGTGTTCGCCTGTCTTCGGGCGGCCGGGAAGAAGCCGTTGGATTGCAGCGGCAGACCGCAACAGCGCTGGGGAGGAAGGATCACACGGCAGCCCAGTCGTTCGAGTACGGCGATGGCGGTCTGGCCGAGCTCGGGCTCGTAGTAGTTGGTGCTGCAGCCGTGATAGTAAGCGACGACGTGTGCAGCGTCGGCGGGCGGCTCGGGCACACAGCGCGATCGCAGGCGGGCGCGCAGCGTGCGGCGGGCGAACGGCGGCATCGGGGCGTGGCGATCGATGCCGAGAACTTTCTCGAGCGCCCAGCGCGCCGGCCGCAGGCCCAGGATGGGGTTGGCGATCGGGGCGGCGAGGCTTCCGGCGAACCCGAGCCATTCCGGCCGCGAGATCACGTGGTCCCGCAGCGGTGGCGCGTGCGTTTCCGCCAGACGTGCTTTGGCCTGGATGTTGATCTCGGCGATGGCGACGCCATGCGGACACACGCGGGTGCAGGTCCCGCAGCCAGAGCACCATGTCACGGACGAATCGGGCGGCGGGAGGTTCGGGTGACGGAATCGCTGCGCCTGCGGGCCGACGGCCTTGGGACCGGGGAAGAGGTCCGTCACCGCCGCGACCGGGCAGGCCGCCGTGCAGATGTTGCACTTGAGGCACAGGTCCGCGGTGAGCACCGGGGAAGAGGCGGTCATGCGAGGGCGGCCTCGACGGCGCACAGGGCAGTGCCCAGTGCGATCCCTTGCCGCGAGCCCTCTTCGGCGCGCCGCGCACCGGCGATCAGGCCCCCGGCGGCGAACAGGTTGGGAAACATCGGTTCGCCGCCCGGGTCCAGCGGACGCATCGAGGCGTCGACGCGCAATCCGAAACTCGCATACGGCTGCGTGTCGCCGGCATGGGGCGACACCCAGGTCGATCGATCGGAGTGGTGGACGACCGGGAGGTCGAACACGCTTTCCTGGACGAGTCCGTTCTGGCGCCCCACGAGCCCGCCGTGCAGGAAATCGCCGCTGGCAAGCACGACCGCGCCGGCATCGAAGGCCTGCGGGCCGCCCGCGGCCATCGCCACCGCACCGGCGACGCGGGCGCGCGCTTGACGTCGTTCGACCCTTCCGACGGCCTGCGCGCCTTCGAGGAAATCGACGCCTTCGCGCTGGCATGCCTGGCGGAGCACCCACTCGAGCCGCAGCCCAGGCAGGCTCGGTGGCAAGGTGGGAATCTCGAAGAGCGGGACCTCCAGCCGGTCCTGCAGATCCTGCCACACCGACCGGTGGAGTCGAAGGCCGAGCGTTGCAGGCATGCCGAGCAGCGATACCCCCACCAGGGAAGGCCGCCAGGCGCGCACGGCCGTATCGCGCCACGACGGGTCTTCGAACAGCCGGGCGAGATCGGTCGCGTATTGATCGCGGCGAGGAGTCGGCCCGGGAAGCGGCAAGTCAACCGATGCAACCGGGCGTTGGAGGCTGGCGCCCAGCACGCGCGCCGCCAGCGCCGAGTCGAAATCGCGGAATCCGGTGAAGCCTGCAATCGTGATCGGCTGCTTGCCGTTGAGTGCGGCGCTGGCGAGCGCGGCCGGCGCGAAGGCGGAGGCGATGGTCCGCCCCGAGGCGGTCGGCAGAATCATGTTCGTGTCGAGGCTGCCGGCATACGGGAGCCCGTCGCCGTCCAGAAGCGTAAGGAGCGAGTCCAGTGCGCGTTCGACGGTTCCGACCCCGATGAGCGCGTAGGGGTGAGGGCGCCTGGAGCTCTGGATGGCCCTGCGCGGCGAGTCCCCGACGGCAACTGCCAGACACCCGTTGGACAGCTCGAGCCCGCCGCGGCCGTATGCGATCAGCATGGTGCGGGCGCCCTTGCGTGCGGCGAGCCAGGATGCAAACAGGCCGGTGAGCCCCGCACCGATCACCAGCAGGTCGATCATGTGCCGTCGCCTGTGCCGGGGAGTCCCAGGAGCTCGATCGCGATCCGCCGGGAGAACTCGAGCTGGCGAAGCGTATGTCCCCAGGCGAGGGGGCGCAGCCCGCGCCAGCGCTCCTGCAGGAACTCACCCAGCCCGCCATCGGGTGCGGATCGTGGGGAGCGCCCTGACGGCCATGCCGGCCGCGCGGTAGGCGCAGAATGCGGCCTGGCATGGTCCCATCCCGAGGCGCAAATCGCGGCGCAGGTCATCCAGATCTGCGCTCTCGGTCGAACGCAGGGCAGCTTCGAGGTCGGGTCGCGTGACGAGCTCACACTCGCAGATGACGGACGCAGGCGCGGCGGAGGTCGGATGCTCGATGTGATCGAGGCGCCGCGGCAGACGATGGTAAACACGGCCGGGGGGCTCGAGAGGCGTGCGGGCCGTGGCGCAGGTGGATGGGAGCGCCGAGCCTGGGCGCAACCGTCCGCATGACTTCTTCGGCCATCAGGCGGAAGGTGCTGAGTTTGCCGCCGATGACGCTGACCAGGCCAGGGACGCCGTGGGTCGCGGCGTGATCGAGGATCGTGTGGGCGCGCGGCAGATCGCGCGTCTCGGCGCCCGTTGCCGGCGCGGGCCGGTACAGAGGCCGAATGCCGGACCAGGCGCGCAGGGCGCGATGCGCGGCAATCCCCGGCACAAGCACCTCGGCCTCGGCCAGCAACAAGTCGATCTCCCAGGGCGCGATGGTCAGATCGTCCGGCGAGCGGACGGCTTCATCGGTCGTGCCCAGGATGCACACCGTGCCGACCGGAACGAGGATGTCTCCGTCCGACGGAGGCTTGCAGCGATTGACGACGGTGTTCACCAATCGGGAAGCCATGGCCACCATGGCGCCCCGCCCAAGCGCGATCGGCAGGTCAACCTGCGCCAGGGAGGCGACCCCCTTCGCCCATGGGCCCGCGGCATTGACGACAACCTGCGCGCCGATCTGCTTGCTCTCACCATTCGATCGGTCGACCACCTGCGCACCGATGACCGCCCCACCGTCCATCAACAGGCGTTCCACCTTGTGACGCAGCCAGACCTGACCTCCCGCGGAACGAATCGACGAGGCAAGGAGGTGAAGTAGATCGAAGGAATCCAGCGAGGCGTCGCGGACGCGAAAGGCGCGGGTCAGGGCGGGATTCAGCAAGGGCTCAGCGCTGGACGACCTGCGGCACGCTGACTTCTTCAGCGGAGACGCCCGTCTCGCGGCAGGCGGCGAGCCAGCGATCGGGGAACTCGCTGGGATCGGCGGGAGCGGAGACGAACAACCCGCCGGTATCTTCGATGGTCGAGGGCGCCAGGCGGCGGAGGATCTCGTTCTCGTGCGCGCAGTCACGCGCCGATGCCGGATCGGAGATCACGTACCGGCCGCCGGAATGCAGGAGCCCGTGGTACCGGCCGGAGGTACCCTGGCCCAGATCGGATTGATCGACGAGCAGAACCTTGATGCCTCGCAGGCAGGCATCCCAGGCAATGCCGAGTCCGGTTGCGCCCCCGCCGATGACGAGGAGTTCAGTGGAGAAAGCGGGCATGGCAGACCGATTGTCCCACAGTCGACGCGACTGTCAACGGTTGGCGCCCGAGGGCGGGATCGTGGGCGCGTCGGCGCGGCGTTCGACGTTCAGATCGCGGATGAAGTCCACCGTCGTTGCAGTCTTCAAATAGCCAAGGGCCACATAGAATGCGTGGGCCGGAGTGCGCACGACATCCGTGCGGAGGAGCAGGCGCGCTCGGCCGGATTGGCGCGCCCAGGTCTCGGCGGCCGTCACCAACAGACGCCCAATCCCCGTACGCCGACGGTCGGGGCGGACGACAATCGACACGATCTCGGCCGTCTCGTCGGCCGCCAGATCGCGCGCGATGCGCAGATGGGCGAAGCCGAGAAGGCGCTCACCCTCGACGGCCATCAGGATCCGATCCTCCCGCGGCAGCAGGCCCAATCGGCGCTGAATCGATCCCTCGTCCCCGGGATACCCTTCCCCCTGAAGCAGCTCGGCGATCTGCACCAGGTACGCCTCCGGAGGGTGGGGCGTGCGGATGATCTGGATGCTCACGCGATGGCTTTCATTGGGGCGTGGCCCAGGCGCGGCTGCGTTCGACGGCGCGACGCCAGGAGTGAAGCAGGGTGTCGCGCTGGTCGGACGACATGCGCGGCAGATACTCGCGCTCCAACCGCCACGCCTCAGCAACCTGGCCGGGAGTCGCCCACACACCGGCGGCCAGCCCCGCCAGATACGCGGCGCCCAGGGCGGTGGTCTCATGCACGATCGGCCTCTGGACTGGCTTGCCCAGGACATCGGCCTGAAACTGCATCAGCAAATCATTGCGCGCCGCGCCGCCGTCGACGCGCAACGCCTCCAGGTCCTGGCCGGAATCGCGCGCCATGGCCTCGAGCACGTCGGTCGACTGGTAGGCGATCGAACTCGAGCGCGGCGCGCGCCAGGTGTCCGGAGGAGGAACCGCGCGTCAGCCCGACGACTGTGCCGCGCGCGTACGCGATCCCAGTACGGCGCGCCGAGCCCGACGAACGCCGGTACGAAGTACACGCCGCCGTTGTCTTCGACGCTGTGGGCCAGCGCCTCGATGTCACCGCTGGACGAAATGATCCGCAGCCCGTCGCGCAGCCACTGCACCGCGGCGCCGGCGATGAAGACGCTGCCCTCCAGGCAGTAGGTGGTCTCGAGGGCCGGGCCGGCGCTCGGGATCTGCCAGCCGACGGTGGTTAGAAGGCCCTGGCGCGAGGCGATCGCCTCGGATCCGGTATTCAGCAGCATGAAGCAGCCCGTGCCGTAGGTGTTCTTGGCCATGCCGGGCGTGAAGCACGCCTGGCCGAAGAGCGCCGCCTGCTGGTCCCCGGCCATGGCGCCGATGGGAATGGCGGCCCCGAAGAGTGACGAGTCCGTCGCGGCGTACAGCTCGGACGATGGCCGCACGCCGGGGAGCAGGGATCTCGGGATTCCAAAGTGTTCGAGGATCGTGTCGTCCCAGTCGAGGGTATGGATGTTGTAGAGCATCGTTCTGGAGGCGTTGGACGCATCGGTCAGGTGCACTTGCCCGGCGGTCAGGCGCCACAGCAGAAAGGTGTCCACCGTGCCAAACGCAAGCTCGCCGCGCTCGGCACGGGCTCGGGCGTCGGGCACGTTCTCGAGCAGCCAGGCGAGCTTGGTTCCGGAGAAGTAGGCATCGGCGACCAGTCCGGTTCGATCGCGGATGACCTGGTCAAAACCCTCTGCTCGCAGGCGGTCGCACATCGGCGCGGTGCGGCGGCATTGCCAGACGATGGCGTTGGCCAGCGGTTTGCCGCTCGTGCGGTCCCACAGCAGCGTGGTCTCGCGCTGGTTGGCGATCCCGATGGCCGCAATCCGTCCGGCGTCGATATGCGCCCTGGAGATCGCCTCCCGGGCGGTGGCCAGCTGGCTGGACCAGATCGCCTCGGGATCGTGCTCGACCCAGCCGGGCTGCGGGAAGAGCTGCGGGAACTCCTGCTGTGCGGAGGCGACGGGCGTGCCGCTCAAGTCGAACAGGATCGCTCGCGAGGACGTGGTTCCCTGGTCCAGCGCGAGGACGAACTCCTTCATCCTGCCTCCTGTAGGGCCCGGATGATCAAGTGCCTTCTGCGCCCGGCACCCGGGTGGCTGTTGTGGCCCGGGATGTTCGGCCGGATCGGCCCGGAATGCCCGAGGGCCGGGAACATTGTGGTCCACGTGGCGGGATTGGGCAAGCGCTGTGGTGCACTGAGGTTCGATGGCACGATCCGCCGCACTTTCGGGAGGATGTCGACTGGCGTTGTCGGCTCCGCAGTGCCGGCTTTGCACGCGGCGCTGGAGATGAGTTGCAGCTGGTCACGCCCCGAAATCCCGCAGCCACGATTCGGCTCAGCCCCAACGCAGGGCAATCCTGCCCGGCAGCTCGTCGCATCATCCAGGGGAACGATCATTCGCCGAACGTCCATTGACAGCCTGCTCTCCCGTCCTGACATCCCGGCCTGGAGGGCGCGTCTCGGCATGTGGATTTCGCTGGCTCGATCGGCCGGGCGACATGCGCTCCAAGGACGCGGGAAGGTCAAGCGGTCCATCTGCCGCCGACTCGGGGCCGCAATCCGCGCTAGAATACGCGCAGCCGCACGGCACCTATCATCCAGACTGGACTTGGACCAAGGAGATCGGCATGGCAAAGGGATCGGCGTTTGGGAAGACCATTCTGATCGGCGATCAATTCGTGCTCGAGGAGGTCCCGGCCATTGTTTCGGCCATCCCCTTTGAGACGATCGCCGAAGTCGAGAGGATCGACGGAGAAGGCTGGGTGCTTGGAGGACAACCGGGTCGAAGTGCCCGGCTACAAGGCCAAGAAGAAGGATCAGCAGGTCGGCTCCATCAATCGGATCCTCGAAGTCATGAAGATCGATGTCAAGAAGACGCCCATCAAGATCACCTATGGCGGCAGCCTGCTGGCAGGCAGCGGGGTGGGCGCCAGTGCAGCCAGCTGCGTCTCCCTGGCACGTGCCCTGAGCGAGGAGTTCGGTCTGGGCTACACCATCGAACAGATCAACCACGTGGGATGGGAGGGCGAGTTTCCTTATCACGGGATCCCCAGCGGGGTTGACAACACCGCCTCGACCTACGGCGGGCTCTTGCTGTACTGGGTGAAAGGTGAAGGGAAGCACTTCGAGAAGATCGCCTGCCGAAAGCCGCTCCATATCGTGCTGGGCAACAGCGGCATCACGGCCAATACGGCTCTCCTGGATGACTACATTGCGGAGATGAAGGCGCGCGACCCCGCAGGATTCAAGTCTCGCATGGAAGCGATCACAGCCCAGGTGCGCGAAATGAAGGCCGCCCTCGAAGCCGGCGATCTTGAGAAAGTGGGCGCCATCATGACGGCCAATCACGAGATCCTGATCGCCATGGGGCTTTCGCATGAGAAGCTGATCTACCTGTGCAATCTGGCGCTGAGGATGGGCGCGTTGGGCGCCAAGGTCACCGGCGGCGGCCGAGGCGGCTATATGAACGCCCTGACGACCGGGCGAAGACATGCAGGACGCTATCGCGTCTGCGATGGAGTCCGAGGGGTACAAGGTCATTCGAACCACGATAGGCTTGTGAGATGAGCCAGGAGGAGTTCCTCAAGGAGATCCGCCAGGGCATCCGCCTGATGCGTGCTGCCGGGTCTGAGGTTGCCCTGGTTCACCACAACGATGCCGACGGATTGACCTCTGCCGCAATCCTGGAAACCGCCTTCGCCCGGGCGGGCTTCTCCACCCACCGGATCTGTATCGAGCGCGTCCACCCCCCGATTGTGGCTCGCATCCATGATCAATTTCCATACACGATCTTCTATGTGGATCTGGGGGGGCAGGCAGCGCCTGCCATCTCCGATGCCAACCAGGGGAGACGAACGACCCTCATCCTGGATCATCATCACCCCCAGAAGCCCACCGATCCCAGCGTCCTCAACCTCGCCACCGAATTCTTTGGCCTGTCCGGCGACATGGATATCTCTGCTTCCACGGCGGCCTACTACTTCGCCCTTGAACTGGATCAGGCCAACCGCGATCTGGCGCATGTGGCCGTGCTGGGGGCTGTGGGGGATGAGCACGACCGGGAAGGCGGATTGGTCAAACAGAACCGCGCCGCGCTTCTGGACGCCGTCGAGCAGGGTCAGGTGCGGATCGATGTGAACGAGCAGGGAAAGGAGATCTACTCGCTCACCCGATTTGGGGATGCGATCCCGATGGCGCCATTGGCGATTGCGGTGACGACCTTCGGGGGAGTGGGTTACTACGCAGACGGGCCGGATCTTGGGGTACGGGTGTGTCTGGAAGGGCTCTTCCCCGAAGCGGAGCGCCGTCTCGAGGAGCTGCGCCAAACCCAGCAAGCGGCCTACGAGAAGACCAGCGCGCGGCTGATGCGGGATGGCTTCCGCGAAACGGCACATATCCAATGGTTCTCGGTCGGGGACGAGTTCGCCCCCATGGGCGTCAAGATCATTGGTGAATACTGCTGGGACATCCGCAATGAGGGTTTTGTGAACGCCGAGAAGTACATCGTCGGATTCCAGAACATGGCTCCGGAGGTCCCGGGCGTGGGATCCTTCGATTGGGCTCAGACGAAAGCATCGATGCGGCTCCCCACGCCGTTGGAGCGCAAGATCCTGATCGACCGGTCCATGCCAGGCTTGGCCTATCTAGTCCCCGAAGCCGCCCGTCAGGTGGGCGGCTCGATCGACGCGTGCCACGACTACACTGCCGCGACGATCGTCGACATCGGTCAGGAAGAGGCATTGGTGATGGCCATGGAGGAACTGGTGCGGGCCAAACTCGTCGAAGTAGCGGCCCCCGGGCGGGCCGGGTCTCGAGGCCCGCGATCTTGATCGAACAGGCTGCGCATTTCTGGCACGCCCTGCATTTCTCGGGACGCCTGAAGGCCCTGTCTTTCGCGAGGAACGCACTGGGGTGTCCGTCCAGCACAGGACACCCGTGCCCGGGGCTCGGACCTATCGCCGAGAGACGAACCCACGCGGACGGTCTGGCCCCACCCGGAAAGCTGCTCAGCGGACGCTCACACCACGGGCGAGGCTTTCATCGTCTCCGGCAGCGGAAGCCCCAGGATGGTCAGGATCGTCGGCGCCAGCTGAAGCTGCGAGACGGTCTCGCGCGTGTTGCCTCTCCCGCCACCGGCAGGCGGCAGGATGTACAGGGGAACCATGCGAACGTCCGGGGTCGTCCCTCCGTGCGAGTGGTCCGCGCTCATGCCGTGGTCGCCCGTCACGAGCACGGCATAGCCACGCTGGCGCCATTCGGGGATCAAATTGGCCAGGATCACGTCCTGGACAATCGCGTGGTTGCGGTACTCCGGCGTGTCTGATCCCAGAGTGTCCCCCAGGAAGTCCATTCCCATCGGATGGATGAGCAAGTAGTCGGGGCTGTACTTCCTGACCAGCGATGCGCCGGTCAGGAACAGATCCTGGTCCGGGTAGCTGTCCTCCATGTAGAAGCGCCCGTGCTGGATCAGGAGCGACGGGTCGTCGACCTCACGGTCGTCCACCGGGTCGAAGGGGGCGCGGTTGTACAGTTCGGAGAACCAGTAGTGGGCGGCGGCGGCAGTCGTGCGGCCATTCTGGACGGCGATCGCGAACACATTCGGGACCGACGAACGGCGCACCATCTGATTGCTGACGATCCCGTGCTGCGTTACGGACAGCCCGGTGTGTACGGTCTCGTACATCGGGCGCGAAAGCGTTGGCAGCTCGCCGCGCACGCTGTAGCGTGTTCCCTGCCCGGTCTCGATCAGGTGCTCGAGGAAGCCCATCCGCTCGGCGGCGATATCGTCCCGCAGTGCGTCGGACAAGACCAACACGACCTTCATGGGTCCGCCCTCATCCTTCGTTGATCGGCGCGAGGAGGAGTCTCCCACACCGTCTGGGATCGTCAAGCCATCGGTTGTCTATCGGTCGGGCACATGCAGGTTGCGTCCGGCCTTGCACGAGCCAGGCCCGACTACCCTCGGTCGGCTTCGATCCGCACATCCCTCCGGATCCGCCCTGGGCTGCGAGGTGACCGCCTTCTTGCTGCCGACGGTAGGTTTCCATTCGCGACTCTGAGAAGACCAACCTGAGCCACGAAGGGATGGAGGCTGCCGGCGCCGAAGGGGGAGCCGGTGCTGTGGACCTACCCGGGGTCTCCCCGCGGGCTGAGCTGACCTGTGGCGAAGGCGGGCGCGCCGCGCAGGAATGCATCGCCTGGGATCGCCCGGCGCCCGGAGGGGCGAAGCACCTCGAGGACGAGTGCGCCCTCGGAGGTTCCGACCGCGGGAAACCCGGCGACTTCCGCCAGCCCTCCAACGGGAAGGAGCGGAGCACGGACGGCGCGGGCGCGCAGGATCCCGATGCGGCGGCCCTGCCATTCGAGGAATGTCCCGGGCCAGGGATCGAAGGCGCGGATCTGACGCTCCAACTGCGCCGCGTCCAGCGTGAAGTCCAGGCGGCCATCATCCTTCTTCAGCAAAGGCGCAAGCGTGGCGAGGCTCTCGTCCTGAACAGTCGGCGAGAGGCTGCCCTCCAGGTAGGCGGGGAGGGTTTCGATCAGCAGCGAGGCACCCAGCGGCGCCAGGCGTGCGGTCAATGTGCCGCCCGTATCGGAGTCTATCCACCGGCAAGGAGGCCTGGGCCAGGATCGCGCCGGTGTCCATCCCGGCGTCCATCCTCATGATCGTGATCCCGGTCGTCGAATTGCCGGCGCTCAATGCAGCCTGCACCGGCGAGGCTCCGCGCCAGCGCGGCAGAAGCGAAGCATGGACATTCAGGCAGCCGAAGCGCGGCAGGTCGAGGACCGGCTGGCGAAGGATCTGTCCAAACGCGGCGACGACGATAAGGTCCGGTGCCCAAGCCGCCAGTTTCTCCGTGGCGTCCGGATCGCGCAGGCGCGCCGGCTGGAAGACCGTCAGACCCAAGCCGAGGGCGGCTACCTTGACCGCCGGCGGGGTGAGGGCACGGCCGCGGCCGGCGGGTCGATCCGGCTGGGAGACCACGCCAACGACCTGGTGGATCCGGGCCAGGGCCTGAAGGCTGGGGACGGCGAACTCGGGGGAGCCCATGAAGACGAGGCGCATAGGGCAATGGTAGCACGGAGCTCCGGGTCTCCCGAGTGCAACCGCGCTGCACCGGCGGGGTTGTAGTAGTGGGTTGCGTCCGGGGCAGGGCGGGATACAATACGTCAAGCGCCGAGCCCGGCGAGGCCCCAATGGAAACTACTCAATAAGAGGAGAGGGAAATGACTGACCAGTCCGGAATGAGCGGTGTGACCAGCGACGACAAGCTTTGGTCGGCGCTGGGGTATCCGATCCCCCTGATTGCCATCATCGTGCTGCTGATGGAGGAGAAGAAGTCGCGTCCCTTCATCAAGTTCCATGCCGTGCAGTCGCTGATCTTCAATGTCGTCCTGTGGATCGTGATCTTCCTCGTCAGCGCTGTGACCCTTGGGTTTGGCGCCATCTGCGCGCCGCTCCTGTGGCTGGCGACACTCTGGCCCGCGATCAACTCGTACCGGGGCAACCTGACCGAGATCCCGATCATCACCAAGTTCATGAAGAATCAGGGCTGGGCGTAGGCTTGCCTTCCCTGGGTCGTGGGGCTCGCTGAAGCGGGCCCCACGACCTGCCTTCCCCACTCTAGAACCCGCCGGCCTCCCTCCGAGGCCGGGCGAGCCTTCCCCGCCATCCAACCTGGAGACTGGCCTTGTCCAAACGCTGGATCGTTCCGGGCCCCGTTCCTGCGGCTGTGGCGGACGAGCTGCGGTCTTTCGGACCGGCGGAACAGGCTGTCCTGTGGCGGCGGGGTGTGAAGTCACTGGCTGACGCCGAGGCATTCTTCCAACCGTCACCGGTAATCTGCGATCCGTTTTCGCTGCTTGGGATGCCCGTGGCAGTCGACCGGCTGCGCGCTGCACTTCAAACCAGGGAGAAGATCGTCGTCTACGGTGACTACGATGCCGACGGGCTGACCGGTACGGCGCTGATGGTCCTGTACCTGCAGAAGCTGGGCGCCGAGGTCGTGCACTTCATCCCCAACCGATATCGCGAAGGGTATGGGCTGACCGAAGAAGCGCTCACGGGCCTGGCGGCAGAAGGGGCGCGGCTGGTGGTGTCGGTGGATTGCGGCGCCCGCTCGGTCCCCGAGGCGTTGGCGGCGCGCAGCCTGGGCCTGGATCTGATCATCACCGACCACCACGCTCCCGGGCCCGTTCTCCCCGAAGCCGTGGCGGTGGTCAACCCGAAGCAGCCGGGCGATGGGTATCCATTCGACGACTTGAGCGGCGCCGGACTGGCGTACAAGGTCACCCAGGCGCTCGCCAAGGCACTCGGCGGACCCGATCCGGAGAATCTGCTCGACCTGGTGGCCATCGGCACGATCGCCGATCTGGTTCCGCTGCGCGGTGAGAATCGCGACCTGGCCCGCGCCGGCCTCGTTCGCCTTCGCTCGACAGACAGGCCGGGGTTGAAGGCGCTGATGTCCGCCGCCGGGATTTCGCCCGTCAGCCTGAAGGCGTCTTCCGTGGGCTTCGGGATCGGCCCGCGCCTGAATGCCGCCGGCAGGCTGGATTCGGCCGAGGCGGCCTACCGCTTGCTGACGACAGAATCAACGCAGGAAGCGGCTGAGCTGGCTCAGACGCTCGAGAGCATCAACCGCGATCGGCGACAGGCAACCAGTGAGCTGGTCAACCTGGCGCGGGGAATGGCGGAGCAAGGGGACCCGAGGAGCCTGATCTTCGCCGCGCACCCGGACTTCCTGGAAGGCATCGCCGGCCTGGTGGCGGCGCGACTGGCCGAGGAGCGCTATCGTCCGGCGATCATCGCCCATCGCGGGGAGGCGGAGACTCGCGGATCCGCCCGAAGCATTCCGGGGTTTCACATCACACACGCCCTGGACGAGTGTGCCGACTTGCTGATCCGCTACGGGGGCCATGCGGCCGCGGCCGGCTTCACCCTGGCGACCCAGGACGTGGAGGCGCCTCGAGGAGCGGCTGCAGGCGATTGCCGAGCGCGAGCTCCTCGGCGCCGACCTGACACCTGCGATCGAGATCGACGCCGTGGTGGGCCCGGAGCAGCTGGGTTGGCGCCTGGTGGAGTTCGGCGAGTTGCTCGAGCCGTGCGGCTACGGCAATGAGCCTCCGACCTTCGCCGCGCGGGGCTTGCGGGTGCGTTCGGCGCGCACCGTGGGCGCGGACGGAAAGCACCTCAAGCTGCTGCTGGGCGCGGAGCGGGGAGCGGGGGCCTGGGACGCAATCGGCTTCGGGATGGGGGAATTGGCCGCCGGACTGCCGGGAATCGTCGACGTCGCATTCCACCTCGAACGCAACACCTACGGCGGCTACGACAGCCTGCAGTTCAACCTGGCCGACGTGCGGGCGGCGGGCTAGTCGACGAAGCGATACTTCAGCAGGGTCCAGACCGCGGCGAAGGCGTCCTTCAACCCGATCTTCTTCCCCTCGTCGTACTCGCGCGGGTTGAAGGAGATCGGAACCTCGAAGATGCGCACGCGCCGCTTGAGGAGCTTGGCCGTGATCTCCGGCTCGAAGTCGAAGCGCCGGCAGCGCAGCGGGATCGACTGGATGACCTCGCGTCGGAACACTTTGTAGCCCGTCTCCATGTCGGACAGGATGCTGTTGTAGAGGATGTTGGTCATGAAGGTCAGCAGTTGATTGGCGACCATGTGCCAGAACATCGTGGTCCGGCGCGGCCCGCCGAGAAAGCGCGAGCCGAACACGACCTGGGCTTTGCCCTCCTGGATCGGGGCCAGCAGGGCAGGGTAGTCCCGCGGGTCGTATTCGAGGTCGGCATCCTGGATCAGCACCAGATCCTGTGTCGCAGCCTGGATCCCGGTCTGGATCGCGGCTCCCTTGCCGCGGTTGCGTTCGTGCAGGTGGAGCTTGAGCTGGGGATGGCGGGGAGCGATCTGTCGCAGGAGGTCGCGGGTGCCGTCGGTGGATCCGTCATCGACGACGATGATCTCGGTGGCCAACCCGGTGGATTCGACCCGCGCAAGGATCGTCTCGATCGTGGCCTTCTCGTTGTAGACGGGCATGACGACCGACAGGCTCATAGGGGGCGATTGTAGCCTGCACGGCGCAGGCCCGCAAGCGGCGCTTGCCCCTCGCGTCGGGCAAGGTATAATCCGCGCCGAAGTGACACGCGTCAGGCACAGGCGGGGCCCGGCCGGGTGACCGGAAGGGCTGCCGCTGGCGCTCGAGGGCATGGGAGGAAAGCATGTCGTTGCCACGCACGCCCGGCCGAGGGACATTCGCCGCGGATGGACCGACCACCTCCAACTTGCGCTTCGTCCCGGCCCCGATCAGCCGTGTCGAGGACACCGGCCTTTCCGAATTGTGGCTCCAGGACCTGGCCCTCAAGATCCTGTACTTCCGCGGCTACCAGACGGGCTTCAAGGTGGCGGAGGCGATCACCCTCCCGTTCGCCGGGATGGTCGACCAGACGCTGGAAGCCCTGAAGCGCGAGAAGTTCGTCGAGGTCAAGACACAGGTCGGCTTCGGGGAAGGCTCGTACCAGTACGCCATCACCGGCGCCGGCATTGCCCGGGCGCGGGAGGCGCTGGAACGCAGCCAGTACGCCGGCCCGGCCCCCGTGCCGCTCGCGGTATACAACGACTCGATCCGGCGCCAGAGCCGCGGTCGCCCGACGGTCCACCCGCGCTTGATGCGCCAGGCCCTGACCGATCTGACCCTGTCGGAGAAGACCTTCAACCGCATCGGCCCGGCGGTGAATTCGGGTACATCGCTCTTTCTGTACGGCCCGCCCGGCAACGGCAAGACCACGATTGCGCGTGCCATCGGGGCCATGATCCTCCAGGAAGACATGTACATCCCGTTCGCCATCGACATCGATGGCCAGGTGGTCAAGCTCTACGACTCGGTCAACCACGTGCTGGCGGCGGACGAAGACGTGTCCGCTTCCGGCACCGGTGGGCTGAAGCCCGGCGCCAAGCGCGACCCGCGCTGGGTGAAGATCAAGCGGCCGTTCGTCGTGGTCGGCGGCGAGCTGATGATGGCCGGGCTCGACCTGGTCTTCGATGATGTGAACAAGTTCTACGAGGCGCCGTTCCAGGTGAAGGCCAACGGCGGCGTCTTCCTGATCGACGACTTCGGCCGCCAGCAGGTGCGCCCGCGCGATCTGCTCAACCGCTGGATCGTGCCGCTGGAAAATCGCATCGACTACCTGACGCTGCACACCGGGCGCAAGATGGAGGTGCCCTTCGACGTCATGGTGGTGTTCTCCACCAACCTGCCGCCGCGCGACCTGGTGGACGAGGCCTTCCTGCGCCGGCTGCGGCACAAGATCGAGATCGGGGACCCGTCCTACGAGGACTTCCGCGGGATCTTCAAGCGTGTGGCGGAAGCCAAGGGCGTGGCCTACTCGGACCGCGGCCTGGCCTACATGCTGCAGGAGTGGTACATCAAGCGCAACCGCAAGCTGCGCGCCTCGCACCCGCGCGATATCTGCGATCAGATCCTGGACATCTCCCGCTATCATGAATGTCGAACCGGCGATGACCAAGGACCTGCTCGACCGGGCGGCGGAAGCCTACTTCGTTGAGCTCTAGGCCACCGGATTCGGAGTGGTGGCGCCCCGGCGCTCTGGTGATCGCCCATCGCGGTGCGTCGCGCATCGCCCCTGAGAACACGCTGGCCGCCTTCCAGGCGGCGGCCGAGATGGGGGCGGACGCCATCGAGCTGGACGCCAAGTTGTCGGCCGATGGCGCCGTGGTTGTGCATCACGATCTCACCCTCGACCGCACGACCAACGGCACCGGGAGCGTCTCCGCACGCAGCCTCGCCGACCTGAAGGCATTGGATGCAGGGGCGAAGTTCGACCCCCGATTCGCGGGTGAACGGATCCCGAGCCTCGATGAAGTGTTCGAGGCACTCGGCCGGCGTGTGCTGATCAACATCGAGCTGAAGAACTACGAAAGCGTCCTCGATCGGCTCGCGGAAGCCGTGGTGCGGATCGTGCGTCGCCACGGCCTCGAGCGCCGGGTGCTTCTCTCATCCTTCAACCCGTTTGCCCTGTGGACCGCGCGCCGGCTGGCGCCGGAGGTCCCCAGAGGGCTGCTGGTGTGGCCCGGGCAGAAGGGATGGATGCAGGCGGCCCTCCGCCGCCTGACGGCTTTCGAAGCCTACCACCCGCAGGAACTCGATGACCGACCGCGTGACGATCGCCGATCAGCACGCGCAGGGCCGCCGCGTCAATGTGTGGACGGTCAACGATGTCGGGCGGATGCGCGAGCTCCTGCTCCTGGGGTGCGACGGGCTGATCACCGATGTCCCCGATGCGGCCCGGCAGGCCGTCCGCGATGTCGCCGACGCCGGTTGATCGATCTCGGGTGGAGGCGGCCGGCATACGCCTGCGGCCCTTCATTCGGCAGACCCCACTGATCTGCGATTCCTCCACGGGCATCTGGCTCAAATGCGAGAATGAGCAGCACACGGGTTCATTCAAACTTCGTGGCGCGTTGAATCGATGCCTGCTGCTCTCGCCGGATGACCTGAACCGCGGGATCGTCGCCGCCTCCGCCGGGAACCACGGGCAGGGTGTGGCTTACGCCGCACGCCTCCTCGGCGCGCGGGCGACCATCGTCGTCCCGGCGGATGCTGTGGCGCGCAAGATCGACGGAATCCGATCGCTCGGGGCGGACGTCCGTCCTGGTGGACGGCGGCTATGCGGCCGCTGAGTCAGAGGGCCACCGGCTGGCAGCCGAGCGCGGCGGCGTCTGGATTTCGCCCTACAATGACGCCGAAGTCGTGGCCGGTCAGGGGACGCTTGGACTGGAGATCGAAGCGCAGTGGGAGGGCCTGTCCGCGTCGGGTGAGTCGGCCGTGTATGTGCCGGTGGGCGGCGGTGGGCTCGTGGCGGGCATTGGGGCTGCCCTGAGTGCCTATCGGCCCGGACTGCGGGTGATCGGTGTCTTGCCCGAGAACTCCCCCTATCTGCATGCCTACTTCCACACGGGATCGATGGCCGAGGTGGACGGAGCGTCCCACACTGGCGGACGGCCTCTCGGGCCCGGTCGAATTGGATTCGATCACGCTATCGCTGGTGCGGGAGTACGTGGACGACATGGTGCTTGTCACGGAGGCGGAGATCCGCGACGCGCTGCACTGGGCTTCAACCCGTGGCGTGGTCACCGAGCCCTCGGCGGCGGTGGCGCTCGCCGCCTGCCTGAAATCTCCCTCGGTCAGGCGCCTGGCCGTGATCAGCGGAGGCAACGTCGACCCGCGTCTGTGGCAGGAGGTGAGCCGGAATGCCCAGGTCTGAACGCGGCGTGGGGATGACCGCCGCCGATCTGATGTGCGTGTGTATCGCGCGCCAGGTGGTCGACGGGGAAGTGCTGGCGCAGGGCCTGGCGACACCGCTGGTGGCTGCCGGGTACCTGCTGGCGTGGAAGACCCACGCGCCGAATGTGTCCTTTGCCTCGGCGATCGGGCAGAGCCTGTGCCAGGAGGGCGCTCCCCTGGGCCTGGCGACGATTGAATCGCTGTGGCTCGACCGATCGGTCGTGACCTACGGCTTCGTCTCGGCGGCGGTCGACATGCTGCCGCAGCGTCCGGCCGAAGGAGTTCTTCCGGCCGGGGCAGGTCGATGCCGCCGGCAACTTCAACAACATCGCCCTGGGGGCCGACTACCGCCGCCCGCGCATGAGGCTCCCCGGGACGGGCGGGATCCCGGATGTGACGCCAGTCCTGAGCGACATCTGTCTGTACGTCCCGCGCCATTCGCGGATCACGTTCGTCGAGCGTCTCGATTTCCGTTCGGGACTCGGGCACGACGCGCACAGACGGCACGGCCGCGGGCCGGGCTACCTGGTCTCCGACCTCGGACAGTTCGACTTCGAGCACGGGCGGATGCGGCTGACGCACCTGCACCCGGGCGTCACCAAGGAACTCGTGCAGGCCAAGACGGGATTCGCCATGGACGTGGCGGAGGAGTTGGGGACAACTCAGCCCCCTTCGGAGGAAGAACTGCGGCTGTTGGGCGAGATCATCGATCCGCTCGGCATCCGTCGGCTCGAGTTCCTGAGTGGCCCGGAACGTCGCCTGGCGCTCGCCGCCATCGTGGAGGCGGAGCGGAGCGCAACGGGCGGCGCCGGCGACTGAGGCGCGCAGCGTCAAGGGTATACTGGAGATGTGAGACGCCTCCAGTTGCTGCGCCTGGCATTCGCCACGCTCGCTTTGTGGTCGGCGGGCTGGTCGGGCGTGCCCCGCTCGCCCGTGGCCGATGAGGCGACCGAGCTCCTCGAGCAGATGACGCCTGCCCAGCGAGTTGGGCAGCTCTTCCTGATCGCATTCGATGGGCCCAGCCTGGCGGTCGACTTTCCGCTCCTGGAACTCGTGCGGGCAGGACAGGTCTCAGGCGTCCTGCTCTCGCCGCACAACGGCAATTTCCCCCCTCTGTCTGAGATGTCCGGGCAGACGCAGGCGCTGATCGCGACCCTGCAGGATGCCGCGCGACCACCGGCGGGCTCCGCCACCCCAACGGACACTCCGGCCGAACCGAACGTGGGTGCGCCGGGGGTCCCGTTACTGGTGGCGATCCAGGCGGACGGCGACGGAACCGAGTGGTCGCAGATCGTACAGGACTACCCGGACACGCCGTCTCAGATGTCCCTCGGCGCCACCTGGCGCAGGGACCTGGCGCGTGAGGTGGCATTCGATCTGGGCGCCCGCCTTCGGGCGCTGGGGGTCAACCTGCTGATCGGGCCGTCGTTGGACATCCTGGGCGATCCGCGGCTCGGCGGTCCCGGAGACCTGGGGGTCAGTTCCTTTGGCGGGGATCCGTACTGGATCGGTATTCTCGGACAGGCGTTCGTCGAAGGCGTGCACGCGGGATCGGATGGACGGGTGGGGGTGGTCGTGACGCACTTCCCGGGCCTGGGCGCCAGCGATCGCTCGGCCGCCGAAGACGTCGCCACCGTTCGTCGGACTCTGGATCAGTTGCGGGGCTTCGAGCTGCAGCCGTTCGCCACGGTCGCCGCCCTTCCGCCGGGGGAGGGCCCGGGATCCGCCGACGGCATGTTGACCGCCCACATCCGCTACCAGGGGCTGCAGGGCAACATCCGCGATACGACCCGACCGGTGAGTCTGGATGCCGAGGCATTCCAACAGCTCACCGAAGGCGAGCCGTTCGCCGCGTGGCGATCGTCCGGCGGCCTGATGGTCAGCGGATCCCTGGGGTCGAAGGCAATCCGGCGCTTTCTCGATCCGTCGGAGACGACCTTCTCGGCGGAAGCGGTTGCGCGCGATGCATTCCTGGCGGGGAACGACCTGCTGCTCCTGGAGGACTTCCAGTCGAGCGACGACCCGGACGAGATCACCACGATCCGGGAGACATTGCTGTACTTCGAGCAGCGCTACCTGGACGATCCGGTCTTCGCGCAGCGTGTGGATGACGCTGCACTGCGCGTCCTGCGGCTTAAGCTTCGTCTGTATGGCGGCTCCTTCGAGACCGCCGCCTTCGGGCCAACGTTTGCCGATCGCGAGCAGCTATCGCTGTCCGGCGACCTGGAGTTCCGAGTCGCCCGTTCGGCCGCCACGCTGGTGAGCCCGGCATCGACGGATATTCGGGCCGGCCTGGGGGAAGGACCCCGCCTGGAAGAACGGCTGGTGTTGTTCACCGACACGCGTCGCTCGCGCGCCTGCAGCGCCTGTTCCCCGGTGCCGGGGATCGATCCTCAAGCGCTGGAGACATCGATCCTGAGCCTGTACGGCGGCGGCGCGGGGACGGCTCAGATCCGACCGTGGAACCTGACCTCCTTTGCCACGGCGGACCTGGCGGCCTTCCTGGGGGAGACACCACCCGACGACCCGGCCCATCCGATTGCGCGCCCGGAGGATGTTGGCAAGGCGCTGAGCACCGCCGACTGGGTGATCTTCGTCGTCGAGCGCGAGCGGCCGGAGGAATTCGGCAGCGGCGCGCTGAAGATGTTGCTCAATGCGCGCCCCGACCTGGTGCTGGGGAAGACGCTGGTCGTGTTTGCCGTCGACGTTCCCTATGACCTGGACGCCACCGACGTCAGCAAGATCGACGCCATGTACGCGCTCTACAGTCGCGGGACGGCTTTCCTGAATGTAGCCGCGCGGCTGCTGTTTCAGGAATTGCCGGCGACCGGCAATCTGCCGGTGAGCGTGCCCGCCGTGGGCTACGATCTGATCGAGGCGCTGTCGCCCGATGCCGATCAGGTGCTTGGACTCACCGTATCGTTGGACGATGGTGGAGTTGGGACACCCAGCGCAGAGGGATTCCGGGTCAACGACAAGATCAAGGTCACGACCGGATTGATCCTGGATGCGAATGGCCACTCGGTCCCGGACCGGACGCCCGTGGAGTTTCTCCTTAGCTATCCAGGGGAGTTGCCTTCGAACGTTGAGGCCGGAACGGTGGGCGGTTTCGCCAGCATCAGCACGACGCTGGGTCGCCTCGGCTTGTTGACCATCATGGCGCGCAGTGAACCGGCGGCGGTCTCCAGCGTCTTGCAGCTGAACGTCCAGGAGAACATGCCTGCCTTCGTCACGGTGATTGCGCCGACCGCGGTCCCGACGCTGACGGTGGAGCCCGCAGCCGGAGAGGCGACGCCGACGCCCGAGGGGGAAGTGCGGCCGGCACGGGGCAGGGCGGGACGCGTGGGGGAGGCTTAGGCGCGCTGGTGATCGGCATGATCGGCGCTGCCGGCGTTTCGTTCCTCGCCTATCGGTCGGGGAAGGGCGCCGACCAAACCGGGCGCGGGAGATCGGCCCTGGCGACGTTGGTGTGCAGCCTGCTTGGGTACAACTACGTGGCGCTGGGCTTCCCCGGGGCAGCGCCCCTGGTGAACGGTCTCGGGCTGTGGGCTGCCGGATTGACTGGCGTTGTGGCGGGCCTGATTGCGCTGGGTTGCCAGCGGTTGTGGATCGTCGCCCTGCGGCGACGGAAGGCGCAGGTTTAGGTCAGGCTGGCGAACATCGCCAGCAGCGCCAACCCCGCAGCGAGCGCAGCGAGCACCCGATCCGGATAGGCCGCGGCTTGCCATTGGCGGCGCCAGTTCCCCGGGAGACCGAGCAGGCGGTCGGCGGCATCGGGCTGGAGTGCCTCCCGCATCTGATCGGCGTCCGGGGGTCGGTCATCCGGATGCAGGGCGAGCGCCCACAGTACGCAGGCTTCGACGTGGGGGGGGACCTCGGGGGACTGCTGGCGCAGAGAAATAAGGGCATCCGGACGCAGGAACCGTTCCTTGGCCTCCGCCGGCGGATGCCCGGTGAACAAGTGATAGAGCGTTGCACCGAGGCTGAACAGATCACTGCGAGGATCTGTGTGACCGGTGTCTCCCCCGTACTGCTCGAGCGGCGTATACAGCGCTGTGCCGCGCCCCTGGATGACCGTCACCGTCATGTCATCCGGCGCCATCGTCTTGACCAATCCGAAATCAACCAATTTGATCAACCCGGCCGGCGTCAGCTTGAGATTGCTGGGCTTGATGTCGCGGTGGATGACCGGCGGGTCCTGGCCATGCAAGTAGGCCAGGGCTTCGAGAATCTGGTTGGCCCAGCGCAAGACCTCGGTCACCGGCAGGCGGACTCCATGCATCGCCGCCTCATCGACCAGAGTCTTCAGGTCGCGACCCGGGACGTAATCCATGACCAGGTAGTCGCGCCGCAGGTCGGAGAAGTAGTCCGAGACCTTGGGGAGGTTGGGATGGTCGAGGCGGGCCAGGACGGACGCCTCGCGGAAGAACTGGTCGCGAGCTTCGGCGCGCAGACTCTCGGACAGGCCCGGATCGTGCTCGACTTCCTTGACGGCGCACTGACGACCGGGCAGCCGAAGATCCTCGGCCAGGTAGATCGAGCCCATGCCGCCGCGCGCCAGCAATTGGCGAACGGCGTAGCGCTCGTGCAGGATATGGCCGGGCGGAAGCGGCTCGGGCACGAAGAACCTCAGGCAAGAGGGGAGTTCGGCCGGAATGGCCGCGGCGCGGACCGTCTCCCTCATGGCGGTCCCGGCACATTTCCTCAACCTGATTATACTCACCCGCGTGGTTCGGGAGCAGAGCATGTCGACCGAACGCTGGGGTGAGACTCCCGTGCTGATTGGCCAGGCCGGAGCGCTGCAGGGCGGACGCTGGCTGTTGTCCGGTGAGACGCTGCTGATCGGGCGTGGTCCCGAGTGTGACGTCGTGGTCGCCGACCGCCAGGTGTCCCGCCACCACGCCCGCGTGCGTCGCATGGCGGAAGGCGAATTCCAGGTCGAAGACCTGGGGAGCAAGAACGGGACGCATGTGAACGGGGTCGTCCTGGAAGCGCCGCGCCGCCTGACGGATGGCGACGTGATCCAGGTTGCCCTGGCGGCCAAGCTGCTCTATATCGGTTCGGAAGCAACCATGCCCCTCAGCATGGAAGACGAAGCTCCGGCCGGCACGGGCCGACTGCGAATCGACCGGCAGGCGCACCGAATCTGGGTTGCGGGGACGCGAGCTGGACCCGCCGTTGTCGCCGCCCCAGTACCGTCTGCTGGAACTCCTGGTCCTGCGAGCCGGCCAGATCGTCAATCGCGACGAGATCGTCACCGCGGTATGGGAGGGGAGCGAAAGCGAAGGGATTTCAGAGCAGGCGATCGATGCGTTGGTGCGCAGGCTCCGTGAGCGCCTGGCAGAGGTCGACCCGGGACATGCCTATCTCGTGACGGTGCGGGGCCACGGGTTCCGGCTGGACAATCCGATGTGATTCAGGATCGATGGGACCGACAGAATGGATGCGCCCGCCTTAAGGCGGGCGCATTGGTGGAGATGGCGGGAATCGAACCCGCGTCCGGGGGTTTCGATCGTCGAGCGTCTACAGGCTTAGCCGGAGCTTGGTTCTCGCTGCCAGTCGATCGTCCGGCGGATCGGTTCCAGCAGCCAGCCACTCAGGCCCGAGAGCCTGGCTTAGGCGTCCTGGCGTGGCCCAGGAGCCGCACCCTGCCCATTGGTCGCCATCCTCCGTAACCGGGCAAGGCAGGTGCGGAGGGGCGGGCCCCTGTGACGGGACCGGGCTCAGCGTCCGCGGGGTTTAGGCCGCGAGCGGGAGAGCCGCGTAGTTCGTGCGTGTGGCACTTGTTTGTGCGCTGAGTTTACGAGGTCGGCGCCTCTCGGCCTGCAGCTCGCGATACTCCGCCTCCGTCGAAACCATTCATCCCCATACACGGACATCGTACCACAGTGACGCGTCAGAACAATGCGCATAGCCACTACCGCACGCCGCAACCACACCGCCACTTGCTCCCTCAGATAACGACAAGGCTACGCGCAGCGCCTACCAATTCGTTGCGGGGCTTGTGTCGACGCCGGCATGCTCACCGACGATCTTGTACATGGTGGTCGGGACGTGCGGCCGGCCGAGAATGCCGTCGTGGATGGCCCAGCTTCGGCCGCGGATGCTTGATGCGAACGCTGGGCGACGGAATGGGGTGGAGTTGTCCAGGAGAGGCAGGAGCGTGCCGCCGGGGGAGAATGCCTGGTCGATCTCTTCCATGCGCGCCCGGCCTTGCTGGTAGTTGAATCCGTATCGCTCGAACAGGATGGCGTTGTGGTAGTACAGCGGCTCGACGTGATAGATGTTGTGGCCGAGGGAGTCGACAAACTCCTCGAAGGCATCGATCGATGCCTTGAGCGCCCGGACACCCCGGTGCACCTGTCCCGGGGCGAGCCCGGCGAGACAGGCAGCTTCCTCGGCCGGTCAGATTCCGGTGCAGGCTGCCGAACTGCGTCGGCGAACCGTCCGGCATCCGGTCGACATCAAATCGCGGCGAGTCAGGGTCGTTGACCACGTAGAGCAGAATGTGGATCTGCCCCATGACCGTGTCGGTCAGGTGCACGTACAGCAAGGGATCCGGATCGCTCAGGCTGCGCCGTACCGCCAGCACGACGTCCGTGGCGCCGGATGCGCAGCGCAAGTCGAGCAGCCGGCGGCCCTGTGAGTCCCGGAAGTCGCCGGCGATGTTGAACTGACGCAGAAGCACGTCGGGGATGAATCGGGTGTAGAGGGCTTCCTTGACGGGCTGGGGGAGCTGATTGATGGACGCAATCGACCGCGGCGTCATCACTCCCTCCTTCGGCCCAGTGCCCGCTCCATCTCGCGCCGGGCTTCCCGGGCCGCGGTCGCCTGGCGCTTGTCGTAGCTGCGCTTGCCCCGTGCCATGGCGAGCTCGAGTTTCGCCCGGCCGCGCTTCAGCACCAGCCGGACCGGGATCAGAGTCTCACCGCGCTCTCGGACGTGGTCGAAGGCGCGGGCGATCTCCTTGCGATGCATCAGGAGCTTGCGGGGACGCTTGGGATCGTGGTTCAGACGGCTGGCCGGATCGTAGGGTGCAATGTGCGCATTGATCAGCCATGCCTCGCGCCCGTCGGTCTTCACATACGCTTCCCGCAGGCTCACCTGGCCGGCGCGCACCGACTTGATCTCGCTGCCCTGGAGGACCAGGCCGGCCTCGAGCCGTTCGCCGAGAAAATAGTCGTGTGCCGCCTTTCGGTTCGTGGCAACGACCTTCAGCTCGTCCTCACTCATCCGCCCGCCTCATTCCACCCACTAGCCAGCGCAGCACACAGCGTGATGCACCCGGCTGCTTTCGTCCGATTCTAGCACGCCCGCACGCCGGAGCCCGATTCGGTCTGGTCCTGCGGTCCCATGCACGACAAGCACCCTGGCGGATATAATCGTCCTTGGCTATGTCCCGGATCATCCGCACCGATTCGCCCGCTCGCGGGCGCGGCAAGCTCCTGGCCTCGGTTCGCGAGGCCCTGGCGCCATTTGACGCTCCCGGGCTGCCGCCGGATGCTCGCGATCGGCTGGCATTCGTGGGCCTGGTCCTGCGCGAGCTTGAGCACTCCACCGAGCAGACCGCCCAGGCATGGGAGCGACGGGGTTACTGGGTGAAGGTCGATCAGTTCCGCCGCGAGTGGGCCTGGGTCGGGCAGGGGGCCCAGGCGGTGCTTGACCCCCTGCTGGGAAAGGATCTGGAAGCGTCCATGGCCGCCGCCAGGGCCCTTCGCCCGCGCCTGCCGTCCGCGGCGGCCAGCACCTCCAGGCACCAGTCCACCCCGTGGATCGGGGCGTACGCCCGTCTGACCACGAACACGGGGACCCTGCGGCGGGCCTAGCCCTGACCGGCGGGCTTGCACATGCAGTCGGCGTGCAGAATAATGGGGCACGTCCTGCGTCGAACCTGGAGTAGGAGCCGAATGAAGGATGCCTGAGGCAGCCAACAAGCCGTCTGCCAGTCTACTCGTGGTCGAGGACGACCCGGCGATGTTGATCGCTCTGCGCGACATCCTGGAGACCTCGGGTTACACGGTGCACACGGCCACCAATGGCCAGGCGGCATTGGAGGTCCTCGGTCGTCATCTCCCGAACCTGATTCTGTCTGACATCTCGATGCCGATCATGGATGGGATCGAGCTCTTCGACGCCATTCGGCGCATTCCGGATGCCGCCACGATCCCCTTCATCTTCCTGACGGCCCGCGGCACTCGCGAGGACATTTTCGCCGCCAAGAGCCTGGGGGCCGACGATTACATCACCAAGCCGATCACCAGTCAGGAGCTGCTCGCCGCAGTCCGGGCCAGGCTCCAGCGCACCGATGAGCTCCTGCTGGCGCAGCTCAAGGCGGCCTACAAAGCCAGCCTGCGGGCGCTGGCCAACGCCATCGAGTCCAGGGACCACTACACTCGCTTCCACGTGGAGCGCGTCAACGCCTACGCACAGGCGGTCGCCCATGAGATGGGCTGGGCCGACGATCGGCTGGAGACGCTGGAGTTCGGCGCCATCCTGCACGATATCGGCAAGATCTCCATCCCTGAGTTCATCCTGCGCAAGACCGGGCCCTCTCAGCAAGGCGGAGTGGGAGGAGATGCGCGAGCACCCTCGGGTAGGGGCGCGCATGGTCGAAGGCATCCCCTATCTCGCGCCCGCCGTGTCGACCATCCGGGCGCACCATGAGCGATGGGATGGATCCGGATACCCGGAGGGGCTGCGCGAGAAGGCAATCCCTGAGCCGGCGCGCCTGCTGGCCATCGTCGACGCGTTTGACGCCATGACCTCGGACCGTCCCTATCACGCCGCGGTCGGCGCGGATCACGCGCAGGCCGAGATCACCCTGCAATCTGGACGACTGTTCGACCCCGTCTTCGTCGACGCGTTCAACCGCTGCTACGCGCGCGGCGACATCTTCAAGGTGCTTCAGACCTACCAGGCGCTCGACTCCAAGCCTGCCTGATCTTCCCCCTGCACTCCAACCGCTCCCCAGAGACGGTGACCTTGGGACAGGGCTCATGGGCGATGCGCTATCCCGATTCCATCTACCAGGTCGGGCGTCCTGTCAACCCGACGCCGGATAGTCCCCTAGGCGGCGGCAACTGTCCTTCAGGATGCCGACCATGCGGGTGGTCGCACCCACCAGATGGCGCGCCTTTCAGACCGGGCCGACGGGGGATGCACCGCATGCTGCAGGGCAGGGGATTCGCGGCCGGGCGGAACACGAGCTGGCGCCACATCCATTCGGTGAGTGGTCTCTGGACAGCGCATCTTACGCATCAAGTCCCCGCGCGGCCGGTGCCTGGGCGAAGAAGCGGGGAGGTCTTGACATCCATGGCGTTTCTCTCTATACTTACGATAAGTTAGATTAGCGCAAGCATACGGACGGAAGGGAAGAAGGTCGCCAGGATGACGCGCCGCCCCAAGAAGCCAGCCTGCGAGCGGGCCGACGATTGCCGCCAGCGCAGCGATGTTCATCGATGGCATGCGCCTCTCTCGCAGCCCCAACACGGCGCGCACGTACCGGACGGCCCTGGGCGCCTTCCTGGGCTCCCTGAGGCGTTCGGGCGTGGATCCCGATGTCACACCCTGCCACCGGGCACAGGAGGCCTGGCTGGCGTCCTTCGCCGACCACCTGAAGCAGCACTCGCCGGCGACGGAGCGCCTGTATCTGGCTGCCGTGCGCGGCTGGTACGAGTATCTTGCGGCCGAAGGGCTGGCGGAGATCAACCTGCCGCGCTTGCAGCAGTTGATCCGGCAGCGTTCGCGCCGCCCTGGCCAGCGTCTTCCGCAATTCCCGCGCCAGGCGATCGAGACGATGGTCGCCTACGCCCTGCGCCTGAAGCATGCCCCGCACCAGGACGAGCCCGAAGGCCTGCGCAACCTGCGCGACGGCGCCTTCCTGTTGACGCTGGCCGACACCGGCCTGCGCGTTCACGAGGCGTGCGCGTTGCGCCGCGGAGATCTCGACTGGCACGAGGCGCATGCTCTGATCATCGGCAAAGGCAACCGCCAGGCCATCGTCCGCTTCTCCCGGCGTTCGCTCACCGCCTTGCGCGACTACCTCGCCGCGCGGGCCGCGATCGACGGCGCCTCGGGACGGCCCCTGCCCACACTCCCGCTCTTCGCCCGACATGACAAGGCCGCCGGGAAACGCGTCCTGCCGATCTCGACGACCACGGGGCGCGCCGTCGTCCACCAGCGGGCGTCGGAAGCCCTGGGCGACCGCATGACCGGCGTCGTGACCCCGCATGCCTTCCGGCACTACTTCGTGACCGCCGTGCTGCGCGGCTCCGGCGGGAATCTCAAGATGGCTCAGGAGCTCGCCCGTCACCGCAGCATCACCGTCACGCAGCGCTACGCCCACCTCTCCGACGACGAGCTGGACCGTGGCTATGCCGAGATCTTCGACCGGGGTCGGGCCGAGCCGGAACCCCGTTGACATCCCTCTCAACCTCGGATAGCATCTGTCAACCATTCCATCGTTGCGGAGCGAGATCATGACCTCGTCGCGTCGCCTGGCCCCCCTCTTCTTCCTGCAGGTCATCCCGTTGGTGTTGTATCCGCCTGCCCTGATGGCGAATGGCGCCGCCGTGCTGGCGGTCGTGGCGGTGGCCTACCTGGGATTGGGATTCCTGGCCTATCGCGGCCGGGCCTGGGCGCTGACGCTGACCATCTTCTCCCAGGGCTTCAATGTCATCGTCCGCGTGATGATGTTCTTCTCTCACGCCGTGGTCCTGACCGGTGACCAACGCACGCCCGACATCGCCTGGATCGTGACGGCCCTCCTGGCCATCGTGATGTCGACCTGGCTCCTGCTGCGGTTGGACCGCCCCGATGTGCGCCAGCTGATCACTGCCTGATCGGGCATCTCCCGTAACGTAAAGGGCCGACGGTCTGGGACCGTCGGCCCTTGTGTTCTTGCGCATGCAGGAGCTTGCGGAGGCGTCAGGCGCCCAGGTAGGCCGCCGCGACCTGCGGGTTGTGCAGCAGATCCTGTCCGGAGCCCTCCATCACCACCGTGCCCGTTTCAAGGACATACCCCCGATCGGCCAGGGAGAGTGCCATCTGGGCATTCTGTTCCACCAACAGGATGCTGGTGCCCGTGGCATTGATCTCCTGGATGATCCCGAAGATCTCTTCCACCAACAAGGGCGAGAGTCCCATCGACGGCTCGTCGAGCAGGAGCAGGCTCGGCTGCGCCATCATGCCGCGGGCGATCGCCAGCATTTGCTGTTCGCCGCCCGAGAGCGTCCCGCCCAACTGGCCAAGCCGCTCTTTGAGGCGCGGGAAAGACCGGAACACGCGCTCCAGGTTGGCGCCGATCTCGCCGCGGCTGCTGCGCGTGTACGAACCCATCTCGAGGTTCTCGCGAACGGTCAGGATGGCGAAGATCTTGCGCCCCTCCGGGACCTGGACGACGCCCTGGCGGACGATGGTCTCTGCCGGCATCCGGGTGATGTCGCGATCGCGGAAGCGGACGGCCCCGCTCTGAGCCGGGATCAGTCCGGAGATGGTGTTGAGGGTCGTCGACTTCCCCGCCCCGTTGGCGCCGATGAGCGTGACGATCTCGCCCTCGTCGACATGGAAGGAGATACCCTGCAGGGCGCGGATGGCGCCGTACGAGACCTTGAGGTCCTGGATATCAAGCAGCATGTGTCCGCTTCCTCTTGAGCTTCTGGGCCAGCGCCGCAGCGCCCCGCCCCAGGTAGGCTTCAATCACTGCCTGGTTGGCCTGGATCTCCTGCGGGGTGCCTCGGGCGATCACCTCGCCGAAATCCATCACCGACATCCACTCGCAGATCCCCATCACCACGCGCATCTGATGCTCGATGAGCAAGATCGTCAGGTTGAACCGCTCGCGCACGAAGTGGATCATCTCCATCAGGGTGGCGACCTCGGCCGGATTCATCCCGGCCGCCGGCTCATCCAGGAGCAGCAGCGTCGGTTCGGCGGCCAGGGCCCGGGCGATCTCCAGGCGGCGCTGCTCTCCGTACGGCAAGTTGCGGGCGATCTCTCCCTGACGATCCTGGAGGTTGAACACGCCCAGGAATTCCTGCGCCCGCTCCGTGAGCAGGCGTTCGTGGCTGGAGAACTTGCCGTTGCGCACAATGGCGTCCGTCAGCCCGTAGCCAGCGTGCGTGTGGAAGGCGATCCGGACGTTGTCCAGCACCGTCAGGTTGGGAAACAGCCGGATGTTCTGGAAGGTGCGGGCGATCCCGAGATGGGTAATGGCGTGCGGCGCCATCTCCGAGAGCTCGGTCCCCCGAAACCCGATGGAACCGGACGACGGGACGTAGATCCCGGTGATCATGTTGAACACCGTCGTCTTGCCGGCGCCGTTCGGCCCGATCAGGCCCACCAGCTCCCGCTCGCGGATCACCAGGTCCAGGTTCGATACGGCCTTGAGGCCCCCGAAGTACTTCGTCAGACCCTGGATGTGGAGAACCGGCGGCCGGGTGTCTGGCGTTGGTACGGCGCTCATGATTGGCCTCCCTCGGCGCCCTGTGGTCCTTTCGTGGCGGGCTTCAGGGGCGGCAGGAGCTGCTTGAGGAACGGCAGCTCAACGCCTCCGAATAGGCCGGACGGGCGCAGGAGCATCATGATCAGGAGCAGGAGTGGATAGACCACGAACCGCCACGTCTCGAAGCCGTCGGGCAGGAACAGGCGCAGCACGCCTTCGAGCAGGATGGCCCATCCGAAGGCGGCGGTCAACGTCCCGGTGACGCTGCCCAGGCCGCCGAAGACGATGATGATCATCGGGTCGAACGAGCGGATGAAGTTGAAGTTGTTCGGGTGGAGGAACCCGTTGATGTGGGCGTAGAGCGCCCCGGCCACCCCGGCGAACACGCTCCCCACGACGAAAGCCAGATTCTTGTAGCGCGCCACATCGATGCCCATGGCCTTGGCGGCGATCTCGTCCTCGCGAACCGAGATCATCGCCCGGCCCTCGCTCGAGTGGAGCAGATTGCGCGTGATCACGACCACGACCAGCAGGAAGATGAACACCCAGGCCCAGGTCGTCTGGTGCGGGATCCCGATCATCCCGCGTGCGCCCTTCATCTCCTCGAACCCAAACATGGTGTCCGAGTTGTCGAGCAGCACCTTGACGATGATCGTGAAGCCGAGCGTCGCAATTCCAAAGTAGTCCGAGCCCAGCGTCAGCACCGGCAGCCCGAACAGGTAGGCGACCTCGCCGGCCACCACGCCGCCCAGGATCACCGCCACGAAGAACACAATCTGCGACGCCAGCGCCTCCGGCAACGCCGACAGGGCGGCGGTCAGCGGTCCGGTCAGGACCGCGCCGACGCGGACGCCGAGGTAGGCGGCGGCGAAGACTACCACCAGGTACAGCCCGAAGGCCGAGAGGATGTCCAGGCCGCGCACCTTGCTCAGCAGCTTGCCCAGACCCCACAGGGCCAGGCCGACGAACAGGACGACCATCAGGAGCACGGCGACGCCCGAGGCGTCATGCAGCTTCCAGCGGTAGGTCAGATCCGCGGCGGCGTAGGCGCCGATGGCGTAGAAGCCCCACTGTCCGAGCGAGAACTGCCCGTTGAAGCCGTAGATCAGGTTCAATCCCAGGCTGACGATCGCCATCACCGCGCCGATGCGCAGGATGGTGGAGTAGTAATCGGTCAGGACGCCGACGCTGATCAGCACCTGAACGACGGCGAACAACAGCAGCGCGCCGCCGAAGAAGAGCAGGCTGTTGCGATCCGGTTTGCGTGCCATCATTCCTCTCCGGCTCATGCCTTCTCCCGCTCGACCTCACCCAGGAGTCCGGTGGGTCGGACGAGCAGGACAAGGATCAGGATGGCGAAGGCGATGGCATCGCGCATCGGGGTGGAGATGTAGGCGGAGCTGAGGGCTTCCGCCTGCCCCATGATCATGGCGCCCAGGAACGCGCCGGGAATGCTGCCGATGCCGCCCAGCACGGCGGCGACAAACGCCTTCAGGCCGGGGATGATTCCCATCCAGAACACGATGGACGGGAAGGCGATGGCGTACAGCACACCGCCCGCCCCGGCCAGCGCCGCCCCGATGGCGAACGTGATCGAAATGATGCTGTCGACATTGATGCCCATCAACCGCGCCGTCGGCTTGTCGTAGGCCACGGCGCGCATGGCCCGCCCGACCTTGGTGCGCCGGACGATGTAATTCAAGAGGATCAGCAAGAAGATCGAGGACAGGGCGATGATGATGAAGATGTTGGAGAACAGGATGCTGCCGCCCGGCGCCTCCGTGCCCGGCACCAGCGCGTGGATGCCGCCCTTGATGTACCAGACCTGCACCGGGAACGGCCGGATGTAGGTGATGAAGTCGGGGCTGAAGACGAAGTCCAGTGCGCCGAAGTACTCCAGGAAGAAGGACACGCCGATGGCGGTGATCAGGGCCGAGATGCGCGGCGCCGTGCGCAGCGGCTTGTAGGCCACCCGCTCGATGACCACGGCCAGGAAGGCGCAGGTGATCATCGCCAGCAGGATGACCGTCAGCGTCCCGACCATCAGCGACAGGCCCGCCGGGAAGTCCGGGGGCCAGGGACGCCAGCCACAGGTGCAACTGGGCGCGGCTGATGGCGAAGTAGGAGACGAAGGCGCCCACCATGAAGACGTCGCCGTGGGCGAAGTTGATCAGGCGGACGATGCCGTACACCATGGTGTAGCCCAGGGCGATCATGGCGTAGACGAAACCCAGCTGGAGCCCGTTCTTGACCTGCTCGACGAAGAGCGCCGGCGCCTGGACGGCCTGGCGGCCGATGGCCCAGACAGCATACGCGAGCAGGGCGACGAGAAGGAGCTTGCCGATCCAGCGGCCGCGCAACATGCGCTCGGTGAGCGTTCGCGGCCGAGCCTGACCCAGAGTGGTCTGCATAGATCACCCGTCCCGATGCACAACGGGGGGCGGCCTGGGCCGCCCCCCGTGGCGAACGTCAGCGAAGAACTACGGGGCGACCGTGTCAACCCAGATGATCTTGTCGGGCTGAACCTGCAGCATCACGGCTGCCTTGATCGGGTTGTGCTGCGCGTCGAAGGTGATCGTGCCGGAGACGGCGTCGTACGACAGCGCCTCCATGGCGGCGGCCACCTTGGTCGCGTCATCGGCGCCGGCCTTGTCGATCGCCGCCAACAGCAAGTTGGTGGCGTCGTAGGCCAGGGCTGCCAGCGCGTCCGGGACGGCACCGGCGTACTTGGTGCCGTAGCCCCCGACGAACGCCGCAACGATCGGGCGAGTGTCCTGCTCCGAGTAGTGGTTGGTGTAGTAGCCGCCCGCAGCGGCTTCCTTGCTCAGGTCGGCGGAGTCCCAGCCATCGCCGCCCATGAACGGAGCGACAATGCCCTTCTCCTTGGCCTGGGCGGTCACCAGGTTGACGATGTTGTAGTAGTCGGGCAGGTAGACGACGTCAGGATCCGCTTCGGCGACCTTGGCCAGGATGGTCGAGAAGTCGGTGTCGGCAGCCAGGTAGGCTTCCTTGCCGACGATCGTCCCGCCATTGGCGGTGAAGGCGCCTTCAAATGCTTCGGCCAGACCGCGCACGTAGTCGTTGCTCTGGTCGAACATGATGAAGGCCGTGGTGAAGCCCTGCTTCTTGGCGAAGGCTGCGCCCACCGCACCCTGGAACGGGTCGATGAAGCACGCGCGGAAGACGAACTTCTTCGTCGTCCCGTCGGCATTCAGCGTCACGTTGGCATTGGTCGAGGTCGGGCTGATCTGGACCACGCCCTTGGCCTCGGCGATTTCGGAGATCGGGATGGACGCCGAGGAGCACACCTCGCCGACGATGTAGTGCACACCATCGGTGTCGATGACCTTGTTGGCGGCCGCGATCGCCGGGTCCGGCGAGCACTGGCTGTCTTCCACAATGGCCTCGATCGTCATGCCCAGAACGCCACCCTTGGCATTCCACTCATCGATGGCCATCAAAGCACCGTCGCGCGTCGAGACACCGAAGGTCGGGACGGCACCGCTCAAGGGAGCCAGGATGGCGACCTTGAGGGTCTTGGCTTCCTGCGCCCCACCGCACGCGCTGAGCAGAAGTGCCAGCACGAACAGAAGGCTCACGATATGGCGGGTCTTCATCAATCTCCTCCTAGGAATTTGTCGCGCATGAGATTTCGCCGCCCCATGAACGGGACGGCCGATCAGGCCGGCGTGCGTACTCTTCATCCGCGAGCGCACCACCTCCTTTCCGATCAGCTTGCACCCGGGCGACGAGGAAGGGCATGTGCCGTCCGGCTGCAGTACTTAAGTACACAGTTTACACCGAAAGGCGCAAGCTGTGCCACTGAGCATTATAGCCGGATTTCGTGATGCTCTGCACCCAGACCCGACGGACGCCCGGCCCGGCTGCATCCCGCTACAGCCGATCCGTCGCTCGCACGCTCGCCGGCGTCCGGACCCCCGTCACCCGACCGGGCCCCGAGCATCGCCGCGACCGCCTGGATCGGGGTGCATCGCCCGCACGCCCGCGCCGTCCTGGATCTGGATCCGGCACGAGAAGCCCGGAGCACACACGGCCTGTCCGGCCGCCGCTGCCGCCCGCACGGCAGGCAAGAGACGCTGCTCTGCGATCTGGACCGACAGCTCAACATGCTCCACTTCGTACCCAAACGACCCGGCCATCCCGCAGCAGCCGGCATCGATCTCACCTGGCGCCCACCCGGCTGCCCGGAGCATCTCCAGGGTGGGACGCGTTCCGACAAGCGCCTTGGTGTAGCAGTGCCCGTGCAGGGCGCACACCCCGGGAGCCGGCGCCCAGGATCGAACCTGATCCAGGGGCCGGCCGCCCCCGGCATCTCGTCGAACGAGGAACTCCTCGATCAGCATCGATGCGCTGGCGATGCTCCGCGCTCGCGGATCTCGAGGAAAGAACTCGAGATACTCGTCGCGCAGCGTGAGGATGCACGATGGCTCCAGCCCCAGGATCGGTATCCCGGCCTCGGCATACGGGGACAGGGCGCGCAGATTGCGCTCGGCCATGCGTCGCGCCCTTCCAAGAACCCCCTTGGAGATCATCGGCCTGCCACAGCAGGCCTGCCCCTTCGCCAGGAGCACCCGGCAGCCGCACGCCTCCAGGACCTCGACTGCCGCCTGCCCCACCTCTGGAGACATGGTCTCGGTGTAAGTGTCCAGGAACAGGACAACCGGACGCCCGCCTTCGTTCACCGGCCGACGCGCGAACCACTGGCTGAAGCGCCGGCTGGCGAATCGGGGCAGCTTCCTTTGACTGGAGATCCCGACCAAGTGCTCCTGGAGCCATTTCGTGACACGAAGGGGCGCAAGCGCATTGGGGATGGCGTGCAACCGCTGTCCCAGGTGCGGCAAGCGTGTGGATCTCGGCGAAGGCCCGTGAGCGCAGTGGCACGCCGTGCTCAGCCTGGTACGCGGCCAGGAACTCGGCTTTCATCCGCGCCATGTCGACCGCAGACGGACACTCGGACTTGCAGGCTTTGCACTCCAGACACAGGTCGAGTACGGCGTGCAATTCAGGGCCGGTGAGGGCCCCTGGCTCCAAGACGCCCGAGAACGCCGCCCGCAGCGCGTTGGCCCGCCCGCGCGTCGAGTGCGCCTCGTCGCGCAGTGCCTGATACGACGGGCACATCACGCCCCCGTCCTTCAGACACACCCCCTGACCGTTGCACCCCTCGGCCGCGTGCGCCCAATCCAGCTCTCGATCGAAGGCGAACCAGGTCCGGCGCTCGCTGGCGCCCGGCAGCGCCGGCGGGCGCAGGTCCACATCCGGGCCGCTCAGCGCACCCGTCTCCGGCACCACCTTTCCGGGGTTCATGATGCCCCGGGGATCCCACGCCTCTTTGAGTTCACGGAAGGCCCGGACCAGTTCAGGGCCGAACAACCGTTCGTTGTAGCGTGTCCGGGAAAGCCCATCGCCGTGCTCACCCGAGAGCGCGCCGCCCATCTCCAGCACGATTTCCAGGATGGCATCGGCGATGCGGCGCATCCGTTCGCGGTCGCCGCCCTGTTTGAGGTCCAGCAAGGGGCGAAGGTGAAGACATCCCGCCGAGGCATGGGCGTACCATTCGCCGCGGGTTCCATGCTCCGCCAACAGACGGTCGACCCGGCGGACATACTCGCCCAGCCGCTCCACGGGTACAGCAACATCCTCGACGAATTCGATTGGCTTGAGGTCGCCCGGCACCGACATCAGCAGGCCGAGCCCGGCCTTGCGCACCGCCCAGACGTCGTCCTGTGCCTGCCGATCCGTGATGAGGACGCCGCGATCTGCCAGCGTCGACGCCTGTGCAGCCGCGTCGGCAGGGGTCTCACCGGCGAACTCGACGACCAGGAGCGCTTGTGCCCCCGGCGGCGCGAAGTGCGACTTGCGCGCGTACTCGGGAACAGTCGCCGCACGGTCGAGCAGGCTACGCGGGACCAGTTCGACAGCCGCCGGACGTAGGTTCAGAAGCTCGAACGCAGCATCACATGCATCGGCGTTGCTCGAGAACGCCAGGAGAACGAGCGCCGAGCCCTGCGGTCGCGGCACAAGCCGCAGCCGCGCCCGTCCGACGGCCGCCAGTGTGCCTTCCGAGCCGCAAAGGAGAGTTGCCAGATTGAGGTCCGAATTGGGCGGATAGGGGCCGGGATCGGCAAACCAGGAGGGCGGCCTGTGTGGATGAAAGCCGGTGAGGTAGTTGAGGCTGTATCCGGACGCTCGCCGCCACGTGCGTGGCCAATGGTTCTCGACCAGCCCGGCGTAACGGGAGCGAAGCTCGAGCGCCGAGCGGTAGATCTGCGCCTCGAGTGACCGGCCCGCAGCCAGCCGTTCGGCCTCTGCTTCGGTCTTCGGACCAAGCCGAACGATCGACCCGTCGCTCAACACCGCCTCGACAGACTCGAGGTGATCCGAGGTCATGCCATAGCGAATGGAGTGCGATCCGCTGGCGTTGTTCCCGATGACGCCGCCTACGGTGGCGCGATCGGCCGAGGCGGGGTCCGGACCGAACATCAACCCGTGCTTTGCGCCGACCGCATTGACGGCGGAGAGGACAGCGCCTGCCTCGGCTTCGATCATGCCTGTGGTGCCGTCCGGCTCTTCGATCCGTCGCAGGTGGCGGGTGAGGTCGAGGACGACCGCCGCGCCGATGGCCTGTCCAGCCAGGCTGGTCCCGGCGCCACGCGGCAACACCGGCAGTCCCAGGTCTGCGGCGGCGGCGATGATCTGCGAGACCTCTGAGAGATCTCGGGGGAAGGCAACGCCCAGGGGCTGGACCTGGTGATTGGAGGCGTCCGTGCTGTACAGGACCCGGGTGAGCCGGTCAGTTCGGAGCTCGCACCCAACGCGAGCGCGCAGCGCAGCCAGGGCAGTTGAGGCGGTATCCCCGGCCGCGCTTCTCATTCGTCCTCCGTTGCAGGCCCGGGCTTGCGCCGCGTCGAGCGACGCTTCTGGAACGGCTCGAAGTCGGAAAGCAGCGGCCTCGGGATGCGTCCGCGCATATGCACGGCGCTGCGCAGGTGTTCCACTGCCTCGACCGCGCCTTGCTCGTGGAACACGCTGATCATCCGTCCCTGATCGTAGGGCAGCAGCACGTCGATCGGCACCATGCCCTCGAGGAGTTCCTGTTCAAGGGCGGATCGCAAAGACGGACAGCCCCACGCCCGTGACCGCCGAAACCGGAACGGCGCGCTCAAAGTCATCCACCCAGTCCAGCGCAGTCCGGGGATCGGCCAGCAGATCGATCTTGTTCAGTGCCGTCACCACCGGAAGTTCGCCGACTTCGAGCTCGTCGAGCGTTTGCTGGACCGCTTGTGCCTGCGCCCGGCAATTGGGGTGCGTGATGTCGACGACGTGGAGCAGCAGGTCGGCCTCGCGGATCTCCTCCAGCGTGGCGCGAAAAGCGGCCACCAGCGTCGTGGGCAGTTTCTGGATGAAGCCGACCGTATCCGAGAGCAGGATTTCGCGGCCGCCCGGCAGGTCGATGCGACGGGTGGTCGGATCCAGCGTGGCGAAGAGCTGGTCGGCGACCAGGACGTCGGCGCCGGACAGGCGGTTGAGCAAGGTCGACTTCCCGGCGTTGGTGTAGCCGACGATGGCCACGGTCGGGATCGCCGCCCGCTTGCGCTGTGCCCGGTAACGGCGGCGATGCGAGCGGACCTTCTCCAGCTCGCGCCGCAGATGGGCGATGCGCCGCGCGATTTCACGCCGGTCGACCTCGAGCTGCGTCTCGCCCGGACCACGCAGGCCGACGCCGCCCGACAGCCCCCGATCGCCCCGCGCCTCCGCCCGCCTGGCGAGCGAGGTGCGTCCAGGCGCGCGTCAGCCGAGGCAGCCGGTACTCGTACTGCGCCAGCTCAACCTGCAGCGCCCCCTCGCGGGTGCGGGCATGCAGTGCGAAGACGTCCAGGATCAGCGCCGTCCGATCGACCACGCGCACGTCGTCCCCGAATACCCGTTCCAACTCGCGCTGGTGACGGGGCGAAAGCTCGTCGTCGAACAGGATCACATCGGCGACAGCGTCTTCCGCCAGGGCCTTGATTTCTTCCACCTTGCCGGAGCCCAGCAGGGTACGCGGATCGGGCTTTCGGATGTGCTGGGAGGCCTCGCCGACCACGGAGAGATCGGCCGTGTGAGCCAGCAGGGCGAGCTCGCGCAGCGAGTCATCGATCGACATGAGCGCCGGGGCGTCCGCAACCTCGAAACCCACAAGGAAGGCGCGTTCCTGAGGCGGTCGCGTGGGTGTGGATGACTTCTTCATCCGGTCCAGGTCTCTTCTCGGGCGATCGAGTCGGGGGAGTGTACGTCCAAGCAGGATTGCGGTAAAGGTCTAGCGGCGAGAAAGGATCCAGGCGTGGACCACCCGTCCGACTTGCTCAAGACTTTCGGCAGAGAGCTTGTCCAGGGTGTCGGACGTGGTGTGCCAGTGCGCATACGGCAGGCCGATGATATCGACGGCCGGGATGCCGCGGTCGAGGAACGGACGGTGATCGTCCATGATCGGAACGCCAATCTCCGGCACGAACACGTCTGCGCCCAGCGTATCGGCGATGGTCCAGATCTCGTCCAGCAGGGTTACGTCAGACGTCGCCTCACGGCGGGATCTGCAGGTCGACGTCTCCCACCATATCCAGAATGACCACTGCCTGTGGCGTGACCGTCAGATCGGCGGCGAACGCGGCTGCGCCAGCGCTCCACTCCCAACCGTCCAGCCCGCCGCTGTCCTCGCCGTCAAAGAAGGCCAGCCAGACCTCGCGGCCATCGAGGTCGGACGGAAGGACGCGCGCCAACTCGAGCAGCACGGCCACGCCGGAGGCCCCGTCGTTGGCGCCTGGCACGGGCTGCTCGGGGTCGACCGGATCGCGATCGGCCTGGGGACGAGTGTCGTAGTGCGCCCCAATGAGGATCGGTCCATCCTCGGACGTCCCGCGCTTTCCCACCAGGTTGTGAAGCTCAACGCCTCGGTAGACCGCCGTGTGCACGGAAGTCTCCCAACCGTGAGCCTCCAACGTGCCAAGAATCCACTCCTCGGCTTCCGAATGGGCAGCCGTACCCGGGATGCGCGGGCCAAATGACATCTGCTGACCGGCCAGAAGCAACGCCGCTTCCCCGTCGAACTCGGTTGCTGCGACGCGCGCACAACCGGCCCCAGCCAAGGCAAGTACAGCAGCCACCAGGCCGACTCCAATGCGCGTAGCCTGTTGTTTTCCGGGGAGTGTGTGATTGGGATGAAATGGGACGTGGTGAGTGGCTATGCGCATTGTAGGGACGCTTCTTCGAGCGCATCCTTTAGACTGCTCGGCCGAGCGGTCGGCATAGGCCTTGCCTCGTTCTGGGCGTCCTCGTGGCCGGACCGCAAGGGGCTCAAGCAACCCGAGGTTGGCCTTCATCGGCTGGAAGGTCTTTGGCTCGGCTTCCGTGACGTAGCGACACAACGCCCCGAGCATCGTTGTCGGGGGCAGCACGATCGGCCGGCTGCCCTGCGCCAGCCTGGCGGCATTCAGCCCGGCCAGCAACCCGGTGGCGATGTTCCCCAGGTAGCCTTCCACGCCGGTGAGCTGACCGGCCAGCAGCAAATCCTCGCGCCCGCGAAACTGCAGCGTCGGTCGGAGCAGCCGCGGTGCGTTGACGAACGTGTTGCGATGCATCTGGCCGTAGCGTGCGAACCGCGCCCCCGCCAACCCGGGGATCATGCGCAGGACTCGGCGCTGCGCCTCTTCGCGCAGGTTGGTCTGAAAACCAACCAGGTTGTACAGGCTCCCGGCAGCGTTGTCCTGACGGAGTTGAACGACGGCGTGCGGCCGCTTCCCCGTCCGCGGGTCGCGCAGCCCCACCGGTCGCAGGGGGCCAAACGCCAGCGCTTGCCGACCACGCTCGGCGATGATCTCGACCGGGAGACAACCCTCGAAGAAGCGGTCCATGCCGGCGCGGACGCCGTCGCGGATCGCGCCCTCAAACTCGCGCAGCTCGATCCGCTCCGCTGCGACCAGAGCGTCCACGAAGGCCTCGTACTCCGAGGCATCCAGGGGACAGTTCAGGTAGTCGCCCGCCGGCTCCTGGCCCCGCCCGTAGCGCGAAGCGCGGAAGGCGACACGCCAGGTCGATCGTCTCGGCCTCGACGATCGGCGAAAGCGCATCGAAGAAGTACAGATGCTCTTCCCCGGCCAACCGGGCCAGCTCGGACGACAGCGCCGGCGAGGTGAGCGGTCCGCTGGCAATGATGACCATACCCTCCGGGACGGCACGCGCTTCCTCGCGAATGACCGCGATGCGCGGATGCGACTCGATCGCACGCGTGACACCTTCGGAGAAGCGCAGGCGGTCTACCGCCAGCGCGCCGCCCGCCGGGAGCGCCGCGGCCCGGGCCTCTCGCAGCAGAAGAGAGCCCAGCCGTTCCAGTTCCGCCATCAGGATCCCGGAGGCACGATCGGGAAGCGCGGATCCCAGCGAGTTCGAGCACACCAGCTCGGCCAGGTGCCCGGTCTGATGGGCGCCTGTCTGTCTGGCCGGGCGCATCTCGAGCAGGACGACTTGCAGCCCTCCCTCAGCGGCCTGCCAGGCAGCCTCGCTGCCCGCCAGCCCGCCCCCGATGACGACCACCGTTGGTGTTGACATGGCACGATTCTAGCATGCCGTCCGGAGATGGCATAGAACTTGCATCCTGCTTGCGCTATACGGGCATTCCTGTATACTCCCACAGCGAGGCGGCCATGCTTCAGGTACAAGATCAGTCCATTCGACCCCTGACCACAGCCCACCTGGCGCAGACCATGACGCTCCTGGCGCTGTCAAACCTCGAGCTTCGAGACAAGGTCCTGGGTGAGCTGGCGGCCAATCCGGCCCTCGAGCTTCTCGAAGACCGGGTGTGTCCTTCCTGTCACCGGCACCTGGCTAAGCATGGCCCTTGCCCGACGTGCAGCCGGCCCACGGCCGACGACGGACCGATCGTCTTCCTCTCCCCACGTGAGGCATCCTTCGGCCGCCGCGAAGCCCAGCCGGACGACCAGCCGGCCGAGCGAGAGCCGGCAGCTCCGGAAGACCTGGCGGTTCACGTCATGCAGCAATTGGCTGCCGAACTGGAACCCGGCGACCGTTACCTGGCGGCCTATGTCCTTTCCTCGCTGGATGAGGACGGCTTCCTTCAGGACCCGCCGGCGATCCTCGCCCGCACCACAAGGTCCTCGCTGTCGCAGGTCGAGCGGGTCCTGACCATTGATTTCCCGTGCCGATCCGCCCGGCCTGGCAACCACCGGACCCCGACAAGCCCTCCTGGCTCAGCTCTCGCTGCACGATCCGAATTCCTCCCTCAGCCAGCTCGCCCGCCGCATCCTTGAGGAGGCCTTCTCCGAGCTTGGCCGACACGAGTTCGAACGGATCGCCCAGATGCTCGACGCCCCACTCAGCCGGATTCGGCAGGCGGCGGCATTCATCCAGGAAAACCTCAACCCCTACCCTGCCCGCGCCTACTGGGGATCGGGCCGCCAACCGCAGAGCACGGACCCCAACGTCTATCACAATCCGGATATCCAGATCACCCACACCAACGGTGAGCTGGATGCGCCGCTGATGGTGGAGATCTTCGCCCCTGTCGCCGGCTGGCTGCGCGTCAACCCGATGTTCCGCCAGGCCGCCCCGGAAGGCGGAGAGGAAGTCTCGGAGGAATGGGCCAGGCACCTCGAACGCGCGGCCCTGTTCGTCAAGTGCCTGCAGCAGCGCAACAACACGATGCGCCGGATGCTCGAGCTCCTTGTCCGGCACCAACGCGGCTTCATCCTGAACGGCGATCGCTTCCTGGAGCCGATGACCCGGGCGCGCCTGGCCATCGAAATCGGCGTGCACGAGTTCGACCGTCTCCCGCGCCGTCTCGCACAAGTCGGTCGCCCTGCCCGACGGGCGGATCATCCCGCTGGACCGGTTCTTTGACCGCAGCCTGTCGGTGCGCGATCGCATCAAGGAGCTCGTCGAGCTCGAAGCCCGGCCTCTGACCGACGATGAGATCGTCGACAACCTGCGCAAGGAAGGCGTCCAGGTTGCACGTCGCACGGTGGCCAAGTATCGGGCGATCGAAGGCATCTTGCCGGCGCGCCTGCGCCACCGCAAGAAGGATCAACCCGCCGCACTCAGGGTGTAGACATTGCCGACCAACACACAGCCGACGAGTCCGCTTTCCCGCCTGTTCAGGCCCGATCCACACCGAGAGCTCTTCCGGATCCTGGCGGACTCGCTGGCCGATGCGGTGATGGTCCTGTCGCCTGACGGGTCGTCGTTCCTCTCCTGCAATCATGCGTTTCTGCTCCTGACCGGATTCGCCCGCGCCGAGGCCGAGTCCCTGGCGCCGATCGACCTGTTCCCTGGTGAACCCGGGGAGGAGACGCTGGCAGCTCTGACCGGCGAGTGGTCGTCGACCGAATTGAAGCTCGAGGACGTTGCCCTCAAGATGCACACGGGTGAGATCGTGCCCGTGGACCTGTCTGCCACGGCGGTCGGGGCGCCGCGCTTCGCCGTCTTGCTGCGCCTGCGCCCCAGCAGCCAGCGGCGTCGATCTGCAGGAGCGCGAAGCTGCCGAGGCCGATCGGCTCGGTCAACTGGCCACCTTGACCGCCGCGCTGCTGGATGGCTCGGGGCCGGCCGTCGGGCGCGCCCTCGACGTCACCCGCCAGGTTCTGAGCGCCGAGGGCGTTGCGGTCTACCGGGTCTCCGCCGCCAGCCGGGAATACATCCTGGATGGCACCCTGCCCCCGGAGTTTCCCGTCAGCCTGCCGCCCGAGCTGCTCGACCCGATCCTCAAGCCCGGCGTGTGGAGCCTCGGCCAGCGACCCGACCATCCACTGCACAAGGCGGCCCGCAGCGCCGGCTGGGCCGTCCTGCGCACTTCGCCGCTCGGCGCCCCGTCGGCCTGGATCGGCGTCTTGCTCGCCGGATGGACGGACGCTGAACTCGTGCCCCCGGAGGCAGAGTCCCTGCTCGCCCTGGCATCGAACGTCTGTCATGCGGCGCTGGTCCTCGGTCTCCAGCAGGCCGCCATGGCCGATATCCAGGGATCGACCTACCAGGTCGAAACCGAGGTCAAAGCCCTGTTGTCCGGCCTGCGCGAAGGGGTGCTGACCCTCGACCAGGACCTGCGCGTCGAGCGGGTCAACCTCGCAGCGGCCGAGCTCCTTGGCTACCAGCCGCGGGAGATGGAGGGCCAGGTCATCCAGGACGTCCTGGTCGGACCGAAGGATGTGCGCCCGCTCCTGCTGGATGCGCTCGGTCACGACCTGCGCACCGAAGAGACCGGGCTGACGTTCCATCGGCGCGATGGCACGGCGTTTCCCGCCTTCCTGCGCGTCCTGCCCACCGGCTCGGCCGGCCGCACCCGGCTTCTCCTGGTCCTCGGCGACCGTTCGGAGCACCAGGCGGCTGAGACGAGGAACGAAATGCTCACGCAGCGGGCGCTGCTCGGCGAGGTCAGCGCCATCTTCGCCCACGAAGTGCGCAATCCGATCAACAACATCAGCACCGGCGTGCAGCTCGTCTCCTCGCGCCTCGGACCGGACCATCCGCTCCACGACTCCCTGGAACGGATCCGCAAGGAGTGCATCCGCCTCGACCAGCTGATGAGCGACGTCCTGTTCTTCGCCCGCCCGTTGGAGCTGAAGATGGAGCCGCTCGAGCTGGCCGAGATGATGCGTCGGCTGTTGGAACGCTGGAAGCCGCGCCTGTCCCAGGCGGGGGTCCGCACGCATACGGCCTTCGACGCCTCGGCGGGTATCGCCCTGGCCGACCCGCGCACGCTGGAACAGGTCGTGGTCAACCTGCTGACCAATGCGCTGCAGGCCATGACGCAGGGGGGCACGTTGTCGGTGACCGTGGCCCCGTCCGTGGATGGCCAGGCGATCGACCTCAAGGTCGCCGACACCGGCCCGGGCATCCCGACCGACGTCGTCGAACGCATCTTCGATCCGTTCTTCACCACCAAGAAGGACGGCACCGGTCTGGGCCTGGCCATCAGCCGCCGAATTGTGGCCGCTCACAAAGGCACGCTGCACGTCGAGAGTTACGCCGGCGCCGGGACGGTGTTCACCATCCGCCTTCCGAGATTCCTCGAGGATGAGGCTCCTGCATGACCGCCACCATCTTGATCGTCGATGACGAAGAGACCGCCCGCTCCTTCGTGAGCGAGGCGCTGCGCGATGCCGGTTACGAGACCCTCCAGGCCGGCGATCTGGCACAGGCCGGGCGCGCCCTGGACGCCGCCCAGGCCGACATCGTCCTGCTCGACGTCAATCTGCCTGACGGATCCGGCCTCAGCCTGCTGGACCGAATCGCCCGCGAGAACCCCAGCCCTCCGGTCATCATGATCACCGCCTACGGCGAAGTCGAGATGGCGGTGGAGGCGATGAAGAAGGGCGCGCAGGACTTCCTGCAGAAGCCGTTGGACTTCGAGCGCCTGCTGCAGGCCGTCGAGCGCGCCCGTGAGGTGGTCGCCCTGCGCCGCGAGCTGGCCCTGTTGCGCCAGGCGACGCACGGCGAGACCGAGTGGGTCGCCGGCGATACCCCGGCAATGCTGCGTGTCGTCGATGAGGCCAAGCGCGCCGCGTCCGCCTCCGCCTCCGTGCTGATCACCGGCGAGACCGGCACCGGCAAGGAGATCCTGGCCCAGGCCATCCGCAACTGGGGCACGCGTCGCGACAAGCCGTTCGTCCCCATCAACTGCGCCGCGCTGCCCGACACGATGATCGAGTCGGAGCTCTTCGGCCACGAGGCGGGGGCCTTCACCGGCGCCCAGAAGCGCAAGCCGGGGTTGATCGAGGTCGCCGACACAGGCGTGCTGTTCCTGGACGAGATCTCGTCCACCAAGATGGACACGCAGGCCAAGCTGCTGCGCGTGCTCGACGAGCAGCGCTTCCGACGTGTCGGCGGCGTGAACGAGATCGCGGTCGACATCCAGATCCTGGCCGCATCCAACCGCGACCTCCCGGGGATGATCCGCGACGCCGCCTTCCGCGAGGACCTGTACTACCGCCTCAAGGTCGTCGACCTGCATCTGCCTCCTCTGCGCGACCGGCCCGGGGACATCCCCGCCCTGGTCGGGATGTTCATTCGGCAGTTCAACCAGCGGACCGGACAGGGAATCACCGGGATCAGCCCGCGGGCCATCGATGCCCTGAAGGCCCACCGCTGGCCCGGCAACATCCGCGAGCTCCGCCACTCGATCGAGCGCGCCGTCCTGTTCTGTGATGACGAGGTGATCGACCTGGGCCACCTTCCACCGGAGTTCCAGGCTCTGGCGCCCGCCGCCACCTAGCCTGGCACGCCTCTTGCACTGGTCGTCTCCAGAATCGACGCCTGGAGGCGACCATGATCCCCCTTTCCCTCCACGAACTTCAAATCCTGATGGCGGCTGCCGCCTTCGTCATGGGCTGCCTGTCCATCATCCTGGGCATGCTGGTCCTGATCACCCGCGGCTACTCCAGTGAGGTGAAGGCCCTGGCCTCGCACACCGCCAAGCTGGGACAGAAGGGCATCACCCAGGAGGCGACCGGGCTCGTCAGCTCGGCCTCCGAGTTGATCCTTTCCATTAACCAGCTTGTCCGCACCGCCAGCGGCGTTGGCACCTTCCTGCTCCTCTCGGGAATGATGATGATTGCGGCAGCGTACTGGGTGGTGACTCAGATCCAGTGGCCCGCCTGAGTGAGGCTTCCATGCCGAACGAAGAAGAACTGATCGCCCGCATCCAGGATGGTGCCGCGTCCGCCGACTCGCGGGCGCTGCTTGGCCGTTGGATGCGCGTCCCCGAGGCCTGGGCCGCGCTGCGCGCCCTCGACCCATCCGAGGTCGACCGCATTCAATCGCCCTTTGACCTGGCCGCCATGCTGGCCGGGCGCGCTGGCGGGTCGTCCACCGATCCGATCGCCTGGCGAGAGGCCGAGGCGGCAGCGATCCGCCCGCCGGCCGATTTCCATGCGGTGCTCCGACTGGCTGCCGCACTCCGCCAGGGGATGGAGGCCGGCCTGTGCGGCCGAGATCGCCGAAGCGGTTTGCTTCCAGGCCGGACGTTTGGCGCTCGCCGTTGGCGATCGCCCTGCCTGGTCTCCCCAATCTTGCTCACCTCGCAGCGCACCTGATCACTCGCGGAGGACCTGCGGGGGCGGCCCTGCTGGCCAACGCGTTGCTCGCCTCGAGCGACCGTGGCGCGGCAGCCGCGACGCTGCGCGAGTTGTTGGGCGACCGCGCAGCGGAAGCGTTGACCATGCTGCTCCAGGCGGGCGAGGATGAGCTGGCTGCCGCGGTGGCCGCCGGACTGGCAGCTCCGAAGGCTGCCCCCCACTCCGCCGATGCCGCGCTCACCGCGGCTGCCCGGGCGCAGGCCGAAGGCGACGCGCCTCTCGCCCGTCAGACGCTCATCACCGGATGGGATCGCGCCAGCGAGCTTGGTGCGACGTTCGGAGATCGCCTGGCGGATGTCGCCCTGGGCGATGGAGATCCGGTTTCGGCGTGTGAGGCCCTCAAGCGCGCCTTGCAGCTCAAGCCGACTCGCGAGCGGAAGGCACGCGTCGCCTCACTCCTGGCCGAGATGGGTCGAATACCGGAGGCCCACGATTGGCTCGCCGACGCCCCTGAGACCGCCAGCGAGTACATTGCCGCCGCAACCGTCTGTCTTCAGGCAGGCGATCGCGGCCAGGCGGCTTCCCACATCGCCCACGCGGTGGCCGCACTCCAGTCGGAGCCCGGTCTGCCGTCGGAGTGGCTGCAGCGCCTGTCGAATGCGACGCAGTCCATCGGGCAGCCGCACCTGGCCGTACCGGTCCTCGAGCGGCTCGCTCGCCAACGCCCGGAGGATCTTGATGCGCGGTACACGCTGGCGGTGAACTTGCTGGCGGTCGGAGAACCGGATGAGGCGGCTGCCCATGCACTGGTCGTTTGTGGCCTGAAGAGCGATTCGGCGGATGCGCGCCGGCTGCTGGCTCGATCGCTGCAAGCCGCCGGCCGACTGGCCGCGGCATTGGAGCAGTGGTCCGCCGTTCCGCAGGCGACTGACGAAGACCGGCTCGAGGCTGCGCAGTGCGCCATGTTGGCAGGCCAGCCTGCATCGGCCATCGCCATCGCCACGGACATGCTGGCTTCGCAGCCTGGTTCGGCGCCCGCCATGAGCCTGCTCGGGCGCGCCTTGCTGGCTGCGGGGCAGCCGCATGAAGCGCGGCCGCATCTCGAGGCCGCGTGCGCGGCCGACCCTCGCCAGCCCGAAACGTGGAAAGCCCTGGCGGAGTGCCAGGCCGCCGTCGGGGACCAGCAGGCCGCGGGCACCACGTTGGCCGCCGCGGTTCAGGCCGCTCCCGGAAATGGTGGTCTGCTGCACGCGTACGCCGCGTGGCTTCGCCAGGAAGGTCGAACGAGCGAGGCATTGGAGGCTGCCGCCCAGGCGGCGGCCTCGGCGGGTGCCCCATTCGAATGGCGCCTCGAGCATGGCGAACTGCTCGTCACCCTGGGTCACTTCGAGCCGGCGTCGGATGTGCTGCGTGACGCACTCGCGCTTCGCCCGGCTTCCTGGCCCACCCGTCGTGCGCTCACCGAAGCTCTCCTCGGCCAGGGCCTGCTTGCCCAGGCCGCCGATGTTGTCGGTTCCTTCACCGAAGGCGCTGATCCGGCGGCCCTGGCTTTTGCCGGTCGCGTCCTCGCCCTGCAGGCCGAGGCGTCGCACGACCAGCCGTTGGCCCGCCGCGCCCTCGGCCTGCTCGAGCGGTCACTCGGTGATTCCCCGCTCCCTGAAACCGAGGTGTGGCTGGCGAAAGCACTCGAGACCTGTCACGACCTCGATGGCGCATTCGAGCACTTCCGCGCGGCGCTCGAAGAACCCGACGCGTTGCTGCCCGAGTCCCACCTGGCCGCTTCCCTCGGTCTGGCGCGCTGTGCGACCGCCCTTCACCGCGCACCGGCGGCGATCCATGCGCTCGAGACCGCAACGACCAGGCACGGTGCCTCGGCGGACCTGGAAGTCGCCTTGTCCGCCGCGTATGCCGCCGGCGGCCAGCATCACCGCTCGCTGGAGGCCGCACAGCGCGCCTCCGAGCTTTCCCCGGGCGAGGCTTCGCTCCGGCAGCTCACGCAGGCGGCATCCCAGGCTGGCGAAAGTGGGATGGCGCTCGAGGCCGTCCGCAGACTGACCTCCTTGCAGCCGTCGAACCCGCACGTCTGGCTGAGCGTGGCTGAGCTCTCCGGCCAGGCGAATGATCTGCCTTCGGCGCGTCAGGCCCTGGCGACCGGGATCCGGTTGGCACGTGCCGACGCCTCCGCCTGGTCGCGCGCCTCCGATCTGCTGCTGCGCCATGCTCGGCCGACCTCGGCCCAGCGTGCGGTTCGCCGCGCCCTCTCGTGCGCGCCGCTCGATCCCGATCTCGTCCGGCAAATGGCGGAAGTCAGTCAGCACGCCGGCGATGACCTCACCGCACAGCGCGCCTGGATGCGGCTTGCCGAACTGCGTCACGAAGATCCCGAGGGCCTGAAGCTGGCGGCGCGCTCGCTGTCGCTCCTTGGTCAGCGCGCGGTGGCCATCGGCATCTGGCAGCGCGTCGTGGCGCTCGCTCCGCAAGATGCAGACACCCAGAGCGATCTGGCACGCGCCTACCTGACGGAAGGCGATACAGCCCGAGCCCTGCTCCACTACCGAAGCGTGACGACCGCCCTCCCCGGCGACCCGGGCCTGACGCTCGAGGCGGCGGCGGCGGAACTGCACTACGGCTCCCCTGACGCAGCCGTCGAGCTCTACCGCACGGCGACAGAGCATGCGCCGCATGAAGCCTCCGCATGGCTCGGACTGGGCGAAGGTCTGCTGATGCTCGGCCGGCCATCACGATGCCCGGCAGGCGCTCGAGACCGCGTACCGCCTCGACGCAGCCCGCGTTCAGATCATGGGCTCGCTCGCCATCGCCGCGCTGGACACTGACGACGCGCCCATGGCTGCTGCCATCTACCAGAGCGCTCAACGGCACACATGCGAGAACGCCCCAGCCGCGGCCGCGTTGGCGCGTGCTGCGCTGGCACTGCTCCAATGGGATGATGCGCTGCCGGCATTGGATCACCTGAACGCTTCCGCGCCGTCTCTCGCCTCCCTTCGGGCAGGCGTGGAGATCCGGTTGCGGCTGGCGGACGCCGCCTGGCTGTTCCAGTCTGCTGCCGCCCACACGCACGGACCAGACCGGGCTTGGCAGACCGACTCCGCCTGGTCGGAGATACTCGCCCTGCTCGACCGACTCGCCGGTGTGGCGCCTTCCTGGGAAGCTGAACGGCTTCGGCAGCGGGCTTCTGTTGCGTACGACCGGATCGACCCGACAAGCCTGATCGATACGTCGCGCACCGACCCAACCGGCGAATCACGTGAAGGGCTGGCGATCGCGCTGTTGCGCAATGGGCGCCCGTCCGAGGCGTTCGAACTCGTGGGTCCGGGCGCATCCACCTCCTCCGGGCGTTGGCATCATCTGCTCGCCGGAATCGCCCTGAACGACCTCGGCCAGTTCGAGCACGCGCGACAGGAACTGGACGAAGTTGCGTCCGACGGCGCACTGCGTCCGCTGGCCGCGTTCCTGACCGCACGCACCTACCTGCACCAGGGTGAGCCGGAGACGTTCGCCTCCCGGGTTAGCGACGCTTTGGTCGAGTGGAACGACGAACCGGCGTGGCACTTCGAGCTGGCCAACGCGTACCTGCACCTTGGCCGACCCGACGCCGCACTGCCGCATTTGCACCAGGCCTCCGACCTCGCCCCTTCGGTGGGCGACTACTCGCTGGCGTTGGCACGCACGGCGCTGCAGGCAGGCGACCTTTCCGGCGCCCAAGCCGGCTTCGCCCGCGCCGTTGAGAACAACCCGTCCATCGGGCAGGTGTGGAAAGAAGCCGGGCTGTGCGCCCTGTCCAACAACGACGGTGCAACCGCCGATGCATGGCTCGAGCACGCCCGCCGGCTGCTGCCCGGCGACGTGGAGACACTGGTGGGCGCGGCGCGTGCCAGCCTGGACATCGGTGAAGTTCGCCAGGCCCACCAACACACTCAGGCTGCTTATCACCTGGCGCCGGACGACGCCGATGTCTTGCAGGTTCTGGGCGAGGTGTTTGCCCGGCAGGGGAAGCTCGACCGGGCGCTGCAGTCGTTCGACCGGGCTCTCAAGCGCGCCGTCGACCCCTTGCCGGTCCATGTCGCCCGGAGCCGGCTGCTGGTCCAGATCGGCCGCCCCGAGCAGGCTGTGACGACGCTGAAGGCCGCCATCGCGCTGGCGCCCGAGTCCGATGCGGGCTGGGGTGCGCTGGCGGAAATCGAGGAAGCGGCCGGCCATCTGGCCGAGGCGCTCGACGCCTCCGCACGCGCCGTGCTGCTCTCGCCGCACGGACTCGGACACCGCATGCAACTCGGACGACTTTGCCGCAAGGCCGGCCAGCTCGACCGAGCGCTCGATGAACTGCTGCACGCCCAGACCGCGGGGCACTACGACGGTGCGCTGTCGTTCGAGATTGGCCGCGTATATGAAGACCGGCGCGAATTCAAGCGCTCGTTGGACGCCTATCAGCGGACGATCGATCTCGACTCATCCCATGGCCCGGCGCACTTCCGTGCCGGCGTCGTCCTCAAGCAGATCAAGGCCTACCCGCAGGCCGGCAAGATGCTCAAGCGGGCGGTCGAACTCAATCCCAGGGATCCCGAAGCGCTGCACCAGCTGGCCGCCGTTCGCGCGCTGGAATTGGTACACGGCGGGATCGCCCAACAGGCGGTGGCCCGATGATTGATCGTCCTACTCTGCTTGGCTTGCTGCGCAGCTCGGCCCTGGCGCGTCGCTTCGACTTCGCCCGTGCCGCCGCCCTCGATTGGCTGGCCGTGTGGCCGGGCGACGCCGAAGTCCAACACCTGCTGGCGCAGGCGGAGATCGAACTCGGGCAGGAAGATCTGGCCGTGGACCGGCTGGTTCAACTCGTGTCGGTCGATCCCGAAGACACGCAGGCCTATCTGGCGCTGGCAGACAGCCTGCGCCGCAAAGGTGATGCAGCCCGGGCGCGAATCTACGCCGCATGCGGCCGAGCACTGCGCAGCGTCGATCCCGACCGCAACGCCACCCCCGCCTGGGCGGCTGCTCTGACGCGTGCGATTCGCGCCCAGACCCAGGGCGATACCCCCGCCGCGCTGCAACAGGCTGCGCTGGCCCTCTCCGCCGATCCTGACAGCCCTCTGCCGACACTCGTCGCACTCAAGGCACATCTCAGCCTCGGAGATCACGCCGCGGCGTCGGCGCTGGCAGCTGCCTCGCACAAGCGCTGGCCGGACTGTGTGGCGCTGCGCCTGATGCACGCCTCGTCATTGATGCACGCGGGCCAGACGTCTGCGGCTGTGGACGCCCTGCACCGCGCCTCCGTCGACGATCCGACCGGTGTCATCACCCGCCGCTGGCTCGGCCCTTCGCATCCGTATGGGGACCTGTGGCCGACCCAGCTGCAGGCGCACATGAGCCGGCCGATTCCGGCGGATGTCGCCGCGGCGATGGGCGACAACCGGCTGGCGGCCGGGACGCCGGAGGGGCGGCAGGTCGAGAGGCCGGCGCCGTCCAAGGCCGCTCCGGTGATCGAGCCCGACGAGGATCTTCCGACTCCCGAGCCGTGGGAGGCGTTCCGCGGCCCCAACGGTGGAGAGCGCGACGGCGAGCCCGTCGTCACGCCGGCGGCGGAGATCGAGCGCGAGATGGCGCGGTTGTCCGTAAAGGTGAAGGCCCGGACGCAGGAACGCAACCGCGACCGGCGCGTCCCCTCGTACATCCTGCTCTCGAGCGAGACGCGTTTGATGCAGCAGTTCGGACCGGCCGGATTCAAGCAGATCGATGCCGCCCTGTCGAACTTGTGCGATGCCGTGCGGCGGCGCAAGGGCTGGACGGCGCACCGCGTGTACGTCGATGATCCGGGGAGCCTGCGGCCGTTTGGGCTCACGCCGGCCGATCCCGGGAATGCCTGGCAGATCAAACTCCGCCTGGCCGATCTGGATGTGGCGCTGCGCCGCAAGGGCGAGATGATCGGATCGGTCCTGATCATCGGCGGGGAGACCGTCATCCCCTTCCACCGGCTCCCGAACCCCACCGATGATGACGATGATGCGGTGCCGTCCGACAATCCGTATGCCACGCCGGATGAGAACTACTTCGCACCCGAGTGGGCCGTCGGGCGGATCCCGGTCGACGACGATGCCGGCCTGTTGGTCCGTGTCCTGACGTCTGCAGCCCGGACTCATCGGACCGCCATGCAGCCGCGGGGCCTGTTGGCCGGGCTGCGCGCCTGGCTTCAAGCGCGCTTCGGGCGTCTGTGGTCGGGCGAGGCTCGCGCCTTCGGCTACAGCGCCAGTGTCTGGCGCCGATCGTCGATGGCCGTCTACCGCTCGATCGGCGAACCTCGCTCCCTGGTCACCTCCCCTCCGGTCGAGGCGGGCGCGCTTCCGTCCCCGGCGATGCGCGGGCCGCGCCTGTCGTACTTCAACCTTCACGGGCTGGAAGACTCACCCGAATGGTTCGGCCAGCGCGACCCGCTGCGCGAGCCGGACGCGCCTGAGTACCCGGTCGCGCTCCGCCCGGCTGATGTGGTCAATGGCGGGCGCGCGCCCAAGGTGGTCTTCACCGAGGCCTGCTATGGAGCGAACACGCTGGGCAAGAGCTCCGAGACCGCGCTGTGCCTGAAGTTCCTCGATTCGGGCAGCGACGTCGTCGTGGGCTCCACCAAGATCTCGTACGGTTCGGTGACTCCGCCGCTGATCGCCGCCGACTTTCTCGGCCGTTCGTTCTGGGAGAACCTGTCTGCCGGTCTCCCGGCCGGCGAAGCCCTGCGTCGCGCCAAGGCCGACCTGGCGACCGAGATGGTCAAGCGTCAGGGGTACCTGGACGGGGAAGACCAGAAGACGCTGATCTCGTTTGTGCTGTACGGAGATCCGCTCTTCATGCTGACGCCGGCACGTGTAGCCGCTGAGCGGCAAGGTCATCATCCGCCGGACGACGCGCCCGAGTGAGATCAAGACCGCCTGTGCCCTGCACAACGGCTGTGAGCCGGATGACGTGGTGCTCGATCAGGCGTCCACCGACCGCGTCCACGGAATCGTGGCTCACTACCTGCCCGGCATGTCGGACGCCGATGCCCGCGTCCACAACCAGCACTGCGGATGTGCTGGAGAGGGCCACGCCTGCCCGACGTCACAGATCGGGTCCAAGCAGGCCGGCCAGGCGGATGCCGGGACAACCGTCGTGACGCTCTCCAAGGCGGTTGCCGACGGCAGCCACCGTCACGCCCGGTACGCCCGCCTGACGCTCGATCCAGCCGGCAAGGTGCTCAAGCTGGCTGTCTCCAGGTAACCACAATCTGGCACCCTTCTTGCATCATGGCCATCACGCAAGGAATCCGGCGTGATGGCCATGAACCGTCTTGGCTTCCACTATTACCCTGATGACCAGCACTTCACCGAGAAGGACCTCTCGGCCTGGCTGCCGGCCCTTTCCGCGCTGGGCGCCGGCTGGCTGACCCTGCGCAGTTCGGCTTCGCGCGCCGTCCCGGAACCGTTCGTGCGCGGGCTGCTCGAGGCCGGTATCGCCCCGATCATCACGCTCCCTATGCGCCTGGCCTCGATCCGGCCGGCTGAACTCAGTGGGTTGCTCGATGCGTACGCCCATTGGGGAGTCCGGCACGTCGTCATCGGCGATCGCCCGAATACTCGCGGCGCAGTGGGAGCCGGCCGAATGGGGGCGCACAGCGCTGGTCGAGCGCTTCCTCGATCGGCTGATCCCTTTCCTTCAATTGCAGCGTGCCGCGGGCCTTCAGCCCGTCCTGCCTGCCCTCGAACCGGGCGGCGACTACTGGGACACCGCCTTCCTGTCGAGCAGCCTGGCCGCGCTCCAGCGCCGAGGTCAACAGTCCCTCGTGCGCGATCTGGCCATCGGGATGTATGCCTGGTCGTCCGGCCGATCGTTGGATTGGGGACGCGGGGGAGCCCGCGCGTGGCCTTCCGTCCGCCCCTACCACACCTCGGCCGAAGCGCAGGATCAGCGCGGCTTCCGCGCCTTCGATTGGTACGCGCAGATTTCCGAGGAGACCGTCGGGCGTTCACTCCCCATGCTGGTCCTCGGCGGCGGGATCGGGTCGGCGTGGGATCCGGAATCGAACTTCGAGATCGGCGACCTGATCGGGATGGTGAAGGCGCTGACCTCGTCCGACGTCCCGGACTCGCTGCTGGCCTTCAACGTCTACCTGCTGTGCGCCGACCCCGACGCGGTGGAGCATTCGTCCGCACTGTATGCCGACCCGAGCGCGCCGCGGTCCGCCGCCCGCGCCCTGTTCGCGCATGCGGCTCAGTCGGCGGCCGAATCGGCGCCCAAGACGGCCAAGACGATCAGCCACTACCTGCTGCTGCCAACGAATGGAACGCTGGGCCGCGACGAGTGGAGTGCGCTGGCGGAGTACGTCCTCGTCTGGCGGCCTGTGATCGGCTTCTCGATCAGCGAGGCCAGCCTGGCGTCCGAGGTGACGCTGGTGGGCGACAGCCTAGCCTTGCCGATGAGCGTCGAAGATGAACTGCGCGATGCCGGGTGCGTCGTCCGGCGAGTCATCCCTCAAGCCACGTCCGGGCCTGCACCACAACCGTCGCAAGTTGCGGCCCCGGGACCATCAAGTCTTCTCGCAGGAGCCAGCCATGGATAACGAATCCCGCACTCCCACCCAGCGCACGATCCCGGCACAGGACCCGCCCACGGTCGGCAAAGCGCGCGTCAAGGTGCTCGGGCTGGGCGGCGGCGGATCGAATGCCGTCAATCGAATGATCGAGCTCGGCCTGACCGGGGTCGAATTCATCGCCGCCAACACCGATCGGCAGGCACTGGCCTCGAGCCTGGCGCCCACCCGGCTCGTCCTTGGCCCGCGGGTGACGCGTGGCCTGGGCGCCGGCGGAAATCCGAAGACCGGGGCGACCGCGGCGATGGAAAGCAGCCGCGAGCTGGCGGCCGTCCTGGCCGGGGCTGACATGGTGTTCATCACCGCCGGCATGGGCGGCGGCACCGGGACGGGCGCCGCCGCCGTCGCGGCCGAGATCGCACGTGAGGTCGGGGCCGTCGTGATCGCCGTCGTCACCCTCCCGTTCTCGTTCGAGATGACCCGGCGAACGCACAACGCGCTCGACGGCGTGCGCCTGCTCCAACCGCACACGCATACGCTGATCACCGTTCCGAACGATCGACTGTTGCAGGTCGCCCCTCGGGACGTCAGCCTGGAGGTTGCGTTCCGGCTGGCGGATGATGTGCTGCGCCAGGGCGTGCAGGCTGTCTCCGAACTGATTACACACGCCGGGCTGATCAATGTGGACTTCGCACACGTACGCGCGCTGATGGAGCGCGGCGGGGGCGCGTTGATGGCCGTGGGCGTCGCCGAAGGTCCGGACAAGGCGCGCGACGCGATCCACCAGGCCCTGCATCACCCGCTGCTGGGGGTCGACAGCCTGGAGTACGCCAATGGCGCCCTGGTGCATTTCACCGGCGGCGAAGACCTGACGCTGTTCGAAGTCAGTGAGGCGGTCGATGAGCTGCGCGCTTCTCTGGCGCCGGACACCGACATCATCCTCGGCGCGACGACCGAGCCTTCGATGGAGGGCCGGACCCAGGTTATCCTTATCGTGACCGGGGTCGGAGGCCGGCCGATGCCGGCGTCGGTCGAACGTGTTCCGCAGACGGCCTCGCTGGCCGCCGCGCCCGCCGCCGAAGATGATCTCGACCTGCCGACCTTCCTGCGCCGGCGGGTCGCCGTCGGCTCATGAGGAGGAAGGGCATGGACCCAGACGCCATCGCCCGTGTGACGAAGGAAGTCGTCCGCACGTATGGGGAGATGCAAGGCGTCTCCCCGACCGTCCGCCGCGAGAGCCAGGCGCCGCAAGAACAGTACATCCTGACCTACAAGGCGAAGGTCAACCTTCCCGGCGGAAAGCAGATGAGCCGGATCGTTCGGGTGACCGCCGATTCGCGCGGCCGCGTGCAGCGCATCAGCACTTCGAGGTAACGATGACCAGCCTGGCGCCCGCTTCCCCGTCGCCCGTCCGCCTGCTCTTCTGGCGTTTCGCCGCGCGGCTCACCGATGTCGCCCTCCGGCACCGTGCCGGGATGATCGCCGCCTGGCCCTACCTGCTGCTGGTGGGAGGTGGGCTGACCGCCTACACCATCGGCCGATGGATCGGCGCGTGGGCGATGAACGGCATGCCCTGACCGCCGCGCAGCCCTTGGTGCGCGCGACAACTTCCACTCCCAGGCCCGCCGCTCCAGGCGGGCCTGGTCTACTTAACGCCAGCGACGGTGCGGGCTCGGTCGCGCCTACGCCGGCGGTTACCGGCACGTTCAACAACCTGGATCGCCGATCCGGTTGCAGGGACCTTGTCACACTCGTCCTTCCGCCAGCGGCCGCGAGTTTGCGGCCCCCTTCGCGCCAAGGTACAATCCGCGTTCGAGGGTGATCAACCACAACGCCTATGGGACGCCGCGCCCAGCTGAAGCTGCTCTTTCTCGTCGCGATGGTGGGCTTCGTGCTCGGCTTGCTCAGCGTCGCCCTCGACCGCCTCGAGGCCGGTGACGATGGCGGCACGCCGACGCCCCCCGCGGGGCTCGGGCAGACGACCATCCTTGTGCTCGGCGTCGACCGGTTCGATCAACCCCCCATGCTGCGCGCCATCTGGTTCATCACCTTCCGGCCGCCCGGCCGGAGTGTCTTCCTGTACGGTCTTCCCACCAACGCGCCCATCGAAGGCCAGGATCTGGTAACCCTCGGGGCGCTGTTCGCCTGGTCCTCCGAGGGCGGCGTCGATCCGCTCTTTCTGGACACCCTGGCGCGCACCGTCCCTCTGCAGCCGGATGCGACGGCGCTGATGGACGAGACAGCCTTCGCCGCGCTGGTGGACTTCGTCGGGGGCGTGGAGCTCAACGGGACGACCTTCGGCGGAAACGAAGTGCTTGGCTTTCTCAGCCTGGTGATGGAAGAGCCCGAGGCTTCGCTGGCATCCCAGTCCCGGCTGATCGAGGCGATGGTCCAACGCCTGCCGGCCCTGGGCGCAGTTCCGGATGTGAGCCCGCTGCAGTGGCTGGTCCCGGAGCATGCGCACCTGACCCTGCCGGTCAACCAGCTGATCGGGCTGCTCTCGCCGCTTCTGCCCGTCGACCCGACCGAGGTTCACGTCGACCGCTGGTCGCCCGAGGCCGCGCCCTGAGGCACGTCCGGGACGATTTCCAGGGCTGGTCGTGCTTGCACTCTGCCCAAAGTGCCGCTATTCTTGGACGGTAGACCAGCGGTGCACCTGCCGGGGCGTCGGCGGTGAGGACGACGCACGCGGCTTCGCGTGTGATCCCCCAAGCGAACGACGGACGCCGAACGGTTCGCCACCTTTCCCGCCCCGCCGGGTTTACACTGCTGAGATTCAACATCTCACGGAGGAAGCCATGAAGAAGTTCGCCCTAGTGTCGCTGATCGTCCTGGCCGCGTTGGCCCTGACCGCCTGCGGCGGCGGCGGAGCCGACAAGGTCCAGGTCGCCACCGACGCCACCTGGCCGCCATTCGAATACGTCGACGAGACCTCGAAGGCGATCGTGGGCTTCGACGTCGACCTGCTCAACGCCATTGCGGCGGAGACGGGCCTCGAGGTCGAGTTCGTCAACGTCAGCTGGGATCCTCTCCTGGCGGGCATGGCGGAGTGCACGTACGACGCCGCGATCTCGGCCATGACCATCACCGAAGAGCGCAAGCAGCAGTTCCTGTTCTCGGACCCGTACTTCGCCGCGGGCCAGATCGTGGCCGTGCGACTCGATAACACCGACATCGCCGGCAAGGACGACCTGGTCGGCAAGGTCGTGGGCGCGCAGCTCGGCACGACCGGCGCCATCGAGATCGAGGGCATGGCAGGCGCAACGCTCAAGACCTACGATGACATCGGCCTGGCCATCCAGGACTTGATCAACGGGCAGGTGGACGCCGTCGTCGCCGACAACCCGCTGATCATCGAGTACGTCGGTCAGAACGCGGACACCCTCAAGACCGCCGGTGACGTGTTCACCGATGAGTACTACGGCATCGCGGTCTGCAAGGATCAGGCCGACCTGCAGGCCAAGCTCAACGAAGGACTGGCCGCGGTCAAGGCCGCGGGTGTGATCGATGACACTGACCCTCAAGTGGATTGCGGGTAAGTAGGCGGACCGCAACAAGCGCCTGCGGAGGCCGGACCGGCTCCGCAGGCGCTTGCATTAGGAGGGCCGATGAAGCCCAAAGTGCCGGTACTGCCAGCCGCTCCGGAGCGCGAGCTGATGAAGATCCCTGGGGCCGAACCCAGCGCGCGCATCGACTCGTGGTGGGGGCTCGTCCTCGGAATCATCGCCCTGACGATCTTGATGATTGTGCTTCTCGCCGGATCCCTACCGGCGCATTGTCCTGTTTGTGCGCGACGGCATCGCCATCACGCTGACGCTCACCGTTTCGTCCTTCTTCCTGGTCCTGTTCGTGGGCTTGCTCGGTGGCCTGGGGAGGATCTCCAAGAACAAGTTCCTGCGCGGCGTCACGACCCTGTACGTCGAATTGGTGCGCGGCGTCCCGCTGCTCGTCCAGCTGCTCTACTGGTACTACGCCTTTCCCTCGATCGTCCACTCACTTGGCGCAGCCCTCAACCTCCCGGCGCTGGAGAACTATCGTGCAAACGCCGTCGCCATGGCCGTCCTTGGAATGACCTTCTGCTATGGCGCGTACATGACCGAGATCTACCGGGCGGGAATCCAGAGCATCCCCAAGGGCCAACTGGAGGCCGCGCGCAGCCTGGGCATGTCGTATGTGCAGGCGATGCGGCATGTGGTCCTGCCCCAGGCGATCCGCGTCATCCTGCCTCCCGTAGGGAATGAATTCATCTCGCTGCTCAAGGACTCATCGCTGGCGAGCGTCGTGGCGGTCACGGAGCTCACCCGGCGCGGGCGCGAGTTCATGTCCGCCACCTACATGCCGATCGAAACCTGGACGATGGTCGGCCTGCTCTACCTGATCATGACCTTGTTCTCGTCTCGGATTGTCGCCTGGAGCGAACGCCGCATGCAGTTCGAGAGGTAGCCCGCCATGGAGCCCATCATCCAGATCCGCGACGTCCACAAGCATTTCGGCCGGGAGGTGCATGCGCTGCGCGGCGTCAGCCTGGACGTGGAGAAGGGCCAGGTGGTGGTCATCATCGGACCGTCAGGCTCGGGCAAATCGACGCTGCTGCGCTGCATCAACCGGCTGGAGGAGTACGACCAGGGGACGATCGTCGTCGACGGCATCCCGCTCGACACAGCGGCCAACATCAATGCCGTCCGCACCGAAGTCGGGATGGTGTTTCAGCAGTTCAACCTCTTTGCCCATCTGACGGCGCTGCAGAACGTCATGCTGGCCCAGCGCGTGGTGCGCAAACGGTCGACCGGAGGAGGCGCGCCGGGTGGCGATGGAACTGCTGGTCAAGGTCGGCATTCCGGACAAGGCCGACGGCTACCCCGCTGCAACTCTCCGGCGGCCAGCAGCAGCGAGTGGCGATTGCCCGCGCCCTGGCGATGAATCCCAAGATCATGCTCTTCGACGAGCCGACGAGCGCGCTCGATCCCGGAGATGATCAAGGAAGTGCTCGACGTCATGCTCGGCCTGGCGCAGGAGGGCATGACGATGGTCGTCGTCTCGCACGAGATGGGATTCGCCCGCGCCGCAGCGCATCGGGCGATCTTCATGGACGGCGGCTTGATCGTCGAGGAGAGCACTCCGGAGAAGCTGTTCAGCACCCCGTCGCATGAACGAACGAAACTGTTCTTGAGCAAGGTCCTGCTGTAGGCTTCGGTTCGACGGCACGAGAATCGAACTCGCCGCCCGTGGGCGGCGAGTTGGTGTGCGCTGGGGGGGACTTGAACCCCCACGCCTTGCGGCACATGGCCCTCAACCATGCCTGTCTGCCAGTTCCAGCACCAGCGCCCGGAAGCCGACAACGTGGGGTATTATAGCCGCCGACCCTTCGGTGTCAACCCGAACCACACTCTGGGAGACGAGACACGATGCGCATCGTTCTCGACGCCATGGGCAGCGACACCCATCCGGATCCGGAGGTCGATGCCGCCGTCCAGGCCGCCGACCTCTGGGGCGACCCGGTGCTCCTGGTCGGTCGCCAGGAGTTGCTGGAGGCCCGGCTGCACGCCGTCGGCGTCGGCCCGGAGCGCGTGCGCGTCGTCCACGCGCCCGAGGTCCTGGAGATGACCGACAAGCCGGCGGATACCGCCCGCGGCAAATCGCGCAGTTCGATGGCCGTCGGGATGGAACTGGTCAAATCCGGCGAGGCGGACGCCTTCGTAACCGCCGGCAACACCGGCGGTGCGATGGCCAACGCGCTGTTTCGCATCGGCCGGATCCGCGGCGTCAAGCGCCCGGCGCTCGCCGGCGTATTCCCCGTCCGGACCGGCCAGGCGATCCTGTTGGACATCGGCGCCAACGCCGACGTGCGCCCGGAGTACCTGGTCCAGTTCGCCGTCTTTGGCTCGCTGTATGCCGAGATCGTCTTCGGCCGTCCCGCGCCGCGCGTGGCGCTCCTCTCCAACGGCGAGGAAGCCGGCAAGGGCAACGCGCTGGTCAAGGAATCGTTCCCGCTCTTGCAGGCGGCCGGGCTGAACTTCGTCGGCAACATCGAGCCCAAGGAGTTCTACGCCGGCAAAGCAGACGTGGCCGTCACCGACGGATTCACCGGCAACGTGCTGCTCAAGACCTCCGAGGCGGTGGCGTCGTTCCTGATCAGCATCATCCGCGAGCAGATCAAGAGCAGCCCGGTGAGCGCCGTCGGCGGGCTGCTTGCCAAGCCGGCCTTCAAGCGCGTCGGGGCTCTGCTCGACCCGGCCGAATACGGTGCGGCGCCGCTGCTCGGGATCGACGGACTGGTGTTCGTCGGACACGGTCGCTCCGATGCCCGGGCACTGGTCAGCGCAATCCGTGTCGCCCGTCAGGCCGTCTCCGGCGGCTTGCTGCAAGCGCTGCGGCGGGAGATCCAATCCCGGCTCTCAACCACCGAGGCCGAGGGGCAGGCGTGACCGCCACGAGTCCCCTCACTCGCCGAGTGGCGATCACCGGTCTCGGCGTGATCACCGCCCTCGGATCGCAGATCCAGGAGTTCTGGGACCATCTCCTGGCGGGGGACTCGGGCATCCGCCGGATCACCCAGTTTGATCCCACCGGGATGCCCTGTCAGATCGCGGGCGAGATCCCCGCCTTCGATGCAACCGAGTTCGTGCCGGCCAAGGAAGCACGCCGCATGTCGCGAGTTGCTCAAGTCGCGTTGGGGGCAGCGCACCGCGCCATCGCCGACTCAGGGCTCCCGTCGCCCTTCCCCGCTCCCGAGCGCGTCGGCGTGTCGTTCGGCACGGCCATCGGCGGCCTCGAACGGGTCGAAGAAGGGATCCGGGTGATGCGCACCCAGGGCCTGGGGAAGGTCAGCCCGTTCACCATCCCGTCGGGCATTCCCAATATCCCGGCCTACTACATCAGCAACATCTTCGGCGCTGTAGGCCCGAGCCTGACGGTTACGACAGCCTGCGCCACCGGGACACAGGCGGTCGGAGAGGGCACCGAGCTGATCCGCACCGGCCGCGCCGATCTGGTCATTGCCTGCGGGGCCGAAGCGCTGATTGAAGACTACGCGCTGGCGGGCTTCGCCGCCATGCGCGCCCTGCCCACCAGCTTCAATGACAATCCGACGGGAGCGTCGCGGCCGTTCGACGCCGGGCGTGAGGGCTTCGTGTTCTCCGAGGGCGCCGCTTGCCTGATCCTGGAACGCCTCGACCAGGCGCTGGCGCGTGGCGCACACGTCTACGCCGAGGTCGCCGGCCATGCCAGCTCCGGCGATGGCTACCACGTGGCTGCCCCCGACCCTACCGCCGCCGGTCCGATCCGGACGATGCGCTGGGCGCTCCAGGACGCGGGGCTGGCGCCCGAGGATGTGGATTACATCAACGCGCACGGGACCTCCACGCCCGCCAATGACGCCGTCGAGACCCAGGCGATCAAGACCGTCTTCGGCGAAGCAGCCCGCCGCATCCCCATCTCGTCGACCAAGTCGATGATCGGGCACGCCATGGGAGCTTCCGGGGCGATCGAGGCCGTGGTGTGTGCCCTGACGATCCAGCGCGGCGCGATCCACCCCACCATCAACTACGAGGTCCCCGATCCCGAGTGCGACCTTGACTACGTCCCCAATCAAGCCCGACGCGTGGCCGTGGAGGTCGCCTTGTCGAACTCGTTCGGTCTGGGCGGACAGAATGCCTGCCTGGTCCTGAAGCAAGCGGAGGCGGCATGATTCGTTACGCCAACGAGACCGCAATTCGGCGGAACGCGAAGTTGGGCAAGATCCTGACCTTTGGAGGGATGGGGGTTCTGGTGCTCGGACTGATCCTGTCCGTCGCCTACCCGGCCCAGGTCAACGCCGTGCTGGGCATCGCCCTGGTGGGCGTCCTCAGCTCGCAGTTCGGGATGGTGTTCTACAACCGCTGGTCACGGCGCCCGCGCATGGACGAGGTGCTGGACGACTCGGTCAAAGGGCTGGACGGGCGCTATGCCCTCTTCCACTACACGCTGAGCAGCCCGCACGTCCTGGCCACCCCGGCCGGCGTGTACGCCCTGGTGCCCCGGCTGGACGAAGGCGAGGTGACGTGGGCGGATGGCACGTGGACGCTGGTCCGATCCGGCCGCGGCGCGGCGCGGCCGCGGGTGCTGCGGGGCATCGAGGCGGCGGCGCAGACCGAAGCCGACGCCGCCGCGAGCACCCTGCACAAGCGCCTGCCGGAGCACACCCTCCCCAAGGTCCTGCCCCTGTTGGTGTTCCTGAACCCCAAGGCTACCGTGCACGCCAAGGGCGCACCGGTGCTGGCAGTCCACGCCAAGAAACTCAAGGAGACCATTCGGCAGCTCCCCAAAGGCGGCAGCCTGTCGGAGGAGCAGCTGAAGGAACTGGCGACACGCCTGGGCTTGAGCAGTACGCCGCAGGAGTAGCGGCTCACTTCCGCTCTCGTTCATCCGACCCGAGCAACGCGAGCGCCGGCTTTCGCCGGCGCTCGGTGATTACGAGATGGAGCGGCGTCGCTAGCTCTTCAGATACTCGTCCAGTGCCTCGCGGCTGATGCGGAACGAATTGCCGATCTTCTTCGCCTTCAGCTGCTTGGCGCCGATCGCGGCGACGACGTCCTCCTCGGAGACCTTGAGGTAGGTGGCGGCTTCGGCCGGCGTCATCACGTCCGGCACGGCGGCGGAGGCGGCGGGCGTCCCGCGGTTCTGTGCGCCCTTCGACAGCGCGTCGCTCAGGACGTTTCCGATGCCCAGCCCGGCGCCGATCCCGGCCGTCAGGCCGGCGCCGCCGGATGGGTTCTGCGCCGCATCGCGCATGGCGTCGGCGGCCTGAAGCTGCGTGTAGGTCGCCACATCCAGCATTCCCATGGCGCGCAGTTCCTCGGCCGACTTCTCCGACGGCTTAAGGCTCTCGATGTAGAACGCCTTGAGCGTCAGCCCCAGCGCCTTGAAATCGTCCTGCGCCTTGGCGCGTACGCCGGCGCCGATCTCCTCCACCATGCCGATCAGGTCCGGGACGGTCTTGGCGGCGGTCGTCTCGCCCAGCAGATCCTGAAGCTTGGACAGCAGCATCGAGCGCAGTCGGCTCTGGATGTCGGCCGTCCGGTACGTTCCGCTGGTGCCGACGATCTGGGTGACGAACTGCTGCGGGTCCGAGACCTGGAATCCGAAGGTGCCGTAGCCCTGGAGCAGCGCCACGCCCAGCCCCATGCCTGTATTGCGGACGATGATCGGTTGAGGTGTGCCCCACTTCTGATCGGCGAACTCCCGCATCGAGACGAAGTACACCTCGGCCGTGAACGGGGACCGATCGTTGAACGCCTTCCCGATGAAGTCGATCAGCCCCGGGATGTTGGCCGTCGTGATCGTATGCCGGCCGGCCTCGAAGGTGTCGAGCGCTTTGCCGTCGCGGAAGAAGACCGCCGACTGCGCCTCGCGTACGATGACCTGCGAGCCGATGCGGAAGTCGCCGGCGCCGGTCTCGGGGATGCGGTGGACGATCTCGTCCCGCATCTCGTTCGGATACTCAACGACATCAAAGATCCTGGCCATGTCTCATCTCCTCCCGGAGGGTTACGCCTGGGTGGCGAGGATCACTTCCTCGCGGCGGTTGTAGGCGTCGACGACGTCCTGGCTGAGGGACACCAGGTTGCGAATGGCGGCCGGCAGGCCGTCGGTTCCCAGCGAAGCGTTCAGGTTGTCGACCGCATCGGAGATCCGCTTGACATTCTCCAACAGGGTCGAGTCGTACTCGTAGATCCTGGTCAGCTCCGCCTCGTTGACGCGGACGGCGTCGAAGAACCCGCTGTAGCCGTACGAGGCATGGCGGGCACGGTCGACGAAGGCGCGCAGCTTGATGTTGGCCGCCTCCAGGTCGTCGACGAATTCCAGCTTGCCTTCCGAGATCAGCTGACGCTGAAGCTGCGAGATCCGGTCCCATTGCTCCTCGTAGCGCTGGGCGATCGTCTGGCGCAGAAGCTTGTCTGCTTCGCGCCGGTTCTCGCGCTCCAGGTAGCCGGTGAAGCCGGCGAGCCAATTGCGGACCTTGCCGATCAGGTCCTTGCCTTCGGTGATCTTGCCGAGTGGATCGCTCATCCTGTTCTCCTCGTCCCGCCTGATGGCGCGCTGCACTGCTGCGCCTATTATAGAGGCGAGCCCGGCCGGGGGCAATCACCAGCCTGACCTCAGGCTGACAGGCTCGCCCGGGTATAATCCCCCCGCACAGTTCATCCCTCGAGGAGAGAACCATGGATCTGCTGGAAGCCCTGCAACGTGTTGCACAGCCTCTCGGCGACTCGGTGCGTGTCGACGCCGGCCCGGCGGTGACCATCCTGAACGCCGGCGGCCTGCGGCAGCGGATCGGCGCGCTGGTGGAGAGCGCGGTCTTTGGCAAGGAACCGCACCGCAGCCTGGCCCGATGGCTGATCCGCGAGCTGGCCATTGCCGCCGGCGCGCCTCCCGGATCCATCCAGGAGCTGTACCTGGCCCGTGGACGCGGGGAAACGCGCGAACTCTTTCACCGTGCCGGCCATGAACCTGCGCGCCCTCCCCTACCATGCCGCCCGAGCCGTCTTCCGCGCCGCGAGCAAGGCGCGGGCCAAGGCGATGATCTTCGAGCTGGCCCGCTCGGAGATGGGCTACACCGATCAGCGTCCGGCTGAATACGCCGCGTGCGTCCTGGGCGCCGCCATCGCCGAAGGTTTCCAGGGACCGGTGTTCATCCAGGGCGACCACTTTCAGATCAGCGCCAAGAAGTACGCCTCCAAGCCGGCGGAAGAGACACAAGCCGTCCGCAGCCTGATTCAGGAAGCCATCTCATCCGGCTTCTTCAATATCGATATCGATACCTCAACCCTGGTCGACCTGAGCAAAGCGACCATCCCCGAGCAGCAGCAGGTCAACAGCGGGCTGTGCGCCGAATTCACGGCCTACGTTCGCACGCTGCAGCCGGCCGGGGTCGTGATTTCGGTGGGGGGTGAGATCGGAGAGGTCGGCGGCCACAACAGCACCGAGCCGGAGCTGCGGGCGTTCATGGACGGATACAACCAGGCGCTCAAGGCGCTGGACTCCGAAGGCTCAGGGCTTGTCCAAGATCAGCATCCAGACCGGCACGTCCCACGGCGGCGTTGTGCTGCCCGACGGGACGATCGCCAAGGTCAAGGTCGACTTCGGGACGCTCAGCGAGCTCTCGAAGGTCGCCAAGCAATACGCCATGGGCGGAGCGGTCCAGCACGGCGCCTCCACGCTGCCGGAGGAGGCATTCTCCAAGTTCTCCGAAGCCGGCGCGCTCGAAGTCCATCTGGCGACCAACTTCCAGAACATGCTGTATGACCGCCTGCCGGACGCCTTGCTCCAGGAGATCTATGCCTTCCTCACCCAGAACCACAGCGATGAGCGCAAGGAAGGTCAGACGGACGAGCAGTTCTACTACAACGCCCGCAAGCGGGCGCTTGGACCGTTCAAACAGAAGTTGTGGCAGCTGCCGGCGGCGACGTTGAAGACGATCGAGGACGCGTGGCAACAGCAGTTCGAGCTGCTCTTCGAACGGCTGGACATCGGCGGGACGCAGGCCGAGGTCGATCGGTACGTCCAGCCGGTGCCGGTGCGCGTGCCGCTGGCCGAGTACCTGCGCGAAGCCGGAGTGGCCGAGGACGTCAAAGACCTTGCGGATTGACCCCGGGGCGATGCCGACCGACGGACAGCGGCTCGATCCCAGTCGCTACACGATCGTCCCGCGCACGTTGTCGTTTCTGGTGTGCGGCGATCAGGTACTGCTGCTCCGCCTGAGCCCCGATCGCGGCGATTGGGCCGGGAAGCTCAACGGCCTGGGCGGACACGTCGAGGCCGGCGAAGACGTCCTGAGCTCAGCCCGGCGGGAGATTCACGAGGAAGCCGGGCTCTCGCCGGACGACCTGCGCCTGTGCGGCGCCGTCATGATCGACACCGGACGGGTCCCGGGCATCGGACTGTACGTCTGCGTCGGCCGTCTCGAGGTCCGGGAGGAGCCGCACGCCGGCCCCGAGGGCGAGCCCATGTGGGTGGACACACCGGAGCTGTCCCGGCTCCCCTTGGTTGAGGATCTCTCCGTCCTCCTGCCTCGAGCCCTCGAGTGCTTATCGCGACCACACATGCTTCTCGGCACGCTCGCAGCCTGACCCCGGCGGCTCGCTCCATGTCGTGTTCGGAACCTGATCGCGGATGATCCTCCCCCGGCGCAACCTTCCATGGTACGGCTGGGTCGGCATCGCCTGGCTTCTGGCGTGCGAGGCCTTGTTGTTGTTGGGCAACCGGTTCGTCGCCACGTGGTTCACGCCGCTGATGTGGACCGGCTACATCCTGGCGATCGACGCGATGGTCGTCCGGCGAGGCGGAGCATCCTGGCTGACCTCCCGCCGCCGCGAACTACCCCTCATGGTGCTCCTCTCGGTGGGTGTCTGGGTCCTGTTTGAGGCCTACAACTTCCACCTGAAGAACTGGACCTACTTCAACGTCCCGCAGAATGCCTGGGTGCGGCTGGTGGCGCTCTTCTGGTCATTCGCCACCATCATGCCGGGCGTGTTCGAGACTTCCGATCTGATTCGAACCTTCCTGCCCGATCGACGCCGACCCTCATCCCCCGACGAGCCGGGCAACGCCGGTCTTGCCATCTGGTTCACGGTCGGTGTGGCGCTGGTCACCATCCCCCTCGCAGTCTCCCCGACAGCGGCGGCCTACTTGTTCGCGGCCGTCTGGGTCGGTTTCATCCCGCTGCTTGATCCGGTGGTTGAGCGGCTCGGGGTTCGCAGCGCCAGCGGCGAATGGCGAAGGGGGGACCGGCGGCCAGTCACCGCCCTCCTGTTGGGCGGATTTGTCTGTGGACTGCTGTGGGAAGCCTGGAACTACCAGGCCTACCTGTACGACGGGGCGTATTGGGTCTACACCATCCCGCAAGCGTTGCGGGTCTTCGGCCTGCACTACGGGCAGATGCCGGCGCTTGGCCTGGGCGGATTTCCACCCTTTGCGCTCGAGCTCCACGCCTTCTACCTGACGCTGAAGGCACTCCTCGGTGGCGCTCGCGTCTTTGGCGGGCCGCCTGGAGATCAGCTGCCGTCGAGCTGACGCCGGGCGGAAGCCTCCCGACGCGGGCCACCAACTCGAGTCCGCCCACACCTCCCGGCGAACGCCTTCGGCGACATGTCGCTTGCCGGAACGTGCGGGCGCTCGTATGCACCCTGAGCTCACGCCCCTCGAGTCAGGGCCTATCAGCACCGCTTGGCGACCGCATGCGAATGCGCCCAGTCGCAATGATGCTGGTCGCCCCCCATTCTTCGAGTGGTCAGGATCCGGGGAATTCGTAGAACACGAGGAGCGTGCTGCCGTACTTGCGGCGGTCGGCCTCCCGCAAGTGCACAAGGGGAAGCTCGCGCAGTTCCTTGGGGTGAACTTGCACAATGGCCCAAGCATCGGGGTTGAGCCACCCGGTATGAGCGTCCAACTCCGTCAACGCCCGAGACCAGAGCTCGTGATACTGGGGTGGCGCGATGTAGACGTAGTCGAAGGCGCGGTGTGGGGTTCGCGCCAGAAGTGCGAACGCGTCTGCACGCAGCACCTCGGCCCGCTCCCCCAGCCCGGTCAACTCCAGATTCGCGCGGACCGTGGCGATCGCCCGAGGGTCCTTGTCCACCAGTACACCCCCGGCCGCGCCACGGCTGATGGCCTCGATCCCCACACTCCCGGTTCCGGTGAACAGATCCAGAAACCAGGCGCCTGGCAGGTCCGGTCCGAGGATATCGAAGAGCGAAACCTTGACCCGGTCGCTGATCGGGCGCGTGCCCTCACCCGGCACCATCCGGAGCCTGCGGCCTTTCGCCGTTCCACCGATCACCCGAAGGCCGGTCATGTCGACGCTGCGCGTAGCCTCTTTGGCTCGGAGGCAAGGGCGCTGCGGGATACTGTGCTGCGAGAGTGGCTATGCGCATTCCGCCGCGCTTCGAGCGGCGAGCAGATTGACGCGCGGCGCCAGGACCGGCACCACACACCCCGTTCCCAGAATGAAGCCCCGGCCACCCTGCGTCGCCTTGATCGCCGACTTCGCCTCGCGCGTCACCGACCGCGGGTCGCCAAGCACCATCGTCTCCTGACGTCTCAAGCCCCCGCACAAGGCCACCCGCGTCATTCGTCTGGCTTCGGCCAGCGACGGCGGCGTCTCCCGATCATGCCAGTTGATGACCTGGACCGGATAGGTCGTCGCCAGGTCGAACATGATCGACTCGCCGTGCATGTGCAGGACGTTCAGCCACAGGCCGCTTGCCGCCTCGAGCACACGGCGGTCGAACGGCTCGCCGAATCGTGCAGTAGCCCTGGCGATCCATCCGTTGATAGGAAGCAAGCTGGGCAGCATAGAAGATGCCGGAGATACCCTGCGCGCGCGCGGCCTCCACATACGCCACCGTCGTCTGCGTGATCACTTCCAGGGCGCGCAGCACGTACTCAGGCTCGCGCCGCAGGTGCTCCAGCAGGCGCGCCTCCCCCGCCAGATGCCTGGCTTGCGAGAGGGGGCTGAAGACAGTCTGCAGGTAGGGCAGGTCTTCGGCGCACCGCTCGCGCAGGCTTGCCAGGCACTTCAGGTGCGCCCCCAGCCAGCCGCGCACGGGCGACAGCGGCTTGAGGCGCAGCCAGTCCCTTGGCTGGTCGATCACATAATGCGTGTACTCGCGCGTGCCTTCCGCATCGCCCTTCCAGGCGTCCTCGACGCCCCAGTCCTTGACGCAGAACGACGACGCCGGGGTGACTTTGATGAAGTCGAAGTCAAACTGCGCCTGGAAGTCGAGCGTGGCGTCCGCCAGCGACCGTGGGTCTTGATCGTCCACAGGGAAATGGCGCCAGAGCGCCACCGGAGGTCGGTCGGCTTTCTCGCCCGCCAGCGCAGCCTGGAGCCGCTCGCGCCTGCTCGTCATGTGCGGATCCAGGTCTCCGGCTCCAGGTCCCACTTGCCGCGTTCGATCCAGTTAACCTGGCCGACCGCCAGTCGTCGAAGCATTGCCCCCCGCACTGCGTCCTGCATGGCGGGCAGGACGGCAGCGGCCGCCTTGAACGCCGCCACCGCGCCGACTCCATCCCCGGCCGCTTTGAGCGCCATGCCCAGGAGATAGCTCGGTTCCGGGTCGGAGGCCGAGCGTGTCCGGCACTCTCGGGCAGCCTCAGCCGCCTTCGAGTAGCTCCCGGCGGCGTACAGCGCCCACCCCAGGCGGAGCCAGGCCGCGGCCTCGGCGCCCGGACCTCGCGCTTGCTCCTCGAGCTCCACGATCGATGGGGTCCTGGGCGCAGAATCTGGCCTGGGTGTCACGTCCGGCCCCCCATCACCGCTTCCCCTTGCGCCTGGGCTTGCGTGCGCCACCAGCCACCAACTCGGCGATTGCATCCGGGTGCGGCGCCACCCTGACGCCGACCAACTCGAGCGCCTTGACCTTGTCTTCGGCGAGTCCCGACCCACCTTCGACGATGGCGCCTGCATGGCCCATGCGCTTTCCGGGCGGCGCTGTCCGGCCGGCGATGAAGCCGACGACCGACTTGGTCATGCGATCGCTGATGAACTCGGCCGCCCGCTCTTCATCGGTGCCGCCGATTTCGCCGATCATCACCACGGAATCCGTCCGGGCATCGTCCTCGAACATCTCCAGGGCGTCGATGAACGACGTCCCGTTAATCGGATCCCCGCCGATGCCGACGCACGTCGAGACGCCCAGCCCGCGGGCCTTGAGGGCGTAGAGGACCTCATAGGTCAGCGTCCCGGACCGCGAGACCACGCCGACGCCGCCGGCCGAGGCGATGTGCCCGGGGATGATTCCGACTTTGCACTCGCCGGGCGTCAGCAGTCCCGGGCAGTTGGGCCCCACCAGCCGCGTCCCTTTCTGATCCAGATACCGGCGCACCTGCATCATGTCCTGGACCGGCACGCCCTCGGTGATGCATACGATCAGCGGTACGCCGGCGTCCGCAGCTTCGAGCATCGAGTTGGCTGCCGCCTTGGCAGGGACAAACAGGATCGAGCAATTGGCGCCGGTGGCCTCGACCGCCATCTTGGCCGTGTCGAACACGGGCACCTTGCCCTCCAGCACCCATTCCCCGCCCTTGCCGGGCGTCATCCCGGCGACGATCTTCGTCCCGTACTCCAACATCTGAGCCGCATGAAACATCCCCTCCCGCCCGGTGATGCCGTGCACCAACAGGCGCGTGGATTTGTTGATCAGGATGCTCATGCCGCCACCCCCTGGCGCGTCAGCGCCACGGCCTTCTCGGCCGCCTCGAACAGCGACGTCGCCGTGACCATCTGCTTCTCCGCCAGGAGCTGCCGGCCCTCGGCCTCGTTCGTCCCGACCAGACGCGTGACCATCGGGATCTGCGTCGGAACGTCCTGGAGCGCCATCAGAATCCCCCGGGCAACCTCGTCGCAGCGGGTGATGCCGCCGAACACATTCAACAGCACCGCCTTGACGGCCTTGTCGGAGAGGATGATCTCGAGCGCCGCCGCCACTTTGTCGGCCCCCGCCCCGCCGCCGATATCCAGGAAGTTGGCCGGCGCCCCGCCCGCCAGTTTGATCACATCCATCGTCGCCATGGCCAGGCCGGCGCCGTTGACCATGCAGCCGATGTCACCGTCCAATTTGACGTACGACAATCCGTACTTGCGTGCCTCGCCCTCGGCGGGCGCCTCCTCATCCAGATCACGCATCTCCGCCAGCTTCGGCCGGCGGAAGAGGGCGTTGTCGTCGACGACCATCTTGCCATCCAGCGCCAACAGCGTCTGCGCCTGGGTGACCACCAGGGGATTGATCTCCGCCAGCGTGGCGTCGCAGTCGCGATACGCCTCGTACAGGCCGCGGGCGATGTCGATGAACGCCCGCCAGTGGTCACGCGGCAGCTCGATCGAAGCCGCCAGGTCACGCGCCTGATACTCGCGCAGCCCCAGCAGGGGGTCGATGTGCATCCGGGCGATCTTGGACGGGGCGGTGCGGGCGACTTCCTCGATCTCGATCCCGCCTTCGGCCGAAGCGATCATCACCGGCCGCCGCGCCGCACGGTCGTTGGTCACGCCGAGGTAGATCTCCGCCTGGATGTTGGCCGCTTCGTCCACCAGCACCTTGCGCACCGGCAGGCCCTTGATCTGCATCGCCAGGATCTGGGTGGCGATCTCCAGCGCCTCCTCCGGCGAGTTCGCCAGCCGGATGCCTCCGGCCTTCCCCCGGCCGCCCACCAGGACTTGCGCTTTGACCACCACCCGACCGCGAAGTTCCTCGGCGATGGATTTTGCCTCGGCCGCCGTCATCGCCACCCGGCCACGGGGAATCGGGATCCCGTGCTGGGCGAACAGCTGCTTGGACTGGTACTCGTGAAGCTTCATCCACGCTCCTCCCCCACAGATTACGGCTCTGCCTGACTCGGCAGGAATTGCATCAGCCGCGTGTTTCCGGCATCGACCACCCACACCGATCCATCCGAGGCGAACGCCAATCCGGCGACCAGGCCGAACTGGTCGGGCCCGACGCCGTACTCGCCCCACCCCTGTTCGAAGTCCCCTTCGCTGTTGAAACACAGCACGCGGAACCCTTCCGGATCGGAGGCGCACACACGATCCTCGGGGCTGATCGCCAGATACGGCTTGTTGTCGAGCGACTGGCCGTACCAGGCGTCCATCGGCCACTCGCGCGCAACCGTGTAGGTGTTGGGCGTGGTTTCGGCGAACACCTGCACACGCTGGTTCCACGTGTCGGCCACATAGACCTGGTCGCGGCTGTCGATCGCCAGCCCGACGGGCTCGTCCAACTGCCCCGGTTCGAGGCCCACGCCTCCGAACTGCCCGAGCGGCTGGCCGCGCGAGTCGAAGATAGCGATGCGCTTGTTGCCCGTGTCGGCGACGAAGACCCGCCCCCGGCTGTCCACGGCCACCGAGCGCGGCCCCCAGAAATCGGTCGGCGTCTCCGCCTGTCCAAACGTGCCGAACATGGTCAGGAACGCCCCCGTAGACGAGAATCGCTGGACGCGATGGTTCCAGGTATCGGCGACGTACACCGTGCCGTCGGGAGCGACGGCAATGCCCCACGGTTCGTTGAACGTCCCTCCGGGGGCTTCCGTCTGCGCCTGATCGGCGAACTCTCCCCAAACCTGAAGCACCGTGCCGTCCGGCCGCAGGTGCTGGATCCGATGGTTGAACGTGTCGGCGACGTATACGCTCCCGTCGCGCGCCACCGCCACGCTGCGCGGCCCATTGAACTGCCCCGGTTCCGTACCCACTCGATCCCACCACAACTTGCGCCTGGATCTTGGTCATCCCCTTGGCGTACGGATCCTCCAGGCTGCCCGGCTCGAGCGACGCCGGCGTGACGCCGTAGTCCCAGAGCAGCGCGGCGATGTCCTTGCGGACATACATCTTCATCCGATCCGCCGGCGACCAGTTCTCGATCGACAGGTCGGCGTTGTTGAGCGCCGCCCATTCGGTGAAATCGCGGTTGAGCCAGACCTCCCACACGGCGTGCCGCACGGCGGGATCGGTGAAGAACGGCTGCAGGTGGCGCCAGACGCGGCCGGAGTACTCCCAGGCCGACATCGGCGGCAGCTCGCCCGCGCCCGAGGCTTGCTGCTCGGCGTTGCGCTCCGACTCGATGCTCGACCAGCCAATGCGCCAGTAGTCCTGGTTGGGCCACCACAGACGCGGGAACTCGAAGGCGTGGTAGCGCTTGCCCAGGATCGGCTCGACCTTCGACCAGTTGCCCGCGCCGACGATGACCACAGGATAGTTGAGCAAGTCGCGCGACGGGGTGCCCCCGAAGAAGTGCACCCGCGGGTAGTTGCGCAGATACCACATGTAGGGATAGGAGGTCTCGTCGTCATAGCCGACGTCCAGGCCTTTGCCGTCGGCGGTCCGCGTCGCCAGATCGTCGATCTGATCCATGATCATGCGCACGCCGGGCGCGCTGTGTGCATAGACCAGGTACTCATTGGCCAGATCGAAGTTGACAAAGGACGCCCGGAAGGAGGCGCGTGCCGTCAACACCGCCAGCACAGCCAGCCCCAGCACTCCGGCCAGCCGCAATCGGTCTGAAGCCGGCCACCCCTTCCAGTGCAGGGCGAGATAGCCGACGGCGCAGGCCGCGGTGATGAGCGCCACGAGGAACCCGGTCGTCGACTGAAGCTGCTCGAGCGTCGTTCCGCGGAAAGGCGGATTGAGACCGAACAAGTAACCCAACGTGCTGAACAAGGCCACGATCAGCAGGAGCAGCACAGACAGATCAAGCCATGCCCGGCCGTCCTTCAGTCGGGACCAGTCGATGGAGTCGAAGAAGCGGCCGAAGGCCCAACCTGCCAGCAAGATCATCGGCAAGGCGATGTGCACCGTCAGCCAGGGCATCTTCTCGCCGGCGTACGAATACGCCAGCAACGCCGTGAACACCCAGTATCCGAGGAAGAACGTCACGGGAAAGCCGGAGCCGGTGACCGTGGGCACGGCGGATGCGTCGGCCCTCGATCCATTCTGGTCGCGGCGCCGCAAGGAGCGGATCCACGCCACGAGACCGACGATGATTGCCGCCAGGACCCCAATCGCCGGAAGATACTCATACACCGGGATCTGGACGAAGGCATAGTAGAACCACGGCTGGCCCCCGCGCTGAACCGGCTGCTGCTCCAGCCAGTAGCCCAGGGATCCCACCAGGCCGGTCATGAACCCGAAGCCGTTGGTGAACACCGTCGTGTACAGGACGACGAAGATTCCCCAGAACGAGCCGGCGGCGATCAGCCAGCGGCGCCAATCCCAGGCCAGGCCGACCAGGATGCTGACCGCAAACAGGACGACCACCACCAGCGCATCCTTGTTCACGATGGCGGGATCCGTGTACTCGATGGGATTCCATCCCAGGATGTGAGCGAACAGGGCGGCCAGCTGCGGCAGCGTGAGCGTGCCGGTAATGATCAGCAGGTCGAGGGCCGGGAAATCGGTGCGCAGCCTGCGGCCGAACGTCCGCACCAGCGCAATCAACATCGTGACCAGGCCCAGGATGGCCATCAGCGCCCCCACGCCGATCAGCGGCGAGAGGCCGGGAATGGGCGCGGCTGCCGCCGCTGCCGCTTCTCCGACCGTGGTGGTCGGTGTGGGCATCAGCGCGGCGAACTCCGCTCGATCGCGGAGGAAGATCACGCCGGCCAGCCCGGCGCCCAGGAGCGTCTCTCCCAATCCAACCAGGAACCAAACGCGCATCACCGGTCGGGGCCACGGCTCGCGCAGCAGATCCCCCACCAGGTAGGCCGCCAGGAACAACAGCAGCTGTGCGGCATAGATGAAGGCCGTCTCCTTCGTGGCGAAGTGCAGCACGAGCGAGACGGCCAGCAGGTACAGCCACCTCGACTTACGCGTCTCGAAGTAGCTGAACACGGCCCAGAACATGAGCAGCGCTTCGGGGATGACGAACGGGTCCTCGCGCGTGTAGCGCGAGTAGAAGAGCATGTAGGGCGAGATCAGCATCAGCGCCCCGGCCACCAGCGAGCCGGTGCGGCCCAGCCAACGCCGGAAGACCCACGTCAGGGCCACCGCCGCCACGCCCATCACCGACGTCGGAATGCGCGCCGCGGTGTCGTTGTCCCCGAAGAGGAAGTACGACAGCGCCCACAGGTGGAACTGCATCGGGCCGTGCATCAGCGGGTTGTGCTGGAAACCGCTCCCCCGGAACAGATTCCACGAGTAGTACACATGCGTCGTCTCGTCATGGCTCATGACCCGCGTGCCGACGTCGTAGAAGCGTGAGCCGACCGCCAGGGCGATCAGGACGGCCAGGACAATCGCTTCCCGGCGAACCGATACGGCGGTTGCCAGGACCCTCTCCAACCACCCGCCTTCCGAGGCCGGCTCCTGTGCGTTGGTGACCGTCATCCGCGTTCCTCCATACCCCGCCCGTGATTCGATCGACGCGCGACCCCGGGTTTCGCCCCGCCCGCCGCGGCGCCCTGCTTCAGTGCACGGATCTCATCCGCCTTCAGCGTGCGCCATTCGCCCGGTCGCAGCTCCCCGACACGCAAGCTGGCAATCCGGGTCCGGATCAGCCTGCGTACCCGCAGTCCCAGCAGCGAGGCTGTGTCCCGAATCTGACGCTTGCGCCCCTGGCGCATCACGACGTGTACCCATGCGCCCTTGGTCTCCAGCAGCACCGAGGCCGCCAGGGCCCGCGTGCCGTCGGACAAGCGGACGCCGGACCGCCAGCGATCCAGCTGCTCTCCGGTGGGCCGGGCGTCGAGCAGAACACGGTATTCCTTCTCGTGGCCGAATCTCGGGTGCGTCAGCGCCATCGCCAGGTCCCCGTCATTCGTCAGCAGGAGCAGCCCCTCGCTGTCCACATCGAGTCGTCCGACCGGAAAGACACGCTCCGGCACCTGAACGATGTCCAGGATCGTCGGCTTTCCGCCCTGCGAGGCCGACGAGGTCAGCACGCCAACCGGTTTGTACGCGGCGATGTATACCGGTGCGACAGCCGCCTTCACGCGGGCACCGTCCAGGCGGACGACCTGCAGAGCAGGATCGACCGACATGCCGATCGTGGCCGTCCGTCCGTCGACCGTCACGCGCCCTTCGCGGATGAGTTCCTCGCAGGCCCGACGTGAGCCGAGGCCCGCCGCGGCAAGGACCTTCTGCAGCCGGACGGTCACGCCTCCTCCCGTTGGAGGTCCGCCCCCGGCTCGGGCGGCATCTGCACCGGAGCCAGGGGTGGCATTTGTTCCAGCGAACCCAGGCCGAAGTGCTGCAGGAACTCGGAGGTGGAGGCATACAGGATCGGCCGCCCGGGGCCTTCGCTTCGACCGGTCTCTTCGATCAAGCCGTAACGCAGCAGGGTTTGCAGGGCACTGTCCGAGTTCACCCCGCGGATCGAATCGATGTGCGGTCGGGTGACCGGCTGCTCGTAGGCGATGATCGCCAGCACTTCGAGCGCCGCCCGCGTCAGGCGCGAGGTCGTCTCCAGGTTGAGCAGTCGTTCCACGTCCGCCGCGGCTTGAGGTGCCGAGGTCAGTTGATAGCCGGCACGGTGGCGCTGAAGTCGCACGCCGCGGTTTTGCGTGTCCAGCCGCAGGTCCTCGAGTGCTCGCTCCACGTCTTTCGTGGAAACGCCGAGCGCCGCCGCCAGATGGGCGGCGTCCACGGGGCCGGAGGAGACGAACAGCAAGGCCTCCAGGCGCGAACGCAGCGACAGCGCGCCGTCGTCCGTCGAGGCGAGGCGGGGCCCCGTGCTATAATCCCCCGCAGGTTCGTCCTGGGGAGTGATCGCAGGTGAATCGTTCAACGCGGTTTGCTCAATTGGGATGGCGAATTGCCTGTGCGGCGCTGACACTTGCGTTCAGCACGCTCGCCTGCACGATGGACCTTGGCGGCCCGGCCGCCCCCGGAGCGCCGATCCCCACCTCGGAGATGGCGGCGCAGGAGATCCTGGATGCCTGGAAGAGCGCCGCCGCGGCGTTTCCCTCCACCGGCGAAGTGCGCTTGCTGATCACTGAATCGCAACTCACTTCGCGCCTGGCGGCACGTCTGGCCGAGAGCGACACCCCCGTGTTGCGTGACCCGCAGGTCTACCTGCAACAGGGTCAGCTCCAGATCTATGGCCGCGTGCAGCAGGGTCCATTTGAAGGTACGGTCTTGTTCTCGATCTCGCCCGTGGTCAACCCCGACGGCACGCTGGCTTTCGAACTCACCTCGGCCGACCTGGGGCCGGTGCCCATGCCGGACGGCGTCAAGGACAGTCTCTCGGCGCTGATCACCGAAGCCTTCGCCGGGTCCCTTGGCTCGCTGGCCACCGGCCTGCGGGTCACTTCCATCGCCATCGATGGTGGCGAACTCGCCCTGGTCGGCGTTCTGCGCTAGGTCACGATGGGCGATTATACCAGCCGGCCACACGCCCAGCAAACTGCGGCAGTCTTATCCCGCGCCGTGCGCCTCGCCGCCCTGCTCGTGCTGGCCGGATGGGTGTCCGCTTGCGCCGCCCCGCAGGCGACCGCCGCCGACATCGAGCTGCAGGTCGAAGCGGACGGCGGGACAACCGACCTACACCGTCGCCTCCGGCTCGACCATCCAACAGGCACTGGCGTCAGCCGGAGTACGTCTGGGCGAACTGGACCGCGTCGATCCACCCGTGTTCACCGTTCTCACCCAGGACGCGGTTGTGCGGATCACGCGCGTCGTCGAGCGCTTCGAGGTGGAGACCGAGACCTTGCCCTTCGAGCGCCAGACGATCCGCAATGAGGCCCTGCCGGAAGGCGAGACGCGCCTGCTGCAGCCGGGCGTCAACGGCGCGCAGGAAACCACGTACCGCATCCTGGAAGAAGAAGGTGCGGAGATCTCGCGCACTCCGGTCAAGACCACGATCCAGAATTCCCCGGTCCCTGAGATCATCATGGTCGGGGCACAGACGGCCTTCAGCCCTGTCCCCGTCGAGGGAACCCTCGCCTACCTCTCCGGATCGACGGCCTGGGTGATGAGCGGCGACAGCGGGAACCGCCGACCGGTCCTCCTTGACGAGAAGCTGGACGGCCGCGTCTTCAAGCTCTCACCCGACGGGAAGCTCCTGCTGTACACCGTTGAGGGACCGGAGGATGATCCAGCCGTCATCAACAGCCTGCGAGCAGTGGTGCTGTCCGACCCGGATCCGACGCCCATCGACCTGGGTGCGGACAACATCATCCACTTCGCCGATTTCTCTCCCGCCGCCGGGGAGGCCTACCGCGTGGCGTATTCAACCTCCGAGGCCAGCGCCGGCTCGCCGGGATGGCAGGCCAACAACGATCTGGTCATCCTCACCTTCGCCTCCTCCGGTACGGTGGTCGACATCGAGCGCGTCCTGGATGCCAGCTCGGGCGGCCCCTACGGCTGGTGGGGGACGACCTTTGCCTGGTCGACGGATGGTACGCGGCTGGCCTACGCCAGGCCGGATGGCATCGGGATCGTGGACCTGGAAGATGCGGCACTCGAACCGGCCGTGGACATGACCCCGTATCAGACCCTCGGGGACTGGGCCTGGGTCCCCGGCGTTGCGTGGGGACAGGACGGGCGCACGCTGTATTTCGTGGAGCACGGCCCGCCAACCGGGCTCGAAGGGCCCGGCCGCCTCCCCGGCCTTCGACCTCGCCGCGCAACCCGGCCGCGGCGGGCCGATCCTCAAGCTCGCTCAACGCACGGGCATGTTCGCATACCCGTCGGTCTCGCCGGCGCAGCAATTGCCAGGCGGCGAGATTGCCTACCGGCTTGCATTCCTTCAGGCGCTGGCACCCTTGGAAAGCCAGACCAGTACCTATCAACTCGTAGTGCTCGACCGCGATGGAAGCAACCAGACTGTGTTGTTCCCGGTCAGCGGCGAGGTCGGCCTTTCCCCCCAACCCGTCGTCTGGTCGCCGGACGCTTCGCGGCTTGGATTGATCTACCGGGGTGATGTGTGGATCGTGGATGCTTCGACCGGAGTGGGCCAGAGGCTCACCGGCGATGGTCAAACGCTGGCCGTCGATTGGAAGCGGTAGTGCCGGTCCTCGGCGCGCGTCTCCATCTCCTGCTGCTCGAGGCCAGCCCTGCGCGGCATCCCGCCTGGAGCGGATCGATGAGGAGGACAGCATGCGCGTGCTCGTGACCGGCGGCGCCGGGTTCATCGGATCCCACGTCTGCGACCGGCTGCTCCAGGAGGGTCATCAGGTCGTCGTGGTCGACAATCTGGTGACCGGAAGCCTGGACAACATCGCCCATCTGGCGGGACGAGCGGACTTCGCCTTCTACAAACACGACGTCTCGAACTTCATCTTCATTCCCGGCAAGATCGATGTCGTCCTGCATCTCGCCTCGCCCGCCAGCCCCAATCCCGCCTCGCCCTACGGCTACCCGCAGCTGCCGATCCAGACGCTCAAGGTCGGCGCACTCGGGACGCACAATGCTCTGGGCGTCGCCCGTGCACACAAGGCGCGCTTCCTGCTGGCCTCGACCTCGGAGGTGTACGGCGACCCCGAGGTACACCCTCAGCCCGAAGACTACTGTGGGAACGTGGACCCGGTCGGCCCGCGCTCGGTCTACGATGAGGCCAAGCGTTTCGCCGAGTCGATCACCATGGCCTACCATCGTTACCACGGACTGGACACGCGCATCATCCGGATCTTCAACACCTACGGCCCGCGCATGCGCCTCGACGACGGACGCGTCGTGCCGAACTTCATCTGCCAGGCGCTCAACCGCGAGCCCCTGACCATCTACGGTGAGGGCCTTCAGACCCGGAGCTTCTGCTACGTCGACGACCTGGTCGACGGCCTGTTCCGCTGCCTGATGGCCGATGTCCACTTGCCCGTCAACCTCGGCAATCCGGTGGAGATGACCATTCGCCAGCTGGCCGAGGCGGTCAACCGCCTCACCGGCAATCCAGCGGGGCTGACCTTCCTGCCGGAGCACCGCGCCCCGGCCGATCCGCAGCGCCGCCAGCCGGATATCCGCCGCGCCCATGAATGGCTGGAGTGGGAACCCAAGACCGATCTCGAACCCGGACTGCGCCGGACGATCGAAGACTTCCGCGCCCGACTGTGATCCCGGATGCGTCCCGAGCCCGCCGCGAGCTGACGCGGTTCTTCAAGTTCGGCGTCGTCGGGACGATCGGCGCCGTCGTCGATTTCGGATCCTTCAACCTGCTCGCCACGCTCCTCGGCCTGTGGTCGGTGGCGGCAAGCGTGGTGTCCTTCTCCGCCGCGGTAACCAGCAACTTCATCTGGAACCGGTTGTGGGTCTACCCGGATTCGCGATCCAAGCCTATCGCCGCGCAGGCCGTCCAATTTGCCGCCGTCAATCTGGCCGGGCTGCTGATCCGTACACCGGTGTTCGCGCTGACCGAGGCCCCGATGACCCGGCTGGCAGGGACCTGGCTCCCGATCCTGCAGGCCCTTCCCGGGCCGCTGGCCGGGGTCGTCGCTCGGCTGAGCCCTCCGGTGGCCGGCTCGAACATGGCCCTCGCCCTGGCCGTCATCATCGTCTTGTTCTGGAACTTCGCCGTCAATCGATTGTGGACGTACAGTGACGTGAGCTAGCCGCCTCTATCGGCTCAGGGCGCAGGTCGGTATAATCCGGTTCGTCGAGCAGGAGCACGGAGCACGGCATGGCGCGGATCCCCAAAGGCAAGGCAATCCCGATCTACACCACCAAGGGCGATTGGTCGGCCCTGATGGTCTTCCCATTCGTGTTCAACACAGTCGGGGAGTGGGTCGGCTGGGTGACACCCGATCGGCAGGTCTATGATGTCGACGGGCTGTACGTCGGCTGGCTGACGCCCGACCCGCGCGTCCTGCGCCGGCGCACCTACGACCAGCCGCTGCCGCGCAAGACCCCTCCGGTGGCCCCCGAGCGCATCCGCCCGCCGGCGACCGTCCCGCTCCCCCCGATGATGGCCGACCTGCCCTTCGAGAACGTCGACGTCCTCCTGGAAGAGCCGGAACGGCTCCACACGACCGACACCGGCGAGTTGAAAGAGGACGTCGACTGATCCGCGCCGCGCGGCGACCCGGCCAAGGGGGGACGCATGACTGAGCCCGTCCGGTCCCTCACCGAACTGCTCGAACGATCCAGCGCTCGTCGTTTCCTCCAGGCGCCCGCTCCCGGTGACTTCGGCCTGGCCGAGCGCCTGGTCTTCCCGTTCCTGGGGATCGTCGGCCAGGAAGAGATGAAGCTCGCGCTCCTGCTCACGCTGATCAACCCCGTGATCGGCGGCGTACTGCTGGTCGGCCCGCGCGGCACGGGCAAGACCACCGCCGTTCGCAGCCTGGTCGACGTGATGCCCGACGTCCACCGCAGCCGCTGTACCTATGGCTGTCTGCCGGAGGACGTGGAGACCGGCGGGATCGACGCCATCTGCCCGGAGTGCGCTCGGAAGTACGCCGCGGGCGAGCCCCTCACCTACCAGGACCGCGTCCAGCTGGTCGAACTTCCGCTCAACGCCCGGCTCGAGGACGTCGTCGGCGGGCTCGACGAACGCGCCGCAGTCCACAGCCGCCTGCGCCTGACCCGCGGCCTGCTGGCCCGCGCCGATCAGAACCTGCTGTACGTCGACGAAGTCAATCTGTTGGGGGACGAAATCGTCGACGCCATCCTCGATGCGGCGGCGCAGGGGATCTTCCTCGTCCAGCGCGGCGCGGTATCCGCCACCTACCGCGCCCGTTTCGCATTGGTGGGCTCGATGAACCCCGAGGAGGGCCGGCTCCGCCCGCAGATCCTCGATCGATTCGGCCTGCGGGTCATCGTGCGCGGCCTGGAGAAGAAGACCGACCGCCTGGAAGCCTATCGGCGCTCGGTCGGGTTCCGCGGCAACCCGCGGTCCGTGCTGCAAGACTACGCCGAGGAGACGGAAGCCGTCCGGCTCGAGCTGATCGACGCCCGCAGGCTATTGCCCGACGTGCGCCTGTCGACACCGGCGGAAGCATTCGGCCTGCGGATGATCGAGGAGCTGGGGATCGAACTCGCTGCGGGCGGAAATCACACTCTTCGAGGCCGCCCGCGCCCACGCCGTCGCCGACGGCCGACCCATCGCCACTCCGGACGATGTTGGCATGGTCGCCCCCCTCGCGCTTCGGCTGCGTCGATCGGAGTTCATGGACAAGTACTTGCGCACCCAGCAGGTGGAGGAGCGCCAGCTCCAGACCCTCGCCCGCAAGGCCCGCCCGGCCAGGCCGCCGGCCCGACGCTCGCGCCGCTCGGCGGTCCGGCACTGAACACCTTCGACGGAAGCCGGAACACGCGGGAATGCAAACGGGCCGGGAGTGTCCCGGCCCGGATCGGTCAGGCGGCGGAAGCAGACTACTTGTGATGCGAGTCGAGGTACGTGACCGCTTCACCGACGGTGGTGATCTTCTGGGCGTCCTCGTCGGAGATCTCCCCGCCGAACTTCTCCTCGAAGGCCATGATCAGCTCCACCAGGTCCAGCGAATCGGCCTCGAGATCCTCGCGGAACCGAGCCTCGGGCGCGACCTTGGCCTCGTCCACGCCCAGCAGCTCCACGATGATCTTCTTCACCTCATCATACGTTCCGGCCATGTGACAGCCTCCTCTCCATGGTTCCTGGGCAACACCGCTATTCTACGGCCTGTCTGCCCATGCCGCAAGTTGACACGCCTGTTTGCGGCTGGTAAGATGCAACTCTGTCTCTTGAACCCCAGCGCATGACCGAAGTTACGGACACCCCCTCCCGGAAGGCCGACCACATCCGCGTCAACCTGGAGGAGGACGTGCGCAGCGGCCTGCCCAGCGGCTTCGAGCGGCTGCACTTTGTCCACCAGGCCCTGCCCGAGTTGAACCTGCCCGATGTCGATACCGGCTGCGCCTTTCTCGGCAAGCGCCTGGCGGCGCCCTTGCTCATTTCCTCGATGACCGGCGGAACCGACCAGGCGAGTCGAATCAACCTGGCGTTGGCCGAGGCCGCCCAGGCGGGCCGGATCGCGATGGGGCTCGGGTCACAACGGGTGGCGCTGGAGGACGCGCGCTGGGAGCACAGCTTCCAGGTTCGCAAGGTCGCTCCGGACATCCTGCTCTTCGCCAACCTCGGCGCGGTTCAACTCAACTACGGCTACGGCGCGGCCGAATGCCTGCGCGCCGTCGAGATGGCCTCGGCCGATGCACTGGTCCTTCATCTGAATCCGCTGCAGGAGGCCGTCGAGCCGGAGGGCGACACGCGCTTCGCCGGTCTGCTCCCCGGCATCGAAGCCGTCTGCCGCGCCCTGCCCGTCCCGGTGATCGTCAAGGAGGTCGGCTGGGGGATCTCGGCCGCCGTCGCCCGACGGCTGGTCGAAGCCGGCGTGTCGGTGATCGATGTTGCCGGGGCCGGCGGGACCTCGTGGACGCAGGTGGAAATGCACCGCGCCCGGACACCGCAGCAGGCCGAGCTGGCGGCCGCGTTCCTGGATTGGGGCATCCCAACCGCCACCGCATTGCAGGACGTGCACCGCGCCCTGCCCGGTGTCCCCGTCATTGCATCGGGCGGGCTGCGAACGGGCGTCGATCTGGCCAAGTGCATCGCCCTCGGCGCGGCGCTCGGCGGGATGGCCGGGCCGTTCTTGAAGGCCGCCTCGGTGTCCTCGCAGGCGGTCCACGACCGGATCACTCTCACCGTGGCGCAACTGCGCGTCGCCATGTTCGCCTCCGGATGCGCCAACCTGGATGCGTTGCGCCTGGCCGAGCTGTGGGCGGACACGTAACCCCGCCGGCCTCCCCTTACGACGCGTACCTCGGAGCCATCGAGGACGACCTGCGGCGTGCCGCGCTCCCGTTCGAGTCGGGAACGTATGCCGAGCTGATCGCCATGGTCGCATATCACCACGGCTGGGCCGGCGATGGCGCCGGGCGCGGTAAGCGCGTCCGCCCGTTGCTCACCGTGCTCTCTTGCCAGGCCTGCGGCGGCGATTGGCACACCGCCCTCCCGGCGGCGTCCGCCGTGGAATTGATCCACAACTTCTCGCTGGTCCACGATGACATTGAGGACCAGAGTGCCACCCGCCGGGGTCGCCCGACGATGTGGGCAAGCTGGGGCGTACCCCAGGCGCTCAACACCGGCGACGCCCTGTTCGCCCTGGCGCGGCTCTCCCTTCTTCGGCTGCTCGGGACCGGATTGCCTGCCCCCGCCGTCCTGGCCGCGCAGGAGCGCCTGGACCGAGCCTGCCTGTCGCTGACCCAGGGCCAGCACCTCGACATCGCCTTCGAGACTCGGGATGAGATCCACGAACCGGCATATCTGGAGATGGTCGAGGGCAAGACCGCCGCCTTGCTGAGCGCTGCGGCGTCCATTGGAGCGACCGTCGCCGGAGCCGGCTCGCAGAGGGCCGAGCAGCTGGAGCGATTCGGCCGGCACCTGGGCCTGGCCTTCCAGATGCAGGATGACATCCTCGGGATCTGGGGCGATCCAGCCGTGACCGGCAAGCCTTCGGGTGACGATCTGGTGTGCCGCAAGAAGACCCTCCCCACTCTTCTGGGGTTGGAACGGTCGGATGCTTTCCGGGCCCTGTGGCGCTCGGCCGGCAGTGAACCAGACGGGCTGGCAGCCATGCGGCGCGAGCTGGAGGATTGCGGTGCCCTGGCGGCGACGCAGGCGGCCGCCGCCGACCACACCGGGCGCGCGCTCGGATCCCTGGCCGAGGCACACCCCACCGAGCCGGCGGCCTCTCTGATCGGAAGCCTGTCCCGCCAGATGCTGGGCCGGCAGAGCTGATCCGGCACACGGCTCCTTCCCCCCGCTTGCGCTCTCAGCCAGAGCAGCCCGTGCGGTCACTCATGCTATAATCCGCCCAATATCCACCTGTCAACCGGCATCACACCGGGGTCCGTATGCGCCGCACCACACGAGCCTTACCCAACAAGACGGGTGAGACCGACCAGCTAGGCCTGCTCCAGCCCGGCGTCACCTTGCAGGATCGCTATCTGGTCCTTGGTGTGCTCGGGTCCGGCGGGATGAGCTCGGTCTACAAAGGCCGTGACCTGCACTTCCCCAACGTCACCAAGCTCGTGGCGGTCAAAGAGATGATCAACATGGCCGCCGACCCGACCATGTACGAGATGGTCGTGCGCAACTTCGAACGCGAAGCCGACCTGCTGGCCACGCTCTCGCATCCGGCCATTCCGCGCATCTACGACTACTTCACCCAGGAGGCCAGCTCCTACCTGGTGATGGAGTTCATCGAGGGCCGCGACCTCGAGCGACTGCTGCACGACACGGACGAGTTTCTCTCCGAAGAGAAAGTCATCACCTGGGCCGTCGAGCTGTGCGACGTGCTGACCTACCTTCACGGCCATCAGCCGCAGCCGGTCATCTTCCGGGATATGAAGCCGTCCAACATCATGATCGATCAGCACGCGCACATCCGGCTGATCGACTTCGGCATCGCCCGCGTCTTCCAGCCCGGCCAGAAGGGCACGATGATCGGCACCGAAGGCTACTCGCCGCCCGAACAGTATCGCGGCGAGGCCTCCCCGGCCGGCGACATCTATGCCCTGGGCGCCACGCTGCATCACCTGCTGACCCGCCGAGACCCGCGTGCCGAGCCGCCCTTCTCCTTCTCCGAGCGGCCGGTGCGTCAGATCAACCCGCACATCTCTCCCGAGCTGGAGTTGGTCGTCAATGCCGCGCTGGCCTACGACCCGAAGGAGCGCTTCGCCTCGTCCGAGTCGTTCAAGTCGGCCCTCCTGGCGGCCGCCAAGCAGACCGGCATCCTGGTCTCGCCCCAGAAATCGACGGCCCTCAAACTCCCTTCGGACGTGCAGGAGTTGTGGTCCTTCGAATGCGAGGATGAGATCCGCGGCTCCCCGGTCGTCCATCGCGGCATCCTGTACGTCGGCTGCTACGACAACAACCTGTACGCCCTGGACGCCAAGCGCGGCACCTTCCTCTGGAAATACCCGACCGAGGGCGGGATCCCCACGCGTCCGGCGGCGCACGAGGACATCATCTACGTCGCCTCCGAGGATCACCGCCTGCACGCGGTGACGGCCGATCAGGGCAAGCTCGTCTGGACCTACCTGGCGGAGGGGCCGATCCGCTCCTCGCCGACGCTCTACGAGGGCTACGTGTTCGTCGGCTGCGACGACGGGCACCTGCACGTGATCAACATGATGAACGGCCGCCGCGCCTGGCGCGCCGAGGCCGCCGGGCCGGTGCGCTCGTCGCCGCTGGTCGTCGACGAGCGCGTGTACTTCGGCTGCGAAACCGGCGATTTCTACTGCGTGGATTTCCGCGGGGAGATCAAGTGGCGTTTCCGGGCCAAGCGGGCGGTCTCGTCCTCGCCGATCATGGTGGAGGGCATCCTGTACTTCGGCTCGATGGACTGGACGCTGTATGCGCTCGAGGCGGAGGGCGGCTACCAGATCTGGCGCTTCCGCATGGGCCGGCCGACGATTTCCTCCCCGGCCTACGCCGAGGGCAAACTCTTTACGGGCTGCGCCGATGGCAATGTCTACGCCATCGACGTCCGCAACAATCGCGAGGTCTGGCGTTTCCAGACCGAGCACCAGGTCACGGGGTCGCCGGTCGTGCAGGAGGACTCGGTCTTCTGCGGGTCGGTGGACGGCTCGATGTACTGCCTCGACCTGCGCTCCGGCCGCAAACGATGGGCGTACCGCACCGGCGGGCCGATCACGGGCACGCCGACAATCGCCGACGGTTCCATCTACTTTGGCTCTACCGATCATCACGTCTATGCCTTGCTGACCTGACGACCGAGGGCCCGCTCTAGGACGGACATGGACCTGTTCAATCGCATCTTCGGCAAGAAGAAGCCCGCCCCGACCCCCGACGGGGTCAAGACCGCGCCGCTGGATCCCACGACGGTGGGGCACGCGATGATCACGCCCTTGCAGGGACGGATTGTGGTGGGCATGGCGCAGTCGACCGGCATCGAGCGGACGCACAACGAGGACTCGCTGTTCGTCCTGCAGGGGAACGCCGCCGGGCTGGAGACTCTGCCCGAATTCGGGTTGTACATCGTGGCCGACGGGATGGGCGGGCATCGCTCGGGCGAAGTCGCCAGCGCCGTCTCGGTCCGCGCCGTCGCCCGCCGCCTGTGCGAGGATTCGATCCTGCAGCTCCTGGCCATCGATCCAGCCTCCGACGTCGTCCCGCTGCAGGACCTGATGCGCATGGCCCTCGAAGAAGCCAATCAAGCCGTCGTCGATCGTGTCCCGGGCGGCGGAACGACCTTGACCGCCGTCCTGCACCTCGGGCATCAGGTGACCGTGGGGCACGTGGGCGACAGCCGTGCGTACGTCATCCGGGACGACGAGGTCGCGACCGATCACCCGCGACCACTCGCTGGTCAAGAGGCTGGAGGAACTCGGGCAACTGCGGCCGGAAGAAGCCGAGGTCCACCCCCAGCGCAACGTGCTCTACCGGGCCATCGGCCAGGGTGCAAACCTCGAAGTGGATGTCTTCACCCTGCCGATCCCGAGGGATGCGCACCTGCTGTTGTGCTCGGATGGCCTTTGGGGGGTGGTCCCGGACCAGGAGATCAAGCGCCTGGTGCACGCAGCCGACACGCCGCAGTTGGCCTGCGAGCACCTGATCGATGCCGCCAACGCCGCCGGTGGGCCGGATAACATCTCCGCCGTCTTGATCTACTTCCCAGCCGAATAGGCCGACGAGGCAACCTTGCCGGGCGAACCCGACTATTACGCGCTGCTGGGGGTCCCGCGCAATGCAAGCGTGGAGCAGTTGCGCCGCGCCTACCGCGAGGCGGCTCTGCGTCTGCACCCCGATCGCGCCAACCGGCCCGGCGACACCGAACTCTTCATCTCGGTCAACAAAGCCTACGAAATCCTGAACAACGAGGAACAGCGCGCCGCCTACGATGCGCGCCTGGCGTCCTCGGAGGCCGATCTGGCGGCCCGCTCCAGCTTCCGCTGCGATATCCAGCAGAGCCGGCGAACTCTCCTGCAGCTCGACGAACCCCAGGTGCACTACCTGCTGGTCGACATCACACCGTCCGAGGCCATGCCGGAGTCCCGCCCGCCGATCAATCTCTCCATCGTGATTGACCGGTCGACGTCGATGCGCGGCCAGCGTCTCGACCAGGTGCGCTCGGCGGCGCTGACCATCCTGAAGGACATGGCGCCTGAGGACTCCGCCTCGGTGGTGGCCTTCAGCGACCGCGCCGAGGTGATCGTCTCGCCCGACCAGGCGAAGGACCTGGCGACGGCACGCGCCCGCCTCAGCCTGCTGCAGGCCGGAGGCGGGACCGAGATCGGCCAGGGCCTGCAGACCGGCCTGGAGGAACTGCAGCGCAACTTCTCGCGCGACGGCGTCAGCCATCTGGTGCTGCTCACCGACGGGCGCACGTACGGCGACGAGGAGTTGTGCCTGAGCCTGGCCGACCGAGCCTCCGAACAGGGGATCACCATCAACGGCGTCGGCATCGGCGCCGATTGGAGCGATCGCCTGCTGGACGATCTGGCCAGCCGCAGCGGCGGAAACGTCATCTTCCTCGACACGCCCAAGGTCATCACCGGCTTGCTGCAGCGCATCTTCGACGGCCTGAGCCAGGTGGTCGCCAGCCGCGTGCGGCTGGATGGCTCCCTGGCGCAGCAGGTCGACCTGCGCTCGGCGTTCCGCCTGATGCCGGACCCGATGCCGCTCGGCGACAGCCTGCCCCTGGTGCTGGGCAATCTGGCGCGGCAGGGGCGCATCCGCGTGCTGCTCGAGATGGTCGTTCATCCGATCGGCCAGGTCGACGAGCTGACGCTGGCCCACTTCACCATCAGCGGCGACATTCTCGGCGGCTCGAGCGACAGCAGCAGCCTCCCGGCCGATGTGCGCATCGCCTCGTCCAAGCAGCCGGATGCTGATCCGCCGCCGACGGATATGGTGGCGGCCCTGAACGTCGTCGGGCTCTACCGCATGCAGGAGAAGGCGCGCCACGAGGCCGAGCTCGGCCAGACGTCGCAGGCCGCCCGCCGGCTGGAGACGCTGGCCACCCATCTGCTGGCGGCGGGCGATCGCGATCTGGCCAAGGCGGCCCTGAGCGAAGCCGAACGGCTGACCCACACGCGCCGGCTTTCGATCGAAGGCGAGAAGGTCCTCAAGTACGGGACGCGGGCCCTGCTGCTGCTGCCCGCCAAGGCAGGCGGCGGATGATCGAATGCCCGTCGTGCAAACATCAGGAGTTCGTCGGCACCCTGTACTGCACCGAGTGCGGCACACGCCTGATGTCCGTTTCGCCGGTGCCCACGGTTTCGATCTCGCGCGATCGGATCGATCGAGAGGCGAATGCCACCAAGCCCGCCCCGCCCGAGGGGCCGGAGCTCGAGTTCGGCGCCATCCTGGGCCTGCGGCTGGTCGGCAGCGGGGAGATCCTGTCCCTCCTCGGCCGCGACAACTACACCATCGGACGCTCGGTCGAGGGGCAAGCCGTGATTCCGGACGTTGACCTGCACAGCCATGACGCCTACGAGCAGGGGGTCTCTCGCCTCCATGCCGAGGTGCGGCTGGAACCGGATGGCATCTTCATCGTCGACCTGGACAGCGCCAACGGGACGTTGATCAACGGCAAGGCGCTGGAACCCCAACGGCCGGCGCCCGTCCACCACGGCGATATCGTTCAACTCGGGCGGCTGCGCACACAGCTGATCTCGCGCTTCCGCTCGGAGAGGTAGGCCATGCCGATCACAGTGCTCGTCCATTTGGGCGGCGAAGACGCGGTCGTCGGGGAAGTCGAGGACCTGCCCGCCCCGACGGACGTCAGCATCACGCTCAACAACCCGCGCAAGCGCGACGGCAAGGACCTGGCTTACCTGCAGGGCAACGTCGTGACCGTCGTCTGGCCGATGCACCGCGTCAACTTCATCGAGATCATGCCCACCGCCGAAGAGGAATCCCTCATCGGCCCAGTCCGCGAGTGAGATGCCCGACTCGCCGTCGCGCGAACACCGCATTCTGATCGTCGACGACGAGCCGCGGATCATCCACTTCATCCGGCTCAACCTCGAGCACGACGGATTCCAGGTGTTTGAAGCGCCTTCCGGAGCGCGGGCGCTGGAGCAGCTTCGCGATCGCCTGCCAGACCTGATCCTGTTGGACGTCATGATGCCCGACCTGGACGGGTTCGAGACGCTGCGCCTGATCCGGGAGATCTCCTCCGTCCCGGTGATCATGCTGACGGCCAAAGGCGAGGAGGACGATCGGGTGCGGGGCCTGGAACTCGGCGCCGACGACTACATCACCAAGCCTTTCAGCCCGCGCGAGCTCGTCAGCCGGGTGCGAGCGGTCCTGCGCCGAACGGAAGCCGCGGCCCCGGCGGCCCACGAGGCGATCGAAGTTGATCAACGCCTGAAGCTGGATTTCGACCGCCGGGAGGTCTGGGTGGACGGCGCGCTCGTCCGCCTGCGCCCCACCGAATTCAAACTGCTCTACCACCTGGTGCAGAACGCCGGCTGGGTCGTCCCCCACGACCAGCTCCTGGCCAAGGTCTGGGGGTATGAGTACCGCGACGAGACCCATTACCTTCGGCTGTACATCAACTACCTGCGCCAGAAACTCGAGAAAGACCCGTCCGACCCGCAGTACATTCTGACCGAGCGCGGCGTCGGCTACCGCTTCATCGATTTCCGCCGCCCCCCGGCCTCCCCTGCCCGCGCATAGTCTCCGCCCGCTAACGCCATTCTGACGTTCGGCTTACGCCCGGCAGTCGATCCACGGCGTATCGAGTGCATGGATTCTCACGATTCAGGAGGTGCCAGCCATGGCCAGCCTCGTGCGTCTCGATCCGTTCCGCGACCTGATGAGCTTCCGGACTGCCATGGACCGGCTGTTCGACGAGACCGTCGGCCAGCCCGGGCTACCCGTTCGAGCCTGGGATCACCGGCCATCGACCTGTACCAGACGGCCGACGAAGTGGTCGTCCAGAGCGTCCCTGCCAGGCGTCAGCACCAAGGACATGAACATCTCGATCACCGGCGATGTCCTCACGCTGCGCGGCGAAGCGCAGACGGAAGAGGACGTTGACGGGGCGCAGTACCACGATCAAGGAACGGCGCTACGGAAGCTTCACCCGCTCCATCGGGCTGCCGACCGCCGTCGTGGCCGACAAGGCCGATGCCCAGTTCGAGAACGGGATCCTGACGCTCCGACTCCCGAAGGCCGAAGAGGTCATGCCCAAGACCATTACGGTCAAGGCCCGCGTAGTCGGCCTCGGCTTGCGCGTGAACGTCCCGCCTTGCCGCTCGCATCGCCGGGACGTGCGCTGTCGTTCCTTGTGGCCGCACGGGGCTCTGGATTAGAATGCATTCAACCTGAGGTCACGGTATGGCTCGTCAGCGCATTCTGCTCGTCGATGATCACGAGGTCGTCCGCCTGGGCCTGCGCTCCCTGCTGGAGCAGCACCCGAATTTCGAGGTCGTGGCCGAGGCCGCCACGGCGCGCGACGCGGTCGAGAAGACGCGCACGCACAAGCCCGACGTGGTGGTCATGGACATCCGGCTCAAGGGCGGATCCGGGCATCGAGGCCTGCCAGGAGATCACCAGCCAGTTCCCCAATGCCAAGGTCATCATGCTCACCTCGTATGCCGAGGATGAGATGCTGTTCTCCGCCATCCGCGCCGGCGCCGCAGGGTATGTGCTCAAGCAGATCGGCGGGGACGACCTGGTGCGTGCGATCGAGGCCGTCGGGCGCGGCGAAGCGCTGCTCGACCCGGCCGTCACGCAGCGTGTCTTCCAGGAAGTCCGCAAGGCGGCTCGCGAAGAGGAGGCCTCGGCCTTCGCCGACCTCACCCAGCAGGAGATGCATGTCCTGCAGTTGGTCTCGGAAGGACGCACCAATCGGCAGATCGCCGAGATGCTCTACCTCGGCGAAGGCACGGTGCGGAACTACGTCAGCTCGATCCTCTCGAAGCTGAACGTCCGCAATCGGGCCGAGGCCGCCGCCTATGCCGTCGAACACAACCTCAAGGACTACCTCTAAGCCCGGATCGGACAATCGCAGCAACGAAGAAGCGGCTCCCAGCTCGGGAGCCGCTTGATGATCCGAACGGTGGCGAAACGCCCCTAGTGTAGGATCGCCGGCCTGCGGGGAGTGATCACCGTCTCGCGCCCCTGCAAAGCCTCGAACAGCAGGCCCTCCTGCCAGTCGATGACCAGCCGCTCCATGCGGGTTAACAGGCTCAGCCGCCGGGCGATCCCGGTCACCCGGTTGCCGGCCTCGCTGCAGATCTCCTGGAGCAGGCGTTCGTCGTCCGCCTCCAGACGCAGCGCCGCCGCACGGCGAGCCTCATGACGCAGGCCCTGGCTGCAGATCCGCCGGAAGGCGTCCGGCGCTTCGGCGGAGAGCAATTGCGGGAGCTGAACCCCGAATTCGGACAGCGCCTGCACCAGGTCCTGACGGACGTTCATCCCTTCGCGTCCGAGATGGGTCTTGGCGGTTTGCAGCTCCTCATGGATCTCGTGCAGGACCCCGAGCGAGGACGCACCGGCCAGCACCAGGTTCTCGAGCAGCGCGTCGAAGGGAGCATCGTCGCCGCGGTCCAGGCACTGCCGGATGAGCTGTTCGGCCTGCATGCGCAGGTAGACGCGCTCGGCGAAGGTCAGGACATCGTCCAGAGGCTCGCTCATGCGCCGCTCGCTGCCGGGGCGCCACCCGGGCAGAGCTGGCGCAAGTACTCCCAGCTGTAGATCCCGTAGCTGTGACCGTCGGACCAGATCGGCTGCAGTGCGTAGTGACCGACGCCCTCGATCGACTGCAGCTCCGCCGACCAGCCATCCCGAAGCGGCTGATCGAGAAGCTCAGGAGATCCCGGCCCGCCCATGCCGGCATGCCCCCCGCGGCACTCGGCGCACGGGCATGCGGCGCGCAGACCGCGCAGCGGAAGCTCGCAATGGCTCCCGTCGTCCCAATCGATGCTCAGCACGCCCCGCGTTCGCGAAGCGGCCACGTGAAGGGGTCGCATCGTTTCGCCAACCTCAAGCCGGATGATAGCGCGGGTGCTTGCGCCGGGCAACCCGCCTACTGGGCCACGCGCAAGAAGTCGGCCACCGCCCATCCGGCGCGGGCCGCGTCCGAGGGGCTGACAAGGTAGAACCACGTGCGGCCGTCCGCCTCCACGGGCCCGTCCTGGACGGTGAAGACTTCGCTCTCGCCCGCAAGAATCTGGATCGTGCCGGTCGTGCTCGGGGCGGCCCGCAGGCGAAGTCCGTCCCCCTCCGTGCCGTAGACCGCGACGATCGACCCCACCCCGATCGGGCCGCCGTCCCCGCCATCGGGCGCAGCCGGCGGAGGAGTTTCGGTCGGCATCGGCGTGGGCGCCACCGTCGCGGCGACGGTGGCCGTGGGCCTGGGGAGCACAGTCACGACCGGCGGCGCCGACACCGAGGCTCCGGCCGCCCGGCGCGAGATTGCGGTCAGGGCCAGGACTGCCGCCAGCACGATCAGACCTCCGACCGCTCCGGCCGACGCCCACAGGCACCCCGGCCGCTGTCTCCACGCTGCACGTCTCATGGCAGAAAGAAGAAAGCCAGGGCGGTGATCAAATACAGCGCGACCAGCTCGGCCCCTTCGAGCCAGTTCGACTCACCGTCACCGGCCACAAAGGCGGTGATCAAGCACGCCCCCGATCAGGGCGACCAGCTCGAAGCTGTTGAAGACCAGCGAGAGCGGATTCCCCACCAACAGGCTGAAGAACACCAGGAACGGAACGACGAAGAGCGCCACCTGCAGGCTCGACCCGATCGCGATTTCGACGCTCAGGCTCATCTGGTTCTTCATCGCCACGGTGACGGCCACCAGGTGCTCGGCGATGTTTCCGACCACCGGCACCAGGATAACGCCCAGGAAGAACTCCGAAATCCCCAGGCTCACAACCACCGGCTCGACTTGCCGGACAAGCACCTCGCTCATCCACACCACGCCGATCGTCGTCGGGACCAGGATGCCCAATGCCGTGCGGACGGTCCAGCTGGAGGGGTGAACGGCCGGGCCGGCGGATGGACGGCTCAGCGGGCTCTTCTGACTGCGGAAGGAGTAGACCAGCCCGAGGACGTACAGCAGCAGCATCAGACCGGCCACACCCAGGCTCAGGGCTTCCACGGCGGTTGGATTGTGGATCCCGGCGCTCGCCTGGCTGAACAACGAAGGGATCGCCAGCGCGGTCACGGCCAGGATCAGCAGGATGCTGTCTGCACTGGCCCGCTGCCGGTCGAAGGTCTGCTCGCGATGGCGAATGCCCCCCAGGAACATGCTCAGCCCGAGGACGAACAACAGGTTGCCCAGAATCGAGCCGGTAATCGATGCCTTGACCAGTTCCAACAGCCCTTCGCGAATGGCGACGATCGAGATGATCAGTTCGGCGGCGTTTCCGAGGGTGGCGTTCAACAGCCCGCCCACGCGCGGGCCCGTGTGGTACGCCAGCGCCTCGGTCGCCTCACCGATCAGGCCGGCAAGCGGGACCATGGCCAGGGCGGAGGCAGCCAACGTCCATGCCGGCCCCACCGATGTGGACTGGAGCACGGCCGCCAGCGGAATCATGAGCAGCAGCCAGTTGAGAGGATTGCGCACCAGTGTGCGAGCGACGGTCATACGGTGGACTCCCCAGGCACGTTGATGTCCGGCGGGCTGAAGACCCTGGAGGTCATTCCCTCCGGGACCAGCAGGCGGAGAATCCGCCTGCGTGTCGAGAAGGCGGCGAACGAGCCGAGTGCGATCGGTTCGCCATCGAGGTGAACCGGCAGCGGGTAGGGACACTCGAATGTCGCTTCGGCCGCCTGGAAGTGGACCACGCCCGGCGAGTCGACGTGCATGCCGAGGAGCACCTGGACGACGCGCACGACAGCGTCCACCATCGAGCCGCCGCTGATCAGCCAGAAATCGAGCTGGCCGTCATCGACCATCGCCGAGGGCGCCAGCTCCATCAGGCCACCGGCGTACGAGCGGATGTTGGAGGCCACGGCGACCAGGAAACGTCCTTCCCACGTGCGCTCACCGGACGTGACGCGCAGCTCGAGGCCGGTCCAATCCAGCGAGGTCCACAAGGTAAGGATTGCGTAGTTGAGGACTCCGAACGTCTTCTCCCAGCGGTCGCGAGGCTCGATACTGTTGACCACCTTGCCGTCGAGCCCCACCCCGGCCCACAGCAGGAATGGCTTGCGGTTGCACTCGCCAAGATCGACCAGGCGGATCTGGCCGCGGGCCAGTTTGGCGGCGGTCTCTTCGACGCCGAACCAGTGCGCCCAGTCCACGCGCGGCAATCCAAGCTCCTGGGCGAAGACGTTGGCCGTACCGGCCGGCAGCACACCCATCGCCGTCTGGGTGCCTGCCAGCACGCCTGCGACCGGCCCCACCGAGCCATCGCCGCCGGCGACGAATACTGCCTCGGCCTTGGCCGCCACGGCCTCACGCGCCAGGTCGGCCAGGTCGTGGCCCGGGTAACACTGGCCCACCTGGACGCTCCAGTCGGCGCCTTCCAACACCTTCACGGCCCGGTCGAGGAACGGCCCGGCAGGAAAGCGGCCCGCCAGCGGGTTGTAGATCAGATGCGCGCTTCGCATCGCTGTGCTCCGGGGAAGGGATTATAGCCCAGCGGCGAGGCCCGAGGTTGCCCGGGGATGCGGCGCCAGTTACAATGCAGCCGCGAACCATGAGCGAACTGTCCCCGAACACGCTCCTCGCCGGACGCTATACCATCCTCGGCCCCCTGGGCGCCGGCGGCATGGCGAACGTCTACCACGCCCGCGACCTGAACCTGCAGCGCGAGGTCGCCATCAAGCTCCTGCGGGAGGACCTGATCGCCGATGCGGCCTTCCAGGCGCGCTTTCTGCAGGAAGCACGCGCGGCCGCCAATCTGCTCCACCCGAATATCGTGACCGTCTACGACTTCGGGCACGATTCCGGCCGCATGTTCATGGCCATGGAATACGTCCAGGGGACCGACCTGAAGACGCTCCTTCGCCGGCGTGGCAGCCTGCCGATCGAGGAGAGCGTCGGCCTGGTGATCCAGGTCTGCGCCGGCGTGGGCTACGCCCACCGTGCCGGCCTGGTCCACTGCGATCTCAAGCCGCAGAACATCCTGATCACCGCCGATGGCCGCGCCAAGATCACCGATTTCGGCATCGCCCGCGCCCTCGCCAGCATCCACCCGGAGGAGTACTCGGATGTCGTCTGGGGCAGTCCCCAGTACTTCGCTCCCGAGCAGGCCGCCGGAGGCCCGCCCTCCCCGGCCAGCGACGTCTACTCTCTCGGCATCATCCTGTATGAGGTCCTGACCACCCGCTTGCCGTTCGAAGGCCCCGATTCGACCCATCTCGCCCACCTGCACCAGACGGCGTTGCCTGCGCCGCCGCGCAGTCTGAATCCGCTCGTCCCGGCGCCGCTCGAGCAGATCGTGTTCAAGGTGCTCTCGAAGGAGCCATCGGCCCGCTATCGAACCGCCGACCAGCTGGGGCGGGTGCTGATGACCTTCGCCCCACGGACGACGGTTGCGGACCTGCCGCCTCAGGCGCTCCCCGTCAGGGACCCCCATCACCCTCCCGAGGCGTATACCGCACCTCTGCCGCAGCCTGCGCCGGGCGTCTCCGGGGTCGATTGGCTCGCCGTCGGCCTCGGCCTGCTGGCCTTCCTGGCCGTCGGGGGGCTGATCCCGCTCTGGTTGTGGGCCTGTCTCATGTACCCCTCATGCCCGCTGCGGCTCCCCTAATGGAATTCTGATACACCCACTCTAGGATGGGCTGTGATCCGAGAGGTATAATCCGCTCGCGCTGCCGTGCCCGTGCGGGACGGCCGGGCGTGGAGGCTGAGCGTGAATTCTCCGAGGGGTCGCAATACCCTGGTCCTTGTCATCCTGGTGTCCATCGTCGCCATCCTGGTGATCCAGTTCCGCGCCGGCGCACCTCAACCGGAGCGGCTGTACTTGAACGAAGTCGCGCGCGAGATCGCCGCCGGGAATGTCTCCCGCGTGGTCGTCGACGAGAACAACCTGGAAGTCATCTTCCGCGACGGGACCAGCGCCTTCTCGCGCAAAGAACCGACGAAGACCACCATCGAGCAGCTCGTCGACCTCGGCCTGACGCCCGACGCCCTGACGTCCGAATCCCTTCAAATCGAGATCAAGCAGCCCAGCGACTGGAACACGGTCGTCAGCCTGATCACCTACCTGCTGCCCGGCTTGCTGGTGGTCGGATTGATCTTCCTGATGCTGCGCCAGGCGCAGGGCTCGAACAACCAGGCGATCTCCTTCGGCAAGTCACGCGCCCGGATGTTCACCGGCGACCAGCCCACGGTCACCTTTGCCGATGTGGCCGGCGTCGAGGAGGCCAAGGAGGAGCTCCAGGAAGTGGTCGAGTTCCTCAAGGAGCCCGAGAAGTTCATCACGCTGGGCGCGCGCATCCCCAAGGGCGTGCTGCTGATCGGCTCGCCGGGCACCGGCAAGACGCTGATGGCCAAGGCCGTCTCGGGCGAGGCCGGCGTGCCCTTCTTCTCGATCTCCGGCTCGGAGTTCGTCGAGATGTTCGTCGGCGTGGGCGCCAGCCGCGTGCGCGACCTGTTCGACCAGGCCAAGCGCCACTCGCCGTGTATCGTCTTCGTGGACGAGATCGACGCCGTCGGCCGCCAGCGCGGCGCCGGGCTGGGCGGCAGCCACGACGAGCGCGAGCAGACGCTCAACCAGATGCTGGTCGAGATGGACGGGTTCGACACCGACACCAACGTCATCATCATGGCGGCGACCAACCGCCCCGACATCCTCGACCCGGCCCTGCTCCGCCCCGGCCGCTTCGACCGCCGGGTGGTGCTCGACCGGCCCGACGTGCGCGGCCGCGAGGCGATCCTCAAAGTCCACGTCAAGGGCAAGCCGCTCGAGCCCGAGGTCAACCTTTCGACGTTGGCCAAGGCCACGCCCGGTTTCGTCGGCGCCGATCTGGAGAACCTGGTGAACGAGGCGGCGATCCTGGCGGCCCGCCGCGACAAGCGCACCATCGGGCAGAAGGAATTCGAAGAGTCGATCGAGCGCGTGATCGCCGGCCCGGAGCGCAAGAGCCGGATCATCACGCCGGAAGAGAAGAAGATCGTCGCCTACCACGAGGCCGGTCACGCCGTCGTCGGTCACGTCTTGCCGGAGGCGGATCCGGTGCACAAGGTCACCATCGTCGCCCGCGGCATGATGGGCGGCTTCACCATGGCGCTGCCCGAAGAGGACCGCACGCTGGTGGCGCGCAACAAGCTCAAGGCCGAGATGGCCTTCATGCTCGGGCGGACGCGCGGCGGAGGAGCTGGTGTTCAACGACATCACCTCCGGCGCCTCCAACGATCTGGAGCGCGTCACCAAGGTTGCCCGTTCGATGGTCACCCGCTTGGGGATGAGCGAGGGCCTGGGGCCGATGGTCTACGGCCAGAAGGAAGAGCTGATCTTCCTGGGGCGCGAGATCTCCGAGCAGCGCGACTACTCCGAGAGCATCGCCGAGCGGATCGATGCCGAAGTGCGCACGCTGGTCCAGCAGGCCTACGAGCGCGCCCAGGCGGTGCTGGCCCAGTACCGCGCCCAGCTGGATGCCGTCGCCCAGAAGCTGATCGAGGTCGAGACGATCGACCGGGCCGAGTTCGAGCGCGTGTTCGCCGAGCCCGTGCCGCCCAAGAGCGGCGGCACCCCGCTCCCTCCCCGGCCTGACCTCCGGCAGTGCGAGTGCCGAAACTCCAGCGAGCCCTCCGATCGGAGGGCTCGCTTCTTGATGGATGCACTTCGCCGGAACGCTGCCGAGGCTACTTGGGCGCTGCCTCGCCCTGCTTCTCCCGGTCCTGGCGCACGAGCTCTCGGCGCAGGATCTTGCCCACCGTCGTCTTGGGCAGCTCAGGCCGGAACTCGACGCTGGTCGGAACCTTGAACGGCGCCATACGTTCCTTGCACCAGGCGCGCACATCGTCTGCCGTCAGAGTCTCCCCGGGCTTCATCACCACCCAGGCCTTGACCGTCTCGCCGCGGTAGGCGTCGGGGATGCCGGCCACACCGCATTCGAGGACCTTGGGGTGCTCGGTGATGACTTCCTCGACCTCGCGCGGCCACACCTGATAGCCGCCGGGTTTGATCAGTTCCTTCTTGCGGTCGACGATGTAGAAGTAGCCATCCTCGTCCATGCGGGCGATGTCGCCGGTGAACAGCCAGCCGTCGCGCAGCGTGTTGGCCGTCTCGGTCGGCATGTTGTGATAGCCCTTCATCACATTCGGGCTGCTGGATCGCCAGCTCGCCCACCTCGCCCGGCTTCAGGGCCGTCACGCCATCATCCAGCGAGATGATCCGGCAATCGACATCGGGCAGCGGCAGCCCGATGGACCCGGTCCGCGGCGCCTTGCTGTAGAGCGGATTGCAGTGCGTGGCCGTCGGCGCCTCCGACAGCCCGTACCCCTCCACCAGCTTTCCCCCGGTGATCGATCTCGAAGCGCTCCTTGGTGTCGCGCATCAGCGGCGCCGAGCCGGAGATGCAGGCCTTGATCGAGCGCAGGTCGTGCTTGCCGGCGATGACCTCCGGGTGATTGTTGATGGCGTTGTACATGGTCGGCACACCCGGGAAGATCGACGGGTGATAACGGTCGATGTTATGCAGCACATCTTTCAGGTCGCGCGGGTTCGGGATCATGACCATCGACGAGCCGGCGACGATGGCGAAGGTCATCCCGGCCACCATGCCGTAGACGTGGAAGAGCGGGATGGCCATCAGCACGGTCTCCTGGCCCTCCCGAATATCCGGCATCCAGGAACGGATCTGCATCCCGTTGACGACCAGGTTGTAGTGCGTCGAGACGGCCGCCTTCGAAATCCCGGTGGTGCCGCCGCTGTACTGGAAGATCGCCAGATCCTCGTGGGTCAGGTTGAGCTTGGGGCGGTCCTGCGGCTTGTACTTCGCCAGCAGGTCCTGGAACCAGACGTCACCTGCGCCCAGCGTCACGCGGTGGCCGTCCTTCTTCTCCTTGGCCAGGGTGAACAGCGTGCGCAGCAACGGCGGCAGGTACTCCTTGATGTTGGAGACGACCAGCGTCTTGAGCCGCGTGCGGCTCTGAACCTCCTTGGTCTTGGCGTAGAAGTTGCTCATCACGAGCATGATCTCGCACCCGGCGTCCTTCATCTGGTGCTCGATCTCGCGCGGCGTGTAGAGCGGGTTGGTGGCCACCACCGCCCCGCCGGCCTTGAGGATGCCGAAGAAGGCGATCACGAACTGAGGCGAGTTCGGCATGAAGATCCCGACCGGATCGCCGCGCTTGACGCCCATCGCCGCCAGGGCGCCGGCCATGCGGTCGCTCAGGGCGTTCATCTCGGCGTAGGTCACGACGCCGCCCTTGAAGATCGCACAGGGTTGGTTGGGGTACTTGCGGGCGGTTTCTTCCAGCAGTTGGACGAGGGTCACCTTGGGGTAGTCGACATGGGTTGGGACTCCGGGATCGTACTGCCTGAGCCAGGGACGCTCCTCCATGCTGATCTCCTCTTGTTTGGCGAAGCGAGGCCGGGGATGCCTCACATCTTTTATACAATAGAACACGTCCTGCTCCAACCGCCTGTGATAGAATCACGCCGCGGGACCACCCCGCGCACGTTGCTCGCATCCTCGCCGTCCCTGCGGCGGGGTCCCATGCCGATGAAGGTCCCCACCGCTCCGGAGGAGTAGGCTAGTGAAGACCCTGAACCTGCCTGGTCCAAAGGCGCGCCAGATCCTCGAGCGCGACGCCACGGTCATCTCCCCCTCCTACCCTCGGGCCTACCCGTTCGTCATGGACTACGGCCGAGGCGCCGAGGCCTGGGACGTCGACGGGAATCGCTTCATTGACTTTGCCGCCGGCATCGCCGTGGCCTCCACGGGCCACAGCCACCCCAAGGTTGTGGCGGCAATCAAGGACCAAGCCGACCGGTTTCTGCATATTTCATCGGACTACTACCACCCTCTTTGGGTCGAGCTGTGCGAACGGCTGGACGAGATCTCCCCTTTCCAGGAGCAGGCGCGAACCTTCCTGGGCAACTCGGGCGCCGAGGCCATCGAGGCCGCCATCAAGCTCGCCCGGCATCACACCGGGCGCCAGCAGTTCATCGGCTTCTACGGCGCCTTCCACGGCCGCACGATGGGCGCCCTGTCCTTCACCGCCAGCAAGACGGTCTACCGGCGCGGCTTCCAACCGATGATGCAGGGCGTCGTCCACGTGCCCTTCCCCGACCCGTACCGACCGATCCTGAACGCCGACCACGAGGACTACGGCGAGGCGGTGGTGCGCTACATCGAGGAGGTCGTGCTGACCCGCGCCGTGCCACCGGATGACTGCGCCGCCATCCTGGTCGAGCCGATCCAGGGCGAGGGCGGCTACATCGTGCCGGCCGACGGATTCTTCCCCGCCCTGCGCCGCCTGTGCGACAAGTACGGCATCTTGATGATCGTCGACGAGGTCCAGTCCGGCGTGGGCCGGACCGGGAAGTGGTGGGCGGTCGAGAACTGGGGCGTCGAGCCGGATATCGTCTGTGCCGCCAAGGGGCTGGCCTCCGGCGTCCCGATCGGCGCGGCGATCGCCCGGGCCAGCGTGATGGACTGGCCGGCCGGATCGCATGGCAACACCTTCGGCGGCAACCCGCTGGCGTGCGCCGCGGGCCTGGCCACCCTCGACCTGATCCAGAACGGATTGATGCAGAACGCGCTCGAGCTGGGGGAGTACACCCTCGACGCGCTGGCCGAAATCCAGACCCGCCACCGCACCATCGGCGTCGTGCGCGGCAAGGGCCTGATGATCGGCATCGAATTCGTCAAAGACCGCGAGACCAAGAAACCCGCCCGGAAACTGCGTGACACGATCGAGCTCAACGCCTTCGCCCACGGCCTGCTGACCCTCGGCTGCGGCGACAGCACCCTGCGCATCAGCCCGCCGCTGGTCATCGACAAGTCCCTGATGGACGAGGGGCTGGAGATCCTGGAAGCGTCGATCACGGAAGCGGAGGCCGAAGGCCTCGCCGACTGATCATGCTCCCCGATTTCCGCGTCCGGCAACGCGACTACCTTCTCGAAATCACCCGCGCCCTCACCGAAGAGCTCGACCTCGATCGGGTGCTCGATCGCATCGCCCGCATCTCGGCCGAGATCCTCGGGGGGCGGGCCTGCCTGATCGTCTTGCGCCACGAAGGCGGCTGGAAGGCCAGCGCCTCCTACGGGATCAACCCCGCCTTCCTCGAGCACTTGAGCCCCCTGCTGGCCGACATCCCCGACCACGGGGATCCGCAGCGCTTCGAGCTCCCGGAGGTCAATCGCCGGCTGCAGCGCATCACGCAGGCGGCATCGATGGGTTTGCTGACCGGCGTCGGGCTTCCGCTCATCGCCCACCAGGAAATCGTCGGCGTCATCTTCGTCTTCCGTTCGTACGCCGGGGGGTTCTCCACCGAGGACCGCACCCTGCTCCAGGGCTTCGCCACGCAGGCGGCCATCGCCGTCCACAACGCCCGGCTGTACACCGCCGTGACGGCCCAGAAGCAGGATGTGACCGCCGTGCTTGAGTCGTCGGCCGACGGCATCTTCATCCTCGACCCGCAGATGCGATTCGTCGGATTCAACCGCGCCTGCGCCCGCCTGACCGGCTACACAGCGGACAAAGCGATCGGCCAGGAGCACAGTCAGGTGATCCGCTGGCTGCGGCGCGAGCCCGGGCTCGGGCTGGAGGATGCCGTCGCCGGCGGATGGCCGCTGTCTGCCCAGGCGACCCTGTATGTGGAAGGTGATCTGCTGCGCCACGGCGGCGAACCGCTCAGCGTCGGCATCACCTACGCCCCGGCACTCTCCTCCGAAGGACAGCTGCGCAGCATCGTCGGCAACCTGCGCGACATCACCAAGTTCCGCGAGGCCGAGGAAGTCAAGAGCACCTTCATCTCGATCATCAGCCACGAACTGCGCACGCCGGTGGCGCTGATCAAGGGCTACGTCGGCACGCTGCGCCGCGAGGATGCTCAGTGGGATCCGGCCGTGGTGCGCGACAGCCTGGCCGTGATCGAAGAGGAAGCCGATCACCTGGCGCAGCTGATCGATGATCTGCTCGATGCCTCCCGGCTGCAGGCCGGCGGGATGACGCTGCAGCGCTCGGACGTCGCCCTGGACCAACTTGCCGCCCGGTTGGTCGAGCGATTCCGCACCCAGACCGCGCGCGCACGAGTTCGTGGTCGAGTTCCCGGCGGACTTCCCGGTCGTGCTGGCGGACGAGGAACGCATGACGCAGGTGCTCAGCAACCTGATCTCCAACGCCGTCAAGTATTCGCCGGAGGGCGGACGGATCACACTCCGTGGTCAAGTACGCCCGGCCGAGGTGATCCTGAGCGTCGCCGACCAGGGCCCGGGAATCCCCGCCCAGGATGCGCCGCACGTGTTCGACCGGTTCTACCGTTCGAGCGACACGGCGCGCAAGACCAAAGGCGCCGGGCTGGGGCTCTTCCTGGCCAAGGCGGTCGTCGAGGCGCACGGCGGCCGCATCTGGATCGATCCGCCAACCGAACCGGGAGCGCGCATCAGCTTCTCGCTGCCCCGATCCTGAGACCGAACTCATCCTTCACGATAGGACCCGATCCCATGCCTCGAGCGATGACCCAAGTCCGCTGCCCAAACTGCAAATCCCCGGTGCAGGCCGCGCTGGAACAAGTGGTTGACGTCGCCGAAGACCCGTCGGCCAAGGCGCGGCTGCTCTCCGGCTCACTCAACATGGTGCGCTGCCCGACGTGCAAGTTCGAGGGTGCGCTTGCCGCCCCGCTGGTCTACCACGACCCGGCGAAGGAGCTCCTGCTCACCTACGTCCCCGTCGAATTGGGATTGAAGAAGGATGACCAGGAGCGCATGCTGGGTCAGCTGATCAACCAGGTGGCCAACCGGCTGCCGCCGGAGCAGCGCAAGGCCTACCTGCTCCAACCGCAAGCGATCCTCACGCAGCAGGGCCTGATCGAACGCATCCTGGCGGCCGACGGCGTCACCCGCGAGCAATTGGATGCGCAGCGCAACCGGCTGCGCTTGTTCGAGGACCTGCTGCGCACGCCGGAGCCCGAGATCAAGACGTTCGTCGCAACCCACGATGCGGAGTTGAATGCCGAGTTCTTTCAACTCGCCTCACTCTCCCTGCAGGCGACGGCGGAACCACGCGCCCGCGAGGCGGCCATGAGCCGCCTCGAGCAGGCCCTCGAGCTGACAAGCTACGGCAAGCGACTGGAGGAACAGGAAGCCGAAGTCGCAGCCGCCGCAGAAAGCCTGAAACAGGTGGGGCAGGACCTGACGCGCGAGCGGCTCCTCGATCTGATGATCCAGGCTCCCGGCCCGGACCGGATCCTGGCCCTGGCCGGGCTCACCCGCCCGGCGCTGGACTACGCCTTCTTCCAGTTGCTGAGTGACCGCATCGACACGGCCCAGGGCGAGGAGAAGGTCAAGCTCGGCTTGCTGCGCCAGCAGCTGCTGGACTTCACGCAGCAGCTCGACCAGCTCCAGGAAGCGCGCGCGGCGCAATCGGCCTCCGTCCTGCGTGCGGTCATGAACGCGCCGGACCTGGATAAGGCGCTGGCCGGAGCCCTGCCGTATATCGACGAACTCTTCCTCGGCATCCTGGAGGCCAATTTGCAGGCGGCCCGCGAGCGCAACGACACGGCGACGCTTCAGCGTCTGGAGGAGATCGATCGCAAGCTGCGCGACGCCGTTCAGCGCTCGATGCCTGCCGGTCTGAGGCTTGCCCAGAAGGTCCTGGACGTCGACGATGAAGCACAGGCCCTGGCGCTGCTCGAGGTCGAGAAGGCGGCGATCGATGATCAACTCGTGTCGGCGCTGCTCGGCGCGGCGCAGAAGCTCGAGGATGCCGGCCAGGCCGAGGACGCCCAACGTGTGCGGCGCTTGTATCGGACGGCGCTGCGCTTGTCGATGCAGACCAAAATGGCGGCCGAACCGCCGGCCACCGCGAGCTGAAGTCGGCGCGCCCCGGCGCCTCCTCGCCGGCTGACGGCCTCGTATACCAACGAACGCCGTAGGGGCACGGCATGCCGTGCCCGCATGCGCGCCCGACATCCGACCCGCGTTGGCCGGAAACCCGCACCTCCACTGCGACCCAAGGGCGTTGTCTCGTAGGCGCGAAGCTGCCAGATCTCGCCCCGCCACGATTTCGCGGCCCCGCGCTCCTATCGGGCGCCGTTGGGGCGAAGCACCGTTCGTGCCGCGTGCCGCGGCTTCGCCGGCTGCGAACGGCTGCTTCGCCCCTACAAAAATCGTGGAGACCCGCCTGTCCCTTCGATCCTGGACTCCATCGGACACCGTAGGGGCACGGCATGCCGTGCCCCACGAAGTCCTTCTGTGTCAACCGTCGAATTGACATGCGATGCCTCAATCCGCAGGCGGGGTTCCTCGATCCACGCAGGGGCGAAGCACGCTTCGCCCCTACACGAACAAACATCGGCCGTCGCACTTGGCGCCTTGGGGCAGAAACCCCTAACGCCCTGGTAGGGGCACGGCATGCCGTGCCCCTACCCCTGCATCCAGTCCCGTCCACGTTGCACTCGATTTGCGAGGGCTGGCGTCCGCAGGTGAAGAACCCTCACGTCCCACCGCGGCCGCAGGGTCCGCCGGATATGTGAGAGCCGCAGGCTGAAGCCTGCAGCTACCAGCCCGCGATCGATTCCTCCGGCGGCGGCCGATTCCCCCGCCGGCGCACGTAGCCGCAGCCTTTAGGCTGCGGCTTCGCCGCGGCCGCCGACTCATTGGCGCATCGAGAATAACCCGCCTCGGCGTCAGGCGCGCGAATGTGGGCAGGCCCTGTCAGCTCAGACGCTGGCAGACGAGACCTTTGAGGTACCGACCCTCGGGGAAACTCAGCGAGACCGGGTGGTCGAACGGCTGACCGAGCCACTCGACGATCGCGGCCTCGACCCCGGCGTCGCCGGCGGCGCCGGCCACGATCTTCTCGAACAGCTCCGCCGAGACCCCGCCGGAGCATGAGAATGTGAACAACCTGCCACCCGGGCGCAGCAACTTGAAGGCCAGCAGGTTGATGTCCTTGTAGCCTCGCGCCGCACGCTCCGCCTGTGCCGCCGTGGCGGCGAAACGCGGCGGATCGAGCACGATGACGTCGATAGCTGGCCGCACGATCGCGCAGCTTGCGCAGCTCGGCAAACGCGTCCCCTTCCACCCACTCACAAGCCGCCTCCGGCAGCGCGTTGAGACGGACGTTTGCCCTGGCAAGCTCCAGAGCATCGGCGGAGCTGTCGAGGGAGAGGACCGATGCGGCGCCCCCCATCAGCGCCGCGACCGTGAACCCCCCGGTGTAAGCAAAGGCATTCAGCACCGCCTGGCCACCCAGGTTCCGCCGAAGGCGCGTGCGGTTCTCGCGCTGATCGAGGTAGAACCCGGTCTTCTGCCCGCCGCGCACATCGACCAGGTAGGCGACCCCGTGCTCCTCGATCTCGACCTGCGACGGCGGCTCTTTGCCCGCCAGCACCCCGGTGCGCAGCGCCAATCCTTCCAGCCCGCGCACGCTGACATCGGATCGCTCGTAGACCCCATCGCCGGACCCTGGAGCCGACAGCGCGTCCACCACCGCCTGGCGCCAGTATTCCGCCCCAGCAGACAGCAGTTGGACGACTCGAAAGCCGGCATAGCGGTCGACGATCACGCCCGGGAGGCCGTCTGACTCAGCGTGCACCTCGCGGTAGGCGTTCGTCCGACCGTCGGGATCGATGCCGCGCCGCCTGGCCACGGAGCGCTCCAAGCGCGACGCCACGAAGGCGCCGTCGACTGGCTCGTCCTGTTCCCACGTCCACACCCGCACGCGAATCTGGGATTCCGGCGAGTAGGCGCCGCGTGCCACCCACGCCCCGGCGAAGTCGGTCACCTCCACCGTGGCGCCAGGCTGCGGCGTGCCCTGGACGTCGGCCACCGCCCCGGAGAACACCCAAGGATGCCGCCGGAGGACCGACCGCTCACGCCCAGGCTTCAACCGCACGACCGGCGTCGTCATGCCTGCTCCGGCTGAAGTGCTCGTTCCGCCGCCCACTCAATCGTCGGCATCGCCATGCCCGACACCCGGCGCCCAGACCGCCCAGCGGGCACCGCCCCCGGCCGTGCCGCTTCTCTTCGTCGCCCACGAAATCGTCACCCTTGCCGTGCTGCATCGGAGTACCGGCCAACCCGAGTGCCGGCACCCGCGCCCGGAAACGGCCGCGCGCAACCCGAGCGCCCCCAGACCGCCCGCGGCGAACACCGTCACCGGCGTCCCCGCGCCGCCAGCGCCCGCAGCCCGGCTTCATCGAGTTGCGGCACGCCGTGTTTGCGGGCTTCGTCGAGCTTTGATCCCGGCGATTCTCCAACCACAAGGTAGGAGGTCTTGCTGCTGACCGACGACGACACCTTGCCACCGCGCGCCAGGATCAGCGCCTTGGCCTCGTCGCGCGTCAGCCCGGCCAACGTCCCCGTGACGACGAACGTCAAGCCGGCCAGCGTTTGAGCGACTTTGGGCCCTGTCCTGGATTCCGCCCGGGGCCACACGCCGGCGCGGCGCAGCTTCTGGAGCAGCTTTCGATTCGAGGCGCGCTCGAACCAGTCGAGGACGGCAGCCGATGTGTTCGGCCCCACTCCCGGCACGCCCTCCAGGTCCTCGGCCCCGGCGCGTGACAGTGCATCCAGGTCGCCGAAGGCAGCCGCCAGATCGGCAGCCATCGTCTCGCCCACGCCGCGGATTCCCAGCGCCGTGAGCAGCGTTGCCAGCGGACGCGAGCGAGAGGCCTCGATCGCCGCCACGAGGTTCTCGGCGCGTTTTTCGGCAAAGCCCTCGAGGGCCGCCAGGGATTCCGCCGTCAACGTGTAGACATCGGCGACATCCTTCACCAGCCCAGTCTGAACCAGGAGTTCGGCCACCTTGATGCCCAGCCCCTCGATGTCCATCGCCCCGCGCGAGGCGAAGTGCTCCAGGTTGCGCACCAGCTGCGCCGGGCAGGAGGCGTTCACGCAGTACACCGCCACCTCTCCGGGGACCTGCTCGAGCTTCTCACTGCACGAAGGGCAGCGGGCGGGCAGCCGATAGGGCTTCTCGCCTCCGCGCCTCGCCTCCGGCAGCGCGCCCATCACGTAGGGGATCACCTCGCCGGCGCGCTTGATCATCACCCGATCGCCGACGCGGATGTCGCGCTCGCGAATGAAGTCGAAATTGTGCAGTGTCGCCTGCCGCACCGTCACCCCGCCGACCTCGACCGGCTCGAGGATCGCATAGGGCGTGATCACCCCGGTGCGGCCGACGTTCACGCCGATGTCCTGCAGGACGGTCGTCACCTCCTGCGCCGGGAACTTGAACGCAACGGCCCCGCGCGGGTCTTTGCCCACCACACCCAGATCGCGGGCCAGGGCGAGGTCGTCGATCTTGATGACCATCCCGTCGGCTTCGAACGGAAAGCTGTCCCGATGTTCGGCAGCCGCCTGGCAGACGGCAAGCGCCTGATCGAGGTCGGCACACAGCGATGCCCCGTCGGCCGTGGGGAAGCCCAACGCCCGCAGATAGCGCAGTGTCTCCCATTGGGTCTTGGGAGGCGCCCCTTCGATCTCAAGGATCGAGTAGCAGGCGAGGCTGATCGGGCGGGTGGCCGTCAGCCCGGGATCGAGCTGACGCAGCGCCCCGCTGGCCGTATTGCGCGCATTGACATAGGTCTTCTCGCCGGCGGCCGCCTGGCGGGCGTTCAGATCGAGGAAGGCCTGCTTGAAGATCAGCGCCTCCCCCCGGACAACGAGGCGGCGCGGCGCCGGCCCCAGCTCGGGATCGATCGGCACCCTGAGCGGCAATGACCGGAGCGTCCTCAGATTGGCGGTGATGTCCTCCCCGACCTCGCCATCGCCGCGCGTGGCGCCCAGTTCGAACACACCTTGCCGGTAGTGCAGCACGACCGTCAGTCCATCGAGTTTGGGCTCGACGACGAGCTGCGCCCGGCGGACGCGGTCATCGAGGCGGGCGATGCGCTCGTGCCAGGCACGCACTTCCTCGACGTTGAACGCATTGCTCAGGCTGAGGATCGAAGCCGGATGTCGCACCTTCACGAATCGTTCCGCCGGCTCCCCTCCCACTCGGCGGGTGGGCGAGTTGGGCGTCACGAGTTCCGGGTGCGCGGCCTCGAGTTCCTGCAGCTCGCGCATCAGCCGGTCGTATTCCGAGTCGCTGATCAACGGCGAGGCGATCACGTGGTAGCGGTGATTGTGGAATTGAATTTGCTGTCGAAGCTCGGCGGCGCGTCGTACCGCCTCGGCGGTTTTGGCAGCCATCAGGCGCCTCTCTCCCCTCTCACCCCTACGTCCCGGGCAGCCCCGCCCAGGCCAGGGCCGCGCCCAGCCCCAGGAAGAAACCGGCCCACACGTCGAGCGGATAATGCGCGCCCGCCCGAACGCGGCCGAGCGCGACGAGCACCGACGCCACGAGGCACAGCGCTGCGCCCCAGGGCGGCACCTGGGGTGCCGTCAGCGCCAGACCGGCCAGAAACGCGGCGCGCATGGCGTCGCCGCTCGGGAAGCTCGGGTCAATCGGCAGGTGCACCAGCCGCACGACCACGCCAGGATCGACGGAGAACGGCCGCTGGCGCCGGACGATGATCTTCAATCCTTTCGTGATCAACTCGGCGGTGAGGGCTGCCGTCCCCAGGCCAATCGCCAGAGTCGGGCGGGCAATCCCAGCCAGGACGAGCGCGGCGACAAAGAAGGCCGTCGTGCCCGCCAGCCTGAGGACGCCGAAGCCCGTGTCGATCACGCCGGGGAGCGCCGCCCGGTTGATGCGCTGCATCGCACGCGCATCCAGAATTCCCCACGCCGGCAGGCGCCAGGCGAGGCCGGTGACGACGCCCGCAATCGCCAGGCCTAGTGGCATCAGCATCCCGGCTCCTGTCACGCGTCCGGCCAGACTGGATGGAACATCAGCCAGTCGTCGGCATACGTCCGGATGATCGGCTCCATCAGCCGCAAGACCTCGCGCGCCAGCCCATGGGCAGCAGCGGCGGTGTGCTCGGTTCGGGGGCTCCATCAAATCGAGCGCCATGGCGCGATAGTGTCTCGGGCCGTCCGGGATGATCACGCCCGGCAGGACGTACGAGTTGGTGCGGATCGCCAACTTGGCGAATCCGATGGGAAGATACGCGTTGCGGCCGAAGAACTCGATCCATTCGGCCTGCGGAGCCGGGCGGTCCATGCCCGTGGCCATGATCCCGCCGTTGAGCAGGCGTTGGATCGCCAATTTGACCGAGTCCCGTGACGCGGGCGTAGTCTCCGCACCGAACTTCGTCCGCAGATCGTTCTGCAGCCGATACGTGGCCGTCGGGTTCGCAGGCGAGAGGGCCTGCATCGGGAAGCCGCGGGCGGCGATGGTCAACAGGAAGAAGTCGAACGCGCTCGATGTGGGGACCGACGAGCACCAGTCCACGGCCCGAGTCGCGGGCGAAAGCGATCCGCTCGATCAGCTCGGGTGCGACATCGCAGCCGCGCATCAGCGCCTCACGCCCCCGCGCCAGGGCCCTGAACAGTGCCACGTGCCCCCGGCCGGCGCTGCGGAAAACGGCGCGGACCACACGGTCGATCTCCGGATCATCCTTCGAGATCCCGCGTACGACGGCCTGGTTGGCGCGGACGGCGTTGACCGCCGGGGAGGACTCGCCGGCGAACCGATCGGCCAAGGCATCGGCCAGGCGCAGAAGGGGACCCTCCGGCACCCAGCGTGCCAAAGCCATGGCGACCGGCATGGCCAGCCGACCGGAACTCAGGCTGGCGAGCGTCATACGGGGGTTGATCCTCCGGCCGGCGGAGAGGTGTGCCAGTAGCGACGGATGGAACCCGTCACCACCGGCAGACCACGCAGCACACACACCACGACCGCGATCCAGGCGATGACACGGGCGACACCCAGGATCGGTGCGGCTGCTCCCCCGAGGGCGGACGCCTCCGGGTAGCCCCCCAATGCTTCCGCAACGGACAGGCCAAGGAATGCCAGGATCTTGCTGATGGAGTACCCACTGCGCATCCAGGGCGAAGCCACCAGGAACTTTCCCAACGGCGTGTGATGCTGGGTGAAGGGCGCCTGCCCCTGACCGACACCGATACTGCGCAGAGCGTCCGTCAGCGTTGTGCGGGCAATGACGATCAGCGGGATGGCGACCGGGATCAGGAGCAGATCGGCGAAGCACACCCAAAGGACCAGCTCGTAAGTCCGGTCGGCGGCGATATCCAGCACGCTCCCGATCAGGCTGGTCTGCCCCCGGCGCCGCGCGACCATCCCATCCACCGTGTCGAGCATCAGCCCGGCGAACAGGAGCAACACCGCCGCCAGTCGCCAGGGTGCGGGCGCGAAGTACAGGATCAGCACATACGTACGAGGAGCAGCGGGAATCGAGAGAGGGTGATCCAATTCGCCAAGAAAGCCTCCGGCTGACGCCTCACCATTGTAGTCGCCCGGGGTCGGCGGTCAAGGCGTGCGCTTCCGGGGGCCCGCAGCCGGGGATCGTGGGAGGCTTCTGCCAGCCAGCCGTCAGGCGAGCATGCACCTCGGCGCGACGATGGGAGCGCCGGCAGGAGTAGACGCAGGCCAGACGGAGCGCAGTCCGCTCTACCGAGTGATCAGAGACGGCCAGGCGCGCGGCTTGCATCCAATGCCGACCCGGTTTGCTCGAGGAACAAGCCGGGCCTGGGCGGTCGAGTGAGCAGCGTCCCGAGTCGCTGCCGGGGACATGGGCTCGAGTGCAAACGGGAGGCTATCCGGCGACCAATACCGGTGGGAGTTGTGCTCGGCGCGTCGGGCCAGGTCGACCGACTCGTTCCGGAATCAGGGCGCCTTGCGCCGCATCCCGGAGCCTGCGGCGAGCCCTCTACGGGCGCATCGGGGCGCCGGGCGCGAGGAGAATACAGTCAGAAGGGCGGGGCTTGTCTGTCTTGGTCTGAAGTGCGGCACGGGCGCCCTATTGTTCGGCGCACACCAAGTAATGAGACTAATTAGATAGACCAGAGTGTCATTCGTCGCTTGTCCGCGGGATTGCGGTTTGCTAAACTGGCGGGCGAGATCACGGTCATCCAGGGAGGCACTATGGGCGCCGGTCGAACCATCAGCTACCTCGTGGCGGCAGTCCTGTTCTTCTTCGGCATCCTGTTCGTCTGGGCCGCCTTCAGTGATCAGTTCTCGCAGCCGTGGGGCGTGATGGCGGTCGGTGTCGTTTCCCTGCTGGCATCCTTTGGCCTGATCTGGTTCGCCGGCCGCTTGGGGAAGAAGGCAGCCCAGGAAGTGACGGTCGTGCAGAAGATCGACTTCTCCGGCGATGTCCAACTCGAGAAGCTGACCTGCCGGAGCTGCGGAGGCGCGCTGACGCCCGAGAACATCACCATGCTCGCCGGCGCGCCGGTCGTGCACTGCCCGTACTGCAAGACGAGCTACCAGCTGGAAGAGAAACCCAAGTGGTGAGGTCGGTCGTGGTCGGCCGCGGGTCGGGGAGAGGGACCATGAAACGCATCGGCAAGATCCTTGTGTTCGTGTCTGCGCTCGTCCTTGCCGGCCTGGCAGCCTTCCCTGCCGGTGGCCAGACGTACCTGTTCAGCCTGGACGCCGAGGTCGTCGACGTCTACTGGCAGGCGGACGGCACGGTGACGCTCGACTACCTGATGACCTTCACCAATGATTCGAGTGCCGACCCGATGGACTTCGTCGATGTCGGGGTTCCCACGGAGGACTACGACCTGTCGCGCGTGCAGGCGTCGATCGACGGGCAGCCTCTCTCGGACATCAGCGCCTCGCCCTATGTCACGCCGGGTGTGGCCGTCGGCCTGGGAGCACGGGCGATCCCGCCCGGCGGCACCGGGACGCTGGCCGTCTCGATCGAAGGCGTGCGCGGCGTGATGTACGAGGGCTCGGGTTCCGACACGGTCAGCGTCAACTTCTCGCCCAACTGGTTCGGGAGCGAGTACGTGTACGGCGCCACAGACCTGACGGTGTACTTCCACTTGCCGCCCGGCGTGCTGCCGGAGGAGCCGCGCTGGCACGGGGCTCCAGACGGCTTCCCGTCCGAGCCGGTGACCGGGCTGGATGCGGACGGCCGGGTCGTCTACCAGTGGCGCAATCCGCAGGCGCGCGGCGACACGCAGTACGTCTTCGGCGCTTCCTTCCCCAGCACGTATGTCGACACCGGGGCGGTCATCCGACCCAGCGCGGTCCAGCGGCTGGGCATCTCGGAAGGGACGCTCTTCTCCGTGTTGTGCTTCGGCGGCTTCGCCGGATTCTTCGCCCTGATCATCGGCGCGGCGGTCGTCTCCGGCGAACGGCGCAAGCTCGCCTACCTGCCGCCGAAGATCGCCATCGAGGGTCACGGCATCAAGCGCGGTCTGACCGCGGTGGAAGCGGCCGTCCTGCTTCAGACGCCGCTGGACCGGGTCCTGACGATGATGCTGTTCTCCACGATCAAGAAGAACGGCGCCCGGGTCGTTCAGGAAACTCCCCTCAAGGTGGAGGCGGTTGATCCACCCGGGCAGGAGCTGCGCGACTACGAGTCGACCTTCGTCAAGGGCATCGTCGAGGGCAACGCCCGCGAACGTTCGCGCAAGCTCCAGACGGTGGTCGTCGATCTGGTCAAAGCCGTGCAGCTCAAGATGAAGGGCTTCAGCCTGCGGGAGACGCGCGACTACTACAAGGCGATCATGGAGAAGGCCTGGACGGAAGTCGAGCAGGCCAGCACGCCCGAGGTCAAGTCGGAGCGATACGCCGAGTCGATCGAGTGGACGATGCTCGACCGCGACTTCGACGATCGAACGCAACGGACCTTCCGCACCGGCCCGGTGTTCCTGCCGCATTGGTGGGGCGGGTTCAGCCCGGCGCACAGCACCGGGCGGGCCATGGCCTCCCCGGTCTCCGTCCCGTGGCTGCCGGGAAAGCGCCGGTGGCCACCTCCCCGAGCCTGCCGCACCTGCCGGGCGCCGACTTCGCCGCCTCGGTCGTCAAGGGCGTGCAGAACACCGCCGGCAATCTGGTCTCCAACCTGTCGTCCTTCACCGGCAATGTCACCAAGGTCACCAATCCTCCGCCTCCGCCGTCGGCTTCAGGTCGCAGCGGCGGGTTCGGAGGCGGAGGCGGCGGTCATTCGTGCGCCTGCGCGTGCGCCTGCGCCGGATGCGCGTGCGCGTGCGCCGGGGGCGGCCGGTGAGCCTTTCGTTTCTGCGGCGTACACCGCCGGCGGCCGCCGCCCCAAAGCCGGGGCTGCATGCCTACACCCGTCAGCCGGCGCCGGGCGAACGCACGCGCCTGCATCTGCGGGTCGAAGCCGACGGGCGCGGCACGCTGGTCGTCAACGCCAACCGAATCGTGCACCTCAACCCGACGGCCGCCTCGATGGCCTGGCTGATCCTCGAAGGCGTCCCGGAGGCGCAGGCGCTGGCGCGCCTGTCGCGGGCCTACCGAGTCCCCCAGCGCAGGCTGCGATCCGACTGGCGCGAGGTGCAATCGCAGGTCGAAGCGCTTGCTCGGCCTGACGGCGCGTGCCCGATCCACGATCTCGATCTCGACGTGCTGCAGCCGTTCAGCCAGGTCCCCAGCGCACCGTACCGGATTGATCTGGCCCTCACCTATCGCTGCAACGACAACTGCGCCCACTGCTATAACGCCCGGCCGCGTGACTATCCCGAGCTCGACACGGCAGCCTGGATGAAGATCATCGACCGCATCCGCGACGTCGGGGTTCCGCACCTGTGCTTCACCGGCGGCGAGGCGACGCTGCGCGACGACCTGCCTGTTCTGGTCGCTTACGCGCAGGAGAAGGGACTCGTCACCGGGCTGCTGTCGAACGGCCGCCGGCTGTCCGATCCAGCCTACGTCCAGGCGCTCGCGCGCGCCGGGCTGGACCACGTGCAGATTACGCTCGAGTCGCATGACGAGGGCATTCACGATCGCATGGTGGCGGCACGCGGCGCCTGGAAGCAGACCGTTTCGGGGCTGAGGAACTGCCTGCAGTCCGGTCTGTACGTCATGACCAACACGACGCTGCTGGCGGAGAACGCCGGCGGGATAGAGCGGACGCTCGACTTCCTGGCCGAACTTGGCGTCCCCACCGTCGGGCTGAACGCGCTGATCTACGCCGGGCGAGGGCAATCCGTCGGGACCGGATTGCAGGAGTCCGAGCTGGCGCCGTTGATGACGTTGGCGCGGCGCAAGACCGACGCCGCCGGCCAGCGGTTGATCTGGTACACGCCGACGCAGTACTGTCACTTCGACCCCACCCAGATGGAACTGGGGGTCAAGGGCTGCACGGCCGCGCTCTACAACCTGTGCGTCGAGCCGGACGGCGCGGTGATCCCGTGCCAGTCGTACTATCAGCCGCTGGGCAACATGCTGACCGACTCGTGGGAGTCGATCTGGGATCACGATCTGGCGCGCTACCTCCGGGAGAGGCGCTACGTCCCTGAGGCGTGCACGACCTGCGGTATCCTGTCCGAGTGCGGCGGGGGCTGCCCGCTGACCCTGTCCCACCAGCCCCCGCGTCGCGTGGAGTTCGAGCTGCCCGTCGCCTGACGGTGCGCTGTGCAGTGAGGTTGCCATGACGTCGATCCTGGAACGATGGTTTCCCTTCACCCGGCCGGCCGATCCGATCAAGCCGGGGATGTACGCCTCCCAACCCAAGCCGGACGCGGCGATCCCCTTCCGGCTGCACTTGCGGGTCGAGCCGGACGGAAGCGCTCTGCTCCTGGTCAATGCTTCCACGATCCTGCACTTGAACGCCACCGCGGCGGCGCACGCCCTCGAGCTGATCCGTGACGCCACGGTCGCCGACGGCGCCCGAGCCGTCCGCAGTCGTTTCCGCGTCAGCCGACGTCGGGCGCTGGCGGACCAGGCTCAGCTTCGCGACCAGATCATGCGAGTGGCAACCCAGCCGGACCTTGACCCGGTCGTGTTCCTGGGAATGGACCGGCAGGAGCCGTACGCTTCGCAGTTGTCGGCGCCTTGTCGGATCGACCTGGCGCTCACCTACGCCACCGACCCCGATGGTGCGCTCGATCCCCTGGCTCACAAGCGCGTCGATCGCGAGCTCAGCCCCGAGGAATGGAAGGGTGTGCTGCAGAGCGCCTGGTCGGCGGGCATCCCGCACGTCACTTTCACCGGCGGCGAACCCACTCGCCGGCCCGATCTTGTCGCACTGATTGGCTATGCGCAAGAGCTCGGACAAGTGTCCGGCCTGATCACCGAAGGGCGACGCCTGGCCGATCCCGGCTTCATGAAATCACTCGAGACGGCAGGCCTCGATCACATCCTCCTTTCCCTGCCATCGGACGACGCTGCCAGCATGGCGGGACTGCGCGCAGCCCTGGCGTCTGACATCTTCACCGCCGTCCATCTCACGCTTTCCGGCTCGCCTTCTCAGGTCACCAGCATGCTGCGCGATCTCAAGCAGCTCGGCGTGCCGGCCGTCTCCCTTACGGTTTCGAATCCTGGCGACACCGGACGGGAGCTTCTTGCCACCGCGCGCCAGGCAGCGGCCGACCTGGGCATCGACCTGATCTGGGATCTGCCCGCCCCCTACTCCGCCCGCCATCCGATCCAGCTTGAGCTCGACAAGCCGACAGACGGCGGGGGCCGCGCCTGGCTGTACGTCGAGCCCGATGGCGACGTATTGCCCACCCAGGGGGTCGACCGCCGGCTGGGCAACGTGCTGCGCGACTCGTGGGTGGACATCTGGGCCCGCGTCGCACCTTGAGTTCGAACGCGGCATCGTCGCCAGACCGCCCTCCCGAAGCACTCGCCACATTACCCGGCATTGACGACCGCCGTCCGGCAATCCAACACCGCGCTCACCTGCGGGGTCATGATGCCCGACTCCCCTGAGGCTCTCCACCAGCGCTACTTGCAGCAAGCCGGCTGGACCGCCGCCATCCGCCGGCAGGCCTTCCAGCGGTTCGGCCTCAACGCGGCGGCGCGGATCCTCGAAGTCGGATCGGGCACCGGTGCGATCACATCCGAATTGCGCTCCTCCTCACCGGGCGTCGTCATCGGCCTGGATCGGGATCAACATGTGAATGAGTACGCACGGCGAAGCCATCCCGGGGCTGCGTGCATCACCGGATTGGGAGAACGGCTCCCGTTTCCGGACTCCTCGTTCGACCTGGTGTGCTGCCATTTCCTTCTGCTGTGGGTTGCCGATCCCCTCGACATCCTGACGGAGATGTTGCGCGTCACTCGGCCGGGGGGCGGAGTGTTATGCCTTGCAGAGCCGGACTACGGCGGGAGGATCGAGTACCCGGAGAGCCTGTCGGCGCTCGGCGCCCTCCAGGAGCAGTCCTTGCGGGCGCGAGGCGCCGATCCCAGGTTGGGGCGCAGGCTGCGCAAGCTGTTGCACGAGGCGGGGCTGACCCAGGTTCAAGTCGGTGTCCTGGGTGGGGAATGGGCCGAGGAGGCTGCACGACCGGCACCGACCGAGGGCGACCTGGAGTGGCGGACGCTGTCCGACGATCTGAAGGACCTCTCGTCCCCGTCCGACCTGCGCCGGCTGGAGTCCGAATTCGCCCGCGCACGCCGGGACGGGAGCCACATCCTCTTCGTCCCAACCTTCTTTCGGCTGGGGGCTCCGGCCGACACGACCCGAACGGATGCCGCCGATAGCCTGCGGCAGATGGGATGACATGACCACACCGGACGGCAACGCGCCCTCAACCGCAAGCCTCTCCCGCTGGTCCAAGGTCATCTACGGTTTGGGCGAGTTCGGCCCATCGGTCGCCGGGGGGACCATCATCCCGTTCTACTACTTGTTCTTCCTGACCGACGTCGCCGGCATCCGCCCCGGCGATAGCCGGCAGCCTGTTGTTGGTCGCCAGGCTGTGGGATGCGCTCAACGATCCGCTCGTGGGAGCGCTGTCGGACCGCACGCGCACACGCCTTGGCCGGCGGCGGCCGTTCATGCTCGCCGGGGCCTTGCCCATGGCGGCCACCTACGTCCTGCTTTGGATCGTTCCCCCCGGGCTATCCGGCACCGGCCTGGCCCTCTACTACCTGGGAGCGTACTTCCTGTTCGACCTGTTCATGACCATCGTGGTCGGGCCCTATTACGCCTTGATGCCCGAACTCTCGCTGGACAGCGACGAACGCACATCGATCGTGACCTATCGCATGGCGACTTCGATCATCGCCGGGCTGGGTGCGGCCGTGGCGCTGCCGGTGGTCTTCAACGCCGCGCCATCGCTGCGCGTCGGGTTCGGCTGGGCGGCGGTCGGCGTCGGCATCTTGAGCGCCTTGCCCTTCCTGCTGATCGTGGCGCGGGTCCGCGAGCGAGCGGACTTCCAGACACCGCCCCGCCTGGGGATCGGCGAGTCGATCCGCAGCGTGCTCCGCAGTCGACCGTTCTGGCTGGCGATGCTCGTGAACTGGCTCGCCTGGCTGGCGATCGCCATCGTCGAAGCAGTCTTCGCCTACTACGTCGTGTATTGGGCCGGGATCCCGGAGGAAGACTCGGCCATCGTCCTGGCCGTCATCCTGGGGAGCGCCATCGTCTTCCTGCCGTTCGTCAACTGGATGGCGGCCCGCCTGGAGAAGAAGTGGGCCTTCGTCGTCGCCACCCTGACCTGGGCGACGACGCACATCATCCTGTGGTTTGTCCCGCAGATGCAGGTCCTGCCGGTCTACCTGGTGGGCGTACTCGCCGGGCTGGGCGTTGCTTCGGCGCACATCCTGCCGACCTCGATGGCGGCCGACGTGATGGAGGCGGTCGAGATCGACAGCGGCGAGCGACAGGAAGGCGTGTTCGGAGGCGTCATGGCCTTCCTGCAGAAACTGGGAACATCGGTGGCCTTGTTGGCCATCGGCTGGGTGCTTGAACTCACCGGATATCAAGCCGGTGCGGCGACCCAGGGCGTCGCCACCCTCACCGGGTTGCGCGTCCTGGTCAGCTGGGTGCCGGTCGTGCTGCTTGTCCTGGCGAGCCTGTGCGCCGCGGCGTTTCCCATCACGCGGCGTGTCCACCTGGGCCTTGTGGCGCGGGCCGCGCAGGCACGTGCGACCCGCCTGGCGGAGCAGGCGCCGGCGGCATGAGCGACCCGGGAACGGACAGCGGGAGGGAACCGAAGATGGACGACGGGGGGCCGGTCTGGATTCGGATCCTGTTCGGCTTCTTCGCGGCGCTGATGGGTGTCCTGATCCTTGGTGCCCTGGCCGGCGTGGTCCCCACCGACGGAGGGGGCTTCACGGCGCCTGCGGGCGTCATCCTGGCGCTTGGCGCAGGCCTGATCCTGTTTGCGATCATGCTGTGGATCCCGCGCTCCACACCGGGTGTGGTCAGGACGATTCTCGGCGGGCTGCTCTTCCTGCTCGTGGCGGGGGTGTGCAACTGGACCGCCTTCGCTCCCGGCGTCCGCTACACGAGTGAGACGACGATCGGCGGATGGACGACGAGCGGGGAGGATCCGGTGGGCGGCCGGATCGTATTCGGGGCGGCGGCCCTGGCGATCGACGCCGTGCTCGCTTACGGTATCTTCGGCGCGATTCGGCGCGCCCTGCGGCGCGGCTGAAAGCCTCAGTTCCACCGGCGTTGAGTCGGTCCTTGCTATCGGGTGACACGTAGGGGCACGGCATGCCGTGCCCCTAGCCGAATCCTGCGCGCGCCGCGGCCGGACGGTGCGTCCGCAGCCGTTGTAGGGGCGAAGCATGCCGTCTCGACGTCGGCCGTGCCCAGGTCCGTCGGGGCACGGGCATGCTGTCGCCCCTACGAACTCTTCGGCATGAGTCCGTTGGCCGCACACTGCCATTCCCGAGGGTCCGCCCCGCTCGCGCCCATTGAACTCTCTGCGCCCACCGAATCAAACGGGCCTCCCTTGCGGGAGGCCCGTGGCCGTCGGTGGACGACGGCAGGATTAGAACAGCCCGACCACGCGCTTGGTCTTCAGATCGACGTCGACGTCGTAGAAGACCGGCCGGGTCGGCAGCCCGGGCATCGTGCGCATCTCGCCGAGCAGCGGGTACAGGAACCCGGCCCCGACCGAGGCCCGGATGTCGCGGATCGGAACCGTGAAGCCCTTGGGCACGCCCTTGAGGCTCGGGTCGTGGCTCAGGCTGAGGTGCGTCTTGGCCATGCACATCGGCAGCTTGTCGAAGCCGAGCCGGGTGTAGAGCTCGATCTTCTTCTCCGCCTCCGGCGAGTACTCCACCCCGTCGGCGCCGTAGATGTCCTTGCAGATCTTCTCGATCTTCTGCTTGATCGACCACTCGAGCGGATACAGGAACTGGAACTTGGTCGGCTTCTCGCACGCCTTGACGACCGCCTCGGCCAGCTCGACGGCGCCCTTGCCGCCGTCCATCCAGTGCGTGCAGACGACGGCGTCCTCGGCGCCGGCCTCCTTGGCCGCCTTGCGCACCAGCTCAACCTCGGCCGGCGTGTCGGCTGGCGAAGGAGTTGACCGCCACGACGACATTCACACCGAAGCGCAGCGCGTTCTTGATGTGGTGCTGCAGGTTGCCCAGGCCCTTCTTGAGCAGCTCAAGGTTCTCGTCGGTGTACGCCTGGTCGAGCGGCTTGCCGGCCACAACCTTCGGGCCGCCGCCGTGCATCTTCAGGGCCCGCACCGTGGCCACCAGCACGACGCACTGCGGGATCAGCCCGGAGTAGCGGCACTTGATGTCGAAGAACTTCTCCATGCCGATGTCGGCGCCGAAGCCCGACTCGGTGACGACGTAGTCGGCCAGCTTGAGGGCGATCCGGTCGGCGATGATCGAGCTCTGGCCGTGGGCGATGTTGGCGAACGGCCCGGCGTGGACGAAGACCGGCGTGCCCTCCAGCGACTGCATCAGCGTCGGCAGGATGGCGTCCTTCATCAGGACCGTCAGCGCGCCGGCGGCGCCCAGGTCCTCGGCCGTGACGGCCTCGCCCGGCCTTGCTGGTGCCGATGACGATCCGCCCCAGCCGCTCGCGCAGGTCGGCCAGGTCGGTGGTCAGCGCCAGGATGGCCATGATCTCGCTGGCGACGGTGATGTCGAAGCCCGTCTCGCGGGTCTTGCCCTTCTCTTCGGGCCCCAGGCCGATGGTGATGCGGCGCAGGAAGCGGTCGTTGGTGTCGACGACGCGCTGCCAGGTGATGCTGGCCGGGTCGATGTCCAGCCGGGCGAAGCGCTTGCGCTCCTCGGGCGTCAGCGTCTCCGGATCGGTCTTGGTGATCCCCAGCTTCTTCAGCCGGCGCAGCATCGAGGGCGAGAAGCGGCGCTTGCCCTGCTTGTTCTTCGGGCACAGCGCGTTGAACAGCTTCTCGTCGTCCTGCTCGCCCTCGTGGAACATGCGGGCGTCGATGGCGGCCGCCAGCAGGTTGTTGGCGGCGGTGATGGCGTGGATGTCGCCGGTCAGGTGGAGGTTGAAGTCCTCCATCGGGATGACCTGGCTGTACCCGCCGCCGGCCGCGCCGCCCTTGATCCCGAACGTCGGGCCCTGGCTCGGCTGGCGGATGCAGGTCATGACCCGCTTGCCCAGGTGCGCCCCCAGCGCCTGGCTGAGGCCCATCATGGTCGTGCTCTTGCCCTCGCCCAGCGGGGTCGGGGTGATGGCGGTCACGTCGATGTACCGGCCGTTCTTCCGCCCCTTGAGGCGATCGAGGATCTCGAGCCGCACCTTGGCCTTGTACTCGCCATGCAGCTCGAGTTCCGCCAGCCGGATGCCCACTTCCTGGGCGATCAACGTCACCGGCTTGGGCGTCACGGCCTGCGCGATGTCGATGTCGGATGGGACGGGCCGCAGCAGCTTGAGCTTGATCGGCTTGTAGACCAGCTTGACCGCCTTCGGCGCGGCTTTCCGGGCCGCCGGCCGGGCCGCCTTCTTGGGCTTGACCGCTCTGGACTTCGGCTTTGGCTTGGGCTTGCTAGGCATGTCGCTCATCTCCTCATCGTGAACGCAGGCGCGATGCGGCCTGTCGTGTGGCCTTTGGGTAGTTTGGGGTCAGTCGGCGCCGAAGGCAAGCGCCGACCTTCCGCCCACCCGCCACCATCCATCACCTCTCTGACATTCTTCCCGCGGCGGCGGGAATTCCATCACTGCGCCGGAATTGACCTGACAGTAGATACTAAGTGGAAATTGGTATATGCTGGTATGTGAAAGTCCATCACATAGCGCTGGCACCTTCGCTGGTAGAGCCGGGCCGGGACAATCGAGTTCTCACACCAACATCCAATCCCTAAGGCTTGCCTATGCCTTGTCAACCGGACAGGCTGCTCAGGACCTCGCGCCCGCACGACCGATCCGCGGCCGGTGGGTGTGAGGTCTCTTGATTCCCGAGGTGCCGCATGCATCGTAAGTCAGCCAACCCGTTCCTGGAGGAGGTCATCGCCGCCGCCCCCGGAGGCGAGGCCTTGCGCACGTGCCTGCAGTGCGGTACGTGCGGTGGCTCCTGCCCCTCCGGCGCTGACATGGACCACACGCCCCGCGCCGCTGTTCGCCATGATCAACAGCGGGATGCGGGAGGAGGTCCTGCGCAGCAACACGCCCTGGTACTGCGTGTCGTGCTACTACTGCACCGTCGCGCTGCCCCAAGGAGATCCCGATCACCGAGATCATGTACACCCTGAAACGGCTGGCGGTGCGCGACGGGCTGTACGATGACTCCACGGCTCCGGATTTCTCGAAGACCTTCATCCACTGGGTGGAGGAGTACGGGCGGTCCTTCGAGCTCGGTCTGATGGGCGTGCACATGATCCGCCACAACCCCTTCGGCGCGTTCAAGATCGTCGACATGGGCGTGGGCATGGTCACCAAGGGGCGCATGGCGCTTCACCCCGACGCGCATCAAGCGAGTTGGACGGCCTGAAGCGCATCCTGGCCAAGGCCAAGGAGCTGGAGGCGCAAGCATGAAGTACACCTATTTCCCGGGCTGCTCGCTCGAGAAGAACGCGGCGGCATATGATGTCTCGACCAAGGCCGTCGCCGGCCGAGTGGGCATGGAGCTGCAAGAGGTCGAGGACTGGAACTGCTGCGGCGCCACCGAATACGTCTCCCTCAATCTGACCGCGGCCTACAGCCTGATCGCCCGCAATCTGGCCCAGGCGACCAAGAACGCGGGCGTCGACCAGGTGGTGGCGCCGTGCAGCGCGTGCTACCTGAACCTGCGCAAGTGCGACAAGGTGCTCGGCCAGGACGCCAAGCTCGCCGACCGGGTCGGCAAGGCGCTGGCCGCCGGCGGCTTGAGCTACAAGCCGGGCAGCCTGCATGTCCGCCATCTGCTGGACGTGATCTACGAGGATATCGGGCTCGAGGCGCTGAAGGCCAAGGTCACACGGCCGCTGAGCGGTCTGCGCGTGGCGCCGTACTACGGCTGCATGATCGTGCGTCCCGGCTTCCATAACGGAGACCAGGACCCCGAGTACCCCACCAGCCTGGACAAGATCCTGAAGGCGCTGGGCGCCGAAGTCGTCGACTACCCGATGAAGGCGCACTGCTGCGGCGGTCACATGACCCAGATCAGCGAGGCCACCGGGTTCGAGATGATCCGGCGCCTGATCAAAGGCGCGGACGACTACCAGACCGACGTGATCGTCACCCTGTGCCCGATGTGCCAGCTGAACCTGGACGGGTTCCAGGGCGCCATGAATCGCCACTTCAGCACCAACTACCACATCCCCGTCCTGTACTTCACCCAGATGATCGGGTTGGCCATGGGCATGGCGCCCAAGGAGCTGGGGATCGGGGACGAGATCGTCTCGGCCGCCAAGGCGCTCGACCAAGATCGGCACGGCCGTCGAGCCGGAGCCCGCCGGACCGCCCAAGCGGAAGAAGGACGACAAATCCCTGCCGATGCCCAGCCGGGTGGAGGTGTAGCAATGAGCGAGAAAGTCGGGGTCTACATCTGTCACTGCGGCAGCAACATCGCCGGGACGGTCGACGTCGTCGAGGTCGCCAGGTTCGCCGGCGAGCTGCCGGGCGTGACGATCGCGCGCGAGTACAAGTTCATGTGCTCGTCGCTCGGCCAGGAGCTGGTGGCCGAGGACATCAAGAAGCACGGGCTGACGCGCGTGGTGGTCGGCGCCTGCTCGCCCCACCTGCATGAGAAGACCTTCCGCCGGGCCTGCGCCACCGCCGGGATGAACCCGTATCTGATGCAGATGGCGAGCCTGCGTGAGCAGGTCTCGTGGGTGACCGAGGACAAGGGCCTGGCGCTCGAGAAGGCCAAGGCGCTGATCTCCGGCGCCGTGCGCCGCGTCCAGCTGCAAGAGGAGCTCGAGCCGACCCCCGTCCCGGTCAATCCCAACACGCTGGTCGTGGGCGGCGGCATCGCCGGCATCCAGTCGGCCCTCGAGCTGGCCGACGCCGGTTACCCGGTGTACATGGTCGAGCGCGAGCCGTCCATCGGCGGCCACATGGCGCAGTTCGACAAGACCTTCCCCACCCTGGACTGCTCGGCCTGCATCCTGACGCCCAAGATGTCGGACGTCGGGACGCACGACAAGATCACCCTGCTCAGCTACGCCGAGGTCGAGGAGGTCACCGGCTTCGTCGGCAACTTCCACGTCCGCATCCGCAAGCGGGCGCGCGGCGTGGATGAGAAGGACTGCACCGGCTGCGGGATCTGCATCGAGAAGTGCCCGCGCAAGGTGGTCGACGAAGTCTTCGAGGCCGGGATGGGCTACCGCAAGGCGATCTACCGCCCGTTCCCCCAGGCCGTGCCGAAGTACCCCGTGATCGACCGCGACAATTGCACCTTCTACGAGCGCGGCACGTGCAAGGCGTGCGAGAAGTTCTGCCCGACGAACGCCATCCGCTTCGACCAGGAGGATACGTTCCTCGACCTGGATGTCGGCAACATCATCCTGGCCACCGGCTGGGACCTGTTCGACGCCCGGCGTCTCTCGCAGTTCGGCTACGGACGGCTGGCGAACGTCTTCACCAACCTGGAGTTCGAGCGATTGTGCAACGCCGCCGGCCCGACGGACGGCAAGATCGTCCTGCGCGACGGCGTGACCGAGCCCAAGTCGATCGCCCTGGTCCACTGCGTCGGCAGCCGCGACAAGCAGACCAACCCGCAGTGCTCGGCCGTCTGCTGCATGGCGGCCCTCAAGTTCGGTCACCTGGTGATGGAGAAGACCCAGGCCGAGGTGACCAGCTTCTACATCGACATCCGCGCCCCGCACAAGAACTACGAAGAGTTCTACGACCGCCTGCAGGACGAGGGCATGCGCTTCATCCGCGGCCGGGTGGCCGAAGTGACCGACGCCGCCCGGCGGCCCGAGGAAGAAGGCAAGCTGATCGTCCAGGTCGAAGACACGCTGGTCGGCAAGCAGCGCCGGCTGCCCGTTCGACATGGTCGTGCTGATGTCGGGCCTGCAGCCGCGGGCCGACGCCAAGGAAGTCGGCCTGCGCTTCGGGATCTCGTGCTCGATGGACGGCTGGTTCACCGAGCGCCACCCGAAGCTCGACCCGGTGGCGACGATGACCGACGGCGATCTTCATCGCCGGCGTCTGTCAGGGGCCGAAGGACATCCCCGACTCGGTCGCCCAGGGAGCGGCGGCCGCCTCGCGCATCCAGGGCATGATCGCCAAGGGCACGGTGATGATCGAGCCCGTGGTGGCCACGATCCACGAGGAGCACTGCTCCGGGTGCCGCATCTGCAACAACCTGTGCCCGTACAACGCCATCGAGTTCCTGGCCGAGAAGGGCGTCAGCTACATCAACGCCGCGCTGTGCAAGGGCTGCGGTACGTGCGTGGCCGCCTGCCCGGCGCAGGCCATCAGCGGCGCCCACTTCAGCAACCAACAGATCACGGCCGAGCTCGAAGGGCTGCTGTATGACGCGGTGCGCGGCAACGGCGGAGCGCCGAAGCCCGTGGCCGTGCCGGCCTAGCGGAGGAAGCCCATGAGTGACGAACGCTTCGAACCCAAGATCATCGCCTTCCTGTGCAACTGGTGCTCCTACCGCGCGGCCGACCTGGCGGGGACGGCGCGCATGAAGTATCAGCCCAACATCCGCACGATCCGCGTGATGTGCAGCGGGCGCGTCGACCCGTCGTTCGTCCTGAAGGCCTACTCCCTGGGGGCGGACGGTGTGATGATCGCCGGCTGCCATCCGGGGGAGTGCCACTACCTGGAGCAGAACTACAAGGCCATGCGGCGCTACGAGATGCTGCGCCACACCCTGCTGGCGATGGGGATGGACGATCACCGCCTGCGACTGCAGTGGGCGTCCGCCGCCGAGGGCACCGTGCTGGCGGCGGCGATCAGCGAGATGTTCGAGCAGGTGCGCGCCCTCGGTCCGCTGAACTGGCCGCGCTTCTGGAGCGAGAACGGCGGCCACCAGGCGGCGATCGACCGCCTGCCCCACGAGCACGCCGAAGCCATGGAGGTGTCCGCATGACTGCCAAGCCGAAGCTGGCGCTCTACTGGGCGGCCTCGTGCGGCGGGTGCGAGATCGCCGTCCTGGCGATCGACGAGAAGATCCTCGAGGTGGCCGCCGCCTTCGACATCGTCCTGTGGCCGGTGGCCATCGACGCCAAAGTCCGCGACGTCGAGAAGATGGCCGACAAGAGCATCGACGTCTGCCTGTTCAACGGCAGCATTCGCAACAGCGAGCAGGAGTACATGGCCCAGCTGCTGCGACGCAAGTCGAAGATCCTGGTGGCGTTCGGCTCGTGCGCCCACGAGGGCTGCATCCCCGGCCTGGCCAATCTGTCCGGGCGCGAGGCGATCTTCGACTACGTCTACCGCAAGAGCCCGTCGGTCGACAACCCGCAGGGAATCCTCCCGCAGCCGGAATTCGAAGCGCCCGAAGGCACCCTGCACATCCCGGTCTTCTACGACACGGTCAAGACGCTCGACCAGACGGTCGACGGTGGACTACTACGTCCCGGGCTGCCCGCCGGAGGCGGAGAACATCTACGCCATCGTCGGGGCGGTCATCGCCGGGCTGGGTGGCGCGCCCTGCCCCCGGCCGGGACGGTCCTCGGCAAAGAGACGACCGTGTGTGACGAATGCGCCCGCACGCGCGCCGAGAAGAAGATCACGGCTTCAAGCGCACCTGGGAGATCATCCCCAACGAGACCGAATGCCTGCTCGAACAGGGCCTGGTGTGCCTGGGACTGGCGACGCGTGCCGGATGCGGGGCGCTGTGCCCGAAGGTCAACTCGCCCTGCATCGGCTGCCACGGCGCCAACGTCGATGTCGAGGACTTCGGCGCCCGGATGATGACGGCGCTGGCCTCGGTGATCGACTCGCAGGACCCGGCCGAGATCCGCCGGATCATCCAGGAGGGCATCCCGGACCCGGTGGGCACCTTCTACCGCTTCAGCCTGCCCCACAGCCTGCTGCGCCGCTCGGCGCTCAGCGGCAACGGGCACTAGGCCCGAGGAGGCGCACCCATGCAGAGAATCTCGATTGACCCGATCACCCGCCTCGAGGGCCACGGCAAGATCGACATCTTCCTCGACGACCAGGGCGAGGTCGCCAACGCCTACTTCCAGATCCCGGAGCTGCGCGGCTTCGAGGTGTTCTGCGTCGGCCGTCCGGCGGAGGACATGCCCAACCTCACCGACCGCATCTGCGGCGTGTGCCCCGAGGCGCACCACATGGCGGCGTCCAAGGCCCTCGACGCGCTGTGGCATGTCGAGCCGCCGCCGGCGGGCAAGAAACTGCGCGAGCTGATGTACAGCATCTTCTTCGCCACCGACCACACCACCCACTTCTACGCGCTGGGCGGTCCGGACTTCATCGTCGGGCCGGATGCCCCGGCGGCCGAGCGCAATATCCTGGGCGTGATCCAGAAGGTGGGCATGGACGTGGCCGGCAAGGTGCTCAAGATGCGCCACGACGGCCACTACCTGATCCAGATGATGGCCGCCCGGCGCGTGCAGCCCAACTGGGGCCTGCCCGGCGGCGTCAGCCGCGGCATCAACGAGGAGCAGCGCAAGGAGATCGAGAAGCTCGGCCGCGACGCCATCGAGTTCGCCCTGTTCTCGCTGCAGGCCTTCCGCGACATCGTGCTGGGCAACAAGGCCTACGTCGACCTGATCCTGGGCGACATCTACACCCACCGCACCTACTCGATGGGCATGGTCGACGCCAACAACCGCGTCAACTTCTACGACGGCATGGTCCGCGTCGTCGATCCGGACGGCAAGGAATTCGTCAAGTACGCGCCCAAGGACTACCTGAGCGTCATCGCCGAACACGTCGAGCCCTGGACCTACCTGAAGTTCCCGTACCTGAAGAAGGTCGGCTGGAAGGGCTTCGTCGACGGCAACGACTCGGGCGTCTACAAGGCCACGCCGCTCTCGCGGCTGAACGCCGCCGACGGCATGGCGACGCCGAAGGCCCAGGAGGCCTACGAAGAGTTCTACAAGACGCTGGGCGGCAAGCCGGTGCACGCCACGCTGGCGACGCACTGGGCACGGCTGGTCGAGCTGCTCTACGCCGCCGAGCGATGGGTGGAGCTGGCCACCGATCCGGAGATCACCAGCCCGAACTTCCGCACGCTGCCCGACCGAGACGCCCGACGAGGGCGTCGGCATCGTCGAGGCGCCGCGTGGCACCCTCACCCATCACTACAAGACCGACAGCCGCGGCATCCTGACCGAGGTCAACCTGATCGTCGGCACGACGAACAACTACGCCCCGATCGCCATGTCGTGCAAGAGGGCCGCCGAGAAACTGATCCACAAGGGCAAGGTCACCGAGGGCCTGCTCAACATGGTCGAGATGGGTTTTCGGGCCTATGACCCGTGTTTCGGCTGCGCCACGCACTCGCTGCCGGGACAGATGCCGATGGAGATTCGCCTGCGGGGGCCGAACGGGGAGGTCCTCGAAGTCCTGACGAAGAACCTGGGGTGAACCTGGCGCTCCGTCGGCCCAGGCATGCGACAGCGGGCGAAGCTCCGCGGGCGCGCAGCGTAACGCGATGCGGACGCTCGTCCTGGGTCTGGGGAATGCCATCCTGGGGGATGACAGCATCGGCCTGCGCGTGGTGCGCCGCGTGGCGCAGCGCTTGCCTCCGTCCTCCGGCGTGACGGTGTCCGAGGATGAGCGCGGCGGGCTGGGGCTCGCCGAACAGCTGGCCGGTTTCGACCGCGTCCTGCTGGTCGATGCCATCCAGACCGGCGCCCCGGCCGGGACGCTGCACACCCTCGGCGTCCACTCGGTCCCCACGCAGCGGACGGCGACGGCGCACGGGATCAACCTGCGCATGGCGCTCGAGCTGGGCCGCCAGTCCGGGCTCGCCCTGCCGGCCGATGAGTCGATCGTCATCCTCGGCATCGAGGCCGCGGAGGTACTGACCTTCAGCGAGCAACTGACGCCCGAGGTCGAACAAGCCATCCCCCATGCCGTTGCGGCAATCGAGGCGTGGCTCCATCAGGAGGACCTGCGATGATCTCTCCCGAGATGCTGAGACGATTTCCGACGTTCGGCGGTCTGCCCGACGCCACGCTGCGCGCCATCGCCATGCTGGGCGAGGAGAAGCACTTCAAGGCCGGCACGCGCCTGTTCGACGAGAGCGGCCGGCTGCCGCCGGGCGAGCGCTTCCTGGCGCCGGTGGAAGCCGCCAGCTCGCTCATGATCGTCACGGCCGGCGAGGTCGATCTGCTGACCGTCGTGAGCAGCGGCAAACAAGTCTTCCTGATGACCTCGGTGGCCGGCGATCTGCTGGGGATCTCGAGCATGCTCGAGCCGAGCGGCTACCTGTTCACGGCGCTGGCTCGGACCGACGGGTCTCTGATCAGCCTGAAGGCTGCGGGCCTGCGCGAACTGTGCGACCAGGACACCTCCCTCGGTTACCGGTTGATGCGTCAGATCGCGGTAGATCTCCGCAGCCGGCTCGCCCAGGCAGTCGTCCAGCTCGCCGGGATGAGCTAGACCGGTATCGCATCGCGTCCGGTGGATCCGATCCGATAGCCTGTAGGGGCGAGACGGCATGCGTCGCCCCTACGTCGTTCCGGGGCCCGATCCCACACGTCATGGGTCCCTGACCGACCGTGCTCATGCCTCTGCCCTTCCTGCGCCGTGGGGCACGGCATGCCGTCGCTTGGTCAACCGGGCACGCCCTTGGCGCCGGATCCCTGTCTGCCCGCTGTAGGGGCGAAGCATGCCAGACGGTGATCGCCCCAAACCGAACCTGCGGATGCCGGTATCGGCCGCGGGGCATCTTCGCCATCGAGCAGGGGCACGGCATGCCGTGCCCCTACGTTGTTGCGTCAACCGGGTACGCCCTTGGCACGGGATCCCTGCCTGCCCGCCGTAGGGGCGAAGCATGCTCAGTGCCACGAGAGCCGCCGGCACCGACAGACGCGGACGTGCATGCCTCGCCCCTACGATTTTGGCCGGTGGCCGGCGCGCCCGCATCGCGAAGGCCTCGACCGTGCAAACGCCTGGATGAACCTGACGGGTTTTGATAGGTCCGTCGCCCTACGCTTGTCAGCCGGGAGAGGCGATCGGGACGTTCGGCGCGCTGCCGGTGTGTCGAACGGCCGGCAGCAACCGATCGCCGGCTCGACCGCACGCAGTCGTATCCGGTGGAAGGTCACCGGAATTCCCTGCAACCCCTCCCTTGACCGTCGGTCGCCCGACCGGCTAGGCTTGGGTGGCAGTCTCTCGAACGGATGATGACACAGAGGGCGTATGACCGAAGACCCACGAATCCTGCAGCTGCGCAAGCTTCGCCAGGAAGCTCGGCTCGGCGGCGGCGCCGACCGAATCGCCAAGCAGCATGCCAAGGGCAAAATGACGCCGTACGAGCGGCTGGATCTGCTGCTCGATCCGGGGACGTTCCATGAGCTCGAGCCGTTCATCACCGGCCAGGGAGACGAGCTCGGACTGAGCACCGAGAAGTTCCTGGGCGACGGGGTGGTGACCGGCTACGGCCAGATCGACGGCCGCACGGTGTACGTCTATGCGCAGGACTTCACCGTGCACGGCGGGACATTGAGCGAGACGCAGAGTCACCGGATCTGCCGGGTGATGGATCTGGCCCTGCGCAACGGCGTGCCGATGCTCGGCCTGATCGATTCCGGCGGCGCCCGTATCCAGGACGGTGTGCGCAGCCTGGGAGGCTATGCAGAGATCTTCCGGCGCAACGCCCAATACTCCGGTGTGATCCCGCAGATCAGCATGATGCTCGGCCCATGCGCCGGCGGCGCCGCCTACTCACCGGCGCTCACCGATCTGATCGTGATGGTCGACCAGCACTCGTACATGTTTCTGACCGGTCCCGAGGTCATTCGGGCTGTGACCGGCGAAATCATCGATCCGGAGAGCCTGGGCGGGACCTCGATCCATACGTCCGTCAGCGGGACGGCGCACCTGGCGGTGGCGAACGAGTTCGAGGCGCTGGCCCTCTGCCGGCGTGTGCTCGGCTACCTGCCCTCGAACAACGTCGAGAACCCGCCCTTCCGCCCGACGGACGACGACCCGCTGCGCATGGATCCGGAGCTCAACGCCATCGTACCGCTCGATCCGGCCACGCCGTACTCGATGCACGCCGTCATCGAGCACATCGTCGATCCGACGGCTCTTTCCTCGAGATCCAGGCGGCCTGGGCGCGCAATGCCATCGTCGGGCTGGCGCGCCTGGGCGGGCACAGCGTCGGCATCGTCGCCCAGGAGCCGAGCGTGATGGCCGGCGTGCTGGACATCGACGCCTCGGACAAGATCTCGCGCTTCGTGCGCATGTGCGACTGCTTCAACGTCCCGCTGGTGACCTTCGTCGACAGCCCCGGCTTCCTGCCCGGCGTCGATCAGGAACACCGCGGGATCATTCGTCACGGCGCCAAGGTGCTCTACGCCTACGCCGAGGCGACGGTGCCCAAGATCAGCGTGATCACGCGCAAAGCTTACGGCGGCGCCTACATCGTGATGGGCAGCAAGTACCTGGGAACGGACGTCAACTACGCCTGGCCGAGCGCCGAGATCGCCGTGCTGGGCGCCGAAGGCGCCGCCAACATCCTGTTCCGGCGCCAGATCGACGCCGCGCCCGACCCTGCGGCCGAACGCCTGCGTCTGGCCGACGACTACCGGCGCAAGTTCAACAACCCGTATCATGCCGCCTCCGCCGGTTTCGTGGACGACATCATCGAACCGCAAGAGACGCGCCCCAAGGTCATCGCCACCCTGGCCGCCCTGCGGGACAAGTACTCGCCCGCGCCGCCGCGCAAGCATGGCAACATCCCGGTCTGATCGTGGACGGAGCCCGGCCGCCACTTCTGGGAAGAGGATCCAGTGACGCCTGAGTTCGCCATTGCACTTCAGCTCGCCGGCGTTGGCATGCTCCTGGTCTTCGGCGCCATCCTGCTGCTGTGGGGGGGCATGGCGCTGCTCGCCCGTTCCACCGCGCCGCGCCCGAGGCCGCCGGAGCTCGAGTGATCTCGAGGAGGAGCGCCGGCGCGACGGCGGCGGCTTCGGCCGCGCTCGCATGGCTTCGCGGGCGTGAACGACGCGTGTTCCCCCTGCCGCCGACGGCGTTCGTCAGCGCGTGGCAGGCGGTCATGCGCGCCGCCCAACTCCGTCAGCGAGGGCCGGTGCGATGAAAGTCCGAGTCCGAATCGAAGACCGCACGTACGTGGTGGAGATCGACGACCCGCAGGCGGCGCCGGTCGTCGCCACCGTCGACGGGCATCGCTATGAGCTCTGGCCCGAGGACGGGCCAGCGCCTCCCGGATGCGGCGGCTGCCTCCGGCGCCGTGCAGCCCTTCAGCACCGAACGCGAGGTGCGCGCACCGATCCCCGGTGTGATCCTGACCGTGGCCGTGCAGCCCGGCGCCAGCGTCACGCCCGGCCAGGAGCTGTGCGTCCTGGAAGCGATGAAGATGCGCAACCCGATCTGCGCCGGACGAGCCGGGATCATCCAGACCGTGCACGTCACCGCCGGCAAGCACGTCCAGCACCGGGAGGTCCTGATGGAGTTCGCCGACCAGACCGGCGAAGGCTGATCTCCGTCGATGGACCTGGCCACCGTCCTGCACGCCCTGACCGAAGGTCTGGCTGCATTCACCTGGGCCAATGGCGTGATGCTGCTCGTCGGCGGCATCCTGATCGCGCTGGCCATCGGCAAGGAAGTCGAGCCGGTGCTGCTGCTGCCGATCGGGTTCGGATGCCTGCTGGCCAACATCCCGCTGACCGGGTTGAACGATCCCGGCGGGCATGACGGCGGTCCTGTACCAGGCCGGCATCGCCACCGAGCTCTTCCCGCTCCTGATCTTCGTCGGTGTGGGAGCGATGATCGACTTCTCCCCGCTGCTGGCACAGCCGCAGCTTGCGCTGCTGGGCGCCGCCGGACAGTTCGGCATCTTCGGCACGCTGCTGCTCGCCTCGTGGATGGGTTTCCCGCTGAACGAGGCCGCCTCGATCGGCGTGATCGGCGCCATCGACGGTCCGACGTCGATCTTCGTCGCCTCGCAGCTGGCGCCGCGCTTGCTGGCGCCCATCGCCGTCGCGGCCTACTCGTACATGAGCCTGATCCCGATCATCCAGCCGCCGCTGATGCGGCTGCTCACCACGCCGCGCGAGCGCCGCATCCGCATGGAGTACACGCCCCGCCCGGTCTCGCGCCGGGCGCTGGTGCTGTTCCCGATCCTGGTGACCGTGCTTGTCGGTCTGCTCGTGCCCAAAGCCGCTCCGCTCATCGGCGCCTTGATGTTTGGCAACCTGCTGCGCGAGAGCCGCGTCGTCGACCGGTTGAGCCAGGCCGCCCAGAACGAACTGCTGAACATCACCACGCTGCTGCTAGGGCTGACCATCGGGGCCACGATGGAAGGCTCGGCGTTTCTGCGCTGGGACACGCTGGGCATCATGGCGCTCGGACTGGCTGCCTTCGTCCTCGACACCGCCGCCGGCCTGACGTTCGGCAAGGCGCTGTGCGCGTTGAGCCGCGGCCGAATCAATCCACTGATTGGTGCTGCGGGGATCAGCGCCTTTCCCATGGCCGGCCGCCTGGCGGCGAAGATGGCGCGCGAAGAGGATCACCAGAACTTCCTGCTGATGCACGCCATGGGCGCCAACACGGCCGGCCAACTGGCCAGCGTGATCGCCGGCGGGATCCTGCTGGCCCTGACGACCGGCGTACTTGGTTAGCCCGCACGCTGGCGGTGCCCCCCATGAAGCGCAGCTCCCGCCTGATTGCGGGAGCTGCATGACTCTCGACTGCACGACCGCCTGAGCAACAGATCGGCTCAACGGCCCAAGCGCCCTGCCCCGTTGTCCCTTCGTGTCGCGCCCGGCTCCGTGACCGCTGCCCTCACGCCGACTGAACGGTTCCCGGAAATCCGTCGACCATGCCCCTCCAGGACGGTCTCCCCTTTCTGATTGCGGCAGATGCACTCAAGCCGGACCCAACCCTTCTGCTCATCCAACTCGATCACGGCGCCTTCGGCGGTGATCGTCTCGCCGATGAAGACTGGCGCCAGGAAGCGGAAGTCCATACGCGTTGCCAGGAACCCCCACAGCCCGCCGAGATGCGTCAGCAAACTGGCGACGAGCAAGCCGGGAACGATCCGACGGCCGAATCGGGAGTGGCTGGCGTAGACATCATCCGTGTGGAGGGGGTTGATGTCCCATGTCGAACCGATGAACATCGCCACATCGCCTTCGGTGAGGGTCCGCCGGAACCACGTCTTGAGGCCCACTCGAAGATCCGCCGGCGGCAGCCGCCCGGGAAGGCTGGAAAGGTCTTCGTTGGTCAACGCCACCTTCCTTTCGGGCGAGCCGGGCTGGCTCAGTGCTTCACCAGATGCTTGATTTCGTCCTGCGAGTCCTCATACCGGCCAAGCGAGAAGCCCAGCAGCACCAGGAAGCCGAGCGCGCCCAGGCCGCCGCACACGGCCCAGGTCTCCGGGAGCCACAGCGGCAGCACCGCCAGGATCACAACGCCGAGGACTCCACCCACCAATGTCCCGCGCCACATCTTGGGGATGTCTTGCCACATGCGCAACAGCGAGAAGGATTGCCGGAGTCGGTGCTGCTTCTGCGCCACGGAACGGTCGAGCTTGCGGACTTTGGTCATCGGGTCGCGGGCCGCAATCTGCTTGTCGCGGATGCGGCGGAAGCGATCGGCATCATCCTTGGGCGGCATGATCCCCTCCTGGGCAGCGGGGCGTGGTCACGTGATCAGCCGGCGTGGCGCAACTGCGGCCCGGCCTGCACGACTTCCGGCGGCGAATCGGCTTCGAAGCGCTTGAAGTTCTCGACGAACCTGGCGCCAAGCTCGCGGTAGCGCTGCATGTACACGTCCCGGTTCGGCCACGAGCTCCCCGGGTCGAGCACTGAGTCGGGCACCCCTTCGCAGTGCTTCGGCACCTGAAAGCCGAAGACCGGATCGACGTCGTACTCGACGTCCTTGAGCTTCCCGTCCAAGCGCGGCGTTCAAGCAGCGCGCGCGTGTGCCGGATGCTGATGCGCTTGCCGACGCCGTACGGCCCGCCGACCCAGCCGGTGTTCACCAGCCAGCAGTTGACGCCGTGGCGCAGGATCTTGCGCTTGAGCAGGTCGGCGTAGAAGGACGGGTGATGCACCATGAACGGCGCGCCGAAGCAGGCGCTGAAGGTGATCTCCGGTTCCTTGCCCAGCCCGATCTCGGTCCCGGCGATCTTGGCCGTGTAGCCCGAGATGAACTGGTACAGCGCCTGGTCCGGCGTCAGCCGGGCGATCGGCGGCATCACGCCCGAGGCGTCGCAGGTGAGCAGGATGATGTTCTTCGGGTGTCCCGCCCGCTTCTCCGGGACGCGCGTTGTCGATGAACTCCAGCGGGTAGGAGGCGCGCGTGTTCTCGGTGATCGACTCGTCGTCCAGGTCGATCTGCGCGCGTCACCGGATCGAAGATGACGTTTTCCAGGATCGTGCCGAACTTGCGCGTGCAGGCGTAGATCTGCGGCTCGGCCGATGGCGAGAGCTGGATCACCTTGGCGTAGCAGCCGCCCTCGAAGTTGAAGACGCCCGTCGTCGCTCCAGCCGTGTTCGTCGTCGCCGATCAGGCTGCGGCGCGGGTCGGCCGAGAGCGTCGTCTTGCCCGTGCCCGACAGGCCGAAGAACAGCGCCACGTCGCCGTCCTGCTGCCGACGTTGGCCGAGCAGTGCATCGACATCACGCCCTGCAGCGGCAGCAGGTAGTTCAGGATGGTGAAGATCGACTTCTTGATCTCGCCGGCGTAGGCCGTGTTGCCGATGAGGCACAGCCGCTGCTCGAAGTTGAGGACGATGAACGTGCTCGATGCGCGTGCCGTCGATCTGCGGCATGCCCTGGAAGGACGGGCACGCAGATCACGGTGAACTCCGGCACGTGGCGCCGGTATTCCTCGCTGGTCTGCGGGCAGGATGAACATGTTGCGCGCGAACAGGCTGTGCCAGGCCATCTCGGTGATGATGCGGATCGGCAGCCGGTAACTGCGGATCGGCCCCGGCGTAGCAGTCCTGCACGAACACGTCGCGCCCCTGCAGGAAGCCCTGCATGCGGTCGTACAGCTCGTTGAACTTGTCCGGGCTGAACGGGCGGTTGTACTCGCCCCACCAGACGTGCTCCTCCGTGCTGGCTTCCCGCACGACGAACTTGTCGTTGGCCGAGCGCGCCGTGTGCTTGCCGGTGTTGACGACGATCGGGCCCTGATGCGTGATGCTGCCCTTCGCGGCGGAAGACGATCTCCTCGTACAGCGCCTCGGTCGGCAGATTCCAGTAGACCTGATGCAAGTTGGCCAAGCCCGTGATTCTCCAGGCCGTAGTCGCTCTTGCAGCGCCGCGGCCTGGTCCTGCGCCGGCGTTCGTGATGTTGAGCAGGTTGTTCATAGCCAATCCCTCACCAGCTTGCGGTCGCCGATGTAGATCTCATTCGGCGAGTTCGGGTCGAGCGCCCACTTGATGCGCGCGACCCCTTCCGTCATGTCCTTGACGCCGCCGGAGTAGCTGAGACGCAGGTGGCCCTCCATGCCGAACTCCTTGCCGGGCACGGTGACGACCAGCGCCTTCTTCAGCAGGAACGTGCGAGAGCTCCACCGAATTCTGGTTGTAGGCGCGGAAATCCGGCAGGCAGTAGAAGGTGCCCTGCGGGCGCGGCGGTGCACGACCGATGAAACGCCGGTCAGCTCCTGCATCATCACGTCGCGGTTGTTCTGGATGCGTCAGGCGCAGGCTCTCGACGACGCTCTGCATGCCGGTCAGCGCGCCCTCGGCGCCGGCCTGCAGCACGGCCGAGGCGCACGAGGTGGTCTGCGCCTGGACGTTGGTCATGACCTCGACGATCGCTCGCGGCGCGACCGCCCAGCCGATGCGGAAGCCGGTCATGCCGTACAGCTTCGAGATCGCCGTTGATGACGATGACTTCGGCTCGACTCGACGTCCTTGCGTGGTGAAGTTGTAGGCCGGCGCGGCGCGCTTGCCGTCGAAGACCAGCTTGTGATAGATGTCGTCGGTGATCAGGTAGATGTTCTTGCGCTCGCAGAACTCGACCAGCTCGGCGATGAAGCTCTCCGGGAACATCATCGCCCGAAGGATTGTTCGGGCTGTTGAGGATGATCGCCTTGGTGTAGCGCGCTGACCGCCCGCTCGATGTCCTCCAGCCGCGGTTGGAAGGTGCCGTCCTCGGGCGTGACGACCACCGGCACGCCGTACACCATGCGGATCATCTCCGGGTAGCTCACCCAGTAGGGGGCCAGCAGGATCACCTCGTCCTGCGGATTGAGCAGCGTGAACAGCAGCGTGTGAACAGCGCCTGCTTGGCGCCGGTGGAGACGATCACGTTCTCGGGCGCCGCCAGCCGATCGTAGTTCTCCTCGGTGTAGCGGATGATGGCCTTCTTCAGCGACGGCATGCCCGTCGGTCGGCGTGTACTTGACGTCGCCCCCGCTGAGCTTGGAGGCCGCGCTCAGGATGGCGGTGATCGGGGCGCGGTTCTTCGGTTCCCCGATCCCCAGGTTGATCACGTCCTCGCCCCGCTCGCGCAGGATGCGGGCCTCTTCGTTCAGCCTCAGCGTCGGAGACTCAGCGATCGATCGTGCCAGTCGGCTCAAACTCATACGTCAGCACCTCGCAGGCGCCCGCCTCGGGACGCCGAATGAGATCCACCCCCGGGAAGCATAACCCCCGGCCGGCCGCTCATATTATAGTGTCTTGGGTGCGCCGCCCGCCGCCCACGCCTGACAGGGCAGGCGGAAGCCGTACGGGGCAAATTCCACAAGGAGCAGCGTCCGCGCTTCAAGCCTGATGACCCAACTCCGCCACCCCACCGTCACTGCCAACGGCTGCGTGAATATCGCGCCCGGACCTTCCGGCTTTCGCCCGGCCTCCAGTTGAAGACACCCCGGTCAGGCGCTGGCGTTCGTCGAAGAGCGCGGCTTCGTGTTCTTCTGGGCCATCCAGGGCATCGACCTGCCGAGCCTGTGGACGGCCGTGGCCGGGAACCGGCGCGTGGCCAGCGAGCACGACGACCCCGGCCACGTCACCTGGGGTTGGAAGGACTTGCTCCTCGGCCAGCGCCGCTGGTTCTACGCCAAGCTGCTGCGCGGCAAGTCGATGATGGTCAGCCTGAAGACGCTGCCGTACTTCTACGCGCTCAGCCACCGGCTCGGAGATCTGGATGACTACCAGCTCGCATACGATGAGGGGCGGCTGAGCCGCGAGGCGCGGGCCGATCGCCGATGCGCTGCGCATCAACGGTGCCCAACATACCGTGGCGCTGCGCAAGCTTGCCCACATGTCTTCGCAGGCGTCGAAGCGTCGGTTCGACAAGGGCCTGCACGACCTGCAGCGTGGGCTGTGGGTCGTTCCGGTCGGCGTGGCGGAGGCGGGCGCCTGGCGCTACGCCTTCATCTACGAACTGCTGGATCGCTGGCTCCCGGATGTCGCCCGACAGGCGCGGCGCATACGACCGCGACACCGCCCGACAACACCTGGCCGGGCTGTATCTGGATTCCGTCGGGGCTGCCGAAGCGGCCGCGGTTCGCCGCCTCTTCCAGTGGGACCGAGCCGAGGTAGACGCAGCCCTCGAGGCGCTGGCCTCCCGTCGGTGCCGCCATCCGTCTGGAGGACGGGCGCTGGGTGAGCAGCCGGGTTCTGTCCGGTGCGAGCCGTCGGCGCGGCGCCTGAGTCAATCCCCGGCCGTCGCGAGCAGCGGCTCCTTGCGCACCGGACGGATGTGGCGCGGATAGTCGGGCAGCAGGATCGGCGACGGGCGTCCATCGTCCAGGCCGGCTTGCTGTCGCTCGCGGTTCCAGGCCCGCAGATGCTCCAGCGTTCGGGCGCCTGGCTCGTGCGCCAGGGCGTAGGCTGCGGCCGCCGTCCCGGCCCGGCGTCCAAAGACGGTGATGTCGAGCAGAGAATTGCCCATCAGCCGGTTCGACCCGTGGATCCCGCCCGCCGCCTCGCCCGCCACGTACAGTCCGTCGACGCCGGTCGAGCCATCCGGCAAGATGCGGATCCCGCCGTTCTGGTAGTGGAGCGTCGGGTAGACCAGCATCGGCTGGCGTGTCATGTCGATGTCGAAGCCTTTGAACTGACGCACCATCGCCGGCAATGCCTTCTCGATCGTCCCCGGCCCGTGGATCAGGTCGATCATCGGCGAGTCGAGCCACACGCCGGGCTGCCCGGTCGGCGTCGTCACGCCGGTTTTTCGGTCCAGACACTCCCGGATGAAGGACGCCGCTTCGACGTCGCGCGTCTCCAGCGGATACACGAACTGCTCGCCGTTGATGTTGCACACCTGCGCCCCCAGCCCGCGGACCTTCTCGGTCACCAACTGGCCCAGGATCTGCTCCGGGTACGCGACGCCGGTCGGGTGGTACTGCATGGTGTGCAGGAACGCCAGTCGTCCGCCGACGCGGTAGGCCAGCACGATGCCGTCGGCCGTGGCCCCGTAGTGGTTGGTCGTGGGGAAGCCCTGATAGTGCAGCCGGCCGCCGCCCCCGGTGGCCAGGATCACCGCCCGTGCCTGGACGATCTTGTACTCGCGGGTCTCCAGGTCGAGCAGGACGGCGCCGGACAGGCGCCCCTGCCCGTCGGTCAGCAGCTCGACCACCGGATTGAACTCGAGCACCCGGATGGTCTCGGCGCGGGAGCGCACCTCGTCGCGCAGGACGCGCATGATCTCCGCGCCGGAGTAGTCGCGGGCCGAATGCATCCGCTTGCGCGACGTCCCGCCGCCGTGGATGGTGCTCATCGAGCCGTCGGCACGCTTGTCGAACATCACGCCGAGTTGCTCGAGCCACTGAATGACCCGCGGCGCATCCGTCACCAGCGCCTCGACCAGATCCGGGTCGTTGGAGAAGTGCCCGCCACCCATCACGTCCAGATAGTGCATTGCCGGCGTGTCCTCCGGCTGATCGGCGGCCTGGATGCCGCCCTGGGCCATCATCGTGTTGGCATCCCCGAAGCGCAGCTTGGTGACCAGCAGCACGGGAGCGCCCGCTTCGGCGGCCATCAGCGCCGCGGACGCCCCTGCGCCCCCGCCCCCGACGATCAGCACATCGGTCTCGAGATCGCAGCCGTCGAGGGCGAACGTCTCCGGGTCGAGCTGCGGCGGCGCTTCGAGCAACGTCGGCCAGCTCCAGCGGCGTCCGGTCGCCCTTGCAAGCGCCCAGCCGGATCTCGCGCGATGCCTGAGCGATGTAGTCCGGGTGGAAGCGCCTGAGCACATCGTCGCGCTCGCTCCGGCGTCATCCGCGGGAAGGTGGTGCTCAGCCGCGCACCGGCGGCTGGCTTCCACCCGGGCGATCGATTCGAGCATGGCGGGCGTGTAGGCCATCCGATCCTCCTAAGCTTCGATGTCGCGGGCATTGTAGCGGGCCTGCAAGCCTGCCTCGATCCAGCGCCCGCAGCTCCGCCAGACGCGCCGCCGAAGTCCCCGCGTGCAATCTCGTTCGACGCGTTCCGCCAGATGCTCGGACCGCTTGGCCAGGTAGCGACCGTACAGCCGGCGGGCCAGCAGCGCCACGTTGTACTGCGTCTCCTCGACCGGGCAGCGCGCCGAGCACAGGCCGCAGGCGATACAGTCGAACGAGGCGTTCGGCCACCGTGGCAATATCGCCGCGCATGGCGGCCGCCATGTACCCGCGCACATCGATCCCCTGCGGGCAGGCCTTGGTGCACGTGCCGCAGGCCAGGCAGCGCAGCAGCTCCGGGTAGAGCGTGAAGAGCGTCCCCGGTACGGCGGCCAGTTCCTCGAGCCGGTAGTCGGCCCGGCGCGACGGGAAGAACGGGATCTGCGCCAGGTACATGTCCGGGCGGACGACCGTCTGACAGGCCAGGGCGAAGTACAGCCGCGGGTCGCCCTTCAGGCGGTAGACGGTGGCGCACGCGCCGCAGAACCCGGCTCGGCAGCCGACGCCCCGTGTCAGCGTGTAGCCGGCATACTCCAGGGCGCGCAGGATGGTCAGCGTCGGAGGGACTTCCACCCGCTGGCCCATGACGAAGACGGGGATGGTTTCGACATCCACGGCAGCCACCTCCTCGGCGCTCACCGCTGGGCCTCGCCCAGATCGACGAATTCCTTGCGCTCGAACGTCGCCGGCGGCAGCGGGTCCTGCAGGCTGCGCCCCGGCACGTAGTCGAAGAGCGCCTGCGTCCGGCGCGCCACCGTCTGGAACAGAAGGTCCACCGGCAGCTCCGCCGGGCAGGCGCTGGTGCACATGCCGCACCCCACGCACGATGCGGTCACATGGCACAGTCGGGTGAGTTGGAAGGTCAGCGTATCTCCCGGCAGGCGCGCCGCGCCCTTGCGCTCGGCCCAACCGAAATAGCGGCGCGGCTCGTGCCGGAATGCATCCGTCCGGAACAGGCATTCCTTGCAGTAGCAGATCGGGCAGGCGACGGTGCAGTTGTGACAGCGTTGGCAGGCCTCGAAGTCGAGCATCAGGCCGGGGCTCCCCTCGGGTCCGGCGTGCATGCGCGCTTCCATGGCATCGAGCGCCTGCGCTCGCGCCGGTTCGCCGAGCCGTCTCCAGTGCGCCCAGGGATGCAGCCCGCGCCGGCGAGTCCTCAACGGGCTGCGCCGACGAGGGCAGCCAACTCGCATCCCGCGCCTCCAGGAGCAGGCCGCCCTCCACACCGATCCAGTGCACAGCCAGATCGGCATCCCAGGCGACCGGCGTATCACACACCGTGCACGCGTGGCGGTAGGCATCCTGCGGCGCGTCGGGCGATGCCGCGCGCTGAGCTCCTCGAGCCGATGGCGCGCCTGCGGGTCGGATTCGCTCCACCGCCGCCAGGCCGACCCTTCGAAGGTGCCGGCGCAGTCGATCCCGATGGTCACGAAGTCGTCCATCCGGAGCTGGTTGAGCTTGGCCAGCTCGATCATGCCGCGCAGCTCGCAGGGGCGGCCGACGACGCCGATCTTGCCCTCCGCCGGCGTCTCCTCGGTTGTCGAACCCTGGCTGACAAGCGACGCCATGCGCGCCATGTGGATCGGCATCACCGGCAGCAGGGGGTCGGCGAGTCGAAGGCGCTCGGCATTCGTGACCAGGGCCGGCTGGACGCCGAAGCCATCACGCGTCGGCAGCATCACCAAGACCGCGCGCACCCGGCCGGTCTCCAGCAGCTCGGACAGAGTCTGCCGGATGGACTCCAGCCCGCCGTCCGGCCCTCCCGGGAGAGCAGCAAAGACGCTCATACCGTTCGCTCCCATCCGTCGCATGCGGTCGGCGCCTACGTCGCCCAGGGTAGAGGGTCGTGCAGGTCCCGTCCGGCGACGTAGTGCATCCGCTGTTGGATCTGCCGGCTCGAGCGCGCGTTGGATGGCGCTGAGCGGGACGCCTTCCGGGCAATGGACCTGGCACATCCCGCACCCCGAACACGACGCCAGGCGCTGGCTGGCGCTCAGCAGCGCCTGCACGAAGGCATCCTTGCCCCCGGCCAGCGCCGACGCGCAATTCCTCGCTCCACTGTGGGCATGCATCGACACACTCGCCACACAGCGTGCACTTGTTCATGTAGCCCATGATCACGCCGGGGTAGGCATCCGTCAGGCCCAGGCTTTCGAGCCTGGCCTCGGCAGCTTCCTTGCGGCGCTCGGTCAGCCGCCACAGCGCGACCTCACGATCGACGGTCTCCCTTTCGGTCGCCGGCCGGTCGGTGAGCGCCTCCAGGTTCCAGCGCGCATCCTTGGCTTCATCCGCCAGGATCAGGAGCCGCTCCTGATTCGGCACGCCGACCAGACCGATCAGCACGTCGGCCGCACGATAGTCGGCAGCCGGCCGCTCGCACAATTGACAGGCGAGCCGGTAGCCCTCGGTGCGCACCTGTCCGGTCCGGGCCAACTTCAGCGCCTCACCCATCAGCCAGTCTGTCCTGGCCGGGATGCGCTGCGTTTCCATTCGTCCAGTAGTCGGGCTCGTAGGTCGAAAGGCAATCGACCCCGACCAGGATGAGATTCGTCAGGTCGAGCCTGCCCTGCTTCGCCAATTCGATTGCGGCGCGGATCTCGCACGGGCGCAGGACGGCGATCATCGGCTCCGAAGCGTTCTCGCCGATCGCGGCCCGCAGCAGCGCGGCGGCATTGGCCTGCATCAGCGGCAGCAGCGGATTGACCGCTGCCAGACCGCCCGCCTGCGTGAGGACGCGGGGTTTCACGACTTCCCGGCTCCGTGCAAACCGGCCCGAGTAGACGCCGCGCGGCGCTCGCCTGCATCAAACCAGCCAGGAACCCCTGAAGCACCGGGACCGGGCCGCCCTCCCCGACCTCCAGAACTCGACTCACCAACATGGTTCCACCTCCTGGCGCCTGCCTCCCGGAATCAGTGTCCGGGAGAGCGGCGCCGTCCAGCCCACTCTGCTACCCGGCCCTAGACCGACCACTCCTGCGCGCATCGGCGTCGGGCCTTTCGCTCGCAGAGCGTCGGTCATCTCCCCGATCGTGCTCGCAAACAACTTGCCCTCGCTGGCGCTGATCCACCGCAGCCAGACGCGCTCCGGATCGAGGCCGGCGCCGGCGAGGACTTCCTTGAGCACCGCCGCACGACGGCGCGCCTTGTAGTTGCCATCCTGATAGTGGCAGTCGCCGGGATGGCAGCCGCCGATCAGCACTCCGTCGGCACCGTCGGCCAGCGCCTTGATCACATACACCGGGTCGACAGCCCCGCTGCACATCATGCGGATGATGCGCACGTTCGGCGGATACTGCAGGCGGCTCGTCCCGGCAAGGTCCGCGCCGGTATAGGTGCACCAGTTGCACAGGAACGCCACGATCCTCGGCTCGAAAGTTGAGTCCATCATGGCCATCTCGCCACCCTTCCCGGCTTCACTGGGTCCGCCCTGCCCACCCTTGGAACTCATCCCGTCTCCCACAGCGCGGCCTCCATCATGTCTGTCACCTGGCCGAACTCGAAGCCCTTCTGCTGGCTGGCCTTGTTGGGGCAGGCCGCCACACACGCGCCGCAGCCCTGGCAGAGCACGTCGACGACCTGGGCGCTGGCGTCGCCCGGCTCGAGACGCCGTGCGCCGAACGGACAGATCTGGACGCAGATCCCGCAGGCCGAGCACAGCCTCGGATTGACGACGGCGATGATCGGGGTCGCAGCCAGTTCCTTCCTGGACAGCAGACGCGGCGACCTTGACCGATGCGGCGTGGGCCTGCGCCAGCGTCTCGTCGATCGAACGCGGCGAGTGCGCCAGGCCGCACAGGTAGGTGCCCTCCACCGCAAAGTCGACGGGACGAAGCTTGACGTGCGCTTCGAGAAAGAACCCGTCCCGGGTCAGAGGCACTTTGAGCAAGCGGCTCAGGGCTGCGTTTCCGGGTTCGGGTTCGATCCCGGCGCTCAGCACGACCAGATCGGCGGCGATCTCGACCGGTTCCTTGCCGGGCTGTGCGACGACGTGCACCCCCAGTCCCACCGCTGATTGGCCGGTCCGCCGATTCCGGGCGCGTGACCACCGGCGGGTCATCCGGGTCAAACTGCAGGAACCGCACTCCGGCCAGGCGCGCCTGGCGATACAGTCGCTCGCGGAAACCGTAGCTCCGCAGGTCCCGGTACAGGATCGTCACCTGCGACTGCGGCGTCCGCTGCTTGAGCGCCAGCGCGTTCTTCAGCGCCTCCGAGCAGCACACACGCGAGCAGTAGGGGTGCGTTTCGTCGCGTGAGCCCACGCACTGGATCATGACCACGGCGCGCGGCAGCGCATCGGATCCCCCGTCGGTCGGTGCCTGCAAGCGCACTTCGAACTCGCGCTGGGTGACGACGTTGGGCAGCGCCCCGTACCCGTACGCTTCCGGGCGGCGCTCACGGGCGCCGGTCGCCACGATCGTCGCCCCGTGCGACAGCTCGACGCGCTCGCCGTCCGCCTGGCGCACGGTCGTCCGGTAGTTGCCGACATAGCCCGCCACGTCCAGGACCTCGGCGCCGGTCAGCAGGCTGATCCGCGGCTCGCCTCTCACCCGGCCGATGGTCTCTTGCCAGGAGGCGCTGCGGATCGCCGCCGTCCACCCCGACGTGGATGTGACGCAGGTTGCCGCCCAGCTCCGGCTCGCGCTCCACCAGATGGACCGGCGAAGCCCTGTTCGGCGATCGCCAGCGCGGCCGTCATACCGGCCAGGCCTCCGCCGATGACCAGCGCCCGCGGCACCACCGGGACACTGCCGCATTGGATGGGGCGCAGGTTCCGGGACTTGGAGACCGCCATGCCGACCAGTTCTTTCGCCTTGCGGGTGGCCGCCTCCGGTGATCCGCGATGCACCCAGGCATCCTGCTCGCGGATGTTGGCCATCTCGAACAGATGCGGGTTGAGCCCGGCCTGTGCGCAGCGTGTCCTGGAACAGCGGCTCGTGCGTGCGCGGCGTGCAGCTCGCCACCACCACGCGGTTCAGACGTGCTCCACAATCGTGGCCGTGATCTTCTGCTGCGTGTCCTGCGAGCAGGTGTAGAGGTTGCGTTCGGCGTACACCACCCCCGGCAGGCTCCTGGCATACTCGACCACCTCGGGGACATCGACCACACCGCCGATGTTGATCCCGCAGTGGCAGACGAACACGCCGATGCGAGGCTGCCTCATCCGCCACCTCCCGCTCCGCGCGGATACGTCCGCTCCTGCGTTCGGGTGCCGCGCGCCTCGGCCAGCAGCGCCGAAGCCGCGCGCCGCAGCGCAGCTGGCCTCGATGACGGTCTCGGGGATGTCCTTGGGTTCGCTGAACGCGCCGGCCACGAACACGCCCGGGCGCGATGTCCCGCCCGGCTGGAACGGATGGCGCCTCGGCGAAGCCGAACTCGTTCAGTCGCACGCCCAGCCGGCGAGCCAGAGCCGTGGCGGCGTCCGCCGGCCGCAGCCCCGTCGACAGCACGACCAGATCGAACTCGTCTTCGTGGGGTACCGGCTTGCCGTCCGCGGCGAAGGTCGCATAGCTCACGCGCAAGTTGCCGGTGCCGGGAACCTCCCGCACGCTGGAGACCATGCTGCGGACGTAGCGGACGCCCTGCTCCTTCTCCGCCCGCTCGATGTATTCGTCGAACCCCTTGCCGAAGGCGCGCAGGTCGATGTAGAAGATCGTCGGTTCGATGCTCGGGTCGTGCTCGCGCGGCGATCACGGCTTCCTTGGTGGCGTACATGCAGCACACCGACGAGCAGTAGCCCTGGCCGCAGGAGGAATCGCGCGATCCGACGCACTGGATCCAGGCGACCTTGCGAGGGTGCGCGCCATCCGAAGGTCGCTGCACCACCCCGCCGAACGGCCCCGAGGCGCTCAACATCCGTTCGAACTGCAGGCTGGTCACGACATTGGCGTATCGCCCGAAGCCGAACTCGGGCCGGATCGACCCCGGCATCGGCTCCAGGCCCGGCGCCAGCAGGACCGAGCCCACCTCGAGCTCCAGGGTCTGCTCCGTCTGCTGATGATCGATGGCGCCGGCGCGGCAGGCATAGGCGCACTGCAGGCATTCCGAGCACACGCCGCATTCCAGGCAGCGAGCCGCCTCGGCCATCGCCTGCGCCTCGGAAAGCGCCGCGTACACCTCCCCGAAGTCTGATCGACGCTCGGCGGCCGGCCGCCGGCTCGGCTCTGTGCGCGGCGCTGCCGGCTGCGCGCCCGCCGACACCCGGCGGAGCTGCCTCGTCCGGTTCCAGGACCGCGACGGCGGCGCTTGGCGACTGGCGCCCAACGCGGGTTCGCCGCGCAGGAAGCGGTCGATCGAGCCGGCCGCCTTGTGCCCGGCGGCGATGGCGTCGACGACGAACGTCGTGCCGGTGACCGCATCACCGCCGGCAAACACCCCGGGCAGCGTCGTCGCGAGCGTCTCTGCGTCCACCACCGGGAAGCGCCCGCGCAGCGTGTCGACCTGTCCCTTCAGGCACTCGATGTCCGGCCGCTGGCCGATGGCGAAGATCACGACGTCGGCCGCCAGGTGCTCCTCGGTCTGCGGCAGGATGTCGAAATCGGGGCGGCCTTCGATGAAGCCGCGGAAATCGACTTGCGCGCAGTCCACCCCGGTCACCTGGCCGTCGGCCTGGGTGATGGCGCTGAAAGTCCTGGAGGCGAAGACCTCGATGCCCTCCTCCTCAGCGTCCCGGACTTCCCAATCGTGCGCCGGCATCTGCTCCCGGCTTTCGAGGCACGCCATCCCCACCCAGGCCGCGCCCAGTCTGCGGGCGCTCATCGCCGCATCGATGGCCACGTTCCCGCCCCCCAGCACCAGCACGCGCTTCCCGCTCACCCGGCTTGCCGGGCCGATTCCTGAGACGCCGGTCCGCTCCCGCGTGCGGCCCTGCATCCCTCAAGCTGACCTGGCGCAGGAACTCCGTCGCCATGGTCACCTCCGGCAGGTCGGCGCCGGGGATCGGCAGCTTGACGCCCTGGTGCGCCCCGACGGCCACGAAGACGGCGTCGTACCCCTGGCGCAGCAGGCCTGGCGCATCGTCCACGCGATGGTTCAGAATGCAGCTCGACACCGTGGTCGAGGATCCGATCGACGTCATGCTGCAATCGGTCGTACGGCATGCGGTATTCGGGCACGCCGACGCGCATCATGCCGCCGGCAACCGGAAGCGCCTCGAAGACCGTCACCGCGTGCCCCAGGCGAGCGAGGTCGAGCGCGCAGGTCAGGCCGGCAGGGCCGGCGCCGACGATGGCCACGCGGTGTCCGCTGGGCTCCACCGGGGCGGGTCGCCCTGGGGCATCCGCTTCGTCAGTTCCTCCCGCATTCCGCCGGCCCCACTCCCAATCGGCCACGAACCGCTTCAGCCCCATGATGTTGACCGGCGCGTCGGCCTTGCCACGCGAGCAGGCGTCCTCGCAGCGGTGATTGCACACTCGGCCGCAGACCGAAGGGAACGGGTTGTCCTCCAGGATCGTGCGGTAGGCATCGGCGAAGCGGCCGTCGCGAATCAGCGCGACGTAGCCCTGGGCGCGCTGATGGATCGGGCAGGCGTCGCGGCAAGGCGCCGTGCCTTCCTTCTGGATGGCGAAGGCGTTGGGGATCGCCTGCGGGTAGAGCTTGTAGATCGCCCGGCGCTGCGACAGGTCCTGGTTGAACGCGTCCGGGCGTTGGACCGGGCAGGCGGTGGCGCAATCGCCGCAGCCCGGTGCACGCGTCGAGCTTGACGATAGCGCGGATGCTGGCGCAGCGTGACCCGGAAGTTGCCGGCCTGCCCCTCGATCCCTTCCAGCTCGGCGTTGGTCAGAATGTGAATGTTGAGGTGCCGCCCCACCTCCACCAGCTTGGGCGACATGATGCACATGGCGCAGTCGTTCGTGGGGAAGGTCTTGTCCAGCTGCGCCATCGTCCCGCCGATGGCCGGCGAACGCTCGACCAGGTAGACGGCTTGAGCCCGGCTTCGGCCAGGTCGATCGAGGCCTGCATCCCCCCGATGCCGCCGCCGACCACCAGCACGGAACCTACGGGCGGATTCGCAGGTTGATCCGAGGCAGCTGCCGCCGACGCCGACACGCGCTGGCTCGTCCGCCGGCCCGGTCGCCGCCTGCAGTGGATCGACGGGTAGTGCGCCTTCTCGCATCACGCTACTGCCTGCTCATGAGGCCAGCCCCGCCGCCTGCAGCAGCGGGCGCGGGTCGATCAGGTGCTTCGGCCACCACGTTCGCGACTCCTCCAACCCGAAAGCCAGGCCCATCAACTCGCTGATGTAGAAGATCGGCATCCGGTCTCCAGGACCGGCCTGTCGCATTTCCAGATTGACCTGGCACAGAGGGCAGCTGGTCACGATCGCCTGCGCTCCGGCTTCTCGCGCTCGTCCGGCCAGGCGGCTGACCAGATCGGCGCGCAACCTTTGGCTGGGTGAGGGTCAACGCTCCTCCGCAGCACTCCGTGGCGTTTCCCCACGGGCGCACCTCCGCGCCCAGGGCGCTGAGCAGCCTACCCATCACCACGGGGTTCTCCGGATCGTCGAACTGTGTCACTTCCGGAGGGCGCACGAGCAGGCAGCCGTAATAGGCTACGACCGGTAAGACCCGAAAGATCCCGCTGGACGTGATCGCGGATTGCGTCTGTTCCGACCGCGTCGTGCAGCACCTCGAGCAGCGCCCGTACGGCGCTCGAACCGCGGTACTCGAACCCCACGGCCTGCTCGAGCTGCCGACGGCGGTCCGGGCTGGCCTGCAGCTCGCGTTCGGCCGCCTTGTGGCGGTTGAAACACGCGGCGCAGGGCATGAGGACGTCATGGCCGGCCGCCTGGGCGAGCGACAGGTTGCGCGCCGGAAGCGCCAGCGACAGGGCGCGGCTCCGGCTGTGAGCCGAGGAGGCGCCGCAGCAATTCCAGTCCTCCAGCTCGACCAGGCCGATCTTCAGGGCGCGGAAGACAGCCGTGACCGAGTTGTGGAACTCACGTCCGGTCGAGTGCAGGCTGCATCCGGGATAGTAGGCGTATTCCATCACGTGCTCCGACCGTCCGCAGCCGCGCTCTCTTCCGCCGGCGTGTGCGTTCCGGTCTCCTGCACTTCAAACAGCCTTCCGAGCTGCGCCCTGCCCTTGACGACATGCGGCACCAGCGGGATCTTGCCCTTGATCACCATCCGGGCGCCGCTGCCGAGATCGGAGAACAGGTTCCCCGTCCACAGTTTGTGGGCGCCCAGAAGACCGGCCTCGTTCATCCGCCCCAGCCGCTCGACCAGGAACAGGAACAGGCGATGGAACTTGACCGAGCCCGAGTTGGCGCTCGGCGCACCCTCCGCCATGGCGATCTGACGCAGCGCGTCCACGACGCGGGCGATGTCGATCTCATTCGGGCAGCGCGTGGCGCACGTCTCGCAGCCCGCGCACAGCCAGAGATCGGCGCTGCGCAAGCAGTCGGTCCTTCTGTCCGAGCTGAACCAGCAGCAGCATCTGATCCGGGCCGAAGCGCATCTCCGCCGCCGCCGGGCATCCCGAAGTGCACTTGTGGCAGTGGTAGCACAGCTCGACCTGCTGTTCGGCCAACGCGTTGACCTGCTCCATCAGGGATACGTCCACGATCGGTCGGCTGCGAACGGCTGTCGTCATCGGCTCCTCGGTGCGCCCGGGGCTTCCCCCGGCTACACGACCTCGTCCAACATCGCCAGCACCTGTGTCGGATGCCAGTTGCGCACGTAGCAGGCCTTGTTCGGGCAGCCGGCCACGCAGGCGCCACAACTCTGACACAAGGCTGCATTCACCATGGCCACCCTCCGCACGGGGTGAATGGCGCGGGCCCCATACGGACACGTGCTGACGCACGCTCCACACGCGGCGCACAGGTCGTCGATCACCGCCGCGACCGTCGGCGACTGGGTCATTTCGGAATGGGAGAACAACTGCAGCACCTTGGCGGCTGCGCCGCTTGCCTGCGCCAGCGTCTCGGGGATATCCCTCGGACCCTGGCATGTTCCGGCCAGGAACACGCCGGCCGTCAGCGTCTCAACCGGGCGCAGCTTGGGATGCGCCTCGTTGAAGAAGCCGTTGGCGTCGGTGCTGATGTGGAGCGTCTGGCCGAGGTCGGTGGCGCCCGCCGCGGGGACCATGGGGGTCGCCAGAACGACCAGATCGGCGGCGATATCGATCGCCAGCCCGCTCAAGCGTATCCGAGCCCGAGACCCGGATCTTGCCCTGTTCCAGGCTGACCTCGCTCACCTTGCCTCGCAGGTAGAGGGCGCCGTGGTCCTCGATGGCTCGCCGGACGTACTCCTCGTATCCCTTGCCCGCCGTGCGAATGTCGATGTAGAAGACGTAAGCCTGGCCGTCGGGGACCAACTGCCGGAACTGCATCGCCTGTTTGGCGACGACCATGCAGCAGACCTTCGAGCAGTACGGCACACCGCGTTCAGGGTCCCGCGAGCCGGCGCACTGAACGAAGACGACCTGGCGGGGCACGACGCCATCCGACGGGCGCCGCAGCTCGCTGCCACGGGCCAGCAATCGCTCGAAATCGAGCGTGCTGATCACATCGGACAGGAGCCCGCCTCCATACTCCGGCAAGCGCTGGGGATCGTAGGCGTCCCAGCCCGTCGCCACGACGATCGCGCCCGCGTCGAGCGAGAACGTCGTGGGTTCTTCGGCATCCGGCGCAGTGGTTCGGATCTCCACCTGGAAGTTGCCCACATATCCGCTGCACGCCGTGACTTCCGAGCCCGTCAGCACCTGGATCCCCGGGTGCCGCGCGACCGCATCCATCATCGCCTGCAGGCGTTCGGTGGCGTCCGTCAGGTTCAGGTAGGTACCGCTCAGCTGGGCCATGCGCCCGCCGAGCGTCGGCTGGCGCTCGACCAGCACCACCGGGTAGCCGGCGCCGGCGACGTCCAGGGCGACCTGCATGCCGGCGATGCCGCCGCCAATAATCACGCACCGACGGGTGAGCGCCAGGGTGAGCGGTTCGAGCGCTTCGTCGAGCCGTACTTTCTCAACGATCGAACGCACGATGTCGGAGGCTTTGGCCGTCGCCGCCGGAAGATCGTGCTGATGCACCCACGAGACCTGCTCGCGAATGTTGGCGCTCTCGCACCGGAAGGGATTCATCCCGGCGCTGTGCGCCGCTCGCCGGAAGGTGGTCTCATGCATCGCCGGGGAGCAGGCCGCCACCACGATCCCGTCGAGCTGATGGTCGGCGATCGCCTGGCGGATCAGTTGCTGCCCCGGATCGGAGCACATGTACTTGTAGTCGGCGGCGAAGGCGACGCCCGGGTGTCGGCGCAGGTCCTCGGACAGCGCGACGACGTCCACCGCCGAGGCGATGTTGTGGCCGCAATGACAGACGAACACCCCGATGCGGCTACCCATGGAAACCCGATCCACTCTGCTCGCCCGCCCGCAAGGCATCCACGGGCAACTGCGCATTCACCCGCTGCTGGAACAGGGAAAGGACCTTGGCCGCCGCGCCGCTGGCCTGCGCCACCGTCTCCGGGATGTCCTTCGGCCCGAGAGCTGCCCCGGCCAGGAACACCCCATCGGCCCCGCACTCGACCGGCGCCATCTCCTCATCGCCCGGAACCAGGAAACCGTTGTCGTCGACGTCCACGCCGAACAGCCCGGCGACGGCGGCGGTGCTGGCACGTGGCACGAACGCCGTCGCCAGAACCACCAGATCGGCGGGGATCTCGACCGCCCGGTGGCTCAGCGTGTCGGCGCCTTTGACCATCAGCTTGCCGTCCTGGGCGTAGATCTTGCTGACCTTACCGCGCAGGTAGATGACCCCGTGTTCCTCCTGCGCCCGGGTCACGAACTCTTCGTACCCCTTGCCTCCGGCGCGCACGTCGATGTAGAACACGTACGCCTGCCCGTCCGGAACGCGGTGCTTGTACAGCATCGCCTGCTTGGCCACGTACAGACAGCAGATCTTCGAACAGTACGGCACGCCCCGCTCCGGATCGCGTGAGCCGCTGCACTGCACGAAGACGACTTGCTTGGGAACCACCCCGTCCGACGGCCGCAGGACCTTGCCGGCCGTCGGACCGCTCGCCGCCAGCAGCCGCTCGAACGCCAGGCCGTCCATGACGTCGCGCAGTCCCCCTCCACCGTATTCCGGCAGTCGATCCATCGGCAGCAAGTCGTAGCCGGTGGCCATGACGATCGCACCGACTTCCTGTTCGACGACCGTGTCCTGCTGCTCCCAGTCGATGGCGCCCGTCGGACAGAGCTTGGCGCACGCTCCGCATTTGGGCGTCGCCGGGTTCCCCTGCTTGTCGACCGAAGGCGCACGCCCGGCTTCGATATCCCACTTGCTCTGCAGGTAGCGGCATTCCCCGGCCTCGATCACCGGCTTGTTCGGCACCGCCTGAGGCGACAGGGTGAAGATGACCTTCCGCTTTCCGATCCCGCGCTCGAAGTGCGACTCGACCTTGAAGGGACACTTCTCCTGACACACGCCGCAGCCGGTGCACTTCTCCCAATCCACATAGGCCGCCCGGCGCCGGATCCGCACGTTGAAGTTCCCGGACGGTTCCCTTCGGACCGACTCGATCTCGCTGTAGGTGTGCAGCTGGATGTTCTCGTGGTGACCGACTTCGACCGTCCTCGGGGTCATGATGCACTGCGAGCAGTCGAGCGTCGGGAAGGTCTCGGAGAGCTGCGCCATGTGGCCCCCGATCGAGGGCTCACGCTCGACCAGCACCACCGGGAAGCCGCTGTTGGCGATGTCGAGCGCGGCGGTGATCCCGCCGATTCCTGCGCCGACCACCAGCGCCGTGGTGCTTGGCCGAGTCGGTCATACGGCGGCCTGGAGCGGAATCGCCGGGCCGGCATGCTCCGCCAATCCGAACGCCGCCGCCATGACTTGCGTGAAGTACGCCACCGGCAGTCGTTCCGCCGGCAGGCAGTCCGTCCTGCGCGCGATCGAGGTTGAACTTGCACAGCGGGCAGGCCGTGACCACGATCCCGGCGCCGGCCGCGCGGGCCGACTCGATCACCGCCGCGGACAGACGCTGGTTGGCCTCGGGGGCCGAGATCAGCAGCGTCGATCCACAGCACTCCGCCTGTCGAGCGAATCCGACCGGCTCGGCGCCCAGCGATTGAAGCAAGTCGTGGAGGACCCGCGGCGCCTCGGGCTTGTCGAGCTCCATCTCGGCCTCTGGCCGCAGCAGCAGGCACCCGTAGTACGGCGCCGCTCGAAGGCCCTGAAGAGGGGCCGCCACCCGCCGGCGCACGACCTCCCAGCCGACGTCATCGCGCAAGATGCCCAGCAGATGGCGCACGTGCACACGTCCGTCGTAGTCGCCTTCGGTCACGAAGGCATTCAAGCGATCGGCGGCCTCCGGATGTGTGCGCAGGAAGGAATCCGATCGCTTCAGGGCGTGAAAGCACACGGCGCACAACGTAGCCATATCGTGCCCGGACTCCTGGGCAGCGATCAGCGCCCGCGCCGGGGCGATGAAGTTCATCACGTTTTCGGCGCTGAGCGGGAAGGACGCGCCGCAGCAGTTCCAGCCCGGCAGCTCGCGCAGCTCGAGGTCCAGCGCCGCCGCCACCGCCCGGCCGGAGGCATCGTAGTCGACGGCGGTCGTCGCCAGCGTGCAGCCGGGGAAGTAGCGAGTAGATGCGCTCGGCCGAGGTCATCGTTCACCCCGGCGCAGGGCGCCGATGATGGCCATCTGGGGTGCGGTGGCCAGGAGCGCGCCGTCCACGTCTCCGGCCAGGACGCGAGAGCTCACCGCGCCGCAGGGCGATCTGCCGCACGGCTTCCATCACCCGCGGCAGGTCTACTCCCTTCGGACAGCGCGACTGGCACATCAGGCATGAGGCGCACATCCAGGGGGTTTGCGAGTCGATGACCGTTTCCAGGCCAAGCTGCGCGAGCCGGATGATCTGGTTCGGCAGCAGGTCCATCTCCTCGACCAGCGGGCAGCCGGCGGAGCACCGGCCGCATTGATTGCATTTCAGGAGGTTCTGCTCGGAGATCGCCTCGATCTCACGCACGAAGGGGCCGTGCAGTGCTTCCGGGTCGAGGGTTACACGCACGAGGGCACCTCACGGCATGCATTCCGGGACCGAAGTGGTTCGGCCATGTCGAAGCCGCAGGCAATGGAAGAGCGCGACGTGGACAGGGCGACGGTATGTAAGCAGCCTGCGCGTGCCATCCGTCTCCCCGGCACCGACGCGGTGAAGTCACACTCAGTGATCGGGTGAATGGCCGGACTTCCGCGCTGAGGGGTCACGCCTGCACCTCGCGGATATGCTGCGGCCAGTCTAGCGGCGGCTGGGCGACGGCGTCATCCACCCATGGCCTGAGATTGCCGCAGGTGTCTTCGGCGCCTGACAGGATCGCGTAACGGGTATCTGAGTAATTCGGTCTCAGCTCATCGCAATACTCACCTTTCGGGCCATCTCGCCGTGGGCGGCAGGCATTCACAGCGTTCATGCGGTCCCATCAGCCGCACCGACTCCCCAGGTGCGTGAGCGCGAATCGAAGGGTCCGTGCCGCTCCGCGGCCCGTGGACGCTCGGCCCTCTACGCCCGCTCCAAGGCACCTTCCGTTTCCAATTTCAATAGGATATAATCGGTCCGGTTTCGTCCCGGTGGGAGAGCTCTGCGGGTTACCCCTCCGGACAGCGTGCGAAGTACTGGAAGGAGCGAAACGTGAGCGGGATACGTGTACTCGTCGGCACACGCAAGGGCGCGTTCGTCCTCACGTCGGACGGCAAGCGCAAGGAGTGGGCAGTCAGCGGCCCGCACTTCGCCGGATGGGAGATCTACCACCTCAAGGGATCACCTGCCGACCCGCAACCGCATCTACGCCTCGCAGACCAGCGGCTGGTTCGGGCAGGTGATGCAGAGATCCAGCGACGGCGGCGCCACCTGGGAGCCGGTGGGAAACAAGTTCGCCTACGACGGCACACCCGGAACGCATCAGTGGTACGACGGGACACAGCATCCCTGGGAATTCAAGCGCGTCTGGCACCTCGAGCCGTCCCTGACCGATCCGGAGACCGTCTACGCCGGGGTCGAGGACGCGGCGCTATTCCGGTCGACCGACGGAGGGCAGGCCTGGGAGGAACTCCCCGCGCTGCGCGATGCGAAGGGAAACCTCTGGTCTCCCGGCGCCGGCGGCATGGGCCTGCACACCATCGTGCTCGACCGCAGGACTCCGGGGCGCATGTTCATCGCCATCTCGGCCGCCGGCGCCTTCCGCACGGACGACTCGGGCCAGACGTGGCGCCCGATCAACAACGGATTGAAGTCGGATCAGGAACTCCCCGATCCGGACGCCGAGGTCGGCCACTGCGTGCACCGCATCGCGATGCACCCGTCGCGCCCGGACGTGCTGTACATGCAGAAGCACTGGGATGTCATGCGCACCGACGACGCCGGCGGGACCTGGCGCGAGGTCAGCGGCAACCTGCCCTCTGACTTTCGGCTTCGTGATCGACGTCCACGCCCACGAGCCCGAAACGATCTACGTCGTTCCGATCAAGAGCGACTAGCGAGCACTTCCCGCCCGACGGCAAACTCCGCGTCTATCGCAGCCGGTCCGGCGGCGACGAGTGGGAACCGCTCTCCAAGGGCCTGCCGCAGCGTGACTGCTACGTCAACGTGCTGCGCGATGCGATGGCCGTCGATTTGCTCGACCCGTGCGGCGTGTATTTCGGGACGACCGGCGGCCAGGTGTATGCCTCGGCGAATGCCGGCGACGCATGGGCCCCCATCGTCCGCGACCTGCCGGCCGTGCTATCCGTCGAGGTGCAGACGTTGCCATGATCCGCGTCACTCTTCCGGCGCACCTGCGGACGCTGGCCCGCATCCAGGGTGAGGTCCGGCTCGAGGTCGCAGGTACGGTCACACAGCGCTCGATCCTCGACGCGCTCGAAACGGCGTACCCCGTGCTGCAGGGTACGATCCGCGATCATGTGACCAGGGAGCGCCGGGACTTCCTGAGGTTCTTCGCCTGCAAGCAGGATCACTCGCTGGAAGCTCCGGACGACCCGCTGCCCGTCGAGATCGCCAATGGCGCCGAGCCCTTCCGCATCATCGGGGCCATGGCCGGCGGATAGGCGACGGCGGCGCTACGCACGCGTCTCGGGCCGCAAGTTCCGGCCAGCATGCCTCGAGTTCCAAACCAGAGTGGGGGTGCCACGATGAGAGTCATGGTCATCATGAAAGCCGACAAGGACACGGAGGCGGGATTGCTGCCCGATGAGAAGCTCCTGACCGAGATGGGCAAATTCAACGAGCAACTGGTCGAGGCCGGGATCATGCTGGCCGGCGAGGGGCTGCATCCGAGCTCGAAAGGCGCGCGCCTGCAGCTTTCGGGTGCGAAGCGATCCGTACTCCGTGGCCCGTTCCCTCGGGCGAACGACCTGGTCGCCGGGTTCTGGATCTGGAGTGTGGCCTCACTGGACGAAGCCATCGAATGGGCACGGCGCATCCCCAACCCGGACGGCGCCGAGGCGGAGGTCGAGATTCGCCCGGTGTTCGAGGCGGAAGACTTCGGCACCGAATTCACCCCGGAGCTCCGTAAGCAGGAAGAGCGTCTGCGAGCAAAGTCAGCCGGGCTCAGCCAGCGCCCCGAACGGTAAGCGCGCCGGCGTGCTGCTGCCGCTCGACGGGCTGCACCCACCCACGATGGGAGCGCGCGTCTCCTTCTCCGCGTGCAAATCCAAGGTCACCGAAGCCCCCTTCCCTGGCGTCAGCGAAGTGCTCGGCGGGTACTCGATGATCCGTGTGAATTCTCAGGCCGAAGCCGTCGAGTGGGCGTCACGTTGCCCGGCCTCGGATCGCGGGGTGATCGAAATCCGCCAGGTCCAGGAACTCGAGGACTTCCCGGCCGAGACTCAACTGACCACGGCGGCGTTCACGGACCTGCGAGCGCAGCCTCAGGGCGGCAAGTAGCGCCCCACCCCGCTCGCCCACATCCCGCCTTTCCGCCTGCGAGCCATCCGGACCGCAACTTCCTGAACCTTACGAAGGCGGGGCTCCTTGCGTTCTACATGACTCAGGGAAACCGCCCCCCGCGCCATGTCCGCACGACGACGGTCGCAGAGTGCGCCCAGACGACCTTCCGCCTCATCCCGCATGGCCAGCCTGCAATCCCGAACGGCGCGAGAATCCTCCGGCAGTGAATCACCGGCCCCGGGTTGCCCTGTCCCAGGCGCCGGCTGAGGCGGAGGGAGTCCGGCATGCTCGTGCGCGACGTCATGACGTCCGACCCGATCACAATCCGCCCCCAGGGCGACCCGCGTGCCGCCTTGGGGTTGTGCAAGTCAGGGAGGTTCCGGCGGCTTCCGGTCGTCGATGGCGAGGGGCACGTCGTCGGCATTGTGACCCGCGGCATGCTCGAACGCTTCCTTGCCACCGCGCCCCCACCCACCATCCAGGCCCGCCAGCACGGCATCTCGCAAGTGATGGCGACACCGGTCATCACCGTCTCTCCTGACGACCCAATGGAAGAGGCGGCGCGCCTGATGGTCGCCCAGCAGATCGGATCGCTCCCCGTTGTGGACCAGGGGCGGCTGGTCGGCATCATCACCGAGACGGACATCTTCAAGGAGTTTGTCGAGATCCTGGGCGGCCAGACGACCGCGCTGCGCCTGACGGTCGTCGTCCCCGACGTCCCCGGGTCGCTGGCCCGCGTCGTCAACGCCGTTGCCGACCTGCACGGCAATATCCGCTCGGCCATCATCCTGCCATGCGAGGATCCCGGATGCCGTGCTGTGACGCTTCTGGATCGAAGGGTTGAACCGGGAGCGACTGACCGAAGCCGTTGACAAGCTTGACGGGGTAAGGCTCACCCGGCTGTGGAGCCCTCCGCCCGTCGAGTAGCTCAGCGTAGATACCCCGCCCACCTACACGAATGAAACTCCCCAGCCGGGGAATGCGGAGTGCGAGACAAACGCCTGCCCCGCTCGTGGGTCTCAGGCGGTGATGATCCCTTTCTGGAAGGCGTATTTCACCAGTTCGGTTCGATCGTGCAGATCAAGTTTCTGCATCAAATGCAGACGGTGGGTCTTGACCGTCTTGATGCTCAGCTTCAGCATCTCGGCGATCTGGTGATTGGTGAAGCCTTCGGCCACCAGCTGCAGGACCTCGCGCTCGCGGATGGTCAGGTCATCATAGGGATCGTGCGTTCGCTCGGCCTCCAGGCTGCTCAGGTACAGGCTGGTGAGGGTCCGGGTCATCAAGGGTGAGAAGAACGGCTCCCCGCGTGCCACCTGCCGGATGGCGAGCACCAATTCGCGCCCGGCGGTGTCTTTCAGGACGTAGCCCGAGGCGCCGGCGGCCAGCACCTGGGCCAGGTATTCATCGTTCTGGTGCATCGTCAGGATCAACACGCGGGACTCCGGGACGTCCCGGCGAATGTGCTTCGTCGCCTCCAGCCCACTGAGCAGCGGCATGCCGATGTCCATGATGACAATATCCGGACGCAGGGCACGTGCCTGCTCCAACGCCTGGCGTCCGTTCTCCGCCTCCCCCACGACCTGCAGGTCGGCCTCGTCGCTCAACAGCGCCCGAATGCCATCGCGCAGGATGGCATGATCGTCGGCCAACAAGATGCGGATCGGCCTAGCCACTCGTCCCCTCCATGGCTTGCAGGGGAATGGCGACGCGGACGCGAGTTCCCTCGCCGGGGGTCGACTCGACCGTGGCCACCCCACCCAGTGCCGCCGCCCGCTCGCGGATTCCGAACAAGCCCATGTGCTGCCGCCCGTCAGGCGGCGGGGGCAGCACGGCGTCGAACCCGATGCCGTCGTCATCCACTTCGAGCCTCAGATCCTCGCCGCACGCGAGTTCGGATGCGCACCTGACCGGCGTCGGCATGGTTCAGGACGTTGCTGATCGCCTCCTGGGCGATCCGGAACACGGCCGTCTCGACCGACGCCGGCAGTCGCGGCAAGTTGGCTTCGGCCTCGACGGTAACATCGATCCCCTCCGCCTCGAGCCGGTCCGTCGCATACCAACGGATCGCAGGCGCCAGCCCCAGATCATCGAGCACCAGGGGGCGTAGATCGGCCACGACGGCGCGCAGGTCATCCAGGGCCCGCCGGGTCAGCCCCGCGCGGCCCGCAGCCGATCCTTCAAATGCGGCAGGTCGTCCGGGATGGCCGAGTTCGATCCGCTCGAGCGAGATCAGCAGGCTGGCCAGCGACTGGCTGGTCTCATCGTGGAGTTCCCGGGCGATGCGCTTGCGCTCCTCTTCCTGCGCCGAGATCACCTCCAGCGACAGGGCACGCATGCTCCGCCGGTTGGCCTCGATCGTCGCGGCGTGCACGGCCAGCCGGTCGAGCATCGTGTTCAGCGCCAATGTCAGGCGGTCGAGGTCAGGGTCGTTGCCCGGGGTCACCGGCAGCGGGGCGCCCGAGAGATCGTCGTGGATCCGGCCGACGGCGCGGGTGAGCTCGGAAAGCGGGCGCAGCGTCCGCCGCAGCACGATGTAGTTGATCAGCAGGCTGAGCGCCACGCCCAGCGCGGCGAAGCCCAACACCAGTCCGAGCGTCGACTCATCGGCCAGCGATTTGGTCACCAGGGTACCGGCGACGGCGCCCAGCAGCACCACCACGGCATTGGCCGCCAGGATGCGGGTGAGCAGCGGAGGGCGCCAAGCGCGAACTGGTTTTGGCTCAGACACCGGCGCGCCTCTCCCGGAGCGGAGTCCGTACGCCTCGCGAGCATGGCGTGTGCGATACGGGCCGCGCCACACCGGGTGGAAGATGCCCAAACCACCGGCCGAGGGCGCGGTCCGCAGCCTGGGAAGGCCATTCATCATGCTCGACCTCACGGCCACCCGTCCGAAGGGCGACGACGTCAGCGACTCAATGCCAGGGGGTATACCGGGCGGCTCGTTCATGGACTGTCGATGAGCTCATAGACAAGCATGTCGGATCCGCTGTGCACGAGTTCGACGCCGGCACCGAGGTGCGCATCGAACTCCGCCGGATAACGCCCGACGCGCTCTGTGACCACGACGTAGCGCGCACCGTAGCGCCGGGCCAGGTCGCGGACGACGTCCAATGCTTGGCCGGCCGGAAGCGTCATCGCAGGCTGCCCGCTGGCCAGGTTCACGCTATGAGCCTGGGTCGCAAGGACGGGCTCGTCGGCCCGCGCATGGGCGGCGAGCCAACTGGCGGCCTCACCGAAGGTGGCCGAGTTCCTGCGGCTGTCCTCGATCGCACGGGGCCAGGCGATCGCCGATTGAACGATGATCAACGCCGCAGTCGCTGCGGCCAGGCCGAACCCCGCCGTCCTTCTGCGTCTCGCCACGCGCGCGATCACCATCGCCGCGCCCAACGCCAGCCAGGGTAACGTCGCACCTGCCGAGTGGTAGAACAATCCGGCCAGCGTGGGCACGCTGAAGACGACGGCGCTCACCAGCGCGAGCAGGACCCCGTAGGCAAAGCCGATCTGCATCACCGGGCGGCGCGCCATTTCCGCCAACCCCAGCCAGCCGTAGGTTCCGAACGGAAACGAGATCAACGCCCAGACGCCGAAGTTGTGTGCCAGCGCCTGTGCCCTCAATCCGGCGACAAACCCCGCTCCCCGCGCCAGGAGCGCACGCAATGTCGGCGGGTCGTTCCAGTTGAACATCTGCTCGTAGTTCTGAAGCGCTCCGGCGATCATCGGCGAGACGGGCTGCAGGACGCCAAACGTAAGCCCATTGCGAATCCACCAGGCCCCCATCGGAACGGCACACCCGGCTGCGAGCGCCGCCAACATCCACAGCCCCCGACGGGTCAGCCCGAGACTGCCAACCACGAACGCGCCGGTCAACGCCGGGATCAGCATCCCGTCCGAGCGAGTCAAAGTAGGCCAGCCCGCCAAGCAGGCCGGCGAGCAGGCTGAGACCCACCGATCGGCGCTCGGCAGCCATCCCGCCCACGAGCAGCGCGCCGGCGCCGAGGAGTGCAAACGGCGCGGCGCTGTCGGTGCTGGCCGCCTGGTAGACCGGAAGCGCACCGGCCAGACAGCAGAAGCGCCGCGCCGACGGCGATCCGCCGATCGCCCGGGATCACGACGCGGCCGAGCGCGTACGTGAGAGGCACCAGCAGCGCTCCGCACAAAGTCCCGGGGATCTGCGCCACGAAGAGCGAGTCGCCTAGAGCCTTGATCCAGGGAGCCATGAGCAGCGTCGCCATCGGCATCCAGTACTCGTGGCTCGGGTGGGAGACCGAGGGGAAGGAAAACTGGTAGGACCAGAGGACATCGGATACCAGCCCGCGGCCGGCGGCCAGGTTGCGGGCGGTCTGCACATAGAATGCAGGATCGTCAAGCGGCGGGAAGGTGATGCGCGCCGCCAGCACAAGCCGGATCGCCCAGGCGACGGCTAACAACCCGAGATGCGATCCACAGATCGAGTCCTCGTCTCACCGTTCGGGGGCCTCCCTGAGAAACCACGTTGCGACCGTTGCTTCGCCTCCAGCACCCTGCGCGCCCACGGCGCGCTACGTTGGACCACTTCAGCGCGTGCGCTCGAGAATCACCGCCGTGCCATCGGCGAAGGTCTCCGTCCAGAGGGGATCCCGGCGGAGCTGGCGAACCAGCCGCGACTCCGGCGGCAGGATCACCCAGTCGACGTCATAGCGCGCCAGCACCTGTTCCCATCCATCCTCCAGCATGATGACCGTCTCGTACTGACGCGTGAGCGCCTCGCCATAGAAATCGGTCTGCCCATCGATGAACACGGTCACTTCGGGCCACCCCCGGAAGAGCAGATAGCCTCCCCACGGGAAGTAGTTGAACACACGTCGGCCGGGAGGGTTGGCCAGCGCCCAATCGACGGCCTGGACGGGAAAGACGCGCGACGAGAACGTGTTGCCCTCCGGGGCCGGCGTCAGCCGGACACCGGAAGCCAGGAGGGCCGCTGCGGCCAGCACGGCAGCCGCCGGCCACAATCGACCACGCATGCCGGATTCGAGCCCGCGCAGACGCGATTCGCGCATTCAGCCAGGTCTCGCCGGCTGCGGAACCAGGGAGCGCGGCCGCCAGCGACTCGGCCAGGATCGGGACGGCGAGCATCGCGTAGACCGGGACATGCCGAACGCTGTACAACCCCAGGGCAGTCCAGCCGATCAGCAGCAGGATCGAGCGCGGCTCGAACTGCCTGCGACCGAGTGCCAGCACGACCGGTGACAGGAGGATCATGCCCAGGAATGGCCACGTGCTGACGTCATGGAAGTTCGGCGAAAGATACTCGGCTGTGTGTCCGACGAGATAGGCGTTCCCAACGTAGCCGATGGAGGTGGTCCACAACTTCGCACCCACCGGGTTGACGAATGTCGCCGCAACGGAGAGCACCAACACCAGCCCCAGCCGACGCCCATGGGAGTCGTTCGGCTCTCCCGCGCCCCCGCGGATCCTACGCCAGGCCCAATCCGCGGCGTACGCAAGCCACACGACAAACCCAATGACGAACGCTCCGTGCAGGTTCGCCCACAGAAGCATGATCAGCGGCTGGCGCCACCAGGGCAGCTTGTCACCGCGGGCCGATCGCTCCAGGCCATCGGTCCAGGCCACGACCAGAAGCAGCGTGAACAGGTGCGGCCTGGCGAGCCAGTGCAGGCTCGAGGCGGATGCGGCCACCAGCGCCAAGATCAGTGTCGCCAAACCAAGCCGGCTGCGCCTGACGCCCGAACGATAGCTCCACGTCACGGTCAGGCCCAGCAGCATGGCACACAGCAGGACGACGCCGTTCAGCCCGAGGATCCTGTTCGCAAGACGCAAAGGCAACCTGCGCCAGCCACTCGTGCGGCGTCAGCTCTTCGCCGGGCATGGTATGGGAAAAGATGTCCGTCGTGGGGATTCGGCCGGTCTGCAGAATGTGCTCACCGATGGTCAGGTGACGACCCAGGTCGCCGTCCACGTTCAGCAGCCGCGGCCCGAGGACCACGACCAGCAGGAAGATGGCGACGAAAAGCACATCCTCCAGGCGCGGAACCAGGAACGTGCCGACCCCGCGCAGCACGTGCGCCGGGGATTTGGAAGCTTGATGCGTAGCCGGTGCCTCGTTCACTCGGTCCGTACTCTCTTCCTCACCGCCCCGGCTTCCATTGACGGCCGGATCTCCACGCGCGTGCGAGCCCGCAACAATTCGGAGTCACTCGGCCGGTCCCCCCGGACAGTCCCCAGACACCGCGCGCAGCGCAGGATGGGATTCTAAGCCACCCGGAGGGATTCGCCACCTCTGTTCGAGTCCCGTGATCGCGGCGACGTCGACGCCGGACGGATGGAGCGGGCCTATAATCACAGTCGCCGGTGTCGGCCAGGGATCCCGATCCTGCGTGAAGGAGCCGTGCGTGACCACAGTCGCCATCGTCACCGACAGCGTCGTCAGTATCCCCGAACAGCTGCTGGCTTCGCTCAAGATCCGCTGGGTGGCCTACTACATCCATCGCGGGACCGAGGTTCTCCGGGACCTGCTCACCATTCAGCGCGACGAATTCTTCCGTTGGCTCCCGACCGCCAAGGTGCTGCCCAAGACCGCCAGCCCCGGGCCGGGTGACTACCTCCAGGCGTACGAGGAGCTGGCTCGGGAAGGCGTGCGCGAGATCGCCAGCATCCACATGACGGCCACCGGAAGCGGAGCCTACCAGGCGGCGCGAACCGCCCAGTCCATGGCCGCCGAACAGATGCCGGGCGTTCAGATCGAAGTCATCGATACACGCAACGTTTCCATGTGTCATGGGTGGATGGCGATCGAGGCGGCTCGGCTGGCGCAGGCCGGCAGGCCGCTGGCCGAGGTCGTGGCGCTGGTGCGACGCATGATCCCCATCACGCACATGATCCAGACCGCCGACACCCTCAAGTACCTGTACATGGGAGGCAGGATCGGCGCCGCCAAACGGCTGGTCGGCGCCCTGCTCGATATCAAGCCCTTGATCGGGATGCAGGAAGGGACGATTGTCCCCCTTGGCGTGGCGCGCAGTCGGTCCAAGGCGTACCAGGCGATCGCCGACCTGGTGGAGAAGACCGTCGGGACCGCGGGCAAGGTGAAGATCGCCTACGTCCACGCAGCCGCCGCCGAAGAAGCCGTGCGGTTGAAGGGACTGGTCGAGTTCGCGCGTTCGTGCGGTCGAATCCCTCATCGCCGAGCTCTCTCCGGCCCTCGGCGTCCACTCAGGCCCGGGGACCGCCGGCGTGTGTTTCTTCCCGGTCTCCGAGTAGTCCGTTTCCCTCCTCGGCAACTGGAATTCGGTCCGGCTGACTGCCAGCCTGCCGTTCATCCCTGGCTGGACTTGGATCCTCCTTCCGGTCACCGTCGGCCGGGTTGCGGACCGGGGGGAAGCGGCCGCTTCGCCTCCCCGGCTGGCAAGATCCTTGCATCAGCGGGTGCGCAGGCGGCCAGTGGTTTCCCGTCTGACTTCGGCGTTCCCAGGCAGGGATCCAGAGCATGGCAACCCAGACACTCAGCGCTACACGCCCCACCCCGCCGCATGCGGCGCCGGTTGCGCGGCGAGCTGCCCTCCGACCGCTCCTGGTGATCACTGCCATTGGAGCCGTTGCGCTGGCGGTTCCGCTGGCGGCTTCGGGCGCCATCTACGGCTCCTTCGCGCTCTCGGAGAACATCGCATCCGGCGTGACGGTCGCCGGATTGTCCGTGGGCGACCTGACGGTCGAACAGGCGGCGACTGCGCTCGACGACTTGTGGAATCGACAGCTCACGCTGCAGGTTGTCGACCCTCCCAGCGGCGCGGCGTGGACGATGACGCCCGGTGAGCTTGGGTTGTCCGTCGACGCGTTGCGAACCGCACAGCGAGCCTACACCGTCGGTCGCGAGCAGCAGCTTCTGCATGCGATCCAGCAGGCAGCGACCAGCCTGACGGAGGGCGTCGACCTCGACCCGGTGGTCGCCGTCGATCTGCCGACGGCGCAGCGCCGGCTGGAGTCGCTGGCCGAGGTCGCCGGCACGCCGGCGGAGGATGCCCGGCTGGAGATTGTTGCCGGCGTCGTGCAGGTGTTTCCCGCCCGCGAGGGGCGGGACCTCAACGTCGGCGCAACGCTCGAGCTGATCGCCGCCGATCCCACCGCGCTGCTCGTGGAGTACGGTTTCGTCCCACTGATCTTCACCCCGCGGCCGGCTTCGATCGCCGACGTGGATGCCGCCGCGACCGAGGCTGAACGCCTGCTGGCCGCGCCCACAACCCTGGTCGTCTACGATCCCGTCACGGACGAAACGCTGAACTGGACACCGGAGCGGTCGATCGTGGGCGAGTGGATCACCGTCAGCAAGGGCGGGACCCCGGATGCGATTGCGTTGGATCCGGAGCGAATCGCGCTTTCGGTGGACGCCTGGTCTGACTCCTTGGGGGACGAGCGCCAGGTCGACGTGCCGGTCGCGGCAGCTGCCCTGCAAGAGTCGGTTCTCGGCCGTGCGGCGCCACCGGTTGTCCTGCACTACGTGCCGACCGCCTACAGCGCCCGCGGAGGCGAGTCGCTCGCCGCGATCGGCTTTCGGCACGGCCTGCCGACGTGGAAGATCCAGGAGTACAACCCCACCACGAGCCCCTACGCCGGGCTGGCGGCCGGGACGGAGATCGTCCTGCCTCCGAAGGACGCCATGCTTCTGCTCCCGGTCGTCCCGGGGAAGCGGATCGTCATCAGCATCACCGAGCAGCACCTGTGGACCTACGACGCCGGCGCGTTGCGCAGCGAGCACGTGATCAGCACGGGCATCGCCCGTTCCCCGACCCTGCCCGGCTTGTTCCAGGTCCAGTCGCACTACGAGAACGCCTACGCTTCGCGCTGGGATCTGTGGATGCCGCACTTCCTGGGGATCTACGATGCGCTGCCGGGTTTCACGAACGGAATCCACGGACTGCCGCTGCTCTCCAGCGGCGTCCGGCTGTGGGGAAACGTGCTCGGTCGGCCGGCGTCGTACGGCTGTATCATCCTCGACTTGCAGGCGGCCGAAGAACTCTACGCCTGGGCCGAGGACGGTGTGGTGGTCGAGATCCGCCGCTAACCCGAACGCGGACCGCCGGCCTCAGCCAGCAGCGCGGACTCCCGCAAGCGGGTTGCGACCAGCGCACAGACAGCCAGAAGCACCGTCAGCCCGATCAACGATGGCGTCATCGACCCGCTGAGGGGGTCCTTGAGCGCGTCCATGGCCAGGATGAATGCGATCCCGGACACCTGCCCCATCCACAGCAGCAGGCCATTCGACGTCCCTTCGGGCGTCGGGCGGGTGATCTCGGCGCCGTACTGGAAACCAATCGGCCCTGAGCTGAGCAGGAAGAAGCCCAGCACGAATGCCGCCAAGAGCAGGAGCCAGTACTCCGTCGCAAATGCCACCCCCAGAACACCCGGCAATGCGCCGACCAGCGCCACAACGATAAACGGGACCCGGCGCCGGTAACGGTCTGAGAGCGACGGCATGACCAGCGCGCCGACGACGCCGCCGACGATCATCAGCCCGCCGGCAATCCCCGCCTGCGTGATCGAGAAGCCGCGCGGGCGCAGGATGTCCTCGATCCAGGTCGTGACGGCATTGAACAGCCCCAGCCCGATGAAGAAGATGAACAGCAGGACGAGGAAGTCGCGCTGCTTGAGCGCGTGCCGCAGCCCGTCAAAGACCTGCGAGCGTTCCTCGTCTTCCGGTGGGCACGGCGGCGTGGCCGGCCGCTCGCGCGCCAGCAGCACGAAGGCGAAGCCAATCACCAGTGCCGCCACACCATTCATCAGCAGCATCGAGCCGATACCCAGGCGCAGCGTCAGGAACGGCGTGAGCACCAGCCCGATCAGAATGCCGACGTACATGGCCAGGGATCCGAATCCAGACGCCGTCGCCCGTTCGCCGACCGGGAACCAGCGAGCCGCCACTTTGGTGACGGCGTTCAGGATGAACGGCTGGCCGACCGCAATGCCGAGCTGGGCCACCAGGACCAGGTTGTAGTCGGAGGCCACCAGGCCGCGCATCAATCCGAAGATGCCGGTCAGCGCCGCCCCGATTCCCACCGACACCCGAAACCCATACGTGTCGATCACCCACGAGGCGGGGATCGAGACGACCAGGTACGCCAGCATGAAGACCATCGACAGCAGCCCGATGCTCAAGTCCGAGACGCCGTAGTATTCTGCCGCCGTCCCGGTGATCGGCGCAAACGTGATCCACAGCGCCTGGTTGGCCACCACCGCCAGCATGAACGCCAGCAGGACCACCCAGCGATAGCCGTACACCCGAAAACGAGGTTCGCTCATGCCCGCCTCCGTCTCTACTCGTAGACTTTCTCGGCTTCCAGCTCGCCGTCCGGCGCGTCGGCTTCGACGTCACGCCCGACGGGCGCCGCGCCCAGCTCCCGGTAATACTCGTGTTGGATCACCAGGTCCATGATCTCGTTCGTCCCGGTCCAGATCAACGCCAGGCGTGCGTCCCGAAGCAGTCGCTCGATCGGATAGACGCTGGTGTAGCCGATGCCGCCCATGATCTGCATCGCATGGTTGACGATCGTCCAGGCCGCCTCGGTGCCGACCTTCTTGGATTCGGAGACCAGGCGCCGAACGCGCGCCGGCTCATCCCCGTGGTCGACGGCGACCGCCGCGGCGTGGACCAGGCTGGAGGCCGAATCGAGGAGCGTGATGCACTCGGCAACCTTGAAGCTTACCCCCTCGAACGTCCGGATCTTCTGCCCGAAGGCCTTGCGCCGATCGCTGTAGCGCGCCGCCACGTCCAGCGCGGCGCGCGCCATCCCCAACGCGCCGGCAGCGCTGGTCATGCGCTCCGGGATCATCATCTGATAGAAGATCTCGGCGGCGCCATTCTCCTTCCCCACCAGGTTTTCCACCGGAACGCGGGCATCCCGGAAGATCACCCGCCCCGTCCCCCCGCCGCGCGTCCCGAGCAGCCCATACACGTGTTGGACCTCGACCCCCGGCCCGCGTTCGACGACGAACATGCTGATCGAGGCGTGTGGATCGCCGGTTGGACGGGTACGCGCGTAAACCAGGAAGTAGTCGGCGCCCTCCGCCCCAACGATGAAACGCTTCTGCCCTTGCAGGAAGTACGCATCCCCGCGGCGCTCGGCCAGGGTCGTCGTCCCGAAGAAGTCCGAGCCGCCGCGAGGTTCGGTCAGGGCTTCGGCGACGGTCAGCTTGCCCTCCAGCACCGGTCGCAGCCAGCGTGCCTGCTGCTCCGCGGAGCCGAAGCAAGCCAGGGCCTCTCCCACGATGCTCGGCAGGCTGTACAGGCACGCCAGCGACGTCCCCAGGACGCCGACCTCCTCCAGCGCCACGATCTCTTCCTGCCACCCCAGGCCCCGTCCACCGATCTCGGGTGGAAATCGGAGCCCGAGCAGTCGCCGCGCAGCAGCCTTCTCGAGGAAATTCGCGCGGGTAAGTCACACGGCCGGCATCCATGTCCAGGATCAGCTGGCGCGGGACATCCTCCTGGACGAAGCGGCGTGTCTCGTCCCGCAGGGCACGCTGGCCTTGTGTCAGCAGCGCTTCGATCATCACCCACCTCCGGTTGTTGCTTCCAAGCGACGGTGCCGGCCGGTTCGGTCGGGAGCCGACCCATGCAGAGGATCGACTACGCGATGCGTCTTTCGGCCCACGTCCTTCCGTGAGGCATCTCGACTCGCCGGAACGGCAGCATGGGAACCAGACCTTTCAGCATGCAACCAGACTCACCCGCTGCAACCCCCTGGCGCCAGCCATGACGAGCGCCCGATACTTACGCGCTCGTGGGGTGCCTTTCACCCGGTGTGCGAACCCGCCCGTCTTCGCTCGAGTGGACGCGTGTGCGGAGACCGCACGTCGGCATGCATGCAACGGTTCTCCGGTCAGTCCGCAATGGGTCACAGGCTCCGCAGCAAGCAGCGGCCAGTTGTCATGGTGCGCTTCTTGAATGGCTTGCCCTGCCTTCAGACTCCGTTAGGCATGTCTCTGTTGGCAGGATGCCCTGCCGGCCCCCCGAGACTCACGGGAACAACAAAGAGGGTGACCCCACTACCGGTGTTCGTCAAGAGCCGACCAGATCACTCGGGGGCTGCCTAGCCTGAAGTACATGGGGTGGCCGTTGATCGTGATGCTCTCATAGTCCTCAAGGTACGGCCTGGCTTCGTCATACGACTCCCGGAATGGCTCCACGATCACATCCGGCCTAAGGAAACCGAGGGAGTAGGCATAGTCCCACTTGATGTGCCCGGGACGGAACATGATCGCATGACCGCGATCTGCCGGGATCCGCGCTTGCTCATGAGCGATCTGCCGGTCGCTCTTCCCCAGCAGATCGATGGAGAACCGCTCCGAGAAGTACGGTGTGTTTCCCGCGGCAACCACGGCGATTTGTGCGTCGGCCGTTGTGAGCTCCCGAATCACAAGTGCGTCCTTCGTATACCGCTCGGTACCCGGCACATAGATCGATCTTTCACGCAGAGTCGCGAATCTGAGCCGGCCCAATTCCGGATCGCGAAGATCCTCCCTGAGTGGGCCGCCGGCCTTGAGCAGATTGAAGGACAGCAGTGATCCTGCAGTCACCAAGACCAGCCCTGCAGAACCCGCCCATTCCCACCAGCGCAGGACCGACAAGCGAAGCGGCTCGCGCAGCCGGAGCCTGCCAGAAAGACCTGTCCAGGTATCGGCAATCAGAAGACGCAGCTCGTGCCATCCCGCCATATAGACAATCATGAACAGAGGCGTGATCGTCGCCAAGAAGCGGTTGGCGCCCCCACGATGTTCCCAGGCATCCCCGCCGACGTAAATGCTGTAGGCGAGCTCGGCCAGAACGACACCCATGAGGAGCCACCGCTTCCTGTCTCCATGCAGAATGAGCGCGATGAAAGGTATGAGGGTCAACTCGACATGGAGACTCCTGATAAAGTCCCAAGCGACGCTCCGACCTCGCGCCATCCTCAGGAGCACAGGGTATCCAGTCATCTTGAGATAGTACGTGTTCGGCAGCCAGTCGCCATAGTAAGCCCAACGGAGCACTGTCTGCCCGCCCAGGAAGACAATGAGGGAAAGCGTCCCCCACCGCACATGGTCCCAGCGGTGGCGGACGTCGAACAGGAACATCATGCCCATGATCGCCAGCATGGGGATTGCGCCATCGATCCGCACGAGCGTCCCTACGCCCAGGAGGGGATAAAGCCACTTCGGAAAACCAGCTCCATCCAAGGCACGGACGGCCAGCAGAACTGATACGCACGTGATCAAGGTCAGCAGCCCGACCTCCGTGCCGAGGAGGCTCCAGTTCACCAAGGGGTAGTAGAACCCGGTCAGGAGGACGGCCGCCCAGACCGCAAGCCGATCCCCGGGCATGATCCGGTCCGCGAGCAGCCTGACCAAGGGAAGCATCAACGCCAGGGTCAGCGCGGAAGCGACCTGCACCACCAGGCTGATCTTGGGCATCGAGATGGGCACTAGATGGACGAGGGCCATGAACCCTACCCACAAGGGATTGCTGAATCCTTCAACGCGCTCACCGCCGAGATTCCAAATCAGCCCATTGCCATGTACCAGGTTGCGGGCATAGGTCATGGATACCATTGAGTCATCAAACAAAGCAAAGTACCGGACCCCGTCGATGATGAAACTGGACTTCCAGATGAAAACAGCAGCGTAGACCACCCAAAGCCCAATGACCAGCAAGTAGGGCCACCATGATCTCCACCACGCATCTGTAGCTGTGGCGTTCGCCCGCGGAGGCGCCTTCGGCTTATTGGCGTTTTGTGGGGACAGGGTCACTTGGGCATCTCGGTGAGTACGTTGATGGCAGATCAGCGTCGCACCAGCAGAGCGGCAGGCAATTCCAGGAGCGCTCGCACTTACGCCTGCAGGGCAACACTCAATACCCTCAGATTATCGCGCCTTCCTCAATCTTACATCCCACCCCAACCGAGAACACTCCTTACTCCATTCATCCGTTCCTGAGTGCCTCCGATTGACCGGACATGGCGCACCGTCACTCGAGCCGTTCGAGCAGGGAGCTGAAGGGCTTCATCATTCACTGCGGTCTTACGGTTTCTATGCCCGCCACCTGTGTACCTTCCCTGAACGCTCGGCGCCCGCACCGGCGCAGTGCGCGCCATAGTCAAGTGGGGTACCGATAACCGGAAAGAGCAGCGCGAAGGAAGTGCGCCGAGCGGCTGGACAGTACCGGTTGCAGGCTCGACCCGCTGTACCGGGCACTTGGCGGCACGGCAGTCCTCAGTTCGCCGACTCGAACGATGAGGACTTGGGAATCCGATGGCTGGAGCGTCCGGGCAATCGATGAATGTTTGAGGATACCGGATGGGACACTCGCCCAGTCAATCCGGGAGCTACGGCCTTCCCTCAACACAATCCGTCGAAGTCGACATCTTGTGGGCCGAGCAGGCGCAGACGCGGCCAATAGGCACGGGCCAACCATCGTTCTGCATGAGTCCGAAGGGGGCCCCTAGCGAGATCCTCGCTGACCCTATTCGTGCTTCAGCAGTCAGCGTCGACCATCACCGACGCCGACCCGGAGAAATGGTATCCGTAGAACTCAAAATCGAGGGTCCGTGTGCTCCCTGCACTGATGAACTTGCTCGTCCCCACCGAAAAGCTGGGGCCGTCGTCCCATCCACTCCAAATCGTCCCGCTCAGCCGCACGTATCTCAGGACCTCTTCGTCGTCGGTCCACGTGATGCCCACACCGGTGACATGCAGCGTCAGATCGCCGGTGTTGTAGATCTCGACGGATGCCGTATCGCCATGGGTGTCGACTCCGCTCGTATCCCACTCGCAATCCAGCGGGGGCGGCGTGTCCGTGGGAACAGCCACGGTGCTGGTGGGAGGTAGCGACGTATTCGTCGGAGGGACGGGAGAAGAAGTCTCGGTCGGAGACGGCGGAGGGGATGTCAGCGTCGGACCGGGAGATGTCGGGGATGGCGGCGTCGAAGTCAGCGTCGGCGCGGTAGACGTGGGTGATGGCGGCGGCGAAGTCAGCGTCGGGCCAGCGACGAGTCGCCGATGGCCGATCGTCGGGGTCTGCGTCGCCGTCGGCGCGGTCGTTCTCGAAGGCGTTGCACTGGCCGGCAGGGTACCTGTGACGGTGGGCCCGCCCGTCGGGAAGATGAGCAACGCCTGCTGGCTCGCGGTCGGCTCGCCGCTTGGCTGCGCCGGTGGGGATGTGTCTGGCTCTGGGCTCCCGCTCGCCTGAAGCGTCTGCACCACGGCGTCGTACACCGCCGTCTCAAGTTCACCCGGCGGCAGCTCGGTGCCCTGCGCCGGTGCGTTGGCAGTCAGGACGACGTCGACGGTAGACTGCAGATCGCCCTGACTCATGGGAGGGGCCGCGCCGGCCGACCGGAACACCTCCGGGTAGATGATCCCAATGGCGCCGGCCGAGACAACGCAGGCGAGCAGGAGCAGCAACGCGGAGAGGATCGCCGAACGGTGGGTCGAGCGCTTCCGAGCCGGAGGCTTCACGTTCTGATAGCGCCGGTAGAGCTCCAGCGTACGATCCAGCCCGACGGTCCGTGCCCCGGCGGAGCGCAGTTTGGGATCCAGCGCAGCCTTCAATTCCGCCTGGAACGCCCGGTTGAGATCCTTGATCGAGTCGAAACGCAAGGCCGGGTCCTTGGCCAGCGCCTTGATCAACACCAACTCCACGCCCTCGGGGAGACTGGGGCTCACGGAGCGCGGCCGCGGCAAGGGCACGCTGACGTGCTTCATGGCGACCGCCATCGGCGTCTCCCCATCGAACGGGAGCTGCCCGGTCGTGATCTGGTAGAGCATGATGGCGAACGAGTATTGGTCCGAACGTGCATCGATCGGCTCGCCGCGGCACTGCTCGGGGGACATATACGCGGGCGTCCCGATCAGGGCCGAGCCGGTGAGGTTCTGCGACGTGTCCTGGGGCCGCGCGAAGCCGAAGTCCGACAGCACCGCATTGCCTTGCTCGTCCAGCAGCACATTGGACGGTTTGACGTCGCGGTGAACAACCCCGTTCTCGTGGGCGTAGCTGAGAGCGGAGGCCAGCTGATCGACGATGCGCCCCCCACGGATTGGATCGAGGGGGCCCGCTTGCAGCCGTTCGTGCAGAGTCCCGCTGGCGACAAAGGGCATGACGATGAAGGCCAGCCCTTCGGCCTCGCCGTAGTCGAGAATCGGAATGATGTGGGGGTGCTGCAGCCTGCGGAGCAGCCTGATCTCGCGCTCGAAGCGAGCCTGAAACTGAGCTTCGTTGGCCAGGTAGGGGGAGATGATCTTGATCGCCACCGCGCGGCTGGTGGTCAGGTCCACCGCACGGTAGACGCTCGACATCCCTCCCTGGCCGATCTGCTCCAGGATCCGGTACCGGCCGATCGTACGGCCGACCAGTCCGTTCAACCCCCGCCTCCGCGACGTGGCTCGCGGCACCCGACGGTGCACCGCAAGACGCACAGGCGCCGCCGGCCTGCAGACATGCTTCCATGATAGGGCAGAACTCCCGACTTGCAGCGGGCGCGGGCTTGCAGACGGCTTTCAAACTCGCCGCCTGCGCGCCCCTCCCGCAGATGACTGCCGCCAGCGCCCCCGTTCCGGCGGCTCGGGAAGTCGGCTCCATCGAGGCTCCACCCCGGGTTGCGGTCGCGCAGAAGCGCAGGTACGTCGGGGCACCCGTGGATGACGGTTGGGAGAGTGCATTCGCCGCGATGGAGGGGACGGTAAGGCCCGTCAGCACTGCCGAGGAAATCGCCCCGTGATGGCAGACACGCGCGCAGTGGGCTTGGGAGGTCATGCGCGGGCGCGGTCCGATAGGAGAGATCCGTGCATCCGACGCACCGCTCGGACCGATGCATCGCCTCTGCCCGCGGGTTCGTGTCTCCAGAACGATTGGTGTCGGTCCGCGTTGACACCCCCGACCCTCTCGGTATAATCCAGGTGCATGCCCCCGTAGCTCAATGGACAGAGCGCCTGACTTCGAATCAGTAGGTTCCGAGTTCGAGTCTCGGCGGGGGCGCTCAGGTGGGTCGGGTCGTTCGCCCCGGCAAGGACGCGCGCCCGAGGCTGGCGCGCGATCCGTTCTTCGTACCAGCGCCCAATCCTTGAGGATCTGACCATGCTCGAAATGCTCGCAGGTCTACACCCCGTGATGCAGGCGTTCCTGGCAACGCTGTTCACCTGGGGAGTGACCGCCCTCGGCGCGGCGGCCGTCTTCGTAACCCGCGAGGTCAACAAGAAACTGCTTCAGGGGATGCTCGGTTTCGCCGCCGGGGTGATGATCGCCGCCAGCTTCTGGTCGCTGCTGGCGCCGGCCATCGAGATGGCCGAAGCGAGCGGCGTCTGCGCCCTGGCTCCCCGCCGTGGTTGGGTTCCTGGCCGGCGGAGCGTTCCTGTACGCTGTCGACCGCCTGATTCCGCACCTGCACCTCGGCTTCCCCATCGAGGAGACCGAGGGCATCAAGACCTCCTGGCAGCGGAGCGTGCTCCTGGTTTCGGCGATCACGCTGCACAATTTGCCGGAGGGTCTGGCGGTGGGGGTTGCCTTCGGCGCCGTGGCGGCCGGGCTGCCTTCGGCCACGCTGGCCGGTGCGGTGGCGCTGGCGATCGGGATCGGACTGCAGAACTTCCCCGAGGGACTGGCGGTCTCGATGCCGCTGCGCGGGGAGGGCATGACCCGCAGGCGCGCGTTCTTCTTCGGTCAGTTGTCCGGGGTTGTCGAGCCGATCGCCGGCGTGCTCGGGGCCGCGGCCGTCCTGGCCGTCCGGCCCATCCTGCCGTATGCGCTGGCCTTCGCCGCGGGTGCGATGATCTTCGTCGTCGTTGAGGAACTCATCCCTGAGTCACAACGCGACGACGAGCCGCTGCCTGCATCCGGAAAGCTCCCCGTCGGTCGGACGGATATCGCCACCTTGGGCGCGATGGGCGGCTTCGCCGTGATGATGCTGCTGGATGTCGCCCTCGGGTAGCCTCGGAGCCGTCTCCCCGAATGCGATTGTCGATCGTTGGATCCCTGCTTCGGATTCGAGGGCTTCATCCATCCCATGCGCCCTGCCCCGGCGAGATTCTGCGGATGCGTGTCCTTCGGAGTACAAGCCTCCGTCGTCCTCGCCGGCGTGCATGGAGACGCTCCCGGCCAAGCGCGATCCAGCCAACCGCCGACTGTCAGACCTCTCCTCGCATCTCGGAAGACACTCGCTCCCAAAGCATCTCCGTGTCCCATCCGGAGAAGTGGAGCAGGTCCCCCAACGTGAAGCGACGACGAATCAGGTGCGCGTTCAGGAAGGCGTAGCGCGCCTCCGATGTTTGGATCGGCGGCGTCAGCGCGCCGAAGTCCATCGGGAGCCCGGCCGCGCGCAGGATCGCCCATAGCCTCGACGCCGGCCAGGCGCGGGCCCGCAGGGAAGCCCGGAGTTCCGGCCACGCAGCCCACTGCCCTCCGATCACATCCTGGTGAGCGCGCCAGGCCTGCAGCTTGAGGCTGTAATCCGACCAACACTCCTCGGCGGCCTGCCCGGTCGGGTCGATCGCCGAGAATGCGGTCAGGATCCGTCGATGCATCGTGGCATCGTCCGGAAAGCATCGCGCCGGGTCGATCGCAGACGGATCGAACTCGTCCAGCAGGATGGCGTAGGCTGAGGATGCCAGGGCCGACGCCAGCGCCACCTGTGCGCCGTGCGTCGCCAGCGGTCGGCCCGTGGAGTCCGCCTGCATGTCGAGCACATGCGAGACGACGTGTTCGAATCCGGAAAGGGGTGTGGTGGCATGCGCCAGCGACATCGCCAACCCGGCCAGCGCAATCCAGCGAGCCAGCGTCCCCATCGCCTCCAGATCCATCCGCCGAACAGCAGGCGCCAGTTCAAGCAGGTCTTCGCCCAGCGAGCCCATCAGCGTCTCCGCCAGCGGCGTGTAGCTGTCGTCCATCCCAAGCCGGAACGCAAGGTACCAGTCGGCGAAGCTCACACCGGCCGCCAGAAGATCTCCCACGCCGGCGGCGGTCATGGCGTACGGCGCGTCGCGCAGTGTCTCCAGGTCACACACGAGCGCGTCGGGGTAGCGCGACGGCAGCGTGCGCTTCACACCGCGCACGAAGATCGGCGCCATGTTGGAGGTGTAGGCGCTCACGCTGTTGGCAGTCTGGTACGCCACGAAAGGGACGCTGTCCCCCGCGGCTTGCTCGAATTGATGGCAGGCGTGTTTGGCGATGTCGGTGATCGTGCCCGAGCCGACCGCCACGACGGCGCAGCCGGGCATAAGCCGGGCCTGGACCCGCCCGATCTGCTCGAGGTCGGTGTGCACCTGCCCGGATGCATCCGGCTCCACGACGATGGCCTCGACCGCCCACCCGGACGCCTGCAGGATCGAGTGCACCAGAGGCTTGAGATCCTCCGGGCCTCTGCGCATCGGCACGCCATCCATCACGAGCCGAAGCGGAACCTGCGTCGGTGCGTCGACCGAGCGCAGGACTTCGGGCAGCCTGTGCACTGCGTCTTCGGCAAAGAGCATCCGCCTCAAGCGGATCGCCTCGCCGCGCGGGTAGCCGGGCAATCGCTCGATGTCAGACCAGAAGGCGTCTTCCCGCCCAGGATCGAACTTCAGCATCCTGACCTGTCTCACGAACCCGGAGAGCGCAGGTAATCGGCCACGGCCGCCAGGTCGGCAAAGATCATGTCGGGCTGATGCGGCGATCCATCCACCTCGGCCAGCCGGGTTTCGCCCGAAAGGACGAGCAGCGTGGTGATTCCGCTGGTCTTGCCCAGGGCGATGTCGGTGTACAGGCGGTCGCCGATCATGGCCAGGGCGCCCAGGGGGAGCCCGAGCTTGGCGGCGGCGGCCTCGACGAACATGCGGCTCGGTTTCCCGACGACCAGGTCGGGCTCACGCCCGGTGGAGGCGCGCACCAGGGCGATCATCGCCCCCACATCCGGCATGAACCCGGTCGGCGTCGGGCAGTTGAAGTCGGCATGCGTGGCGATGTAGGGCAAGCCGGCGCGGACCAGGTCGCACAGGCGCCACAGTTTTGCGTACGTCAGCGTCGTATCGAAGCCGAGCACGGCATGCGTCGGATGGGCGTCGTCCAGTTCGACCCCGTGGGAGGTGAACTCCGCATGCAGGGAAGGCGGCCCGAGGAGGAAGACGCGTGCTTGCGGATGCACGGCCCGCAGGTGGAGGGCGGTTGCTTCACCGGAGGTGAAGATCTTGTCCCGGTCGACCGGCAGCCCCAGCCGGGTGATCTTCTCGGCGTAGTCGTCCTGGCTGCGGGACGAATTGTTGGTCAGGAAGAGGAAGTCGCGTCCTTGATCTCGCAGCACCTGGATGAACTCGAGCGCGCCGGGCAGCAGCGCCTCACCCAGATAGAAGGTGCCATCCATGTCCAGCAGAAAGGTGCGCACGTGAACGAGGCTGGTCGGGCGAGCGGCGTTGGCGGCCGGGTTTCTACGGTCCGTGTCCGTCATGCCCCCGCTCCCTGGCCCGGCGCCTGGAGCGCGGCCTGCAGCTCCTGGTGCGCCTGGTGTGCCGGCCAGCCGTCGCGGAAGATGCGGCTGATGGCCGCCGTCATCGCCTGGGGCGACGGGTGCTCGAAGACGTTGCGGCCGACGGAGCAGCCAACGGCGCCGGCGGTCCGAGCCTGGTGCATGCGCGTCAGCAGCTCCAGGTCTGTGATCCGGCTGCCTCCGGCGAGGACCACGGGTTTGCCGCAGGCGCGCACGATCTCCTCGAACGACGTCGGGCTGCCGCTCCAATTCACTTTGACGATGTCGGCGCCCAGCTCGGCGCACAGCCGGGCGTTGCGCTTCAAGTACTCGGGGCCGAGGGACTCGGACATCGAGTCCAGGCTCTGATAGGCGTTCGGATACTCGGCCTCGGCGATCAACGGCATGCCTTTGAACTCGCACGTCTCGCCGACGCGCGACAGAAACGTGATCGCCCCGGGTTCGTCTTCGCCGGCCAGGGCGACGTAGACGACGACCGCGTCGGCGCCGATGCGCAGCGCCTCCTCCACCGATCCGATGGGCGTGATCGTTGCTCCGGAAGGCCTGCCGGCGGCGGAAGCGGTGAGCATCAGGGCCAGCGAGGTGTCACGCCGGAAGTGCCGCGCATGCATCTTGGCCATCCCACGGCCAAGCATCAGAACATTGGCGCCGCCGGCGATCGCCTGCTCCACACGCAGACCGGTGTCGACCAGGCCGGGCAGGAAGCGCGGCGAGGTCATCCCGTGGTCGATGGCCACGATCAGGCATGTGTTCGTCTCGGTCTCGATCAACCGCTTCAGGCGGATCAACTTCCCGGTCGACGAGGACATTCGCACCTCCGCAGGCCGCCGCGTGGGCGGGCATGGTTCGTGTCTAAGCGCCGAACAGCAGGATCAGGCCGCCCAGCAGGCGCAGGCCGGCAGCCCCGAGCATCGCCCCGCGCAGCTCGAAGGTCGCCGCCAGCGACGGCCCCAGCAGCGAGCCGATCAGGATGCCCAGGTTGAGCGCCAGGTTGTGAAGCGCCATGTGCGCCGGCCGGTCGCCATCCGGCACCTTCTCCATCAGCCGGTTCACCAGGGCGGCGTTGAGCAACCCCCAGACCGCCCCGCCGGTCAGCGAGGCGGCCCAGAACAGCGTAGCGTCCACCGCCAGCCAGGTCAAGAACGGATAGACCGCATACAGCAGCGAACTGACATGCAGCAGCCGCCGGTGGCCCAGGCGGTTCGTGATCCGGCGAAGAGCGATCGAGGTGAAGATCATGGCCACGTAGAACAAGGCGCTCCCGAGGCTGATGGCGCCGTCGGTCAGCTCGAGCTCGCGCACCCAGTAGATGGGGAAGATGGGAAGTGGGAGGTACTGGAAGGTGTAGAAGGCCAGATAGGCGAGCAGGAACCTGCCGAACGAACCTCGCAGCAGGTCCAGGCGCAGCAGGCGCCGCCCGTGGGAGCGCGCCAGGAAACGCAGGCCGGCCTCGGGGCGGTCGGCATCGGCCACACGCAGCGCGCCCGGCCGAGCAGCGTCCAGGAGCGGCTGGTGGATGCGTGGCGGAAGCCGACCATCCGACGGGGCGGCGAGTCGCCCGATGTGATAGCTGCTGGCGACCGCCCCGAGGGCGCCAATGGCGAACACCCATTGATAGTTGACCGGGAAGCGGACCGAGTTCGAGAAGGCCTCCACACACCAACGCAGTCATCGTCAGCGTGACGGCCAACAGGGCGTTGCGGCGGCCGACCACCTGAGCGCGCAATTCGGGTGGCACCAGGTCGGCAAACAGGGCATTGAAGCTGATGGCCAGCAGCGTGCCGGGCACCGACATGATCAGCGTCAGCGCGATCAAGGACCAGATCTGCCCCGCCGGGGCGAACAGGGCAGGCAATGCGATCAGCGCCAGGTAGCCGGCACGCGTCCAGATCGCGGCGCGGTAGCTGGTGCGCACCAGCGGGCGGCCCTCGAGCCAGTGGCCGAATGGTATCGAGCCGATCAGGTTGACGACGGCCGGACCGGCGGTCAGCAGCGCGATCTGGAACGGCGTGGCTCCCAGCCGCGTGGCGAAGACCGACAGGAAGGCCATGCTGCTGGCGGCCAGCACGCCGTACCAGGCGACGTCGTAAAGCAGATGCCGGGAGTTGGCTCGAAGCGCGGCGGCCTCAGGCGAAGCGACGGAAGGATTCATCCGGAATAGAACCTGGACGGGCATTCTACTTCCGCGCCGCGCCGACTGCCAGATGGGCACCTGGCGGGAGCTACCTGCCCGACTTCAGGTGTTCGAACGGCCATCGGGGAGACTCTCGTTCTGCGCTTGTCACGAAGCCGTCGCGGACCAAGTTGACCCCTGTCCGGCCAAATGGATGGCCACCGATGACCTTCGCCGACCTTCGTGCCTTTGCACGCTCAGGCTATGCGCAGGATTGGCCCTTTGTTGACCATCCTTGTCGATGGTGACGAATAGCCCGGCAAGCATAGAAGGGTGTTACGTCAACCACGAGGCTGGCGGCTATAAACTCAAGTGACCTCTCCGGCAGGTCCCGCGGGACGCGCCATCACGCATGCCGAGAATGGAGCCAAGTCACCGATGAGCTTCAAAGTCATCCCCAAGACCGTGCTCCCGGACTGGGTCGAGCAGATGCGCCGTAACCAGCGCGTCGTCGGCCCGAAGCCATTGCACGGCCAACACATCTTCGGCGACATCCAGTCCGCTGCCGAGATCGACCTCGACTACCCCACCACCGTCATCCCGCCCAAGAAGTACCTGTTCCCTCAGCAGGAGGACCTGCTGACCTACCGGCTGGACGGCAGCCCACCGCAGGTCGTTCAAGATGCTGAGCCCACGGTCGTCCTCGGGCTGCACACCTGTGATCTGCACGCCCTGCACCTGCTGGACCGCGTCTTCGCGCAGACCTACGTCGACCAGCCGTACATGGCCCGGCGCGAGAAGACCACGTTGGTCAGCATCGAGTGCCTGCGACCGTGCATGTCGCACTCGTTCTGCAAGAGCATGGGCACCCTCAGCGTGACCGACGGATTCGATCTGCACCTGACCGATCTGGGCGACGACTACGCCGTCGATGTCGGCACGCCCAAGGGCGCGGCGCTGTTGCAGGGACTGCGCGGCGTACGCGACGCCAGCGACGAAGACAGCCGAAGGGTCAATCGCGTGATGACCGAGAAGTGGCCGCGCTTCCCGCTGCGGCTGGATTTCGACGTCACCGAGCTGCCCAGCCTGCTCTCGGTCAGCTACAACTCCAAGTTGTGGGACGAACTCGGGGAGCGCTGCCTGGCCTGCGCCATGTGCACCAACGTCTGCCCGACGTGCTACTGCTTCAATGTCGCCGACGAGGTCGAACTGACATTGGATGCCGGCAAACGGTTCCGTGTCTGGGATTCGTGCCAGCTGGACAAGTTCGCCACCGTGGCCGACGGCCACAACTTCCGCGGCAAGCGCGCCGCCCGCCAGCGCCATCGGTTCTTGCGCAAGGGCAAGTATCAGACCGATGCCTTCGGGCTGCTCGGGTGCGTGGGATGCGGCCGCTGCGCCCAGGCCTGCCTGGTCGACATTACACCCGTCGACACCTTCAACGAGCTGAACCGCCGGCGACACCGCCCGGCCTCCAGCGAGACCAAGGAGGTGGCGGCATGACCCAGCCTCTGCGCGCCACGCTGACCGAACCGTCCCTGTATCTGCCGACCACGGCCACCATCGCCGACATCCGCACCGAGGGCAAGCGCGAGAAGCTCTTCACCCTCCAACTGCCTCCGGGGATCTCCCTGGAACACCAACCCGGGCAGTTCGTCGAGATTTCCCTGCTGGGCGTCGGCGAGGCCCCGATCAGCATCACCTCCTCCCCCAGCCGCAGCAACGGGACCTTCGAGCTGTGTGTGCGCAAGGTCGGAGACGTGACCGGCATGCTGCACAACATGAAGACCGGCGACACGCTCGGCGTCCGCGGCCCGTTCGGGCGCGGCTTCCCCATCGAGCGCTTCCGAGGCAAGGACATGCTCTTCGCCCCCGGCGGCCTCGGGCTGGCCCCGCTGCGTTCGCTGATCAACCAGGTGCTGGATGAGCGCGCCAACTTCGGGCGCGTGATCATTGCCTACGGCGCCCGGGACCCCGGCGAGCTCTTGTTCAAAGACGAACTCGAGCGCTGGTCGCAGCGCAGCGACGTCGAGCTGTATCAGACCGTCGATCGCGGCGATGAGAGCTGGACCGGTCCGGTGGGCGTGATCACCACCCTCTTCCCCAAGATCGAGGTCCACGCCCGCAACACCGTCGCCGTGACCATCGGTCCGCCGGTGATGTACCGCTTCGTTCTGATGGAGCTGCTGGGCAAGGGAATCTCGGAAGGCAACATCTGGCTCAGCCTCGAACGGCGCATGAAATGCGGCGTGGGGAAGTGCGGGCACTGCCAGATCAATCACCTGTACACCTGCCAGTCCGGCCCGTCCTTCTCGTACGCAGAGATCAAACACCTCGGGGAGGCGCTGTGATGGCCGTCCGACCCAAAGTCGCGTTCTTTGAATTCACCAGCTGCGAAGGCTGCCAGCTGACGGTGGTCGACTCGCTGCAGACGCACCCGGAGCTGCTCGAGGCGGTCGAGATCGTGCGCTTCCGCGAGGCGATGAGCGAGAAGGGGGACGATTACCTGCTGGCCTTCATCGAGGGCTCGTGCACCCGCCCGAGCGATGAGGCCCAGCTCAAGGCCATCCGCGGCAGGGCCGGCGTGGTCGTTGCCCTCGGCGCCTGCGCCCACCTGGGCGGGGTCAACGCCATCCGCAATCGTCAGGACCTGCCCGACGTCCGGCGCTATGTGTACGGCGATAAGGCCGAGTGGTACGAGACCTACCCGGCCCGACCGATTTCGGCCGTGATCCCCGTGGATGCCTTCATCCCCGGCTGCCCGATCGACCGGGTCGAATTCGTCAGCGTGGTCAAGGCCGTGCTGCAGGGACGCTCGCCCCAGCTGCCGGACCACCCCCTGTGCGTCGAGTGCAAGCTGAAGGAGAACGTCTGCCTGTACCTGCGCGGCAAGACCTGCCTGGGCCCGATCACCCGGGCCGGTTGTGACGCCATCTGCCCGACCTACGGAGACTCGTGTGAGGGATGCCGAGGGTTGATCCCCAACCCGAACATCGACTCGCTCAAGACCGTCCTGGGCGAGCACGGCCTGAGCGTCGAGCAGACGATGGCCAAGATGACGATGTTCCTGACGTACCAGATGATGGAAAGTGAGGCGGCCGGTCATGGCAACGGGAAACGTTAGGATCGACGTTCATCACATCACGCGCGTCGAGGGCCACGGCAACATCGTCGTCGACGTCAAGAACGGCCAGCTCAAGCAGTGCGATCTCGAGATCCCCGAGACGCCGCGCTTCTTCGAGGCCATGCTGCGCGGCCGGCCCTACGCCGAAGTCGTCGCATATCACCTCGCGCATCTGCGGCATCTGCGCCGTCGGACACGCCACCGCCTCGTTGCGCGCCACCGAGAAGGCGCTCGGGGTCGAGCCCAGCGAACAGACCGTGCTGCTGCGCAAGCTGAACTTCCACGGCGAGATGCTCGACAGCCATATCCTGCACGCCTACATGCTGGTGGCGCCCGACCTGCTCGGCGCCCCGAGCGTCGTCCCGCTGGCCAAGGCTGCTCCCGACGTCGTCCTGCGCGCCCTGCGCATGAAGAAGCTCGCCGGCGATCTGTGCGCCGCCATCTGCGGGCGGCACACCCATCCGATCGCCATGACCGTCGGCGGGTTCACCCACTTCCCCTCCCGCCCGGATCTCGAAACGCTGCGCCAGCGCCTGATCGACGTCCGCGCCGATGTCGACCTGACGGTCGAGTTGTTCCAGTCCCTGAAGCTGCCGGCGTTCGAGCGCGACACCGAGTACATCGCCCTGTCGAAGCCCGACGAGTACTGCTACATCGACGGCGTGATCAAGAGCACCGATGGCGGGACGTGGCCGATCGAAGACTACCGCCAGGTCACCAACGAGACCCTCGTCCGGCACTCCTCGGCCAAGCGCACGCGCCATCAGCGCGAGTCCTACATGGTCGGCGCGCTGGCGCGGGTCAACGTCAACTACGACCAGCTGCATCCCAAGGCCAAGGCGGCCGCCGTGGCCCTGGGGCTGAAGCCCAAGTGCACCAATCCCTACATGAACACCACGGCCCAGGTGGTGGAGATCGCCCACTGCGTCGAGGACGCCATCCGGCTGTGCGACGTTCTGCTGGCGCGCGGCATCACCTGGGAAGAGCCCGTCGCCCCGACCCGCCTGAGCGGTGAGGGCGCCGGCGCCTGCGACGTCCCGCGCGGCACGCTCTTTCACAACTACGTGATCCAGGACGGGCTGGTGGTCGGGGCCAACTGCATCATTCCCACCGGCCAGAATCTGAACAACATCGAAGCCGATATGCGCGCCCTCGTGCCGACGATCCTGGAGAAGCGGCCGGAGGAGATCACGCTCTCCCTCGAGATGCTCGTCCGGGCCTATGACCCGTGCATTTCCTGCTCGGCGCATATGCTCCATGTCGAGTACGTCTGAGCTTGATCTGGCGATGATCCCATCCCCGTCGACCCGGGCCGAAACCCCCGGGTCGACGGCGCCCACGCTTGTCCTGGCCCTGGGCAATCCCCAGCGGGGCGATGACGGCGTCGGGCCGGCCCTGCTGGAACGCCTGGCGTCGCAGCCCGTCCCCGAGGGCGTCGAACTCCTCGACGGCGGGCTCGCCGGACTGGAGACGGTGCTCCACCTTCAGCACCGACGACGTGCTATCATCCTGGACGCAGCCGACTTCGGCGCCTCACCGGGCGCGTGGCGTAGGGTCTCCCTTGCGACTCTGAAGTTTGCGCCTCCCCTCGATGCCCCCGGACTGCACTCCGCCGGACTGCGCGAGGCGCTGCAGCTCAGCGAAGCACTGGGGATCCTGCCGGCCGAGGTTGTCTTGTTCCTCATCCAGCCGAGACAGACAGGCTGGGACGCGGGATTGAGTGAAGACGTCCACGCATGCCTGGAGCCGGTCTGCCAGGCTGTTCGATCCGAACTCAGCAGCGGTGGACCGCCGCCTGAAGACGAGGGAAGCCCACGATGGCGAACATCCTGATCATTGATGACGATCCCGACATGGTCCTGGCGACCAGGCTGTGCCTTGAGAGCGGCGGCCACAAGGTGGACTCGGCCGGCGATCCCGCCGACGGCCTGAAGCAGATCAAGGCCAAGCGCCCCGACCTGATCATCCTGGACGTGATGATGGACTCGGCCACGGCCGGGTTCCAGCTGGCCCTGCGCTTGCGCGGCCCGAGCCCGGATCCGGATCTGGCCTCGTTCGGCACGATCCCGATTCTGATGTTGACCGCCATCCACTCGACCACTCCCCTCCGCTTTGGCCCGGACGATGCCTACCTTCCGGTCGACGACTTCATCGACAAACCGTTCGAGCCCGAAGCCCTTCTCAAGAAGGTCAACGCGCTGCTCAAGTCGTAGGACGGCCGGGCCGGCAACAGGATTGCCGGCCCGCACCTTTGAGGGCCACGCGTGGCGGATTCCCCCGGCGAACCCAGCGAGCTCGAGATCCTCCTGCCGCGCGATCTGGCCGCCGCCAGCACGCGGCTGATCCTCACCCGCTGGGCCGCCGGCGCTCTGGTGATCCTGGCTACCCTCGTTAGCCCGCGCGTGCTCGGCGTCGTCCTCCCGGCCGGCGGACTGTACCTCACCGGGCTGGCGATCCTGACCTACAACACCGTCCTGTCGGTCCTGGCCCGCCGCGCGCCCGCGGCCGACCCCGCCGTCACCCTCGCCCGCCTCCGCCGGCTGGTGGTCCTGCAGGTCGGTCTCGACTGGCTGTGCATGGCGGTCTTCCTTCACCTGACCGGCGGCATCACCAGCCCGGGGATCGTCTTCCTGCTGATCCATATGCTGATGGTGACCATCCTGCTGCCGGGCGTCTCCTCCTACCTGTACGTGACGCTTGGCGTCGGAGGTCTGCTCGTCCTGGCGTTACTCGAAGCCAGCCAGACGCTGCCTCACTTCACCCTCCTGCCTTCGCTCCCGGAGAGCCTGTACCGCGACCCGCTGTTCATCATCTCGGAGATCGTGTTCTTTTCCGCCGCGGCATTCGCCACGGTTACGCTGGCCTCCGGAATCATGACGCAGCTCCAGCGACGTGAGCGTCAGATCTCGGCCCTGTTCCAGACCACGCGCGCCGTGTCCTCCAGCCTGAGCCTCTCCGAGGTCCTCGACCAACTGACGCGCAACGCGGCCCTGGCCCTCGGGACCACGCATTCCTCCATCCGCCTGCTGGACGAGACCGGGGAGAGGCTTCGGCTGGTGGCGTCGTACGGCCTGAGCCCGGCCTACCAGGAGAAGGGCCCCGTCGAAGTCTCCCAGAATCCCCTGGCGCAGGAAGCGCTGTCCGGCCGGCCGGCGATCGTCCACGAGACGGCGGACGATTCGCGACTGCAGTACGCCCGGCAGGTGCTCGATGAAGGCATTCACAGCCTGGTGGTGGTCCCCATCGTCGGCCGGTCCGGCCCGCTGGGGATCCTGCGCGTGTACGCCGACCAGCCGCGGCGCTTCACCGATGCCGATGCGCAATTCGTCATGGCGATTGCGCGCCAGGGTGCCGTGGCGATTGAGAACGCCATGGCCCACGAAACGCTGCAGAGCGCCGAGGCCGAACGCGCCCAGTTCGTCCGAACCGTCACGCACGAACTCCGTTCCCCCGTCGGCGGTGCGCAGAGCCTGCTGCGCGTGCTGCTCAAACAGATGTCCGGCGAGCTCAATCCCACGCAACAGGACATCATCCATCGGGTGGAGACCCGGCTCGATTCCCTGATGGCGCTGATCAACGACTTGCTGGCGCTGGCCGCCACGACCACCCGCGGGTTTCAGGACAAGCCGGAGCCGGTGGCGCTGGTCCCGGAGGTCCGGGGCGCCGTGGAACAGAGGGCGGCCGAGGCGCAGGAGAAGAACATCAGCCTGAGCCTCACTCCGCCACAGGGCAATCCCTGGGTCCGGGCCGGGCATGAGGGCCTGGCGCACATCCTGGGCAACCTGATCGGCAATGCCGTCAAGTACACACCGGACGGCGGCCGAGTCACCGTCAGCCTTGAGACGCGCGGAGCGAGCGCCGTCGTCTCCGTCGCCGACACGGGGATCGGCATTCCCGAGGACGAGCTTCCCAGATTGTGGCAGGAGTTCTTTCGTGCCAGCAACGCCAGGAAGTCCGGCATCGTCGGCACAGGGCTCGGACTGAGCATCGTCAAGCGACGGGTCGAGGCCTACGGCGGCATGATCAGCGTCCACAGCCGCGTCGGCGAAGGAACGACGTTCAGCGTCTCCCTGCCTCTCATCGCTTCCCCCGAGTCCTGACCTCCCCGACTCCCACCCGAATTACAACGCCGCCTTACGGGCGGCGCTATTGACTCTCGCGGCGAGCGATGGTGGATCACGGGATCGGGGTCGGCGCCAGCCAGCCGCGTGCCGAGTAGTAGATCAACGCCATGACTTCGCGCAGCGCCTGCCGGCTGTCACCCAACGCTCGTTCGCTCGGCACGAGCGGGCTGGCGGGCGATCGCGATTCGGTGTGTTCCCGGCTGGGAGAGCCAAAGGGCACGATGCCGGCCGCCGCCAGCGCGCCCAGGGCGCGCCGCATGTGCGTCGGGGAGGTGATCACGATCACCCGGCTCACGTCGCGCGCCGTCAAGCAGTTGCTTCCAGGGCGAGGGCTTCCTCGCGGGTGCTGGACGCCATGGCTTCCTCAACGATCACCGCCTCAGGGATCCCATGGGCTTCCAGCACGCCCCGCATCACCGTACTCTCCGGCTCCCCTCGCCCGGCCTCGCCTCCCGGTCCCCCGGAAGGGATCACCAGAAGCGTCGGCACAATCGCGTAGACCCGCGCCGCCTCGAGCGCCCTCAGCGCGCTGGACTCGCTGGGCGCGCTGAATGCACGATCGTCCGGCGCGAAATGTTTCGCTCCCTCCCCCCAGGATGATGATCGCCTCGGCCCCGGGAGCGTCGGCCGCTGCCTGCAAGGGACGGAAGGTTCCGGTCAGAGCGCGTTCGAGTGTGGTTGCCGTCACCGGGAGCGACAGCAGCCAGTACGCAGCGACCAAGGCTGCCAGCCAGCCGGCACCCCAGCGGCGGCTGCGATGCCCGGCCATCAACAGTGCCAGCCCAAGCGTCGTGCCGAGGAGCAGGAACCCGGTCGAGCCGGGGACCAGCATCGATTTCACGACGTCGATCAGGTCCACCGTCTCACTCCATCGGCGATCGGGAACGCGAGCCTGCCGTGCGGGGCCACGCGGGATCGCACGGCCGGCGGTTCCGCGGGCCGAGGCAGGGACTTCACGCGTGCTTCTTGAGCAGCGTGCCGTACAGGCTCAAGATCTGGTCAGCGATCAGCGGCCAGGCGTAGCCTCGGGCGTACTCGGCCGCCTGTCGTCCCAGGCGAGTGCGAAGGACTTCGTCCTCGACCAGCCGGCGAAGCCGGTCTGCCAGCGCAGCCGAATCACCGGCTGGGACGTGGAAGCCCGTCTCGTTGTCGCGCACCAGGAAGGCCAGGCCGCCCGTCTCAGAAGCCACCACCGGTCGTCCGCAGGCCATGGCCTCCAGCGCCACGAGCCCGAAGGATTCGTAGTGGGAGGGCACCACCACGGCAAGCGCCGCGGAATAGTAGTACTGGAGCGTGTCCTGATCCTGCTTGCCGACAAACGTCACGATGTCATCGATCCCCAGCGTGCCCCGCAGAGTCTGCAGCCGACCCATCTCCTCGGTCATCCGTTCGGGGTCGACATCCGGATCGCCGCCGATGACCGCCACGCACAGCGGATGTCTGGCCAGCGCTCCCTGCTGCGAAAGGATGGCCATGGCTTGCAGCAGCGTGTCAATGCCTTTGAGGGGTTCGATCCTGCCGACGAACAGGATCATGCTCCGGTCGGGGGGGACGCCGACGAACTCCCTGGCCTCGTCCGCCGGGATCGGGTAGAACCGGCTGGTGTCTACGCCCGGCGGGATGACGACGACGCGTCGAACATCGGCGTGGTACAGCCATTGGAACTGCGCCAGCTCGGCCTGCGTGGAGGCCACGATGGTATCGGCGTCCCGCAGCAGCCGGGTCTCCGAGTCGAGGCGGAAGGCCGACTCGGTCTCGTCGGCGCTGCGCGCCACGCGATTCTTCATCGCCGCCAGCGTGTGGAACATCTGCACCACGGGAACCCCCCAGCTGGCGCGCAGGTCGAGCGCCGCCAGGCCGGAGAGCCAGTAGTGGCTGTGGATGAGATCGTAGCGAGTGCCCTTGGTCTCGGCAAAGGACTCCACACCGGCGACGAAGTCGCCCAGGTGATCGGGGAGGACTTCCTTGGGAAGCGGCGTCTCCGGCCCGGCCCGCACGTGGACGATGCGGTTCCCGTACCCCAGGTCGTGGAGAACGTGAGGGACATGATCGTCCTGCGATCGGGTGAAGACGTCGACGCCCACGCCGCGTCGCCCGAGCTCGCGGGTCAGATCGCGGACGTAGACGTTCATCCCGCCGGTGTCTTTGCCGCCGAGCGTCGCCAGCGGGCAGGTATGGTAGGAGATCATGGCCACGCGCACGCCGCGATTATCCTCCGAGTGCCCGGGATTGCCAAGGTGCACCTCGGAAACCGCCCGCGCAGGCTCGGTCCCTGTTCATCCTTCGCGGCGGCTGGTATAATCCCGCCCGTTGCCACCATAGCTCAGCTGGCAGAGCGGGCGTTTCGTAAACGTCAGGTCGTGGGTTCGAATCCCACTGGTGGCTCTCCTCCCAGTTCCCTCCCAGCTCCCAGGTTTCATCGGCTCCCCAGGGCCAGGAAGCGCGCCAGTGTGACGCTGAACATCGGGGTCACGGAAGCGCTCGCCGTCTGCCTGTGTGCTTCTGCGGGCACGATCGGCCTGTTCGCAGCAGCCCTGGCCCTGTTCGTCGCCTACCGACACTGAGGCGTTCGATGTCCGCCGCGCACGAGCCTCTCCCACCCGCCGCCCAACGAGTCCAGGATGCTCTTGTCGCCCAGGGCCGCACCTACGTGGTGCGCCAGCTCGACCGCTCGACACGAACGGCTGCCGAGGCGGCGGACGCCGTCGGCTGCCTGGTCGGACAGATCGCCAAGTCCCTGGTCTTCCGCGGGCAGGAATCCGGCCGTCCGGTCCTGGTGATTGCCTGCGGTGCGAACCGGGTGAGCGAGGCGCGACTGGCGGCGCTGCTGGGAGAACCGGTGGAGAAGGCCACACCGGAATTCGTCCGAGAGACGACCGGCTTCGCCATCGGCGGCGTACCGCCCCTCGGCCACGCCACACCCCTGCCGGTCTATATCGACGAAGACCTGCTCCAGTTTGACGTGATCTGGGCTGCGGCTGGCACACCGCACGCGCTCTTCCCTCTGCCCTCCCGCCGATCTGGCGGCGCTCACCGCCGGCGAGGTCGCCACGCTGCGCGCCGGGTGAGCGCGGTCCGAGCGGCCGCGCGCCGGTCGGTCCCGTCGCGTTCGAGCCGGGTGCCGGCGCGCCGACGGTATAATGAACTCATGCCCGCCCCGACACCTGTGATCATCGGCATTGCCGGAGGCACCGGCTCCGGAAAGACCACCGTCGCCAACGTGATTCTCGAGCGCGCCGGCGCGGCCCACATCGCCTTCCTGCCGCACGACGCCTATTACAAGGACCTGGTGGACCTGCCCCGCTTCCAACGCGAGACGCTGAACTTCGATCATCCGGATTCGCTGGAGACCTCGCTGCTGGTGCAGCACCTGCGCCGGCTGCGATCCGGGGAAGCGGTCGAGATCCCGGTCTACGATTTCACCACGCACTCGCGCACGCAGCGCACGACGCGCGTCGAACCTCAGCCGATCATCCTGGTGGAGGGCATCCTGATCTTCGCCGAGCCCGACCTGCGCGAGCTGTTCGACGTGTGCATCTTCGTCGATACCGCCCCCGACGTGCGGTTCATTCGGCGCCTGCAGCGCGATGTCAAGGAACGCGGCCGAACGGTCGAGTTGGTCATCCACCAGTACGAGACCTCGGTCCGACCGATGCACCTGGAGTTCGTCGAGCCGTCCAAACGCTACGCCGACGTCATCATCCCCGAGGGCGGCCTCAATCTGGTCGCCATGGACATGGTCGTGGCCAGGATCGATACGCTGCTCCGCCAACGCTGACCCAAGGAGACCCGCATGCCTGCACAGAAGTATCCCGCCCCGCCCGCGATGGCCCTCAAGCCGAACCAGCGCTACCAGGCCCGCATCGAAACCGATTCGGGCGACATCCTGGTCGACCTGCACGCGGACCTGGCGCCCGTGACGGTCAACAACTTCGTGTTTCTGGCGCGCCAGGGGTTCTACGACGGGGTGATCTTCCACCGCGTGATCGCCAACTTCATGGCTCAGACCGGCGATCCGACCGGGACGGGCACCGGCGGTCCCGGTTACCAGTTCAAAGACGAATTCGACCAGACGCTGCGTCATTCCGGCCCGGGAGTGCTCTCGATGGCCAACGCCGGGCCGAACACCAACGGCTCACAGTTCTTCCTGACGCACGTTGCCACGCCCTGGCTGGACGGCAAACACTCGGTGTTTGGCCAGGTGGTCGGCGGGCTGGACGTGCTGCTGTCCATCCCGGTGCGCGATCCCGGCAATCGAAATGCGCCGGCAGTCGCCATCCGGCGGATCGAGATCCTCGAAGCGTGACCGAGCCGGGGCCTGACCCGCGGCGGCGACTGACCATCCTGCGTCTGCTCGCCCTGCTGGCAGTCATCGGCATCACGGTCTTCATCTTCTCCATCCGCGACCGCGCGGAACAGATCGCCGGCTACGGCTATCCCGGGATCTTTCTCCTTTCGCTTCTGGCCAACGCCACGCTGATCCTGCCCGCTCCGGGGTGGGCGGTCACGTTTCGCGATGGGCGCCGTCTTCCATCCGCTCGGCGTGGGGATCGCCGCTGCGTCCGGCGCCACGCTGGGCGAACTAACCGGATACATGGCCGGGTTCAGCGGCCAGGCGGTGATGGAAAACACGCGCGTCTACGATCGCCTCTTGGATTGGACCCGCCGCTTTGGGGGACTGACGATCATCGCTCTGGCTGCCATCCCCAATCCGCTCTTCGATCTGGCGGGGATCGCCGCCGGAGCTCTGCGCATGCCGCTGGGCATGTTCCTGCTCTACACCTGGATCGGGAAGATGATCAAGATGGTGCTTGCTGGCGTACGGAGGCGCGGCGTCCATCGACTGGCTGGAAGCGCTCGCACGTTAGGCGCGAGTCCCAGGACTCCCCCCGGCATCGATGTCCCACGGCTCCGTGGATCTCGCCCGCATCCCTGATGGCTCGCGGCGGGAAGAGGCTCGCGGATTCTCCGGGGTCCATGTTCGATTGCGACGGCAGCCCTCAGGCGCCGTGCGAGGACGGCTGTTCTCCCGTGATCGCTCAGCCGAGGGTCCGTTCTCCATCGATCAGCAGGTAGTACGCCCGCGGGATGCGCTCGCCTCGCAGCCACAAGTAGTCGGTCATCCAATAGCCTCGCGAAAACGCATCCAAGAGAATGGATTCGAGGTGGGCGCGCCATTCCGCAAGCAGCCCCGGGTCGCGCGCCCGCAGGTCGTCTAAGGCATGTGGCACTTCCACCAGGGCGGTGGCCCCGTCGGGAGGGACGTGACCGCCCGTGGGATGGAGAAGTCCATCGCCGTCCAGCCGGCCGGTGTTCAGTTTTGGCGCCCCGGCATCCAGTGCGTGAGCCAGGTCCAGGTCCGGCCGCCCGCCGGCAAGTCGCGATTGCACCCGAGGGGAGCTCACCCACCACTCGATCTCCAGCAAGCGATCGCCGCCGTTCCTTGCGTCGCCAAGCATGCCTCGGCTCACCGCCCCCAGTTTGCGGACCGCCAGGTGGGCCAGGCGGCCTTCCAGCGGGTCCTGGTGCCAGGTGACCAGCTGCACCCCCTGTTGGACGGCCAGCAGGCGCTGCAGCCGCATCAGTCCTGCGGCGATTCCCTTGCCGGAGGCGTCCGCCTGCACCGCCAGGCCGATCACGTGCAGGCGCGCTTGTTCGACCCGTGCAGGTGATGCGTCGTCGGGCATCAGCCGGCTGGCCGTCGCCCCGACCATCCTGTCCCCCTCATAGGCGCCGAGCACGACGTACCCGGCGCCAAGGTCCGTTGCGCCTGCTGTTCCCCGCGCTTCGTCCAAGGAGGACCCCGCGGCGCGCAGTTCGTCTTCGCCGCCCAGCAGCCGATAGGTCACTCCCGGGTCGAGTGTCACATGCCTCTCCGCGCGGCCCATTGACGCGCCAGCAGTTCCCACTCCCAGTTCTTGCCGCGCAGGTGATCGAGGTGCGCCTCCAATCGGGCCGGCTGCAGCCCGAACAGACGGGGGACCGAGTCGATTTCCGCCGTGCAATTCGCCGCCAGGTAGTCGAGGAAGAACGGGGTGATCGGCGGGCGTGGCAAGAGGCGGCGCAGCAGCGCCGCGCCGGCGCGCAGGTACGGCTGGCGCGTGGGAAGGATGATGCGGGTCAACCCGGCGGCGGCGAGGACCTGCGACATCACCTGACGCAGGCTGTGATACTCGGGGCCGCCAATCTCCAGGGCCGCACCGGAGGGCGGCCGGTCTTCCAGCGTCCAGGTGATGGCCGTCGCCAGGTCTTCAACCCACAGCGGTTGCAGCAGCATGTCCCCGTCCCCCGGCAGCAGGAACACCAGCGGAACCGAGGCGGCCAGCATCGCCAGCGGACGCGTGAAATGGTCCTCGGCTCCAAACAAAATCGCCGGGCGCAGAATCGTGTGTGGGACCCCGGCGATGTGCAGGTGCTCCTCGGCCTGCGCCTTGGCGCGCAATACGGGGTAAGCCGATTCGCGATTGGCGCCCAGGTGGCTGACGTACACCAGGTGCCGGACGCCCGCCTGCGCGCCGGCCTCGGCCAGCGTGCGCGTGCCGTCGACATCGGTGCGCTGAAGCGCGGCGGCGTTCCCCGTGCGCTCCGCGCTGGCCAGGTGAACGATCGAGTCCACCCCGACCAGCGCCGCCCGGATGCCGCGCGGATCGTTGAGCGACGCCAGCGCGACATCCACCGACACGCCTGCCGGCAGACGGGGGCTGCGTTGTGCCGGTTTGAGGAGCGTCCGAACCTGGAACCCGGCCGCGCTGAGATGCCGCAAGACGGTGCGGCCCACGAAGCCGGTCCCACCGGTAACCAGGATCATTGCACCGTGCCCCAGAAGGGATTCGCTTGATCACAGTCGCCGCGTGAGGCGCCTGCGCACCGAAGGTCTTGGCCCATCGCGGGCCGGATTGTAGCATACCGCCCCCGCATCCCCTTCCGCACCGCGGGGTTAATCTGGCGTGAGGGGTTGAGGTTCGACGCAGGAGGAGAGCGTGTCGCGTTCGTCGGTCGTCATCACCGGGGTTGGCTGTCTCAGCCCTCTGGGCAACGATGTAGAGAGCAGCTGGCGAGGCGCGGTGGCCGGTGTGTCCGGCGTCGGGCCGATCCAGGCCTTCGATGCTTCGGAGCACGAGACCCGCTTCGCCGCCGAGGTCAAGGGATTCGATGCCGACGCGCTCCTGGGTCGGCGCCTGGCGCGACGCATGGACCGCTTCACCCAATTCGCCGTGGTGGCGACCCGGCAGGCGCTGGAGCACGCACGCCTGACGATCGATGAGCGCAATCGGGATCGTGTCGGCGTGCTCGTCGGCACCGGCATCGGGGGCATTGGCACGCTGCTGGCCGAGGTCGAACGCGCCCGACAGGTCGGCCTGCGCCGGGTCTCCCCGTTCCTGGTGCCGATGATGCTGCCGGATACGGCCAGCGGCCAGATCGCCATCGTCTTCGGCGCCCGCGGGCCCAACATGGCCGTGGTCACCGCCTGCGCCACCGGCGGAAATGCGATCGGCGAGGCGGCGGAGATCATCCGCCGCGGCGCGGCCGAGGTGATGATCGCCGGGGGTGCGGAGGCGGCCATCCTGCCTCTGACGCTGGCCGGCTTCAACGTCATGGATGCAATCTCGCGCCGCAACGACGACCCGACGTCCGCCTCGCGCCCCTTCGATCGGGACCGGGATGGGTTCGTCATGGGTGAGGGCGCCGGAGTCCTGATCCTCGAATCGCTCGAGCATGCGCGCCGCCGAGGCGCCGAGCCGCTGGCCGACGGTCACGGGCTACGCCGCCACCAATGACGCCTATCACCTCTCGGCGCCGGCCGAGAACGGCGCCGGCGCCGCCGCCTGCATGCGTCTGGCGCTGGAGTCGGCCGGCCTGCAGCCGCAGGACATCGGCTACATCAACGCGCACGGCACGAGCACGCGGCTCAACGACGCCAGCGAAACGGCGGCGATCAAGTCGGCGCTGGGCGATCACGCCCGCCACGTCCCGATCTCGTCCACCAAGTCGACGACCGGCCACTTGTTTGGCGCCGCCGGCGCCCTCGAAGCCATCTTCTGTATCCAGGCGCTGCGCCAGGGGATCCTTCCCCCGACGATCAACTACACCACCCCCGACCCGGCCTGCGACCTGGACTACGTGCCCAATACGGCGCGGCGCGCGGCGCCGCTCCACGCCCTGAGCAACTCATTCGGATTCGGCGGACACAATGCCTGCCTGGTCCTCTCGCGCACGCCGCAGGACGGGAAGGTCGTATGACTCGCTACGCACACATCACCGGCTGGGGGATGGCTGTCCCCGATACCATCCTGACCAACGCCGATCTGGAGGGCATGGTCGATACGACCGACGAGTGGATCACCAGCCGCACGGGGATTCGCGAGCGGCGCATCGCCTCCAAGACCGAGAGCACAGCCACCCTGGCCGCCCGCGCCGGTCGCAAGGCGCTGGAATCCACGACCCTCTCGGCACGTGATCTCGATCTGGTCATCGTCGCCTCCGCCTCCCCCGAGCACCTGTTCCCGGCCACGGCCTGCCTGGTGCAGGATGCGCTGGGGGCCGTCCGGGCAGGGCGCTTTCGACCTCTCGGCGGCTTGCAGCGGATTCATCTATGCCGTCCATCTTGCTTCGCAGGCCATCCGCACCGGTGCGATCGACAACGTGCTGGTCATCGGCGCCGAGACGCTGTCCCGGCTTGTGGACTGGGAAGACCGTGAGACCTGCGTCCTGTTTGGGGATGGGGCCGGGGCCTTCGTGCTGGAAGGCACGCACGACGCCCGGAGGTGTGTTGTCCGGAGTCCTGCGCTCGGACGGCTCGGGCGGCAGCCTGCTGGCCGTGCCGGCCGGAGGCAGCCGCCTCCCCGCCTCGATCGACACGGTCGAGCGAAAGCAGCACAAGATCCAGATGAACGGCCGGGAGGTCTACCGCTTCGCCACCCGCGTGATGGCCAGCGCCACGCGCGAGGTGGTCGCCGATGCCGGACTCACGCTGGACGACATCGAGCTCGTCGTCCCGCACCAGGCCAACCTGCGGATCATCGAGGCGGCCGCCCGCGGGCTGCACTTGCCGATGGAACGCTTCATGGTCAACATCGAGCGCTACGGCAACACCTCCAGTGCCTCCATCCCCATCGCCGTGTGTGAAGCCGTGCAGCAGGGACGCGTCCGCCCCGGCGACCATCTCGTTCTGGTCGGCTTCGGCGCCGGACTGACGTGGGGCGCGCTGGCCCTGCAGTGGGTCGAGACCCTGCGCCCCGCCCCCGCCGCCCGCACGGGGCTGTCGCTGTGGACCTTCTTTGCCCACCTGCGCTCGATCGCCTTGCGGATCTGGCGCCGCCTCGAAGGGCTGTTCTGGGGCACGACATCCGACGACTAGCGACTCGGATTGTGCGGAGACGAACCGGGGCCGTCCCATGGGACGGCCCCGGCCATTGCGCCTGACGGCGAGGATCAGGCTTACGAACCATCATGGTGCGAACGAAAGGCCGCCGGGGTGACCGGCGGCCGATTGGTTTGCTCGACTCAGGTCGGGTCTAGTTGGTCGAGATCGGCGTGACCGAATTCAAGAACTCATCGACCATGTCCCGCAGATACGGCTCGGGAACCGCGCCCACCTGCTGGTGCACGATCTTGCCGCCGGCGACGAACAGCATCGTCGGGATCCCCTGCACGCCGAACTTGGTCGCCCACTCGCCGTTCTCATCCGTGTTCACCTTGGAGACGACGAGCTTGCCGGCATACTCCTTGGCGATCTTGTCCAGGATCGGCGCCACCATGCGGCATGGGCCGCACCACGGCGCCCAGAAGTCGACGATGACGGGCAGCTGCGATTGCAGGACCGCCTTCTCAAAGGCAGCATCGGTGACGTGAATTGGCTCTTCGATCATTGCGTTTTCTCCGTACCTCTGTCTCTCCAGGATCATACCATGCTCACCGGATCGGTGCGCCTGTCTACGCTTTGGACGGGGTATAATCCCAAAGGTTACATCCCGTCCCGACGGAGAATCGCTTGTCCTCGCTCTGCCCGGAGTGCGGTGCGGCGACCATGGCACCCGACGATTCGGGTGCTTTGCATTGCCCCGAGTGCGGCGCCGTCGCACCGGCATCTCAACTACCCTGCCCGGCCTGCGGGTTTCCGGTGAGTGCGGCAGCTGACACGTGCCCGACGTGCGGCGAACCGATTTCCCTGTTCGGGCAAGTCATGTCGCGCCACACCGATACCCGCCGCTCGCCCCTCTGGCTCGAACAGGCCCGCGGGCAGGCTTCCGGCGTTCGGCTCGAGGAAGAACGGGCCTCCCAGCGGCGCTATGAGGTGCTGGAGGCTACCGATCGACGGCGCCTGGAGGCTGTCGAACGGGCGGAGTGGGGACAGCAGCGCAAGGACCGTCTCACGCTGCGGCTCGGCCTGGCGGCCGCCTGCGGCCTGGGCCTGCTTTTCCTCGGGCTGGCGCTGCTGCTCTGGCTTCGGTGAGCATGGCCGGCGAGGCGCCCTACACCGTCCTGCTTCCGGTCTACGAAGGACCCCTCGACCTGCTGCTCGAGCTGATCGAGCGCGCCGAGCTCGACATCACCCGCGTTTCGCTGGCGCAGGTCACCGACCAGTACCTCGAGTACTTGCGGTTGATCCCGTCGCCTGACCTGGCCGACCTGGCCGCCTTCCTGGTCGTCGCCGCGCGGTTGCTGCAGATCAAGTCCGAGGCCCTGCTGCCTCGCCCCCCGACCCGCCAGCCCGGCGAAGAGGACCCGGGGGACGCGCTGGCAAGGCAGTTGATCGCCTACAAGAAGTACAAGCAGGTGGCCGTCCTGCTGGCGGAACGCGAGGCCGCCGGCCTCCGCAGCCACCTGCGCCTCGCCCCGCCTCCGGCCACCGAACCCAAGCTGGATCCGACCGGCCTGACGCTCGACGCCCTGCGTCGCGCGATGGTCGAGATGCTGGCCGATGCCGCCCGCGGTCCGGTGCTCGATGAAGTCGTCCGTCCGCCGGTGGTCCGCATCCGCGACAAGATCCGCATGCTGCTCGAGGCGTTGCGCCTCCATGGCCGCACGACCTTCCGCGAGCATGCTGGCCAGGGCGGGCTCGCGCCTCGAGATCGTCGTCTCGTTCCTGGCCGTTCTCGAGCTGGTGAAACGCCAACAGGTGGTCGTGCAGCAGGCTGAGCTCTTCGGGGATATCGAGGTGCTGCCCGGCGAGGCCTGGCGCCCGGATCAGGAACCGGAACTCGAACTCGACTTCGAGCTGGAGGAGTAGAGCGCGGCGGCGAAGAGCGCCAGCGTCGCCCCGCCGGTATCGATCAGCACGTCGCGCAGCGCCGACGTCCGCCCCTCGACGAACGATTGATGGAACTCATCGCTCAGGGAGAACAGGACGGCCATCAGCAGCGCCATGACCGCCCGGTACGGCACCGACAGCCGGCGGGGGAGCGCATGGAAGTAGGACAACCCCAGCAGCGCATACCCCAGCGCGTGCCCGCCCTTCTTCACCAGCAGGTCGATGGCACCGAAGAACGGGATCTGGCTGGCAGGAGTCGATGAGGCGATGAAGATCAGGCCCATCATCAACACCGCCGGCGCCCAGCGGATCGACCCTCGAGTGGCAAGCATGCGGCCATTCTACCATCGGCCTCTGCAGCCAAGCCCGGAAGGCATCCCCGCGTGACCAACCGACTGCAAGCAGCCTCCTCCCCGTATCTGCTCCAGCACGCAGAGAACCCCGTCGACTGGTACCCGTGGGGAGAAGAGGCGCTGGCACGCGCCCGGGAGGAAGACAGGCCGATCTTTCTCAGCATCGGCTACGCCGCCTGTCACTGGTGCCACGTCATGGCCCACGAGTCATTCGAGGACGGCCGGATCGCCGGCCTGATGAACTCCAGTTTCGTCAACATCAAAGTCGATCGCGAAGAGCGCCCCGATCTCGACTCGATCTACATGCAGGCCGTCGTCGGCCTGACCGGATCCGGCGGCTGGCCGCTCTCGGTCTTCCTCACGCCGGACGGCCAGCCGTTCTACGGCGGCACGTACTGGCCGCCCCAACCCCGCCACGGCTTGCCGGCGTTCGGCGAGGTGCTGCAGCGGGTTGCCGATGCCTGGCGCGACCGGCGGGAGACCGTCCTGGAAGCCGGAGCGGATCTCACCCAGGCGCTGCAGGCACACCCGCCGGCAGCCGGACCGGCGGAAACCATCGATCCCCGGATCCCGGCCGCCGCCGCGGAACGACTCTTCCGCACGTACGATTGGCAGTCCGGGGGCTGGGGCGGTGCGCCCAAGTTCCCTCAGCCGCAGGTCATCGAGTTCCTCCTCCGACGTGACCGCGTGCACCGCGACCGCCTGGCGCGCGACATGGCCCGGCATGCGCTCACGGCGATGGCCGACGGAGGCATCCACGACCAGATCGGCGGCGGCTTCCACCGCTACGCCGTCGACGAGCATTGGACCGTCCCGCACTTCGAGAAGATGCTGTACGACAACGCCTTGTTGGCCCGCGCTTACCTGCATGCCTGGCAGGTCACCGCCGAGCCGCGGTTCCGCCGCGTGCTCGATGCCACGCTCGGTTTCCTGCTCCGCGAGTTGCGCCATCCGGACGGCGGGCTGCTGGCGTCATTGGACGCCGATTCCGACGGCGGCGAGGGGACGTTCTACGTGTGGTCGTTCGACGAAGCCCGCCAGGCTCTCGCCGGGGAACCGGGACGCGAGTTCGCACTGGCGGCGCTCAGCCTGACCCCCGAAGGCAACTTCGAAGGTCGCACCGTGCTCCGCCGCCCGGCCGGTCTCGCCGCCGTGGCCGACGCCCACGGCGTATCGTCTGACGAGGCCGAAGCGATCCTGCAGGCAGCTGCGCGGATCCTCCTCGAGCGACGCTCGCAGCGCCGGCGCCCGGCGTGCGATGACAAGATCGTCGCCGAGTGGAACGGGCTCGGCCTGATCGCCCTGGCGGAGGCTGCCCGCGCCACGGGCGATCGCACCTACTTCGATGCCGCTCGCGCCCTCTCCACCTTTCTCGCCGACTGCCTGATGGACGGGGACCGCGTCCATCGCACCTGGCGCGACGGCAGGGCCGGTCCTCCCGGCCTGCTCGCCGACCACGCTGCGCTCGCCCTTGGATTCCTGGCCCAGTATCAAACGGACTTCGATCTGCGCTGGTTCGATCTGGCTAATCGGCTGGTCGAGTCGATCTTCCAACGATTCGCCGGCCCGGACGGCGAGCTCTTCGACACCGCCACCGACCATCCGGCCCTCATCGTCCGTCCGCGGACCGTCGAAGACAATCCGACACCCTGCGGGAACTCGATGGCCTGCGCCGCGGCGCTCCAGCTGGCGTCCCTCTCCGGCGAGACACGCGACCGCGACCGCGCCGATCGCCTCGTGCGGCAGATGCCCGCAGCCGCCGCCCAGTTCCCAACCGGATTCGCTTCCTGGCTCTCGGCTGCCGATTTCGCCCTCCAGCCGATCCAACAATTGGCCCTCGTCGGTCCGATCGACGACCCGGCCCTGCAATCGCTCGCCACGGTCGCCCATCGAACGTATGCACCGCAGCTCGTCATGGCTGTCGGCCTGGGAGACCGCCCGGCGCTGCTCCGTGGCCGCACGCAGCTCGACGGGAAACCGACGGCGTACCTGTGCGCGGATTTCACCTGCCAGCGCCCGACCTCCGATCCGGAGGAGCTCAGGAGACAGCTCGAATCCGGCGACGGCAGCATCTGAGTGCCCGTCGACCGGCATCCGATCGCAGGAAGACATCCTGTGGATCGCGCCCGATCGGCGCGGGTCCAACCCTGACCCGAGCCAACGGGTGTCGACCTGGCGTCGTCCTTCCGGCCACAACCCGGTCGCCCGCGGGCACCGACTGGCCCCTGCATTCCCTTGAGCAAGGTGCGGAGTCTTACACTCGGGCAGCAGGTCCGCACGTTCCCTGCCGGCAATCTCCAGCGGCATGCGACCGTCGCGTCTGGTATGCACTCTGGCCGCACTGTGCTCGTCACCCACAGCCCAGTCCGCCGGAGCCCGTGGTGGCTGCCCCACGAATGAAGTTCCGCTCGAGATCAGGGACTGACGTTTGGCCCAATCCGGCGTAAGATTCCCCCTGCCGGACGCCGACACTTCGCTCTGGACCCTGAGTACAGCATGCTGATCTCGAGCCGTTTCTTCCATGCCATCCTCCAGCAATACCGCCTGCTACCGTCGGGTGTCCATGGCGTGACGCACTGGGCGCGGGTGGCCGAGAACGGCCGACGACTGGCCGATCTGAACGGCGCACACCGCGATATCGTCACGCTCTTCGCCTATCTGCACGATGCCTGCCGCGCCAGTGAGGATTGGGATCCCGAGCGCGGGCCACGTTCCGCGCAGCTGGCGGCGCGCTGGCGTGGCACCTACTTCGACCTCTCCCGCCAGAACTTCGACTTGCTCTATACCGCCTGCGCTGCACAAGGGGACGGACTGCTCGAAGGAGACATCACCCTGCAGACGTGTTGGGACGCCGATCGCCTGGACATCGGCCGCGTCGGGGTGGCGGTGATCCCCTCCCGGTTGTGCACGCCGGCGGCGCGCGATCCGGAGATGATCGAATGGGCCAGCCGCCGCGCCCGGCACCGCGTCGTCCCCGAGTGGCTGCTCCCGCTGTGGACGCCCCCGCCCTCCGAGCCGCCTCTCGACGCCCTCCAGGGCCTTCCGTAGACGTTCCGGCCATACGTGTTGGGCCTCCGCCGGCGCCCTCGTCTCCGCCTCATGCGCCGGCTGCGGCTGACGCGCCGCGCCCGCGAGTGGTCGCCCCGGCTGCGGCCCGGAGACTCAACGGGGGCTCCCCAGGTGGGAGCCCCCGCACATGCGATGGTCTGCGGACGAGTGTCCCGCGGCTACTCGACCGTCACGCTCTTGGCCAGATTGCGCGGTTGATCGACGTCTGCACCGCGCAGCACGGCCGTGTGATACGCCAGCAGCTGCAGCGGGATTACGGTCGTCACCGGGCTCAGGAGCCACGGCGTCGGCGGGACCCACAGGATCTGGTCGGCAATCGGCTTCAACAGGTCGTCACCGTCGGTCGCCACGGCGATCACGATTCCGCCGCGCGCCTTCGTCTGCTCGATCTGGCTGAGCATCTTCTCGTACCACGGGTCACGCGTGGCGATGGCGATCACCGGCATCTCCTTGTCGACCAGCGCGATCGGCCCGTGCTTCATCTCGCCCCCCGGGTACGCCTCCGCGTGGATATACGAAATCTCCTTGAGCTTCAGCGCACCTTCGTAGGCGATCGGCATGTTGATGCCGCGGCCGAGGTACAGGCAGTGGGCCACGTCTTTGAGCGTCCAGGCCACTTTCTCGACGGCCTTTTCCCGGTCCAGGCACTGACCCACGAGATCGGGAATGCGACGCAGGTCGGCGGTCAGCTGGCGGCGGCGGGTGCCATCGATCGTGCCGCGCAGGTCGGCGAGCAGGATGGCGAGCATGTACAGGTCGATCAGCGGCGCGGTGAATGCCTTGCTCGATGCCACCCCGATCTCCGGACCCACCTGCATGGTGATCGTGCCATCGGCAACGCGCATCGCCTGGCTGCCGACGGCGTTGACGATGCTCCACAGCGTCGCCCCGCGTTGGCGCGCCTCGTCCATCGCCGCCAGCGTGTCGGCCGTCTCGCCCGATTGACTGATGGCCAGCACGATCGTGTCGCGGTCGACCAGCGGATCGCGGTAGCGGAACTCGGAGGCGATATCGACTTCGACCGGGATCCGGGCCAGGCGCTCGATCAACACCTTGCCGACCATCCCGGCGTTGGCCGCCGTACCGCAGGCCGTGATGACGATGCGCCGGACGCGTTTGGCCAGCTCCGCCGTCAACCCGAGCTGCGAGAACAGGATCCGCCCGGTCTCGAAGTCCACGCGCCCGCCGATCGTATCGGTCGTCGAGCGCACCTGTTCGTGGATCTCCTTGAGCATGAAGTGCTTGTACTCGCCCTTCTCGGCGGCCACCGGATCCCACGCGACGGTCTGCACGATGGCCTGCACCGGCCGTCCGTCCAGCGTGCGCAGTTCGAACCCATCGCGCCGGATGACGGCCATCTGGCCGGATTCGAGAAAGGTCATGCGCCGCGTGTGTTCGAGGATCGCCGGGATGTCGGAGGCGACGAACATCTCGTCTTCCCCCACCCCGACGACGACGCCGCCGGCGTTGCCCAGGCGCGCCGCCACGATCTTGTCCGGCTCCCGGGACGACAGCAGCACGATGCCGTGGGCGCCCTTGAGCAGCGCCAGCGCGTGCTGCGCCGCCGTGGCCAGGTCGTGCCCCAGCGACATGTGGCGCTCGACCAGATGGACGATCACTTCCGTGTCGGTGTCCGAGCCGAAGCTGACGCCTTCGGCCGCCAGTTCGTCGCGCAGCGTCAGGAAGTTCTCAACGATCCCGTTGTGGACGATCACGACCTCGCCGGAAGCGCCGACGTGCGGGTGCGCATTGCGAGCCGTCGGCTCGCCGTGCGTCGCCCAGCGCGTATGCCCGATGCCGATGTTCCCGTGCACCGGCTTCGTCTCCAGCAGCGCCGCCAGCCGGTCGAGCTTGCCGGCGTCGCGGCGGACTTGAATGGCGCCGTCCTCGACCACGGCCAGGCCGGCCGAGTTGTAGCCGCGATACTCCAGGCGTTTGAGCCCGGCGTAGATGATCGGCGCCGCGTCCCGCGGTCCGACGTATCCCACGATTCCGCACATGGAAACACTCCCCGTATTGGATGGCTGATGGTCCCACGCCTGCGGGCGCTTGTCCGTCCCGTTACCGGGGCGGCGTTCGACTGCAGGATCGACTGGGGAAAGGGGACGGGCGGTGGTGCGCCCGGAGGGCTTCCGCTGATCTTTCGATTTTCCCGGCCGGGCGGTGGAGAGCCGCCCGTTTCGTCCGGTTGGCCCCGCCTCGCGGCGGGGAACCCTCATCCTCGTCACCCCGGAACCTTCCCGGGGCCATGCGCTGCCCTTTCCTGGGCTCAATTGTGTGTCTCGCCGGCACCTCCTTCACCCGATCGTTTGGACGTGCCGATTATACCTCGCCGCCACGCCCCCTGTCGACATCTTGGCTATGCGCATCCCAAGAAGCGGGACTTGACTCCCCTGGAATCGGGGTGGGCTTCGGAGCCAGCCTCCATGGGCCGGATGCGGGGCCCGCACGCTCCACCCTCGCTCGATTCGAGGGCAACCGTGGTGGTCGCAACCTTCAGCAGGCCCGCATCGGCGGGCGTGAGCTCGACGGAGATCCTCGGAGACTCACCGTCGAAACTCCTTCCCAACTGGATTGTGGGCGTCTGTGCACCAACGCAGGGGGTTCCGTTCGATGTAGATGCGGATCCGCCGCAGAGCACTTGCGTCCCGAACGATGTGCTCATAGTAGTCGCGCTGCCACAGTCGTCGGCGAAACGGCGGCCACTGAGCCTCGCGCACGCCGTCGATATACAGTCTCGTCGTCAGAGTCTTGTATCGGTGCATGACGTCCCCCAGCGTCATCGGCCGCCCGAATTCGGCATTCGTCCCTCGACCCTCATCAACGGTTTCCGAGGTCCCGGTAATCGGTGGGCCCGGCCCCCGCAAGTGGTCCGGAGTGCAGCGCCGCCGACACAGGCGTCCCTGGTAGGGGCAGGCCCCTGTGCCTGCCCCGGCCCAAACGAAGAAGGGCGGCCACGGGGGGCCGCCCCAACGTCGCGACCAAAGGGCGCCGCCCCAACGTCGCGACCACAGTCGGCCGCCCCGATCGTCAAGTCCGTTACGAACCCCACCCGACAGGATGACGATCCCGTGCACGTGGTTTGGCATGACAACAAACGCGTCGATCCCCACGCCAGCGTAGAAGCGCGGGAGTTCATCCCACACTCTGCGCGACCATCATGCCCGGCGGCGTTCAGGCACATCTTCCCGTCGACAACGTTCCCAAACACGCACGCCCGGTCCTGCGCACAGATCGTCACGAAATACGCGCCTGCCTGGGAGTAGTCGTAGCCGCGCAGGCGAATCGACCTGCGGCCGTATGCACGCCCTCGCATCCCCCTCCCCCTAGCCCGCCCAGGCGCCCGCGCCGACTAGCCGAAGTCGAGCAGGTCCTCCCCGTGCTGCCGAGGGTCGCGGTACACGCCTCGCCGACCCTCCGGCAGCATCGACGCCAATACGCCCATCGCCTGATCGGTCATTCTGCGCAGCATCTCACGGTCCGGCTTCGCCGCCTGTTGGACGAATTGGAAGGGCTTGCCGACGCGGATGCGCACACCGGGGCCGCGCCAGCGAGGCAGAAAAGGCAGAGTGGGAAAACCTGGCGTGCCGTCGACGGCCACCGGCAGGATCGGCGCTCCGGTGCGGTGTGCAAGAAACGCGACGCCTTCCTTGCCCGCCTGCAGCGACGGGTGGCGCGTCCCTTCCGGAGCCACGAGCACCACCTCGCCCGCCCGCAGAACTTCCTCGGCGCTGCGCAGGGCCTTGCGATCCATCTCGCCCCGATGCACCGGGATCACCTCCCACAGCCAGGGGAAGATGCCGAACACCGGCACCCGGTAGACCTCGACCTTGGCCATCGGCACGATGTTCCGCGGCAGCACACCCAATACCATCACGGGGTCGACCAGCGCGATGTGGTTGATCATCACGATCGCCGGGCCGTCCGACGGGCAGTGTTCGACGCCTTCCACCTGCTCGAGCCGCACCAGGAACCGGAAGGCAATCTGATCGATCATCCAACGCAGGACGCGACGCTTGCGCTCCCGTCGCGCGTGGTCGTATCCGCCTCGCCACTGACTCAATCCCTGCATGGTCGCACTTGCCAAGGCGCCCCTCACCCTCCCCCGCCCTGCCGGCGCGCTCATCGAAGCGGCGCTTCCCCCACGGCCAGCCTCCACACGTGCTCGACCACTTGATCCACATCCATCGACGTGCTATCCACGACTATGGCGTCGGGAGCCGCTCGCAGCGGCGCAACCGCGCGCGTCGAATCGATCCGATCGCGCTCGCGCATCGCCTGCAGCACGTCGTCGTAGGCCCCCACGGCCTCACCCCGTGCCTCGGCCTCGCGCCACCGCCGCCGCGCCCGCTGCTCCACGCTCGCATCCAGGTAGATCTTCAGCTCGGCCTCCGGCAGCACCACGGTCCCGATGTCCCGACCAACCATCACGACCTCGCCTCGCAGGCCGATCTCACGCTGCCGGGCGGACATGGCCGTCCGGACGCCGGCGTACATCGAAACGCGCGAGACATTGGCGTCAACCGGCGGGGAGCGCAGCGCCCAGGTGACATCCTTCCCGTCGAGCAGCACGTCATACTGCCTGCCGTCCACCGCCGATGGTGGGCGCACATCGATCACCAGGGTCTGCGCCAGGTCCTCGACCGCGGCCTGCTCGGCCACCGACACGCCGCGCTGCAGGCACGCCAGCGTCACCGCACGGTACATCACGCCGGTGTCGAAGTACAGGTAGCCAAGCCGCTGCGCTAGCCGCTGCGCAACCGTCGACTTTCCTGATCCGGCCGGGCCGTCGATCGCAATGATTCCCGCCAAACCCACGCCTTCAGCCTCCCGATTCGACGGGCGCCGGCTGAGCCGGGAATTCACCGAAGCTGGCCACATCCGCCCGCACCAGGAGCAGCCACTGCTCCGGAGCGGTGGGCGCCTCCCGCAGCACGATCCAGCGCAGCAGTCCCGAAGGCAGCACCCCACTCCACGCCTTGCGCTCGACGATCGAGAACGTCTGGCCGATGTAGTCGGCCGCCAAGGGACGCTCCTGGCCATCGATCAGGCGCAAGATCACCTTCGGTTGGTCGCTGGCCAGGGCCCCCTCGGCGACATCCAGTGGGAATCCGCGCAGAGTCCAGGCGAGCACGGGACTCGCCCCGGCTTCCAGGCGCAAGGGGAGCGCGTCGGGCCAGCCGGTCTGGCCCATCGAGACGCCACGTGCGGTTTCGAGCAGCATTTCCGTCTCGGCGGTTGCCGCCTGCGGTCGCCACAACTCGCGCGCGGTGGCGGCCAGCGCACCGTAGTTCAGGCTCCAGCTGGCAGACACCGTCGCCGCCGCCAATAACCCCAATGCCACGGTTCGAACGGCGTCTCCCGCCAGCGACCACGACCAGCCGAGCCCGAACAAGACCGTGATGACCAATCCCAGGGCGAGCGCGCCGATCGCCAGACCGAGCTCCAGAGTACGGGTCGAATTCGGGTCCTCGGCCAATCCCTCGCGCGTAGCCGGCCAATTGCAGATAGGCGAACACGGCCAGGAGCAGCAGGATCCCACCCAGGACGACCAGAATCGGCTTGTGCTCGGCGCGAGCCAGCCGTTCGACGACGTCTTCCACCGCCTGGCTCGCCAACACGGCCAACGGGATCACGCTCCACGCCAGATCGGCCGCCGAACGGCTCGGGTAGATGCAGGCCACGACAAGCGCACCCAACGCCCAGGTCGTCAAGCCGGGGTTGAGGCTCCTGCCTTGAGCGCAGAACCACGGCGGCGTAGATGCCCCCCAGGAGCACCAGCGGCTCGTAGATCACCAAACCTGCCAACGCCGTCCCAATCCCGAGATCCCCGAAGCGGGTCCAACCCTGAAGCCACGCACCAAGCGAGGCGGCCAGCCCGGCGAGGCCGTCGGGCCGCGTGCCAACTGCCGTGGCAACCGCCAAGAGCAGCCCCACGAACAAGATCAACTCGCGCCGCGCCGACCACGGCAGCGATCGGAGCTCGGACCAGGCGGGATCTGCCCCTCGGAACAGCACCCTGTGCAGAACGAATCCCACGCCAAGTCCGAGCAGCCCGGTCAGGGCCGACGGCCCCGAGGCCAGTGACAACGCCAGCAGCCCGGTCATCCAGGCTGTCCGCGTTCTCGGCGGCATGTCGTCGCGCACCAGGAATGTCCAACCGAGTTCCCACGCCCGCGACCGCCAGCGCTCCGCCTCCTGCCGTCCGTGCCATCATCACCAGGGTAGGCGACAGACCGAGGAGCATCACCGCCACGAGGGACGCTGGCCGGCCGATGCGGCGCCGCAGCACAAGGGGGACACACAGCAGGGCCATGCCGGCCGCGACCGGGATCAACCTCGCCAGGCTGTCGCTCGAGCCAAAGGCGGTGAAGAGCAGCGCGGTCGTCGAGGCATAGGCGGGCTCGAGCGGCGGGCCGGACGACGGGTCGAGCGCGGAGGCGTCGGCGGTCGTGCGCGCGCAGCGTCGAGGGCGGCGACAGCCTCCGCCGGCGCCAACGGCGGCCACGAAAGGCGCGCCGCGCGCATTCCCAATGCGCCCAGCAGCAGCATGCCGAGAACCAGGCTTCCCAGCGAGAAGATTCGATCCGAGCGGTCCCTCATGGCACAAGCGCCTCCGGCCGGGCGTAGATCACAACCTCGCCGTTGCGGTAGATCTCCTTCAGGAACATGGCGAACTTCGTCAAGGCCAGCGGTCGATACGTCGAGGCCTCGAGCGGGCCCACGTAGACGTAGTCGATGGCATAGCGATCCATGATCGCCTGGGCCTCGATCCAGTCCCGGGTCATGTACAGGGTGGAAAGATCCTGAACCCGGGTCCCCTGCTCCGCCCAACTCCCGCGCCATTGCCATTCGTGGAAGTCCCACCCCAACACCGCGGTCAGACCGGTGTGCGTGGCGATGCGGCCGAATCCGGAGTAACTGCTCCCGCTTCGCGCCGCTTCGGCAATGACTCCATGCGGGAGGCTGGAGTTGATCCATTGGATGGCAGCGAAGTCGTCCTGCGCGTCTCGCGCCAGGTGCGCCGCGCCGTCGAGCGTCCAGCCGTTCGCCGGTGACAAGCCATCGCTGATCGTCCACGTGGCAAGGAGCGGATAAGCCAGCCCGAGCACCAGCGGCAGCAGGGCGAGGGTGCGCAGCGCCCCTCCCAGGGAAGGACGCCGCGGCCAGATCTCGGTGGCGGCATAGGCCGCCGCCAACCCCCACAGGATCCAGGCGGCGAAGTAGAACTTGAAGACCGTGTTCATCCGGTCGCCGAAGCCGTCGCGCAGGTAGCCGAACTCCGGCGCCAGCGTCAGCAATGCAGCGACACCCACCAGCAACGCGATGAAGGGGCGCAGGTCCGTCCCGGTCTCGATCCGCTGCTTCGCGTCTCGTCGGATCTGGGCAAGCAAGATGACCACCAGGGCGACCATCGCCTCCAAGCCCCAGGGCGGTCCACGAGCGGGTCAGGCGGCGCTCCGCGAGCCCCGCCAGCGCCTGACGCCAGGAATCGGCTCCCGCCTTGGAGAGGAAGAGATCGATCAACGTTGGGTCAGCCGCCGCCAGGAGCCCGGCCACCATCCAGGATAGGACGAGAAGCCCCAGTGGAATTCCCAGCCCGAGGAGCACGAGCGTGCGGGTGTCCGTGCGGGTCCAACCACCCCGCACGCGCCCGATCAGCCAGACCAGGATCGGGAGGAGCGAGACGGCAAACATCACACTGAACTGCGAGAGACGCGTCGGGAAGGTCAGATTTGGCAGCACGCCGCCCAACTGGGACCGGAAGCTCGGATACCACGGCAGGTACAGCAGCCCTGCACCGATCCCGATGGCGATTGCCGTGACGACCACCAGGCGCAGACTGGACGCGGCCGTCTCAGCCCGGCTGTTCCACCACAGCACACCCAACAGGACGACCAGGTAGATCGGAAGGTCCCAGGTGTTGAGAAACGCCAGTGCCCCGAAGGCGAAGGCGGCGAACCAGAACTCCTGCAGGCTGACGAGCACCGGGAGGGCGCCGAGGACCACGTACAAGAAGACCAGCAGCCAGCCCACTCCCCGCACCCGCCAGGATTCCCCAGCGCAGCCCGGCGGCCAGGACCTCGGCGACCGGCGCCTGCCCGGCGAGGGCCAACGCCGCCCCGGCTGCCGCGGCACCCACCCCCAGCACGGCCGCACCCCACAGTGCCGTCGCGATGGGCGGGAGGCTCAGGCGCGACCGAACCATCGGCGCCGGGTCTCGGCGACCGGAGAGGTAGACCTGCAGCGCGAGGGCAACGGCGAGCAGCACGAAGGGCAGCGCCAGCAAATGGGGATGGTTATCGGCCAGCAGGAACGAGAAGAACGGGAACTCGTCGATGACCTCGATCTTCGCGCCCGCCAGGGTGGCGTCATGCACGACGCGCGACCCCCGCCACCACCACAGGAAACGCGAAGGGATGAAGCCGATGGCGCCCGCCGGCGGCTCCGAGAGGTCGAGGATATCGAGCCAGGTCCAGAAACGCGAAGTCAGACTGCCATCGGGGAGCGTCCGCCAGAAGAGTCGCAGCGAGTGCAGCACCTCGAGGAAGGCCTGCAGATTCCCTGCAATGACCACGAACAGCGGCCCCAGGAGTGCCGGGAACAGGCGTATACGCCCGTCCCGGACGGAGAGCAGATTGACCAGCAGCGAGTAGCAGCCGCTGATCGCCAGGGCGAACCACAGCGCGTTCCCCAGGTTGAAGGCGATCGATCCGGGCATGGCTGTCAGCCGGGCGAGATGCCCGAGCAGAATGTAGCCGAAGTGGTAGTACGAGATCCCGTAGCCGGACAACCAGGGGTCCGCCGGTGGGAAGGTCGGCGAGCGGAGGACGGAGTTGAGGAACGCCAACTCCATCGGCTTCTCCGTCGCCACGATGTCCGGATTGCTGGCGCGGACGATCGCCCATACGAAGAAGGCACCGAAGAACAGGGCCTCACCGGCTGCCACCAGCTTCCAACGGTCTCGGATCCAGGCGCCGATCTCGCGCCATTGGCCCCTGCCTGCCCAAAGCGCCAGCGGCGGCGAGGGCCATCACCGCGGCGACGGACCCGCCCAGCCCGTTCCTCCACAGGCCGATCGATGCGCCCAACCACAGGGCGTATCCGCTGATCAGGATACCCAGGGCGCGGGCGAACCCGAGCCCGCGATCAGGCAGGCGCGAGAGCAACCGCCAACCGACGGGAAAGGCGAGTGCGCCCAGACCGGCGCTGACCAGCCACCAGACGAAGATCTGGCCGATCACCGGACGACCTCGTAGATCGTCGTGCCTCCATCCTGGAAGACGGCGGAAAGCAGGCCCTGCTGCTCCATGAGCGGGAATTTCTCCAACCCATGTGTCGGGCAGGCCAGCGTCGAGTCAGATGCCGCGGGATCGAGGGCGGTGCAGTCGGCGGCGGGCACCTCCGGATTCGGCATGCCCATCGGCCAGCCGGCCAGATCGCACACGACCTGCGACCCATCCACCGAGGGAAGGCACGGCCGGATCGTCTCGAAGTAGATCCGTTCGATCTGCCCGACGATGACGTAGCTCACCTCGTACCGTTCGAGGAAGTCCATGGCCTCATCGACCGACCGCGTCAGGTAGAAGTCGTTGATCGCCAGCGCCCGCTCGGTCACCACCTGGTCGCCCCCCACGGCGCGCTGCTGCCGCTGGTGCCAGTTCCAACCCAGGACGCCCGGCAGTCCGGTGTAGATCGTGAAGCGCGAACCCCAGCGGTACTCCGGCGTGTTGGCCTCGACGATCACCGGGGATCCCTGGACATGATCCTGCAGCCACAGGATGGCGCGGTAGTCCTCCTGCAGGCTGACCTCGCGCCCGAGGTCGGCGTAGGTCGGGAACTGCATGAAGCTCATGCCGTCCAGCCGGTGTGGCGCCTCGGTCGCCCACCGGTCGCGGACCTTGGCCGGCGCGGCCACCAGCGGGTAGAGTGCGGCACCGCCAACCAGCAGCGCCAGTCCGACGAGCCACAACCTTCGCCAGCGGGGCGACCAGCCGGCGAGGTCCGCCACGAGCCAGGCCAGCGCCGCACCGCCGACGACGGACAGAATCTCCCAGACCTGCAGGTAGAACTTGAAGACCGTGTTCATGCGGCTGATGTCGCCGACCGCGACGACGACTTCGACCATCAGCGTCAATGCGATCGCCGCGGCCGACAGGGTGAGTACGATCCGGTGCTCGACGGATTGATCACGCCGGAAGAAGACAACGGCCAACCACAGGAGCAGCGGAACGGCGAGCGGCGCGATGGCCAGCCCGGCATTTGCCATCACCACCGTCCCCCCGATCGCCAGGAGCACCGCCGCGGCGATCACTCCGGCGTGGGGTCGGAGCCGGGCGAGCGCGGAGAGCGGCGTGTGCGCCATCCACTCGCGCGTCTCCCAGGCGAGCCACGAGATAAGGACAAACAGGAACAGCCCGTGGACAACCAGGTAGGCGCTCAGCGGTGTGTGAGATCCGCGCCAGAGCTCCACCGAGCCATAGCCGGCGCCGTACCAGGCGTGGAAGGGAAGATACAACGCATACGCCAATCCCAGGAGCACGGCAGGGGCGGCGATGGCCTCGATCACCACGCGCAGCGACAGCCGCCGCGCATAGACCCAGCCTCCGGCGGCCGCCGCCAGGGCTCCAAGCCCCCAGTAGGTCGGGTAGTCTCCCAGGTTCGTTGGGTAGAGCGCGCCGAGCGCCAATGCGCCCAGGATCAGGCTGCCCGCAATCTGTGCCGGGGCGCGCGGTTTGCGCGCATCCGCCCACAGGAGCCAGGAGACCATCCACGCCAGCGCCAGCGTCGTCAGCAATCGGCTGATCATGTGGGCGTGCAGATCGGCGTACAGGAAGGTGAAGAACGGGAACTCGGTGATCGGGCCGGCTTCGCCGTTCTCCGGCGGGATCGCCCGGCTCGGGTTCCAATACCACTGGTCCATCGGGTACGGCATCGTGTCCTGCAGCGTCAGGTAGCGGCCGGCCCCCTGCACCGCATGCCACACGCCGACCAGCAGCTTCCCGGATTCCTCCCCCGCCGGCGTGCCGAGCCGCTTGAGCCCCTCGTAGTACATCTGGACCGTGCCGAGGTTCCCCAACAAGACAAGCGCCAGCGCCGCCGCCACGCCGGCCAGCCGCGGGTTCAGACGCCTTCCCTCGACTCGGCGGTCCGCAGCGTGCGCCACCAGGTTGTAAGCCAGGCTGTAGCCGGCCAGCCCGAGCATCGAGAAGATGGTCGGGATCGCCAGGTTGTAGGCCGCCGTCGGGATGATGCCGAGCAGCTTGATCGGCACGGCGATCAGCACGAATCCGTAGTAGTAGTAGTTGATCATCCCGCCCGCCAGCCATGGATCGTACGGCGGGAAGGAAGTGCTCTTGAGGACCGCCGTCAGGTACGACAGGTCCATCGGTTTCTCGCCGCCCTTGGCCGGGTGCCACAGATCGGGGTTGCCCAGACGGATGGCGAGATCAAGGACAAACAGCGCCAGCGCGAACAGCTCGACCCAGGCGATCTCCCGCCGTCGCTCGCGCAGGAAGGCCATCAGGGACTTGCGATCCAGCCACGCCGCCAGGGCTGATGCCAGCGCCATCACGAGCAGGACGAGGACGATCAGCCCGCGGGTGAAAGGCACGCGCAGGCTGCTCAGCACCCAGCTCGACCATGCCACGATCACCAGCCCGACGATGCGCGCCAGCGGGTAGCCGCCGTCGCGCATGCCCGGCAGGAGCAAGCGGGCGAGCGGGAAGGCCGCCCACCCGATCAGCCCCACGAGCAGCCACCAGGCCAGCGTGCCGACGACGTCGGAGCGATTGAGCAGGCTGTCGCGATCGAAGAGTTCGGACCACGTGCCGCCGGCGCGTTGTTCCGCCAGGCGGTCGTCGGGCAGCATCAGGTCCGGCGTCCTGACCGGCTTGTCGCTCGGCAGCAGGTGCACGACGCGGCTCAGATCGACGGCTCCCAGCCGGGCGCGGAGCGACTCGGCGGAGTAGGCGGCGGTCCGGGCGAAGATCAGCACCTTCGGGTGATCGTAGACCGTGAACGCCTCTTCGGCGTACTGATCGTTGAACGAGAACGGACCCAGTCGCGGATCGTTCTGGAAGACGGCGATCAAGTCGTACCCGAGCTCGCCGTGGACCTCCCCGGGCTGGGCGCGGGCCATGCAATCCGAAATGCTGCGCGGCGCCGGACAGCCGAGCAGCGCCCGGTAGTAGGTTTCCGAGAGCGGATAGCGCTGGCTGACCCGAGGCACCGTCCCGTACTGACGGTTGGAGGAGATCGCCAGGACGTCCGCCTGAGTGAGGGCGTCGACGATTCTTTCGAGCTTGTCGGAGACGCCATTGCGGTTGTCGTCCTGATCGTCCTGCCAGTACATCTCCTGGTTGACGCCGGTGTAGCGCCCGCCGATATCCAGGCCGCCTGCCAGCCGCAGCGGCAGGCCGTCATCCCAGGTCGACTCACTGGCGATGACCGAACCGCGCATCGCCAGCGCCCCCTGCCCTTCGAGCTCCAGGCGGACGATGTAGGTCTCGCCGGCGGTGATCTCGCCGGCCGGGGTCAGCGGCACTTGAAGCGAACCCTCTCCGGAAGTCGGCAAATCGACCGGCGTGCGCCCGCTGGCGATGGGCACCTGCGAATCGCCCTGCCGCTCGAGGAGAGTCACGCTCAGCATCGACGGCGCCCCTTCGGCGAGAAGGGAGCGCGCATAGGGCAGGCTCAGTGCGATGGCCGGGCCGTCGAGGGCGGCAGTGAATGAGTACTCCCGGGTCTCGCTGGACGGCACAAAGGTCTTCTGCCCTTCCAGCGGGACGGACGCCGTCTGGTCCCCATTCGGCGTGCTGAGGGTCAGAATGCCCTGGCCGCCGAGCTGCAGTGCACCGTCGTCGATCAGGGAGAGTCGCAGGAGGTAGTTGCGGCCGCCCTCGAGCTCGACCGGGAGCTCGAACGCAAGCTGCAGCGGTCGCTCACCCGGCTCGCCGCCGATCCCGGAAGCCGTCCCGACGGCGATGGGGTCTGCGCTGGCTGCGTCGGCAAGCACCTCGGCCACCAGCGTCTTGGTGCCCGCCATCCGGCGTCAGGTCGCGAGAGAACGGAATCGACAGGCTTGAGATGATCCCGGTCTGGTTGTTGTGGAACTCGACCAGGCGCGAGACGCCCGGCGCCAGGATGAAATCCTGTGGCACCGGAACCACCTCGAGCAGCCGCCCTTCCTCCGTCTCGACGACGACGTTGACCGCTCCGGGCAGGTGCTGGAAGATCCAGCGCGAGGCGGCCACGCGCGTCGCCGGGCGGGTGTAGATGCTGACGAACGAGAAGGCCCAGATCGCCGTCCCGACGATGGCCCCCGCGGCGACGAAACCCGTCACGCCGCGCGCAATGCCGCGCCGCCGTCCACGCAATCCGGCCGCCCAATCCCAGGCCTCCCACATCGCCCAGGCGGCCAGCAGGGTGAGCGTCGGGTAGATCGGCAGGAAGTAGCGCATCGAGGGGTTGAACGACGATGCCTGCCACACGAAGTACGCACCGGTCCAAACGACCGGGATCAGATGCCGCCGCCACTTCCCTCGCACCGCCTGCACGATCGCCAGCGCCCATCCCGCCCAGCTGATGATTCCGAGCGGCAGTCCCATGCCCCACACGATCAGGTTGCCGATCGGGAACAAGTACGGCGTTCGGTTGAACCACTGCAGGTTCGGCGGCATGTCGACATCGCCGCCCGCCTGCGCCCGCTGCTCGCGGATGTTCGCCACCCACTGTGGATTCGGCAGCACGCCCAGGATGCCTGGTCCGGAGAACGCGTAGGGCTGGCAGATCCGGAAGGTCAACAGCGAGACGGCTGCGGCCATCAGCAGGCCGCGGACCACCTTGCCGACCTCCGAGACGACCAGGCGGCGGTTCTCATCCAGCAGGCGCGGGAGCACGGCCAGGCCCACGACGGCGGCCAGAGGCACCGCGCTCAGCTTGGAAGCGACGGCCATGCCCAGCGCCGCACCGAATCCAAGGTAGTCCTGCCATGCGCCGCGGTCCATCACGCGAACCGCAAAGTACAGGCCGGCCAGGACAAAGGTGTTGGCGAACGAATCGACCACAAAGAAGTGCGCCTGCTGGATCAGCATGACGGAAAGCGCCGCCAGGAGCGCCGCCAGCAATCCGACTCGACGGCGGTAGAGCCGTGCCCCGACCAGGTACACCAGCCACACCGAGACAAGATCGAACGCCGCCGACGCCGCCCGGCCGACCAGGTGCACCTGGTCGTAGCCGGTTTGCTGGAGCGACTCCGCCACGAAGCGCACCAGGAAGATCGGCAGCGTGCCGTAGACGAAGAACCCGAAGCCGCGGTTGTGCGGATTGAGCGGCGATGTCGCCGTGTTGAAGTACTCGGCCATGCGCTCCGGGAACGCGATCCCCGATTCGACCATGGTCAAGAATCGTTCATCCGGGTGGATGTGGGTGTAGTCGTCCCAGTTGAGTCCGGTGAAGCGCAGGTACGCCGCGATCGCCAGGATCGCCAGCAGGGCAATCGGCGCCGCCAGGTCGCGCCGCCGTCGCGTGTCCGCCGGAGGGGGCGGTGCGGGTTGGATCTCGCCGTCGGTCATGGGAGCGGCTCGCTGACAGCCGAGGGGTCGATGCCGGATGTGGCCGGCACACTGTAGATCAGGAAGTCATGGCCTTCCTGCGGCGAGTCGAACAGCGAGAAGGCGCCTTGCGGGAAGAGCGATCGCACTCGTTCGATGCCCTGCTGATCTTCGGGTTTGAGCAGGAACAGCTGGGCGCGAGTCTCCTGCAGGAGCGGATCGAGCTGATCGGGCCAGATGGCATAGTCGACGGTGGGACGGCCGGCCCAGATGGCCGGCATGCGCGTGTCGACCCAGTAGGGGAAGGCTACGACATGCGCCGTGTCGAAGGAACCGACCAATTCGGCGAAGCCCCGGATCACGCGTCCCATGTCCGACGTGTTCCACGCCGACCGCCGGAACTGATCCGCGTACTCGACGAATACCAATCGGTAGTTGAGAAGCGCCGCGCCGACAGCCAGGGCCAGCACCCCGGCGATCCCCCAGCGCCGGGCCTTACGTCCACCCCACCAGCGCTCGGCCCATTCCGGGAGCGCGGCGAGCGGCAGTGCCGCGATGGCGAAGACCGGGACCATGGCTCCGGCGGCCCGGTTCGGCGCCGGATTCTCCGCGGGGAACGCCAGCGACAGGATCGACGGCAGCAGCAGCACCGGAACGGCGAGCAGCGTGAACAGGTCCAGCCAGTTCCTTCGCTTCAGGTAGCGCAGCAAGAGGTAGGCGCTGCCCAGGTGGAACAGGCCGGCGCTGATCCAGTCGAGCGCTGGACGTCCCGGAATCGAGTTGACCCACACCTCGCCGTTGTCCCAGCCGAACATCTTCAGCGCATTCCACGTGTTCGAGAAGAAGATCTGCAGCGCCGGCCCAGGCAGTTCGCGTTCGGTGCTTCCGATCCGGGTCAGCGATCGAAACATGACCATTTCCGGATCGTCGATGGCGTAGCGCAGCAGCGGCAGGGTCACCACCAGCGCCACCATCCCGGCGCCGATCAGCCAGGTGATGACCGCCCAGCGCTGGCCGCGCGCCGGCGGATGCAGGGCGTACAGCAGCACACCGACGGTGACGGCGATCGGAATGGCGCGGGCCGGCGTGTAGCCGTGCAGCCCGAGGCCGACGATCAGCCCGCACCACAGCAGATCGTTGCTGCGCCGGGTGCGCAGGCCGCGCACGAGGAAGAAGAGCGCCGGCGCGGCGAAGAGCGGATAGAGCGGGAATCTCAAGCCGACACGGCTGATGACGTTCGGCCAGTAGGCGATGCCGGCCAGGAACATGGCCGCCAGCGCCACACGCCGACCGCCGAGCTCCCTTGCGAACAGGTAGACGAACGGAAGCGTCAGGACACCCGCCAGGGCTGTCCCGATCTTGAGCGTCAGAAACGAGATGCCCGTGCCGAGCAGTCCGGCCGTCGCGGCGGCCAGGTAGAACTGCAGGGCCTCGCGCCCGGTGTTGCGCGGGAAGAAGATCGAGTTCTGGCCGTTCAGGATGTCGACCACATCCAGCAGCTTCTCGGCATGGTCGCTGACCATCTCGCCCGGGATGCCCGTGAGATTGGCGAAGCGGAACCAGACCAGCAGCGCGAACACGGCGACGACCGCGATCGCCCAGCCATCGAGCGACAGGCTCAGACGCGGAGCCGTCACCCCGGCCAAGATCCGCCGCAGCCTGCCCTGCAGGTCGAGCTCGCCGTCCCACAGGGCGATCATCACACAGGCCAATGCTCCGATCCAGAAGAACAGCGTTGACGTGCGAAAGGTGTTGTCGGACGCGGCGAGCAGCGTCAGGATGGAGAAGGCCAGCGCCGCCCCCAGCCAGGTCGGCCGGAACCGCAGGATGCGCACAGGGTGGTCCGCCGCCGCGGGGATGCGCAGACCGAAGTCGCCCTCCCAGGCCGCCCAGCCGGCGAGCGCCATCGCCATGGCGTACAGGACGAGGGTCGGCAGCACGTTGTCGGGTTTCCGCTCGAGCCCGAGCTGGGCCGCCAGCCCCAGGATCAGCGCCACCGGAAGCCGCAAGTGCCCGGCCCGAATGTGAACCTCAACCCGAATTGCCGGGCGTTCCGGAGGAGCGGACTCGGCTCCATCGGCGTCTGCTGCGACGGCCGCGAGCGGCCCGGGGGCAGCCTGGGGGGCGATCACTGCTGCTGTGCTCGGGCTTCAAGGCAGGTGCTTCGCTCGCGCCGGGCGCGCCAGCTGCGGGCTCCGCCACGTGCTGCGCAGCCTGCTCCCGCGGTGGCAGTGGGATCGGCTGCCGCTTGAGAATCGAGCGGAGCCAATCCAGGACGGTCGGCTCGGGCGAACTCGAGCCGTCGGGTGGAGGAGGGGTCGGGGTCGGGAGATCCATGGTCCGCTCTGCCTGCTCATTCGGCACAGCACCGACTGGCCGGCGACTGCCCCGGCCGGTCGGCGCGCCGGCTAGGACTTCCGGGCCAGGTAGTAGCTGTAGGTGCCTTCCGGACTGGGCATCTCAAGATAGTAGCGCCGCGTCAACCGTTCCGTCAACCACAGGTTCCAGCGATGGGGGGCGACGATCCAGCGCCGGGTGAGCCAGCGCGTAAGCAGCGATGGCGCGCCCAGATAGTGTCCCCACTCGAGGGCATGCAGCGCGGCCGGCGAGAAGTAGCGCGCCGTGCGCTCGACGGCCAGCCCGACCCGCGCCAGACGCTCGGTCCATTCGGGCTCGTACATCATGTTGCGCGTCCGGGACATCCACATGAAGTAGTCCTGGTAGGCGCTCGCCATGCGGCGCAGGCCAAGCGGACGCTCAGAACGCGGGGAAGGCTGAGCTCGGTCCGGTAGCCAGGGTTGGGCACGGTGAAGAACAGCGGCGCGCCCGGCCTGAGGGCGCGGGCGATCTCGGCCAACACACCGTCCAGGTTCGGAAGATGTTCAAGCACCGAGTTGCTGAAGGCGCTGCCGAGGGAATCGGAGCGGAGCGGCAGGCGTGTCCCGTCTGCATCGAGCAGCATCCGGTAGACACCCCGTCGCCCGGCCTCGCGCAGCGACGGCAGGTGCAGGTCGACCCCGATGTCGATCGGCGACTCGAACGTCACCGCGGCAAAATGCCCGTCACCGCATCCGACATCCAGGATCGGGCGCGGCAGCTCGAGCCCCTGGTAGAAGCGCGCTTCGACGGCGCGCAGGATGGAGCGAAAGTAGGGCAGCTCGCGCAAGTGCAGCCACAGGAAGTCCCTGCCGGCGGAGCTCGGCACGCTCGACGCGGATTCGCCCGCCGCGCGCCTCATCCCGCGTGGCCTCTGTCCGGCGGACCGCCCGCCTCGGGTGTGGGACCGGTGGAGAGACAAAACGCGGCACCCGTCATCCTGCGCGCCCCAGGAGCGAGGTGTACAGCGCCTCGTACTGTTCGGCGACGGTCTCCGACGAGAAGCGCGCCGCCACCGCCCGCGGATCGCCGGCGAACCTCTCGGGCTGGTCGAGGACCTCGACCAGCGCCTGGGCCAGCGCATGGGCGTCGCCGGCGGGACCGTGCGTCCCATGCCGGTCAGGGTCGTCGGTTGGCGCACGCCCGGGAGGTCGCTGGCGACCACCGGCGTCCCGCAGGCCATCGACTCCACCTGGACCATCCCGAAGCTCTCCGTGCTGTTCAGGCTGGGCAGGACGGTGACGTCGCACGCGCCATAGAACGCACCCATCTCGCTGCCGGGCAGCACACCCAGGAACGTCCAGCGGTCGCCGAGCCGATCGAGCATCGGCTGGAGGCGGCGCGCGTAGGCTTCCTCGCCCATCACGTCCCGATACTGACCGACGTACAGCACGCGTGCCTGCGGATATCGTTCCAAGACCGCCGGCATCGCCTGCGCCAGAATCTCAGCGCCCTTCTCCGTCGCCAGTCGGGCGGCCATCCCGATCACCTTCTGGCCCGCGAAGTATCGCCCAGGCGGGCGCGGAAGTCGGCCACCTCCGTCGCGGTCGGCGCGGCCACTTCGATCGGTGGCGGGATGACCACCAGATGATCCAGGTGATGTCGGAGCAAAGGGGAGGCTTCGGCATAGTCGCGCGTGTTCGTGACGACCGCCGAGGCCAGGCGGGCCGTCGTCCGGTCGGCAAGATGCGACGCGGCGTTGGCCAGCCGGTTGAGCGGAGAGCGAGGCAGACTCAGGTCGCAGTGGAAGGTCATGACCACCGGCTTGCCGCGCAGCCTCGCCACCGCGGCGAGCAAGGCCGCATCGATCTGCGGGACGTGAAGGTGAACGACGTCGTGCTCACCCGCCAGCGACCATCCCAGGGGCTGGAACCCCGGCATGATCGGGCCTTTGCTGACGAAGAATGCGACGCCGGCGCGGCGGACGCGAACGCCGTCGAGGACTTCCTGGGCCGGAAGGCGGCGGTCGTAGCGCGCCGACAAGACCGTGACCGAATGTCCTCGTCGAACCAGGGCGCGCGCCAGCCGCTCGGTGTAGACCGTCAGACCCGAGTAGTGCGGGCGGTAGTAGTAGAGGCAGTGCAAGATGCGCATTCAGGCCGGCCGCACGAGGTAGGTCCGCGCCTGGCGATACAAGCCGGTGAGCGTCTCACCGTCCGACACCAGCGCCGCGGCGCCGATCAGGCTGGCGATCGAGTACACCATGCCGTGCAAGACCAGGGCCGCCGCCAGGGCCTGATCCGGCGGGACCCCAAAGACGCTCAGCGCCGCGACGCCGGCGGCCTCGAACACGCCCACGTAGCCCGGCAGCGAAGGCACGGCCACCCCCAGCAAGGTTGCGGCCAGCATGAAACCCGCCCACAGCGGTTGGGCGGCGGGGAGCACCGACCGCAGCACCAGCCAGTACTCGACCAGTGCCAATCCCCAGCTCGTCACCATCCAGGCGAAGCTCAACAGCAAGCGGCGCGGCGTCTGCAGGACCGCCAACCCGTCTCGAAACGACGCCCACAACCGCTGCCAGCCGGCAGTCGGCCCGGCAACCGAGCCACGAGCGCCTCAACCGTCGCCGGCTTCCGAAGGGCGAACCACATGCACGCCAGGGCAAGCAAGACGGCCAGCGCCCCGATCCAGGCGGCGCGCGCCGCCCAGGCTGCCCCCGATGCCAGCGGCAGGAGCACCAGCATCAGCCCGACGGCCAGGATCATGTCATACAGTCGCTCGACGATGATGGACGAGAGGACCAGCGGGGCGGAGAGACCGGGCTGGCGGCCAAGCAGGATCGCCCGGCCGAACTCGCCCATTCTCCACGGCAGAACGTTATTCAGCAGGTAGCCTTCGTTGAGCGCCGCCAGGACGCGCCCGAATCCGACCGGTCGTCCAATCAGCACCTTCCAGCACGCCACCCGCGCCAGCATCGACACGATGAAGACCAACACACCGAGCAGCAGGTATCCGGGTTCGACCCGGCGCAGCGCTTCGCTCAGCGGACCCCAGCCTGCCCAGCGCAGGACGAGCGCCAGCGCTACGGCGCTGACCGCCAGGCCGAGCAGCAATCCGATCCAGCGGCCTGCTCTCAATCCGGCTCCCAGGCCCGCAGGCTGACGGGCGAGCCAAACGCTGCGATCGGCCGGTCCGCCAGCGGGACGGGTCCCGGCCTCACTCGTCCTCCAGACGGAGGATCGCCATGAAGGCCTCCTGAGGGATCTCGACGCTGCCGACGCGCTTCAGGCGCTTCTTGCCCTTCTTCTGCTTCTCGAGCAGCTTCTTCTTGCGCGAGATGTCGCCCCCGTAGCACTTGGCCAGCACATCCTTGCGCACCGCCTTGACGTTGGCGCGTGAGATCACCCGCCCGCCCGAAATGGCCTGGATCGGCACGGGGAACATCTGCCGCGGGATGAGCTCCTTCAGCTTGGTGACCAGGCGCTGCCCTTTGTGGTACGCCTCCTTCTTATGCACGATCATCGCCAGCGCATCGACGGGCTCCTCGTTGACCAGGAGCTCCAGCTTCACCAGGTCGTCCGCCCGGTAGCCGATGAAGTGGTAATCGAGGGAGGCGTAGCCCCGGGTGCGGGCCTTGAGTTGATCGTAGAACTCGACGATCAGCTCGGCCAGAGGAATGTCGAAGTGCAGCACGACGCGCTGCGGCGCCGGGTATTCCTGCTCGACGAAGATCGCCCGGCGCTTGGTGGCCAGGTCCATCACCGTTCCGTAGAATTCCTCCGGCGTGAACACCTGGATGCGCATCCACGGCTCGCGCACCTCGGCGATCTGCGTTTCTTCCGGCAGGTCCGCCGGCTTCTCGATGATCCTCGTGCTGCCGTCGATCATCAGCACCTCGTACTCCACCGACGGCGCCGTAGCGATCAGGTCGACCTCGTGCTCGCGCTCCAGCCGCTCCTGGATGATCTCCATGTGGAACATCCCCAGGAAGCCGCAGCGGAAACCGTAGTTGAGCGCCTGCGACACGTCCGGCTCGAAGACCAGTGAAGCGTCGTTGAGCTGGAGCTTCTCCAGGGCGTCCTTCAGATTGGCGTAGTCCTCTCCCTCGACGGGGTAGAAGCCGGCGAAGACCATCGGCTTCGGGTGTCGGTAGCCCGCGAGCGCTTCGGTCGCCGGCTGAACGATCGTGGTGAAGGTATCCCCCACCCGGCACTCGCGCACGGTCTTGAGCCCGGTGGCCACGTAGCCAACTTCGCCTGCCTGCAGCTCCTTCCCCGGGAGCATGCGCGGGGCGAACGTGCCGATCTCCATCGGGTGGACATCGGCGTTCGCCGCCATCAGGCGCAGGTTCTCGCCGCTGCGCAGCGTGCCGTCGAACACCCGCACGTAGGCAACCACGCCCTTGTACGAGTCGTAGTGTGAATCGAAGATCAGCGCCCGCAGCGGCGCGCCGGGATCGCCCTTGGGCGGTGGGACCTTCGTCACCACCGCCTCCAGGACGGCGCCGATGTTGGTGCCGTCCTTGGCCGAGATGCGCAGGATCTGATCCGGCGGCGTTCCGATCAGCGCATGGATCTCCTCGGCCACTTCATCCGGGCGCGCCGAGCCCAGATCGATCTTGTTGATCACCGGCACGATCTCGAGGTCCGATTCCAGCGCCAGGTACAGGTTCCCCAGCGTCTGCGCCTCGACGCCCTGGGTGGCATCGACCACCAGCACGGCGCCTTCGCAGCCGGCCAACGCACGGCTGACCTCGTAGGAGAAGTCCACGTGTCCGGGGGTGTCGATCAGGTTGAGCTCGTAGTCCTGCCCGTCCGAGGCGCGGTAAGACATCCGCACGGCCGAGGCTTTGATCGTCACGCCTTTCTCCCGCTCCAGGTCCATGCTGTCCAGGACCTGTTCGGTCATCTCCCGGTCGGAGATGGTCCCCGTGAGCTGCAGCAGGCGGTCGGCCAGCGTCGACTTGCCGTGGTCAATGTGGGCGATGATGCAGAAATTGCGGATGTTCGATGTCTGCATGCGAGAAACCGCGGGAGGCTGCCTCCCGCGGGTCGAAGTATACCGTAGGAGGCGGCCGGCGTCAGCCGGATGGAGGGAAGAGCGCCGCGATCAGTGCCTCGGCGGGGTCACCCGCCGGTCCGGCGTCGGCCCAAAGCAGGAATTCGACGTTGCCCTTTGGACCCAGCAAGGGAGACCGGATCAGCCCGCGCGGCGCCAGGCCGATGGGGCCGAGGGCGGCGACCACGTCCTCGAGGACGCGGCGATGGATGGCAGCGTCGCGCACCACCCCGCCACGCCCGACGGCTTCGCGGCCGGCCTCGAATTGAGGCTTGACCAGAGCCACGATTCCGCCGCCGGGCCTGAGCCAGCGCACCGCGACCGGCAGCAAGAGCTTGAGGGAGATGAACGCGGCGTCCATCGTCACCCAGTCGACCGGCTCGGGCAGCGTCTCCAGGTAGCGTGCGTTGGTGGACTCCAGGACAACGACGCGGGGATCCTGGCGAAGCTTCCAATGCAGGATCCCGTGCCCGACATCGATGGCATAGACCCGGGAGGCACCGTGCTGCAGAAGGCAGTCGGTGAACCCGCCCGTCGACGCCCCGACGTCGGCGCAGGTCCGGCCTTCCACCGACAGCCCGAAGGTTTCAAAGGCGGCCTCCAGCTTGTCGCCGCCGCGCGAGACGAAGCGCGGTCCGGAATCGACCTCGATGGCCGCCTGCCGATCGATTTCGCGACCGGGTTTGAGCGCCACCTGCCCATCGACGCGCACGTCGCCGGCCATGATCAAGCGTTGGGCCAGCGAGCGGCTCTCGGCCAGCCCACGCTCGACCATCAGGGCATCCAGCCGGGCCTTCCGCGCCGAGGAGGGCGCCCGCCGCTCGGTCATCCTCTCCGCCTTGGCTCGGCCAGGCTCCCTGCGGCGAATGTTCGGGGCATCCCATCTTCTCGAACTACGCGACGTCGATTCGCGCCGCGGCTGCAGGAGACGATGGCATCGGTTGGGCTGTGCCGTCCCCGGGGAGGAGTCCGTCCGGGCATCGCTCGAGGCGCGCCAAGCCCTGCCGAATCAAGGCCAGGATGAACTCGGGGCAGCGAGCCGATCAGACGCTTCATGCTGTGCGCCTCCTGTGGCAGAGGATTATAGCCACGCCGCCGACACTGCATGCCGACCTGAGTGTGCTTGCCGCCCTATCCCCTCCCTGCTATCATGACCACATGCTTCTCGGCCTGCTGCGGTCTATGAGGCCCACGCAATGGGCCAAGAATGTCTTCGTCTTTGCGGCTCTGGTGTTCGACCAGAAGCTCCTGGCTCCGGCGCCATTCGTGCGCACGCTGGCCGGGTTCGGCCTGTTCTGCCTGGCCTCGAGCGTCGTCTACCTGGTCAACGATGTGGCGGACCGGGAGAGCGACCGACAGCATCCCACCAAGCGCAACCGCGCCATCGCCGCCGGGATCGTCCCGCCCCGGGTTGCCCTGTCCGTCGCAGCGGTGATGGCGGCCATGGCCCTTGTCGGCGGGTTCGCACTCGGAACGGCCTTCGGCCTGATCCTCGTCGGCTTCCTGGCCCTCAACCTGCTGTACTCGTTCTGGCTGAAGCACGTGCCGATCATCGACGTGTTCATCGTCGCCGCCGGCTTCGTGCTGCGCGTCGGCGCCGGCGTCTCGCTGATCGTGGTCACGCGTTTTTCGCCCTGGCTGTACGTGTGCACGACGCTTCTCGCCCTGTACATCGGGTTCGGCAAGCGTCGCGCCGAGATGGTGCTGGTCGCCGGCAGCGTCGAAGGACACGCGCCGCGTGTTGGACGGCTACACCATCTCGTTCCTCGACCAATTGATCGTCATCGTCTCGGCCACGACGATCGTCGCCTACTCGCTCTACACCTTCTCGGCCGAAAACCTGCCCGAGAATCACACGATGATGCTGACCATCCCGTTCGTGATCTACGGCATCTTCCGCTACCTGTACCTGATCCATGTCGAGAACTCCGGCGGCGCTCCGGAGGAGCTCGTGCTCAAGGACCGTCTCTTGATGGCGACGCTGGTGCTGTGGGGGGTCGCCTCGATCGCCGTCCTGTACCTGGGACAATGACCCTCGCCACCGCTCCGGGTAAGGCCATCCTGCTCGGGGAACACGCCGTCGTCTACGGCCGTCCGGCGATCGCCGTGCCGGTGAACGAGGTGTGCGCCCGCGCCGAGGTCAACCCCCTGCCCGGCGCCGCGCCCGGCACCATCGTCGTCGACGCGCCGGACGTCGGCCTGGCCGGCGAACTGAGTGGGCTCGATCCCGCTCACCCGATCCCGCGCATCATCCTCGACACGCTACACGCCCTCGGACCTGGGCTCGCCCCGGCGCTGACGATCCGGGTCACCTCCAGTATCCCGATGGCCTCCGGCATGGGATCCGGCGCCGCCGTTTCGGTGGCCATTGCTCGCGCCCTCAGCCAGCACCTCGGGCTGCCGCTCGCGCCGGAACAGGTCTCCGCGCTGGCCTTCGCCGTCGAACGCATCCACCACGGGACGCCATCGGGAGTTGACAACACGGTCGTGACCTACGGCTTGCCGGTCTACTTCCGCCAGGGCGAGCCTCCGGTACCCTTCAAGGTCGGTGGCCGGATGCACCTGCTGATCGGCAACACCGGCATCGCCTCTCCAACGGCGGCGGCGGTTGGCCTGGTGCGAGAACGGTGGCGGCTCGATCCGCAGGCTTATGAGCGGCACTTCGACGCTCTGGGCGAGCTCAGCGAACGCGCCCTCGGCGTGCTCGAAGCAGGGCGCATCGCCGAACTCGGCCCGCTCCTGGACTCCGCCCAGGAAGTGCTGAAGCAGATGGGCGTCTCCAGCCCGGCGCTCGACGTGCTGGTCTCGGCCGCGCGCGCAGCGGGCGCGTGGGGCGCCAAGCTTTCCGGCGCAGGCCTGGGAGGCACGATGCTCGCGTTGGCGGCGGAACCGGATGTCGACCGGGTGCGTCAGGCACTCCTGGCCGCCGGCGCCGTCCACACCATTCATACGCAGGTGGGGGCATGATCTTCCTCAAGCTCGGCGGTTCTCTGATCACAGACAAGAACTACCCGGAGACGCCGCGCCTGGATGTCCTGCGCCGCGTGGCCCGCGAGATCGCCGCCGCGCGTGCCTCCCAGCCCGGCCTTCAGTTGCTGCTTGGCCACGGTTCGGGGTCTTACGGGCACCAGGCTGCCTCGCGCTTCCATACCCATCTGGGGGCGGCGTCAGAAGCGGAGTGGCTCGGGTTCGCCGAGGTGTGGCGGGTCGCCAACCTGCTCAATCGCCTGGTGGTCGATGCCTTGCTCGAAGCGGGCATGCCCGCCATCTCGTTTCCCCCCTCGGCATCGGCTGTGACAGAAGCGGGAGAGATCGTCGAGCTGGCATCCGAGCCGATCGCACGCGCGCTCTCCGCCGGCCTGCTGCCGGTCGTCGCCGGCGATGTCGCCTTCGACCGACAGCGCGGTTCGACGATCATCTCAACCGAACGCGTCTTCGCCCGTCTGGCCGAAGGCCTTCGGCCGACGCACCTGCTCCTGGCGGGGGTCGACCGCGGCGTCTTCGCCGACTACCCGCAGAACACGCGCATCTTCGATCGGCTGCGCGAATCGGATCTCCGACCGGCGACGATCACCGGCTCGGCCGCCACCGACGTCACCGGCGGGATGGCAGACAAAGTCCGCCAGGCGCTGGCGATGGCACGCGCCGTCCCCGGGCTCCAGGTGCGCGTCTTCTCGGGCACCGAACCCGGCGCGATCCAGGCCGCGCTGATGGGCGAGCCCGTCGGAACACTCATCGTCCCGGAGTAGTTGCGGTCCGACTTCCGAAGTCCTTTGGACTTCGGAAGTCGTTCACCTCCCCGCCCCTTGCCTGCTCGTCGCGGCGGGCCTAAACTCTCGCGACCCCGAAGCCCCCGGCCGGGCGCCTCGTATCCCAGGAGGGATCGCATGTCGGAACGCAAGAAGGTCTCGCTCCCCGCCCTGTTTGACAAGGTCGCCAAGGGAATCCCCATCACCATGCTGACCTGCTACGACTACCCCACCGGGTACCTGCAGGAGCAGGCAGGCATCGACATGATCCTGGTCGGCGACAGCCTGGGGATGACGATGCTCGGCTATGAGAGCACCTTGCCGGTCACGATGGACGACATGATCCGCCACACGCAGGCGGTTCGCCGCGGGACGGCCAATGCCTGGCTGATCGGGGACATGCCGTACATGTCGTATCAGCCTTCGGTCGAGACGGCCATCCGCAGCGCCGGTCGGTTCATGGCGGAGGCCGGGTGCGATGCGATCAAGCTGGAAGGCGGCGTCGAGATGGCCGACCGGATGGCCGGGATCGTCAGCGCCGGCATCCCGGCCATGGGTCACCTCGGCCTGACACCCCAGAGCGCCAGCGCGCTGGGCGGGTTCCGCGTGCAGGGCAAAGGCGCACAGCAGGCCAAGCGCATCGTCGAAAGCGCCAAAGCCCTGGAAGACGCCGGCGCCTTCGCCATCCTGCTCGAGATGGTCCCCGACCGGCTGTGCCAGCTCATCACCGAACGGGCGGAGAAGTGCTTCATCATCAGCCTGGGATCCGGCCCGCACGCGCACGGGCAGCTCCTGATCTATCACGACATGTTCGGCCTGTACCCGCGCTTCAAGCCCAAGATGGCCAAGGTCTTCGGCGAAGCCGGCAAGGTGATCCTGGAAGGATTGCAGCGCTACGTCAGCGAGGTCGGCGGCCGCACCTTTCCCCAGCCGGAGAACTGGTTCGGCATGTCGGATGACGAGTACGACGAGCTGCTGCGCCTGCTGCGCTGAGCCCGGCGACGCGACACCGCATGAAGGGAGATGCCATGAACCACGACTTGCAGGCGCGCCTGAAGATCCCGCCCCCGCGCCTGGAGGCGATCAACGCCGTCCTGCTCGACCCGGGAATGACCGTCATGAAGGAGTTCCTGGACGTCGTGGCGCGCTTCGGCACGCCGGAGGAGATCAATCGCAAGGCCGCCGCCGCCGGCAGCCTGGCGTCCCTCCTGGGGCAGGTGCGCGCCACCCGGCCGGAGAACTTGAAGGACTTGCTGTGGCTGATCGAGCAGCGCGACCGTGGGGCTTTCATCCGCATTGCCGACTACCGTCGCAAGGTGCTGGGTGAGAAAGCCGCCACGACGGCCTTCAAGGAAGACGTGGCCGTCACGCTGGAGGTCAGCGCCGCCAACTACTTCTCCTGGATCATCGACGCCGCACGACGGGCGATCGAGCAAGGGTCGCTCATGCCCGGCCGCTACATCCAGGTGCGCAAGATGAAGGAGCAGGAGGCGGATGGGGACCTGCCGGCCTTCGCCGCGGCGATGCAGATCCTCGGCGCCAGCTATGTGTGCACGCTGGACACCAAGGGTACGGACGGTTCGAACGTTCACCTCGGTGGCCCGGAGACGATCACCGGATACTTCGGCGGGATCGGCCAGCCGAATGCGCACGCGCTGCAGTGGCTGGAGGAGTTCCTGTACTACTACACCACCTACGGCGTACGCGAGGTGCTGAACATCAACCCCGGCACGGTGCTCCTGGGATACCTGCTCCACCGGCTGGGCGTCGACCTGCGGTTCAAGATCTCCGTCTTCATGGGGAACGACAATCCGTACGCCGCGTTGTGGACGCTGATCGGCGCCAAGCTGTTCTCGCGCGACGACGGCTCGTCGCCGTTGATCGGGTTCAACTGGAGCAACTCGATCGACAACCGGACGATGGAGATCACCGCCGAGTTCCGGCGTGAGCTCGGATTCGAGGACGTCGTTCGCTACGAGCACCACATCACCGAAGCCTACAAGAGCATCGTGCGCCAGCCCTACCTGCGGCGCGCCGAGCTGGTCGAGATCGCCGACCACGTGGCCAACATTTCGGCCAAGCACGAAGGGGGCGATCCCGAGATCGATCAGACCCGGGCGCACCCCTCGGACATCCTGGACTACTTCCGCGAGCGCAAGGAGATCGTGGACTCAGGCGACTGGGAGAACCTGACCGTCAACTTCCTGGACAAGTACGAAGCAGCCAATCGGACGGCCTGGGCACTCACGGAGGCAGGTCTGTCGTTCGTTGCCGCCAAACACGTGCACCTCTAGACCCGACGACGCCCCTGGGAATCGACAGCCTCGCTCCACGCGAGGCTGTTTTGTACTTCATTCGTGAGTTCCCTATTGGCTATGCGCAGCAGGTAGGCCTCGCCTAGGCCTGACCGCCACCCTCGTCAAGAGGAAGGCGTCACCACCGGGATCAGCGCCGGATCCCCAACCAGCGTCACCGCCCCGGACCAGACCCAGCCGTCCTTCCCCACGTCGATCCGCTGCAGCAAATACCACGTGCCAATCGGCGTGTCATCGAACCGGCCGACCACGCGCGCCATCTGGTCGGTCAGCAAGAGGTCCACCTGGGCGTAGGCTTCGCCCGGCCCCTCCCGCACGCTGACCGGGTAGACAGCGGTCACCACCGGCCCGGTGACCGCCGGTGTGGCGGTCACTGCGACGGTCGGTGTCACCGGCAGGAAGCGTGGCCGTAGGCGTGACAGGCGTCGGGCTGGAGGTCGGCGTGGCTGCCTGCCGAGTCTGTTCAGCCATGGCTTCGGCCGTCCGAATGACGTCTTCGGCTGAGGGCGTGGGGGTGCCGCGGCCTACCCCGCCGCAACCCGGCCAGGACGACTGCCAGAGCGATGCTGCTCAACCACAATTCGGCCGTTCAACCCATGCCTCCCTCGCCGTTACCGCCCCGCCGGGCGAGCAGCAGTATACCCCAGCCGCCCCGATGCCCGCCGGGCACGAATCCTGCTCCGTTGGTACCACAGTCCTCTGAACCGGGTGACATGCGCCATGTATGATGAAGCCATGCCCAGCCAGTCTGCAGGGACCGAGGCGCGCACCCAGCGCGCGGATGCCCCGTCCTCAACCCCGGCCCCCGCCCAGGCTCCCGAGAAGCGGTCGGAGCTCGAGCTGGCGCGCGAGCAGATGGAGTCCGCCCGGCGCCGGATGCTGCAAGCCGGCATTGCGTTCTGCGACGGCTCGATCAGCGTCGGGCAACTGCGCGCCGTCCGGGAGCTGCTCCGCGAGCAGGAGCTGCGCGTCCTCCAGCTGGAGGGCGCCGGGCCGAATCAGAGGCCGTTCGTCGACAACCGCCCTCCGAAGCCAACCAGGAAGCCGACTTCCACCCCGGCGCTCACGATCGAGGCCGAGGTGCCGGAGGATGAGCTCGACGACCGCCTGATTCCCGGCACCGGCGATATCGCCGATGACCTGAAGCGCATGCTCACCGGGCTCGAGCGCAAGATCGATCGGCTCGAGACCGACTTCCAGCAGGGTCGGGTGAACGCTGCGCAGTATCGGGCCATTCGCCGCCACTACCTGGAACAGCGCGATGTCGCCACGCGTCTGCGCCAGGCCCACCCTGAGAGCGACCGCTGGAAGGTGGTGCTGGAAGAAGGCAAGACGTCCTTCCTGATGCAGTTGAACGAGGCCGTCTGCCACGCACTGGCGCTGTACGACATCGCCAAGCGCGAACGGTTCTTTGTCCAGGGGACGATGCCCCCTTCGACCGAAGAGGCTCTGGCGCTGCTGCGGACCTTCGGTCCCACGGGGACCGACCCGAATGCCGGCCGCATCCTGGCGACCCAGGCCGAGGACGGCTCGGCGCTGCTGCTGATCCCGGGCGAGTTCACCGCTGCTCTGGTCGCCTTCTCGCAGCAGCCTCCAGGCTGGCAGGTGCGGGCACTGCGCGAAGTCCATCGCAATTTCGAAGCGGCCAACAAAGTCCCCCTGACCCGCGGCGACCGCCGCTCGCTGATCTTCCCCGATCTCAGCCGGTTCATTCGGCCGTAGGGACGCTCGTCGTCAGCTGCTCATGCCCATTCTCCAGGGCGCCCAGCTGGGCGCCCTGGCCGTTTCAAGGGGGCTCGCGCCGCCTGCCTCCTGCCCGAACGCACGGGCGCACCCCCGAGAGGGTGCGCCCTGACCGTCACGTGACGACTTCCGAAGTCGCTGCGCGACTTCGGAAGTCGGATTTCGGATGGCCTACTTGTCCTCGTTCTTCGAGCCCAGCGCAGCCTGCGCCGCCGCCAGACGGGCGATCGGGATGCGGAACGGGGAGCACGAGACGTAGTTCAGGCCGATCGCGTGGCAGAACCACACCGACTGAGGATCGCCGCCGTGCTCACCGCAGATGCCGATCTCCATGTTGGGGCGCGTCTTGCGCCCGTCCTTGACCGCCATCGCCATCAGCTTGCCCACGCCCGGTTCGTCGATCGAGGCGAACGGATTCTCGGGCAGGATCTTGCGATCCTGATACTCCACCAGGAAGCTCTTCTCGGCGTCGTCGCGCGAGATCCCGAAGGTCGTCTGCGTCAGGTCGTTGGTGCCGAAGGAGAAGAACTGAGCATACTCGGCGATCTCGCCGGCCGTGAGCGCCGCGCGCGGGATCTCGATCATCGTCCCGAACTTGTACGCCACCTTGACGCCCTGCTCCTTCATCACCACCTTGGCAACTTCTTCCAGGGCCGTCTGCTGTACCTTGAGCTCGTTCACATGGCTGGTGAGCGGGATCATGATCTCCGGGTGGACGTCCACGCCGTCCTTGGCGCAAATGCAGGCCGCTTCGATGATCGCCCGCACCTGCATCTTGGTCAGCTCGGGGATGTGAATCCCCAGGCGGACGCCGCGCAGGCCGAGCATCGGATTGGCCTCGCGCATCGCCTCGACCGCCGCCAGCATCTTCTCGGCCTCGGCCAGACGCTTCGGATCCTTGCCGTTCGTCTTGAGCTCGGTGACTTCGATCAGCAGTTCGTCGTGCGACGGCAGGAACTCGTGCATCGGCGGATCGATCAGCCGGATGATCACCGGCAGCCCGTCCATCGCCCGGAACAGGCCTTCGAAATCCGAACGCTGGAACGGCAGCAGCTTCTCCAGCGCCTGGTCGCGCTGCGTGGCCGCCGCCGCCTTGTCCGGCAGCGTCTCGGCCAGGATCATCGCCTGCACGAAGGGCAGGCGCACGGTCTCGAAGAACATGTGCTCGGTGCGGCACAGCCCGATCCCCTGTGCGCCGAACTTGCGCGCCCGCTCGGCGTCCCGCGGGTAGTCGGCGTTCGCCCAAACCTGCAGCCGGCGGAACTTGTCCGCCCAACCCAGCAGCTTGCTCAGGTACGGGTCGCTCAGATCGGGAATGACCGTCGGGACCTGGCCGGCGAAGACTTCGCCGGTCGTGCCGTCGATCGAGATCCAGTCGCCTTCCTTGTAGGCCTTCCCGCCGACGGTCATCTTGTGCTCATCGACGTCGACGTCCAGCGCCGCCACCCCGACGACCGCCGGCTTGCCGAACTGCCGTGCGACCAGCGCGGCGTGCGACGTGCGCCCGCCCTTGGAGGTCAGGATGCCGTTGGCCGCCAGCATGCCGTGCACGTCCGACGGGCCGGTCTCCGGGCGGACCATGATGACCTGCTTCTTGTCTTCCTTGGCCCACTTCTCGGCCAGGTCGGCGGTGAAGGCGATCTGCCCGACGGCCGCGCCGGGGGAGACGTTCAGGCCGGCGGCGATCTTGTCGGCCGCCTTCTTGGCCTTGGCATCGAACTGCGGGTGCAGGTAGAAGTCGACCTGCTCCGGCTTCACCCGCAGGACGGCTTCCTTCTTGGTGATCAGTCCTTCCTCGGCCATATCGACGGCGATGCGCACCTCGGCCTGCGCCGTGCGCTTGCCGTCGCGCGTCTGCAGCATCCACAGCTTGCCGCGCTCGATGGTGAACTCGACGTCCTGCATGTTGCGGTAGTGCTTCTCGAGCCGCCGGGCGACCTTGGCGAACTCGGTGTAGGCCTTGGGCATCTCCTTGGCCAGCTCCTCGATCGGCTTGGTCAGGCGAATGCCGGCCACGACGTCCTCGCCCTGGGCATTGGTCAGGTAGTCGCCTTCGATGGCCTTGTCGCCCGAGCTTCCCGAGCGGGTCATGGCCACGCCGGTCGCCGAGTCGTCGCCCATGTTGCCGAAGACCATCGTCACGATGTTGACCGCCGTGCCGAGATCGTGAGCGATCTTGGCCGCGTTGCGGTAGTCGACGGCGCGCTTACCGTTCCACGAGCTGAAGACGGCTTCGGTCGCCAGGCGCAGCTGGACCATCGGGTCGGTGGGGAAGTCGCGCCCGGCGTGCTTCTTGACGATCGCCTTGAACGTCTTCACCAGGTCCTTGAGTTCGGCTGCCGAGAGCTTCGAGTCTTCGGTGGTGCCGGCCTTGGCCTTGGCTGCTTCCAGGGCGTCGTGGAACGGGCGGTGCTCGAGCCCCATGACGACCGTGCCGAACATCTGGATCAAGCGCCGGTAGGCGTCGTAGACGAATCGGTCGTTCTTGGTCAGGGCGATCATGCCCTCGGCCGTCTCATCGTTGAGCCCGATATTGAGCACCGTGTCCATCATGCCGGGCATCGAGAACTTGGAGCCGGAGCGGCAGGAGATCAGCAGCGGATTCTTGGGATCGCCGAACGTCTTGCCCGACGCCTTCTCGGTCGCCTTGAGCGCCCGCAGCGTCTGCTCCCACATCCCCTCGGGGAACTTGTTCTTCTTGGCCAGGTAGGCGTTGCAGGCCTGGGTGGTGATGGTGAACCCGGGTGGGACCGGCACGCCGATGCGTGTCATCTCCGCCAGGTTGGCGCCCTTCCCGCCCAGCAGCGAGCGCACGCCGTCCCAGGTCTTCATCTTCTTCTCGGCGAGGTCGACCTCGTCGAATCGGTACACCCACTTCGTCGGCATGTCGTTCCGTCCTCCCGTGATCGCACGGTTGCAGATTCAGAATACGCGCCGCAACCCCTCTGCGGGCGGGCGCGGCGCAGTCCAGACCATCATACTCCAAACGCCGGAGGCGATAAGCGGAGGGCGGCTTAATCCGTTGTGACGTATGTCACAAGGCCCCGCCCTTCGGTGTCAGAAGGGCGGCAGGCCGACCTGGATGTCCTGACCGACGACTCGCACGGGATAGGCCGGGATGTCGACGACCGCCGGCAGGCACAGCGCCTTGCCCGTCTCGAGGTTGAAGCGCGCTCCGTGCCGCGGGCACTCGATTTCGTCGCCGAGCAGCTCTCCTTCGCCACCGGGCCGTCGTCGTGCGAGCACACGTCGGCGATGGCGAAATAGCGGCCGGCGATGTTGAAAACCGCCACCGGCTCTCCGTCGACATCCACCAGCTTGCGCTGGCCCGGACCGAGTTCGTCGACTGTCGCCACGGTGACGTACTCGAGCTCGGCGGATTGCGGCAGGCGGTAGTTGAACATGTGGCTCCCCCGCTGCCCTCAGGCCAGGTCGGCTTCGAGCTGATCGATGCCGTAGACCCCGGCCTTGAGGACCTTCAGCGAAAGGAGCGCGCACTTCAAGCGGACCGGACCGAGCTCGATGCCGAGCATCTCGAGGATGTCGTCCTTGGTGAGCTGCTTGACTTCCTCCAGCGTCTTGCCGACGACGGATTCGGTCAGCAGATCGGCCGCGGCCTGCGAGATGGCGCAGCCCTGGCCCGAGAAGGCGGCCGCCGTGACCCGCTCGTCGGCATCGACGCGCACGTCGATGCGGATGCGATCGCCGCACAACGGGTTGTCGTCCTCGTAGGTGAAGTCGTGCGGGTCGAGCGTACCCCGACTGCGCGGGTTCTTGTAGCGGTCGATGATCTGCTCGCGGTACAGGTCATCCATGGCGGGCGATCCTAGGCGAAGACATGCTTGACCTTATACAGCCCGTCGATGAGTCTGTCAATCTCACCGGGCGTGGTGTACAGATAGAACGAGGCGCGGGTCGTCGCCGGCACGCCGAGCACTTCGTGGATCGGCATGGCGCAGTGATGCCCGGCTCGAACGGCGACCCCCAGGCTGTCCAGGATCTGGGCGACATCGTGCGGGTGCGCGTCCGCCATCGAGAACGACGCCAGCCCTCCCCGCTCCGCCGCCGGCGGCCCGAAGACCTGCAGCTCCGGGCACCTCGCTCAACCGGTCGAGCGCGTACTCGGTGATCGCCGCCTCGTGGGCTTGGACGGCCTGCATCCCGATGGCGTCGAGGAAGTCCACCGCCGCGCCCAGGCCGATCGCCTCGGCGATGGCGGGCGTGCCGGCCTCGAACTTGTACGGCACGTCATTGGGGGTGAAGGCGTGCAGCGAGACCCTTCGGATCATGTCGCCGCCGCCCTGGTAGGGCGGCATCGACTCGAGCAGCTCGCGGCGGGCGTAGAGCACGCCGATCCCCGTCGGGCCGCACATCTTGTGCGCCGAGAAGACCAGGAAGTCGGCGCCCAGGGCACGCACGTCGGTCGGCAGGTGCGGGATCGATTGGGCGGCATCCAGCAGCACGAGCGCCCCGGCGGCGTGCGCCTCGCGCCGTCATCTCCGCCGCCGGCGTGATCGTTCCCAGCACGTTCGACATGGCGGTGAAGGACACCAGCTTCGGCCCGCGGGAAAGCAGCTCCCGATAGGCCTCGGGGTCCAGTCGGCCGTCCGCATCGATCGGGATGTGCGCCAGCCGCACGCCCTGCTCGGCGGCCAGCATCTGCCAGGGGACCAGGTTGGCGTGGTGCTCCATCTCGGTCAGCACGATCAGGTCGCCGGCGCTGCAGCTGCGTGCGCCCCCAGGTGGAGGCAACCAGGTTGATCGAACTCGGTGGCGTTGCGGGTGAAGACGATTTCGGCCGGGTCGGGCGCGCCGATGAAGGCGGCGATGCGCCGCCGGGCCGACTCGTACGCCTCCGTGGCCTCTTCCGCCAGCCGGTGGATGCCGCGATGGATGTTGGCGTTCTGGTGCTCGTAGAAGGCGGTCATCGCCTCCAGCACGGCGCGAGGCTTCTGGGACGTGGCGGCCGAATCGAGGTAGACCAGCGGGACGCCCGGGCGCGTCTCGCGTTCCAGCACCGGGAACTCGGCGCGCAGCCGATCGACGTCCAGAAGCGCAGGGGCAGCCGGCGGGCGCATCGCGGTCAGCTGCGCACCTTGCGCCGTGCGCGCCGGCCGGCGAACGCGCCGCCGGGTGGACGGGCGGATATTGGCGCCGGACTGCTGGCGACCACAGCACCCGATCGGGCACCATCCACCCATCGGTCAGGTAGACGTCGTCGACGAACTGGATCGCCAGCATCTTGCGGTCGGCCTGGACGACGACGCCCTGCAGCCAGTCGCGCACACGTTCCCCGGATCGAGTTGTGGTCGCAGTAGCACGTCCACCAGCTCGCCGACGCGGAACCGCTGGTCGATGGCCGGCGCTCGCACCGGCGAGGAGATCTCACGTTTCATAGGGCAGCCCTCGGTAGTCTAGCACGGCTGAGGTCACCCGCCGGGAGTCGTGCTTAAGGGAGCTTCTCGTCGATCATGCGCTCGAAACGGGCGCGCACGCCGGCGAAGGGGATGCGCTCCATGATCGGGGCGAAGAAGCCGTCGACCACGATGCGCTCGGCGTCGGGTCGCGGCAGCCCGCGCGACATCAGGTAGAAGATCGGCTCTTCTTCCAGCTGCCCGACGGTGGCGCCGTGGGTGCAGCGCACGTCATCGGCCAGGATCTCGAGGCCCGGGATCGAGTTGGCCCGGGCATGCGGGCTGAGCAGCAGGTTGCGATTGGCCTGGTAGCCGTCGGTCTTCTGCGCACCCGGCGCCACGTAGATCATGCCCTGCCACACCGAGCGGCTGCGGTCGATCAGCGCGCCCTTGAACAGCAGATCGCTGGTGGTGTGCGGCGCCAGGTGGTTCTGCTGCGTGTCGTGGTCGAGGTGCTGGACGCCGTCGGCGAAGGTAGAAGCCCGGACATGCGCCCTTCGGCGCCCTGCCCGGTCAGGTTGAGCTCGCTGAAGTTCTTGGTCACCTGGCTGCCCACGGCGCCGAAGATCCAATCCAGCCGGCCGTCGCGGGCGACGTTGGCCCGCTCGTGGGTGATGTTCCAGACGTGCTCGCCCCAGGTCTGCAGCTCGACGAACGTCAGCTGCGCCCCGGCGCCGAGCACCAGTTCGACAATGCCGGCGTGCAGCGCGTGGCCTTCCGGCTCGGTCGGCGAGGCGGCCTCGTGGACGTAGGTCACCGAGGCGCCGTCCTCGACGACGATCAACAGCCGGGTGAAGAAGGCCCGGTCCGCCGCCCGGCGCCCACAGCACCGAGTGCAGCGGTTGTGACACGTGCACGCCGGCGGGCACATGCACCAGCACGCCGTCACTCGCCAGCGCACCCGCCAGCGCGGCGAAGTGGCCTTCGTCGTCCGAGACGACCTTGCCCAGCCAGCGTTCGAGCAGCGGGCGCATGCTCGCGAACGGCCGTTGCCCAATCGGTGAAGACCACATCCCGCCGGGCCAGGTCCTTGCCGCCCTCACGCCGCGGCTCATGCCCGGGCGTCAGGCACAACAGGGCGCCGTGCGTTTCGCCGGCCAGGGGCCGGAGAAGTTCCGGATCGACCGGTCCCCCGATCCGCCGGCCGCAGCGCCAGCGATGGGCGCGGCATCGTCCGCAGGTCCGTCCGGCGCCAGGCCTCTTCGGTGGTCGTCGGGAATGGCAGGCGTTCGTACGCCGCCCAGGCGCGCAATCGTCGTTCGAGCATCCAGGCGGGTTCGCCGAGCGCCGACGAGCGGGAGCGAACGTCCTCCAGACGGAAAGGAAAGCCGTCGGCGCTCAGGGGCGGAGCGGCGACCGTCGTGCGCGTGGTGACCGTGCGAGGGCTCATGCGTGTGCTTTCCCGATCCGGCGTCAGCCGATCGACCCTTCCATCTGCAGCTGGATCAGCCGGTTCATCTCGACGGCGTACTCCATCGGCAGTTCCTTGACCAGCGGCTCGATGAACCCGGAGACGACCATCGATGGTGGCCTCTTCCTCGTTCAGGCCGCGGCTCATCAGGTAGAAGAGCTGCTCCTCGCCGACCTTGCTGACCGAGGCCTCGTGCCCGATGGTGACATTGTCCTCGTCGATCTCGATCGACGGGTAGGTGTCGCTGCGCGATTGCGGGTCGAGCAGCAGCGCGTCGCACACCACGCTGGATCGGGCGCCGACGGCGCCCTTGTAGCACCTTGAGCAGGCCGCGGTAGGAGGTGCGCCCGCCGCCCTTGCTGATCGACTTGGAGGTGACCTTGCTGGTGGTGTGCGGCGCGGCGTGGATCACCTTGCCGCCGGCGTCCTGGTGCTGCCCCGGGCCGGCGAAGGCCATCGACAGGATCTCGCCGTGCGCGCCCGGCCCATCAGGTAGCAGGACGGGTACTTCATCGTCAGCTTGCTGCCCAGGTTGGCGTCCACCCATTCCATGGTGGCGTTCTCGTGCACCAGCGCCCGCTGGGTCACCAGGTTGTAGACGTTGACCGACCAGTTCTGGATGGTGGTGTAGCGCACGCGGGCGCCTTGCTTGACGACGATCTCGATCACGCCGCTGTGGAACGAGTTGGTCGTGTAGATCGGCGCCGTGCAGCCCTCGACGTAGTGCACCTGGGCGCCTTCATCGACGATGATCAGCGTGCGCTCGAACTGGCCGATGTTGGCCTGGTTGAGGCGGAAGTAGGCCTGCAGCGGCAGGTCGATCTTGACGCCCTTGGGGACGTAGATGAACGAGCCGCCCGACCAGACCGCGCCGTTGAGCGCGGCGAACTTGTTGTCGGTGTAGCGGGATGACCGTGCCGAAGTACTGGCGGAACAGGTCGGGGTGCTGGCGCAGGCCGTCCTCGATGCTGAGGAAGATGACGCCCTGGTCCTCCAGATGCTTCTGGATGTTGTGGTAGACCATCTCCGATTCGTACTGCGCGCCGACGCCGGCCAGGAACTTGCGCTCGGCTTCCGGGATGCCCAGCTTCTCGAAGGTGCTCTTGATCGTGTCGGGGACATCGTCCCACGACTTCTCGGACGCCTCCGACGGGCGGACGTAGTAGATGATCTCGTCCAGATTCAGGCCGCGAGAGGTCGCCGCCCCAGAGTCGGCATCGGGCCGCTGCACGAAGTGCTCGAGGGCCTTGAGGCGGAACTCGAGCATCCACTCCGGCTCGCCCTTCAGCGACGAGATCTTCTCCACCACGTCGCGGCGCAGCCCGCGCGGCGTTTGGAACAGCGAGACGTCCTTGTCGCTGAAGCCGTACTTGTACCCATCCAGGCCTTCCAGCGCCTTGACGTCCGACGGCGTTGCCATGGCTAAGCCTCCGCTACCGACTCACCCGACTTCTCACGAATCCAATCGTACCCATGCTCCTCGAGGTGCTCGGCCAGCTCCGGGCCGCCGCTCTCGACGACGCGGCCGCCGAGCATGATGTGCACGAATTGCGGCTTGACGTAGTTCAAGATGCGCTGGTAGTGCGTGATGACCAGGACGCCCAGATCCGGGCCGGCCAGGTCGTTGACGCCCGAGGCGACGATGCGCAGGGCGTCGATGTCCAGGCCCGAGTCGGTCTCGTCCAGGACGGCGATCTCGGGCTCGAGGGTCGCCAGCTGCAGGATCTCGGCGCGCTTCTTCTCGCCGCCCGAAAACCCATCGTTCAGGTACCGCCCGGCGAACTCGTGCGGCATCTTCAGCAGGTCCATCTTCTGCTTGAGCAGCTTGCGGAACTCGGGGATCGGCATCCCCTTGTCCTCCGGGTTGCCGGCCCGCCGGCGGGCGTTCAACGCCGCGCGCAGGAAGTTGGCCAGCGACACGCCGGGGATGGCGACCGGGTACTGGAAGGCCAGGAACAGCCCCAGCCGCGAGCGCTCATCCGGCGCCAGTCCCACCAGGTTCTTGCCCTTGAACAGGATCTGCCCGTGCGTGACCTCGTAGTTGGGGTGGCCCATCAGCGTATTGGCCAGCGTCGATTTGCCGGTCCCATTGGGCCCCATCAAGGCGTGCACTTCCCCCTGGCGCACCATCAGGTTGACGCCCTTGAGGATCGGCTTGCCCTCCACCGAGACGTGTAGGTCCCGGATCTCCAGCGCGCTGCCCATCGGCAACCCTCCCGACCCCGCCGTTCGTCGCCAGGCGAGGAACGGGGCGGAGTATAGCATCGACGGCCTGAACTGTCAACATTTCTGTCATAAATATCTGATATATGCCTCTTGTTGGCCGGTGGGCGTGTGGTAATATGGAAGATACAAATAGCAAATATGAGCGTGTAACGGTCAAGGGCAGTGGGGTACGGAGCGAATGGCGACACCAACGCGTGACATCATCCTGAGGACCCTCCGGGCTCGCGGCAAGGTCAGCGTCGTCGAGCTGGCGGCGGCTTCGGACGTCTCGCCCGTCTCGGTCCGCCACCACCTGTCCAACCTGCAGGCGGAGAACCTGGTGGCCGTCGAGGACGAACGCCACGGCGTCGGACGCCCGCGGCAGCTGTTCTCCCTGACCGAGACCGGTCTCGACCTGTTCCCCAGCCGCTACGTCCGCCTGACCAATCGGCTGCTGGACGAGATCAAGGAATCGATCCCCGCCGGGAAGGTCGAGGAGCTGTTCTCCGGGCGTGGCATCCACCATGGCCGCGGATGTCGCCCGGCGCCTGGACGGACTTCCCCTGGAGAAGCGCCTCGAGCGCATGGTTGAACTCCTGGCGGAGGAGGGCTTCGAGGCCCAGGTCGAGCATCAGGATGGGCAGCTCCTGATCCGCGAGACGAGCTGCCCCTACTTCCGCATCGGGCGCAAGCACCCCGAGGTATGCACCGTCGACCAGGCCTTCATCGCCACCGCACTCTCGCTGCCCGTGGAGCGAGTGACCTGCCTGCTGCAAGGGGCCGACACGTGTACCTTCTCTGTCGCCCTGCAACCCCAACCGGGAGGTACCCCTGCATGAGCGACTCCCCACCCACCCCGAATCCAATCTGGGAAGCGGACTCGACGCATCCGGCCGAATCGGAAGCCATCCGCACGGCGCTGCGCGAGGTCGTCGATCCGGAGATCGGATTGAACATCGTCGAGCTGGGATTGGTGCGCCAGCTGAAGATCGAGCCCGACCAGGTGCAGCTGAAGATGATCCTGACCACGCCCTTCTGCCCGTACGGCCCGGCGATGCTGGAGATGACGCGCAGCAAGGCGGCCGAGGCGGCCGGCAAGCCCATCGTCGTCGAGCTTGGCATGGACATGTGGGATCCGAGCATGATGGAAGAGGGCGCCGGAGCTGCCTGGGGTTTCTAGACACCCCTCGGCGAGACATCCATCGGGAAACACACGGCGGGCCCTGGGGCCCGCCGGATCATTGTCTGAGAAGGTGCCGTCCTAGCGTGCGAGGCGCGACGGCAGCCGGCCCGCCTTGCGCTGCCCCAGAAGTCCGATCATCCCGATCAGGGCCAGGATCATCCGCAGCGCCAACCCCATCCAGGCCGCCGCCACCAACATCAACCCCACGCCGATGACGACCAGCGTCCACACGGTCGTTCCCCCGCCTCCGCGCACGTGGACCAACCTGCCCTGCAGGCGCTTCACGAACTGCGGGCTGGGCTCCACCGGGATCAGGACCTGGCGGAGCATCCCTTCGAGCTGCTCTTCGCTGAACATCATGCCGAACACCCCGCGTGCAGAAATCCACCCGGCGGCCGTTCCCGCTCGGCCTCCGCCCTACTCCTCGAGCTTCGACGAAGTCGTCTCGTCCGCAGCCTGCCGCTCGTACTCCTCGCGGAGCGAGCTCAGCGTCCGGTGGTACAGGCTCTTGATCGCCCCTTCGGTCCGTCCCATGATCTGGCCGATCTCGGCGTTCGACAGCCGCTCGGCGAACTTGAGGATCAAGAGCTGCTGTCGTTCTTCCGGCAGCCGTCGCACGAGCCGCAGCAGCGCATCTCCCTGCTCGCGTGCCACCGCCAGGGCTTCCGGATGCTGGGCCCCCGGCGTCAATACCAGATGGTCCTCCAGCGCGACGACGGGCCTGCGGCTGCGGTCGCGGTGCCAATTGGCGACCAGGTTGTGGGCAATGCGATACAGCCACGCGGAGAAAGGTACGCCCATGTCCTGGAACCCGCCGACGTGGCGCAGCGCTCGCTGGAAGACGCGCGCCGTCAGATCCTCGGCGTCGTGATGGTCCCCGGTCCGGTAGTAGATGTAGTTGTAGATCTTGCGCACGTGCCGCTCGTACAGCAGCCCGAACGCTTCCTGGTCCTCCGCCGCCCGGCGCACCAGCTCGAGGTCAGGGAGTTCCATGACATCCTCCCTGGCTTCGAGTCTCTCCATGTACAACCCCGCGCATTACCAAGAGTTCCCCTCACCCGGCAGGCGTGCCGGAGAATTGCTGCGCCGCACCCGATCCCAGCTCGCCAGCACGGCGCTGATCATCTCCGTGCTCTCCGGAATCTCACCATAGCGGACCAGCAGGTAGGCATGTGTGATCGCGTCCAGGTCCTCGCGGAGGTCCGGGCGCAGGCCTTCGAGCGCGGCCCCGAATTCGAGCGGCGTCTCCGCGGGTCGTCGCGGCCGGCCCTCACCCGCCGCCCAGTCCAGGAGTTGAGCATACACCCGCCGCACCAGGAATGCGTGCACCAATCCTCGGGCACGCCCGGGCCATCGCGCAACCGAGCGCAGGATGCCGGCCAGGCCGGCCTCGCGCTCCCCTGGCCGCCGGGTCGCGCATGGGCTCGAACTCATCGGGCTCCCGACCATCGGCGCTCGAACGCGGCCGGTTCGTCGTCCGCAGCGCCATCCACAGCAGCACACCGACACCGGCCACCGTGATCAGGATGCGAAGAACGACGCCCAACTGCGCGAGCACCCGGCTCGCCTCGTCCGTCGCCTGGCCATCGTCGGCGCCGAAGGAGAGCGGCGCGGGGAGTACGATCCGGGGCTCTCCAGCCCCCTCCATCCACGATCGCAGCAGGGCGATGATGGCGTCGAAGATCGGCCCGAGGAGCCGGATGAGCGTTTCGACGACGGGAGCCAGGATGGTTGCCAAGGTCCGGGCGACAGCGGCCAGGGCACGCGCCACTGCATCTGCGGCGACCCATGCGGGGTCGCTGGCCAACGCCAGCCCGGCGACAACGCCGAGAGCAACCACGGCGGCAACTCCAAGGAGCAGCCCGGCATGCCACGTCATGCCGAACGGGAGCGGGCGACCTCCCCGGCGGCGGGAGGAATCCTCGATCTGCCCGAGTGTGACGCCTGCCAGGCCTCCCCCGAGGTACAGCGGGAGGAAGACGAGGCCACCGGCCCGCCATGCGTTGGGGAACAGGATGATCGCAGCTGCGGCAAGCAGCGCGCCCGTAAACAGCCGGCGCAATGTGGTCTCCGGGTCGAGTGCCTCGCCGGTGGTCATGCGGACGCCACGCCACCACGCGTAGCCCAGGATCAACACCACGACCCAGGTCGCCTGCCATTGCGCTCGCTCGGCGGCCGCGGTCCTCGCCAGCGCGCCCAGCGGGGCGCCGACGTACGCCCACCAGCCTACTGCCAGAGTCCCCAGAAGGACGATCAGCCGCCAGACGGCCGCCGTCATTCCAGGCGCGTCGACCTTCGCAATGGCGACGGCGGTCAAGTGACCGAGCAGCGCGGCCCCCAGGATGAAGAAAGCCGGATTGGGTACTCGCGCCTCACGCCCGTACGGCAGCAGCGCCGTGAACCACGGGGTCAACCACCCAAACCACGCCCACAGCGCGAACCCCACCCCGAGCGGACGCCAGATCATCCGTCCGGTCAGGACCTCGCGTGCCCACGCCGAGCTTCGCGCCGCCCCATTCATGCTGGAGCTCCTGACGGTATGTACCAATGCAGGGTTGGGATCCCCGGCAGGTACGGCGGGGGATGCTCGGCCAACGAGATCAGCCGTGCACGTCGTCCGTGGGCGCGGAGCTGCAGAAGCGCCTCGAGGATCGAGGGCGGCGTCAACGCCGTCACGACGATCAGCGTCGAGCCGTACGCCAGCGCCGGCGCTTCGGAGAGCAGGTAGGAGGCGAACGGGGCCCTGACGATCGGGGTGAGCCCGGCCAGGCATTCGAGCAGCAGGCTCAGGTGTGCCGGGGAGCGCGACGGCGGGATGCGAAACGGACGCCCGGACCGGGCGATCGAACCGTTGCTGATCAACCCCACGCGGTGGCCGGCCTCCAACGCCCTGGTCACCAGCGTGGCCGAGGTCTCCACCAGCGCTTCCGTCCTCTCCGGGTCGTAGCCCTCCCAGTGGCGATCGTAGGTGGCGGCGTTCACGCACACGACCAGGTCCAATCCGGCGACCGGTTGGTTGACTCGAGTCTGCAGGCTGCCGGTGCGCGCCGTGGCCGGCCAGTGAATGTCCCGGAAGCCATCGCCGGGAGCGTAGGCTCGAATGCCCATCGGGAGATTGGGGTCGTCGAACAGGCGCCTCAGGGCTCGCCGGGAACCGAACGGGTCATCCGAGGCGAACGGAAAGTCCGGCAGGGCGCGCACGCGTGGGTAGACGACCAGGCGTTCCGCGGCAGCCACGTCCCCGGCAGCGTGGAAGAGGGCGAAGGGATCGGTGCTGCGCGCTGCCGCCGGGCCGAGCGTATAGATTCCGCGCCGTCGAGTCTGCAACGTGTACTCGCGGCGGGCTCGCGTGCGGCCACGCAGCGTCAGGGCCAGCGTCAGGATCGATTCCTCTGCCAGATGGGAAGGCGCCAGATCGCGGCTGGCGTCCGGGGCGACGGCGTTCGGCCATCGATCCGCCGTGGTCAGCCAGAGCAGGGGCAGCCGCCGTCGGTTTTCAACCCGCACGGTGCAGGTGATCGGCTCGCCGGCAAAGGCGCGCCGGGGCTGCAGGCTGCGCGTGTAGCGGACCGCGTCGAGCGCGCCGTGGTTCAGCCCGGCGGCGATCGCGTACACCGTCGCCAGCAATCCGGCGAGCAGGAGCAGCTCGCGCGACGCCAGCACGTAGCCGAGCAGCGCCAGCAGAACCGCCGAGCGCAGCCACAATCGTCGAATCACCCTACCCCTCGACGGGAACGGGCACCCGATCGATGATGGCGGCCAGCAGTTCGTCGAGCTGTTGGCCGCGCAGCTGCGCCTGGGGGGCGATCATCAATCGATGGATCAGCACGGCCGGCGCCATGCGCTTGACGTCATCGGGCAGAACGAACTCGCGCCCGGCGATCCCCGCCCAGGCCTGGGCCGCCTGGTAGATGCCGAGGGAGGCACGCGGGCTGGCGCCCAGGGCAATCTCGGCATGCTGACGCGTGGCGGCGGAGATCGCGATCACGTAGTCGCGGATCGAGCGCTCGACACGGATGGCGCGCCGTGCCTGCTGCGCCGCCAGCAACTCGTCCGGAGACGTGACCGCGCCCAGGCCGATCAGCGGATCGGCGGCGCCGAATCGCTCCAGGATCTCGCCCTCTTCCTGCGCCGATGGATAGCCGAGCCTCACGCGCAGCAGGAAGCGGTCGAGCTGCGCCTCCGGCAGCGGGAACGTACCCTCCAGCTCCACCGGGTTCTGCGTCGCCAGGACCAGGAACGGGCGCGGCAGCGGCCGCGAGACCCCGTCCACCGTGATCTGACGCTCCTGCATCGCTTCCAGCAGCGCCGACTGCGTGCGCGGGGTGGCACGATTGATTTCGTCGGCCAGCACGACCTGTCCCATCAGCGGGCCGGGGCGAAACTCGAACGCCTGCGTCTTCTGATTGAACCAGCTGATCCCGGTCACGTCCGACGGCAGCAGGTCGGGGGTGAACTGGATCCGCTGGAAGCTGCAGCCCAGCGAGGCCGCCATCGCCCGCGCCAGAGTCGTCTTGCCGATGCCCGGCACGTCTTCCATCAGCACGTGCCCTTCGCACAGCACCGCCGCCAGCGTCTGGTCGATCACTTCGTCCTTGCCAACGATGACGGTTTGGATGTTTGTGCGCAGTCGGCGCGCAAGTTCTTGGATCATCATCACCCTTCGGGGGGAATTCGCGCCGAGTATAGCATGTGGGTGTGGCCCGGATGCTATAATGCCGCGGACATGCGAACGCTGATCGCCCTCGATCTCGAGACGACGGGATTGGATCCGGAGCGCGACGCCGTCATCGAGATCGGTGCGGTGCGCTTCCGAGGCGCGCGCGTCGAAGACCAGTGGTCGACGCTGATCAACCCCGGTCGACCGATCCCACCCTTCATCTCCGAACTGACCGGCATCGACGACTTGATGGTCGCCCGCGCCCCGCGCCTGAATGAGGCCCTGGGCGATCTGTTGAAGTTCGTCGGCGATCACGCCCTGCTCGGCCACAACATCGGCTTCGACCTGTCCTTCTTGAGACGCAAGGGCGTTTTCGAATTCAACGAGGCGCACGACACGCTCGATATGGCCTCCGTCCTGCTTCCGACGGCTTCACGCTACGGGCTGGCGTCGCTGGCCGCCGAGCTCGAGAGTCCCGGTCGCCGCCTCGCATCGGGCGCTCGACGACGCACAGACCTCACGTCAGGTCTTCCTGCACCTGTACGAGATCGCCCGGCAGCTCCCGCCTCCGATCCTGGAGGAGGTCACCCGTCTGGGAGCGGAGGTCGAATGGGGAGCGGCGCTGGTCTTCGACGAAGCCTATCGCGAGGCCACGCAGGACGGGCTGGACCTGACCGAGGCGCGGCAGCCCATTCGCTACCCGTTCCTCCCGCCTGATCGCGGCGCCGGTCCCCTGCAGCCTACCGAAGACACCACCGCGCTCGACGCCGAGGAACTGGCGTCGATCCTCGAGCCAGGCGGGCCGCTGGCGCGCCGCTTCGGCGCCTACGAGCACCGACCCCAGCAGGTCACGATGCTGCGAGCCGTCGCCCGCTCGCTATCCGAGGGCCGGCACCTGATGGTGGAAGCGGGCACCGGCACGGGCAAGAGCATGGCCTACCTCGTCCCGGCCTTCGCCTGGGCGGCGGCCAACGGGCGCCGGGTGGTGGTCTCGACCAACACGATCAACCTGCAAGAACAGCTCATGCAGAAGGACATCCCCGACCTGGCCCAGGCGCTCGGGTTCGAGCTGCGGGCTTCGGTGCTCAAGGGGCGCGCCAACTATCTGTGTCCCCGGCGGCTGGATGCCCTCCGGCGACTCGGCCCGCGCACCAGCGAGGAGATGCGCCTCGCCGCCAAGGTCCTCGTCTGGCTCTCCGGCGGCGGCAGCGGCGACCGTGGGCAGGTGAATCTGCTCGGCCCGGGAGAAGCGGCCGCCTGGGCGCGGCTCTCGGCCGAAGGCGACGAATGCTCGACCGAGACCTGCGAGCACTACGCCGGTGGTGCCTGCCCATACTACAACGCCCGGATCCAGGCCGACACTTCGCACGTCCTGATCGTCAATCATGCGCTGCTCCTGGCCGACATCGCCACCGGCAACCGCGTGCTGCCCGAGTATCAGCATGTGATCGTGGACGAGGCGCATCACCTGGAGGCGGCCACGACGAAGGGGCTGAGCTTCCAGGTGACCGAGGCGGAGCTGGCGCGCTGGCTGCGTGATCTCACCGCCCGTCCGGCCGGACTGCTGGCGCAGACGGCCGCCGCCGCCCGACGCGATCTGACTCCTGATGATTCCGCTCAGGTCGAGGCCGCCGGCCACGAGATCGGACAGGCCTTCCAGGCCTGCCTCGAGCCGACGATGCGCCTGTTCGCTGCGGTGGGCGAATTCCTCGCCGCCCGGCGCGACGGTCGCCCGCCCAGCAGCTACGGCCAGCAGGAGCGAATCGTCCCGGGCACGCGCACGCTCTCCGAATGGTCCGAGATCGAGTTCGCCTGGGAACGACTGCGCGAACCGCTGGCGCCCGGCATCCAGCGGCTGCAGGCGATGGCCGAGGCACTCCTGGCGACTTCGGAAGGCGGCGCCACCACGCTGGCCGACCTGGCGCAAGGATTGCGAACCGCGGGACGTTCGCTGGCCGACCTGTTCAGCCAGTTGAATCACATGATCTTCGAGCCCGATCCCCAGCGAATCTACTGGGCGGAGATGGATGCGCGCTCCGGCAGGACCTCGCTGCACACCGCCCCGCTCGACATCGGCCCGCTCGTCGAACGTCACCTGTGGCATGAGAAGGAGAGCGTGATCCTGACGTCAGCCACGCTGACGACGGCCGGGCACTTCGACTACCTTCGCCGCCGGCTGCATGCCGACGAGGCCGAGGAGCTGGCCCTCGGCTCGCCGTTCGATTTTGAGACCGCCACCCTGCTCTACCTGGTCAACGACATCCCCGAACCACACGACCGCCAGGGCTACCAGCGCGCCGTCGAGAAGGGACTGATCGGGCTGTGCCGTGCGACCCACGGCCGGACGCTGGTCCTGTTCACCTCCAACGAGCAGCTGCGCGTCACGGCGCGTGCCATCGACGAACCGCTGGCGTCGGCGGGGATCCAGGTGCTCGAGCAATCGGAAGGCGCCTCGCGACAGGCGCTCCTCGAACGGTTTCGCACGTCGGAAGGCGCCGTGCTCCTGGGGACACGCTCCTTCTGGGAGGGCGTCGATGTGCCCGGCGAGGCGCTCTCGGTGCTGGCCATCGTCCGCCTGCCGTTTGACGTGCCGAGCGACCCGATCATCGCCGCTCGCGCCGAGACATTCGAGACGCCGTTCGATGAGTACTCGCTCCCCGAGGCCGTGCTGCGCTTTCGCCAGGGTTTCGGCCGGTTGATCCGCACGCAATCCGATCGCGGCGTGGTGGTGGTCTTCGACCGGCGCATCACCTCCAAGCCCTACGGGCGCACGTTCCTCGACTCGCTGCCCCCGTGCACGGTGCGCGCCGCCCGTCTCGCCGATCTGCCCGCGGCGGCCGCCCGCTGGCTCGGCGCCTGACCGGACGCCCGGCGGCGCCTGTGGATTGACCCGCCCCGCGCCGGGTGTTAGAATGCCTCGACTACCTTCCCCCGAGGCAAGATCGCGTGATCGACGTCAATGACCTGCGCAAAGGCGTGACCTTCGAGTTCGACGGCAGCCTGTACAAGGTGCTCGAGTATTCCCACAACAAGCCGGGGCGCGGCAACGCCACCATCCGGATCAAGATCCGCGACCTGCGCACCGGCACGGTGATGGAGAAAACCTTCAGCTCCGGCGACCGGGTGAAGGACGTTCGCCTCGAGTACCACCAGGTGCAGTACCTGTATCGCGACGGCGACCTCTTTCACTTCATGGACACCGAGACGTATGACCAGCCGGTCCTGGGCGCCAAGACGATGGGCGAGGCGGTCGACTACCTGACCGACGGCCTCGAAGCCAAACTGACCTATTTCGGCAGCGAGCCGCTCGACATCGAACTCCCGACGGCGGTCGACATGGACGTCGTCGAAGCGGAGTTCGCCGTTAAGGGCGACACCGCCACCGGCGCCACCAAGAGCGTGGTGACCAACACCGGGCTCAAGGTTCAGGTGCCGCTGTTCGTCAACGCCGGCGACAAGATCCGGGTCGACACGCGCAACGGGCAGTACCTGACGCGCGTCTGACCGGCCTACCCAACCGCATGCGTACGCCCGCCGGCACCGAGTGCCCCTTCTACTTCGCGGATTTCCATCGCGGCCGCCAACGTCAGGAATGCCGGCTGGTTGCCCGCACTCCAGGCGGCGGCCGCTGGGCGCCGGATCTATGCGCCCGCTGCCGTGTCCCCGCCATCCATCTGGCCAACGCCTGTCCGAATCTCGTGCTGGAGGCACGCGTGCAGCCCGGCGTGCTCGGGCTGGGACGCGGCGTGCGGATCAGCGCCGCGTGCACCCGATCCGGCGGCCCGGTCACCGAACCCGAGATCGGGTGCGGCCAGTGCCACAACCTGCCCCTCCTCGGCCCGGAGACCAACGCGTGATCAAGGCTCTGCTCCTCGATCTCGACGGGACGCTGCTGGACAACGACATCGATTCTTTCCTGCAGGCATACCTGAAGAGCCTCGGCCGCCACATGGCGCCCTGGGTTCCCCCCGAAAGGCTTGTGCCCCAGCTCCTGCGATCGACCAGCGCCATGCTCGCCAATCGCCAGCCGACGCGTACGTTGCAGCAAGCGTTCGCCGAAGATTTCTACCCTGCGCTCGGAACGACCGAGGGGACGCTGCTCACGCACTTCGAGGCCTTCTACCGGTATGAGTTCCCCAAGCTGCAGTCCCTGACTCACCGACGTGAGGCGGCCTCCAGGCTGGTGCGCTCGGCGATGGACGCCGGCCTCCTGGTGGCCGTGGCCACCAATCCGCTCTTCCCGCGCGTAGCGATCGACCATCGGCTGGAATGGGCAGGCGTGCCGGTGCCTCCGACTCCGTTCTCTGTGGTGACGAGCTACGAGACGTTCCACTCGGCCAAACCCCAGCCGGCCTACTATGCCGAGATCCTCGGCCATCTTGGAGTGCAGGCTGCCGAGGCAGCCATGGTCGGGGACAGCATTCACGACGACCTCGAACCCGCCCGTTCGCTCGGCATGGCCTGCCTTCCATGTCTCGTCGGAGCCGAATCCGGGTGACTCAGCAGGCAGCCTCGAGGACGCGATTGCCTGGTTTCCACACGCCGGCCAATGGACCGATCCGGAGGCAGCCCACCGCCCCTCCAGCGTCCTGGCGCAGTTGCACGGTCAGCTGGGTGCGCTCTTGACACTGCTGCGCGATCTGCCGCCCGAGGTCTGGTCCCGCAGGCCTGCCCCCGGTGCGTGGAGCCTGACCGAGATCATCTGCCATCTGCGCGACATCGACCACGAGGTGCACGCGCCGCGCTTCGAGCTGATCCTCTCGACCGACTACCCCTTCCTGCCGGCAATCGACACCGATCGCTGGGCAGACGAACGAGATTACGCCGCTCAGTCCGGTCCTGAAGCGCTGGCGGTCCTTGCCGAGCGCCGGGTGCAGCAGCTGCTGCGGCTCGAAGCGCTCCCTCGGCACTCGTGGGAACGCCAGGCTCGTCATGCGCTGCTGGGCCCGACGCGGTTGGCGGAAGTGGCTTCGATCGCCGCCGACCACGAGCTCCTGCACCTGGCGGACATCCGCCGGCAGGTCAGCGAGGCCGGACCTGCGGCGCGTCTGATACATCGTTAACGCCCCGCCTCCTTTACACGCCTCCTCCCGGACGCTATAATGCCGCCACGGGGGAAGTGCTGGAACTGGCAGACAGGCGTGACTTAGAATCACGTGCCGCGAGGCGTGAGGGTTCAAGTCCCTCCTTCCCCACTCGGCTGCCCCAGCGTCCCAGACCCATGCTCGATGGTCTCGCGCCGCCCGACGGCGTGCGCGGACTGAGGAAGGATCCCGCGGTTGAAGATCGAGAAACAGGATCTGGAGGACCGTCAGGTTCAGCTGACGGTCGAGGTGTCGGACGAACAGGTCGATGCAGCCATGCAGTCGGCCGCCCGGCGCATGAGCGGCCGGACCAAGATCGCCGGGTTCCGCCCCGGCAAGGCGCCTTACAAGCTCGTCCTGCAGCGCTACGGCGAAGAGGCGATCTTCGAGGAGGCCCTCGACAATCTGGGCCAGGAGGTCTACCGCCGCGCGTTGGAGGAGTCGACTCTGGAGCCGTTCGCACCCGGCGCGCTGAATGAGGTCGTTTCGCGCCAGCCGCTCACGCTCCGCTATACCGTCCCGCTCGTCCCCGGAGGTCGACCTGGGCGCCTACCGCGAGCTGCGCGCGCCCTTTGAACCGCCAACGGTGACCGACGACGCCGTCGACCAGGTCGTGGAAGAACTTCGCCAGACGGCGGGCGATCATCGAACCCGCGCCGCGCGCGGCGGCCGATTCGGATGTGGTCGTCCTGGACGTTTCGGGGAAGCTGCACGAGCCGCTGGACGACGGTCAGGTGACGCTCCTGGATGAGAAGGGCGTCTCGGTCCTGGTGGAGGAACGCACCAACTGGCCGGTCGCCGGCGTGGCCGCCCACTTGCGCGGACTGAGCGCCGGGGATGAGACGGACATCGAGCACACCTTCCCGGATGACTACGCCACCGAGTCACTCCGCGGCCGCCAGGCGACGTTCCATCTGCATTGCATCGAGGTCCGCTCGCGCGTGGTCCCCGAACTGACCGACGATCTCGCGCGGGAGATGGGGGATTTCACCGATGTGATGGACCTGAAGCTCAAGGTCCGCCAGGAGTTGCTGGAGCAGGCGTCGCGCGAGGCCGAAGGCGGTTACGCGCAGCAGGCGATCAACGCGCTGGTTTCCGCCGGCACCTTCCGCTATCCCCCGATCATGATCCACGATGAGCTGGACCAACTCCTGCGGGACCTCGACCGCCGGCTTCAGGGCCAGAAGCTGACGCTGGCGGACTACCTGAAGATCGAGAAGAAGACGGAAGACGATCTGCGCAAGGAGCTCGAGCCGCGGGCCATCGAACGTGTCAAGCGCGCCCTGGCGCTGGGCAAGCTGGCGGAAGCCGAAGGCCTCGAGGTCGACGACACCGAGATCGATGGCGAGCTCGAGCGCCTGACCGTGGCGCTGCGCGCCAGCAAGGAAACGCTGCGCAAGGCGATCGACAACCCGGCCGGGCGCCGAACGCTGGCCCTCGACCTGCTGACCGACAAAGCCATTCGCCGCCTGGTCGCCATCGCCCGCGGCGAGGACGTCCCCCCCGTGCCACCGGCGGCACAGGACTTGCAGCCCGGCGAGATGCCGGCCGCTGACCAGCCTCAGGAGTGAATCATGCTCTCTCAGAATCCCCAGGCCCTCATCCCGATGGTCATCGAAAGCTCCGGACGCGGCGAGCGGGCCTACGACATCTACTCGCTGCTGCTCAAAGAACGCATCATCTTCCTCGGCTCGGCGATCAACGACCAGGTCTCGAACTTGATGGTCGCCCAGCTGCTCTACCTGGACAACGAGGACTCGGAGCGACCGATCCACATGTACATCAACTCGCCCGGCGGCGCGATCTACGCCGGGCTGGCGATCTATGACACGATGCAGCAAACGCGCGCCCCGATCTCGACCGTCGCCGTCGGGGTGACGGCCTCGTTCGGCACGGTGCTGCTGACGGCCGGGACCAAGGGCATGCGCTATGCCCTGCCCCACGCCACGATCCACCTGCACCAGCCTCTGGGCGGGGCCCAGGGCCAGGCGACCGACATCGAGATCCAGGCTAAAGAGATCTTGCGCCTGCGAGAAGAATTGAATACGATTCTCATCAAGCACACCGGGCAGACGCTCGAGGTCATCGAGCGGGACACGGAGCGCGACTTCTACATGGACGGCGAAGCCGCCAAGGTGTACGGGATCGTCGACCATGTGCTCTATCCGGGCGACGACGTGGCGTCGAAGACGAAGAAAGGCGGGTAGCCCATGACGCGGAAGGACCCGGCCGCTCCTGACGAGCGCCGGTGCTCGTTCTGCAATCGTGGCGAGGCCGAGGTCCAGCGGCTGATCACCGGGCCTGAGGCCGTCAATATCTGCAACGAGTGCGTCGAGCTGTGCCGGGACATCCTCGAAGGCGATGTCCCGCGGGCCGGCCAGCCGCCTCTGGCGGCGTATGGCCGGCCGACGCTTGCCCCCCACCAGATCTACGCCAAGCTCGAGGAGTACGTGGTCGGCCAGGAGGACGCCAAGCGCGTCCTCTCGGTGGCCGTCTACAACCACTACAAGCGCATCCTCAGCCGCGGCACGGCGGACGTCGAGCTCGACAAGAGCAACATCCTGCTGCTCGGCCCCACCGGATGCGGCAAGACGCTGCTGGCCCAGACCCTCGCCCGAAGCCTGGACGTCCCGTTCTGCATCGCCGACGCCACGGCGCTGACCGAGGCCGGCTACGTCGGCGAAGACGTCGAGAATATCCTTCTCCGCCTGCTGCAGGCGGCGGACTTCAACATCCCACGCGCCGAGCGCGGCATCGTCTACATCGACGAGTTGGACAAGACCGCCCGCAAGACCGGCGATAACCCCAGTATCACACGCGACGTTTCCGGCGAAGGCGTTCAGCAGGCGCTGCTCAAGATCATCGAGGGCGCCGTCGTCAATGTGCCTCCGCAGGGCGGCCGCAAGCACCCGCAGCAGGAGTTCATCCAGGTCAACACCGCCGATATTCTGTTCGTGTGCGGCGGGACGTTCGACAGCCTGTCGGAGATCGTCGCCGAACGTGTCGGCCGCCGAGGGCGGCTCGGCTTTCCCGGGACGCGGGTCGAAGAGGAAGCGCGCAAGCTCGATGACACGCAGCTGCTCCGTCTGGTCACGCCGGATGACTTGATGCGTTACGGCATGATCCCCGAGCTGGTCGGCCGGCTGCCGGTGACCGTGTGCGTCGACCCGCTCGACATGGACGCTCTGCGCGCCATCCTCACCCGCCCGCGCAATGCACTCGTGCGCCAGTACCAGAAGCTGTTCGAGATGGACGACGTCCAGCTCGAGTTCACCCCCTCCGCCCTGGATGCTGCCGCGGCGCTGGCCCTCGAGCGCGAGACCGGCGCCCGTGGGCTGCGCGCCATCATCGAGGTGGCCCTGCTCCGGGTGATGTACGAGATCCCCTCGCGGCGCGAGGTGCGGCGCGTCGTCGTCGACGACGCGGTCATCCGCGAGGGGCGCCTGCCGGTGCTCCTGGATGCCGAAGGCAACCCCGTCCCACTGGAACAGCCCCCGGCGCTCTCGGATGCGGCCTGAGGCCGCACCCCGCTCCCACCCATCCGGACCGGTCACCTCCGCCGAACCATCGGATGCGCCCTTGCGTGCCGCTCCCATGATCTCGCTTCCGAGGCAGGCCACGCCATGCATCGCCACGTTCTCGATCGTCGCCTACGACCCGGACGATGAGGCCTGGGGCGTTGCGGTCGCCTCCAAGTTTCCCGCTGTGGGGGCGGTCGTGCCGTGGGCGGAAGCGGCCTCCGGCGCAGTCGCCACCCAGTCATACGCCAACACCACCTACGGGCCGAACGGGCTGCGGTTGATGCGTCAGGGACAGTCGGCCGAGCACGCGTTGCGCTCGCTGCTCGATCAGGACCCGAGCCAGAATCAGCGCCAGGCCGGGATGGTCGATGCCCACGGTCAGCCGGCGACCTTCACCGGCGCGGACTGCCAGCCCTGGGCGGGTGGTCTGACCGGAAGCCATTTCGCCGCGCAGGGCAACCTTCTGGCCGGACCCCAGGTCATCCAGGCGATGGCCGCCGGATTCGACGCGGCACCCGGTGACCTTGCCCACCGCCTCGCTGGCCGCCCTGGTGGCCGGCGATGCGGCAGGTGGTGATCGACGCGGTCGACAGAGCGCCGCTCTGTTGGTCGTTCGGGCGCAGGCCGGATATGGCGGCTTCAACGACCGCTGGATCGACTACCGCGTCGACGATGACCCCGCCCCCCTCGAGCGACTCTCGGCGCTGCTCAAGCTCCATCACCTGTACTTCGGGAAGAGCGCGGCCGAAGACAAGCTCCCTCTGGAAGGCACGGTGGCGCGCAGCCTGCTGTCGATCCTGCGCCGGCATGCGGGCTTCACGGGCGAGCCGCAGGATCGGCTCGACCCGCCGGCGCAGCAGGCGCTGCGTGAGTTCATCGGGCGGGAGAATTTCGAGGACCGCACCGATTTTGAGGCGCTGTGCATCGACCGCCCGGTGTTCGAGTTCCTGGTGGACCGCTTCGGTGGCTAGACCAACCCACACCGCGCCCGATTTCGCGCGGACAGATTGCCGGGAGCCTGGATGATCGACTTGCATGCGATCCGCGCCGTGATCAGTGACATCGACGGCGTGCTTTGGCGGGGCGAGACTCCGCTGCCGGGCGTAGCCGAGTTCTTCGGCGCCTCTGCGGCGGCGACGGATCCCCTTCGTGCTGGCCACCAACAATGCCACGTCCACCTATCCCCAGATCGCCCGCCGGTTCAAGGCCCTCGGCCTCGACCTGCGAAAGGAAGAGACGCTGACCTCGGCCCATGCGGCGGCGTCGTTCCTTCGGCACCAATTCCCCGCCGGCACCCCGATGCTCGCCGTCGGCGAGGAAGGCCTGACGACGGCGCTTACGCAGGCCGGCTTCCGACTGGTGCAGCACGCCGCTGGCGCGCAGGCCGTCGTCGCCGGACTCGATCGCCACTTCACCTGGCAGAAACTCACGGAAGCCGCACTGGCCATCCGGGCTGGCGCCATGTTCGTCGCCACCAATCAGGACCCGACGTTCCCCAGCGAACGCGGGCTGGTTCCCGGCGCCGGCGCCCTGATCGCCGCCCTCGAGACGGCCACGGGCTGTCGTCCGCTCCTGATCGGCAAGCCCGAGCCGCTGCTCTTCCTCGAGGCCCTCGATGTCCTGCAGGCGCCGGCACAGGCGACGTTGGTCCTGGGCGACCGGATCGACACCGACATCCTCGGGGGCCAGCGCGCCGGCATGCCCACGGGGCTTCTCCTGACGGGCGTCACGACGCGCGAGATCCTGGCCGCCAGCCCGCACCAACCCGACTGGGTCTTCGAGGATCTGCCGGCGGTCCAGCGAGCGATGTTCGATTGACGAGGCGAGCGTGACCCGTCGCTTGACGTACGACCTGACCTCTCCCGGAGCTGACTGCGCTATTCCACGAGTGGGGAGAGCCGGACTACCGCGCCCGGCAGGTGTGGAAGCATGTGTACGCGCGACTGGCATCCGGGCCGCAGGCCATGTCGGACGTGCCGCACCCTCTTCGGGAACGGCTCGCCGAAGCTTTGGACTTTGAGGGACTGCGGCCGCTTGCCGAGGCAGCCTCGTCCGACGGCGGCACGAGCAAGACCCTGTTCGCTCTCGCCGACGGTGAACGGGTCGAGGCCGTGTTGATGCGTTATGAGCGGCGCCGAACGATCTGCATCTCCACGCAGGTCGGATGTGCCATGGCGTGCGTGTTCTGCGCCACCGGCCAGATGGGGTTTCAGCGCAACCTGACAGCGGGCGAGATCGTGGCGCAGGTGATGACCTACGCGCGCCGCTTGCAGGCGACGGGTGAGCGCCTGACCAACATCGTCGTCATGGGCATGGGCGAGCCGTTCCACAACTACGAGGCGACGATGGCGGCGCTGGATCGCTTGAACGATCCCGATGGGTTTGGATTCGGGGAACGGCGGATGACGGTCTCAACCGTCGGGTTGATCCCCGGGATCGATCGGTTCGCGGCAGAGAAACGGCAGATCAACCTGGCGGTTTCGCTGCACGCCGCCACCGACGAGCTGCGCTCGAGCCTGCTGCCTGTGAACCGACGCTATCCACTCGGGCCTCTCTTCGAGTCCTGCCGCCGGTATGTGCAGAACACGCACCGGCGGATCAGCTTCGAGTGGGCGTTGATCGAGGGCGTCAATGATGGTGAGGACCAGGCGCTCGCTCTCGCCGGTCTGACGCGGGGATTACTCTGCCACGTGAATCTGATTCCCTTGAACCCGACCAGGGGCTACACCGGCGGCGCCACTGCCCGCGATCGTGCCCAGGCGTTCCGCCTGGCGCTCCAGTCGCACGGGATCCCGGCTACCGTCCGCATGCGTCGCGGGATCGATATCCAGGCCGGCTGCGGGCAACTGGCGACCAGCCAGGCGGAGCCTCCGCGCGACGCTCCCCCAACGTAGCGCGCGCAGCCCGGTTCGCTCCCCTCGTCCAACGCAGGCAGGCACACCCCCTCCCTCCCGGAATCCTGTTCATGACACGGGTCTTCCCAGCAGGTAGGCGATTGGATCCGTGACGGCGAAGGCGGGAACCAGGATGGCGATACGGTGGGGATCGGTGAGCCGTCAGGCAGATGGTGCGAGGGTCAGGCCTTGAACCCGGGCCGGTGCAGCCGATCGGCCTCTTCCGGGGTGAGCGGCACCAGCGCCAGGATCCGAGTGCCCTGGCCGCGGGCCGAATCGATTCGCATCAAGCCGTTCAGCAATTCGGCCCGTTCGTGCAGGTTGATCATCCCCAGGCTGCCGCGCTGCTCGTAGTTGGCCGCCACCTGCGCGACATCGAACCCGGCTCCGTCGTCCTGGATCTCCAGCGTCAGCAGGTCGCCGGACTTCTTCAGCCGCACCCAGATGTGGGTCGCCTTGGCATGTTTGCGCGCGTTGGTGACCGCTTCCTCGGCGATGTAGAACAAGACGCCCTGCTTGCCGAGTTCCAGGTCGTCCACGGCGCCGGGTTCGGCCTCGACCAGGACCTGCTGGCCATGCGTATCGTCCATCTTGCCGGCCAGATGGCGCAACGCCGCCACCAGGCCCTCCGACTCCAGGATCAGCGGACGCAGGGTGAAGAGCATCTGGCGGATTTCCTTCGTCGTTCGCCGCGCCAGCTCCTCGATCTTGTACAACTCATCGGCCGCCGCCTTGACATCGCGCTCCATCAGCCGCCGGGCGAAATTGACCCGCATGGCGATCGCCCCGACCGACTGCGTGGGGCCGTCGTGCAGATCGCGCGCCAGCTTCTTGCGCGCCTCCTCCTGCGCCTCGGTCAGGTGCTCCTTCTCCTGCTGCAGATCGTGATACAGCTTGGCGTTCTGCAGCGCGACCAGGGCCTGTTGAGAGATGGACTCCAGCAGTTCGACCCGATCGGCGGAGAAGAAGGCCGGGTTCGGATGCACGAACAGAAGCAGGCCATAGACCTCGAGCCCGACCACCAGGGGCAGGCACACCCCCGACCGGCACTGGTGCATGGCGGCGAAACGCTGCAGCTCGGGATCTTTCCCGGGATCGTCGATCTCGACCAGATTGCCACCGGTCAGGGCACGCTCGATCGCACCGCTCTCCCCTCGAAGTCGGACGCGCTGGTCGGCCGTCGTCAGCCCGCGGGCCAGCGCGACCTCCAGAGAATCGCCGGAGACCAACAGCAGGACGCTGATCAGCTGCCGGTCCTCAGGATTTCCGTTGATGATCGCCGAAGCAGAGACGTCCAGGATGCGTTCGAGGACGCGGTCGTAGCTCAGGGTGGCGTTCAGACTCGCCGTTTGGCGGATCACGGTCCGCAGCCGCTCGAGCTCATGTTCGAGCTCGGTCACGCGCGCTTCCGGGCGCGGAGGTCGTCCACCATTTCCAGAGCTCCCGGTGCGTCCCAGGAACCCAAGCAGCGGCAGCCCCAGGGCAAGAGCCGCCAGCCCGGCCGGCATGCCGGCGAGGAGGTTAGCGATCTGGGCGGCATCGGTCACGACCAATGCATGGACTCCGGCTCGCGGCAACGGATGGCACGCGCCCCGGTCCCACGCCATGGGGACCAGGCCCGCGACCTTCCAGTGAGCATCTTCAGTATCCTACAGCCTGACTTCAGAACCACCTTACAGCCAGATTACAGCCCGCGGCGAAGTCCGAGACCTTCCCGCCGGTCGCCAGGCGCACGCCTTGTAAAGTCCGAAGCGGGAAGGTATCATAGGGATATGGCGCAACCGATCCTGCTGTCCCCATCGATCCTGTCGGCGGACTTCACTCGCCTGGGCGATCAACTCAAGGAAGCAGAACAGGCAGGCGCCGACTGGTTCCACATCGACGTGATGGACGGGCACTTCGTGCCCAACCTGACCATGGGGCCCTTCATTGTCGAGGCCTGTCGCAGGGCGACGCGCCTCCCGCTGGATGTACACCTGATGATCGAGGCGCCGGAGCGGTTGGTCAAGGCCTTTGCGGAGGCCGGCGCCGACTGGTTAACGGTCCATCAGGAGACCTGTCCCCACCTGCACCGCACCCTGGAGTCGATCCGCGGCCTGGGAATCAAGGCCGGGGCGTCCTTGAACCCGGGCACGCCGGCGAGCACGCTCTCGGAAGTCCTGCCCTCGCTGGACTTGATCCTGATCATGACCGTCGACCCGGGATTCTCCGGAGGCAAGTACATCCCGCTCCTGGACAAGATCCGGACGGTCAGCGGGTGGCGCGACGAGGGCCGGACGTCCGCCCGGATCGCGGTCGACGGAGGCATCACACCGAAAACGGCGCCCGAGGTAGTGCAGGCCGGTGCCGACGTGTTGATCGCCGCCAGCGCCGTGTTCAAACATCCGGAAGGGATCCGCCCGGGGATGCAGAGCCTGCGGGCCTCGATCCAGCGGATTCCGGCCTAAGAAAGCATCTCGGCCGCCCGGAGGGCGGCCGAAAGACGTAACGAGCGTGCGCGCAGTCGCCTGGGCCCTGTCTACACGCGGGCGAGGCGCTTAATGCACTTGGCGCACAGCGTCCGGTGAACATGCCGGCCACCCTCCATCACCCGAACCTTCTGCAGGTTCGGCCGGAAGGTTCGCCGGGTAGCGCGCATGGAGAAGCTGCGCGATTGACCGAACGTCGTTGTCTTGCCGCAGTGTTCACAACTTGCCATCGGAGCTCGATCCTTTCAGGACGACCTGGGTCTGACAGAGCGGCGCTAATCTTACCACAAGACCCCGATCGACGATCAACGGCACTGGATGTGCCGCGGAGGCACCGTACGCATGAGCGAAACCCCTCAGCCCCCTGGCCGGGTGGTGATCACCCACAAGGCCATTGCCACCCTGGCTTCGCAGGCCGCCCTGCGGTCCTACGGAGTGGTGGGGATGGCGTCGCGCAATCTGGTTGACGGGATCGCCTATCTGCTCGCACGCGACCCCCGCCACGGCGTGGAGATCCGGATGGTCGACGGCCAGGTGTGCATCGAACTGTACATCGTCGTCGAATACGGCACGCGTGTCTCGTCCGTGGCCGACAGTGTGGCGCACACCGTGCGCTATCAGGTCGAGCGCGCCCTGGGCATGTCGATCCGCTGCGTCAACATTCACGTTCAAGACCTGCGGGTCAGCAACGTCGACTGAGGCCAGGGGAGCAACCCGCATGAGCAACGGAGGCCCGCGCCCCCCGGAGGAGCAGCGCCGCGAACTTGGCGAGCGCTACCGGATCATCGACGGCCGCATCCTGCGGCAGTTGACGGAAGCGGGCCTCACGTGGCTGCGGACCAATCAGCAGCTCGTCAACGCCCTGAACGTCTTTCCGGTGCCGGATGGGGACACCGGGACGAATATGACCCTGACCATGCAGTCGGCGATCGACGCGATGGGTGACACCGACGAGGCGTCGGTCGGCAAAGTCGCCAAGGCCGTCGCCCACGGCGCTCTGATGGGCGCCCGCGGGAATTCCGGGGTCATCCTTTCCCAACTCTGGCGCGGTTTCGCCCGTGCCCTGGACGACGAGCCCACGGCCGACGCCGCGCTTCTGGCCCGGGCTTTCCACGAGGCCCGCAACACGGCCTACAAGGGGGTCGTCCACCCGGTCGAAGGAACCATCTTGACCGTGGCCAAGGACAACGCCCGCGCAGCGCAGGAGGCCGTGGATGCCGGCGCCTCCTCGGCGCTCGAGATCCTCGAGCGGGTGGTCGAAGAGGCCGACGCATCCGTCCAGCGCACGCCGGATCTGCTGCCGGTACTGCGCGATGCCGGCGTGGTCGATTCCGGCGGCAAGGGGCTGTTCTTCATCCTGGAAGGGATGCTGCGCGACATCTACGGACTGCCGCTCGATCAGGCCCTGGCCTCCGTCCAACCCCTGAGCGCCCTCAAGCTGCAGGACGCCGCCCAGTCGGTCGAGCCGGGGCAGGACTGGGAAGTCGTCATCGACTTCCGGCCGTCGGCGCCGCTCGACGTCCAGGGCTTCTACGCGCGCCTGGAGGAGATCGGCACCTCGATCCAGGTCGGCGAGGGCGACGGCATCTACCGCATGCACATCCATGTCCCGAGCAGTGCCAAGGCCGAGCCGGAGAAATACGTCGAGACGCTGGGGACGATCAAGCGCGTGATGTTCGAAAACCTGATGGAGCAGATGGCCGAGCAATCGGTGCAGGCAAGCTCCCGAGCCATCAAGCTCGCTCCGGTCACGCCGGGCCAGGTGGCCGTCGTGGCCGTCGCCCCGGGATCCGGCATCGCCGAAGTGTTCGCCAGCCTGGGCGTGGCCGCGATCGTCGAGGGCGGCCAGACGATGAATCCCAGCACGCAAGACATCCTGTCCGCCGTCGAGTCGCTCCCCACCGACCAGGTCATCATCCTGCCGAACAACAAGAACATCGTGCTCGCCGCCCAGCAGGCCTCGGGCCTGACGGCCAAGTCACTGGCGGTCGTCCCGACGACTTCCGTCCCGCAGGGAATTGCCGCCCTGCTGGCGCTGGACCCCGAAGGCGAGTTGCAGTCGGTCAGCGAGGCGATGCGCCAGGCCGTGGGGGACATTCGGACCGTCGAGCTGACGGTGGCGACGCGCAGCGTCGAACTCGACGGCGTCGAAGTTCGGGAGGGCCAGGTCATCGGCCTGCTCAACGGCAAGCTCGCCGTGTCCGGCGACGACCTGGAGCCCGTTCTGCTCCAGGTCCTGGACAAGGCAGGAGCCCAGCAGGCCGAACTGATCAGCCTGTACTATGGAGCGGGTCTGACCGCCATCCAAGCCAACAAGATCGCCGACCGCGTTCGCGAGACCTGGCCGCGCCTGGAAGTCGAGATCGTGCGCGGCGGGCAACCTCACTACCAGTTCATCGCCTCCCTGGAATAATCATGGCCCGAGTCCGCATCGTCACTGACAGCGCCGCGCGCTTCTCCTCCCCCGATTTCCTGCACCGACATCCGGTGACCGTGGCGCCGATGACGCTGCGCTGCGGCAGCGCAACCCTGACCGACGACCCGTACGCCGAGCTCGCCGCCGCCCAGGCATTGTTCGATGAATGCCGCCCTGCCCCGGTGGCCGAGCCGCCCGGCGTCGAGGCCTTCACCGAGATCTACACGCAACTCCAGAAGGACGCCGACCAGATCGTCTCCATCCATACGTCGTCGCTGATGACCGGGACCTACGAGAATGCCCGCCAGGCCAGCCTGCACTTTCTCGGCCGGTGCAACATCCAGGTGATCGACTCGCAGGCCGTGTCCCTCGGCCTCGGATTGCTCGTGCGCGCCGCGGCAGAGGCGGCGGCGCGCGACGCCCCGGCCGACGAGATCGTCCGCATCGTGCGCGGGATGATGCCGCGGCTGTACACGGTCTTCTTCCTGGACGACATGTCGTACCTCGAGCGCAACCGGCTCGTCAGCCGTTCGCAGGCCGTCCTGGGCAACATGCTCGGCGTCATCCCCTTCCTGACGATCGAGGATGGCCGCATCGTCGCCATGGAGAAGGTGCGGTCGCGCACGCGGGCGCTGGAGAAGCTGCTCGAGTTCGTCACCGAATTCTCCACCGTCGACCACCTGGCCCTGCTGCACAGCCAGACGCCTCTGACCGAGGAGACCCGACAGGTCATCGAGCGCCTCCAGGCGATGCACTCCGGCACGCCCATCTCCGTGCTGACCTACGGCCCTTCCCTGGCGACCTTCGTCGGTTTGAACGCCCTGGGCATCGTCGTCCTGGAGACCGAGGAGGAGGGCCTGTGACCCACTCCCTCGCCGGCCGCGTGGCGGTGGTGACGGATAGCACCGCTGATGTCCCGGCCGAGGACGTCGCCGCGCTCGACCTGACCGTCATCCCGGCGCTGCTCACCGTCGAGGGCCGGACGTTCGTCGACGGCCAGGGGTTCTCGCGCACCGATCTCTATCGACGCATGCTGGCGCTCGACGGCCTGCCCACGACGGCCGTGCCATCCCCCGAACGATTCGCCGCCGCCTACGAGAGCCTGCTGCGCGCCGGAGCGACCCACATCCTGTCGATCCACCTGTCGGAGCGCCTGAGCGGAATGCTGCAGACCGCGGCGCAGGCGGCGCAGGACTTCGGAGACCGGGTGCGAATCTTCGACAGCAGCCAGGTGTCGCTGGGCCTCGGCTTTCAGGCGATGGAGGCGGCCGCCGCCGCCCTGGCAGGGAACTCCATCCATTTGGTCACGGAGGTCGCCCGGCAGGCACGCGACCGGGTGCGCCTGATCGCCATGCTGAACACGCTCGAGTTCGTCCGCCGCAGCGGGCGCGTGAGTTGGCTGCGGGCAAGCCTCGGGGGTCTGCTCAACATCAAGCAGCTGGTCGAGGTTGTCGACGGCACGATCCGGCGTCTTGAGCGCGTGCGCACGCGGTCCCGGGCGCTGGAGACGCTGCGCACGCTGGCCACCGGCTGGGGACCGCTGCGCCGCCTGGCGATCCTGCACACGGCCGTTCCCGAAGAGGCCGCGGCGCTGGGCAGCGATTTGAATCACCTGTGCCCCCGGCCGCCGATCGTCGTCGAGGTCACCACGGTCATCGGTGCCCACGTCGGCCCAGAGTTCGATCGGGTTGGCGGCCCTGTTAGCCTGATGATGTCGCGCTCAACCCGGTTCTCCCATCGTTGTTCGTGCACCCATCTCCTTCCGCCAGGATAAGCCGGATGCCGCCTGTTATCGAGAAGCTCCTCAAGTTCCTGCGCCTGGAGGCCGACCGCGGCTATGACAACCGCTCGGTTCTCGGGGGGCTCGATCAGATGCTCGACCCCTGGCAGGAGGAAGCTCGTCAGCAGGATGTGCCGGAGACCGTCATTCAGGTTGTCGTCTCGCGCCTGCGTGACTATCCGCAACTCACTCCGGCCTCCCGCAAAGATGTGTTGGGCGGCATCGGGGCTCGTCTGCGGAATGCCTACCCGGACCTGGTCGGCGAAACCCAGGCCGCGACGCCTGGTCGTGCCCCTGCCGTGACCCCGCATGCCGAGCCTCAACCCCCTGCCCCTCGTCCTGCCCACGATCCAGACCCAGTCGCCGGTCCCACCTCGGTCCGCACCGAGTCATCTGCGCGTGACATGCCTGTCCCGGTCGATGCATCGCCGGCGCCTTCCGCGGACAGATCCCGACGGAATCGCAGGCTGTTGTTCCGTCGGTCGCGCCGTCCGTGCCGGAGGCCGCATCAGCCCCCGAGCCCGCATCAGACGAGGCGGTTCGCGGCGTTTGGGAACGCGCAGAGGCAGGTGAGGACGCGGACTGGATGGAGGACGCCCTCGAAGACGACGAACCGGAGGACATGCCGGACTCGGCCGATGCACCCCGGCGCCCGGCACCCTCGATGGCGCAAGCGCAGCCTGGAGTGCCGCCGGCTCAATCCGGGCCCGCCGCCCTTGGCGCGCCGCTGACGACGATCTCCGGCATCGGCCCCAAGTCGGCCGAGACACTCTCCCGCCTCGGGTTGGTGACTCTGGGCGACCTGCTGTGGTACCTGCCGCGGCGCTATGACGACTACTCGCAATTGAAGACCATCAACCGCCTGTGGTATGGCGAGGAAGTGACCATCATCGGAACGGTGCAGGAGATCCACTTGCGCCCGATCCGGGGTGGGAGCATGAAGCTGATCGACGCCGTGGTCAGTGACGGCAGCGGCGCCCTGCGCGTGACCTGGTTCAACCAGCCCTGGATCGCGCAGCAGCTCACGCCGGGCCGCGCCGTGGTGCTTTCCGGCCGCGTCGACCAGTACCTGGGCAAGCTGACCATGAGCAGCCCCGAATGGGAGCCCCTCGAGCGGCAGCAGCTGCACACCAATCGGATCGTCCCGGTCTATGGCCTGACGGCGGGCATCACGCCGAAGTGGCTGCGCCGGGTGGTCAACGCCGTCGTCGAGCGCTACGCCTCCCGCGTGCCGGATCCGCTGCCGCTGTCCGTCCGTCAGTCGGCCGGCGTCATTCCGCTCCCGCAGGCACTGCAGCAGGTGCATTTCCCCGATAGCGCCGAGTCGCTGCAGCGTGCCCAGGCGCGGCTCGCCTTCGACGAGATGCTGTACCTGCAGCTCGGCGTGCTCCGTCAGAAGCAGGACTGGACGGCGCTGACCACAGACCCACTCCCGGTCGAGGATGGCTGGGTGGAGCACTTCCGCTCGGCCCTGCCCTACGCGCTGACCGGTGCCCAGCAGACTGTCCTGCATGACCTTCGGCAGGATCTGGCCTCCGGTCGGCCGATGAACCGGCTGCTCCAGGGCGATGTCGGCTCCGGGAAGACCGTCGTCGCCGCCGGCGCCATCGGAATCGTCGCCGCTAACGGTGGTCAATCGGCCCTGCTGGCGCCCACGAGCATTCTGGCCGAGCAGCACTACCAGACGCTCCGCGCCCTTCTCCCCACGGCGTGCTCGATCCCGGTCGAGCGGATCGGGCTGCTCCTGGGCAGCACGCCTGATTCGGAGAAGGAAGCCGTGCGTCGGGCGCTGGCCGACGGCTCGCTGCAGGTTGTGGTGGGCACCCATGCTCTCCTCGAGGATCCGGTCGTCTTCCAGCGGTTGGCGCTGGCGGTGATCGACGAGCAGCACCGCTTCGGCGTCGATCAGCGGGCGGAGCTCCGGGCGAAGGGCAACAACCCCAACCTGCTGGTGATGACCGCTACGCCCATCCCGCGCTCGCTGGCGCTCACACTGTATGGCGACCTGGACGTCAGCGTGCTGGACGAGATGCCCCCCGGCCGTCAGCCGATCGAGACGCGTGTGTTGCGCCCGCCGGAACGGTCGCGCGCCCATCGATTCATCGAAGCCCAGATTGAACAGGGTCGCCAGGCATTCGTCATCTTCCCCTTGATCGAAGAGTCCGAGAAGATCGACGCCAAGGCGGCCGTCGAAGAACAGCGGCGGCTGCAGGACGAGGTGTTCCCCACGCGCAAGGTGGGCTTGCTCCACGGCCGGATGCGCCCGGACGAGAAGGACAAGGTGATGGAGGCCTTCCGCTCCGGGGCGCTGCACATCCTGGTCTCCACCTCGGTGGTCGAGGTGGGGGTGGACATCCCGAATGCGACGGTGATGATGATCGAGGGCGCCAACCGCTTCGGCCTGGCGCAGCTGCATCAGTTCCGAGGCCGCGTGGGACGCAGCCAGTACGCCTCCTACTGCTTGCTGCTTCCCGACACCGAGGACGAGGCCAGCAGTGAACGCCTGAAGGCCATGGAGGCCACCGGGGACGGGTTCCGGCTGGCGGAGCTCGACCTCGAGCAGCGCGGCCCGGGCGACTTCCTGGGCACGCGCCAATCCGGATTCGCCGAGCTGCGCATGGCACGCCTGACCGACATTCACCTGATTGAGAAGGCGCGGCGCGAGGCGCAGCGCCTGTTCGAGGTCGGACCCGGGGTTGGCCGCCCCGGAGCACCAGGAGCTGAGTGCCGCGGTCGCCCGGTTCTGGACCGGCGGGAAGGGAGAGATCAGCTGATGGTCCGAGCAGTATTCCCGGGAACTTTCGACCCGATCCACAACGGCCACATCGACATCGCCCTGCGCGCCCGCAGCCTGTTCGATGAGTTGATCGTGGCCGTCTACGACAAGCCGCTCAAGACGCTGGTCTTCTCCCCCGAGGACCGCCTGGAGATGGCCCATGTGTCATTCGACGGTCAGCCGGGGGTGAAGGTCGTGGGCTATTCGGGGCTGACGGTCGAATTCTGCCGCCAAGTGAAGGCCAAGGTCATTGTGCGCGGCCTGCGCGTGTTCTCCGATTTCGAACACGAGTTCCGCATGGCCCTCTCGAATCACCGGCTGGCGCCGGATATCGAGGTCATGGCGTTGATCACCAGCGAAGAGCACAGCTTCCTCTCCGGCACCACGGTGCGGGAGATCGCCTCGCTGGGCGGGGATGTCAGCAGCCTGGTCCCCCCGCACGTCGCCGCCGCCCTGCGCAAGCGGTTCGGCGAGCTCGGGGAAGAAGGCTCCCGCGTGGTGCCGCTGACGGAGTTGCGCGACTAGGCCGGATTGACCCCGCAAGCCGTTCGGTGTAGGCTTCGGCCCGAATCCTGCACCGGGACCCCTGACCTGTTGGGTCAACGAGGTGGACCGGAGGAAGTATGGACATCCTGCACCTGGTGGATCGCCTGGAGGAGCTCTTCAACGAGAGCCGTCCGATCCCCCTCACCCATAGCGTGATCGTCGACGAAGACCGCATCCTGGAGATCGTGGACCAGATGCGCATTTCGATTCCGGACGAGGTCAAGAAAGCTCAGCAGGTGATCGCCCAGCGAGATCGGGTGCTGGCGCAGGCGCAGGAGGAGGCCAACCGCACCATCGGGATGGCCAAACAGAAGGTGGATGAGCTGATGGGCCGCGATGCCATCGTGCAGGCGGCCCAGACCCGCTCGGAGCAGATTCTGGCGCAGGCCCGTGTGGACGCTGAGTCGATCCGGAGTGAGGCCGACGATTACATCATCAACGCCCTGGCAGCGCTGGAGGGCGAACTCAACCGGCTGCTCGGCCAGGCGCGGAATGGAATCTCCAAGCTGAACGCCGAACGTCAGCGCACTCTGCGTTCACCCGAAGAGATGGAACCACCGAAGTCCAACTGATTCAGGTCCGATCTCCGAAACCACAGGGCCACGGCGACGCCGTGGCCCTGCCGCTTTCCCCACGATCGTACGGCGCTAGGTCCTGGTCGCCGGTTCGGGGCTGCGGACGGCGGCGGTCGAGAGCACGCCCGCCCGGTCGGCGACGGCCTGCACGAAGGCCCGGAAGAGCGGATGCGGGCGGTTCGGCCGCGAGAGGAACTCCGGGTGGAACTGGCTGCCGACCATGAAGGGATGGTCGGCGATCTCGGCGATCTCCACCAGCCGGCCGTCCGGAGACATCCCGGAGAAGACCAGCCCCTGCGCGCCGAGCACCTCGCGATAGTTGTTGTTGAACTCGAAGCGGTGGCGGTGGCGCTCCTCGACGATGGGCTGGCCGTAGGCTTCACCGGCGCGCGTCCCGGGCTCCAGATGGCACGGGTACAACCCGAGGCGCATCGTCCCGCCCAGGTTCCCGATGCCGCGCTGCTCCGGGAGCAGGTCGATCACCGGGTGCGGTGTCGCCCGATCGAACTCGGTCGAATTGGCGTTCTCCGAATTCGAGAAACGTGCGGGCGAACTCGACACACATCAGCTGCATCCCCAGGCACAGGCCCAGGTAGGGAACTTTCTCGATGCGCGCGTGGCGTGCGGCGGCGATCTTCCCCTCGATGCCGCGCGAGCCAAAGCCGCCCGGGACGATGATCCCATCCGCCGTCCTCAGTTCGTCCCAGCCCTTGCCCTTCTCCAGCTCGGCCGAGTGCAGCCAGAGGATCTCCGCATCCACACCCACCGACAGCGCCGCGTGGCGCACGGACTCCCGTACGCTCATGTAGGCGTCCTGCAGCTCGACGTACTTTCCGACCAGGGCGATCCGGACCTTCGGCCGCGGCTGGCGCGAACGCTCCACCAGCTCCTCCCAGGCCGTCCAGTCGGGCACACGCCGGCTCTCCAACCCCAGCCGGGTGGTCATGTACTCGCCCAGGCCCTCCCGCTCGAGCAGCAGCGGCACCTCATACAGGACCGAGGTCGTCGTCACCGGGATCACCGCCCGTGGATCGACGTCGCAGAACAGGGCGATCTTGGTGCGCAGGTCCTCGGCCACCGGCTCATCGCTCCGGGCGACGATCACGTCCGGCGAGATACCGGTCGAGCGCAGCTCGCGCACCGAGTGCTGCGTGGGCTTGGTCTTCAGCTCCCCCGTGGCGCCGATGTGCGGCAGCCAGGTGACGTGGATGAAGGCCGTGTTCTCGCGCCCCAGCTCCGAGCGCATCTGGCGCAGCGCCTCGAGAAAGGGCAGCGATTCGATGTCGCCCACCGTGCCGCCCACCTCCACCAGCACGATCTCGGCGTTGGTCGCCTTGGGCACCAGCCCGATGCGGTGCTTGATCTCGTTGGTGATATGCGGGATCACCTGAATCGTCCCGCCCAGGAAGTCCCCGCGCCGCTCGCGGGCGATCACCTCGGAGTAGATCTGCCCCGTCGTGACGTTGCACACACGGCTCAGGCTGGTATCCGTGAAGCGCTCATAGTGACCGAGGTCCAGATCCGTCTCGGCGCCGTCGTCCAGGACGTAGACCTCGCCGTGCTGATAGGGGCTCATCGTCCCCGGATCGACGTTGATGTACGGGTCCAGTTTCTGGATCGAGACGCGGAACCCGCGTTCCTTGAGCAGCCGGCCGAGGGCCGCGGCCGTCACGCCCTTGCCCACCGAACTCACCACCCCGCCCGTCAGGAAGATGTACTTGGTCATCTCGTCGCCTCCATGCAGCTTCGCACCCGATCGTCCTGCGGCCCGACCCGTTAAAGGCGGTGGGGAGGTCCGTCTTGCGGTGACCTCCCCACCGGTTCATCCGTCGTGGACGGGGTTGCGCCTCGGCGCCCTCATGAGACCAACTGCTCCAGGTCCTGAGCCGCCCGGCGCATCTCCAGCAGCACAAGCCCCAGCTTGGCTTGCTCGCGCGCCAGCACGGTCAGCACCGCATCCATGCCGGAGGCCATCAACAGGACGTAGCCTTCGTTTCCGTGGATGTAGACCTCGTCCAGATTGCCCCGGCCGAGCTCGCCGGCGATGCGTTCACCGAGGCTGAGCATGGCCGCCGACATGGCCGAGACCCGGTCTTCTTCGACGCCGGCCGGGAGGGACGAGGCCATGATCAGACCGTCGACGCTGACCACCGCGGAGGCCTCCACATCGGGCGTGCTGCCCTGGAGATTCCGAAGGCGATCCACCATCTGATCGGTTCGCGTCTTGGCCATCTTGGGCGTCCGTCAACCCGGGGAGTGTATCACAGCCACCGGGCACCGGCAAGCAGACCGGCCGGCCTGCCTTGTATCGGGCGCGCGGCGGTGGCTCAGGACCAACACGTCAGGCTTTGGCCGGGGAACCGCGACCCCACACCACCCGTGCAGCGGAGGAGAAGGATTCGGGCCGTCGCCCAATGCAGGTGAGCGACGGCTCGACGATCTGGCGAAGACATTCGGGCGCCAGCCAGAAGGCATGGCGTTGCCATTTCCTTGGGTCAACGTACCTCGACCGTTGGCAAGGCGGGGTCGGGCGGTGAGACATTGCCCCACCTTGGCGTCTCTCCCTCCTCAACAGGCTGGTAGGTGGGAGCGGTGGCTGCCGGGTCATAACCGAGCGCGCTTGCCAGCGTCAACATATATCTTCGAAAGAGGTCGGCATCTTCCACCATCTGCGCGTCGCCGGCCAGAGCAGCCACCTCCCTCAGCTCGCGTTCCATGTTGGCCGCCACCTGCCAGGCTTGCTCATAATGCCCTTGCTGCCACATCCCGTCGATGGTCCGGAGCGCTTGCGCGGAGCGTACGATGGTTGCGTTCCGTCGGACTTCGATATCACCCAACGGATCGTAGCTCGAGGCTCCGCCGAATTGCGCCCGAAGATCGAACGCCGCTTCGCGGGAACTCTGAGCGAAGACATCGAGGTAGCGGAGGGTCACGCGGGCGAAGGTCTGCTCGCCCTGCAGGGCGCCGAGGGCCTGCACCTGGGCCAGGACGACCTGGCTGTCTCCGGAACCCATGTCCTGCAGCATGACTTCGGCCCCGCGTGCCGGCGGCACACCGTCCAGTCCAGTGATCATCGTCAACGATGCGCCCGGGTACACCTCGATCGAGACACGGACTTCGCTGGCAACCTTCTGGAGCAGACCCTCAACCTCCTCACGGAAGACCTTATCCATCTCCTGCGCCGAGTCAACGAAGTGATACGCGCCGTGACCCTGGCGAGCGAGCGTGCTGAGCAAGGAGTCATTCATGTCCAACCCCAGCCCGATCGTGGAGACGTTGATCCCGCGCTGGTTGTAGGCCAGGGCGCCGGCAGCGATCCGATCCGGATCGGTCTCTCCGACATTGGCGATCCCGTCGGTCAGCAGAATCACGCGGTTGTTGCGGCGCAGGTCGAATGTCCGTTCAACTTCTGCCAGGCCCATCATCAGGCCGGCGTGCAGATTGGTGCTCCCGCCGGGCTCGAGCATCTCAATGACGCTGCGAATCGATGGATCGCTGCCCACCAAGTCGACCGGCCGCAGCAGGAAGGCTTCATCGTTGTAAGCGACGATGCCTACCCGGTCTTCCGGGCGCAGCTCCTGCAGGAACACACCCAGGGATTGCTTGAGGTACGGCATCTTCTTCGGGTCCGACATCGAACCGGAGACATCCAGGACGAGGGCCAGGTTGACCGGAGTCCGCTCGTCCGCATCATCCTTCGCGGCCTGTAATCCGATCTGGATCCAGACATCGCCCCCAGACGTTGGGATGTATGGGTTGCCCAGGCGGAGATCGAGCCCCACCGCATGGTCCGTGGGCTCCGGGAACCTCTGCTCGTAGTGGTTCAGGTACTCGTGGACGCGGATCGAGTCAGCGGGCACGATCATCCCGCTGTTGATCGCCCCCCGGCTATACGCCCTCGAGGCGTCGACGGCCGATCCGCATGCGGCGAGGGGAACGACGGTGGCCGTACACAGCACGAACCAGACAACCGCTCTCCGTGTGATCTTCATCGGAACCTCCTGGATGGGAAATCCCACTCCACCCCCATCCTCTGCTCCCAGGCGCCCACCACAAGAACCAGATGTGCTACATTTGCGTTGCATCCGCCGCAACCGGGCTGGCGCGGTGAAATCCTTCTCTGCCCTCCTATCGGAATTCGTCGAACGCGTCGGCATCACCAGACGCCGATCTTGGCGCGGCGGATGGGGGTGAGCAGGCAAACGGTCTTCCGCTGGCGTGAGGGCACAACCCGGGCCCCGCGCCGACGGGAGGACATCCTCAGCCTCGCCAGCCTGCTGCGCCTCAATCCCGGGGAACGCGATGATCTGCTCCTCGCGGCAGGGTTCCCGCCTGAGTCGGATGCACCCATCCGCCCGACACCTTCTGGAGACCTTGCCGACGACCCATGCGCGTGCGGAACTAGCCCGCCCGTCAAGGACGACTGCGCCTCAGGGCCAACCCCCCGGTGCTCTCCGATCTCTCATCCAGACGAAGCTGATCCGCCTGAGCCCACGGCAACTCGCCGCCGCCCTGCTTGTCTTGATTCTGGTGATTGCCGGGGTGACCTTAGCCATACGGATGGCGACACGCGGCTGGACACGGGCGGGCCGTGGAGATCGACCAGAGCCCGCGCTTCCTGGCGAAGTCCTGGTCTTGGTCAGCGAGTTCGCCAATTACACTGGGGCTCAGGCGGGCTTCAATGTGGCCGGCCGCTTACGAGAGGCACTTGGGGGGGCGTTCACGTCCGCAGGGCTGGAAGATATCCGAGTGGAGCTGTGGCCCGAGACGATCAGGGACCAGGATGCGGCGTCCGAGCGTGCGGAGCTATCTGGCGCGACCGTGGTGGTCTGGGGGGAGTATGACAGCGGGCGGGTCGTAGCCCACGTCTCCGCGTATCCCCCCGGCCTCTCCATCGAGGGCGGCGAGCAGCGTTGGCTTCTCGCCGAGCCTTCTCTGCTCAACACAACGGTCAATTCCGACCTTCCGGCCGACGTCCAATGGATGGCCCTGTACGTGATCGGCCAAGTCGACTACTGGACGGATCGGCCCGAACAAGCTGAAGCCGCATTCCGCCAGGCCCTGGCTTCTCCGCCCGAAGACCCTGTTGCCGTGGCGACGGCGTATTCATACTTGGCCTCGCTGGAGGCGATGAAGACTGAGCCCGATTGGGATCAGCTCCTTGGCTACTACTCGGAAGCCCTTGACCGCCTGCCCGGCTCGACCTCGATCCTCAACAACCGCGGGGTTGCCTATCTCCGACGGGATTCGCCCGGCGACATCCAGCGGGCTGAGGCAGACCTGCGGGCTGCAATCTCTCTGGATCCTGCCTTCTCACCCGCTCCGTTCAACCTTGCGCTTGCGCTCCTTCGCGAACAGACCGACGAAACGGAGGAAGCGCTTCGACTCCTTGGAATGGCCGAGTCACTCAACCCCAAGGCCCCGGGGGTGCAAAACGCCCTATGTTGGACGCTGAGCCTCGAGGGCCGGCCGAGTGAAGCAATGCCCCACTGCGACGAGGCCGTCAGGCTCGACCTGACCGGCAACAGCCACGACAGCCGGGGGCTGGCTCTTGCCTTGCTCGGACGGTTGGAGGAGGCCGTCAAGGAGTTCGAACGGTTCCTGGAGTTGTCGAAGGTCAACGCCCCTCAGCTCTACGCCCAGCATGCTCGCACACGCGAGGGCTGGATCGAAGCGCTCCGTCGAGGCCATAACCCATTCGATGCGCAGACCCTTCAAGGCCTGCGAAGGGAGGTACCTTAGGGTCCCTTCCTCCCACTTTGCGGGACGGCCTCTCTCCGCCTGGCGGGGAACACGTGCCTAGCGATGTGGGTACGACAGGGACCAGGAGCATTCGGAGCGAGGGGCGGGTCGGGCGCTTGTGACGGATGGACTCGAACGAGACCCGGAAGGAGGTGAACGATCATCTGCCCGGCGGCCGGGTCGATCTGAAGCACCACTTCCTGTGTCGCCGGCAGCAGGATCTCGCGCTCGCCGCGCACCAGGTAGACATCATTGGCGCCGGTCGGGAGGATCTCGGCCACCTGACCCAGGACCACTCCCTCATCGGTGATCACCGTCAATCCGAGGATCTGCCAGTGGAAGTAGGTGCCGGCGGGCAGCGCCGGGGCGTTCTCCACGGCCACCCTCACTTCGGCCGAACGCCATGCCTCGGCGGCCTCCAGGCTCGTGCAGCCCTTCAGCTCCAACAGGTAGCGCTCCCCGTGCTTGCGCACCCCGATGACGGTGGCAGGCTGCCTGGCCTCGCCGACGAACACGCTGGGCATCCGGCACCAGCACGCTCACCAGCTCGGAGTACGCATCGAACAGCAGCCCGCCGCGCACGCCGTGGGGACGAATGATGCGCCCGACCGCCAGGGTTTCCCCCGACGGTCGGGCGGCTGATTCGACTTCAGGCCGACGCTTGCGCGGCATGGCCTACAGGATGTCGAGCGAAGCCCGCGCACCACTGCGAACGGCCGCCACGCGCAACAGGACGCGCATGGCATTCGCCACCTTGCCGCTGCGGCCGATCACCCGACCCATATCCTCTTCGCCGACCTTCAGCTCGAGGCGGACATCCTTGCCCCGACCGTGTTCGACGACATGGACCTGCATCGGGTCATCCACCAGCGACTTGGCGATGTACTCGATCAATTCCTTCATGCTCTTGCCCTCACGAGCCGGGACTACGCTTCGGCCGGCTCAGCCTCGGCCTTCTTGGCCTGCTTCTTCGATGGCTTGGCGGCCGTCTCGGCCACGCGGCGCGTCCGTGGGTCGACCACGGCGGCGGCCGGTCGGCTGGAGAGCACCGCCTCGACCTCCTCGCCCTGCTGCACGCGTTCCCACCGCCCCCACGCGCCGCAGGTCTTCAGCACCTGCTGCACCGACTCGGACGGCACGGCGCCGGCTTTCATCCAGTGCATCAGCCGGTCTTCCTTGACGTCGATCGACGCCGGCTGCGTGCGCGGGTTGTAGTGGCCGATGATCTCGAGGAAGCGCCCGTCCCGCGGGCTTTCCTTCTCCGCCACCACCATGCGATAGAACGGCTGATGGCGTGAGCCCTCACGTCGAAAACGAATCCGAACCATGTTGACCTTCTCTCTGTCTCGAGTTTCGGGCCGGCCCTGCGGGCGGTGTACAGCGGAGGTGGCCGGAAGGACGGCCGCACCGCACACCGATCGCCTGGCTGGCAGGCTTCATCGCAGCCGGGATCCCAGACTCCCCAGACCGCGCTTACCCACTTGCTTGTACAGCTTGCGCATCTGTTGGTACTGGCGCAAGAGCTGGTTGATCTCCTGCACCGTAGTCCCCGAGCCGGCGGCGATCCGCCGCTTGCGGCTCCCGTTGAGTACGTCGGGGACGCGCCGTTCGCTGCGCGTCATGGACGAAAGGATCGCCTGTGTTCGGCGGAGCTGCTGTTCGGCCGCCTCGCCGTCCAGGTTCTTCCCGGCGCCGGCCAATCCCGCCGGCAACATCTCCAGCACTTTGGCCAGCGGCCCCATCTTCCTCATCTGGGCCAGCTGTTCGGCAAAGTCCTCCAGGCTGAACTCCCCCTTCATCAGCCGGGAGGTTGCCGTCTCCGCTTCGTGCTGATCGAAGGCTTCCTGTGCCTTCTCGATCAGGCCGACGACATCGCCCATCCCCAGGATGCGCGATGCCATGCGGTCCGGCTCAAACGTCTCGAGTGCCTCGCGCGCCTCGCCCGTGCCGAGGAACTTGATCGGCACCCCCGTGACCGAGCGCATCGAGATGGCCGCCCCACCTCGGGCATCGCCATCCATCTTGGTCAGGATCAACCCGGTCAGCCGCACGCGCCCCTGGAACCCGCGGGCGACGTTGACGGCCTCCTGGCCGGTCATGGCGTCGGCGACCAGCAGCGCTTCCACCGGCCGCAGGCGATCGGCGATGGCTTCGACCTCGGCCATCATCTCACCGTCAAGCTGCGACCGGCCGGCACTGTCGATCAGGACGACGCTCGCCCCGCCCCGAGCGGCCGACTCCATCCCTGCAAGGCAGGTCTCCACCGGCGAAAGCCCCGGCGAATGGAAGACCGGGACGCCGATCTCCGCACCCAGCTGCGACAACTGCTCCACCGCGGCCGGGCGGTACGGATCGGCGGCGATCATCGCCACGCGTTCTCCGCGGCTTCTCAGCCATCGGGCGAGCTTGGCAGCCGTCGTCGTCTTGCCGGAGCCCTGCAGGCCCAGGAGCAACACGGCTCGCGGCGTGGGGCCGGTCAGGGCCAAACGCCCGGGCTCCCCCAACAGCGCCAGCAGCTCGGCATGCAGGATGCGGATCACCTGCTGGCCGGGGTTAAGCGCCCTGGCGACCTCCTCCGAGAGCGCCCGTTCTCGGACGCGCTCGAGCAGGTCTTTGACCACCTGGTAATGTACGTCGGCGTCGAGCAGCGCCAACCGGACTTCTCGCAGCGCCGCGTCCACGTCCTCGGGCCGCAACTTGCCGTGGCGGCCCAATCCGCGGAAGACCTGCTGAAGGCGCTCGGTCAGAGCCTCGAACATCCGACACCCGGGTGACGGCAGACACGCAACCGCCGATCGGTGCGCCCCAACTGGGGGCCCGGCCGGCGGGATCGGCTATCGCTCACCCACGAACAGTCATTGTAGCGGGTCCGGCTGGACCGGTCAAGGCTTGCCCCCGACGTCCATCCCCGACCCCCCATGCCTGCGGACGACTCCTCAGGTACTTGATTTCAGGCATCCAGAGAAGTCAGAGCCTGGAGACCAATCCGCCACGCGTCGCCCAGCGTCCCATCTTCCAGCACGACGACCACGACTACCCCGGGCTGCCCCTCGGGCGAGCCCCCGGCGAACCAGTTGAGCCGCCGGCCACCGGCGCCGGTCGCAGCCGACGCGCCCATGGCGCTGATCCCGTTCGGCTCATGCTCGAGCGCCTGGAGAACTTGCATGGCGGCTTCGTGTGAGACCACGGAACGCGACGCCGGGGTCGGGGCAGTGTCGATCCACTCGCCATCCGGCGACTGCAGTGCGTCCACGAGCCGCACTTCCGGTAGGGCTCCCGCCCGAGCGAAGAGCGGCGAAGGCGCGAGCGACCTGCAGAGGTGAGACCCCCAATACCCCCTGGCCGATGGCCTCCAGCCGGAGATCTCCAAGGGCAGGTAGTCCGGCCTCGACCGCCGCGGCGGCCGCCTCGAGTTCGGGCAATGCAGCCTCGGTCAATCCGAACGCCGAGACCGCATTCACAATCCCTGCCGCCCCGAGCTGCCGCGCGAGACTGGCCGAGCGACGCAGGGCATCCGTAGCGCAGCGCAACGGCGTAGTCGGGAGTCGTCTCCGCGAGCACCGCCCGGCGGAGGCTCGATGGCGCAATCGACCTGGTCACCATCGACCGCCACCGGTGCGGTGAGCGACTCGACCGCGTCATCCAGAGAGATCAGGCCGTCGTCGACTGCCTGCGCCAGCAGGAATGGGGCGAAGATCATCCCGGGCTGGTAGACGCCTTGCGTCGCCGCGATTCAAGCAGGGGCGCATCCGCCTGTGCCGTCAGCGTCTCCCAATCCTCATCCAGCGTGTTCGGGTCGAAGCCCGGCGACGAGGCCAGCGCCAGCAAGTTGCCGGTCGATGCTTCCAGGACGACCGCTGCGCCCCGATACGGGGACAGGGCCTGCGCGACCGAGGCCTGCAAACCGGCGTCCAGCGTCAGCCGCACGCCCAGGCCGGGCGGCGGCGTACCCTGGGTCAGGTGCTGCCACCATGTGGTGAGGGCATCGTGTCCCACCTCACCGCGCAGCGTTTCATCGCGGCTCTGTTCGATGCCGGCCTGGGCGAAGCGGGCCGAGTTGTATCCCACGACGGCGGCCGCTGCGCTTCCGAGTGGATAGGCACGGCGGTAATCCCCTTGTTCGCCGGCAGTCTCGGCCAGGACAATGCCGTTCCGGTCCACGATCGGACCGCGGGCGTTGACGCGCTCGGCCAGCGCGCGGCGGGGGTTGTCGGTGCGAGTGGTGAGTGCAGGTCCGCGGACGATCGTCCACCATCCCAGGGCCAGAGCCAGCCCGATCCAGCCGAGTGTGATCCCTGCGTGCAGGACGCGCACGGGCCGGGCGAAGCGGCTGCGGTGACTGCCGTCGGAGAGGACGAGCAGCAGGGTCAGGCCGAGAAGGCTGGTGATCAGCGACGAGCCGCCGTACGAAATGAACGGAAGGGTGATCCCCGTGATGGGCAGCAGGCGCAGCACTCCGCCCAGGATCATGAGCGTTTGAAGACCGAAGGCCGCCGCGATACCGGCCGCCAGGAGAGCGCGGAAGGGGTCCGCGCTGCGCCCGGCGATGCGCAGGCCGCGCTGTACGAGCAGCGCATGCAGCCCGATCAACGCCAGGCCTCCGGTCAGTCCCCACTCCTCGCCGACGGCGGCGAAGATGTAGTCGCTCACGGCGATGGGCACCAGACCGGGCGCCCCGATCCCCGGGCCGCGGCCGAAGAGCCCTCCGGAGGCATAGGCGATCAGCCCCTGGATGACCTGATACGACCCGCCCAACGGGTCTGCCCACGGATTGAGCCACGCGAGGACACGCAGGCGCACGACGTCAAACAGCGCATACCCGGCACCTGCGCCCAGCACGGCCAGGACCAAACGCAATGAGCAGCACCTGCCAGCGATCGGTGGCTGTGTACAACATGACCGCCAGCAGGCTGAGCAGGAGCGTTCCAGTTCCGAGATCCTTCTGCACCAGGACGATCCCGATCGAGATCCCCCAAACGAAGAACAACGGCAGGAGCGCGCTGCGCAGGCCGGGCCGGTTCTCCGCCCAGCGGAACGCGAGCCGATCGGCGAGAAAGGATGCCAGGTACGCAAGGAGCAGCAATCGCAGCGGCTCCGAGGGTTGAAGATAGATTCCGCAACACCCAAGCCACAGTCGCTCTTCCCCACCGGACGGATTGGTCCCGAAAAGCAGGGTCGCGGCGGTCAGCGCGACACCGCCTGCCAACCATACATAGCGGTAGCGGCGAAGCCAGCGCAGATCGGCCGGAAGTCGCAGGACGACCCAGGCCAGGATCGTGCCGACCGTCAGCCAGGCGAGCTGGCGCAGGCCGTAGTTGGGCGAGAGACGCAGGATCAGGAGCACGCCCCAGCCGGCAAGCAGCAGACCGGTTGGGAGCAGGAGTGGATCACGGTCCGGGTGCCGCGCCGAAAGCTGCCGGTGTAGAACGATCGCCGCCGCCGCCCAGACAGGCAGGACGAGCAGCGCCCGCGCCGTCGACCCGAAGGCCGCCCACGACCCTTCGCGGACCGCCGGCGCGAGCAGCGATGCCAGCGAGGTCAGAAGCAGGAAGGTGAAGGCGATACCCAGCAGCCAGGCTTCGCGCCGGCGCGTGCTGCCTTCGGAGTCAATCCAGGTAGCGTCCAAGAAACAGGGCCAGTTTGCGCCGCGCCTCGGGCGAGACGTGGCTGCGTGAGGTGATCAGGGCGTCCTGCAGGGCAATGCCGCAGTCACACGTGCGTTCGGAGGGGAGCCCCTCCACCACCGCGGCGATCGCCGCCTGGGCCAGGCGTGTGTTGGCTTGCAGCGTCCGCACAACCCTTTCGACGGTCACCGGCTCCTCGGCAATGTGCCAGACGTCGTAGTCGGTGACATGCGCCATCACCGCATAGCACATCTCCGCCTCGCGAGCCAGGAAGGCTTCGGGGCACGTCGTCATACCGATGATCGCCATTCCCCAGGCGCGGTAGGTGTTGGATTCGGCGCGGGTCGAGAAGCGCGGGCCGGCAATCGTCACCAGCGCGCCGCCTCGGTGCACGTTGCCCCCCGAGCGTTCGAGGCTGCCTTCGAGCACCGTCGAGAGATCGTGGCAGAAGGGCTCGGCCACGCTGACGTGCACGACCACACCGTCCCCGAAGAAGGTGTTGTCGCGACCGACCGTCCGATCGAAAAGCTGATCCGGAATCACGACGTCGCCGGGCGCGTAGTCTTCGCGCAGGGAGCCGCAGGCGCTGACCGAGATCACCCGCTCGATGCCCAGCGCTTTCAGGGCATAGATGTTGGCGCGGTAGTTGACTTCGGCGGGCGCGATCGTGTGCCCGATCCCATGCCGCGCCAGGAACGCCACCGTCTTCCCGCCCAGATCGCCGATCAGGATCGGGGAACTCGGCGCCCCGAACGGCGTGGTCATCGTCCGCCGTTCGACCGAACCGAGACCCTCCAGGTCATACACGCCCGAACCGCCGATGACACCCAAGACTGGCCTGCGATCCATCGATCCTCCGTTCCTCGTTCCGCTCCATGCCGCGCCACGGATATTGCGGGTACCGGCCTGGCTCAGTCGACCGGATTGATGTCTCCGGATGCTACTCCTCGGGGACGGGTCCGGGGCGAAGCCCGAGCATCACTTCCCCGAACTGGAGGTCGTCCCCGTAGGTGATCACCAGCGGGCCCTCGACCGTAATGCCGTTGACCCGCGTGCCGTTGCGGGACCCGAGGTCCTCCAGGATCCATTGCCCGGACCGAAAGCCAATCCGCGCGTGATGCTGCGAGATGGTCGGATCGTCGATCCGGATCGTATTGTCCGCCGCCCGTCCGAGCAGGCTGATCTCACCCAGCGGGATCGGTGCCCCGGGCGCCTCGGGGACGCCCAAGCCGGACGAGGTGCGCGGCGGGCGCGGGAACGGCGAGGCCCGATCCGGCGCGGCGCAGATCGCGCCACAGGATCGCGAGCGCCGTCGCCAGAAACAAGTACAGGCAGACGGCCAGGAGCACGCGAACGATCAGCAGGGCCACGGCCGGGCTCATTCGTCCTCGGAGGACGGCGCTCGGCCGACGTGCGTTTGCTGATCGCCCGCGGGTCGCGGTGGGAACGGAGGCGAGTACGCCGGGGTCGAGTTCGGGCGGCCCGTCCGGATCTTCACCATAGACCAGGTTCGATTCGCCGATCGACACGACATCCCCCGGCCTCAAGACATGCTGCTGGGCGCGGCGGCCGTTGACCTGCGTCCCGGCCGTAGAGCCCAGGTCGAACAGCACGAAACGCCCGTCCCGGACGCGCAGCTGAGCGTGCGTTCGCGAGACGTGCGGGTCCTCGAGGATGATCTGGTTGTCGAGACGACGCCCGATGTTCACCACCGGGCGATCCAGAGGGAAATGCCGGCCGGCATCGATGATCAGGAAGGCCCCGGCCGGCACGCGTCCCGGCTCGGTCCGCGCTTCGCGCGGCATGCCCTGGGTGAACACGAGGGGGCTCGACCGGTGCCAGGCAACCACGCGCACGTCCCATCGTGCCAGGGTCGGATCAGCCGCCAGCGTCACCTCCGGCTCCGAAACCAGCAAGTAGCCGTGGGAACGGGCTGCCTCGGCCAGTCCATGCGCCAATTCGTCGCGCAAGTCCGGCGCCTGGGAGAGCAGCGTCTCGACGTCCTCGGGGTGCAGCGTGAGCGCATACTGGTCCGGTGCAAACCCCTTCCCCCGGTCATCCCAGCGCAATCCATCCTCCATCGTACGCGCCAGCTGACCGGCGACGACCGGCGTCGAAAGTCGGCTGCCCAGCAGTCGGGGCAAGGCGCGTTCGACCAGGCCTTCCAGTTGTCGTTCGAGGGATTCGAGCGGTGAGGTCACAATCGGATTATACGCGCCCTAGCGACCGGTTGACCCGGAGCGTGCGGCGATTGCCCTACCCCGCCCGCTGGAGCGAACCTCGATCGAGTCTATGCGCGGTTGGACGGTTCCGGGGTGGGGCTCGAGCAGAGGAGGGGTTTCAGCCCTCGGGCTTTCCATCGTCCACCGGCTTCTTGGGGAGCTCCCGGGTCGGCGCGCGGAGTTCCTGCGCGAAACGCAGGTTGAGAGGCGTGACCCGATCGCGGTCGGAGGGTTGGGCGAACGGCGGAGCATAAGGGGGCGTTGCCTCCGGCGGCCCGGAGGGGTCTTGCCCGTAGATCAGCTCGATGCCGGAGATGGTGATCACATCTCCCGGGCGGAGGGTGTGCTGACGAATGACGTTCCCGTTGACGCGTGTGCCGCCCGTCGAGTTCAAGTCGACGAGCACGAACTTCCCCCGCTGCGAACGCAGCTGAGCGTGAGTGCGCGAGACGTGCGGGTCGTCCAACACCAGGTGATTGTCGAGTCGCCGACCGATGTTGATGACCGGCAGGCTCAGAGGAAAGTGCCGCTTGCCGTCCACGACCAGGAAGGCTCCGGGCGGCGGTTCATCGGTGGGGTCGGACGGAGTCTCCATCATGGCGGAGAACGCCAGCGGATCGCGGCTGTGCCAGGAGATGGCCCTGATTTCGCGGGAAGTAAGCGTCGGATCGCTCGCCAGGGTGACGTGCGGCGGGTGGATCAGAGCCAGGTCTTGCTGATGCCAGGACATTCGCCAGGCCATCCGCCAGGGTCGCCTGGGCCTGAGGCAACTGGCTGGCGAACAGGGCGATCTGTCCGGGGTGGAAGGTCAGGGTGAATTGGTCGGGGGAGAACGTCCGGCCGCGGTCGTCGCTGCGCGCCCCGCGCATGATCTCCTGCGCCAGCCGACGGCCGACATCACCCAGGGACTCGCGGTCGAAGACCAGCTTCCCCAGGGCTTCGTTCAGGACGGCGCGCAGGCCCTCTTCCAGACCGGTTGGGTCCATAGTTTCCTTAACGGTCCATTATACGCCGCCGGGTTCGATGTTCAAGGTGACCTTGGGCTATACTGACGGAATGGCCTCCAGCGGCTTTGTGGACCTCGATCACACCGCCGACTGGGCTATTCGCGTCCGCGGGGTTGATCTGGTCGGACCTGTTCCTGCAGGCCGCTGCCGGACTGCTCAGCCTGGCCAACCCCACCCCGGCCCCTGGGCACGCAAGCTCGCACGTCCGGCTCCGCCTGATGGCGGCAGATCGGGAGACCCTGCTCGTGCGCTGGTTGGAGGAACTCCATTTCCTGCTCGAGACGCAGCAACTCATCCCGCGATCGATCCGGCTGCGCGTCTCGCCCGGACTGCGTCTGATCGCCGACCTTCAGGTGGGCGACGCAGCCTCGCCGGGCCGATCGATCAAGGCCGTGACCTTCCACGGGCTGAACGTTTCCGAGACGGCGGCCGGGCTCGAAGCGACCGTCGTGTTCGACGTCTAGGCGGCAGGCCATGGTGGAACGGGGTGACCTGGTGCGCCTCGGCCCGGTGAGCTGGGAGATCCCCACCAGCTTCCGGCAGGATATGCGCGTCCCGGTGCGCCTGTTCGCCGACGACCGGCTGCTGTCCGCCTCGCTCGAAGACCAATCGCTCACCCAGGCCGTCAACGCCTCGACGCTTCCGGGGCTTGTCGGACACGTCACGGTGATGCCCGATGTCCACCAGGGATACGGTTTCCCGATCGGCGGCGTCGCCGCGGCGCGCCTTTCGGACGGCGTGGTCTCGCCGGGAGCGATCGGCTATGACATCAACTGCGGCGTCCGCCTGCTCTCGAGCTCGATCGCCTATGACGATGCCCGCCCTCACCTGGGTGAGCTTGCCAGTGCCCTCTACGCACATTGTCCGTCCGGCGTGGGAACCAAGGGTAGCGTCCCCCTGACCACGAAGGAACTCGATCGGGTGTGCCGCCAGGGCTCGGCATGGGCGCTGGAACGCGGTTGGGCCAGCGCCGAGGATCTCGCCTGCACCGAAGAGAGCGGACGCATCGAGGGCGCCGACCCGACGTGCGTCAGCCCCAGAGCCAAAGAGCGCGGCCGCCCGCAGCTCGGCACGCTCGGCGCCGGGAACCACTTCCTCGAGATCGATGTCGTCGAACAGGTCTTCGACCCGCAGGCAGCGCAGGCCATGGGTTTGCTCCCCGGCCACCTGGTGCTCCAGATTCACTGCGGCTCGCGCGGCTTCGGACATCAAGTGTGTTCCGACTATGTCGCCGAGCTCCAGCCGGTCGTCCGGCGTTACGGGATTCAACTGCCCGACCGCGAGCTCGTGTGCGCGCCGCTCGAATCGCCCGAGGGCCGACGCTATCTGGCCGCCATGGCCTGCGCCGCCAACTACGCGTTCGCCAACCGCCAGATCCTGGCCCACCACGCGCGCACCGCGTTCGAGGAAGTGCTGCGTGGGCACGTCCGCCGATGGGAACTGCATCAGGTCTACGACATCGCCCACAACATGGGGAAGATCGAGGACCACACGATCGCCGGGCGCGCCGAACGAGTGTGCGTACACCGCAAGGGCGCCACGCGCGCCTTTGGTCCAGGGCATGCGGCCCTTCCGCCCCACTACCGGGCGATCGGCCAGCCGGTGCTCGTCCCCGGCAGCATGGGGACCGCATCCTGGGTGCTGCTCGGGACGGCGGACAGCATGGCCCTGTCCTTCGGATCGTGCTGCCACGGCGCGGGGCGAACGATGAGCCGTCACCAGGCCAAGCGAACGGTGCGTGGCGATCAGCTTCGGCAGGATCTGCAGGCGCAAGGCGTCGAGGTGCGGGCCGGCTCCCTCTCCGGACTGGCGGAAGAGGCGCCACAGGCCTATAAAGACGTCGACGCCGTCGTGGAGGTCGTCACCCAGGCAGGCATCGCCACCCGCGTCGCCCGCCTCCGTCCGGTCGCCGTCGTCAAAGGCTGATCGGCGATGCCGCGTTTTGGACCGAAGATCCGGTGCGGGCTGACCCACCCTGCCAGCCCGCCATCCACCTGTGAGGGAGCCCGATGTCCATCCTGCATGATCTGATCACGCCCCCGCTTCGCGCCGTGCTGACCTCGATGGGGCGCCGCCGACTTCCCACCATCGCCGGGACATTGACGCTTCCCGGACTGGACGCACCGGTGGAAGTCCTGCGCGACCGTTGGGGCGTGCCGCACTTGTATGCCAAGTCGGAGCGCGACGTGTACATGGCCCAGGGTTACGTCCACGCCCAGGACCGCTTGTGGCAGATGGAGCTCAACCGACGTACGGCCAACGGACGTCTGAGCGAGATCTTCGGCGCCCTGGCACTCGACACCGACCGCACGGCCCTGACGTTCGGTTTCCGCCGGCTCGGCCAGGCGGATTGGGACCGCGCCGAACCTGCGATGCGTCAGGCGATCGAGGCCTACACCGCCGGCGTGAACGCGTACCTGACGTCGTCGGAGTACCGAGCCCCGGTGGAATTCACACTGATCGGGCTGAAACCTCAGCCCTGGACGACCGACGACTCGATGGCCTTCTCGCGGGTCATGATCTGGCAGTTGTCGCACGCGTGGTACGGCGAGCTGCTGCGGGCCTGGATGGTCGAGAAGGTCGGGGCCCGGCACGCCGCCGAACTGGAGATCGAGTACCCGCGCCTGAACCCGCTGACCTTGCCGGACGGGATCGAGTTCAACGTGCGTTCGGCCAGGGGCGCGCTGCGCGCAGCGCGAGGGCCGTTCCTGCACCGCGCCATGGGCAGCAATGCCTGGGTGGTCTCAGGAGCGCGGACGACAACCGGCATGCCGTTCCTGTGCAACGACATGCATCTGGCGCTCAGCCTGCCGGGGTTGTGGTACGAGATCCAGCTTACGGCGGGGAAGCTGCAGGTCGGAGGCGTATCGCTTCCCGGCGTGCCCATGGTGCTCGTCGGTCACAACGCACCGCATCGCCTGGGGTATGACGCTGGCGTTCACCGATTGCGAGGACCTGTTCGTCGAACAGATCGAAGACGGCGCCGCTCCCGCGCAGCCGCTTTGGAAAGGGCTGGAAGCCGGTGCAGGTGATCGAGGAGCGCATCCCCATCAAGGGAGCGAAGGAGCCGCACGTCGAACGCATCCTGGTCACGCACCACGGCCCGATCATCTCGGACGTCACCGGCGCGTCGGACAGGCGCCTGGCCGTGTGTTCGATGGCGCTGCGGCCGCAGCACGGCGCTGGCCGGCTGGCATCGGCTCAACCTCGCCCGGGGCTGGGACGAATTCGTCGCCGCCATGCGGCTGATCGAGGCGCCGCAGCTCAACGTCGCCTATGCCGATGTCGACGGCAACATCGGGCACTGGGTCACCGGCAAGGTCCCGATCCGCGCCCGGGGCGACGGGCGCATCCCGGCTCCGGGGTACAGCGCCGATCACGAGTGGATCGGCGAGGTGCCGTTCGAGAAGATGCCGCACGCCCTCAACCCGCGGCGGGGATTGATCGTGACCACCAACCAGAAGTTGGTCGGCGATCGCTATCCCTACGCGCTCGGCAAGGTGTACATGAACGGATACCGGGCGCGGCGGATCGAGCAGGTGCTCAACGCACGGCCCAAGGTGGGGCCGGACGATTTCCGGGCCCTGCACACGGACTTCACCTGCCTTCCTGGGCATCGAATTCGTCGGCCTGCTGCGTGGGTTCTCGACCACCGACGCGCGCGCCGGCCTGGCGCTCGAACTGCTGTGTGCGTGGGACGGCGTACTCTCGGCCGAGATCGATCGGCGGGACGGTGTATGAGATCACGCGCGCCCGGCTGGTCCGCAACCTGTTGGAGCCCGGCCTGGGCAAGGAACTGACAACCCGGGTGATGGGGCAGGGCTTCCATCCGGTCCTGCTCGCGTCGCACGAGTTCTACGGCCACGATACGGTCGCCATGCTGCGCATGCTGCGTGACCCGAAGTCGTGGTGGGTTCAGCAGGCCGGCGGACGAGACAAGGTTCTCGAGCGCAGCCTCGTCGAGGCCGTCGAGTGGCTACGCGCAACACTCGGGAAAGAGCCTTCCGGCTGGCAGTGGGGGAAGATCCATCGCGCCCCGTTCGACCATCCATTGGGGATGCAGAAGCCGCTCGATCGGATCTTCAGCCGAGGGCCGGTACCCATCGGCGGAGACACCGACACGCCCTGCCAGACGGCCATCGCACCCGAACTGCCCTACGACAACCGCTCGTGGTCGCCCTCGTTCCGGCAAATCATCGACCTGCAGGACCTTTCGCGCTCGTGGAGCACGACGGTCCCGGGGCAATCCGGAAGGCTCGGCAGCCCGCACTACGATGACCGCATCGAGCCGTGGCGCAAGGGCGAGCTGCACCCGATGTTGTGGACGCGCGCTCAGGTGGAAGAAGAACTCGAAGGCCGGTTGGTCCTGGAGCCGTAGGTACTTCGGGCCCCTTCCGGCCTCACCCCTGCCCCCTCTCCGCGGACAGCGGACTCTCTGGTCAAGTGCACCGGCGGAGAGGGGGTGAAGACAAGAGGAATGGGGGGAGCTTCGCTCCCCCCATTCCTTTGAAATCCAATCCCTCCACCTACTGAACCGACTTCCGAAGTCCGTTGGACTTCGGAAGTCGGTTGTTGCGCACGGATCCCGTCTCAACCCCGGGGAATCAGCCGCACGAACTTGCGCTTGCCGGCGCGCAGCACGGCCTCGCCCGAGAGCGACAGGACCGCGCTGGCGTCTTCCAGCACCTGATCCTCGAGCCGTACAGCCTTCTGTTCCACCAGCCGCCGTGCGGCGCTGCGCGTGGCTGCCAGGCCGGACGCCACCAGCACGTCGGTGACCGTCTGCCCGGGGGACAGGCTGTAGCTCTCCATCGCCTCCGGCACCCCCTGCTCCTGGAAGACCTGTCGGAAGGCCTGCTCTGCCGCCGCGACCTGATCCTCGCCGTGGTAGATGGCGACGATCTCGCGCGCCAGCCTCATCTTGACATCGCGCGGGTGCAGTTCGCCGCCCGACAGCCCGCGCTCAATGGCTGCGATCTCTGCCGGCGCCAGGCGCGTCACCAGCCGGAAGAAGCTGCTCATGGCCACATCCGGAATGCTCATCACCTTGCCGTACATGTCGTCCGGCGTCGCCCGCAGCGGGATGTGATTACCCAACGACTTGCTCATCTTGATCACGCCGTCGGTGCCCGGCAGGATCCCCAGGATGATGCCGATGTTGGGCTTCTCCCCCATGAACTCCATCAACTTCCGCGCGCCGGTGAGGATGTTGAACAGCTGGTCCGTCCCGCCCACCTGGACGTCGGCGCGCAGGCTGTACGCATCGTAGCCCTGCATCAACGTGTAGAAGGTCTCGTGCAGGTAGATGGCGTCGCCGTCCTCCCAGCGCTTGCGAAACGTGTCGCGGGTCAGGAACTGCTGCAGGGTGAAGTTGGACGCCAGGCGGATCAGGTCGGCGAAATCGAGCTTCGAGAGCCAGGTGTCGTTGTACTCGATGCGCGTCCGCTGCGGATCGAGGATCTTGAACGCCTGCTGGGCGTACGACTCGGCGTTGGCGGCCGTCTGTTCCGCGGTCAGCTGCGGGCGCAACTTGTCCTGGTCGGACGGGTCGCCGATCAGCGAAGTGAACCGCCCGATCAGGAAGGTCACCTCGTGCCCGAGCTCCTGGAACTGGCGCAGCTTGCGCATCGGGACGGTGTGGCCCAGGTGCAGGTCGCTGGTGCGCGGGTCGAAGCCGCAGTACACCCGCAGCCGCCGGCCTTCGCGGTCGGCATCGATCAGGCGCTGCCTGAGCTCGGCCGCCATCGCTGCCTGAAGCGCCAGGTCGCCGTACTCGGTGCCCTGCATCAGCAGCGCGACCTGTTCGTCGATCTTCGTGCTGGGGCTCATGCTCGTGCCTCCCGTGGCCGACAACGAAACAGCGTGGCACCCTGTGCGCCACGCTGCCGCATCTCAATCCTCACGACGGCCGATCATCACCTCGGCGCGGGGCGCATCCGGCCGGGGCAGTCCGTCGGGCGGCAGCCGGCGTAGATCGTCTCCCGGGCGCGCAGCAGGTGGGTCGACATCGCAGGCACGAGCATACCACAGCCGCCCTGCCCCGGCCACCGCGCTCGACGACGCGTTGGACGGCTCCGCCTCCTGGCTTATAATCCTCGGTCATCCAGGAGGTTCGATGCCCCGTCCGTCGTCATCCCCTGCGCCGTCGCGCACCGGTCACGCCATCCGCAAGTCGTTCCTCGACTTCTTCGCCGCGCGCGGCCACACCATCGTCCCCTCCATGTCGCTGGTGCCCGGCGGGGACCAGACGCTGCTGTTCACCAACTCGGGCATGGTGCAGTTCAAGGACGTCTTCCTGGGGACCGGCACGCGGTCGTATTCGCGGGTCGCCGACAGCCAGAAGTGCATGCGCGTCGCCGGCAAGCACAACGACCTGGACGACGTCGGCCGGGACGACTCGCACCACACGTTCTTCGAGATGCTCGGCAACTGGTCGTTCGGCGACTACTACAAGCCGGAGGCGATCGCCTGGGCCTGGGAGCTGCTGACCGGAGTCTGGGGCCTGCCGGCCGACCGGCTGTGGGCGACGTGCTTCGAGGACGAGCAGGGCATCGTGCCGCGCGACGACGAGGCGGCCGACGTCTGGCGCCAGCAGCCGGGCATGTCCTCGGATCGCGTGCTGTTCTTCGGGCGCAAGGACAACTTCTGGGAGATGGCCGAGACCGGCCCCTGCGGCCCGGACAGCGAGATCCACATCGATCTCGGCCCGCAAGCGTGCGACCGATCGCAGGTCCCCGGCCACGTGTGCCGGGTCAACGGCGACTGCCAGCGATTCCTCGAACTGTGGAACCTGGTCTTCATCCAGTACAACCGCTCCAGCCCGACGCAGCTCGAGCCGCTGCCGGCCAAACACGTCGACACCGGCATGGGCTTCGAGCGCATCGTCTCCGTGATTCAGGGGGTTGGCTCGACGTATCGGACCGACTTGATCCAGCCTATGTTCGACAGGATCCAATCCCTTGCCGGGCACTCCGCCTCGCAGCGCGAGGAGCTGCTCACGCCCTACCGCGTGATCTCGGATCACGCGCGCGCCGCCGCCTTCCTGATCGCCGACGGCGTCGTGCCGGGCAACACCGGCCGCAACTACGTCTGCCGGATGATCATCCGCCGTGCCAGCCGCTTCGGGGGCAAGGCCGGATTCACGCAGCCGTTCCTGGCCGGCGTGGCCGAAGCGGCGATCGAAACCTACGCCGAGGTCTACCCGGAGCTGGCGCGCCATCGCGCCGCCATCCTCTCGACGCTCACCGACGAGGAGCGGCGCTTCCAGCGCACGGTCGACACCGGCGTCGCGCACCTGATGGACCGAGCTCGGCGGTCGTGCGCTCCGCAGGCGGGACGATCCTCGATGGGCCATCCTCCTCGGGGCTCTACACGACCTACGGCCTGCCGCTCGAGATCACCCGCGACATTGCCCGCGAGCAAGGCATGGAAGTGGACGAGGCCGGGCTTCCTGCTTGCGATGGAGCAGCATCGGCAGGCGTCGAGCTCCGGGCAGGCGCTTGGCGAGCTGGTCGGGGCGGGCGTCGAGGTCTACCAGGCGCTGCTCGCCGATCTGCAGAAGGGCAGGCGGACTGAGCGGCGATGGCGTGCGGGGGGACCCGTACTCCGGGCTTGAGGTGGAGGCGCCGGTCCTGGCGCTGATCGCCGAAGGGCAGCGCGTCAGCGCCGCCGGGCCCGGGGACATCGTCGAGGTGGTGCTGCCCGAGACGCCGTTCTACGTCGAATCCGGCGGCCAGGTGTCCGATCACGGGACGATCGTCTCGGTGCGCGAGCCGCGCTGGGAGATCGCCGTCGATGACGTCCGCGAGCCCGTGGGCGGTTTGGTCGTCCACCTCGGGCGCGTCGTGGACGGCAGCCCGCGCCAGGGGGATCCGGCGCTGGCGGCGGTGGACGCCGGCCGCCGCTGGGACATCATGCGCAACCACACCGCCACCCACCTGCTGCACGCCGCGCTGCACCGCGTGCTGGGCGAACACGCCCGGCAGGCAGGTTCTCTGGTTGCGCCTGACCGGCTGCGGTTCGATTTCAATCATCCCCAGGCGATGACGCCGGACGAGATCGCCCGCGTCGAAACGCTGGTCAACGAGGCCGTCCTGGAGAACTACCCCCTGGAGATCGTCGAGCGGCCGCGCGAGCAGGCGATCGCCGAAGGCGCCATGGCCCTCTTCGGCGAAACCTACGGCGAGCGCGTGCGCACGATCACCATCGGCCGCGCGGGTCAGCGCATGTCGTATGAACTGTGTGGGGGGACTCACGTCCCGGAAACCGGCGTGATCGGCGTCTTCCTGATCACCAGCGAAGGCAGCGTCGCCGCGGGAATCCGGCGCATCGAGGCCGTCACCGGGCGCGGCGCGCTGCAGCGCATCCGCACCCGCCTGCACAGCCTCGAATCGGCGGCGGAGAGGCTGGCGACGACCCCCGAATCCGTCCCCGATCGCGTCGAAGCGTTGCTCGGCGAGAAGGATCGGCTGCTGAAGGAACTCGGGGCGTCGAAAGCCCAGGCGGCGCAGGCCGCCCTCGAGGCGCTGACGCCGACGATGATCGGCGGCGTTCCCGTCCTGACGGCGCTTCTCCCCGAAGCCGATGCCGATACCCTCCGCGTCACTGGTTGACCGATTCCGCGAACAACATCCGAGCGGGGTGGCCGTGCTGGCCTCCGTCTACGACGGCAAGCCGGTGATCATCGCCGCGCTCACGCAGGATCTGGTCGCCCGCGGCTGGAAGGCCGGCGACCTGGTCAAGGAAGTCGCCCAGGTGGTCGGCGGCAGCGGCGGCGGGAAACCGATGCTGGCGCAGGCCGGCGGCAAAGACGCTTCCGCGCTCCCGGCAGCACTTGCCCGCGTGGGTCCGTGGGTACAGGCCAAACTCGGCTGACCACCGGAGGTCACGGGGGCCGACCGACGGAGCGGCGATGAAGGTCCAGATCCTCCAGCTCGACGCGCATGAAGACCTGGCCTCGGCCCGGGACAAGCTGGCCTGGGCACAAGCCCAGCGTGTCGTGCTCGTGTGGCCCGACCGGGCGCGCGTCCTGCGCAAGCGGTTGGACCTGGTCCTGATCCGGCGCCAGGCGGCACGCCAGGGCTGCGAACTCGGCCTGGTGACGCGTGACCCCGTCGTCCTCGAGCACGCCGCCGAGTTGGGCATCCCGGTCTTCCGGTCGACTACACGCATGCCCGAAGAGACCTGGAAGACGGCGGCGGTACCCACCATCTCTCCCCCGCCCCGTCCCGGCGCGACGGCGGCCGCGGTGCGGCCGCCGCGAGAGCAGCCGCATCCGATCCCCGTCTGGCTGCGGACGTCCGTGAGCGGCTTGCTGGTGCTCGTGCTCGCAGGCGCGGTGCTGGCGCTCGCGCCCTCGGCGACGATTACGATTTCTCCTGCCGTGCGCGAGCAGCAGGCAGAAGTCCTGCTCACCCTCGATCCAAGAGCCGAAACGGCGGATGCGGATGGACACATCCCTGCCCGATTGGAAACCTTGCGGCTGACGGGCGAGATCCGGGTGACAACGACGGGCAAGACCCAGGTACCCGGACAGCCGGCATCAGGCGAGGTCATCTTCTCCAACCTGACGGACGAGTCGATCCTGGTGCCCGCCGGCACCGGCGTCCTGCCGGCTGGTCGGCCGGACCTGCGCTTCGCGACCGTCGCGGATCTTACGCTGCCGCCGGGCAAAGACGCCTCGGCGCGTGTGGGGGTCGTCGCGGCACGCCCCGGGCTGGCAGGGAATCTCCCGCCGGATTCACTCGATGCGATCGACGGGCCCTTGGGCCTGCGCGCGACCGTCGCCCAGCCGGATCGCCTGACGGGTGGAACCGAGATCGAGCGCGGGGCGGTGGCGCCGGGGGATCATGCCACCGCGTTGCGGCTGCTCACGGAACAGATTCTCGCTGACGCTTCGTCCGAGATCGACGACGGGCTGCAGGCCGGTGAAGCGCTGGCGCCCGCCTCGCTGCGCGTCGTCCGCACCCCGCAGCGCGACCTACGACCGCGAGATTGGCGCAACGGCCAACTCCGTGCAGCTTGACCTGACCCTCGAGTTGACCGCCCTCGTGTACCGGACGGAGGATCTGCAGGTCGCCGCTGGCCTCGCATTGGCCGGGACGCTCCCATCCTCTGCGGTTGCCGTCCCGGGTTCGCTGGCGTGGACGATGCGCGAGGCCGATCCGTCCCGTCCCGAGCTCCTGCTGGTGCATGCCGATCAGCAGGTCTACACGCCGATTCCTGCCTCCACCGTCCGCCGCCTGGTGCGCGGGATGCCTGCATCCGAGGCCAGCGCCCGGCTTGCCGCGCTGCCCGGGCAGTCCCAGCCGGCCGAGATCGAATCGGCGCCGACCTGGTGGCCCGTCGTGCCATGGCTGGAGGTCCGCATTCGTGTTCGCATGCCCTGGGAGCCGTCGTGAAGTCGCCGGTGCTGTCCGTCGATCCTGGCGAGGTGCGGATCGGGCTGGCGATCAGTGATCCCACCCGGACGATCGCCAGGCCGCTGGAGGTGATGCGTCACACGTCGCGCGCCGCGGATGTCCTGGGGATTCTCGATCGCGTCGCCAGGCAAGGCGCCGGGGCCATCGTGGTTGGAGTCGCCATGAATTCCGAGGGCGAGGTCGGTCCCCAGGCGCGTCGCGGGCTGCGCCTGGCGGAAGCGCTCCGCCAGCAGACGTCGGTGCCGGTCGAGACGTGGGATGAGAGCGGTTCGACACTGGCGGCCCGCCGCGGGGGCCGGGATGATCCGATGCTCGATGCGCGCGCGGCGGCGGTGATCCTGCAGGAGTACCTGAATGCCCACCGAACGCCGTAGCCGTGGCTGCACCTGTATCGGGCTGCTGGCAGTCTCGGTGGCCTGCGGGCTGCTGGCCGGGGCAGCTCTGATCGGGCTGACGCTGACCGATTCCGCTTCGGCGCTCGGTCCGCCCGATCCATCCCTCGACCCCATTCAGCGCGGCCTGCTGTCCACCTATCTCATCGCTGCGCCGCGAGGCGCTCGACCTGCCCGCCGGGGACGCTCGGCCTCCGATCGATCTCGAGATCCTGCCGGGCGAGTCGGCCTCCGCAATCCTCCAGCGTCTGCAGGAGCAAGGGATCGTCGGCGAGGCTCTCTTGCTGCGCGCCTACCTGCGTTACCTGGGAGCCGACCGCACGATCCAGGCCGGCCATTACAGCCTGAGCGGCGGCATGACCCCGCGCGAGCTGGCGCAGGCACTGCAGCATGCATCCGCTCCGGCGATCGTCTTCACCGTGCCGGAGGGCTGGCGCAGCGAGCAGATCGCCGAGGCTTTGGCGCCGGCGCAGGCTCCTTCTCACGCCGCAGCAGTTCCTCGACGCCTCTCAGGCTGGCTCCCTCCCCCCTACTCTGTCCGCCGAGCTTCCCGACCCGGCCAGGCTGGAGGGCTTCTTGTTCCCGGACACCTACCATCTGACCCAGGACAGCCAGCCTGCCGATTTGGTGTCGTCGATGTTGGAGACCTTCGACCGGCGCGTGAGTGCCGAGTTGCGCGATGCGTATGCCCAACAAGGGCTGTCGCTCTATCAGGCGGTCACGCTGGCGTCGATCGTCGAACGCGAGGCGGTCGTCACCGACGAGCGGCCGTTGATCGCCTCGGTGTTCCTCAATCGGCTGGCGCTGGACATCAAACTCGATGCCGACCCAACCGTGCAGTACGCCCTCGGGCGCCAGCCGGACGGCGCGTGGTGGAAGACGGCCCTCAGCCTTGAGGACCTGCAGTTCGATTCGCCGTACAACACCTACGTCTACGCCGGACTGCCACCTGGACCCATCGCCAATCCGGGGCTCGAGTCGCTGCGCGCCGTGGCTTTCCCTGAGCCCTCGCCCTACCTGTACTTCCGCGCGGCGTGCGACGGCTCGGGCCGTCACACCTTCGCCGAGACCTTCGACCAACATCTCCTGAACGCGTGTCCGTGATTGCGCGACGGAAATCCAGCAGGCCACAGGTAGCGCACTGCCTCCCGCCTGCATCCAGGGCACGGCCTCGGTCCCTCGCCCTCCGCCTTCCCGTCTGCCGTTCGGCGCAATCGAAGGTGACAATCTTCCTCCGCTTGTTCCGCGATGACGTTTCTCGCCCAAAGGCGGGAGGGCTTGCACTGCCCGCCCATTCGCCCCCTCCGTTAACGTAGACATGGAGTGCATCTCGGCGCGGGACACCGCGCGCAAAGGATCGGCCCGGGTCGCCGGGGAGGGAGCATGATGTCGTTGCGGAGACTTGCGTTCCTCCTGCTCGCGTTCGCGCTCGTGATGGTGGTGGGCTTTGCCGCCCGCGCGCCCCGCGCCGAAGCGGTCGCCACCCTTCCGGTCGACGGTGTGGCGGTGTTGCGGGCGTCTGAAGCGGGGAGTGTCCCGCCGCCACCCGCCGAACAGGATACCTGCCAGCACTGTCATCTGACCGGGGAGATCACCGCCCTGTTCTACCCGTTCGGACGCTGGATGATCTTCGCCGTCTTCGGTGCCGTGTTTGCCTACGGCGGTTGGAGGCTGGCCAGCAACTGGACGACACGCGCTCCGTGGAAGCCGCTGATGCTGCGCGCCGTCGATTGGACGGAGGAGCGCTTCCACATCAAGGAGCCGCTCGGCAAGGTTCTCTCCAAGCCCGTGCCGATGTTTGCCACGGCCTGGTACTACTGTCTGGGAGGGATCAGCTTCGCCCTGTTCGGCGTCCTGGCCATCACCGGGATCATGCTGGCCTTCTACTACCAGCCGACGCCCGAAGGCGCCTACGCCAGCATCCAGTACATCGAGAACCAGGTCCTCTTCGGCTCCTCGATCCGCGCCATTCACCACTGGTCGGCCAACGGCATGGTCGTCGTGGTCGTCGCCCACATGCTGCGCGTGTTCATCACCGGCGCTTTCAAGGCGCCCCGCGAGCTCAACTGGATCAGCGGCGTGTTCCTGCTCGTCATCACGCTGGCGTTCGGCCTGACGGGCTACCTGCTGCCGTGGGACCAGACGGCCTTCTGGGCCAGCACGGTGGCGACCGAGATTGCCGGCGCGGAGCCGGGCATCGGTAACCTGGCGTTGGTCTTCCTGCGCGGCGGATGGGAAGTGACCGCGGTGACGCTGAGCCGCTTCTTCGCCCTGCACGTCCTGGTCCTGCCCGCCGTCATCCTCCTGTTCCTGGTGGGCCACTTCCTGATGATCCGGCGCCAGGGAATCGCCCGGCCGCTGTAGGCCCGCGCGGAGAACCGACATGACCGAGATCACAGACAAAGACAAGACGATCCCCTTCTTCCCGACCCACATCAAGACCGAGGCATGGGTCACGATCGGATTGATGGCGATCGTCCTGGCGGTGGGGGTTCTCGGAAGCCTGTGGCCCGTGGGGCTGGAAGAACCCGCCGACCCGATGAACACGCCGCTGCACGTCAAGGCGCACTGGTACTTCGTGTTCCTGCAGGAGATGCTCAAGTACGTCCCCAAGAACATCGGCGTGGTGCTCCCGATCCTGGGGATCATCGCCATCATCCTGTGGCCGTTCTTCGACCGGCGCACGGACAGCCCGCGCGGGCGGCGCATTCGTATCCTGCTCGTCGGCCGTCGTCATGGCCGGGATCGCCATCCTGACCGTGATGGGCATGCGCGCCTAGGGCAGCCGACGAGACCGATAGGGAGCCAACCATGACCACGACGCAAGCGCCGGTCTCCCGGCGAGGGTTCATCAAGCTGCTGAATGGGATGTTGGCGGCTGTGGGGCTGGGCGCGTTCGCCGCACCGGCGGTGGCCTACTTCTGGCCCTCGAAGCTCGTAGAGGTCCCCACGGAGCCTGTCGCCGTCGGACCCGCCGACGAACTCAAGGTCGGAGACTCGCGCACGATCAGCTACGGGCGCTATCCGGCCCTGGTGCTCAACACGCCCGCCGGGGTGCGGGCCTACACCGCGGTGTGTACTCACTTCGCCTGCCTGGTGAAGTACGACGGCGTCGAAGACGTGATCGCCTGCCCCTGCCATGCCGGCTACTTCCGCTCCGATGACGGGTCGGTGATCGAGGGCCCGCCTCCCAAGGCGCTCAAGCCGATCCCCTACTTCGTCAAGGACAACACACTCTACATCGGGGGTGAAGCGTGACCACACAGGCGGCCGCCATGCCCTCGGCCCCGGCTGCTCCCTCCCGCCGTCAGGCGTGGTCGCGTGCCGGCCGCGAGCTGCTGCTGCACGCCGTCATCCAGGACCGCGTCCTGACACGCCTGTATCCGGGCGTGATGCACTTCATGCTCTTCTGGGGCGTGTCGATCCAGATCCTGGGCACGATCGTCAATCTGCTGCAGTACCCGCTGTTCCTGCCCTTCACCATCCCCTGGCCGACCGGTGCCTGGTACCTGGGCTTCGAACTGGTGATGGACATCGCCGGCGGCATGATCCTGGTCGGTGTCCTGATGGCCGCCCTGCGCCGCCTGTTCTTTCGGCCGAAGTATCTGGTGAACCGCTGGGAAGACTGGGCGGCACTGATCCTGCTGGCCGCGATCGCCGTCCTGGGTTTCCTGACCGAGGCGGTGCGCATGGCCGACGTCGAACCGGCGTGGCGCGCCTGGTCCCCGATCGGCAATGCCACCGCGGTGTGGCTGGGACTCGGCGGATCCGCCGGTGATCCCTTGCACGGCTGGTTGATCGCCGGACACGTCGTCGTCTCGCTGGGCCTGGTGGCGCTGCTGCCCTACACCAAGATGCGCCACCTGGTCGCCGGCCCGCTGAACATCATCCTGCGCCCCGAGCGCAAGGACGGTGAGCTCGGGACGATCGAAGACATCGAGAACACCGAGAAGCTCGGCGTGGGAGTGGCCACCGATTTCAGCGCTCCGTCGCTGGTGTCGTTTGATGCCTGCGTCCAGTGCGGGCGGTGCGAGTCCGTCTGCCCGGCGGCGATCAGCGGTATGCCGTACAACCCGCGCACGCTGATCCGCGATCTGTGCCAGGACGCGCACGCCACCTTCGGTCAGAAACCGGGCGTCGAACCGCGATCGATCCTGAGCGGGGCCATCGGGAAGGACGCGCCGTGGATGTGCACGACCTGCGGCCACTGCGTGGCCGTGTGCCCGCTGTTCATCGATCCGGTCTCGGCCGTCGTCGACCTTCGCCGCTACGTGACCCTGACCACCGGTGATGTTCCCGGCTCCGTGGGCGAAGCGTTGACGCAGATGGAGCGCCGGGGAAATCCGTGGGGGATCGAGAAATCGCAGCGCGCCCCGTGGGTCAGCGAGCTGGGCGTGCGCGTGCTTCAGCCGGGCGAGGAAACCGACGTGTTGCTGTTTGTCGGCTGCGCGTATGCCTACGATGCCCGGAGCCAGAAGGCCGGCCGCGAGCTGGCGACGCTGCTCCAACGCGCCGGGGTCGACTTCGCCGTCCTGGGGCAGGCCGAAGGCTGCTGCGGCGAGACCGCCCGTCGGCTCGGACACGAGTACCTGTTCCAGACCATGGCCCGCGAGAATCTGGCGACCTTTGCCGGCGTGAAGTTCAAGCGCATGGTCACCGCCTGCGCCCACTGCTACAACACCATCAAGAACGAGTATCCGCATTTCGGGGCCGCGTTCGACGTCGTCCACCACACCGAGCTGCTCGCCGAGCTGGTTCGGGGAGGCAAGCTGGCGGGGCTGGGCGCCGATGAAAGCGGGAAGAGCGTCACCTTCCACAATTCGTGCTACCTGGGGCGCTACAACGACCTGTATGCCGAGCCGCGCGCCGTGCTCGACGCCGTCCCCGGATTGAAGCGCACCGAAATGCCCCGCAACCGTGCCGATGCGTTCTGCTGCGGCGGCGGCGGCGGCCAGATGTGGATGGAGACCGATCCCAACACGCGCATCAACAAGCGGCGCTTCGAGGAAGCCACCCAGCGCGCCGGCGCCGAGGTCATCGTCACCGCCTGCCCGTACTGCCTGATCATGTTCGACGATGCCATCCGCACCGGCGGCGCCACCGAGCGCGTAGCGGTGAAGGACATCGCCGAGGTCCTGACCGAACGGCTGGGGAGCTGAGCCCCCACGGCCAGCTCTCGAAGGGAGGCTGGATGACCATCCAGAAGCTACTCCCCGTGGGACCCTCCGGACCCCTGGAGGCGACGCGTGAGTTCTTGCGGCACGTCTGGGATCGTGCCTCGCTTGACGGCATGTTCATCCCAGCCTGGGCCGACGGCCAGGACGATCCGCGCCCGGCGCTGCTCTCGTCTCCCGCCCAGCTTGACCGCGCCGACCCCTTCGCCCCGCTGATGGTGCTCAACACCGCACCTCACATCGTCACCCTGGTCGCCGAAAACCCGGGCCAGCGCCTGGGCGCCGTCCTGCGGCCCTGTGAACTGCGCAGTCTGCGCGAGCTGGCACGCCGCCAGCATGTCGCCCTCGGTGGCCTGCTGTTGATCAGCCCCGACTGCCTGGCGACCTTCCCGCACGAGGACTTCGACTGGCGCGTCCAACATGCCGCGGCCATCGAGAAGATCACCGACGAGGCACTCCACTTCGCCGCTCAGGGCGGGATCCTTCCAAGCCGGCTCCGCCCGAGCTGCCAGGCGTGCGACCACCCCTACCCCGCCGACGCCGACATCCACCTCGCCGTGCTTGGCCTCGAGACCAACCGGCACCTGATCCTCGGAATCCGAGACGCCAATCTGCTCAGCAGACTGGAACTTCAGTCGCAACCCGAGCCCCCGGACGAACTGATGGTCCGCCGCGAACGAGTGCTCACCAAGCTGACCGAGTGGCGCCAGCGCTCGCGTGCCTACGCCGAGTCGCACCTGGAGGAGGGCCAGGCCAGCCTGCAAGGTCTGATTCGCCATCTGCGCGGCTGCGAGAACTGCCGGACGTGGATCTCGAGGGCATGTCCGTTCTTCTCCCAGGCCTGGGACCAGGCGGAGTCGGGAGAGCATGCCAGAGCACTCGAGGACGGGTGGCTGCATTCGTGCGGCGGATGCGGCATGTGCGATCACGCCTGCCCTGATGGATTCGCCCTCTCGACCGTCATCGGTCACCTGGCGCGCAAGGCCGGTTCGGCCGTCCTTTAGGGCTCAGAAATCCTCGAGGGTTCACAGCGGGCGCGCCGCTTTGGTCGGCGGAGCGCATCTTCGAACCGTGGAAGTCGTTCCCTGACGCAGGCGATGTCCCTTCGGCCTTGCCGGAGACGCGCCGGGCAAGTGTGGCGCTCGAAGGAACGGTCGGCTCTCCCCCAACAGGATCGCGGGGCGTAGCCCGCGTGTCGAGTCAGCGATGCGCTTCGAGGCAGCGCACGCCCTGCGGGCCGACGGAGGCAGAGTGCTCCACGCCGGCCGGCAGGTCCAGCCGGTCCCCGGCCTGCAAGCTGGCCCGGCCATCGGGCAGGCCGAAGGCAATCGAGCCCTCGACGACGTAGATCACTTTGTCGTATCCATGGACATGAGGCGGATAGATCTCGCCCGCCGCGTTTCCCCATTCGAACGCTTCCAGGCCCTCTTCGGCCAGCAAGGCGCGCACGAGTGCCTCATCCGGCGGCGCATCGGCCTGCCAGCGGCGAACGGCCATCCGATCGAGGCTCATCTGAAGCGTGCGGTAGAAGAGCGGCAGAGCGGGAACGGAGCGCGACGAGAGCCGGAAGGCCGTCTCGAGCTGTTCGATCGCTTCGCGTGCCTTGCCTTCGTCCGAGGCGTGGACGGTGCACAAGGGCGCACCGGCCGAGAGTCGATCGCCGACCTTGGCATGCACCACGACGCCGACGGCCGGGTCGATCGGATCGCCTTTGCGCGCCCGGCCGGCGCCCAGCGCCACGGCCGTCATTCCAATCACGCGGGCATCGGCCCGGGCCAGGCTCCCGGCCTTCGGTGCCCGCAGGCTCACTTTCACGGGCGCCTGCGGGAGCAGGTCCGGCCGATCCACGACCCTGGCATCACCGCCTTGCGCCTCGATCAGCGCGCGGAACTTCGCCTTCGCCGCGCCGTTGCCGAGCGCCTCGTTCGCCAGGAGGCGTGCGGCGCGCAGCGAGCTTCCCCGCCCGGAGAGGTGAAGCATGTGGGCCGCGACGTGCAGGCAGTGCTCCCGAAAGTCCGCCGGACCGGCCCCGTGCAGCGTTTCGAGCGCCTCCCGCACCTCGAGCGCATTGCCGACGGCACAGCCCAGGGGTTGGTTCATGTCCGACAACAAGGCAACGACACGAAGGCCGGACCGGCGTCCGATATCGACCATCAAGCGCGCCAGCCTGGACGCCTCGGGCACCGTCGGCATGAACGCCCCGACGCCGACCTTGACATCCAGGACGATCGCCTGGGCCCCGGAAGCGATCTTCTTGCTCATCACCGACGAGGCGATCAGCGGGATCGACGGCACCGTTCCGGTGACGTCGCGCAGCGCGTACAGCTTGCCGTCGGCCGGAGCCAGCTCGGCCGTCTGACCGCACAGTACGAGCCCGACCGTGCGCAGCTGCTCGAGGAATTCCTGCGTGGTCAGGGTCACGCGGAATCCCGGGATCGACTCCATCTTGTCCAGCGTCCCGCCGGAGAACCCCAGCCCGCGACCGGACATCTTACCGACCGGGACGCCGCACGCCGCCACGATCGGCTCGACCACGAGCGTGGTCTTGTCCCCCACGCCGCCCGTCGAGTGCTTGTCGACGGCGATGGGGACGACGCCGGTCAGGTCGATGCGATCTCCGGAATTGGCCAGGGCCAGCGTCAGCGCGTACGTCTCGGCCGGCGTCATGCCGCGCAGCAGGATGGCCATCGCCCAGGCTGCCACCTGGTAGTCGGGGATCTCCCCGGAGGTGAAGCCGCGAACGAAGAAGGCGATCTCGTCCGGCGTGAGCTCGCCGCGGTCACGCTTCTTGACGATCAGGTCTACGGCTCGCATACCCGGCCTCCGGCACGATTATACCCACGCCAGCCGCCTGCTATAATCCACGCCCTGCGGAGGGTCGGGGCATGAACCAGGCGGATCGCATCCTGAGCAACGCCTACGTCCTGACCATGGACGACTCCTATCACGCCTATCCCCGGGGCGCGGTCGTGCTGCGCGGTTCGACGATCGTGGCCGTGGGCGAAGAGGCGCTCCTCCGGCGCGAGTGGCAGGCGGCCGAGGTGGTCGACTGCGGCGGTCGCGTGCTCATGCCGGGGCTGGTCAATGCGCACACCCACGTGCCGATGACCCTGCTGCGCGGGCTGACCGACGATCGCCGACTGGATGTCTGGCTGCTGGGCTACATGATGCCGGTCGAGCGTGAGTTCGTCTCCCCGGACTTCTGCCGCCTGGGGACGCTGCTGGCGTGCGCCGAGATGATCCGGGGCGGGATCACCTGCTTCGCCGACATGTACTACTTCGAGGATTCGGTGGCGGCGGCCACGGCCGAGGCGGGGATGCGTGCCGTGTGCTCCCAGACGGTCCTCAAGTTCCCCACCCCCGACGCGGCGTCGTTCGAAGACTCCCTGGCAGCGGCGCGCGAATTCATCGGCCGGTGGAAAGACCACGCGCTGATCGTGCCGTCGGTCGCCCCCCACGCCCCCTACACCTGTACGCCGGAGATCCTGCAGGCGTGCGCCGCCCTGGCGGTGGAGTTCGATGTGCCCCTGCACACGCACCTGGCCGAGACCGCCCTGGAGGTGGACGAATGGCGGTCGGAGCACGGCATGCCGGTGATCCCGTGGGTCAAGAAGCAGGGACTGTTCGACGCCAAGGTGCTGGCGGCGCACTGCGTGCACGTCGACGACGGCGAAATCAACACCCTCCAGCATGCCGGTGCCGGCGTGGCGCACAATCCGTCCAGCAATCTGAAACTGGCCTCCGGTTTTGCGCCGGTCGTCAGCATGCTCCAGGCAGGATTGAACGTCGGCGTGGGGACGGACGGGCCGGCCTCCAACAACGACCTGGACATGTTCGAGGAACTCCGCCTGGCGACGTTCGTCGCCAAGGCCGTCAGCCGCGATCCCACGGCGCTTCCCGCCCGCGAGACGCTCGCCCTGGGCACCCGCCTGGGCGCGCGTGCTCTGCACATCGGCGATCGCACCGGCACTCTCGAACCCGGCAAACGCGCCGATCTGATCCTGCTGGACCTGGACGGGGTGCACAGCTGGCCGCCGTTCGAGCGCGAGCCGGACGCCATCTACTCCCGGGTGATCTACTCCGCCAAGTCGACGGATGTCACCGATGTGATGGTCGAAGGCCGCTGGCTGATGCGCCATCGCGAGTTGAAGACCATCCAGCTCAGCCCGCTGCTCGAGGCCGCCGGGGAGTACGCGCGACGCATCGATCAATTCCTGCTGGCGCGCGAGGGTTCCGTCCTGTCCAAGCTGATCGCCATCGGCGGCGCCGAGCAGGAAGAGAGCTACGAGGTCCAACTCAAGGTGCACGTCGAGGACGCTGCCCCGGTGCTCCACGCCCTGGAGACCGGGAGCGTGCAGGTGACCCGCAAGGCGCACTACCATGAGTACGACACCTACTTCTCCTTCGGCGGTGCGGTGCCCGAACGGCTGCGCCACCGGGAGGACGAGTTCATCGACGTCTCCGGCAACGTTTTCAACGTCCGCTACCGGCTGACCCTCACCGGCCCGGCGAAGGAAGGCGAGTATCCGAACTCGGTGCTGCTGTCCCGATCGCGCTTCATCGCTCCCGCCAAACACAGCCTGCGGTTCTACCGGGAGTATTTCAAACCCACCTCCGAATCCGAGGTCACCAAGGACCGGCTGCGCTGGCAGATCACCTACAAGGGCGAGGAGTTCTACGTCAACATCGACCAGGTGACCCACCCGGCATTGCCCGGATCCTTCATCGAGATCAAGTCCCGCACGTGGTCGCGCCGCGACGCCGAGGAGAAGGCGGGGCTGATCAGCGAGCTGCTGGCAACCCTCGGCATTCAGGACGCCGCTCCGGTTTCCCAGGAATACGCCGAACTGGCCGCCTCGGGATCGAGCTAGCTGCTTCGCCCATCGCGGACCGAGGCCGATTGCTCGGGAGGTGCGAATGCGATCCCTACCCGTCCGACTACTGGTGATATCGCTGGCGCTCTGCGGGTGCCGGTCCGCCGCCGCCCTTCCCCTTCCCGCTACACCCCCACCTCAGGATGAGCGAAAGCCGGGCTTTGTTCGACATGCCGTGGTCCGATCGATCCGTCTTCAGCGCGGGGTTGGTCGAATCCCAGCAGCCCGTGCTGAGCGGCCTGCCTGGCGCGAGCGTCTATCACCTGGCACTGGAGATCGCCCCGGATCTGTCGACGGTCGACGGCGCGCAGGAAGTCCTGTACACCAACACCGAATCCGAACCGCTTGACCGGGTGGCGCTTCACCTGCTGCCCAACCTGCTCGGCGGGGAGATGACCTTGTCGGCCGTCCGCATCGACGGCGCCGAAGTCGAGCCGGACTACGGCGAAGGCGAGGGTTCGATCACGATCCCGCTGGCGCCCGCCCTCGCGATCGGCGCCAGCGTCGTGATCGGCGTCGACTTCCGAGTGCGCGTACCTCAGGAACTCGAGCTCAACTACGGAGTTCTGGCCAACGCCTCCGGCGTCCTGGCCTACGCCCACGGTTACCCGATGGTGGCCGTGTTCGATTCGAAGGGATGGAACCTGGAGATCCCTCCGCCGTACGGCGATGTGACCTATGCCGACGCAAGCTTCTACCTGGTGCGCGTGCGCGCACCGGTCGACTTGGTCTTCTGCGGCTCGGGATCCGAGATCGCCCGGAGTGAGTCCGGCGGCCAACAGGAAGTGCTGCTCGCCGCGGGGCCGGCCCGCGATTTCTTCCTGGCCGCCAGCCGGGCGTACCGGATCGCGACCAAGGCCATCGGCAACACAACGCTCCGCAGCTGTTCGGCCGAGGGGACCGAGGCGAGGGCGGACCAGACGCTGGAGATCGCCGGTCGCGCGCTCAAGTTCTTCGGTGAACAGTACGGCGACTACCCGTACACGGAGCTGGACGTGGTGACGACGCCGACCTACGCACTGGGGATCGAATACCCCGGGGCCTTCGCCCTGACCGACCGGCTGTACTCCGCCACGCCGGACTTCGGCGACCAGCCCGAGAAGGACCTGCTCGAGTGGGTCACGGCTCACGAGGCAGCCCACGAATGGTTCTACAACCTGGTCGGGAACGATCAGCTCGAGGACCCCTGGCTGGACGAGGCATTATCGCAGTTCGCCACCCTGCAGTACGCCGCCGATCGCTATGGCGAGGACGGTGCGGCCGGGATGCGCGCCTCGTTCTATGGCCGATGGGATCGCGTTGGGCGGGAGCCCATCCCGATCGGGAAGCCCGTAGAGGCGTACGACGAGACAGCCTACTCGGCCATTGTCTACGGGCGCGGGCCCCTCTTCTTCGAGGCCCTAGAGACTCAGCTGGGCGAGGCGCAGTTCGATGAGTTCCTGCGCGCCTACACGGCCGCCTTCTCCTGGCAGGAGGCCATGCCGCAGGACCTGCAGCGGATGGCCGAAGCACAGTGCGGATGCGATCTGAGCCCCATTGTTCGCCGAGTGGGTCTACGCGCCGCCCTAGCCGCCCGTCCGCGGGACCGATGGTGCGCCCTGCCCGGGAATCAGAGCGCCCCACCTCTCGGTGGGGCGCCTTGTTCTGTGTGAGTGTCCGTCGTTAGAGAATGGTGACGCTGCTGGCCTGCGGGCCCTTCTGGCCCTGTTCGATCGTGAACTCGACCTTCTGGCCCTCCTCCAGCGTGCGGAAACCCTCCGACTGGATGGCGGTGAAGTGGACGAACACGTCCGGGCCGCCTTCACGGGCGATGAAACCGTATCCCTTCCCGCTGTTGAACCACTTCACGGTGCCGACAACACGCTCTGCCATCGTACTGTTCTCCTTCGGGCAAATGAGTGTTAGGCGCTTGCTTCGTTCGTCAGCCGTCGGGAATCCGGTCGCCCGGTCCTTACCAACACGGCCCGAGCAGAGTCCGCTCAGGCCGTGGTCTTTCGACTTCCTGACTGAACTCACGCGCAACCTACGATTCGGGAGTTTAGCAGGATTTCTGCCTGATGTAAAGCCCCTGTATGGGTGCAGGACACTTGGAGACCGTCGGGGCTGGTGGAGCGTCAGCCCACGGTCAGCCGGGCCTCGGACGGTCGCTGCGGCTCGTGCTATTCTTGTCGGCATGGATCGGTCTTCTCGATACCCCGTCACCGGCGGGACCGATCAGGGAGTGAAGATGAGCACGGAAACCAAGAAGACACCCTGGTACCTGTGGCCCTTCGTCGCACTATGGCGACTGGTTACCGGCATCCTGGTCCTGACCGGCCGCCTGGTGGCGGTGATCCTTGGCCTGGTCTTCGTGTTGATCGGGGCCTTGCTGAGTGCGACCGTCGTAGGCGCGATCGTCGGTGTTCCGTTGATCCTCTTCGGCGGGCTGCTGGTCGTGCGCGGATTGTTCTGAACCGTCAGTCCTGCGGCGTGCCTGGTGTGCGCCCGAATCGACCCTGCCACTCGAACAGCTTGTTCAATGCCTCCAGCGGCGTCAATAGACGCCACGTCCAGCGATTCGAGTTCCTTCAGCAGCGGATCGTCCAGCGGGAAGAGCGCCAACTGACGGATCGGAGCGCGATCCGAACGCACCTGGCCGGAGTCGGCCTCGAGCTGCGCCAGGATTTCCTGCGCGCGGTTGATGACCGGGCGCGGCAGCCCGGCCAGCTCGGCGACGTGGATCCCGTACGACCGATCGGCCCCTCCGGGCACGATCCGGTGCAGGAAGACCACCTGACCCCCCTCCTCCGAAACGGCTACGTTGTAGTTGCGCACCCCGGGAAGCAGCTCTCCCAGGCGGATCAGCTCGTGATAGTGAGTGGCGAACAGCGTGCGCGACCGCAGGCGCGGATGGTTGTGGACGAACTCCACGACCGCCCAGGCGATCGACACCCCGTCGTACGTGCTCGTCCCTCGTCCGACCTCATCCAGAATCAGCAGGCTGCGCCGGGTGGCGTGGTGGAGGATATTGGCGGTCTCCACCATCTCGACCATGAAGGTCGATTGGCCGGCGTGGATCTCATCCTGCGCCCCGATGCGGGTGAAGATCCGATCGGTCAGCCCCACCCGGGCGGAGCGGGCGGGAACGAAGGAGCCCATGTGGGCCATCAGGACGATCAATGCCACCTGGCGCAGGTAGGTGCTCTTGCCGGCCATGTTGGGGCCGGTGAGCACCCGCACCCGCTCGCCGTCCTCGAATGCGGCGTCATTGGGGACGAAGCGAGCGTCGCGCAGGAATTCCTCGACCACCGGATGCCGGCCGTCCCGAATATCGAGCACGTCCTCGTCGACCACCTCGGGACGCACGTAACCTCGGGCCACGGCCACCTCGGCCAGTGCGGAGACCACGTCCAGGCGCGCCAGCGCACGGGCGGTGCCCAGCAGCCGCGGCGCCTGTGCTCCGACCTCCCGGCAGAGTTCACGGAAGACCTCCAACTCGATCTCGCGGATCCGCTCTTCGGCGTTCAAGACCAGCGACTCGTACTCCTTCATCTCCGGCGTGATGTAGCGCTCGGCATTCACCAGCGTCTGCTTGCGGATGTACTCCTCCGGCACGGCCCCGGCATTCGAGCGCGTCACCTCGAGGTAGTACCCGAAGATCTTGTTGTATCCCACCTTGAGACTCTTGATGCCGGTCCGCTCGCGCTCGACCGCTTCCAGCCCGGCGATCCACTCGCGGGCATGGCGGGAGGCCTCGACGACGCTGTCCAGCTGGTCGGCGAACCCGGCGCCGGATCACGCCGACGTGCGCCAGCGTCGCCGGCGGATCATCGACCAACGCGCGATCGAGCAGGGCGCGCAGATCGTCGCAGGCATCGATCTGCCCGGCCACGGGGGCGAGCGAGGCCAATCCGTCCGCCTGGGCGGCCTGCTGGATGGCGGGGATTCGCCGCAGCGTCTCACGCAGAGGCCGTCAGATCGCGCGGAGATGCCAGGCCGGCGCTCGCGCGGTTGGAGAGGCGCTCCAGATCACCCAGCGGGCGCAGGGCGCCACGGACTTCGGTGCGGGCCATCCCGTGCGCTGCGAAGGCCTGCACCTGATCGAGCCGGCGATCGATCCGGGTGCGATCCAGCAAGGGCGTTCCCAGCCACGTGCGCAGCAGGCGGCGGCCCATCGGCGTCAGGGTGGCATCCAGCACCCCGAGCAGCGAGCCGCGCACCTCTCCCGTTCGCAGCGTTTCGGTTAGCTCCAGATTGCGCCGCGTGGCATGGTCGAGCGCCATGAAGTCGTCGAGGGTGTACGTGGAGAGGCGGGTCAGGAGCGGCAGCACGGCTTCCTGCGTCTCGGCCAGGTAGGCAAGCAGCGCCCCGGCGGCACGCGCCGCCTGAGGTTTTTCTTGCAGGCCGAAGCCGGCCAACGTCGACGTCCCGAAGTGCAGACGGAGCCGTTCGTCTGCCCGCTGCAGGTCGAAGCGCCAATCCGGCAGGATGGTCTGATGCCCGTCCCACCCGATCTCGGCGGCGGATGATTCCGGGACCAGGGCCTCGGCTGGCCGCAAGCGGTTGAGCTCGAGGCGCAGGGCCGTCTTGCGATCCGGCGCGGCGAACTCGGTGGCGGCAAACTCGCCGGTGCTGATGTCGGCAAAGGCCACTCCGGCGGACTCGCCTTCGAGCACGACGGCCGCCAGGTAGTTGTTGGCGTCGCCAGGCAGCAGCCCGGGTTCGACGACGGTTCCCGGGGTCACCACGCGCACGACCTGGCGCGTGAACAGCCCGCGCACGGGCGTCTCGCCGACCTGCTCGCAGATGGCGACGTGAAAGCCCTTCTCGATCAGCCGCGCCAGGTAGTTCTCCACCGCGTGGTAGGGAATCCCGGCCATCGGCACGCGCACGCCCTTGGCGACGTTGCGCGAGGTGAGCACGATGTCGAGTTCACGGGATGTGACCTCGGCATCCTGGTCGAAGGTCTCATAGAAATCGCCCAGGCGGAAGAATACGATTGCGTCCGGGTGCTGGCGCTTGATCTGCAGATACTGCTGCCGAACGGGGCTCAGGTCCTGAGTCACAACGGGCGCATTCTAAGTCCGCGGCGGCGGAACCGCAAGCGGATGTGCTATACTGCGCGCATGCCTGCGGTTGTAGCCGTTGACTTCGGCGGCACGAGCACTCGCGCCGCGTACTATCCCAACGCCGAACCGCCCGCGACGGCGCAACACAAGCTCCCTACCCCGAGCGAGCACGGGCCGGACGCGGTCCTCGATCGTATCGTCCAGGCCATCGAGGCCGTGCTTCCGCCCGGGAAGCGCGCCGAGCGTATCGGCGTGGGCGCGCCCGGACCGCTGAATCCGTATCGCGGGCTGGTCCTCGACGCCCCGAACCTGCCCGGGCTGGTCAATATGCCGCTGCGCGACCGGCTGAGCGAACGGTTCGGCTGCCCGGTCGTCATCGGCAATGACGCCAACCTGGCCGCACTCGGCGAGCTGCGCTACGGGGCCGGCCGGGGCGCCAAGCATCTGCTCTACCTGACCATCGGCACCGGGATCGGCGGCGGGGTGATCACCGACGGCCGCCTGCTGCTCGGGAAGTCCGGCCTGGCGGCTGAACTGGGGCACATGCAGGCTTGCGCCGACGGCGAGCGCTGCGGATGCGGTCAGATCGGCCACCTGGAGGCGATCGCCTCCGGACCGTCGATTGCGCGTGCCGCCCGCAAGAGGCTGCTCTCCGGAGAACCCTCGAGCATGAGCCGGCTGCCTGGCAGCCCCGACTCAATTACCACCAACGACATCGGGCTTGCCGCGCTTCAAGGTGATCCTCTGGCGCGTTCCGTGCTGGAGGACGCCGGGCGCGCCATCGGCCGGCACCTGGCCAGCCTGGTACATGCGTTCGACCCGGAGGTCATCGTCCTCGGAGGAGGCGTGTCGCTGATCGGCCCGCTGTTCTTCGAGCCGATCGAGCGCGCCCTGCGCGTGCACGTCATGCATCCGGCTTACATCGACGGCCTGCGGCTGGTTCCAGCCGAGCTGGGCGATGAGGCCGGCTTGATCGGCTCGATGATCCTGGCGCGCGAGCTCTGAAAGGAACGCACGCGATGCGCCTGCGAGCCCTTCTGGCAGCGATGCTGGTCACGTTGTCGGCGTGCGCCCCCGCTGCCGCCCCTTCGGGCAGCCTGGTCTATGGCCTGACCCTGTCGCCCAGCGGGATCGATCCGCACCTCAACGCCTCGTCGGAACTCGGGATTCCCCTCAGCTCGGTCTACGATACGCTGGTCGCCCTCGACCCTCAGACCGGCGCCTTCGTCCCCGCATTGGCCAGCGATTGGACGATCTCGCCGGACGGAACCGAGTACACCTTTCACCTGCGCCGTGACGTGCGTTTCCACGACGGCACACGGTTCGACGCTGCCGCCGTCCGCGCCAACCTGGAATACACCCTCGATCCGGACCACCACTCACAGAAAGCCGCCTTCATGCTCGGCCCGTTCGACCGCGTGGAAACGCCGGATGATTTCACCGCGGTGCTGATCTTGAAGGAACCGTACGCCCCGCTGCTCGACTCGCTGTCGCAGGTCTACCTCGGCATGGCGTCACCCAAGGCCCTCGCCGAGTGGGGACCGGTGGACTACCAGTTCCACCAGGTCGGCAGCGGACCGTACACCTTCGTCGAGTACGTCCCGAATGACCACCTGACGTTGCAGGCCAACCCTGACTACGCCTGGGGTCCGTCGATCTACCGGCAGCCCCGGGCCACGATCGAAACGATCACCTTCCAATTCTTCACCGACCCGGCGACGCGCGCCCTGGCCCTCGAGAGCGGTGCGGCGGATGTCGTCGGCGAGATCCCACCCCACGATGCCGAGCGGCTGTCCTCCGCCGGGGGCTACACTCTGCTCCCGGCCGCCATTCCCGGCCAACCGCTCCAGTTCCTTCTCAACACGGCCAGGCCCCCGACGGACGATCTCAGGGTCCGGCAAGCCCTGATCCTTGGCGCCGACCGCGCGGCGATCGTTCGGACTGTCTTCGGCAGCACCTCCCCCGTCGCCGATGGCCCGTTCACCGGGAACACAACGGGGGGCGCGGAGCAGGTCTCGCTCCCCGGATATGACCCCGCGCGCGGCCGGCAGCTTGCTCGACGAGGCGGGCTGGTTGCTCGAAGCAGGGCGGACGGTGCGGGCGCGCGACGGTCAGCCTCTGCAGCTTGTGCTCGTTTCTCCGCCGTGGGGATCGAACACGGAGGTCGCCCAACTTCTGCAGGCGGATTGGGCGCGCCTGGGGATCGAGGTGCGCATCGAGACGGTCGCCGGCTTCGGGCCCCTCCGAGAAGCGCAGGCCGCCGGTGAGTACAACCTGATCGGCGTGAACCTGTTCGGCACGGATCCCGATTTGTTGCGTCCGTTCTTCACCGCGGACGGCAGCTACAACTGGTCCAACGTCCGTTCGGCCGAGTTGGACCGACTTCTGCTGGAGGGCTCGCAATTGACGGGGGACGGCGCGGCGCGCGCGGCGCTGTACATGCAGGCCGCCGACCTGATCCGCGAGCAGGCCCTGTTGCTGCCGATTCGCGACTACATCAACCTGGTGGTTGCCAACGCACGCGTCCTCGATCTTCGGTTCTCGGCCCAGGGATGGTTCCCCAACCTGATCGACCTGCAGCTAGCGCCCTGACGGCTGCGGGCCGGCGCGCGCTGGACGGGCTGCTCACGGCTTGGGCGGCCGTCAGCGTGACATTTCTCGCCCTGCGCCTGACCGGCGGGGACCCCGTGGCGAGCTTGTTGGCCCAGGGCCTCGCATCGGTGGAGCAGGCCGACGCGCTGCGGCATCAGCTCGGCCTCGATCTACCGCTCCTCCAGCAATACTTGCGCTTCCTGACCTCCCTGCTGAGCGGAGATCTGGGCCGCTCGCTCTACACCGGGCAGCCCGTCACACAGATCATCCGCGAACAGCTCCCCTACACGGCCCAATTGGCTGCGGCCGGGCTCGCGGTGGCGCTTGTCCTTGGCCTGCTGCTCGGCTTGCTGGCAACCCGCGAGGACCGCCGGCGCAGCCTGCCGCTGGCATCAGGCGTTGCCGGCCTCGCCACGGCACTGCCGGTTGCCTTCACGGGCATCCTGGCGATTCTGGCCGCCATCGCTTTCCGTGCCGCGCCGACCTTGTTGCGCGGCATCACGCTCCCCGCCCTGGTCCTCGGGTTTGCCTCCTCCGGGGCGATTGCCCGGCTTGTCCAGGCCGGGCTGCAGGAGACGCTGAGCGCGCCGTTCATGCTGGCGGCGCGTGCACGTGGACTTCGACGCGGCCCCCGGTTGTTGTGGCACGCGCTGCGGCCTGCGCTGCCGCCGGTCATCTCCTTGATCGCCGTAGAGGCTGCCTTCCTTTTTGGAGGCACGGTGGTCACCGAGAGTGTCTTCTCGCGGCCTGGGCTGGGAAGGCTCCTGGTGGCGTCGATTCTGCAAGGCGACTACCCCATTGCACAGGGACTGGTCGTCCTCTCGGCGGTCGTGTACTCCGCCACCCACGTCCTGGCGGATGTCTTCGGGCTGGCGCTCGATCCACGACTGAGGCGAAGCGAATGACACGCCGCGCTCTCGCCGCGGCCGCCTGCACGTGGCTCGTGCTGGTGGTCCTCGGTGCGATCTTCGCACCGCTCGTGGCGCCCTCCGGCCCGACCCAGCCCATGGGCGCTGCGCTGGCCGCGCCCGGGGGTGCATCGCCTCTGGGGACCGATGCGCTGGGCCGCGACCTCTGGTCGCGGATGCTCTATGGCGCACGCACCAGCCTGGCCGGCGCCCTGCTGGCCGCATCGCTGGCCGTGTGCCTGGGCGGCGGCTTCGGGTTGGCAGCCGCAATGCACGGGGGCTGGGTGGAGCGTGCGATCGCCTGGGGTGCCAACGCGATGCTGGCGATCCCGGGCCTGCTCCTGGCGTTGATGCTGTTGGCCGCACTTGGACCGGGTGTGGTGACGATCATCCTGGCCGTGGGGCTTGGAGGCGCGCCCGGTTTCGCCCGAACTCTCGCGCTCGGTCTTCCTGGCCGCGCGCCAGAGCGACTACGTTCGCGCGGCGCACGCACTCGGGGCCGGCCGGGCGTGGGTTGCCTTCCGACACGTTCTGCCGAATGCCCGTACGGCTTTGCTCTCGCTGGCGACGACGCACGTCGCCTGGGCATTCCTCGGGATCACCACGCTCACCTTCCTCGGACTGGCGGGCGATCCTTCGCTCCCCGAATGGGGTGCGATGTTGAATGAGGGCCGTTTGCATCTGGTCGACGCACCGCAACTGGCCCTGTGGCCGGGCTCTGCGATCGCTCTATGCGTCCTGTCGATCCAGTACCTCGGCGGCTGGTTCACGCGCCGCGTCCAGCAGGCCGAGGCGAGCCGGACGGAGTCGGACGGGCGCAAGAACCGGAGTTGACGGACGGCCGACCCTTGGGTATCCTCCAGCCATTCATCTTCTGCAAGCCTGAGGTCCTATGGTCTACGTGCTGATCGGCCTTGCACTGGTCTTTGATTTCCTGAACGGCTTCCACGACAGTTCGAACGTCGTCGCCACCCCGATCAGCAGCGGGGCGATGAACCCGCGCGCGGCGCTGTACACGGCGGCCGTGACCCATTTCGTGGCGCCGTTCCTGTTCGGCGTCGCCGTGGCCACGGCCATCGGCGACGGCCTGCTGGATGACCGGGCGATCACGATCAATGTCGTCGTCGCCGGCCTGTTCTCAGCCGTCGTCTGGAATCTGCTCACCTGGTACCTCGGGTTGCCGTCGTCGTCGTCGCACGCGTTGGTCGGCGGCCTGCTGGGAGCGGCCGTCCTGGCCGAAGGTGTCCGCGTCGTGCAGATCGACGGACTGACCAAGATCATGATCGCCCTGCTGATCTCGCCGCCGCTTGGGCTGGTGGTTGGCTTCACCGTCATGAAGCTCACCCTGTGGTTGGCGCGGAAGGCGCCGCCCAGCGTCAACACCGGCTTCCGCCGTGCGCAGATCATCACCTTGATCGGTCTGGCGTTGGGGCACGGGACGAACGACGCGCAGAAGACGATGGGCGTGATCACGATGGGGCTGCTGGCCGGGGGGATGATCCCGAGCTTCCACGTGCCCTTGTGGGTGATCGCGTTGAGTTCGGGGGCGATCGCAGCGGGCACGGCGCTGGGCGGCTGGCGGCTGATCCGCACGCTGGGGGCGAAGATCTACCGCATTCGCCCGATCCATGGCTTCGCATCGCAGATCGCCGGCGCGTCCGTCATCATGGGCGCGGCGCTGGTCGGCGGGCCGGTCAGCACGACGCAGGTCATGAGCTCAGCCATCATGGGCGTCGGCGCCGCCGAGCGCCTGAACAAAGTTCGCTGGCTCGTGCTTCGCGATCTGGCGACCGCCTGGCTGCTCACGATCCCGGCGACGGCGGCCTTCTCGGCGCTCGTCCTGCTCGGTCTGAACGTCCTCGGGGTCTAGCCCGCCGCTCCGGCCATCCAATCCCGGACGGCGGCCTGCATGGCTCCGGCCACATCTGCCCTGGACTCGAACCAGAGGATGGACCGATCGCCGGGCTTGAACCAATTCGCCTGGTGGCGTACCAACACCCGGGTACGCCGGCGAATCTCGGTCGTGGCCGCCTCCAGGCTCCGCCTCCCCTGCACCACCTCGACGATCTGCGGGTAGCCGATGGCCGAGAAGGACGGGAGGTTCGTGTCGAAACCTTCATCGATCAAGCGCCGCACCTCGTCCACCCACCCCAGCTCAAGCATTCGGTCGATCCGCGCGTCAATCCGCGCATACAAGACCTCACGCGGCGCCGCCAGCCCCAGGCGCAGAATCTCGATAGGGCGGAGGCTGCGGGCGGCGCAGCATGGACGCCGGCTGCCCCGTGACCTCAAGGATCTCCAACGCCCGCACGACACGGCGCACATTGCGCGCGTCGATGCGCTCGGCGCTCGACGGATCGGCCTGGCGGAGCCGGCCGTGTAGGGCATCCGGCCCGTCGTCGCGAGCGATGGCTTCGAGGCGTTGGCGGACCTGCGGGTCGCCGGCTTTCGGAGGAGGGACCCACCCTTCCAGGATGGCACGCACGTATTGACCGGTGCCGCCCACCATCAAGGGCAGGCGACGGCGCGCCGTGATCATCTCCACCGCCCGCAGCGCTTCGTCACGGACGCGCGCCAAACTCCAGGTCTCATCCGGAGCGGCGACGTCGACCAGGTGATGAGGGATGCGGCGCAGCTCCTCCGGCGACGGCTTGGCCGTCCCAATGTCCATGCCCCGGTAGAGCAGACGCGAATCGGCGGAGACGATCTCGGCCTGCAGTCGCTCCGCCAGGAGCAGCGCGACCTCGGTCTTGCCGACGCCCGTCGGCCCGACCAGGCAGACGAGGGGCGGCAGGCTCACGGAAGCCGCCCTTCGACGGCATCGCTGAAGTGCTCGAGGCTCTTCATCCGGGGGCCCGGCCCGGCGGTGATGGCGATCACATCGATGCGCCAGTCGATGTCCACCAGGTGATGCTGCTCAAGATAGCGTGAGGCGGCAAGGATCAGGCGCGTGGCCTTGCGAGGCCCCACCGCCTCCTGCGGCGTGCCGTAGCCCGTGCTGCGGCGTGTCTTGACCTCGACGAAGACCAGCGTCCCCTGCAGCTCGGCGATCAGATCGATCTCGCCCTCAGGGCAGCGCCAATTGACGTCGCGCACGACGTAGCCGCGAGAGACCAGGTGGCTGCGCGCCGCCGCCTCGCCCCATGCGCCGAGCGAGGCACGCGTCATGTCCAACGATCCACGACACGCCGCCACAGCAGGCTGGCGCGCCGCGCCCGCCGAGGGCGCTCGAGCACGAGCTTGTCGTAATACTGGAGCAGTCGCGCCGAGGTTCCCTCGATGGCGAACTCCTCGGCCGCCAGACGGGCGCGCTGCGACATTTCGGCCCGGCGCGCCGGCTCGGCGACCAGCCTCGCCATCTTGGCCGTGAAGGAGGGCAGGTCTTCCGAGGCGAGGTAGCCTGTCCGGCCGTCCTCGACCGTGTCCTCAATCCCCGGCGAAACGATCCCCAGCACCGGCAGCCCGGAGGCCATGGCCTCGATCACCGACAGCGGATGGACTTCCGTCACGGATGCGGTCACGAAGGCGTCGGCCATCGCCAGGTAGCGCGGCAGCTCGGAGTAATCGACCAGACCGGTGAAAGCGACGCGACCGCGGAGGCCGCTGTGCAGGACCTGGTCTTCCAGCGTCTCGCGTTCCGGCCCCTCGCCCACCAGGAGCAGGCGCGGCTCCGGGAAGGCGGAAGCCACGCCGGCAAAGGCGCGGATCAGGAATGTCAGGTTCTTCTCCGGTCCCAACCGGCCGACATAGATCAGCAGGATGCCGCCCGGGCTTAAGCCGAGCGGCCCGAGATCCACCGGCGCGTGGGTCCGGCGGAAGGGCGCCAGGTCGACTCCATTCGGCAGCACGGCAATCGGGGATTGGACGCCGAACCCGGCCAGTACACGCTGCAAGCCCGCCGACGGCGCGATGACCAGGTCCACCTCACGGCACAGCCATGGCATGTAGGCTTGCAGGAACGCCGTGCCGATCTGGTCGGGGAGCGCCGGGAGGTAAGCCTGGGCATACAGATCGTAACGCGTGTGGTTGGTGAAAGCGATCGGGATGTTGAAGGGCCGGCAGTAGCGCAGGGCCAGCCGTGCACTGAGGAACGGATGGTGGGCATGGACCAGGTCCATCGACTGCAGCAACCGGCGGATGCGATGCGGGTAACGGAAGCTCAGGTAGGCGCCCGTTTCCGCCAGGGGGATCCCCGGGGCGCGGATGATGTTCGGCTCATCATCGACCGTGTCCGGGTCCCCGAACGTGAAGACATAGACGTCATGGCCCGCCTGCTCCAGCATGCGCTTGTTCAGGGCGATGAAGTTCGTCACCCCGCTCATATGCGGCCTGTACAGGTCGGCCATCATCCCGATGCGCATCACGAGCCTCTGGTGGACAGGCGAATCGTAAGCGTGGCCGGATGCCCCGTCAAGCAACCCCCTGCTCGCGTCGCGGCCCCCGGGTGGGCGTATCGGTCGACGAATGGTCACGCCGGAGGCTGCCACAGCCAGGGCGCGACCCATGGTCTGGTCAGCCTGCCCGCTTGCCGCCGCGCAGGGCGCGTTGACACTCCCGGCCATCCGGTCTACACTGCAACCGACTCCCCTCCGAGCCGCCGTCGGATGTCCAATCTCCACGTGCTGCAGCAAACCGAGATTCTCTTCGAATTCGGGCCCGAGCAGCTCGAACGGGTCGCCGCGCTGTGCGCCGAGAAGCGCTTCGGTGTCGGGGACCTGGTGTTCGAAGAGAACTCGGCCAGCGACGAGCTGTACGTCATCGCCGCCGGGGAGGTGGACATCCTGGTCGATCCATCCCTGGTGGGTGACCGGGCGGGGTCCCCCAGCCGGCCGACGACCATCGCCACGTTGCGGCAGGGGGCAGTGCTTCGGCGAGGTTGCGCTGGTGGACCAGGGGTTGCGCTCTGCCAGTGCCCGGTCGGCCAGCCACGAGACCCGTCTCCTGATCATCCCGCGGCAATCGCTCATGGACCTGTGCGAGCGCGACCCGGCGCTCGGATTCCGTCTGATGCGCAACCTGGCCGCGGACCTGGCGACCAAGATCCGCAACACCGATCTCAGGATCCGCGAGGAGCTTCTCTACAGCCAACGCGGGGCGCGGGCCGGAAACGAGAGTTGACTCTGCCTGTCTATCGGCTATAGAATGTCCCCAATTGGCTGGTCGTGAAGCGTGGCCGATCCGGTTCGGCCGCCATGGGTTCCCCGACGGGGAACCGAAAGGAGGGGGAGGCTCAGAGACGGTAAGGGCTCAGCACGCGCGCGTGATCCGGGGTCACACCGGCCCCTCTCCACACTCCAGAGGAGGAGACAGAACCCATGAAACGCACGCTGTCTGCAATTTCGTTGCTCGTCCTCGTCAGCATGCTGCTTGCCGCTTGCGGCGGCGGTGCTGCCGGCGGCGGCGTGATCAAGATCGCCACCCAGAGCCCGCTCTCCGGCGGCCAGTCCGCCATCGGCGTCGACATCAAGAACGGCGCCGAGCTGGCCCTCGAGCAGCTCAAGGGCCCGCTGGAAGAGATGGGCTTCACCGTCCAGCTGGCTGCGTACGACGACCAGGCCAACCCGGACAATGGCGTGGCGAACGCCAAGCAGATCGTCTCGGACCCCGCCATCCTGTGCGTCGTCGGGCACTACAACTCGGGCGTGCAGATCCCCTCGTCCGAGGAATACCACAGCGCCGGGCTGGCGAACGTCTCGCCGGCCAACACCAACCCGAGGGTGACGACCGCGGCTACCTCGAGGTCAACCGGATCGTGGGTCGCGATGACGTCCAGGGTGTGGTGGCGGCAGACTTCGCCGCCTCGCAGGGCATCAAGAGCGTCTACGTCCTGCACGACAAGACCGCCTACGGCCAGGGCATTGCCGAGTTCTTCAAGCAGGAAGCCGAAGCCAAGGGCATGCAGGTGCTCGGGCTTCGAAGGCACCGAAGAGAAGGCCAACTTCGACGCCCTGCTGACGCCGATGCTGGCCTCCAATCCCGATGTCGTGTTCTTCGGCGGCATCTACGACCAGATCGCGGTCTTCATCAAGCAGGCTCGCGAGAAGGGCTACATGGGCATGTTCGTCAGCGATGACGGCTTCGACTCACCGGAAGCGGTCAACATCGCCGGCGAGGCGATCGTGGCTGGCGGCGGCACCTACTACTCGACGGTTGCCGGCCCGGCCATCCTCTACCCCGGCACGGCGAAGTTCCAGACGGACTTCGAGGCCAAGTACGGCGCCGGCCCCAAGCCATTCGCCGCCCAGGGCTACGACTCGATGGCGATCTGCCTGAAGGCGATCGAGGATGCGGCCAAGGCCGCCGGCAACAAGATGCCCGAGCGCGGCGCGGTGGCCACGGCCGTGCGCGCCCTGGTGGATTTCCCGGGCATCACCGGCACGATCAACTTCAACTCGATCGGTGACCTGACGACCGCCAAGTACTTCGTCATCCAGGTGGCGTCCCCCGATCCGGCGAAGTGGAACGAGAACCCGGTTGCCGAGACGCTGGATATCGCACCGCCTCAGTAATCCGGTCCGCGTTCTCCCGGCCCCCTCCCCATGGAGGGGGCCGGATCCTCTCCCCCGGGTGCCAAGATGCTGCGACGCTTCGGGTCTGCTTACCTGCGTGAGAGCCTGCGCCCCCTCGCGCAGATGATCGTGTTCGTCTTCGGCAGCGGGTTCGTCCTGTCTGCGGTGATGGTCGTCCTGGCGCTCGTGATCCGCGGCTCGGCGGCCGACCAGGCGCTGCTGGCGCGCAACGGCACGGACCTGCTGACCTTCACGCTGGCCAACCTGCCGCAAGTATTGATCGACAGTGTCACCCTTGGATTCGTCTACGCCGCCATTGCCCTCGGCTACTCGATGGTGTATGGCGTTCTCGAGTTCATCAACTTCGCCCACAGCGAGATCTTCGCCACGGGAGCCTTCATCGGGGTCGAGTTCCTGATCATCCTCGGAAGGCGCTGGACGCCTGGACGGCATCGGGAACCTGATGGCGTATACCTGGCTGGTGGTCGCCATCCTCCTGGGGATGCTGGGCGCCGGGGTGCTGGCGACCGGCGTCGAGCGCATCGCCTACCGCCCGCTGCGTGGCGCCCCGCGCCTGGTCCCCCTGATCTCCGCCATCGGCGTGTCCTTCTTCCTGCAGGATGCGATCCGCCTGATCGAGAGCCTGACCACGGGGCAGTTCCACCGCATCATCCCCACCTTCGGCAACTTCGATCAGCGCATCATGCTGGGGAACATCCCCCTTTCGACCGGAGCGATCGAGATCGGCATCCAGGTCAAGTCGGTGATCGTGATCGTGGGCGCCATGCTGATGTTGATCGGGCTGAACTACCTGGTGAACGCCACGAAGGTCGGCAAGGCCATCCGGGCCGTGGCGCAAGATCGGCCGACGGCCAGCCTGATGGGGATCAACGTCAACCGCATCATCTCGCTCACCTTCCTGGTGGGCGGCGCGCTGGGCGGCGCGGCCGGGGTGCTGTATGCGCTCAAGTTCACCCGCATCGATCCCTTCGTCGGTTTCTTCCCTGGCCTGAAGGCCTTTACCGCCGCCGTCCTGGGCGGCATCGGCAACCTGACCGGCGCCCTGCTGGGCGGGCGTCGTCCTCGGCATGCTGGAGAACTTCGCCGGCGCCTATCTCTCCGTCTTCACCATGGGCGCCGCCGGTGCGGAGTACAAGGACATCCTCGCCTTCGGCATCCTGATCCTGGTGCTGATCTTCCGGCCCTCCGGCCTGCTGGGCGAACAGGTTGGGCAGAAGGCGTAGGCATGAAGACATGCCACTCGCCTCTCGCAGTTCATCCGCGGTTTGGTCATGCGACTCTCGCAGGGTCGGGCGGCCTACATCCTGGCGATCGTGTGGCTGGCATTCGGCGTGACCCTGGTCTACCTCAGCCCGCGATCGCTGATCGCCTTTCTGATCTTCATCTCGTCGGCTCTGCTGATCTACTACCTCAAGCTCAGCAACCGGGCCAAGCTCTCCCTGGCGATCCTGATCGCCCTCGTGCTCTTGCCGATCGTGGGCGTCCGCAACATCTTCTACCTCGAGGTCATCTTCCAGATCAGCGTCTTCGCCGCCCTGGCGCTCGGCCTGAACATCGTCGTCGGCTTCGCCGGCCTGCTCGACCTGGGGTACGTCGCCTTCTACGCCGTCGGGGCGTACCTGTGGGCGTTCTTCGGATCGCAGCAGCCCTACCCTGCTGCACGCCGTGCCCGGCACGGCGCCCCCCGGCGCGCCTTTCGTGCTGCCGGGCGACATGTTCTACCTGTTCGTCATCCTGGGGCTGGCGCTGGCGCGCGCTGACCGGAATCTTGCTGGGCCTGCCGGTGCTGCGCCTGCGGGGCGACTATCTGGCGATCGTCACCCTCGGCTTCGGCGAGGTCATCCGCGTCCTGGCCAACAACCTCGACAAGCCGCTCAACCTGACCAACGGTCCGCAGGGCATCACGCCCATCCAGCGCCCAACGCTCCCGGCGCCCCTGCTGGACGCCATTCGCGTGGTCCTGGATCCCATCGTCGGGCGCCCGGTCACGGACGCGCAGTTCTACAACCTGTTCTTCTATTTCGCCGCCCTGGTGGTCATCGTCATCGTGATCACCGTCGCCCGCCGGCTGGACGACTCCAAGATCGGCCGGGCCTGGACGGCCATCCGCGAGGACGAAGTGGCGGCCATCGCCATGGGCGTACCCCTGGTCCGGATGAAGCTGTACGCCTTCGCCGTCGGCGCCTCCTTTGCCGGCGCGATGGGCGTGCTCTTCGCCGCCAGCCGCACCTTCGTCAGCCCCGAGTCCTTCTCCTTCATGCAGTCCATCGGCGTGCTGTCGATGGTCATCCTGGGCGGGATCGGCAGCATCCCGGGCGTCGATCGTCGGGGCGGCGGTCGTGATCATCCTCAACCTGCAGGTGCTGCAGGGGTTGTCCCTGTTCCTGAGCGAGCTCCGGCAGAGCGACGCCGTGATCCCGATCATCAACTTCGCCTGGAAGGACCTCTCCAACCAGCTCGATCCGGCCAAGTACCAGCGCATGCTGTTCGGCATCATCCTGATCGTGATGATGATCTACCGGCCGGCCGGGCTGATCCCCGCCGCGCGGCGCAAGAGCGAGCTGGCGAAAGAGGACCTGGTCGAACCGCTGGAGGAGAACGGGCAGGTGGACGATGGCACTGCTTGAAGCCCAACGACGTCACCAAACGGTTCGGCGGCCTGACGGCCGTCAACCGCATGAATTTCGTCCTGGACGAGGGGCAGATCGTCAGCATCATCGGCCCGAACGGCGCCGGCAAGACGACCTTCTTCAACAGCCTGACCGGGATCTACAAGCCGGAGGAAGGGACCATCCACTTCGACGGGAAGCCGCTGGTCGGCTTGCGCTCGGACCAGATCGCCGCGCTGCGGCATCGCCCGCACCTTCCAGAACATCCGCCTGTTCGGCAACATGACCGTCATCGAGAACATCCTGGTCGGCATGCACACCCGCCTGCGCCAGGGCATGGTCCAGGCCTTGAGCCGCAGCCGGGCGTTTCGCGAAGGAAGAGGCAGAGGCCAAGGTCAAGGCGCGGGAGGTGCATGACCTTCGTCGGGCTCGCCGGCGTCGGCGACGAGCTGGCCCACAATCTGCCCTACGGCGCTCCAGCGCCGGGTCGAGATCGCCCGCGCCCTGGCCGCCCAGCCCCGTCTGCTCCTGCTGGACGAACCGACGGCGGGCATGAACCCGCATGAGACCGATGAAGCCGTCAGCCTGTTCCGCAGGGTGCGGGACGAGCTGGGGGTCACCTCCTGCTGATCGAACACGACATGCGCGTGGTGATGGGCATCTCCGAACGCATCACGGTCATGGACTACGGCGAAGAGATCGCCGAGGGCCCGCCGGCCGAGATCCGCAAGAACCCGCGCGTCGTCGAAGCCTACCTGGGCCGCGGCGCCGCCGAGCAGGCTGCCGCTTAGGAGACGCGCCGTGAGCCTGCTGGCACTCGACAACGTCCACTCCTACTACGGTCACATCCATGCCCTCAAGGGCATCTCGCTGCATGTCGACGAGGGCGAGATCGTCACCCTGATCGGCGCCAACGGCGCCGGCAAGAGCACGACGCTGCGCAACATCTCGGGGCTGATCCACCCACGCTCCGGGAAGATCCACATGGCCGAGCAGCGACATCACGCGGCCTGCCGGCGCACGAGATCGTGGCCGCCGGCGTCGGGCATGTCCCCGAAGGGCGCGGCATCTTCCCGCGCCTGACCGTGCGCGAGAACCTGGAGATGGGCGCCTTTACCGTTTCGAGCTCCGCCGAAGTCCGGCGCCGGCTCGAGTTCGCCTTCGAGCTCTTCCCGCGCCTGCGCGAGCGGATCGACCAGAAGGGCGGCACCCTCTCCGGCGGCGAACAGCAGATGCTGGCCACCGCCCGCGGCCTGATGCTCAAGCCGCGCATTCTGCTGATGGACGAGCCGTCGATGGGCCTCGCCCCGGTCCTGGTCGAAGCCATCTTCGAGGTCATCCGTGACCTCAACCAGAATGAAGGCACGACCATCCTGCTGGTGGAGCAGAACGCCCACATGGCGCTGCGGGTCGCCAACCGCGGCTACGTGCTGCAGACCGGCGCCATCGTCCTCGAGGACACGGCCGCCAACCTGCGCGCCAATGACATGGTGAGGAAGGCGTATCTCGGCGAGCATTAGGAAGAAGCTGCTCAGCTATCAGCGATCAGCTTCAGCTTCAGCTACTACGCCCGACGCTCCGCCTACGACATCCCATGCAATCGACTTCACTGCTGCCCGCTCGTCCCTGAGTGCCGCTTGCCCTCGCCCGACACGTGCGGCCTCGCCGAGGACCGCCATGATCGCTAGACGCCAGTCTGCTAGTCGCTGACCGCTGACTGCTGACCGCTGACCGCTGCTTCCGGTTACAATCCCCCCCGTGAACGCCGAGATCATCGCCATCGGGACCGAGCTGTTGCTGGGAGAGATCGCCGATACCAACACGGCGGTCATCGCCCGCGCCCTGCGCTCGATCGGGCTCGACCTGTATCGCACGGCCATGGTCGGCGACAACGCCGAACGGATCGCCCAGGTGGTCCGCGAGGCGCTCGGGAGGTCCGACGCGGTCATCACCACCGGCGGCCTCGGCCCGACGGTCGATGATGCCTCGCGTCAGGGCGTGGCCCTGGCCGTGGGCGTCCCGACCGAGTTCCGCCCCGAGTTGTGGGAGCAGATCCAGGAGCGCTTCGCCCGCTACCGCCGCTCGCCGACCGAGAACAACCGGCAGCAGGCGATGATCCCCGCCGGCGCGCTGGCGGTGGAGAACCCGGTGGGGACGGCACCGGCGTTCATCGTCGAGACCCCCACCTCGGTCGTGATTGCCCTGCCCGGCGTCCCGGGGGAGATGAGCTACCTGCTGGAGACCGCCGTCCTTCCTTACTTGCGCCGGCGTCTGGGGCTAAGCGCCGTGATCTGTTCACGGGTACTGAAGACCGCCGGCGCGGGCGAGTCGTGGTTGGACGAGAAGATCGCCGATCTGGAGCGCACGACGAACCCGACGGTCGGACTGTCCGCACATCCCGGCCAGGTGGATGTGCGTATCACCGCCAAGGCCGGTTCCTCCGCCGAGGCCGAACGGATGCTGGACCAGGTCGATGCAACGCTGCGCGAGCGTCTGGGGTCTGCCGTCTTTGGTGTGGATTCCGACACGCTCGAGGCCGTGGATGCGCGGCGACTGGCCGATCGGGGCTGGAGGCTGGCGCTGGTCGAGCACGGCACGGGCGGCGCGCTGGCGGGGCAGATGGCCGAGCAAGGCGAGTCCTTCGCCGGGGGCCACATCGTTTCCGAACGCGTCGGTGCCGCCGAGCTGGGAAGCCTGGTCGAACATGCGCGCCGCGAGTTCAACGCCGAGGTCGGGCTGGGCGTCGTCGTCTGGCGTGAACCGGATCGGCAGGCCATGCTCTTCCACCTGGCAACACCGGATCACGATGCAGGATGCGGAGCGCAGCTACGGCGGCCCGCCGGAGAATGCCTCGAGTTGGGCGGTGAACATGGCGCTGGATTTCCTGCGCCGCCGCCTTGCTTGACAGCCCCCTTCCCGCTCCTTATAATCCGCTGCGCACGTGCGGGTGTCGCCAAGTGGTAAGGCAGTAGCTTCCCAAGCTACCATTCGTCGGTTCGAATCCGATCACCCGCTCCTCAGACGGCGGCCCAATCCCAGGGCCGCCTTCCTTATGCCGGAGCCGGGTGTGTGACGAATCGCACGCCACGAGCGGAATACTGTCAACCTCCCCGATGCTATACTCGACCAAAGACGACCGCGTGGGGGGCCTTCGGCGACTGCCGGAAGCCCTGCGTGCGCGCGGCCGCTGACGGATCGTAAGGCCATCCCGGACGAGGCCGCCGGCCTGCCTTGCGGCAGGGCGACGGCCGAGGCCGGCCAAAGCCTGTGGATCTTCGCGCGGGAACGCCTGCTGCCCGCCTCGCAGCCGAAAGGGGAACTGCCAGCTATGAACGTTGGAGTGCCCAAGGAACGCCGTCCGTTCGAGTACCGAGTCGGGCTGCCGCCGGCGGGGGCGGCATTGTTCGTCAAGTACGGACACACGGTGTACGTCGAGCGAGGCGCCGGCGAGGGGGCCGGATTCAGCGACGACGACTACGTGCGCGAGGGCGCCAAGATCGTCTACAGCAAGGACGAGGCCTGCGGCCGCGCCGACCTGCTGTTGAAATTCGCCCGCCCGCTGAAGGACGAGCTCGATCTGATGCGGACGGGGCTGACGCTCGCCGGCTTCCTGCACCTGGCGGCGGCGCGTCAGGACAAGATCTGGATGATGCTCGAGAAGGGCTTCACCGTCCTGGCCTACGAGCAGATCGAGCTGGAGGGCGGCTACCGCCCGGCGCATGCCCCGCTGAGCCAGATCGGCGGGCTGATGGTGCCGCAGATCGCCTCGCGCATCCTGCAGAACGACCAGGGCGGACGCGGCATCCTGCTCGGGCGCGCCGTTGGCGTGCCGCCGGCCGAAGTGGTGATCGTCGGCGCCGGCGTCGTCGGCACGACGGCGGCGGCGGCATTCTCCGCCGCCGGGGCGCACGTGACCGTGCTGGACGTCGACCTGCGCCGCTTGCAGCAGCTGCAGGCCAACACCGGCGTGCAGGTGGCGACGATGCTCTCGACGCCCTACAACCTGGCCAAGGTTTGCACCTTCGCCGACGTGCTCGTCGGCGCGGTGCTGGTGCCGGGCGAGCGTGCGCCGATCGTGCTGACGCGCGAGATGGTGGCCAGCATGCGGCCGCGCTCGGTGATCATCGACATGAGCATCGACGAGGGCGGCTGCGTCGAGACCTCCCGCCCGACGACCTACGCCAGCCCGACCTACATCGAAGAAGGCGTGATCCATTTCTGCGTCCCGAACATGAGCGGCGTGCTGGGCCGCACGGGCACGACGGCATTGTTCAACGGCGCCTATCCGTATCTGGAGGCGATCGCCCGCCTGGGCGTTGAGGAAGCCATCGACTCGAATCCGGCCCTGCAGCACGGGGTCAACGCGCGCAAGGGCCAGGTGGTGAACTTGAAGCGGCTCGGGGGTATTGGAGGAACGAAGGGATGAACTGGTTGTCGCAGTATCAGCCGCGGGTCACCACCGCCGAGGAAGCGGTCAAGGTCATCGGCTCGGGCCGCCGCGTCTATCCTCGCCGGCAACTGCTCGGTGCCGCAGAAGCTGCTCGGGGCGCTGGTGGCGCGGGCCGGCGAACTGACCGATGTGGAGATCACGCAGGTGTTGACCATCGGCGACGCGCCGCACGCCGCGCCCGGGCTGGAGAAGCACCTGCGCATCAACACGCTCTTCATCAGCGATAACGTGCGCGCGGCGGTCAACGAGGGCCGCGGCGACTTCACGCCCTGCTTCCTCTCCGAGGTCCCGCTGCTCTTCCGCAACGGGCACCTGCCGGTCGACGTGGCGCTGATCCACGTCAGCCCGCCGGATGAGCACGGCTTCTGCAGCCTGGGCATCGAGGCCGGGCTGGTCAAGACCCCGGCCCAGGTGGCGCGGGTGGTGATCGCCGAAGTCAACGAGCAGATGCCGCGGACGCTGGGCGAACTCGTTCATCCACATCTCGCGGATCAACTACGCCATCCCGGTCAACTACCCGCTGGCCGAGCTGCTGATGACCGACACCAACGAGACGGCGATGCAGATCGGCCGGCATGTCGCCGTCGCTGATCGAAGACGGCTCGACGCTGCAGCTGGGCATCGGCACGATCCCCAACTCGGTCCTGGGCCTGCTGAGCGACCGGCGCGATCTGGGCGTCCACACCGAGCTGTTTTCCGACGGCGTGATGGAGCTGGTGCAGCGCGGCGTGATCACCAACGAGAAGAAGACCCTGCACCAGGGCAAGATCGTCGCCGGGTTCATCATCGGCTCGCACGCCCTGTACGCCTGGGTGGACGACAACCCGATCGTCGAGCTGCACCCGACGGAATACGTCAACGACCCGTTCGTGATCGCCCAGAACGAGAAGATGGTCTCGATCAACTCGGCCATCGAGGTCGATCTGACCGGGCAGGTGTGCTCGGACAGCATCGGTCCGCGGCTGTACTCGGGCGTCGGCGGTCAGGTGGATTTCATCTACGGAGCGTCGCGCAGCAAGGGCGGCAAACCGATCATCGCCCTGCCGTCGGTGGCGGTGATGAAGGACGGCACCAAGCTGAGCAAGATCGTGGCGATGCTCAAGCAGGGTGCCGGAGTGGTGACGACCCGCAATCACGTGCACTATGTCGTCACGGAATTCGGCGTCGCCCGGCTGTACGGGAAGACCATCCGCCAGCGTGCCCGGGCGTTGATCGACGTCGCCCACCCGGCGTTCCGCGAAGAGCTCGAGCGTCAGGCGTACGAGCTGAAGTACCTGTAGGACCGCATGAGCCGGCGCGCCAAGATCATCGCCACCCTCGGCCCTGCCACGGAGAGCCCCGAGCGACTGACGGCGCTCCTCGAGGCCGGCGTAGACGTCGCCCGCCTCAACTTCTCGCACGGTACGCCGCAGGAGCACGCCGGCCGGATGGAGGCCGTGCGCCAGGCGGCACAGCGCGTCGGGCGGCCCGTGGCCATCCTGCAGGACCTGCAGGGACCCAAGCTGCGCACCGGGAAGACCGTCGACGGCCTGCCGATCCACCTCGAACCGGGGGCTTCGGTACGGCTGACGGCGGGCTCGGGCCCCAGCACCCCACACTCGATCCGCATCGATTACCCCGGCCTGGCGCGTGAACTGCGCCCCGGCACGCCGCGTGCTGCTGCGCGACGGCGAACTCGAGCTGCGCGTGGTGCGCGTGGAAGGCGAAGATGTCGTCTCGCGAGGTGATCGCCGGGGGCGTGCTCGGGCCGGAGGCCGGCGTGCACTTCCCCGGCCTGCGGCTCTCCGCCGAAACGCTGACCGAGAAGGACCTGGCCGACCTGCGATTCGGGCTGGAGCACGGTATCGACGCCGTGGCGCTGTCGTTCGTCCGCCGGGCCGACGACGTGCGCGCCGTCCGGGAGGCCATCGCGCAGCAGGTCCCCGGCCCCTTGCGGCCGTGGGTGATCGCCAAGATCGAGCGCGCCGAGGCGCTCGACGAGCTGGCGGGGATCCTGGCCGAGGCCGACGGCGTGCTCGTGGCGCGGGGCGACCTCGACCTGGAGGTCTCCGCCGAGCGCGTGCCCTCCCTGCAGAAACGCATCATCCGGGAAGCAAACGTCGCCGGCAAGCTGGTGATCACCGCCACCCAGATGCTCGAGTCGATGATCCACGCTTCCCGCCCGACACGAGCCGAGGTCTCCGACGTAGCCAACGCCGTGTTCGACGGCTCCGATGCGTTGATGCTGTCCGGCGAGACGGCGGTCGGCGAATTCCCGGTGGAAGCGGCTCGGATGATGGACCGGATCATCCTCGATGCCGAACGCAATCTCACGCTGCCCCATCCCGGTGAGGCGGCGAACCAGGAGGACGCGCAGGCAACGGTACGCGCCGCCTGGGCTCTCGCCTCCGACCGTGATGTCGCCGCCATCGCCGTGTTCACCCGAAGCGGCCGGACCGCCCAGCTGATGGCCAAGGCCCGCCCCCCGTCCCGATCCTGGCCTTCACACCGGAAGCAGAGACCCTCGGTCGGCTGAGCCTGTGTTGGGGCGTTGAGCCGCACCTGGTGCCGCTGGTCGATTCGGTGGAAGCCATGCTCGAGGATGTCGAGCACGTGATTCGCGGCAAGGGCCGGGTGCCAGCCGGGCCAGCAGATCGTCCTTGTCGCCAGCCACCCGGTCGGCGCGATGGGTCCGGCCAACTTCACGCTGCTGCACACGCTGAAAGCCTAGCACCTCGTCAGCTCGTTACCTCCGTTTCCTCCACTTGGGCCGGCCGCCCCTGGGCATCCGTAGCTCGATAGCCCATGGCTTGTGACACGGCAGACGGACGCGTTGCCGACATCGTTTCCACAGGTAGACCATCATCGCACGGATGAGCATCGCACACTGCTGGTCGGGGTTAATCCGGCAGTAGGATCGGTATCGGCCCGATACCCCTTATCTCATGGAGGCCCTGATGGACTTCGGTTCGATCAACTGGTTGGCGGTAATTGTCTGCGTCATTGTCAGCATGGTCAGCGGTTCGCTGTGGTACAACCCGAAGACGTTCTTCCCGATCTGGTGGAAGGGCATCGGCAAGACCGAGCCAGCCGCCCCGGGCTCGGGCGGGATGGCGATGACCTGGACGCTGACGGTGCTGGCCTCACTGGTGCAGGCCGTGTTCATGTCGTTGATGGTCACGGCCATGGGGAGCATGACGCCGGGCGGGCCGACGCTGGTCTCCGGCGCTACGGCAGGCTTCCTGATCTGGCTCGGATTCGTCGCACCCACCTATCTGGTCAACAAGCTGTTCGCCGGGCACGGCCTGAAGGTCTGGGCGATCGAAGTCGGCAATCATCTGGTCAACTTCGTGATCTTCGGAGCGATCTTCGGCGCGTGGCGCTGAGATTCGATCGGAACACCGACAAGCGGACGGCATGAGCCGTCCGCTTGTTGATTCGGCAGCAGGCGCGGGCCAGGGTGTCGGAGGCCAAACGGTGTCGATGACGGTGGCGACCGGGGAACCAGGGCGGTTGTCCACCCCGCCGGTGGGGAGTACAGTCACGGCATCCTTGCGCACTCCCATCGAGGCCTCGCACCCGTACCTGCCTCACGGCCTCAGGGGCGAAGGGAGGATCGCATGGGGACGACGATCGAGACCGGGATCTACATCGCCCGCCCACCGGAAGCAGTCGTCAAGGTGATCCTCGAGCCGGCGAATGCCGTCCTGTGGACCGCAGACCTCGAGCGCTTTGAGGTGGTCTCGGGGGTGCCGGGGGAGGTCGGCTCGCGGGCGCGCCTGCACTACTCCCAGAACGGTCGTCCGTATGTCATGGAAGACGTGCTGCTGAGCGTGGAGCCCAACCGGCGCTATGTGTCCCGCGTATCGGGGGATGCCCTGACGGCGGAGGTGACGACTTCGCTTGAGCCCTCCGGCGAAGGGACGCAGGTTACCGTCCGCTGGACGGGCACCGGGAAGCATCCGATCTTGCGTTTGATGCTGTCCCTCATCCGCAAGTCGATCCGGCGCCAGGCTGAGGCGGACTTGTGCAAGCTAAGGGACCTGGTCGAGGGCAACGTTCCGGTGGGCACGCGCCCATCCGGGGATCAAGACACTTTCGTAACGCAAAGGGGACCGAGATCGGGTCAGGGTGCTGCGAGGAACCGCTCCCACTCGTCGGCGTCGTGAAATCGCCGGGTCCGCTCGTTCGAGTGCGTCTGAGCCCCCGACTGCCACAACCTCATCTTCAGCGCGTCGCTGTCGAGCAGCGTGCCGATCTTCCCGGCCTTCCCGGCCAGGAGAGCATCCTGCAGCTGGCGGAACTGCTCATTGACGAACGAGCTGTTGATCCACATGCCCCGAAAGTCGACCGCCGCCGCCCAGCCCGGCTTCAGCCTCGCCGCCTCGCGCCCCACCGCTTCGATGAGCTGCTGGAACTCCTCCGGCGTCATCGCCTGATCCGAGGACACGAGCATGCGCTGGCGATCAGGGTCTGCATCGGCTGAGAACATGGCGTATCCACCTCATGCGACAGTCCGGACTCTCTCCGATATTCTAGTGCCGAAAGCCGGCACGCGTCGGGCAGTCGGGTGACCCCAGGCTCCCTTCGATGGGCTCACGCTGAAGGCCAGACCATCCCCGCGTCCCCTGCCCGCCGTGGTGCGACGAACAGACCGCCCTGCATTCTGGCAGGGCGGTTCTTCGGCCAGGCGGGCTGCTCGGCTATGCGTTCTCGCCCAACGTCGCACAGTAGTGTTCAATCGCCGCCGTCAGGAACTCCGGCAGATCGGGATGCATCTTGGTGAATGTGGCCCGGAACTCAGGATGCTGGCTGTAGGCTTGCCCGAGGCCGCGAAGAATCTCCGTGTGTCGGTTCGTAGAAGTAGCGCAGGTTCTGATGCCAGCGCGCCACCCCTTCCTGGACCGGCGCGCTCGCCGGGTCCTCGCCCAGGTGCGTGACCAGCCCGCGGTAGATCTCGCCCCCCTCGGCCAGGATCGCCGCCCGTTTCTCTTTCGAGTAGCTGTCCCAGCGCCGCCGGGATTCCTTCACGTGCTTCTCGCCCCACAGGCGGGAGGCCTCTTCCTCGTAGCGTTTCTGGGTCTCTTCGTCGAACCCCTCAAACAGTTCACCGGTACTCATGTTCCGTTCTCCTCTCATGTGCGCCATCGTCTTGTCGATCGTCTCCATCAGTCCGTTCAGGCGCGTCACACGTTCCTTCAAGCCCCGGCGGTGCGCCTGAAGCGCCAGCAGGACGTCGAAGTCGGGCTGATCGAGGATCAAGCGGATCTCGCGCAGGTTGACATCCAGTTCGCGGTAGAACAGGATCTGCTGCAGTCGCAGCGCGCCCTGTTCGCTGTAGTAGCGATAGCCGTTCTCCCCCACGGAAGACGGCTTGAGCAGCCCGACCTCGTCGTAGTAGTGCAGCGTCCGAGGGCTGACGCCGGCCAGGTCGGCCAACTGCTTGACGGTGTATCGCATGCTTCGTGACTCCACGGGGCCATCATAAACTATGACGTTACGTTAATGTCAAGAGGGAATCATGCGAATCGGAGGCCGGGATGAGGATCGTCCGGGGACCTGTTAGACTGGCCGGGCGATGAGGACGTCAAGCGGATCGCCCCCAATGCCTGCCCCTGGCAATCCGGGGTCGCCTCCGTCAACACACCCGGAGGATGGTCCGCGGCAAGGCCGATCCGTGGCCGTTTGCGAGAATGGGAGCCGCCATGAACGAGCCGCTCATCTTTCGAGTGCTGGTCGCCCTGATTCTGGCGGCGTTTGTCCTGCACCGCGGGTACTACAGCCGTCAACTGCCGCCTGCCGAACGTGAGACGGTCGATCGCATGGGCAACAGCCCGGCCTCGATCACAGCCGGGATCCTCTCCCTGGTCGCCCTCGCCTCGTCTCTGGTCTATGTGTTCTTTCCGTCACGCCTGGCCTGGGCGTCGTTGCCCTTCCCGGGCTGGCTCCGATGGGGCGGGCTCGTGTTGTCTCTGGGCGGCTTCCTCCTCCTGGAGGCCTCCCAGCGGGCCCTGGGGCGCAACTGGAGCGACCAGCCGCGGGTGACGGCGACACAGCTGCTCGTCACCACCGGCCCCTACCGTCGGATCCGGCATCCAATCTACACGTCCTTCTTGTTGATCCTGGGCGCGCTCCTTCCGCTTTCCGCCAATGGGTGCCTCGGCCTGTCCTGGATCGCATCGGTCGCCCTCGACGCCTCCGTTCGAATCCGGTATGAGGAGCGGGCGATGGCTGACCGGTTCGGCGAGGCCTACCTGGAGTACATGCGGCGGACCGGGAGGCTGCTTCCCAGGTTCTAGCCGGCCGAGCCCCATCGAAGCCCGCACGCATGAGCGTCTGTCGGGGAGGGATCGCATGCCCACGGAAATCGTGACTGCCGACTGGGTACGGGAGCAGGTCTTCATGCTCCGAGATCATGCCGGGTTCCCGGTCATCATGGCTCAAGCCCCACGGCGTGCTGGGCGCGGATCTGCTGCCCCTCAGCCTGATCGGGTGTGCGATCTGGGATGTGGTGGAGATCTTGCGCAAGCAGCGCCAGCCTTTGACGCGCTGTGAAGTACACGCCGAGAGCGAGAGGGATTCGGAACCGCCATGGCGCTTCCGGAAGATCGAGCTCGTCTACCTCATCTGGGGGAAAGGCGTCGATCCGAAGGCAGTCGAGCGCGCCATCCGGCTGACCGAGGACAAGTACTGTTCGGTGTACGCCACCCTGAAGGCGGCCGTGGAGCTCACGTCGCGGGTCGAGATCCTGGAGGACGAGCCGTCTCCCGGTGCTCAATCTGGGCGAGATGGAAATCGGCAGGCAATGCCGCCCACGGAAAGTTGAAACGCGAAGGTCGAAGCGGATCGATCGCGTTTCCGAAGCGCGTGCGCGACGCCAGCACGCATGGAGACACCGGAGTGCGTCGGCGACCCGCGCCCCGTCAGAGCGCATTGCGCCCGCCTTCACACACTGCGCCACGTGACCATGCTCGGATTCTTCTCCGCCGCCGAGGGCCATGTTAGACTAGCCGGCGTTCGACCATCCGAATTGTAGCCAATCGAATGAGGAGGTAGCGGTGACGATCGAACAGGTGGTGGTGTGGGTCATTATCGGTGGTCTGGCGGGACTGTTGGCCGATGCGTTCGTGAAGGGGATCCGGCTCGGCCTGGCAGGAGCGATCGTTGTCGGCATGCTCGGTGGCCTGATCGGTGGCTGGCTGTTCGGCCTGCTCGGGATTTCCGTGGGCGGCGGCATCCTGGGGGACATCCTGGTTGCCTTCGTGGGTGCCGTCGTGCTCCTCCTCATCATGCGCGGATTGAGACGCGGGTAGCCGCAGCGAAGGGACTCCGCGCCGAACTACTACCGACATGCGAGGAGGTGGGATTTGAGTTCGCTTGATCAGGCACGTGAGACGCAACTGAAGAACATTCAGACCAAGACAGGCAAGTCACTGGCCGAGGTCCGGAAGTTGGTCGCCAAGTCCGGGCTCACCAAGCACGGCGAAATCCGTCAGTTGCTGATCGACAAGCTCGCGTTGGGTTATGGGGACGCCAACACGCTCGTGCACTTTGCCCTGGCCTCCGACGGGCAGAGCGCGGCAGAAGCCGGTTCGCTCTCGGCCGACGCGGTGCTGGCAGGCATCTACACTGGCGCAAAGGCGCCCCTCCAGCCGCTTCACGAGAAGGTCATGCTTGCCCTCAAGAAGTTCGGGCCGTTCGAATCCGTTCCCAAGAAGGGCTACCTCAGCCTGCGGCGGAAGAAGCAGTTCGCCATGGTCGGCCCGGGCACGAAGGGGCGCCTGGAAATCGGCCTGAATGCCAAGGCGCTGAGGACATCCCCCCGCCTGGTCTCGATGCCGGCAGGAGGGATGTGCCAGTACAAGGTCTTCGTGACCTCCGCTAAGGAAGTCGATCAGGAACTGCTCGGCTGGCTGCGCGAGGCCTACGACGCAGCGGGGTGATGCCCCGCCCCCATCGCACGCTACCCTGAGGCCGGGCGCCGAAGAGCACGATCGACGGCCTGGTCCGGCCATCGCCCCGCACTTCCTGTTCGCTCCATCGACTGGCTGCACTCTCCGCGGCTGCTTGCGTTGCCTGGCATACCGGGCTAGAGTGCCTGCCTCAGCCCCGGGACGGCGCCCGCCCGACTCTCAGAGGGACATGATGCCCACGCGCGACCCCCATTCGTACGCCGACCAAACGCAAGGTCGCATTCGGCATGTCGAACTTCGCATCGCGGCCGATTTCGCGGCACGTGCGCTCCGCATTCACGCTGATTACCACCTCGATCGCCCGGTCGTTGGACCGCTGGACCTCGACTGCCGCGGCCTGGAGATCCTCCAGGTGCGGGCCGGTGGCCGACCTGTCCGGTTCGAGCTAGGGGAGACCGATCCCGTCCTGGGTGAACGCCTGCGCCTGCCGGATCTGCGCGGCCACGACCGATTCTCCGTGGATCTGACGACGTCGGCGCACGCTTCCGCGCTGCAGTGGCTCGAGCCACGGCACACCGCTTCCGGTCGGCACCCGTTCCTCTACAGTCAGTGCGAACCGCTGCACGCCCGGAGCATCTTTCCGTGTCAGGACACGCCCGGCGTTCGCTTCACCTACGACGCCCACCTCACCGTCCCGCGTGGCCTGACGGCGGTGATGGCGGCCGAGCCGCGAGGGCACAAACGGCTCGGACCCGACGTGACCTTCTCCTTCCGCATGCCCCAGCCGATCCCCTCCTACCTGTTTGCCCTGGCCGTCGGCGAGCTCGAGTTCCGTCCGCTGGGGCCGCGGACCGGGATCTACGCCGAGCCCCCGCTGCTCGAGGCCGCCGCATGGGAGTTCGCCGAGAACGAGGCCAAACTTGCGGCGGCCGAATCGCTCTTCGGTCCGTACCGCTGGGACCGCTACGACCTGCTGGTGATGCCGCCGTCGTTTCCGATCAACGGCATGGAGAACCCGCGCCTGACCTTCGTCACGCCGCTGGTCGTGCTGGGCGACCGCAGCCGGACCGTGCTCGTCTCGCATGAGCTGGCGCATGCCTGGACCGGCAATCTGGTCACGAACGCCACGTGGGACGATCTGTGGTTGAACGAGGGCTGGACGACGTACGCCGACACGCGCATCACGGAGCTCGTGGAGGGTCCGGAGATCGCCGGCCTGTTCGACCTTCTGCTGCTTGACGTCCTGCGCGAGGACGTCCGCACCTTCGGCGCCGACTCCCCGCACACCTGCCTGAAGACCTCGCTGGCAGGGATCGATCCGGATGAGGTCTTCTCGCGCGTCCCCTATATGAAGGGGATGCTGTTTGTGCTCAGCCTTGAGCGTGCCGTCGGACGTGAACGATTCGACGCCTTCGTACGACGCTATATCGATGACTTCGCCTTCCAGTCTCTGATCCACCGAGGAATTCGTCGCCTACCTGCGGCGGGAGCTGCCGATCGCAGCCGCCCAGGTCGACCTGGAGAGGTGGCTGTATCAGCCGGGGCTCCCGGCGCGACTGCCGGAACTGAGCTCCTGCCTGTACGACGATGTCTCACGAGCAGCGACCGCCTACCCAGAACACGGCTTGCCGGCCCCCGCCATCCTGTCCGCCTGGCATCCCTCTCAGGCCATGCTGTTCCTCCGGCTCCTCCCGCCTTCGATTTCCCTCCCTGACTGCGAGAGCCTGGACGTCGCCATGGCATTCGCCACGACCAGGCATACCAACCCGCTCTTCGAGTTCTTGCGCCTCGCCATCCGGAGTGGCTATGCGCAGGTGATGCCGACGGTCGAGAGGTTCGTTGAGACTGTCGGCAATGAGTATCAGCTTCGAAGGGTATTCCGCTGCCTGGCCGAGACCGACTGGTCCCGCGCGGCCGCCCGTCCGCTCTTCGAGCGCGTCCGATATCGGCATCACCCGATCACCGCCACGCTCGTCGATCGGACACTGACCGAGTTGGGCGTCTGAGATCGCGTCCGCAGAATCACGAGCCTGACAGGGTGCAGCAGCAGCCGCTCAGGCCGTGATGTCAGTCGAAGGCCGGATCGTCCAGGGGAAGCGCAAGCGTAGCTAGCCGAACATCCCCGAAGGCTTGTCCCTCGGATCCTCGGGCTCCGTGCGCTGCACAAGGGGGACGGGATCGGCGGGATGGATTTCAGGCGCAGGCGCCTGGGTCACCTTCGGACCGCGGCGTCCGACGAGTGACAGCACGCACAGGAGCAAGCCGAGGATGCTGGCGCCCGCCGCCTGACGAGCCTGCGGTCGCAACACCACTGTGCCGAGTGCCTCGGTCATGGCCTCGGCCAATTCTGTGAGAGCAGGAATTGGCCCGATCCCCGACGTCACCTGGGCCATCAGCTGGCGAAGAAACGCACCGCCCGTCAGCACGGGCAGAAACGCGATCAGGCCGCCCAGGAAGAGCGGAATCCCCCACCATCGCGCAAGCCCACGCCAGGAGCGCACGGCCAGCGCCATGATCACGCCCAGGAGCGACAAGGAAACCAGGATCCCCCAGCGCGCCACGAATCGCACCAGCCTGACCTGTTCCTTGACCTGCATCAAGTTTCCCGCGTCCTTGAAGTCCTGATCGACGATGGGCAGCCTCGCCGGCAGGCTTTCACCCATGATCCGCAGCGTGCCGCTCACCGTGCGCGCCAGGACGCCCCGCAATGGCTCTGGTGGCTCGCAATACGGGAAACCCTGCTGTCCCCGGAACCGCGCCGATGCCGAGCAGCCGATCGACGTCGTCCGCCGTGCAATCCGGCCAGGAAGCGATCATCGCCTCCACGACCCCGGCCGCCGCCTCACCCTCCAGGTTGCCGGCCAGCGGGCTGGTGTCGACGGTCACGACCAATCGCGTCGCCGGACTGTCGAACCACGCCAGGAATTCGGTCGTCACGCGCAGGACTTGATCGGTGACCCACGCCTCGGGGACCAGCAGATCGATCATCGCCTCGCGTTCTTCGGCCGTCAGGTACTGTGTGGCGGACCGCAGGTTGAGGCCCTCCAGGGAAGCCTCGCCGCCGAGGACGTTGTCCACGACCGTCTGCCGCAAGAGGCCGGAGGTAATCAGCCGGTCGGAGACGACCTGTGTCAGGGCCTGCGGCTCGAAGATCACCACGGCGATGTTGCGCGCCAGCAAGGTCAACGGCAGCGACACAATGAACGCCGCCGCCGCGATCCCGGCCAGGATGCGCGCCACGACGGTCGCACAGCCCCTCAGTCCCGACATCGCCACCCTCCTGCGAAGCTCAATTCGTGCCGGTGAGTTGCTTCGACGGAACCCGGCCGGGTGTCGCCGCTGCCAACAGCAGCCCGCCGCTGATCAGCGCCGCGCCCAACCAGAACGGCAGGCCCAGCGGCTCGTGCAGGAGCAAGGCGCCGAGGGCCACACCCACCACGGGCTGGGCGAAGAACAACAGCGACACCAGACCGGCGTCCAGCAGGGCCAACGACTTGTTCCACAGGTACATCGCCAGCGCGGTCGAAACGATCCCCAGGTAGAGCACGCCGGCGATGACCCCGGGTGTGATCTCCCCCATCCCGATGGTCGTCAGCTCCACCCACGCCAGCGGGACGCCGATGGGTAGGCCGCCGAAGAGGACGATGAAGCTGACCTCGAGCGTGTTCAGGTAGCCGCTGGCTTGCTTCACCAGGACAGAGTACAGGCCCCAGGTTAACGCCGCGCCCAGCAGGGCGAGGTTGCCGAGGAACGCGCGCTGTCCGAGGGAAGCCGAACTCGGGTCGAGGACGGCCAGCACGCCCAGGCTGGCAAGCGCCAGCGCCGCCAGCCGGCGCCGGGTGACCGGCTCGTGCAGCAACCATGCGCCAAAGAGCAAGATGAAGACCGGTGAGGCGGAGGTGACGAGGGAGGCGGTGGCGGCCGTCGACAGCCTGGTTCCGGTGAACTGCAGCCCCAGGGAGAAGCCGTAGCCCACCACTCCGACCAGGAAGACGCGCCGCCAGTCTCGTCGCGTCGCCCTGAACCCGCCACGAGCCAGGATGACAGCTCCCAGACAAGCGCCGCCCAGGATCAGGCGCAGCGTCAAGAGCGTGAACGGCGGGATGACGTCCAGCACGACCTTGCTGACGACGTACATCCCACCCCAGATGCCGGCCGCCGCCAGCCCGGCCAAGATCCCGAATGCCCTCATTCGACCTCGTTGGGGGCCGATTATACCTTCGCCCTCCGGGCCGAGCCGCGTAAGGCGGTGGCTCCGCCGGGCGCGCAGCGTCCCACCCGAGGGTGGGACGCGGACAGACTCGCAGCGCGGCGCGGACTAGCGGAAGTCGGCCAGCAGCTGCTCCAGGCTCTCCGGCGAAGGCCGAAGCGCCTCCGGCGAGAGCTCGACGATGGGGGTATCCACCAGCCCGGCGGTATCCTGCAGGATTGGCTGTTCGTCGTTCAGGTACAGCAGCCCGGTGATCAACTCGTTGTTCACCCGCGCCTGCTCGAGCAGGATCGAGCGCCGCCATCCGATCGCGCGGGTTGTAGTCGCGCTCGAGCTTGTGCAGCACCAGCCGTGACCCGTCGTGCATTTCGACCGTCGTTGCCGTGCCCGGCTCGTAGTCGACGTGGATCTCCTCGCGCTCCGGGATCACCGACATGTCGTGGATCGGGTCCTCGTGCTCCTTGCCCCAGGTGTAGCTCTTGGTGGATTCGTCCCGGTTGTTGAACGTGACGCAAGGGCTGATGATATCGAGCACCGCCGTGCCGTTGTAGCCCAGGGCGGCCTTGATCAGTTCCTTGACCTGACGCGGATCTCCGGCGAACGAGCGGGCGACGAAGCCGCAATTGGCCGCCAGGGCCTCGATGCAGATGTCGACCGGGTTGAAGGGGTTCTCCATGCCCTTTCTTGAGCACCTGGCCCTTGTCGGCTGTTGCGGAGAACTGGCCCTTGGTCAGCCCGTAGACGCCGTTGTTCTCGACGATGTAGACCATCGGGATGTTGCGCCGCAGCATATGGATGAACTGACCGATGCCGATCGAAGCCGTATCGCCATCGCCGCTGACGCCGATGCCGCGCAGCCCGCGGTTGGCGACCAGCGCACCGGTGGCCAGGGACGGCATGCGGCCGTGGAGCCCGTTGAACCCGTGGGAGCGATTCAGGAAGTAGGCCGGGCTCTTCGACGAGCAGCCGATCCCGGACAGCTTGATCGTCTTCCACGGCGGCACCGACATCTCGTAGCACGCGGCGATGATCTGGCTGGAGATCGAGTTGTGGCCGCAGCCGGCGCACAACGTCGACGGCAGCCCACGATACTCGCCCCGGCTGAGCCCGAGCAGATTGACGCCGGTGGGACGTGCCTCCTGCACTTCGACTGCCATCTCAACCCTCCTCGACTGCGAGCAGCGCTTCGGTCACCCAGCGGGCGCTCATCGGCAGGCCGCCGTTGATCGTCAGCGAGCGCAGCTTGGCCGCCTGATCCGGGACATCGAGCTGGAGCAGCTGCCGCATCTGCCCGTCGGTGTTCATCTCGATCACGTACACCCGATGATGGCCGCGGATGAAGGCCTCGACTTCCGGCGCAAAGGGAACCGCCCGGAGGCGCAGGTAGTCGGTGGCGATCCCCTGGGCCGCCAGCCGCTCGCGGCCTCCAGGATCGCCGGGTCGGTGGAGCCGAAGGCGATCAGGCCGATCTCGGCCTGGCCATTGGGGGCGCGCTCGACCACCGGCAGGGGCATCAACTTGCGGCCGGTCTCGAGCTTGCGCCACAGGCGCTCCATGTTCTTCGTCCAGTCGTCCGCCCGCTCGCTGTAGACGGCCTTCTCGTTGTGGCTCGTCCCGCGGGCGAACCACACGCCCTTCGGATCCTTCGACCCTGGAAGGGTTCGGTAGCCGATCCCGTCGCCGTCGACATCGCGGTAGCGGGCGAAATCCCCCACCCGCGCCAGATCCTCGTCCGTCAGCACCTTGCCGCGATCCATCGGTCGATCGGGGTAGGCCAGGCGGTCGGTCATCCACAGGTTCATCCCGATATCGAGGTCGGACAGCACGAAGACCGGCGTCTGCAGCCGCTCGGCGATGTCGAAGGCCTTCCAGCCGAACTCGAAGCACTCGGTCGGCGAGCCGGGGAGCAGGAGCGGGTGTTTGGTGTCGCCATGCCCCATGAAGCGGGCGAACAGGATGTCGCCCTGCGACGTGCGGGTCGGCATCCCCGTCCCAGGACCCATGCGCTGGACGTCCCAGATGACGACCGGCACCTCGACGAAGAACGCCAGCCCGACATACTCGGCCATGAGCGACAGGCCGGGGCCGGAGGTGGAGGTCATCGAACGGGCGCCCATCCAGCCGGCGCCGACGGCAATCCCCGCCCCGGCGATCTCGTCCTCGGCCTGGACGATGGCGACCGTCAGCTTGCCCGTCTCCGGGTCGGTGCGCAGTGACGGGGCGTACTCCTGGATCGACTCGGCCAGGCTGGAGGCCGGGGTGATGGGATACCAACCGACGACGCCCACTCCGCCGTACAGCGCGCCGAGGGCGGCGGCGGTGTTCCCGTCGATCATGATCTTGCCCTCGGTCTTCTGGTCGCGCTGCACGACGAAGGGATCGTGCTTGACCAGATTCTGGCGTGCCCAGTTGGCGGCGGCATCGACCATGGCCATATTGCTCTCCACGGCCTTGGCCTTGCCGTGGAAGTGCGTCTCGAGGGCGCCGCGCACTTCGGCCAGGTCGATCCCCAGAACCTGCGCCACGACGCCGACGTAGGCCATGTTGGCGACGTAGTCGCGCAGCGCCTTGGCCGGGTTCAATTCGCGCAGCAGCTCCTCAACCGGGATCGGGTAGTAGGTAATGTCCTCCCGCGTACGCGGGGCGGTGATGGTGTCGTTGTAGAAGCACACCCCGCCCGGGCTCAGGCCCGCCAGGTCCTCGGCGAAGGTCGCCGGGTTCATGGCCACCAGGATCTCGGAGCGCTCGCGGCGTGCGGTGAAGCCGTGCGCACTGGCGCGGATCGTGAACCAGGTGGGCAGTCCCTGGATGTTGGAGGGGAACAGGTTCTTCCCGCCGACGGGGATACCCATGCGGAACAGCGCACGCAGGATGGCCATATTCGACGTCTGGCTCCCCGAGCCGTTGACGGTTGCGACCACCATCGAGAACTCATTGAGGATCGGCGGGCGCTCCACGGGGGCAGCGCCGGATCCCTGCGCGGCGACGGCCGGCATGCTCATCGGGCCAGGCTCCTTTCGGCGTTGACGGCCGGAGAGGGCGAGGCGCGATGGACGGCCTCGCGAAAGCGGTCGAGCTCGACGCGGTCCTGCAGCAGGCCGGCATGCTCGACGACGACGCGGTATCCGGCATCGAAATCCCCGGAGGTGATCGCCCGCACCATGTCCTCGTGGTAGGTCCAGACCATCTGCAGGTACGACAGGTCGGTGTAGACGTTCAGCCCGACGGCCTCGTAGGCGTCCCAATACGATTCGAGCAGGCCGCGCACGAAGGCGTTCTCCACCCCGGAGTAGATGGCCAGGTGGAGCTCGCGATGCTCGAAGTGCGGGATCTGGACCGGCGTGCCGCGCAGCTTCTGCCACGCCTGGTCGATCAGCTGTTGCAGCTGTCGCTTGTCGTCATCCTGCAGGCGGCGCACCGCCTGGTACCAGAAGGCGACCTCGATCTGGTTGCGCAGCTCACCCAACTGCTCGAAGCTCGCCGGGTCAACCGCCAGCGCATACCGCAGGCTGACGCGCAGAGCAGAGCGAAACGAGAAGTCGAGCCGGCGAATGCCGGTCTTGGGGCGGACGTCGACCAGCCCCAGCGCCCGGGCGACCTCCAGCTGCTCGCGCAGCTTCGCCGGGCTGATCTCCAGCACGCGGGCGAGATCCTGGATCGGGGGAAGGCGATCGCCTTCGTCGGCGGGCAGATCCGCCAGGTACGTCAGCAGCTCGTAGGGCTGCTCGACCCTCGGCTCGCCAGTGTCCTTACCTGTCCGATTCATAGTATTCATCCCATCAATAGGACGACATCATTCTATTCGGCGTTCTGGGGCCTGTCAAGTGCCGGCGACGGGCCAGGTGGAGAACGAGGACGCGCGATCCGGTCTGGGCGCTGAGGTCTACCAAGGCCGGGGTCGACCTGCGCGCCGTGCGGCTTGCGCTGCAGCACGAGACGCTCTCCCCCATGCGGCGCTTGGGCGAGTTCCTCGGCAGATCCCCATTGATGACGCGACGGGACTCCTGCGCGGCAATACACTGACGGTCAATCTGAAGAACCTGGCCTGCGCCAAGCTCTCGGGACGTACACGTCGAGTCCTCGGGGCCCTCGCAAACGTCAAGGGATCGTACACGGCGTGGCTGGTCGAGGGCCTACGAAGCGCTGATGGATAGAGCCTGCTCAGAGAGGCCGAGCACGTGAACGTGGCCGGCCATGATCTCATCCTGAGCTCCGGCGGAGTGGCCCGCCTTGTCGACGCCAAGGGCCGGGAGGCCCTCTCACTCGCCGACTTGGAGAACTGTTTTGGCATGGGATGATATGGGCCAAGCGACGAGATGGATTGCCGCGGCCGCTTCTCGTCGACCTGCCTTCTCTGCGACAAGTGATCCAAGCCGTGCCACGCCTCCCTGAGTCAGCGCGACAATCCAGGTGCCGTGGCCATGAGGCGGACCATGTCCGATCCGACAGCGGTTGACTTGCATCCCCGTCCGGTCAGGCGGGCGGATCGCCCGGAGCGGTACCCAGGACTGCGGGCGCTGGCACATCCTATGACGATCGCAGCGATGGTCCTTCTCGTCTTGAATGACCACGTCCTCAAGGCCTCTGCACCTGGCCCGCTGACGGGCAAACTAAGCGATCTCGCCGGGCTGTTCTTCTTCCCAATTCTTGCTGCCTTCTGTCTCGGTGTGCTTGCGCGCCGATGGACAACGAGGACAGTCGGGATGACCGCGTTCCTGACCTGTGCGGCCCTCTTCTGCTCCTCAAGGCTCATCCCTGGATCAATGCTTCGGCGTGCGGCTGGCGGCATCGGCACTGGGCATGCGCTTGCAGTTGGCGCTTGATCCGTCTGATCTGTGGGCGTTGGTTGTGCATGCCTCCCGGCTTCCTTCTGTGGCTGCACACGGAGGTGAGAGCCGTGAGGCGCGTTCCGGTGCGGCGAGGTCTCCTCGTGGCGGGATTCGCCTCGCTCGCGGCCATTGCCACGTCGTGCCTGCCGCAGGATCCGGTTGGATGGCTGATCGAACGGCCCGAGGGGATCTACGCCGTCGAGCAGCACTGGCAGGCCTGGGGCTCCGTATATCGCAGCACGAATGCCGGGCGGGAGTGGGAGAACGTCCTTGCTGAAGATGAACCGGCTGACTTGGCCGCATGGGTCAGCGCGGCTGCGGAGGCTCCGCTCGTCACCTGTGTCCGACAGGATGCTTCGATCTGCTACCGCATCGATGGGGTGAACGCCGTCGTCGAGGCATCCCGCGACGGGGGACAGGCATGGGAGGTGGCCTGGCGGCCGCCCGAGGCTCGGCTGAGCTACATGCGCCGCCTTGCGGCGGGATCCGGCCTGCTTCAGTCGTGCCCCGGCAAGGACCTCGACATGACGCCGTGTGCCATGATCGTGGTCGGTGAGGGAGCGAGTCACATCGCCCTGATCGCGCTCGGCAACGAAGGGGTGCTTCGCGGCCGAGTGGGCGGGACCTGGGAGCGGATTGGCGTCGGATCCTCGGAACCGACGCCGGAGCGTGCCACATCGCTCGCTGAATTGTGGTTCTCGCCCGTCATCCAGACCGAGACGCTCCTGTTGATCCTGTGCGGAGTGGTTGGCCTGCCCGTCCTCTCGGGGATCGCGGACTCCAATCTGCCACGGCGCTCGGACGCATTTCGCAAGAGATACAGCTGGATCTGGGGTATCGCCGCCGGGATTTTCCTCGTCGCGGTCCTCGTCTCACTGCTGGAGGCAGGGCTAAGCATCTTGATCGCCTATGTCGTTGTGCCGGTCGCCATCGTTCTGGCCTACCTGGCGTGGCAGACGCAGCAATGGGCCATCGCGATTCGGGACGGCCAGAACAGGCGCGCCGCGCTGCAAGCATTGGGACTGAGTTTGGCCGGCTCATGGGGGAGCGTAGTGCTTGCTTGGAGTCCCCTCGCGCTTTGGCTTCTTGGCGTGATCCCTTGGTATGCGCTGGCGCTGGCGCTGTCGGCGGCACTGCTCGCTCTGCCGATGTTTGCCGTGGGACGAGCGCTGGGACGGCCCACCGGGTCCGTCGACACGGGCCGCAAGGGCTGAGACGTGCAACGCGTGGAAGCAGATCATTGGGCACCCGGCGGCACCAGACGCGTCATGAAGCGGCGAGCAGATGCCCTTCGCACCGCAGGATGAGTCCACGCGAGTCGGCGCTACGCACTGACCCGGGGGGTCAGGGGCTCGGTAGTCCCCATCAGGCCCCAGGCAGTTCAGGGGGGCCGCAACATCCCTGTTTGTCGGCGTGAGATGCTAGGCAATCTCGGCCACGATTTGCCTCCGATTCCGCACTCTCGGCCACATCATGGTTCCAACGGGTGGTCGGCTGGGGTCCTGGGGGGCAGGTTCCTTGCGGGAGATCCGGCACTCCCGGCCAAGATATGGTCCCCACCCCAGCCAGATTGTGGGTTAAGTAGCAACCTCGGCGCTGGTAGAATCCGGGGCATGCGCCGCAGGAGGGCCCCGCACGTGGTCTGGATCGCGCTGCTGCTTGTGTCCCTCGCCGCAGCCCTTCTGTTGCCGCGTCTGGCGCTCATCCGGCGCTACTCGGACCGGATCTTCTCACCCCATAGCGCTCCGCACGCGCACGACGGCAATCGTCTTTGGCGCCGGGCTGCGCCGGGATGGCACCCCCACGCTCGTCCTCGCCGACCGCGTCGCAGCCGCTGCCTCCCTCTACCATCGAGGGACCGTCCAATCGATCCTCCTCAGCGGATCGACCCGCGCGCAGTCGCTATGACGAAGCCGAGGCGATGCGCACCCTGGCGGTGCAGCTGGGCGTCGATCCGGCGGACATCCTGCTCGACAAACACGGGACCCGGACGCTCGAGACCTGCCTGAGGGCGAGCCAGTCCTTCGGCATCCGCTCGGCCCTGCTGGTGACCCAACGCTTCCATCTGCCGCGGGCGCTTGTGTTGTGCGAGGCGCTCGGGATGGAGGCCGATGGCGTGCAGGCCGATCTCTCGCGTTACTCGACGCGTTCACGCTGGTTCTGGGAGCTGCCGCGAACTTCCCGCCTCCCTGGTCGCCGTCCTGGATGCCGCCCGGGCACGCCAAGACGCTCCGGGCCTCCGATGAGGCGGTTGCGCTGCCCGACCGAGGAGACCCGCATGGATCGTGACCAGGCGCTGGCCATCGTCCGCGAACACATCGCCGCCGAGTCGCTCGTCAACCATATGCTGGCGGTCGAGGCGGCGATGCGCGCCTATGCACCGGACTTCGGGGGCGACGCCGATGAATGGGGCCTCGCCGGCCTGCTGCACGACTACGACTGGGAGATCCACCCAACGCTTGAAGAGCACCCCCAGGCAGGCGCATCGTTGTTGCGCACCCGGGGCACCCCCGAACCCGTCGTGCGCTGCATCCTGTCCCATGCCGAACACACCGGCGTGCCGCGTTCGACCCCGATGGAGAAGGCGCTGTACGCCTGCGACGAGATCACCGGGCTGATCACCGCCGTGGCGCTGGTGCGCCCGTCGCGCTCGCTGCATGACCTGACCGCTCGCTCCGTTCGCAAGAAGTGGAGCGACCTGCGATTCGCGGCCGCCATCGATCGCGGACAGATCGAGCGCGCCGCCGCCGACCTGGGCGTCGAATTGTGGGCGCATGTGGACCGGGTCATCGGCGCGATGCGAACGATCGCACCCCAGCTTGGCCTCGACGGCGCCGCAACCCCAGCCGCAGTGACTCTCCCGCCGCCCGGCCAACCCTCGCCGTCGGAAATCCTCGGCCGGGGTGCTGGTATAATGCCGGGTCCGTCCTGACCAGAGAGGTCGACGAGCTCCATGGACCCATCCAGAGACACATCGGCCGGTGCCGCGCGCCTGTGCCCGACCTGCGGGACGCGGTTGGCGGCTGGCGTTACGCGCTGCGTGGTGTGCGGATCGGACCTGCGCCCGACGGGCGCTCGCGCCGTGCGCGGGCCTGGCGGTCAGGTTTCGCTCTCTCTGCCCGTGGCGCTGGGCCTTCTGGCGGCCTTCGTCTTGCTGACGGCCGGGATCACCTTCGCCGCTGTGCGCCTGACCAACGTCGGGCTGCGCGCGACCCCGACGGTCACGCCGACTCTGACCGCGACGGTGACCGCCACCTCCGCGCCCACCTCCACCAGCACGCCCGAGTCGTCCCCGACGCCTCTCCCGCCGATTGACTACACCGTCGTTTCGCTCGACACCTGCGCCGGCCTGGCATTCCAGTTCGACGTCATCGGTCAAGTCCATCCTGGATCTGAACAGCCTATCCTCCGAGTGCCTGCTCTCGGTCGGCACGGTGCTCAAGATCCCCCAGCCGACCCCGACCCCGTCGCCCGAGCCGACGGCCACCCTGCTGGCGGCCGAGGCGACGGAACAGGCCTGCGATCGGATCGCGTACACCGTCCAGGCGAACGACACTCTGGCCGGCATCGCCTTGAACTACAACGTGGAGCTCCAGGCCATCAAGGATTTCAACCAGATGCCCAGCGACACGGTGTTCGTCGGCCAGGTGTTGACGATCCCGCTGTGCCGCCGACTGCCGACACCGGGCCCGACGCCCACGGCCACTCCCCCGCCACCCTACCCGGCGCCCAATCTGCTCCTGCCGCGCGACGGCGAGTACTTCTCGCTGACCAATGACAGCGTCACACTGCAGTGGGCCTCGGTGGGGCAGCTGCGAGAGAATGAGTTCTATCAGGTCATCGTGGAAGACCTGACCGACACGACCGGCACGAAACGCCTGGTGGGCTACGCCACCGACACCAAGTACATCGTCCCGCTGACCTTCCGGCCGAACGACACGCTCCCGCACATCATGCGTTGGGGGGTCTCCGTTGTGCGCCAGACGGGGACCGACGCCGGCAGCAATCCGATCTATGTTTCGGGCGGGGCGGCCAGCGACCGGCGCTACTTCACCTGGTCCGGCGCGGCTGTGGCCTCCACACCGACGCCCTGAGCGGTGTCTCCGCCGGATACCGAGCGGGGCACGGCTGTCGCCGTGCCCCGCTGCTTTTCCATGCACGACTCGAGACTTAGCCGAGCTTCAGCGCTTCGATCGATTCGCGAACCCTGGCCGCCGACTGTTCCAATGCCTGGCGCTCGTCCGGCTGGAGGTCGTATTCGATGACACGCTCCAACCCGCCGCGTCCGAGCTGCGCCGGTACGCCGAAGAACAGGTCGTGCAGTCCGTACTCGCCCTGCAGGTAAGCCGCTGCCGGAAGGATGAGATGGCGGTCGCGCAAGATGGCATCCACCATCTGCGCCAGCGCCGCAGCCGGGGCATAGAAGGCGCTGCCGGTCTTGAGCAGCGAGACGATTTCGCCACCGCCCTTGCGCGTCCGCTCGACGATCGCCGCCAGCCGGTCGGCGGGCAGCAAGTCTCGCAGCGGAACCCCGGCCACATTCGAATGGCGCGTCAGCGGCACCATGTCGTCCCCGTGGCCGCCCAACACGTAGCATTCGACGTTCTGAACGCTGACGCCCAATTCCATGGCCACGAAGGCCCGCATGCGGGCCGAGTCCAGGACCCCGGCCTGGCCGATGACGCGCTCGCGCGGAAGCTGGCCGACCTTCATCGCCAGATAGGCCATCGGATCGAGCGGGTTGGTCAGCATCAGGAAGATCGCCTGTGGCGAGACGGCCAGCGACTTCTCGACCGCCTGCCGCACGATGGCGCTGTTGGCAGCCAGTAGATCGTCGCGCGACATGCCCGGCTTGCGTGGCAGGCCGGCGGTGATGACCACAATGTCCGACCCGGCCGTCTCGGCGTAGTCATTGCTGCCGATGACGCTGACGTCCGAGCCGATGATCGGAAGCGCTTCGGCCAGGTCGAGCCCTTTGCCCTGCGGCACGCCCTCGACCACGTCCACCAGCACCAGATCGGCGATCTCCATCTGGGCCAGCCAGTGTGCGGTGGTCGCCCCGGTCTGCCCCGCCCCCACGATCGTCACCTTCGCCATGCGCTCTCCTTTGGAATGCACCGGGAGAGGCGCTCCACCTTCACGGAGCCCGCCCCTCCCGGTATCGCCCATCGTGGCTCAATCGCCGGTCAGAAACACGCAGCCTTCTCCGCCGGCCGGCGGAGAAGGAGTCCCCGTATCCCTGACCTCGATGCCCTCCCCCGGTTCGACGCTTCCGACAACCCAAACCGGGAGTTCGCGTTCAGCGGCGGCCGAGAGGAAGGCCTGCTGCGAGGCGGCCGGAAGACAAAGGAGCAGCCCGCCCGACGTCTGCGCGTCGAACAACAGGCTGCGTGAATACTCGTCGATGCGATGGATCGAAGCGCACGCGCGGGCCGAAGTACACCTGGTTGTCTGCGCTCCCGCCGGGGATGCAGCCGGCGAGCACATACGATCGCGTGCGCCGGCCAGGAATGGGATCGCTCGGGCTTGCAGCACCAGGCGCACCCTGGAGGCCTCAGCCATCTCCAGCCCATGCCCCAACAGACCGTAGCCGGTGATGTCCGTGGCGCCGCGCACGCCGTGCTCCAGGGCCAGCGCCGAGGCCATCCGCATTCAGGCGGCTCATCCAGCCGATCGCCTGTTCGATGTGGGCCGCCTCGGCGATGCCACGCTTGAGGGCAGTGGTGGTCACGCCGGTCCCCAGCGGCTTGGTCAGCACCAACACATCTCCGGGGCGCGCCCCGCCCTTCGTCATCAGCCGGTCGGGCGCCGCCAGGCCGACGGCGACCAGGCCGAACTTGGGCTCCTGGTCCTGCACCGTGTGACCCCCGGCAAGCACCGCCCCCGCCTGTCGGACCTTCTCCGCCCCCCCGCGGAAGATCTCGCCGATCAGTTCGATCGGAAGATCCGGCGGCATCGCGGCCACATTCAGCGCCAGGATCGGCCGCGCGCCCATCGCATACAGATCCGAGAGCGCATTCGCCGCGGCGATCGCACCGTAGTCGTACGCCCCGTCGACAACCGGCGTGAAGAAATCCGTGGTCACGACCACGGCCTGATCGGCGCTCAGACGCCAGACGGCGGCGTCATCCGGCGCGCCAAGGCCGACCAGGAGTTCGGGGTACTCCTCTGGCCGGAAGAGAGCTTGCAGGGGGCGCACGACCTGCGCCAGCGTCTCCGCGCTAAGCTTCGACGCTCAACCCGCGCACGACGACAGGCTGGTGAGGCGCACCTGTCGTCCGCTGGTCGCCCTGGATTCGCTCGTATCCGTCATACGGTCTCCTCCGCGAGCATCGCGGGATCGGTTGGATTGTAGACACAGGCCGTGGGGCTGTCAACGGAGAGTCGCGATCGGCTAGTCCGAACCACTCTGCGGTCCGGCGATGATCCGCACCAGGATCAGGACCAGCACCGACAGCGCCAGCAGCAGCACCGAGAGCGTCTGCGCCAGCGCCAGGTCCGATTCGAACCCCAGGTAGACCGCCAGGGGCATCGTCTGCGTGCGGCCGGGAAGATTGCCGGCGAAAAGGATCGTGGCGCCAAACTCGCCCAGCGCGCGCGCCCAGCACAGCGCCGCCCCGCCCAACAACCCCCGCCCGGCGAGCGGCAAGGTGACGTGGCGCAGGATGTTGCTCGTCGAGGCGCCGTCGAGGGAGGCCGCCTGCTCGAGATCGACCGTCACCGCGCCCAGCGCCACACTGGCGGTCTTGATGAAGTAGGGCGCGCCGACGAAGACCTGCGCCAGGACCACCGCCAGCGGCGTGAAGGGGACCTGCACGCCGATCGCCGCCAGCCAGGCGCCCAACACCCCGCGCCGCCCGAATGCCATCAGCAGTGCCAGGCCGGCCACGGCGGGAGGCAGGACAATCGGCAGGTCCAGGAACACCTCGAGCACTCGATTGAGGCGGGTCCGGCGGCGCGCCAACCCGTAGGCCAGCGGCGTGCCGAGGATCACCACGAGCAGCGTGCACGCCGCGCTCGTCAACAGGCTCAGCCGGACGGCGGACAGCGTGCGCGCATCGCTGGCGTACTCGTAGAGCATCGCCACCGGCGTCCGCATCAGCAACGCCGCCAGCGGGATCAGCAGCAGCAGGACAAGCGGCAATCCGATCAGCTCGAGCTGCCAGGGCAGCCGGGGAGATGCCGGCGCTTTGCCGGACGGCCGCGCCGCCGGACGCCTCCCGATCGGAAGCCCGTACGCGTCAATCAACGGCCGGAAGGAAGCCATGCTCCTCCAGGATCTGTTGCCCCGATCCGCTCAGGACGAATTCGATGAAGGCACTCGCCGCGGATGCATGGGGGGATGCGCGCAGTGCCGCCAGCGGATACTCGGCCATCGGGTTGTGCTCCGCGGGCAGCTCGATGCGGCCAAGCTCGGGCTGGCTGGCGGCGTCGGAAACGTAGACGATTCCTGCGTCAGCCTCCCCGAGAGCGACCTTGGCCAGAACGGCACGGACACTCTCCTCTTGCGAGACCAAGTTCGCCAGGACGGCGTCACGGAAGCCCTCCCCCCACTCGAGATCGCCGGCGATCGAGTTGAACATGCGCTGTGTGTACTTGCCGGCGGGAACCGCTGGGATCGGCGATGATCAGCCGGAGGCCCTGTCGGGCGAGGTCGTGCAAGTCCTGCAGGCCGGCGGAGTTGTCGGACGGCAGGACGACGACCAGACGGTTGCGCGCAAAGACCGGCGTGCCGGCTTCGTCGACCAGCCCGCCGTCCACCAGTGCCTTCATCTCCTCCCGGTTGGCGGAGGCGAAGACATCCGCCTGCGCGCCGTTCTCGATCTGCGTCCGTAGGGTCTGCGAGGCGCCGAAACTCATCACAACATCGATCGCCGGGTGTGTCTCTTCGAACGCGTTCGCCAGGTCCTCGAAGGCATTGGTCAGCGAGGCGGCGGCGAAGACCGTGAGCGTCGTCGAACCGGTCGACGCCTCCGGGGCCGAGCTTGGCGCACACGCGCCGAGGGCGACGGAGGCGAAGCACAGCAGGAACAATCGCATCCGGCGAGTCGGGGTCATCGACGCACCGCGCCCTGGGCTTCATCCTCAGGTGCCTGGTGCTGCCGGGCCGGCGCCGACGACGGAGCGATTCCCGTCCAGGGCGACACCAGCGCCGGAAGTTCGGCGGCTTCCAGCTCCGAGAGCCACTGCAGCGCTGCCTGGGTCTGAAGGGTCCGAAGCGAGTACACGTGCCGCTCGAATCCGCCTCGCTGCGCGCTCTCCCTCAGCCGGTCCAGCCGTTCCTGGAGCACCACCCGCTGTCCCAGGAGCAGCTCCGGAGTTTCAGGAGCACCCAACAGACGGCCGAGGTAGACCTTGGCCAGGAATTCGGCGCGCAGGTCGCGAGGGTTGGCAACCGGTGTGGCCAGCCAGGCATGCAGCGCGGCGCGCCCGGCCTGCGTGATGGCATACGTGGTCCGGCGCGGCCCAAGGACAGGATCCGAGACCTGGGGAAGCACGAATCCGCGCTTCTCGAGTTTCTTGAGCAGGAAGTACAACTCACTCCGCCCCAGCCGCCAGATCGAGCGCAGCACGGGATCTGAGCCGATGGCGCGGTGCAGGTCGTAACCGTGGCAAGGGAACGGTTCAAGGAACGCCAGGGGTACATGCTCTGCCGGCCAGCTCAGGTCCACGTGGGTTTCCGAGTGCAGCGACTAGTCAGAGTTTAACTAGTCCGAGGTGCGCCGTCAAGGCCGCCCCGGCAGCGGCGCTACCGCCCGCTGCCACGCGCCCCCAGTCGGTCCGATGGGCGTTGACGGGTCACAGGAGCGAAGGTCCTGAAATGCAAACCGGGCCCATCGCAGGGCCCGGCGACTATCCGTTCGAATTGAATTGGATCAGCGTTCCGGCAAGAACCCGTAGCCGAGCGCAACGCCCATACCGCCGCCCACGACGGCGAGCACAGGGACCCAGAGCAAGTAGTTGCTGGCGACGGCACCCACGAACACCCCAACGATCGCCCCCAACACCAGCATTGCCAGCACGGAAAGCCCGACCATCTTGAAGCCCGCAAGCATAGCGCCCTCCACGAACTGTATTGGACAGTTTAACTCCCCATTGTCCGCCTGTCAAGGTGAGCGGGCCGGAGAGGAAGTACTCGGCATTCCCGCTGCTCTGTCCCCTGTTCGCTGAAACGCAGCCTGCACCATCTGGCGTCCTCCGGCGGATGGAGATGGCGTGCCTGGGGAGAGCGGGGGCTCCGCGCGAGTTCCTAGCCTGACGGGGGTTGCAGCAACGCGGGAAGGTCGGCGAGAGCATTGCCCAGCCTCGTTCCGTGCCAGGTCAGCAGCGTCCCGTCCACGCGGTGAATGCGGTTGGCCTGCGCGGCCGGCGTAGCTGCAAGCGCCTCTCGCAGCAATCGCTCATCCGCCGCACCGAACGGAAAAGGCTCATCGGGGAGCAGGATCACATCGGGCCGGGCGTCGATCACTTCCTTCGGCCCAACGCGCGGGTAACGAGTGTCGCGCCCCGCGGCGCTTTCGGCCGGGGTCAATCCCAGGTCCGCCTCGAGTGGGTACTGCCGCTCGCGCGTGGCGAATGCGTTCTCACCGCCACACACCCACAGGACATCGTGAGCGTAGGCGCCGGCGTTGAAGGTCATCCACCACGGTTCGCCGCCCGATGTGCGGTCGTGCCAGATCGGACAGAACACGCGGGGGCGGCGGCTATCCGCCGCTGCGAGCATCGTCCACTCCAGCGTCGCCTCGAGCACCTGCAGCCGCGGCGCCGAGCGGGGGATCCGAAACAGCTCGACCACCAGCCACAGGACGTCGAGCGCCTCGCGGACCGACCGCGGGAATGTCACCCACACCCGCACGCCGTCGGCCTCGAGGCTTTCGACCAGCGGCCGTTCATTCTCTTCCTGGTTGGCCATGACGATGTCGGGCGCGAGCGCCTGGATCAAGGCAGGATCGGCCGTGCGTGTGCCGCCGACGCGCCTCACCTGCCCCTCCAGCTCCGCCGGCACGCGGCAGTAGTCGGTCACGCCGACCAGGCTGGCCCCGACCCCCAATTCAACCAGCGTGTCGGTCATGGAAGGGACGAGGCTGACCACACGCTGAGGAGCGCGGGTGAACACGAGCAGTGTCGAATGTCCGTTTCCGCCGGCCATGCGTATCGTTTGCCTCAAGGCGAGTGTCGTCCGAATCGGCGAAGGGCGCAACCCACGCGAGCCAACCGGGGCGTGCTGCGCCCCGCCCGTGTCGTTGGATGTCCGGCAGCCGAGTCTAGGACTCGTCCAGCAGGTCGAAGGTGGCGCTCACCAACAGCGCCACGGCTTGCGGCAGGGCGGCCTCATCAAAGTCGAACTGCGGGTTGTGGTGCGGGGCGTCCAGCCCACGACTCGGATTCGCCGAACCGAACAGGACGAAGCATCCCGGAACCGCCTGCAGGAAGCAGGCCATGTCCTCCGAGACCATCGACCGTTCGGTCTCATCGACCACAACCCCGGGGAGCACCTGGCGGGCGACCTGGCGGACCCTGGCTGCCACGGCGGGGTCGTTGACCACCGGAGGCGTGAGAGGTGTGAGCCGTACGCTCGCCGTGCAGCCCAGCGCGGCCGCCACACCCGATGCCACCTCCGTCACCCGATTCAGAACGGTCTCACGGACGCCGAGGTCAAATGTGCGGATCGTCCCCCGCAGCAGCGCCCGATCCGGGATGACGTTGAACGCTTCCCCGGCATGGACCTGCGTGATGCTGACCACGGCCGCGGCCTGGGGATCGAGGTTGCGCGAGACGATCGTCTGCAGCGCGCTGATCACCTGTGCCGCGGCGGCCACCGGGTCCCGCGCCTGGTGAGGCGCGGCCCCGTGGCCCCCCTTCCCCAGGATTTCGATCTCGAGGATTTCGGCGCCGGCCATCACCGGCCCGTCACCGATGCCGACCCAGCCGACGGGTCGCGAATTCCAGAGATGAATTCCAAGCGCAACGTCGGGGGACGGGTTCCTCGAGCACTCCGGCGGCGATCATCCGTTCCGCGCCCCCCAGCCCTTCTTCCGCCGGCTGGAAGACCAACTTCACCCTGCCCCGCAGCTCCTCTCGGCGGCTGCACAGCAGGCGGGCGACGCCCAGCCCGATCGCCACGTGCCCGTCATGACCGCAGGCATGCATCACCCCAGAAGAAGTCGAGGCGTAGGCGGCACCGGTCGCCTCCTGGATCGGCAGGGCGTCCATGTCCCAGCGCAAGAGCGCCGTGCGGCCTGGACGGGCACCTTCCACGACGGCCACGACGCCGGTATCGGCGACCCCGGTTTGCACTTCAAGGCCCAGTTCTCGAAGCGTCTGGGCGACGATCGCCGCCGTGCGCTGTTCGTGGAATCCGAGTTCGGGGTGCTGATGAAGATCTCGTCGCCAGGCGGTCAGCTGGTCGGCCAGCGCCTCGGCTTCACCGGACAGATGCAAGGGATACACGGCGCCTCCCGAACGGGCCATGGCCCGGTCGCTGCAGCGGGGCGCGGCCGGGGGGTTAGCGCCCCAGATCGATCAGCCGGAAGCGCTCGACGTAGCGCGGCGCGTCGGGCGGGCTGGCCGGATCGAGCAGGCGCTCGCGGATACGCGCCTCCAGGCCGGCCTGATCAGGGATCTGGCTGCGATGCTCGCGCAGCGCGGCGATCTTGCGCTCGACGGTGGCGGAGACGTCGATGACGGTGTTGGCCGTCTGCGGCATGGCGACGTACACCTGTCGGACCTTGTGAGGCGCAAGACCTTCGTCGGTCAGAAGTTCGGGGAAGAACATCGCCGAACCGGCGGCCGGAAACACGGCATCAAGCGTCGCCTGCCCGGCGGCGCGATGGTCCGGGTGATTGATGTAACGGTCGCTGGGGAAGAAGTTCGTCGGGTCACAGGTCACGACGATCTCCGGCCGGACCTGGCGCACGACGCGAACCACCTGCTTGCGCAGGGCCAGGTCGGGCGTCAGGTAGCCATCCGGCTGGTCCAGAAACTCGACCTGGCGCACGCCAAGTACGGCGGCCGCCGCGCGCTGCTCCGTCTCGCGCAGCCGGGCCAGCGCGACCGGATCCGTCTGGTCGTCGTCGGCGCCCTTGTCACCGCGGGTGAGCAGGCAGTAGCGGATCTCGCGTCCCCGCTCGGCCCACAGCGCCAGGGTCCCCCCGCAGAAGAATTCGGGGTCATCCGGATGCGCCAGGACAACGAGCACCCGCGTCGGTTCCGCTCCGGCCGGCTCGGCCGCTCCCGGCGTCATTCGTCCTCTGCCCGGCCGCAAGTACATTCGCCGCTGGCGTGCTTGCCGCACGGCGCCATCGCCTTGGCCTCCAGCGCTTTGAGCTCGTCGTACGGTTGGATTTCGTGGTGGAGGAACTCCGCCCGCCGCCCGTCTTCGAGCAGCACGATGACGGCCTGCTTGAGCGGCACGACGTCGAGCACCTTGCCTTCGCCCATCGGCGTGATCACGCGCTTGTTGCGCTTGGGAAGCGTCTTGCGTGCCTCGACATACTGTTCGTACTCGTAGACCAGGCAGCAGCGCAGGCGGCCGCACATGCCGGTGATCTCCTGCGGATTGAGCGAGATCCCCTGCGCCTTGGCCATCTTGATCGAGATCGGGGAAAACTCCGATAGGAAACGCGAGCAGCAGCGCTCCTCCAGCCCGCAGGCACCCATGCCGCCCAGGATCTTGGCCACATCCCGCGGCCCGATCTGGCGCAGCTCGACCTCGGTGCGTTTGTAGATCCGCTGCAGCTGCTTGCGCAGGTCCTTGAGGTCGGGCTTCTCATCCCCTTCGGTCACGAACAGAAAGGCAATGCGCGACCCGTCGTACGAGTACTCGGCCTTGGCGATCTTGAGGTTGCGCAGACCGACCTCGGCCGCCTTGGCCCGGCACTCGATCATCGCCTCCAGCTCGCGCCGCTGCCACTGCTGGCGCAGCACCAGCTCGGCTGCCGTCGCCCGGCGCTCGATCTTCTTCCATCCGCCTTCGGCCGGCGTCTCGGGTTTCTCGATGAACCCGACGATCTCGCCCATCTCCCGCCCGCGGCTGGTGGACACCAGCACGTGGTCCCCGGGGCGCAGGTCCGACCTCGCCGGAGGCGTCAAAGTGATACAGCTTCCCCAGGGGCTGGAAGCGCAAAGCCGCGATGCGTGGTGGTGCCGCCGCTTCCGTCATGGCATCCTTGGCGGTCTTCCCGCTGCCGACATCATACCCGACTCGCCCCGACCGACCTTCCGTGCAGGCCAGGACGTTGGCTGATCCTAGTCGATCATCTGGATCGGCACGACGTTGGACGACTTCTGCAGGGCCAGGACCGAGACCTTGGCGGCCACGTCCTCGGCCATGGCGACCAGCGCCCGGGCCACGGCGCTCTCCGGGTGTCCGAGGACGACCGGGGTGCCGCCATCGCCGGCCTGGCGCACGGCAGCGTCCATCGGAATCGCGCCGATGAACGGCACGCCGGCTTCGCGCGCCAGCGTCTCGCCCCCGCCCTGGCCGAAGATGTCCATGCGCGTCCCGTCCGGAAGCTCGAGGTAGCTCATGTTCTCGACCACGCCCAGCACCGGCACCTGCATCGTGCGGAACATCTCCAGCCCGCGGCGGGCATCCTCGAGCGAGACCCGCTGAGGCAGGGTGACGATCAGTCCGCCGGAAAGCGGCAGCGTCTGCGCCAGGCTCAGCTGCGCGTCACCCGTGCCGGGCGGAAGATCGACCACCAGGTAGTCCAGCTCGCCCCAGGCCACGTCGGCGATGAACTGGCGGATCGCCGAGTGCAGCATCGGCCCGCGCCAGATCAGCGGCTGGCCGGGCGGCACCAGGAAGCCGATCGACATCACCTTCACCCCGTAGGCTTCGGCCGGGATCATCTTGCCATCCTGCGGGGCGGGCATACTGGTCAGGCCCATCATCACCGGGACGTTGGGGCCGTAGATGTCCGCGTCCAGCAATCCGACGCGCGCACCGGACCTGGCCAGCACCGCCGCCAGGTTGACCGCCACGGTGGTCTTGCCCACGCCGCCCTTCCCGGAAGCGACGGCGATCGCATTGCGGATCGGCCGTTCGATCAGGCCGCGTGTCTGGCCGTCGGCCGGCACGTTGGATTGCATGCGTCACGGCGACCTGCGTCACGCCGGCCACCGCCTCGACGGCCTGGCGCGCCTCGCGCTCGATGCGTGAACGCATCGGGCAGGCCGGGGTCGTCAGCTCGATTCCAAACGAGACCTGCCCGCCGTCGATGGCCAGATTCTTGATCATGCCCAGGCTCACCAGGTCCTGGTGCAGCTCGGGCTCCTGAACCTTGCTCAGCGCCGCCAGGACGCCGTCCTTGGTCGGTCCGTCAACCTTCGCCATGCGTCCTCACTCTCCCTCACCCGGGGACTCCAGGCTCTCGTTCCCCTGCTTCATGTAGCTCATGACGTCCGCCCGGGCACGTTCGAAGAGCGCCACCAGTTCATTGTCGTCCCCTCGGAAGCGCTTGACCGTCAGCGTGGCGCAGGCCGTGCAGCCGCGCATCGCCCGGTACGAGTTGGTGTGGCATGTCAGGCAGCCGCTCAGCCGGATGAGCATCAGGCTGAAGGCCAGGGCATCCAGCGAGGCGTCGGGCGCGGCCGGCGGCACGGCGAACCAGGCGGGCCCAGACCTCGCCGCGCAGGTCGCGCAGCGCCGGGGCCACCCGCATCGGGAACAGGATCTCCGTGTCGCCGTGGTACATGCCGGTCTGCCGCTTCCGGGGGCCTAGGCCTGCCGGGCCGCCTTGGCGGCTTCTTTCTCCGCCCGGGCAGCCTCCTCGCGGGCGAAGTTCGCCGGGCGGATGGAGGCGTAGTACGAGACCGGCCTGGACAGCCGCTCCTTGTCATGGATGTTGTCGCGCATCCGATCCCAGGTCGCCAGTTCGTAGTTGTGGTCCATCTTGATCGCATCGAACGGGCAGTACTCGGCGCACAACCCGCAGTTCATGCAGATGTCGATGTCGATGTAGAACTCGGCCGGCTCCGGCACCGGCCGGCCGGTGGCCGGGTCGGTGGTGCGCACGATCCAGATGCACTGCGGCGGACAGACCTTGGCGCAGATGCCGCAGGAGGTGCAGCGGTCCATGTGCTCGCCGTTCGGTCCTTCCTCGTACAGCAGGAAGGGGATGAAGCGGAACTCCTCCGGGACCGGCAGCTTCACTTCCGGGTACTGCACGGTGAACGCGCCGCGCGCCTGCGAGCCCTGCCGGATGGCCAGGCTCTCCGGGCTGTCGTAGCGTCTTCCCGAGCCAGCGCAGGTCTTCGAGATAGGTCACGACGAAGTGCTTGAGCGTCACGCCCAGGCCTTTGAGCATCCCGATACCGTACATCGTCGTCTCCGATCTCGTGGCGCGGCCGGCGTTACCGGTCGACCTCGCCCAGCACGATGTCGATCGATCCGAGGGTGACCACGACATCGGCGATCTTGTGCCCGCGGCACATCTCGGCCAGCGTGGTCAGGTTGATGAACGACGGCGCACGGACGTGATAGCGCCAGGGGTTGGGCTTGCCGTTGGAGATCACGTAGAAGCCGAGCTCGCCCTTCGGGTTCTCGACCCGCCCGTAGGCTTCGCCCGCCGGGACGCGCACCTGGTACTGCGGCTTGCCGGTCTGGATCTCGCCGCCGGGCATCTGCGCGCAGCGACCTGGTCGAGGATGCGCAGGCTCTGGCGGATCTCGTCGAAGCGGATCAGGTAGCGGTCGTAGACGTCGCCGTTGCGGCCGCACGGCCACGTCGAACTCGAAGCGGTCGTAGATGCGAGTACGGTTCGGCGCGGCGGACGTCGTACGGCACGCCGGAGGCGCGCAGCACCGGGCCGGCGGCCGATAGGGCGATCGGCTCGCTCGCGCGGACAGCACGCCCACGCCGATGCACGCGCGCCCGGACGATCTCGTTCTCGGTCAGGTAGCGGTCGAGCTCGTCGACCTTGCGCGGCAGGCGCTCGTAGACCAGTTCCTTGATCTTGGGCAGCACGCCCTCCGGCAGGTCGCGCGCCAGCCCGCCGAAGCGGAAGTAGTTGCACATCATGCGCGAGCCGGCCGACGGCCTCGAAGATGTCCAGGATCAGCTCGCGTTCCTCGAAGGCGTACATCACCGGGGTGAAGAAGGCGCCCAGGTCGTTGAGCAGGAAGCCGATGGCCGACAGGTGGTTCTGAATGCGGGTCAGTTCCGCCATCATCACGCGGATGTACTCCGCCCGCTCGGGGGGCTGGATGCCCATCAGCTTCTCGACCGCCAGCGCGTAGCCGAAGTTGTTGCCCATGGACGAGAAGTAGTCGAGCCGGTCGGTGAACGGCATGTTCATCAGGAAGGTGTTGCGCTCGCCGATCTTCTCGTGGTTGCGGTGCAGGTAGCCCATGACCGGCTTGAGGTCGACGATCGTCTCGCCGTCGAGCCGGACCACGACGCGGAACACGCCGTGGGTCGAGGGGTGCTGCGGGTCCGAGGTTGACGATGATCTCGTCGGTGCCGAGCGACGCTCCGTCCCCTTTGCCCTTCGACTTCATCTGCCCCAGACCGGCGTACAACGCCGCATCGCCTTCCGGCACCCAGCCTTCGGGGGTGAAGTCCGGCGGGTAGGCGACATTGTGGTGGAATGGGACCTTGTCCTCGATGCGGCTGACCTTGCCTTCCGGCCAGCGGCTCTTGAACGGCTTGGTGTCTTCCTCGATAGTAGGCTTCCTGCCAGTCCTTGCGCAGCGGGTGCCCGGCAAAACCCTCCCACAGAAGCACGCGGCGCAGGTCCGGATGGCCCGTCGAAGCGGATGCCGAGCAGGTCCCAGACCTCCCGCTCCTGCAAATCGGCGCCGGGAAAGACGGGCACCAGCGACGGGAGGCGTGCGTCGTCGCGCGGAACCTGCGCCTTGAGCACCAGCCCCGGGCCGCCGGCCATCGGGTACAGGTGGTAGACCACTTCCATCTTGCCTTCGGGCAGGTAGTCGACGCCGGTGACCGACGACAAGTAGTCGTAGCCCAGATTCGAGCGCAAGGCGCGCGCCGTCTCGAGCAGCCGATCCGCGGCGACGATGTAGCCGGTGTAGCCCGGGCGCTCGTCGCGCTTCAGGAGTTCGGCGAAACGGGTTTCCACGTGCTCCAGGACAGTCTCCGTCATGATGGCCTCGTCTCTTCTCGTGCGCTCAGGGCTGGGCGGGCTGGGCGGCCTTCTCACGCAGCGCCGGCAGATCACGCGGGTTGATCAGATCCGGCCCCAGGAGCGGGATCGGGATGGCCTCGATCGGCGCCTTGCGGTACCAGCGCACCGAAGTGACCGACTGCGTGTCGATCTTCTCACGCAGTTTGCCGAAGCCGTGGAGCAGCGCCTGCGGCGTCGGTGGGCAGCCGGGAACGTAGACGTCGACCGGCACGAACTGGTCGACGCCCGAGACGACGTTGTAGCCTTCCTTGAAAGGACCGCCGCCCGAGGCGCAGGCGCCCATGGCGATCACATACTTCGGCTCGCCCATCTGGTTGTACAGGCGGACGATCTGCGGAATCAGCTTCTTGGTGACCGTGCCCGAAATGATCATCAGGTCCGCCTGGCGCGGGCTGGGGCGCATGACCTCCATCCCGAAGCGGGAGAGGTCGTAGCGGCTGGTGGCGGTGCAGATCATCTCGATCGCGCAGCACGCCAGCCCCCAGAACATCGGCCAGACCGACGAGCGCCGGCCCCAGTTGTAGATCTTGTCGAGGGTCGTGATCGCCACGTTGCGGCGCAGTTCGTCGGGCACCTCGATCTCAGGGTGGTTCAGTTCGTCTGACATTCGTCCCTCGCTCCCCGCCGGCCATCCCGGCCCGCGCCCTGTCTGCATCTGTGTCCGTCGAACGTGGCTGCTTCCCAGTGCGCAAGAGTGGGCGGACCGTGAGGGCCCCTTACTTCAGGTCCAGGTCTCGCTCCAGCAGTCCGCCGAAGGGATGGCCCATTCCGATGCTGATGCACCCGCCGATGGCCGCCGACGGTCCCAGGTTGCAGGGAGATTATAGGTGGCGGAGACCGCCTGTCAAGCCGAGAAGGGGTTTCCGATAGGGTATTTGACAAATCTGCAGGCTGGACCTAGAATGGTCGGGAGGGTTAACCAATGCCAGTTATCGATAATCGGCAGCGTGTCTTGTTGTACCTGCGCCGAAACGGTGAGGCCTCCGTCGGAGAACTGAGCCAGGGGTTGGAGTTGACCCAGGTGACGGTCCGCAAGCACCTCGAAGTGCTCATGCGGGAGGAGTATGTCGCGCCTCCAGAGAAGCGCCGACGGGGCGGGCCGGGCCGTCCCGTGCAGGCTTACGCGCTGACCGAGAAGGCGGAGTCCCTCATGCCGGAGAATTACCATGACCTGGCTCTGGCGGTTGTGGGCGTGCTGGGGGATCGCCATGGGGCGGAATGGGTGCGCAAGCTGCTTCTGGCCGCAGGCGCCCAGGCTGGCGAGGGGTTTGGGGTGACGGCCGGACGGGATGAGGAGGCGTTCTTGCCTCAGGTGCTGAGTGAGTTGGATCGGCGCGGTTACTTGCCTGCCGCCGGCACGTGGTCCGGTCGCCGCTGCCTGACGTTTGCGCACTGTCCCTATCTCGACGCCGCGCGCGCCTCCCCTGTCGTGTGCGCTTTCGACCAGGCACTGATGGAGAAGGTGCTGGGGGAGCCCGTCGTCCTCTTCCGCCGGATCGCCGAGCACGACGAGACAGTGCGTCTTCCTCTTGGGGGCGTAACCGGCGTGCGACCTGCACCGGTGTCCGTAGGTCCATTGGGTTGCCACGCCCGCCAGCCGGCCTGCCCGACCGCAGCAGGCTCGTGCGGCGATCGGGCGGAGCCGCGAGAATCCTCTTCAGCGTCTTCCCCGAACGCCCCGCCCCGCCATCTCTGGGAAGGTGCAGAAACCCAGCCGAGAGTGGCCCGTCAGATGGCAGCGACGCACGCTACGCAGCGTGGTGATCGGCCGTGCGCTGCAGGTCCTCCGGTCCGAAGCGTTCCAGGGCGACGACGGTGGCAACCCGCCGGAAAAGCGGCGGTAGCAGGGCCAGCGCCTGATCTTTGCTCTCCAGGTCGGCGACGATCCAGGCCTTATGGACGTCGTCGCTGCAACCCCAATCGGCGTTGGTCACGAAATGCGAACCGGTTTCCATGAACACCCGAATCGCCAGGTCGCATGCCTCCTTGGTGGCGTCGTGTGGAACTTCGATCAAGTACCTCGTCATCGTCGTCCTCCTTGGCTCTCGCCGCCCGAACGTCCGGCACCGTCCGCTGGCGCCTGCGCTGGGAATCCCGCTTGCTCGCCGGCTCACCCATGATCGGCGGAGAATCTAAGTCCGCTGTCACGTCCATTGGGAGCTGCCGGTCCCGCGAGTCGCCGATCCGAATCGCGGCGGCTCGCACGCGCTCAGCGTCAGCCTGTCTGGCCTGCACGACCATCCGCCTCACGCTTGGCCAAGTGATCGCTCCGCAGCGCCTGTGTCTGGCGGGTTCAGGAACTTCAGACCTGATCACACATTAGTCGCTATTCGGACCCTATTAGGATACAATACATTCTTGCGGCCATCGACCAGCGTCTCCGCAACCGTGGGACGGGGACGCTGTAACTCGGGCGGTCGAACATCGCCGGAGGCCAAGATACGGCCTCGATCGGGCAATCGTTGGTGTTCTGCCGGCCGCATGAATCCATTGACAATCTTCCCGTCTCGGCCCGCAACCAGGCAATGGTCGCGGTGTGGTGAGGTTGCCCGTCACGGCACACCGGTGCCGTCTGGGCCCGTGCCGGGGTGCGAAGGTGCCCAGGTCCGACGTGCGTCCTTAGCGACGTTAGTTCGAGTAGGGAGGCAATAGTGCTCTACCGCTGGCTCGTCTTTCTCCACATCCTGGGGGCCTTCGGCTTCTTGCTGGCGCACGGGGGCTCCGCGAGTGCTGCCTTCCGCGTCCGGCGGGAGCAGACACTCGAGGGCCTGCGTGCCGTGCTTGTCCTCTCCAACTCCAGCTTCAGCCTGATGTACGCGTCGCTGCTCCTCATGCTGCTGGCAGGCATCGCCTCGGGGTTCCTCGGGCACTGGTGGGGACGCGGGTGGATCTGGGCCTCCCTGGCCGTGCTGATCGCGACGGCAGTGGCGATGTACTTCCAGTCAACCGGATTCTTCAATCGGCTGCGCCGGGCCGCCGGTCTCCCCTGGTTTGATGGCCGACGCGAACGCGCCGCGGAGCCCCCTGCCTCCGCCGAGGAGCTCGCACGCCTCCAGGCATCCGGCCGTCCCTGGTTGACCACCGCTCTCGGCGTACTGCCGATCGCCCTGATCCTGTGGTTGATGATGTTCAAACCGTTCTGACCGGAGACCTGGGGATCGCAAGAGCCAGCAGCCTGCTTGAGTCAGTTCACCGTTCGGCGGCCGGCCGATTCGCCAGCCGTCGGCGGCCGAACCGCCGCACCCCCCGGGAAGTCACCGGAGTCGATGGAGGAAGTGTGAGCCAGGCCATGCCTCGTTCGTTCTCGCGCCCTAGACCACTCCCCATTCCTCCAGCGCCTGGCAGGCTCTCGGCCTCCAACATGCGTCGAGGCGGGATGAAACTTGCCCATGCGGCCTGGATCGTCGCGGCCTTTCTGGCACTGGGAGTCTTGCTGGCGTCGCTCACGGGCTACTCCATCTGGTTGCGGGGTGAGTCTCCCATCACGCCCGGTCCTGACCGGGTCAGCGGGTTCTACGTCCTGAGCGGCCTGACTTCCCTCGCCAGTGCATTGCTCTGCCTCAGCATGGCGTTTCTACTCTTCAGACAGAAACGGCATGATGCCATGGCCCTGTATGTGTCGTTCTACGTCCTGGCCTATGGCATCGTCATGTCAGGCCCGCTGGAGAACCTCAGTCCTCTGTTTCCGGGGGTCATCGATCTTGCCACCGCCTGGATCCAGCCGATTCTGCTCGCCGCCCCGACGGTGTGGCTGATCCTTCTCCTTCCCGATGGACGGCTTGTCCCCGCCTGGTCCCGGTGGGTCGGTCTGCTCTCGATCGCCAGCCTGGGCATCCTCCCTTTCCTGGACGCCCGGGCCGTTGCGACCGCCAATACCCTGCCGGCGAAGATCATGTATGGGATCTGGGTCGGGCTGTACGCGTTGGCCTTCGGCGCCCAGGTCTACCGCTACCGCCGGATCTCTACGCCGACGCAACGCGTGCAAACTCGTTGGATCGTCTTCGGGCTGGTGGTGTGGATCTGCCTGATTGTCGTGCAGAGCGTGCCCTACGTCTATCTGGCCAACTTGCCGCCGGGCGCCCCGCTGCCGGACTGGGCTGCGGCCAGCGCCGCCCTGTGGTGGGTGCTGACGGCCATCATACCCGCCACGCTCTCGATCTCCATCCTCAGGCACCGTCTGTATGACATTGATCTGATCATCCATCGCACGCTGGTATACGGTGCGCTGACCGCCATCCTCGCCGGGCTGTATTCGGGTTCGATCAGCCTGTTCCAGAAGTTGTTCGTTGCTGTAACCGGCGAGAAGTCGGACGCCGCCATCGTCATTACCACCCTGATCCTGGCCTCGACCTTCACCCCGATCAAGACCCGCCTGCAAGCGATCGTCGATCGCCGGTTCCGCGACACCCATGACCCGCTGCGTCGGCTTGCAGAATTCTCCCTGCAGGTGGATAGCGGCATCTGGGTTGTCGACCGCAGGCTGGCGTTGACGCGTCTCCTCGAGGAGGCCATCTCGGCCCTGGATGCCACTGCCGGCCAGGTGAGCTGGGTGGAAGGCGGGGCCGAACGCGAGTTGGTCACGCGGGGCGTGTGGGACAGCGACACCCGGCTGACCGTTACGCTCGCCCACGACGGGCGGCTCCAAGGGCGGATCAGCCTGGGCCCGCGCCGTAATGCGGCCGCCTACGGGCCCGAAGATGCCCAGGCGCTGACGACAGCAGCGGAGGCCGTTTCCCGCGTCTTGAGCCCGCCGTCCAAACCCCCTTTGACGGCAGCGCACAATTCGGGTAATATCGGGACAGTTTAGGCTGTGTTTATCCGGGTGGTTCCTTAGCGCTGTACAAGGATGGTAACGTGGAGAAGCCTGAGATCGACACCTCCCTGCTCAGCTTGACCCCCTCGGCCATCGGCCGCGTCCGCTCGATGCTCCAGGAACGCAACCTCCCCGAGCACGCGCTGCGCGTCTTCGTGACCGGGGGCGGGTGTTCGGGGCTGCGCTACGGTATGGCGTTGGAGGGCTCGCCGGCGGATGTCGACGCGCATTACTCGTTCGATGGCGTGCACGTGGTGGTGGATCCGTATTCGATCGACTACCTGCGCGGCGCCACGATCGACTACGTCGAGGATCTGATGGGCGGCGGCTTCAAGATCGAGAACCCCAACGCCAAGAAGTCCTGCGGCTGCGGGCAGTCCTTCAAGCCCCGCGACGGCGAGTCACCTGAACACGAACACGAGCACGGCCACGCAGCATGAGGGCGGCGGCTGCAGCTGCGGCTGATCGACGGCCCGCCACGACAACATGGACCAACCCTTCATACACCGCTTCACACAGGCGGAGGCCAACGCGCTGTTGGACGAGCTTCGACCGCTCGTCGCACAGATGCGAGAGGCGCACGCCACGTTGCGCGCCTCCCAGGCGCGCTTGCACGACCTGATGGAGAAAGCGGTCCTGGGTGGCGGCAGCCGCATCCCCCCCGAACTGATGCGTGCCGGGACGCACCTCGAGAAGGCTGTGCTGGCGATCCAGCGCCGGGGTGTCGTGATCAAGGACGTGGCGGTAGGGTTGCTTGACTTCCCGTCGGAGCGCGAAGGTCGGCCGGTGTTCCTGTGCTGGAAGCCGGGGGAGACGTCCGTCGGCCACTGGCACGACCTGGAAGGCGGCTACTCAGGCCGTCAGCCGCTCGAGCCCTAGCGCCCTCGCAGCAGAGACACGACCAGCCCCATTCCCCCGACGACCATCAGACCCACGATCGCCAGAATCGGAGGGAAACCGATCCCGGCCGCGTTGCCCGCGCTGGGAAACGTCGGGAGCGCTACCGGGCCGGAGGGGGTAAACGTGGGCAGCCGAGTCGGGAGCCCATCGCTCAGATTGAATTGCGCCGCGAGAGTCGGATCGATCGTGGCCGTGATTCGAGGTGTGGGCGTTGCCGGAGGTTCGACGATCGGCAGCGCGCCGGCTCCCAGGTCGATGATCTGCACCAGGGGCGCATAGACCCAGGCGACATTCCCCGGCACACCCGCATAGACGATCTGGATCCAGTCGCCCCCCGGCGTTCGGCCGAGCGCCTGCGCCTGCTGCCCGGCGATCAGCACGCCCACCAACTCACAGTCGACGCATGGCGCCAGGCGCACGTTGACTTGATCAGGGACCAGGATCCTCGGACCACCGGTTGAGATCGTCGCCGTGATCTGTAGCAGCGGGCGCGGCGCCGCCCAGCCCGCCTGCGCCGTCGAGCGCGGCAAGGGTGAACAACACGGCAGCGGCGATCAGCGTGCGACGGATGGACATCAGTCGGTTGCCCGGCAGGCGAGGCCGGATTATACTACGCCGCCCTAGCCTGACGGTGTGGACGTAACTCGATGCAAACGCGCACCTTTCACGGACCGATCTCCCCGCTGGACCTGGCCAAGGCGCTGGTGGCCGGGTTCAACCGCGGCAACCTGCGCGCCCAGGCCTTCGGCGATCAGCAGAAAGCGTACGTGCAGATCGCCACGCCCGGTCTCCCCACGTCGGGCGGCAAGACGGCGCTCATGGTGCAGCTGACGGCGATCGAAGACGGGGTGTTGATCCAACTCGGCCAGCAGGACTGGATCGGTGTGGCGGCGAGCCTTGGCCTGACGGCACTCATGGCGCTGCACCGGCCGCTCTCGCTGCTCAACCGCATCGATGATCTGGCCGAAGACCTGGGCTCGCTGCAGTTGGCCGAACGCGTCTGGCAGACGATCGACCAGACGGCGGCGGCGCTCGGCGCTTCGTTCGAGATCTCCGAACGCCTGCGACGCATCACCTGCCCCCACTGCCTGACCGCCAACCCGGTCGGGGAGTCCGCGTGCATCGCCTGCGGCGCTCCTCTCGGTCCGTCGCAGCCTCATGCCTGCCGCGCCTGCGGATTCATCCCGCCCGCCGGTTCCACTACCTGCCCCAACTGCGGCAAGGCCCTTTGATCTTCACCCCATCCTGGAATTGAAAGGCGACCCATTGCGGGTCGCCTGAGTCTTGGCGGATGGCTCGCGCCCTTCAGGCGGAGACCGCCGCCGCAAGCTCCGCCCCACGCTGCAGCGCCTTGAGGTTGGCCTGAAGCAGGTTCCGACGGTGCGCCGGGATGTGCTTGTCGAGCGATTCGCCGACCGCCTGCAAGCTGAGGACCGGCAGCCGCTGCAGCAGTGCTCCCAGCAGTACCACATTCGCCAGCCGCTTGTCGCCAAGTTCCTCGGCCACCTCGTTGGCCCGTATCGGGATCAGCTGCAGGTCCGTCCGCGTCGACGCCCGGTCGACGAGCGACTCGTTGATCACCAGGACGCCTCCCGGCCGGACGAGCGTCTCGTACTTGTCCAGGGACGGCAGGTTCATGACCACCGCCGCCCGCGGGGTGCGCACGACGGGCGAGCCGATCTCATCGTCGCTGATGATCACGATGCAGTGGGCCGTACCGCCGCGCATCTCCGGACCGTAGGACGGGATCCAGGTGGTGTGCAGGTTGTGGTCGAGCGCGGCATGCGCCAGCACCTGTCCGGCGAACAACGCACCCTGCCCCCCAAAGCCCGAGAACACGATCTCGACCTGCCCCATCCCTGAAGTCATCCATTCACCTCGCCCGAAGAGTTGCCAGTTGGCGGCTCGCCCCACGGCGTCCACCAAGCGAGGTGATTCTCCCGCCAGTGCTCGGATTGGTCAAGTCACTCGCCGGCCAACCCGTGATCCTGCTCAGAGGTCCGGCGGTGATGGTCGGCTCACGACATCCTGCCGCCAGCCCAGATCGCACGAGCGTATACTATCCGGGCACTCAGGGTCCGTCCGCACCCATGCGAACGACAACTCGCTCCCGCTCACTGCGCACCAAGATCCTTGCCTGGTCGCTGGTTCCGACCGTGGCCGTCCTGGCTGCCATCGCATTGGTTTCGCATTTCGGCTATCAGGCCATGGCGCATGACCTGGTCCTCGAGCGCGACCGTGAGCTCACGCGCCTGCTGGCCGAGCAGCTCGGATCGCAGCTGGCCGAGTACGCCGGTTCGCCGGCGAACCTCAGCCGCGCCGAAGGGATCTACGAGCAGGAGATCATCTCGGAGCAAACGCTCTTCCGGCGGTTGGTTTCGAGCATCCGCCCGCGCACGGGCGCCGATGGGGTGGCCTATCTGGTCAACGCCGAAGGCGAGATCATCCTGCATTCGGATCGCAGCCGCGTGGGGGAGATGCTCTCCGGACTGACGGCCGTCGACGCCGTTCTCCTCGGAGAACCCGGCGCCATCCGCACGTATGACGACCGCGGGCTGCAGGTCCTCAGCAGCTACGCGCCGGTCCCCGGCACCACCTGGGGCCTGATTATCGAGCAGCCCTGGTCGACCCTCACCGCATCGATCACATCCTACCAACGGGCGATCCTGGGGCTGATCGCCGGCGGGCTGGTGCTGCTGGGGGTCGTCATCGTCGCCGGCGTCCGCCGCATGACCGGGCCGCTGCGCGATCTCGTGTCGGCCTCGCGGGCAATCTCCGACGGGGAATTCCAGACCCGCGTGCAGGTCGCCACCGGCGACGAGATCGAAACCCTCGCCACGCAGTTCAACCGCATGTCGATCCGCCTGCAGGACTCGTATCAAGCGCTCGCCCGACGCGTCACCCTCCGGGGCCGCGAGCTGACCGCATTGAACGAAGTGACCTCGGCCAGCAGCCTGTCGCGGGATCTGCCGGACGTCTTGAGCGCCGCGCTGCAAGCGCTGATCCAGGCACTCGGTCTGGAGGCAGCCGCGATCGGGACCCTGGACACGGGGTCGGACGAACTCGTATTCGCCGCCGGCCTGGGGCCCCCCGCCACCCTGGAAGCAATGCGCTCGCCGTCCAACCTCGGCGCCCTGTATCGTCGGGCGCTGGCCAGCCGCACCGGCCGCTCCGCCAGCCGGACGCGCAAATCGCTGGACCGGGCGTCGAGACGCTCGCCGGATCGCTCGAGGGGACCGGGACGCTGGGAGTCCTTGTGGCGGCCCGCGGTCGCCCGATGGGCGTGCTTGCCGTGCTGCCTCGGGTTGATCAAACACTCGGGGCCGAAGAGGCACAGCTCCTGACAACCGTCGGCCAGCAGCTCGGGCTGGCGATCGAAAGCCATCGGTTGTTCGCCGATGCGCAGCGCCGTGCCGATCTCTTCCAGCTCCTCTCGGATGTCGGGGGGCACATCACGGCGATCCTGTCCCAGGACGAGCTCATGGGGGCGATCGTCGACTCGATCCACCGGCGGCTCGGGTATGAGCGGGTGGCGATCGGGTTGGTGGAGGACGGCCATGTGATCATGAAGGCCGGCGCCGGAGGCGCCTGGGACTTGCCGGCGCACCAGCCGCCGCGTTTTGTGGTCGGCGAGCAGGGGCTGATCGGTTGGGCGGCGGCCAGCGGAGAAACCCTGCTTGTCCCGGACGTGAGTGCGGATGCGCGCTACGTCCCGCTGCCCGACTCGGCCGGCACGTGCTCCGAGTTGGTCGTCCCGCTTCGGGCCGGCGACACCGTGCTCGGCGTGCTCGACGTGCAGAGTGAATGTCGCCAGACCTTCACCGAGACCGACCGCACCGTGCTCGAATCCCTCGCCGCGCAGGCCACCATCGCCATCGAGAACGCACGCCTCGCTCAGCGATCCCATCAGATGGCGGTGCTCGAAGAACGAACACGTATCGCCCGCGATCTGCACGATGCCGTCAGCCAGACCCTGTGGAGCGCCGGGCTGATCGCCGAAGTCCTGCCCGACCTGTGGCGCACCAATCGGGCCGAAGGGCGGCGCAGCCTCCTGCGCCTGCAGCAGTTGACCCACGGCGCGCTGGCCGAGCTGCGCATGCTGCTGCTCGAGCTTCGACCGGCGGCGCTGGCTGCCGCCGACCTGGGGGACCTGCTCAAACACCTGGCCGACGGCACCACCAGCCGAAAGAAACTCGCCATGGTCGTCCATGCCGACGGCCGGGTGGACCTGCCCACCGACGTCAAGATCGGTTTGTATCGCATCGCGCAGGAGGCGGTCAACAACGTCGTCAAGCACGCGCAGGCGACGCGCATCTCCATCCGGCTGGAGACACAGGGCTGCGCGGTGAGTCTGCGGATCGAGGATAATGGACGCTGCCCTCCCGTGCAGGACAGCCGCCCCCCGGGACCGGGATTGGGCAGGGAGATCATGCGCGAAAGAGCCGAGGCATTGCACGCCCGGCTGGCCGTCGAGCCGGTGCCGGGCGGAGGTCAGCGCGTCCAGGTCACCTGGCCGGCACAAGGAGAGTCCGCACTTGATCAATGACCAGGCTCGCGTTCGTGTGCTGATTGTCGATGATCACGATATGCTGCGCGAGGGGCTGGCGTCCTTCCTGGGCGCCTATCCGGACCTGCAGCTTGCCGGCCAGGCGGCCAACGGGCGCGAGGCGCTGCGGCTGTGTGAGGTGGACTGCCCGGACGTGATCCTGATGGACTTGCGGATGCCCGACATGGATGGCGTCGAAGCGACCCGGCGCATCCTCGAGCGCCATCCCGGCGTGAAGATCGTCGCCCTGACCTCCTTCGGTGAGGAGGAGCTGGTGCGCACCGAGCTTCAGGCCGGGGCGATCGGCTACCTGCTCAAGAACGTCTCGGCCCCGGAGCTGGCGCAGGCGATCCGGGCGGCTCATGCCGGCCGGCCAACGCTTGCGGGCGAGGCTGCGCTGGCGCTCCTGGGGTCCGCCGGCAGCATGACCGCGCCCGGCGACGATCTGACCGAACGCGAGCGCGAGGTCCTGCGGCTGATGGCCCGCGGCCTGTCCAATCCGGATATGGCGCGGCAGCTGCACGTCAGCCGCTTCACGATCAAGAACCATGTCAGCAGCATCCTGTCCAAGCTGGGTGTCAGCAGCCGGACGGAGGCGGCGACGCTGGCGCTCAAGCGCCGGCTAATCCAGATGGACTAGCTTTCCGCCACCCCAACTGGGCGAGGCCAAGATGCCCCACCTGCCGCATGCAGGTGGGGCGTTTGCTTTCTAGCATGAGGGAGGAGCCTCGAAGGAGGGAGTGCCGGCACGCGCCCGGCCGACGCATGTCGCCTGCAGGCCGCCCGCGATTGCTGATCGCCCACGAGCAGGAAGTGATCCGCGCCGGGATCCTGGCCTGCGTGCGAGTCCTCGCGCCGCGCGACCGTCATCGGCGCCACCGGCGAGATCGACCAGCGCCATGGAGCATGGCGCAGGACGCTGCACCCCGATGTGGCGCTGGTTTCCGGCGGACTGCGCAGCGCCGGCGGTGAACCCTTGCTGCGCGCCATGCGCCGCACCAGTCCGGAAACGCGCCTGGTGGCCATCGTGCGTGCCCTCAGTCTGCAGGAAGTGACCGACGCCCTGCGGGCCGGCGCCGTGGGCGTGGTGGACGAAGGCGCGCGCGCCGACGTCCTGATCGATTCGATCCTGGCCGCCGGAAGCTCGGGCGGCCTGCTCACCGGGCCGACGGCATCCGTCCTGCTCGATCGCCTCGAGCCGCGCTCCAGGCTGCGCCTGACGAACCGACAACGGCAGGTGCTCGGGCTGCTGGCCAGCTCGCTGGGTACGGCGGAGATTGCCAGCCGCCTGGGGATTCGGCCGGCGACCGTCCGCCTGCACGTGCGTCACATCCTGATGCGCCTGGGTGCGTCCACGCGCACGCAGGCCGTCAGTCTGGCGGTCCGACTCGGGCTCGTTCGACTGGACTAACGCAAGATGGTCCACCTGGCCCCCCGAAGGATGCCCCAGTCGCCGGATGCGCCACGCGGCCCGGTTGCCTAGGATGACATCGGCTGAGGAGGCCGCATGGCCGAACCCATCGTCGACGCGCTCCCGCATGCCCGCGGCTTGAGGACGAACGGCGAGATCGAGCCAACCGTCGTGCTGCAGGTCGAGGACCTTACGACCCAGTTCGCCACGGACGAAGGCCTGGTCCACGCGGTCAACGGCATCAGCTACTCGCTCAAGGAAGGCGAAACGCTCGGGGTTGTCGGCGAGAGCGGCTGCGGCAAGACCGTCCACGCCCTGTCGATCCTGCGCCTCGTGCCCCCGCCGGCCGGCCGCATCGTCGCCGGCGAGGTGCTGTACCTGGGGATCGACCTCCTGCGCCTGTCGGAGGAGGAGATGCGCCAGATGCGCGGCCGCGAGATCGCCATGATCTTCCAGGACCCGATGACCTCCTTGAACCCGGTCCTGACCGTCGGCGAGCAGATCATGGAACCTCTGGTGTGGCACCTGGAGATGAACAAGCGCCAGGCGCGGGCGCGCGCGGCCGAACTGCTCGACCTGGTCGGCTTCCCCGAGGCCGGCCGACGGCTGGACTGCTACCCGCACGAATTCTCCGGCGGCATGCGCCAGCGGGCGATGATCGCCATGGCGCTGGCCTGCGATCCCAAGCTCCTGATCGCCGACGAACCGACCACCGCCCTGGACGTCACCATCCAGGCCCAGATCCTCGACCTGGTCAACCGGCTGCGTGAGCGGATGAAGATGTCGATGATCTGGATCACGCATGACCTCGGGGTCGTGGCCGGGCTGGCGCACCGCGTGATCGTCATGTATGCCGGCCACATCGTGGAGGAAGCCCGCGTCCAGGACTTGTATGCCGATCCTCGGCACCCCTACACGCTCGGCCTCCTGGCCTCTCTGCCCCGTGTCGATCGCTCTCGCCCCGACCAGCGCCTGATCCCGATTGCCGGGGCGCCTCCGGATCTGCTCGCCCTCCCCGCGGGCTGTCCGTTCCTGCCGCGCTGCACCTATGCCGTCGACGCCTGCGCCCGGGACAACCCGAGGCTGCGGAGCGTATCCCGAGGCCATCGCGTCGCCTGCTGGGTCGACGTGCCTCACACCGCGAACCCGGAGGCGGTCGCATGAATGCCGCATCGGCCGCTTCCGCAGAGACCCTGGTGCGCGTCGATCACGTCAAGCTGTTCTTCCCGATCCATGCCGGCGTGTTCCGCCGCGTCGTGGGACATGTCCGCGCCGTGGACGATGTGTCCTTCGACGTCTTGCGCGGCGAGACCCTCGGGCTGGTCGGCGAGAGCGGCTGCGGCAAGACCACGCTCGGTCGGGCGATCCTGCACCTGTACCGGCCGACCGCCGGGCGCGTGGAGTTCGAGGGCCAGGATCTATCGACCCTTGGCAAGGAGGCGCTCCGGCGCGCCCGCCGCAGGATGCAGGTCGTGTTCCAGGACCCCTTCTCGTCCCTCAACCCGCGCATGACCATCGGCGCCACGCTGGCCGAGCCGCTCGAAGTCCACGGCATTCGGCCGCCGACAGGGGATTCGCCCGTTCGTTGCTCACCTGCTCGAACGCGTCGGCTTGAAGGCCTCCTTCGCCGACCGCTACCCGCACGAATTCTCCGGCGGCCAGCGCCAGCGGATCGGGATTGCCCGCGCCCTGTCGCTCACGCCGTCCTTCATCGTCGCCGACGAGCCGATCACCTCGCTGGACGTCTCCATCCAGGCCCAGGTCGTCAACCTGCTCCAGGATTTGCAGGCGGAGTACGGACTCACCTATCTGTTCATCACGCATGACCTGAGCATGGTGCGCCACCTGTGCGACCGGGTGGCGGTGATGTATCTCGGGCGTGTGGTGGAGATGGCGCCGGTGGAGGAGCTGTACACACGCCCGCTGCATCCCTACACGCAGGCCCTGCTCTCGGCGATCCCGGTCCCCGATCCGGCGGTGGAAGCCCGCCGCCGGCGAATCATTCTGACAGGCGACGTTCCCAATCCAGCCGATCCCCCGCCCGGCTGCACGTTCCACACGCGCTGTCCGGCGGTCATCGGCCGCTGCCGAACCGAGTCGCCTCACTTGCAGGAGGTGTCCAGCGGGCATTCCGTCAGTTGCTTCCTGACCGAACCGTAATCCGAACCGCACCAAGTTTCCTGAGGAGGATCTCATGGCGATGAAGAGATGGACGAGACCTGCTCGGCTGGCTGGTCCTGGCCAGCGTCATCCTGGGGGCATGCGCACCGGGACAGGATCCCCGGGTCGCCGAGCTTGAATCGGCGCTGGCGACCGCCCAGGCCTCCGGCCAGACGAGCGAACAGGTCGCTGAGCTTCAGCAGCAGTTGGAAGAGGCTCAGGCCGCCAGTCAACCGGCCTACGAGAGTTACTCGGCCGACTTCAAGAACCCCGATACGCTCACCGACCTGTGGATCGGCGAGCCCGAAACGCTCGACACGGCCATCATGTACGACTCGCCCGGCATCGTCATCGCCCGGCACCTGTACGACGGGCTGCTTGTTCTTGAAGGGCTCGGCGGTCGATGAGTTCGTGCCGATGCTGGCCGACGAGTGGAGCATCTCGGACGACGGCCTGACCTACACCTTCCACATCCGCGAGGGCGTCAAGTTCCACAAGGGCGGCACGCTCGAGCCGCACGACGTGGCCTACACCTTCCACCGCAACATGCTGCTCGGCTGGGACTTCGCTGGGCGCAGGCGGCCCGATGGGCCTGTTCTTCGACCCGATGCTTGAGACTCTCGGGATCGGTGCCGACGGTGACGGCGGTTTGCTGGACGTCGTTGGTGGCGACGACGTCAAGGTCTGCGAGACGATCAGCAACACCGTTGTGGCCGACGACGCCGCCGGCACAGTGACGATCAAGCTGGCCTACCCGGCCGCCTACTTCCCGCAGCTCCTCGTCCAGCCGTGGTCCGGCGATCATGGACAAGGAGTGGATGATCGAGCAAGGCGAACTGGGACGATGACTGCGCCACCTGGCGCAACTGGTACCTGCCCGAGGTCTCTGCCACCCTGCTCTACAGCGCTGAGAACGGCACCGGTCCGTACATGCTCGACCACTGGACGCCCGGGCAGGAGCTCGTGCTCAAGGCCTTCCCGACTACTGGTCTGACGGAGCCGCTCGTGGGAAGGCAGCACCGATCGACGGCGTGCCGGAAATCGGCACCGTCGTCATCCGGCTGGTCGAGGAATGGGGCACGCGCCTGGCGATGGTCGAAGCAGGCGACGCTGACACGCTGGACCACGAGATCGCCTTCGCCTCCCAGATCGATCCGATGATCAAGACCAAGTACACCTGGCAGGACGGGGAGTGGGTCGAGGAGGAGGTCAACCCGAATGGCATCCTCAAGCTCTACACCCTGATGCCCGCCTCCTCCACCGACGACATCTTCCTGAACTTCAACATCCCCACCGAGGGCGGCAACCCGTACATCGGATCCGGGCAGCTCGACGGGCTCGGCATCCCGCCCGACTTCTTCTCCGACATCCACGTCCGCAAGGCGTTCAACTACTGCTTCGACCGCGAGACTTTCATCGCCGAAGTGCGCCAGGGCGAGGCCTTCCCCCACCGAGGACCGATCATCGAGGGCATGGTGGGCTACGAGGCCAACTCGCCTATCTACGAGTACGACCTGGCGAAGTGCGAAGAGGAGCTGAAGCTGGCCTGGGACGGCCAGGTGTGGGAGAACGGCTTCACCATGTCGTTCCTGTACAACACGGGCAACGACAGCCGACGAATCGCCAGCGAGATCCTGGCCGAAGGCCTGGTCCAGGTCAACAGCAACATCTCGATCGGCATCACCAACCTGCCGTGGGCGACCTACATGGCAGCCCGCCGCAGCGGCCGTCTGCCCCTGCACCAGACAGGGTGGATCGAGGACTACCACCACCCGCACAACTGGGTGAACCCGTACATGTCGTGCAGCGGCGACTGGTCCAGCCGCCAGCACTTCCCGGATGAGACTGTGCGGGGCCTGGGATGAGACGATGGCCGCGGCCGTCCGCGAGACCGATCCGGCCAAGGCCGAAGAGCTCTACCGGGGCCTGCAGAAGGAAGCGCATGGACCAGGCCATCGACATCTTCATCGCCCAGGTCACCTCGCGGCGCTACGTGCAGAACTGGATCGATGGGTACTACTACAACCCGCTCTTCGGGGACGATCCCTACATGGCGGCCCTCGTGAAGGCCCCGCCTCAGTAAGCTTTCGTTCCCTCCTCCTTACCGCCGGGGCGGTGGCCATCCCTCCACCGCCCCCCGGCGGGAGGGGGCCGCTGGCTCGTTGGAGACCGACGGATGCTCACCTACATCGCCCGACGCCTGCTCCAGCTTCCGATCATCCTGTTCGGCGTGACGTTGCTGATCTTCGCCATGATGACGCTGGTGACGCCCTACGAGCGCCTGGCGCTCCACCTCGCCGATCAGCCTGAGCGGACGTCGGACGTCGAGGCCCTGGTCGAGCTGTACGGCCTCAATGATCCCATCCCGGTGCAGTACGCCCGCTGGATCGGCCGGGTTGTGCAGGGCGACCTCGGCTTCTCCTACCGCGGCCACCAGCCCGTGGCGGATGCCCTGCTGCAGCACCTGCCGCCGACCGCCGAGCTGGCGCTGTTGAGCATCATCCCGATCATGTTCGTCGGCATTCGCCTGGGCGTCCTGGCGGCGGTGAACCAGAACAAGCCGATCGACCACGCCGCCCGCATCTTCAGCATCGTCGGCTGGTCGTTTCCGATCTACGTCTTTGGACTGATGGCCCTGATGATCTTCTACGCCAAGCTCGACTGGTTCCCGGCCGGCAGGCTCTCGGAGTGGGCGTTGCGCGCCACCGAGGCGGCAAGCTACGTGCGCGTGACCGGGATGAACACGATCGACTCGCTGATCAACGGCAGGCTGGATATCTTCCTCGACGCGGCTACGCCACCTGGTCCTGCCGATCATCTCCCTCTCCTACCTGAGCTGGGCGCTGATCCTGCGCGTCACCCGTTCGTCGATGCTCGAGGCGCTCCGACAGGACTACGTCACCACCGCCCGGGCCAAGGGCCTGCCCGAATCGGTCGTCATCCGCCGCCACGTACAGCGCAATGCCATGATCCCGGTGGCGACCATCGGCGGGCTGACGGTCATCGGGCTGATGGGCGGCGTCGTGATCACCGAGACCGTATTCAACATCCACGGCCTGGGCTGGTTCTTCGCCGACTCCGCGCTTCACCTGGACGTCATCTCGGTCCTCGGCTTCACGCTGTTCAACGCCGTGCTGGTCGTCCTGGGCAACCTGGCCGCCGACATCCTGTACGCCTATCTGGATCCCCGGGTGAGGTACTCATGAACCGCGAGCGCTTCGGCTACGTCGTGCGCCAGCTGCTCCGCCGACCGACCTCGATCGCCGGTCTGGTGCTGCTGGCAGGTTTCATCGCGGTTGCCGTTCTGGCGCCCGTGCTTGCCCCGCCGGACGATCCCCAGCATCCCTTCTCCATCCCTCACACGGGCTACCGGCCCGAGCCGGGGGCACCGAGCTCCGAGCACATCTTCGGCACCACCGAACGCCAGTACGACGTGTTCTACGGCGTGATCTGGGGGACGCGGACGGCGTTCCGCGTCGGGCTGATCATCACCTTCGCCGCGCTGACCATCGGCCTGCTCGTCGGGTCCCTGGCCGCATTCTACGGAGGGCTGCTCGACGACGTCCTGATGCGAGTCGTCGAGATCGTCCAGGCCTTTCCGTTCCTGCTGGCGGCCCTGACGCTGGCCGCCGTCCTGCGCGGCCGCATGGGCTCCGGCCTGACGGCGGGCATGGCGGCGCTGATCGCCTTCGGCTGGCCGGCGTATGCCCGACTGATCCGCGGCGACATCCTCTCGGTCCGCACCCGCGACTTCGCCCTGGCGGCGCGAGCCGTCGGCGCCAAGGATCAGCGCATCCTGCTCCGCCACATCCTGCCCAACGCCATCTTCCCGACGCTGGTGTATGCCTCGATGGACATCGGATCGTACGTCCTGAGCTTCGCCGCCTTGTCCTTCCTGGGACTGGGCGCCGACGTGGGCTACGCCGACTGGGGGCAGATGATCAGCTTCGCCCGCAACTGGATCTCGAGCCTGGCGACCTACCCGCACATCGTCGTCTACCCGGGGATGGCCATCCTGCTCTTCGTGCTGGCCTGGAACCTGCTGGGGGACGCGTTCCGCGACATCATCGACCCGCGGCTGAGGGGATCACGCTGAGCCGTGCGGGAGAACCCAGCGCCAGGCCTTTGCCCAGGCCTGGCGCTGTGGTTTCTGGTGCTGGTTCCGCTGACGTACTGTTCTAGCGTGGCTTCTCGAGCGCCGCCACGGCCGAGTGGATCTTGTAGTCGCCGAGCGGAAAGGCCGGGATCATGTGCTCTTCGATCCAGGTCAGCGCCGCGGCCGGCGTGATCCCCCAGTTCGTCGGGCAGCTGGAGAGCAGCTCGACCATCGAGAACCCCAATCCCGCCCGCTGCACTTCGAACGCCGTGCGCACGGCCTTCTTGGCCTTGCGGATGTTGGCCACATCGTGCAGGCTGCGCCGGACGACGTAGGCCGACCCGTCCATCTGCGCCAGAATCTCGCACATCTTGAATGGAAAGCCCTGGGTCTCCACATCCCGTCCGAGCGGCGACGAGGTTGTCTTCTGCCCCGGCAGCGTCGTCGGCGCCATCTGTCCGCCGGTCATGCCGTAGATGGCGTTGTTGATGAAGATCACCGTGATGTTCTCGCCGCGTCCGGCGGCGTGCAGGATCTCGGCCGCCCCGATCGACGCCAGGTCGCCATCGCCCTGGTAGGTGAAGACGATGCTGCCGGGATTCAGGCGTTTGATGCCCGTGGCCATCGCCGGCGCACGCCCGTGCGCCGCCTCGGCGAAATCCACGTTGAAGTAGTTGTAGGCGAACACCGAGCAGCCGACCGGCGCCACGCCGACGGTCTGCTCGCGCATCCCCAACTCGTCCAACGTCTCGGCCACCAAGCGGTGGGCGACGCCGTGCGTGCAGCCTGGACAGTAGTGCGTCCCGACGTGGGCCAGCGCCTCCGGCTTGGCGTAGATCAGGGACTCGACCAAGGCATCGCTCATCTCACGCTCCCGGAAGTCCCACCGGCTGGCCGGCGTGTACCTTGCGGATGGCATCCAGCACTTCGTCCGGCATGGGCACGATCCCGCCCATCCGTCCATAGAAGCTCACCGGCACGCGGCCTTCGACCGCCAGGCGGACATCGTCCAACATCTGGCCGCCGTTCATCTCCACCACCAGCAGCGACTTCACCCGCCGGGAAAGTTGTCCGACCGCCTCGTAGGGATACGGGTAGAGCGAGATCGGCCGCAACAGCCCGACCTTGATCCCCTCTTCGCGCGCCGCCTTGACCGCCGACTGGGCGATCCGGCCGGCGGTCCCGAACGCCACGACGCCGATCTCGGCGTCCTCGGTCTGGGTCTCGCGCAGGCGGATCTCGTCCGCCTCGATCTGACGCATCTTCCGCATCAGCTTGAAGTTGAACTGCTCCTCCAGCACCGGGTCGATGTAGATCGAGCTGATCACGTTCGGGCCGCGCCCCTTGGCGCCGGTCAGCGCCCACGCCGCTCGTTGAGCGATCGGACGCACGGGCCGCATCGCAGGCATCTCCGCCGGCTCCATCATCTGACCCAGGCTCCCATCGGCCAGGATGATGACGATCCAGCGATACTTCTCCGCCAGGTCGAACGCCAGAACGGTCAGGTCGATCAGCTCCTGTACCGTGGCGGGTGCCAGGACGATCGGGCGGTAGTCCCCATGCCCCCCACCCTTTACGATCTGGTTGTAGTCGCCCTGGGAAGGGGCGATGTTGCCCAGCCCCGGACCACCGCGCATGACGTCGACCAGCACGACAGGCACCTCGGAGCCGGCGATGTACGACAGGCCCTCCATCATCAGGCTGACGCCCGGGCTGGAGGACGAGGTCATCACCCGCGCCCCGGCCGAGGCGGCTCCGTAGACCATATTGATCGCCGCTACCTCGGACTCGGCCTGCACGAACACACGTCCGAGCTCGGGCATCCTGCCGCGCCATGTGCTCGAGTGCTTCGGTCTGCGGGGTGATCGGGTAGCCGAAGTAGGCCTCGCAACCGGCTCGCACGGCCGCTTCGGCGAATGCGACATTGCCTTCCAAGAGCTCTTTCGGCACGCCTGCCTCCTGGGCCTAGAGCGCCGCCACCGCCGCCTTACCGGCCGGCACCCAGCGGTACACCGTAATGGCAACGTCGGGACAGATCGTGGAGCAGATCCCGCAGCCGGTGCAGTCCCCCACCGGGTCCACCAGGGCCGCCGGATGGTAGCCGCGCGGCGTCAGCCGGTCCATCGCCATGTGGATGACGTCCTTCGGGCACACCGTCGTGCACAACTCACAGCCCTTGCACAGGGCGTCATCGATGACAATCCGGCCCTTGGCCATGCACACCTCCGCCCATCTGGCTCCCTCTCAGCCTACGCATCCCCCATGGTGCAATCCAGTGAAGACCGTCATTCCGGAGCCAAACAAACATCATGTGTCCGAATAGTCCAATCTAGGCTCCCGGGGACCGTTGACATGCGTGGACGCGGCGGATTGTACTATGTCGCCCGACCAAGACCTCCCCGCCATGTTGACATCGGTGTGTGGCGCAGGTGATGCCGAACGAGACCGGCCATGCCGGGCGATCCTTGTCATTCCCGTGTCAGAAGATCAGAGCCGAGTGCGGGGGCGTGTCCTCAACTCCAGCCTTGGCGAGTTGCACCTGCGGTCCTTGGCGGAGCGCGGCTAGACTGGACGCATGTGGAAGGGGGTGAGTGCCGCGCGCCGGATCCTTGGCCTGCCAGGGCTTGGGCCGCGCTTCACACACTGCCGCCCATGCCATCGGCGCCCAGGCAGCGTCGCCGGAGCCTCCCTACGGACCTGGCGGCTGCCTTCGGGGTGTCGGTCGAACTCTCGCGTGCGGGTGTGCCTAGGCGCAGCGGGGGGCGGTACCCGGGATCTGATCGGACATCCAGAGCTCCGCCCCGACAGACGCAACAACGGTTGGTCCTCCCAGCTGCCAACTCGCGGGCGGGGGCGGAGGCACAGGGTGGCGCAGCCGGCTGAAGCCCGCTGCCATGGCGAACACGGCGACAGCCACCACCAGCAGGGCGAGGAGCACCCACGTCAGGCGATGGACACCCAGGTAGCGCCATGTGCGCATCGGGACCTCCGGAGCTTGCCTCGAGCGTATGCGGAAAGCGGGCCGGCCGACCTTGCTATCCACTTACACGCGCGTGGTATGCTCCCCGTCCAACTTCGAAGGTGCGCAAGCGCTTCCGGAGTCGGTCGGGTGGCCTGCTGATCATGTCCGCTCCCAACGCCTTCCAGGTCCTCATCCAACGCCTGACTGCCTGGCGGGCTGTCGCCGCCTTGCTGCCATGGACGCTCAATCGCCTGGATCGGCTGGTCGCCGGGCTGACCAACAAGCGGTACACCGCCACGGCCGTTCTGGCCGGAGTGCCCGTCCTGACGGTGGAGACCATCGGGGCACGCTCAGGACGGCGCCATCCCGTCACACTTCTGGCCATCCCGCGTGGCCAGTGCTTGATCCTCATCGCTTCGGCGTTTGGGAACCGCAGTCACCCCGCCTGGTATCACAACCTGCGGGCGCACCCTGTGGTCGATGTACACCTCGCCCAGGCGATCGGACGCTACCGGGCGCGCGAGGCCACGGGCGAGGAACGCCTGTCATGTTGGGAGCAAGCAGTGGAGGTGTACCCGGGGTACGCGGACTACCAGCGCCGCGCCGGCCGCCTCATCCCCGTCCTGATCCTGACGCCGGAAACGCAGCCGCGCCCATCACTCAGGCGCGACAGGGTGAGATGCCAGCTCCGCGTTCCAGTCCCGGTCAGGACGACGGCGGATTGAAGTAGTTGTAGACCGAGCGTGAGAGGTCGGCCATCAGGCGCGAGGTCGGGTCCCAGATCATCTCGCGATCATTCCACAGGTACATCGTCAAGACGTAGTCGCCCGCCGGAGAGTAGATGATCCCGGCGTCCGCCGCCCAGGTGAGAGGCGAGTCCGTCCAGCCGTGCTTGTGGGCGACGCGCGTCCCGTCGGGCACCCCGGCCTCGATCAGCACGCCGATCTCGTTCTCCGACAACAGATCCAACATCGTGCTGCACTCATCGGCCGTCAGATCTCCTGGGAAGGCAGCCAGCAGCGCGCCACCGCCCTGCCCGCAAGCATACAGGTCCCCCAGCAGGATCCCGATGTCGGAAGCCGTCGTCTGGTTGTAGCGGTCGGGGGCGGTCGAGAGGTCCGGCCTTTGATTGGCCGGCGTCAGATACTCGCGCAGCAGCGGTGCGTCGAGATGAAAGTAGCCCGCCATGAACGTATTCTCGAAGCCGAGGTCGCGCAGCGTGTCCGAGACGCGGATCGGCCCGAAGACCGGATCGATGCGCTCCATCAGCCAGTCGGCCGGGTCATTGCCGGACTCGGTGATCATCTCCAGCAGCCAGCGCGAGGCTTCGGCGTCCAACGGCTCGTCGAACGCCCGGTAGAAGGCGATCATGATCGGGATCTTGATCGTCGAAGCGGCGGTGAAGGCGATATCGGGTTGCAGCTGAAACTCGGCGTTGCGAAAGCGGCCGAGCTGCAGCTCATCTCCCGAACGCAGGTCCTGCAGGTAGAGCACCGCCAGCCCGTCGAACCCGGCGACATCGATGTTCTGCTTGAGCAAGGTCGCCAGGGTGGCCAGGCTGGCGCGCGGCGCCTCGCCCTCCACCACCGGAAGGTTGAGCCGCCGGTCGGCCGGGAGTCGCAGCACCGCGCCCAGCAGCTCCGCGGCCCGGGCGACGTCGAGGACCTCACCGGGCTGCCCGGGGCGGAAGTTGGAGGTGCCCGGGATGGGCTGCACGGCCGTCGGGGGCTGGTCGTAGCGCGCGGCGATATCGCGCAGCGCGGCCTCCATCTGCGCCGGTGAGATTTCGGCTCGCAGCGGGATGTCCTCCACTTCGCCCGGCCGGTTCCACAGGTAGTCCCAGAACTCGGTCCAGAACGAACCTCCCGTGCGCACCAACTCTGCGGCGGCGAGCATCGCCTCGACATCCGGGGAAAAACCTGCCGCCGCCGGCGACATCCAGATGACCTGCTCGCCGTAGCGCAGTTCCACGGGCGAGCCGTAGACTTGCAGCAGTCGCTCGGAGGCGCCGGTCCGATCGAGCCCTCCGACGGGAACGCCCGCAATCTCCAGGCTGCGAGGCAGCCGGGCCCGCTGGCGGCTGAACGACAGCAGCTCGAAGAATGTCAGCCCGATGGCGATCAACAGCAGCGCCAGCGAACTCAAGCGGAGGAAGTCGGGGCCTCTACGTCGCACGTTGCGCTCCGGCCGGCATTCTAACACGCCGGTCCAGACGGGCGTGGTTCACACCCGTCACAGTCCCTGGATCTGCTCCGCCAGCCTGGCCCGGGCCTGTTCCAGTTCGGCCAGCTTGGCGCGTTCCTTGTCCACCACCGGGGCAGGGGCGCGCGTGGCGAACTCACTTTCGAGAAGCTTGCGCAGCCGATCGATCTGCGCCTCCGCGTCGGAGAGCTCCTTCTGAAGCCGAAGCGACTCGGCCTGGCGATCGACCTTTCCAACCGAATGCAGGTAGACCTCGACACCCCCAACGACCAGCGGGATGGCATCGGCCGGACGGACGTCGAGCTCCTCCCGGATCAGGATCCCCTCCGGAGCCAATCGGCCCAGGCTTGCCAGACAGGGCGCGCTGTGATTCGAGCAGCCCGGCGTGTGCCCCGGCGGCGAAGGTCGCCGCCAGCCGGGTGGAGGCCGGGACGTCCTTCTCGGCGCGCGCATTCCGGATGGCGGTCACGATCTCGCGTACGACCTCGAACTGCTCGACCCCGTCCTCCTGCGCCGCCGGATCGGCCTCCGGCCAGGCGGCCGTGATCAGCGCCTCCCCCCACCCCTCGGGCGGAGCGAAGCGACCGGCGCTGGCGGCACCGGCGCGGCGCAGGTGCTGCCACAGTTCCTCCGTCACAAACGGCGTGAACGGATGGAGCATGCGCAGGCACTGATCCAAGACCGTCACCAGCGTGTGTGCCGTGAGCCAGGCACGCCCGGAAGGCGCCTCAGCCGCTCCTGGCTGGCCGTCGTCCATCTGCAGCTTGGAGGCTTCCAGGTACCAATCGGCATACTCGCCCCAAGCGAACTCATACAGCTGACGCCCCGCCTCCGCGAACTGATAGGCCTCGAACAGACGATTGACCTCCCGTCGCACGTGGGCCAACCTGGCGAGGATCCACCGGTCGGCCAGCGTGGGCTCGGGCACCGATGCCGGGCGCGCCGGAGCGCGCTCCATGGCGCTCAACACCAGCCGGGTGGCGTTCCACATCTTGTTGGCGAAGTTGCGGCTGGCTTCGACCCGCTGCAGGCTGAGGCTCAGGTCGTTCCCGGGAGTGGACCCGGTGAGCAGCGTGAACCGCAGCGCGTCCGTTCCATACTCATCCATCACTTGCAGAGGATCGATCACGTTGCCGGCCGACTTGCTCATCTTGCGCCCATGCTCGTCCCGAATCAGGCCGTGCAGATACACGGTGTGGAACGGCACCCGGCCGGTGAACTCCAGCCCGCTCATGATCATGCGCGCCACCCAGAAGAACAGGATGTCGTAGCCGGTCTCCATCACCGACGTCGGGTAGTACGTGCGCAGGTCATCCGTATCCTCCGGCCACCCCAGCGTGGAGAACGGCCACAGGCCGGAGGAGAACCAGGTGTCCAGCACATCCGGGTCCTGTTCCAGGCGGCTCGAGCCGCAGTGCACGCAAGCCGATGGATCGTCGATTGCCACCGTCATCTCGCCGCACGCTTCGCAGTACCATGCCGGGATGCGGTGGCCCCACCACAGCTGCCGCGAGATGCACCAGTCGCGGATGTTCTCGAGCCAGTTGTAGTAGACCTTGGTGAATCGCTCGGGCACGATGCGGATGTCTCCGCGCCGGACGGCTTCCAGGGCCGGATCGGCGAGCGGCTTCATCTTGACGAACCACTGGGTGGAGATCATCGGTTCGACGATCTCGCCGCCGCGTTGGCTGCGCGGCACCTGCATCGTGTACGCCTCGGTCTTGATCGTCAGGCCGGCTGCCTGCAGGTCGGCCCACAAGCGCTTGCGGCACTCGAATCGGTCCAACCCGGCGTAGGGGCCGGCGTGGTCGTTCATGGTGGCATCGGGGTTGAGAACATTGACGATCTCCAGCCCGTGCCGCTGGCCGATCTCGTAGTCGGCCGGGTCGTGGCCGGGAGTGATCTTGAGAGCGCCGGTGCCGAACTCCCGATCCACGTAGGTGTCGGCGATGACGGGGATCGTGCGCTGGAGGATCGGCACCAGGCAGGACTTGCCGATCAGGTGCCGGTAGCGTTCGTCATCCGGGTGCACGGCCACGGCGGTGTCGCCCAGAATGGTCTCCGGGCGCGTCGTCGCAACCGGGATGAACTCCTCGGAGTCGGCCACCGGGTACCGGAAGTAGTACAGCGTCCCTTGTTCCTCGGAGTACTCGACCTCCAGGTCGCTCACGGCCGTCCGCAACCCGGGTGACCAGTTGATCAGATACGAGCCGCGATAGATCAATCCCTTGCGGAACAGTTGGACGAAGGCCGTTCGCACGGCAAGCGAGAGACCGTCATCGAGCGTGAAGCGTTCTCGCTCCCAATCGCACGACGCGCCGAGGCGGCGGAGCTGCTGCGTGATGATCCCCCCGTACTTCTCCTTCCACTCCCAGGTCCGCCGGACGAACTCCTCCCGCCCGATCTCCTCACGCGTCACCTCCTCGGTCCTGAGCAGGTGCTTCTCCACCTGAAGCTGCGTGGCGATTCCGGCGTGGTCGGTCCCCGGGACCCACAGCGACGGTACACCCTTCATGCGCTGGGCGCGGATCATCAGGTCTTCCACGGAGACCACCAGGGCGTGCCCGAGATGCAGCTCACCGGTCACATTCGGGGGCGGCATCGAGATCACAAACGGCTTACGCCCTTCGACGTGCCGCGGCCGGAAGTAGCCCTGCGATTCCCACCAGGCGTACAGCCGCTGCTCCACGCCGCGGAAATCGTAGGTCTTGGGCAGGCTGAATTCAGACATGGCCTTCGCTCCTCCCGAGGGGCGCCGGCGAGGCAAACAAATAGCCCACCGTCCACGAGGACGGAGGGCTTCGCCTCCGCGGTACCACCTCGCTTCACCGTTGCCGGTGCGCTTGGCCTTCCCGCCATCACGGGAAGTACGCTGTAACGGGCTTACCCGCGCCGGTCTACTCTCCCCGTCGGGGGGTTTCTTCGGCGGAGCCCCGGGCGACCTTCGGCGGCAGCGGCAGCGGCGGTTCGCAGCATCAGCCCGCCTTCTCTGGCAGCCTGCGCCGGCCTACTCCTCCCGGGTTCGATATTCGGTTGTTGCTGAGTATAGCAGAACTCCGGCGGCGAACAAGCCCCGCCGCTGATCGAGATGCCGTCAGCCCTTCTTGCCGAGAGACCCGGTGGGCTTGAGCGGACCGGTCCATTCGCCCGGAAAAAGCTCCAGGGCCCGCGCGGCGGCTTTGACGATGTTGGGGTCACGATCGAACTGCCGCGCTCGCAGGGCCTTCTGCGCCTCGCCGGTATGCCATTCCACCAGGCGAAGCAGTGCCACCATCCGGGAGCGGGCGTTGTCGCGCTCCTCTGGGCCGGCCTCGCCCGTCACAAATCCGGTGCGTGGTTTCTCGAGAATCTCCACCAGGACGGGGATGGCGGCCGGGATGTTGATCTGCGCCAATCTCTGGGTGGAGCGATGCGCAACGTCCAGGTCGGCCACGCGCACGGCCCGGAATTTGTGCAGCTGAATGGCCGTCAGCGCCGCCACCTCGCGCACCAGCGGATCGGGATCCTTGAGCGCTTCCTCGATCTCCTGGATGGCGTCATCGTCCTGCGCCATCCCGGCCCGATTGGCGAACTCGACCGCCGTGCGCAGCCGGGCGTCCGGGTCGGTGCTGCGCATGTCGTACTCGGTGCGGGCGCGCTTGAGCAGCCTGGCGGCAGGCGTCTCCGCCGCCGCGCGCTGGGGGTTTTCGGCCAGACGTGCCAGCTCGTCTTCGGGGGCGTCGAGCAGGTAGAGCGCATGCTTGACCGCCGGCGTGATCCGGGGGTCTTCCAGGGCCAGCAGGTCATTCAGGTAGGTGCGCAGCAGTGTCTGGCCGGGCTGGGTCAGGACGCGCCGTCCGCGTTCGCGCCACAGGTTGATCTCATCCGCCAGAGCCTGCTGGCGCTCGCGCAGGGCGGTGTGCTCGGCCTTCAGCGGCCGACGCTCCTCCTCATTCGCTTCGAGGAGCATGCGGCCGATCTCCTCCAGGCGTTCGCTGGCGCCGACGAACTCGCGCTGAATCTCGTCCGCCTTGCGGTTCAACGCATCCTGGACCTGGCGCAGCCCTAGCCCGATCACGATCTGCTGCCTCCCTGGGTGCAATCGGCGGTCCACAAAGGGCGAGGCCGCTCCCCTCGCCCCTGCCCGACCTGCCCGCCGCCAGTATAGGAGCCTCGCCACGGCCCGTCAACTGGGTGCAGGGTCATGCTCCGGCGGGGCGCCGTCGATGCATGGCGCTGCCCGGCGGCAGCGACTGCAGTTGAAGGATGCGGGCAATCCGGTATAATCCGCGGCGTGACCTCCCCCGAAGAACGCGTGATCGCCAAGCAGGAGCAGCCGGAGGACCAGGACGAGGTCACGCTTCGGCCGCGCCGCCTGGCGCAGCTCATCGGCCAGGAACGGGTCAAGGAGAATCTGGGGATCTTGATCCGCGCCGCCAAGGGCCGCAGCGAGCCTCTCGACCACATCCTGTTCTACGGGCCTCCCGGCCTGGGCAAGACGACGCTGGCGCACATCCTGTCGCACGAGATGGGCGTCAACCTGCGCGTCACCTCCGGTCCGGCGATCGAACGCGCCGGGGATCTGGCGGCGCTGCTCACCAACCTGCAGCCGAATGACATCCTGTTCATCGACGAGATCCACCGCCTGGGACGCGCCGTCGAAGAGGTGCTCTATCCGGCGATGGAGGATTTCGCCCTGGACATCGTGATCGGGAAAGGTCCCGGGGCGCGCTCGATCCGGCTCCAGCTGCCTCCGTTCAGCATCGTCGGCGCCACCACCCGACCGGCGCTGCTCTCGGCGCCACTGCGGACCCGGTTCGGCGCCACGTACCACCTGGACTTCTACGATCCGGAGTCGATGCAGGCGATCGTCGCCCGCGCCGGCGACGTATTCCATGTGACCATCGAGCCCGGCGGGATCGACGAGATTGCCCGGCAGGGCGCGCGGCACGCCGCGCGTCGCCCTGCGATTGCTGCGCCGCGTGCGCGACTACGCCGAGGTGCGCGTCCACGGCAAGGTGATCGACCGGCAGGTGGCCGGAGACGCCCTGGCCCTGCTCGATATCGATGCCCTCGGACTGGATGACGCCGACCGACGCGTGCTGGACACGATCATCGTCAAGTTCGGCGGCGGCCCCGTGGGACTGCAGACCATCGCCGCCTCGATGAGCGAAGAGCCGGACACGATCATGGACGTCGTCGAGCCCTACCTGCTCCAGCTTGGGTTCATCGACCGCACGCCGCAGGGCCGGATCGCCACCCCGCGCGCCTACGAACACCTCGGCCTGCAGGCCCCCGCCGCACCCCAGCCGCGCCTGCCCGAGATCTGAATTCTCCCCGAGGTCCTCGCATGCCGGATCCCAACTCGCTGGCGCGCTGGCTGATCCTCCTCGGGCTCGGGGTGGCTGCCGCCGGCGTCGTCGTCTGGCTGCTCGGCCGGTCGGGCATCGCCTTGGGACGGCTCCCCGGTGACCTGCGCTTCTCCTTCGGCGGCGCATCGTGCTTCCTCCCCCTGGCCACGTCGCTGCTCCTCAGCCTGATCCTGACGCTGCTCCTCAATCTGATTCTGCGGCTGCCTCGCAAGTAGATCCGTGCGCACTTCGGACTTCGACTACTTCCTTCCGCCGGAGTTGATCGCTCAACGTCCGGCCTCGCCGCGCAACTCGTCCCGCCTGATGATCGTGTCCCGCGACGGCACGCCGCTCGAACACCGAACGTTCGCCGACCTGCCCATGTACCTGCGGCGTGGCGACGCGCTGGTGTTGAACGAGACGCGGGTGATCCCGGCGCGTTTGCACGCCCGCAAGACCCCCGGCGGCGGGCGCGTGGAGCTGCTCCTGCTGCGCCGTCTCGAACCACAGGTCTGGGAGGCGCTGGTCGGGGGCAAGGCCGTCCGACCGGGACGGCGACTGATCATCGAAGGCGGCCCCGATGTCGAAGTGCTCGAGGATCTTGGGGGTCCGCGGCGCGGCGCTGCGTTTTTCCGAGCCGCTCTCGCCGCAGCTCGAGCGCCTGGGCGAGATGCCGCTGCCGCCCTACATCCACACCCCGCTCCAATCGCCGGAGGAGTACCAGACCGTCTTCGCCCGGCTCCCCGGCTCGGCGGCCGCCCCGACGGCCGGGCTGCACTTCACGCCCGAGCTGTTGCGAGAGGTCGAAACGCTGGGTGTCCACATCGTCCGATTGACGCTTCATATCGGGCTGGACACCTTCGCCCCGGTCGTCCGAAGATGCCGTGGAAGACCACCGGATTCACACCGAGTGGTGCCAGGTGAACGCAGCCGCGGCCGAGACGCTCCGGGAGGCGCGCGCATCCGGCGGCCGGGTCGTGGCCGTGGGAACCACCAGCGTGCGCGCGCTCGAGACCGCAGCGCAGAATGCCGCGCCGGGGGAGGTCGTCGCCCCGTTCGAAGGCGCCACCGACCTGTACATCCTTCCCGGCCATTCCTTCCGCGCCGTCGATGCGATGCTGACCAACTTCCACCTGCCGCGGTCGACGCTGCTGATGCTCGTCTCGGCCTTCGCCGGACAAGAGCGGATCCTCGAGGCGTACGACACGGCCCGAGGGATGGGCTATCGCTTCTACTCGTTTGGGGACGCGATGCTGATCGTCTAGCCTGCCCGGGCAGCAGGCAAAGCTGCCTGTCCGGGCGGGCGAACGCGCCGGTTGACAGAGTGCGGCGCATGTGCCATACTCCGTGCGTACCTTCCCAAGCTATCCTTCACGAAGAGGAGGTGATGCCCTGATGAGTACTAGTGGTCGTCTTAGCGCTGCGGCATCCCTCCTCACGAACGCGTGAGGATGCCGCAGCGCAGCAAGGGCCGGCCCCATGGGCCGGCCCTTCGCATTCTGCGCACACCGCGCCTTCGCAGGGAACCCTCGACCAGGCCTACGGCATGAACTTGCGCACCATCGTCGCCTGCCATTGGGATTCGGGCCAACCCTGGCGCCCGCGCGCCTTCGTCAGACGGTCCAGGTAGCTGAGCACCTCGTCGGTAGCGTATCCCAGGCCTCGCAAGGCACACCCGAGGATCGTCCCCGTTCGCCCGGTGCCCCCCGCACAATGAACCACGACGCCCTCGCCCCCGCGCAGCTTGCTCAGCACGGCCAGCGCCGCCTGCCGAACGCGCCGCTCCTCCACGACCGGATCGTCCGGCGTGATTCCTCCGTCGAGATCCTGCAGGCGGATGGGGAGTAGCAGACGCAGCGGCGCGGGGTCATAGGGGCAGACCTCGTCGGTCAGGCAGACAACGTGCTCGAGGCCCAGGGTGGCGAGACTTCGCCCACGACAGCCCATCCCAGTCTGGGAACGCCATCCCGGCAAGCGGCGCCGGATCGCGCGTCACGAGATAGAAGGAGTGCGGAACGATCGTCCCCGACGACGCTGGGCATCTCCTCAGGTTCGATCAACCCCATCGCAGGTCTCCCGAGCGAATCCCTGGCGCTGGATGGCTCATAGGGTCACGTACGGGGCGATGTACGTCAGGAAGGCCACGGCCGCCAGCATGAAACCGTGCACACTCAGGTAGGTGCCGACTGCCCAACCCGCCGTGAGCTGCGCGCACACGCCTCCCAGCAGCGCATACACGAAAGCGCTGGACGCCCAGGCGAGCAGAATCGGCGCCTCCCGAAGGAGAGGCCCGGCCGGCCCCCGCGCCAGGGACTGGATGCCCGCCAGCAGGAAATCGGACATACACCCGGTCCCGCCGGGCGGGCCCACACGCTGCGCCGGAGCCTCGGCACGGCACGCGGCATCCCGCGCCAGAGCGATCTGGCCAAGGCCCGCCTCGAGGCTGAACGATGCCAGGGCCAGCATCGCCCCAATCAGAAACCGCTCGGCCCACAGTCTACGTCTCCGTGGGAGGCGGACCGATGGTGTCTGAAGATCGGCAGGGATCTTTTGCATACCCATCCACCGGTCAGGAGCCGGATTGGCAGGGCCTGAGCCTGCCCCACTCAACACCAGGATCACGCTAGTGCGGGCGCGTGTGACTCTCGGCCAGCCGCACTATTCTATCTGGACTGAGCCCGCCCGCGGCCGCGGAGACTCGATCCTTACGGCGATTGATGAGGAGGTCCGATCCGACCCCGGAGCGTTTCGGGGCGGCAGGCATTGGATCCAGGGCGATTTCTCTCTGTGCGCGCCGCCATGATCCCTCGGCCCAGGCCTCCCCGCCGGGGATGCTCGGCTCGATCGCGCGGTATGGGAGAGAAGCATTGGGCTAGAAGAAGTCGGGCAAGAAGCAGCGAAGGCCGGCGCGTGCCGGCCTTCCGAGTGCCCCCAGGGGGCTTCGAACCCCCGTTTTGGCCTTGAGAGGGCCACGTCCTGGGCCACTAGACGATGGGGGCCCAGCGGGCGGAATGTTACCATGGAGCGCGCGCGGCCGTCAACGGGTGGAGCGAGGTTTTGCCGGTCTCCGACCGACGGCGCGCGCTGCCGGTGGCCGCCAGGCCATCTTCATGTATCGGTCGCCTGCAGCCAGCTCCTCGAGCATCTGCTCCAGCCGTCGCTGTCGGGTGGTGTCTAGCCTGGCGCGTTCGATCCATCCGAGGTAGTCATTCCGCTGATAGGCCGGGCGCAGTCGATAGGCCGCCATCAGGCCGCTCTTGATCAACGTCGTGCGGATTGCGGCTGGCATCGGATGGCGGGGGCGTTGCGGTCGGGCGAGCTTGGCTCCTGCCATCGCAGCCTCCTGGACATGCCGAGCGCGCGTTTTCCTGCGCCAGCCACGGCCCCGAACCGGCGCTTCAGTGCCAGGCGCTATGCCCGGGTATGATAACATCACCATATGGCTCCGAATTCGGCTGTCAACCGCACAAGATCGGCAAGTGACCTCCTGGCCGCACTCCCCCGGCTGCTGCCGCGCGTCCAGAAACCTGGGCGCTACGCAGGCGGCGAGCTCAACCAGGTCGTCAAGGACTGGGAGTCAACGCCGCTGCGTGCCGCCCTGGTCTTTCCCGACGTGTATGACCTGGGGATGTCGAACCTCGGCCTGGCGATCCTGTACGACATCCTCAACCGACAGCCGGACATGCTGGCCGAGCGCGTCTTTGCCCCCTGGCCGGATATGGACGCCGCCTTGCGCGCCGCCGACCTTCCACTCTTCGGCCTGGAATCCAAGCATCCTTTGCACGCCTTCGACTTGATCGGCATCTCGCTCCCGTACGAGACGCTGTATACCAACGCGCTCGACGGTGCTCGACCTGGGCGGCGTGCCGCTGCATGCCGCCGATCGCGGCGAGAACGACCCGCTGGTCATCGCCGGCGGACATGCCACGTTCAACCCGGAGCCGATGTCCGATTTCATCGACGCCTTCGTGATCGGGGAGGGCGAAGATGCGATCCTGGAGGTCGCCCAGGCGCTGCTGGGGTGGAAATCCGCCGGCGAGCCGCGGTCGGCACTCCTGCGTCGCCTGGCCGGTCTGCGGGGCATCTACGTCCCATCGCTCTACCACGTGACGTACACGGCGGAAGGGACGGTCGATCGCATCGAGTCGGCGGCGCCCGAGGCGCGCCTGCCGGTGCTGAAGCGCATCGTCCCGCGCCTGCCCCCGCCCCTCACGCGATTCATCGTGCCCTACGTCGACGTCACCCACAACCGGATCCCGATCGAGATCCAGCGCGGCTGCACGCGCGGCTGCCGCTTCTGCCAGGCCGGGATGATCACCCGGCCGGTGCGCGAGCGGCCGGTGGCCGAGGTCGTCGACGCCATCGAGCAGGGCCTGGCGCAGACCGGCTACGAGGAGGTCGGGCTGCTGTCGCTCTCGTCATCGGACTACGACGACATCCTCGAGCTCGTGCGGCAGGTCAGCGCCCGCTTCGCCGGCCGCCACCTGAACATCAACCTGCCCTCCCTGCGCATCGAGTCGTTCAGCGTCGAGCTGATGGATCTGCTGCAGGGTGAAGCGTCGCGCTCCGGATTCACGCTGGCCCCCGAGGCCGCCACCGAGCGCATGCGCGAGATCATCAACAAGCCGGTATCCACCGAGCAGGTGCTGACGACGGCGCGCGAGATCTACCGGCGCGGCTGGCACCTGATCAAGCTGTACTTCATGATCGGCCATCCGTCCGAGACCCTCGAGGACGTGCAGGCGATCGCCGACCTGTCCCGGGCCGTCCTGGCCGAGGGCCGCAAGCTCATCGGATCGCGAGCGTCCGTCCATGCCGGGGTGAGCACCTTCATCCCCAAGCCGCACACGCCGTTCCAATGGGTGCCGTGCGACTCGCTCGAAAGCATCCGCGCCAAGCAAGCGCTGCTCAAGGGCGCGCTGCGCGGCCCGGGGCTCAAGCTCAGCTGGACGCAGCCGGAGGAGACGCAGCTCGAGGCCTGGCTCTCGCGCGGCGATCGCCGCATGGGGAAGGTCATCCTGGAGGCCTGGCAGCGCGGGGCACGCTTCGACGCCTGGCAGGAGCACTTCAATCAGAACGCCTGGCAGCAGGGCTTCGAAGCCGCCGGGCTCGAGCCGGCGTTCTACACGCACCGCGAGCGACCGATCGACGAGACGCTGCCGTGGGATGTCATCGATGCCGGCGTGCACAAGTCATTCCTGACGGAAGACTATCTGTGGAGCCTGCAGGGACGAACGCGCGTGGACTGCCGGGAGCGGTGCTTCGCCTGCGGCATCCTGCCCAAGTTCGCCGCGCTGCGCCGCGAGCATCCCGGGGAGACCTGGGAATGTCCTGAGGTGCGCAGCCCGGCCCGCCAGGTCGAAGTGGCGCTCGAGGCCCGATGATGGACCAGGTCCGCGTTCGGTACCGGCTGCGTTTCCACAAGACCGAGGCCATGCGCTTCACCGGGCACCTGGACCTGCACCGTGCCCTGGAACGCACGATCCGGCGCTCCGGCCTACCCCTTGCCTACACGCGCGGGTTCAGTCCCCACCCTCGACTGCAGCTGGCTGCCGCGCTCCCCCTCGGGTTCGTCAGCCGGGCCGAAGTCGCCGACCTGTGGCTGGAGCTACCGCTGGAGGCTCCCGTCGTGTTGTCCCGCCTGCAAGCTGCAGCGCCGCCTGGGATGAACTTCCTTGAAGCACAGGTTGCCCCCGAGCATGAGCCCGCGCTCCAGCAGCAGGTCACCGGCGCCGCGTACTCGGTTGTCCTGGCCGACCCTCCGCCGGCCGATCTGGATGAGCGCGTCCAGGACCCTGCTTCTGGCCCCCAGCCTACTTCGCCAGCGGCGCGGCAAGGCCTACGATCTCCGGCCGTTGATTGTGAGCCTGGAACATACCGCCGGCGGCAGGCTGGTGATGCAGCTTGCCGCTCGCGAAGGGGCGACCGGACGCCCAGACGAAGTGCTCGAGGCCCTCGGCCTCGACCCCTTGTCGGCGGACATCGAACGCACCTCGCTCACTTACGACGTGCCGCCCCCCAACTGAGCGGCCCTCGTTCGCGCCGCCTCCTCTGCGACCCAGCCTGGCGATCCGAGCGCCCGAATACTGCCGGGACTCGCACAGCGTCTGTCGGGGGATGAAGGCACAAAGGGACACGCGTATCTCCATGGCCGATCGGCCGGAGGAGACACGCGCGCCGGGTCAATCCAATCCCGTCCGATGACGACGGGCTTCGTCCTGCAAGATCGGGAGTCGCGCTCAGCTCATCTTGAAGAAGTTCATCAACTTCATTGCCAGGCCGATGTCGCCCTTGAGCTTGATCTTGCCTTCCCCGAAGGCGGCCATCGGGTTGACCTTGCCGGTGAAGATCCCCACATAGTCGACGGCATCGGCCATCAACGTCAGCTTGGGATTCTCCACGGTGCCCTTCTCCACGGCGCAAGTACCGTCCTTGATGGTCGCCACCCACTGGCCGCCCTGAGGGCCGGACAGGTCGAACAGGATGACGGCGTCCACGCCCTGAGCTTTCTCGGGCTGGAAGGCCTTGGGCATGCGGGAGAACAGAACCTCGGGCGTCAGTTCGTCAGGCATTCGTGCCTCCTCTTCGCAGCTGCGATGCGTTGCTCCGCGCGGCCTCGACCGCACCGGTGATTCTAGTGCAAGACCTCAAACACGCCGGCCGCCCCCATCCCGCCGCCGATGCACATCGTGACCATCACGTAGCGCGCATTCCGCCGGCGCCCCTCGTACATCGCCTGCACGGTCAGCTTGGCGCCGGTGGCGCCCAGCGGATGTCCCAGCGCGATCGCCCCGCCGTTGACATTCACGCGCTCGGGATTGAGGCCCAGCGTGCGGATCACCGCCAGACTCTGGGAGGCGAAGGCCTCGTTGAGCTCGATCAGGTCGATGTCGTCCAGCTTCAACCCGGCGCGCTTGAGGACCTTGGGGATCGCCTCGATCGGACCGATGCCCATCAGCTCGGGAGGGACTCCGGCGACCCCGAAACCGACGAAACGGAGCAGCGGCTTGAGCTTGAGCTCCTTCGCCTTGGTCGACGACATCACCACCACCGCCGCCGCGCCGTCCGAGAGCGGCGAGGAGTTGCCCGCCGTCACGGAGCCGTCCGGCTTGAAGGCCGGCTTCAACCCGGCCAGCGCCTCGACCGTCGTATCGCGGCGCACGAGTTCATCGACCTCGAACGACTGGGCCCGCGTGCCATCCAGTGTGGTCGTGGTGACCTGCACCGGGGCGATCTCGTCCTTGAATCGTCCGGCCTCCTGCGCCTCGCCGGCCTTGCGGTGCGAGTGGTAGGCGAACTCGTCCATGTCGGCGCGGCTGACGCCGTATTTGGCGACCACGTTCTCCGCCGTCTGGCCCATGCTGACGTACGACTCGGGCATGTCGACCACCAGCCCGGGGTGCGGGCTGATGCGGAAGCCGGTCATCGGGACCAGGCTCATCGACTCGACGCCGCCGGCGACGATCACGTCTGCCCCGCCGGTCAGGATGCGCTCGCAGGCCAGGGCGATCGCCTGCACGCCCGACGAACAGAACCGGTTGACCGTCATCCCGGGGACGGTGTGCGGGAAGCCGGAATACAGCGCCACCGAGCGGGCGACGTTCAATCCCTGGCTCCCCTCCGGGAACGCGCAGCCCAGGATCACGTCCTCGACCATCGCCCGGTCCGGATTGCCTGCCCTCTGCCATGCCGCGTCGATCGCCGCGCGCGCCATATCTTCCGGCCTGCACGTGACCAGAGAGCCCTTCTTGGCCCGGCCGACCGCCGTGCGGGCGCCGGAAACGATCACTGCATCTTGAGGCATGCGAACCTCCTCGGACACCAGCGCCTAGCGGCTAGCCGCTAGCTGCTAGTTGCTAGTTGCTAGTCGCTAGTTCCTCAACGGCTTGTTGTACTGCAGCAAGTGCGCCATCCGTTCGAGCGTCTTCGGCTCATGGCACAACTCGATGAACACCTTGCGTTCCAGATCGAGCATGTACTGTTCGGGCACCCAGGTCGGCTCGGTCAGGTCGCCGCCGCACATCAGCCATGCCAGCTTGCGGGCGACGACGGCGTCGTGCTGGGTCGCCCAGCCGGACTGCTCCAGCCCCCAGACGGCGGCCCGCAGCGCCGCCAGGACGTCGCGGCCGGCGGCGTAGATCAGCTCCGGCGCCGGCGGCCGGTAGCCGTCGGCAACCATTGCCAGTGCCGAGCGTTTGGCTTCGGCCAGCAGGTGTTCCTGGTTCATGACGATCTTGTCGCCGGGTCCGAAGTAGCCGAACTCGACGGCCTCGTGCGCCCCGGTCGCCACCTTGGCCATCGCCAGCTGCTCGAAGGCCTTCTGCATCACCGAGATCGGATCGGCGTTCGGGATGCGCATCACCGGGTTGACCACGCGGCGCAGCGTCTCCTTGGTGCCCGTCCCGGCCGGGATCAAACCCACCGAGCCCGTCTCGACCAGCCCGATGAAGGTCTCCGACGCGGCGACGCGCCGGCTGCAGGCCATCGAGACCTCCGCCCCTCCGCCCAGCACCATCCCGAACGGTGCGGCCACGATCGGCTTGTGGAAGTAGCGCATGCGCATCAGCACGCCCTGCATCCCGCGCACCATCGTATCGACCAGGTCGAAGTCGCCCTGCTGCGACGCCATCCAGATGACGAACACGTTGGCGCCGGCGCAGAAGTGCTTGCCCTCGTTGCCGATGACCAAGGCATCGAAGCGCCCGTCTTCGGCCTCATCGAGCGCCGTCACCAGCATGTCGAAGATGTCCTGATCGAGCGAGTTGGCCTTGGAATGGAACTCGACCAGGCCGACCCGGTCGCCAATATCCACCAGGCTGGCGGACATATTCTGCTTGACGACCGCACCGGGGAGGCCCTTTGCCTCCGCCAGCTTCAGCTTGCGCCGATCCGGGGCCAGCGGCGCATAGGCCTTCTTAGACCGGTCGTAGGCGCCGACGGTCCGGCCCTCCTGTCTGCTGGTAGAACGCCGGGCAGCCGGCACCCAGCATCTCCTTGACCCACGGCGCAACGGCCAGCCCTTCCGCCTCCATGCGCTCGACGGTCCTGGCAACCCCCAGCGCATCCCAGATCTCGAACGGGCCCAGCTCGTGCATGAACCCCCAACGCACCGCCCGATCGACGCTGGCGAAGTCCTCGGCGATCTCCGGGATCCGACGGGAGGCGTACGCCAGCGAGTAGGCCGTCGTCGCCCACAGATAGCGCGCCAGGCGGCGGTCTTCCTCGGGGGCATCGGTGTCGAACGCCCGGTCCATCAGCCAGCGCAGCCGCTCGGGCAGCGACTCGATCTTGCGTCCCTCCCCCACCAGCTTGAAGCGCGGTTTCTTGGGCGGCTCGTGTTCGAGCGTCTTCAGGTTCAGCACCCAGAACTCGCGCTCGCCTTTGTCGGTGATCACCTTCTTGGAGAAACCGACGTCGGTCTTGTTGCCCAGCCACTTGCGCTCGAGCATCGTTCCCATCAGCTTCGCCCCCGCCGGATGGCGGAGCACCTCGCGCGCCTCATCCTGCGGCACCAGGTCATACAGATTGCTGCTGACGTGGTGCACGACATCCAACCCGATCAGATCGTTCAGGCGAAACGTGGCCGTGTTGGGATGCCCGATCAGTTCTCCGGTCAGGCTGTCGACCTCTTCGACCGTGTAGTCATGATCGAGTGCATAGGCCAGCGCCTGCGACCCGCCGATGCTCGCCAATCGGTTGCCGATGAAGTTGGGCGTGTCCTTGCAGATCACGACCCCCTTCCCCAGCACGTCCTCGCCGAAGGCAGTCATGAACTGCACGACCTCGGGCAGCGTGCTCGGGTGCGGGATGATCTCCAGCAGTTTCAGCCAGCGCGGCGGATTGAAGAAGTGCGTTCCGAGGAAGTGCTCCTGGAATGCCTTTCCCCGCCCCTCCGCCATCGCCTGGATCGGCAATCCGGAGGTATTGCTCGAGACGATCGCCGTCGGCTTGCGGATCGGCCTCGATGCGGGCGAAGAGCGACTGCTTGATGTCGAGCTTCTCGATGACCGCCTCGATGATCCAATCGAGCATCGGCCAGCTTGTCGAAATCGTCCTCCAGATTACCCAGCGTGATCAGCTTGATGGACTCCTGGCTGAGGACCGACGGGGGCTTGGCCTTGGCGACGGACCTCCAACCGGACTCGACAATCCGGTTGCGGACCTCCTTATCCTTCAACGACAGCCCGGCCGCGGTTTCGGCCGGCGTGAGCTTGTTCGGCACGATATCGAGGATCAGCGTCGGGATGCCGATGCCGGAAAGCAGGGCGGCGATCCCCCCGCCCATCGTCCCGCCTCCGATCACGGCCGCCTTGCGAATCTGGTAGCGCATGGGCATGCCTCCCGCCGCACCGCGCCGGTTGGCCGGTGCGGCCCCTGCCTGCCGTCGGTCCGAGGACTAGGCCAGCTCTTTCCGGCCGTAGTCCAGGATCCGGCGGGCGATGATCAACCGGTTGATCTGTCCGGTGCCCTCGTACAGGTCGTTGATCTTGGCGTCCCGGAACCACTTCTCGACCAGATGCTCACGCGAGTAGCCCAGCGGGCCAAGCAGCTCGACGGCTTTCTGCGTGATGCGGACGACGACGTCGCCGGCCCGCACCTTGCCCATCGAGGCTTCCAGGTTGTTGGGCTTCTTCTCGTCCATCATCCAGACCGACTTCAGGACCAGCAGCCACGTGGAGCGCAGCAAGATCTCCATGTCCATCACTTCGCGCTCGGTGTTGGTCATCCGGCTGCGCGGGATCCCGGTGCGCAAGGTGACGCCGTTCTGGGCCAGGAGCTCCTTGACCGCCTCGAGCGTTGCGCGTGCGACGCCCAGAGCGGAGGCGGCGACCATCGGGCGGCTGGCGTCGAAGGTCGCCATGGCGCCCTTGAAGCCTTCGGTCGTCTTCTTCTCCACTTCGGGGCTGCCCAGGATGTTGCCGAACGGGATGCGGCAGTCCTGGAGCACGACCGAGGCGGTGTCGCTGGCGCGGATGCCGAGCTTGTGCTCGAGCTTGGTGACGGTGCAGCCCGGCGTCCCGGCTTCGACCACGAACGGCCGCACGCCGGCGCGCCCGGCCGAAGCGTCGATCGTCGCCCAGACCACGACAAAGCCCTGCGTGTCGACCAGCGCCTTGTGGCCGGCGGTGACAAAGATCTTCTCGCCGTTCAGCACCCACGAGTCGCCGTCGCGCACCGCGGTGGTTCGCACCTCGGCCGGCATGGCCGACCCGGCGTGCGGCTCGGTGAGCGCCATGGCGTCCAGAACCGGCTTGTCGCCCCCGAAGCGCGTCAGGAAGCGCTGCTTCTGATCCGGCGTCCCGGTGGCGGCCACGGCGGCGGCGCCCAGCAATCCGACGGGGGAGCACAGGTACAGGCCGGTGTCGCCCCACGACAGGACCTCGGCGCTGTACGCCAGGCGCTGGTAGCCGATGCGCGGGCCCTCCTTCTTGGGCGCCTCGCCTTCGGCCTTCTTGGGTTTGTCCGAGCTGGGCACGAATTCCCCGCCGCCCATCTGCTTGTTGGCGTCGTGCATCATGTTGATGTAGTCCCAGGGGATCTCGTGCTCGTGGTCGTCGAAGTAGCGCGCCACGGGGCGCATCATGTTCTCGGCGACCATCGTCATCAGCGTGATGGTGTGCTTGACCTTCTCGGGAATCTCAAAGCTGATCATGGCAGCATCTCCTTCTCTCTGCCTACACCATCGCCAGGCCCGGGGAAGTTCGGCACGCCGCGCCCGTTGCGCATCCATCGCTCCACCGGGTGCTCGCGGATGTAGCCGTGCCCTCCCAGGATCTGGACGGCGCGATCGGTCACCATCATGGCGCAGTCGGCCGCGCCGATGACGGCCATCAGGGCAGCCTGGCCGGCGTCCTTGCCTTCGTCCAGGAGCCAGGCGGCCTCCCACGCCAGCAGACGGATCGCCTCGATGTCGGTCGCCATCTCCGCCAGCATGAAGGCGATCGACTGCTTCTGGGCGATGGGGGCCCCGAAGACCGTGCGGTCTTTGGCGTAGGCCACGGCGTACTCGTACGCCGCCCGAGCCAGCCCGATGGCCAGGCCGGCGGTGGCGGTCTGTGCGGCGGCGATCAGGGGCACCGGATCATGCCCGGAGTCTCCGCCCAGGCGGGCGTCGGCCGGGACGCTCACACCCTCCAACGTCAACCGGTGCGTGCGGCAGCGCGTTCAGGCCACACCATGCCTCGCGCTCGCCGACCTTCAGCCCGGCGGCTTGCGGCGGGACGACGAACGCCTGCGTCTTCCCGTCGAGCGCGGCATACACCACCAGTCCGGCGGCCTGTGCGGCGTGCGGGACCATGCACTTGACGCCGTTCAGGACATACGACCCGTTCTTGCGCACGGCCGTCGTGCGCATCTCGGCGGCGTAGAAATCGACGTTCGGTTCGGCGTACGCGGCGACGTATGGCTTCCAATCGCCCTCGACCACCGGAGGCAGCAGCGACTTCTTCTGCTCTTCGCTGCCGGCGACGAGGATCGGAATGGCGTAGGCCGCAGGCGCCATGACCGCCAAGGCGGCGGTCAGGTCGCCGTAGCCCAGCTCCTCCGCCGCCAGGACACCGGTGACGGCAGAGCGCTCGCCGAAGCCGCCGTACGCTTCGGGGATGCTGGCCTGCAAGACGCCCAGCTCCCATCCCTTCTGGACCAGCGCCGCCGGCAGCTCACCCGCCTCATCGGCATCATGGGCCGCGGCGCGCAGGTCGTTCAACGCGTAGCGCTGGACCGAGTCCACCAGCATCTTCTGCTCTTCGTTCGGTTCGAAGCCAAACATAGGGCCCTCCCCACTCCGCAGGGCTAGGACGGCGCCGTTGCCTCCGCTCGCACGAAGCGGAGCGGAACCGGACATCCGCCGTCGGTCGCCTCAGGATTCTCACAGCCGATCTGTGCGCGCTGTGCCAGGTACTCGACATGCGCGCCGGTTTCCTCCAGGGCAAGCAGCACGTTGTAGCCGCGCACTTCCGGAAACAGTCGCGACGCAATCTCGGAGACGGTGCGCGGTTCGTCCAGGAGTTCGAGCACCGCCTTGAGGCGGTCCTGATGGACCGACCGGATGGCGTCGAGGCGAGCCGCCAGGTCGCGCACCGGCTCTTGATGCCCTCCGAGTGTCCAGCGCACGCTGGATGCCAGGGGCCGGATTCGCTCCAGGGACTCCAGGTAGTGGCCCAGTCCGGTGTTGTCGCTCAGGCTTTCCGGGGATTGGTGAGGGCTGATGTCGCTCAGGACATGATCACCGGAGAGCAGCAGGTCGTCGATCTGCATCACGACCTGCCCGGGGCAGTGGCCCGGGACATGGGTGAAGGTCAAGGGGCCCAGGCGCATGCCCTCAGCCTCGTAGGTCAGATCCACGGGCACCGAGCTGAACAGCTGCTTGTGCACGCGATAGACCTCGAGCACGGCGGCCTGCTGCTCCTCTCCGACCCCGGCTTCCACCAGGAAACCGCGCAGCCGGTGGGTCACGAGCCGCAGGCGCTCTTCATAGCGCGTGAGGACCCGGCGGTCGAGTTCATGCACGCCGACCGGTGCATCGGTCCGACTGCGCACATACGGCAGTCCGCCGAAATGGTCGATGTGCCCATGGGTGATCAGGACGTGCGTCAGTCGCTTCCAGCCTGCGTCTTCACCGTGGGCCTCGCGAACGGCCGACAGGCCGCGCTCCAGACCTTCGTTGGAGGCGTCGAGGCCTGAGCCGCAGTCCACCAGGGCGCGAAAGCCATCGGCCATCACCAGGTGCGCGAATCCCCCGAATCCCGGAAAGACCTCCATCGGAATCCGGTACACCCGGGCGCCGTGATCGGTCTCGAAGCGCTGCACGGCCGGCTCCATCATCCGGTCCCCTCGCTCCCGGCGAGCAGCCCCTTGAGGAACAATTCGGCGAAGCCCTCGGCGGCCTGCGAGGCCGACAGGCGCCCGTCCTCATGGAACCAGGTGATCATCCAGTTCTGGACGCCCAGCAGGGCGAAGGTGGTCATCACCGGATCGACCGGCCGGAACTCGCCGGCATCGATGCCTTCCTGGATCAGACGCCGCCAGAGTTGATCGACGCGGTCGCGCCGGGCGATGTGCCGGGCGCGCAACTTCGGATCCAGGCCGCGGTATTCGAGCAGCAGGACCGAGGCCAGGTCGCGGTCCTCGGTCAGCATGGCCGTGTAGGCCCGGAGCGCCAGGCGTAGTTTGAGCGTCGGGGAGAGATCGGAGTCAACGACGGCCGATACGTCGGCCGTCAGTCGATCGAGCGCGTGGTCGAGGATCTCGAGCAGGATGTCCTGCTTGCTCTCGACGTGATGGTACAGGCTGGGCTTCTGCAGGTGGACCGCGTCGGCGATCTCCTGCATCGAAGTGGCATGGTAGCCCTTCTGGCGGAAGATCTGGGCTGCCGCCTGGACGATGTCGGCTCGCTGCATCTACCTACCGACCGGTCGGTAGTCTGACTGTAGCACACCGAAAGGGAGCGAGTCAAGCGGCCCGGTCGGCGTGGACCGCGGCCGATGTCAGACCCTGGGTCTGGATCCTGCGGTCATGAACGTCCCCGGCTGCTGATGCGGGCTGAGAATCCATGCCGCGCCGGTTGGCCGTCGGT
>CAWFSV010000009.1:0-19198 GCA_963818575.1 uncultured Chloroflexia bacterium | reverse complement strand
CATACCGTAGTCCTGCGGATCGAGCCGGCCACTCAGGAGCTCGGTGTCCCCCACCGGTGCCGGACCACCCCTTCGCGGGCTATCCTCCCCACGCGGAGCCGAAGTTGACACGGCGCCAGGACTCACCTGCACCGAGCTTGCGGATTGGAGGCACCTACGTCCTGCAGGGACTGTGCCCAATGGGCGTGGCGCCACGGGAGTCAAGGACTTGGGGAGCGGACCGCACGCAGCGAGCGAGACTACCGTCCGATGGGCGTAGCACGTCTCAGGGGACGGCCGTACCGTTGGACCTAGCGTTGGATGCGACCTGAACCGCCGCCGGCCATCAGCGCCTTCACCTCGGCCACGCTGCAGCGGTTGACATCCCCTGGGATCGAATGCTTGAGGCATGAGGCGGCGGCCGCGAATTCCAGCGCCGGGCGCGCCTCCATTCCGGTGAGGAGCGCGTAGATCAGCCCCGCTGCGAAAGCGTCACCAGTACCGACGCGATCGACGACATCGGTAACCTCGTAGCGCTGGCTTACCAGGAATGCCTTCCGGTCGTGCAGGCAGGCCGACCAGCCGTTGTGGTTTGCGCTGTGGCTCTCGCGAAGCGTGATGGCCTGCAGCCGCAGGTTGGGGAAGGCCGCCAGCACCGCTTCGCGCAAGGCGCGGTAACGGGCCGGGTCGACCGCGCCGCCCTCCACGCCCTTCGCCCTCTCCGGCTCCGGGGGCGATGCCAAGGGCCAGCTGGCAGTCTTCCTCATTGGCGATGCCGATATCGGCGTAGCGGACGATCTCCGTCATGACCTCGGGCGCCTGCTTGCCGTACTTCCACAGGTTCCTGCGGAAGTTGTAGTCGCACGAGACCGTCAGCCCCGCTTGCTTGGCGGATTTCACTGCGTCCAGGGCCGACGCCGCGGCCTTGGCGCTGAGTGCCGGCGTGATCCCGGTGACGTGGAACCAGACCGCTCCGTCGAAAACCGCATCCCAGTCGAACGTCTCGGGAGGTGCATCCATATGGCCGAATGGGCTCGGTCGTAGATCACCCTTGAAGGTCGCTGGTTGGCACCGGCCTCGAGGTAGTAGGTCCCGAGGCGATCGCCGCGGCGCACGATCGCCGACGTGTCGATCCCCCCACCCCTTCAGGAAGGTAACGCATGCATCCGAGATGGGGTTGTCCGGGAGAACGGTTACATAGCGTACGTCCAGGCCGAACTGCGCCAGGGAGACTGCAGCATTGGCTTCGCCCCCCCCGAAGCTCGGCCTCCAGGATGGGGGTTTGCAGGAACCGTTCGGCTCCGGGCGATTTCAGCCGCAGCATGATCTCACCAAACGTGACTACCCGCCCGCTCATGCTTTGCCTCCGCTCGATCGTGCCCGGGCCACAAGCGTGACTGCCTCAGCTGTCGAGCCTCGTGATTTCGTCGAAGGCCCCGGCGGCGATCAGCTTCGGCGCCACCAGCCAGCTGCCGCCTACGGCGAATACGGCCGGCACCTTCAGATAGGCTCCCAGGTTGGCTGCCGTGATGCCGCCTGTGGGGACGAACTTCACGCCGACAAATGGAGCTGCAATCGCCTCCAGCGTGGCAATGCCTCCCAGTGCTTCCGCCGGGAAGAACTTGAGGAGCGTGAGCCCATGATCCAGTGCCTGCAGGATGTCGGTGGGAGTCGCCACACCTGGCAAGATCGGAACCCGCTTCTGCAGACACCACTCCACGACCTTTTGGCTGAAGCCGGGCGAGACAATGTACTTGGCCCCGGCCTCGACCGCCTGCCGTGCCTGATCCACCGAGATCACCGTCCCGGCGCCGACGACCACGTCGGGAACGGCCGCCACCATCTGGCGGATCGCCTCCGCCGCTGCCTGCGTGCGGAACGTGATCTCGGCGCAGGGCAGACCGCCGGCGAGTAGCGCCCTGGCCAGACTCGACACCTTCCGCGGGCTCCTCAAGCCTGACGACCGGAATGATGCCGAGTTCACCGAGCCGGGCGATCAGATTCGTCATGTCAACTCCCCACGCCTCCCTCCCCGAGCTGGCCGGGCAGCCTGACCCCGGCCGCTTCTACTCATCGAGGCCATCCCTCGCCGATGGGCGAATCTGGACCACCATCTCGATTTCGACCGGTATCTGGCCTGGCAACTCGCTGACGCCAATCGACGTTCGTGCGTGAATACCGCGTTCACCGAACACCGACACCAGTATGTCCGATGCACCGTTGATCACCGCCGGCTGCTGATCGAAGCCGGGTGCGCTGTTGACGTAGCCGTTGACTTTGACCACCCGCTCCACTCGGCTCAATGTGCCGAGGCAGGCTTTGACGACGGCCAGCAGGTTGAGCGCCGTCTGTCGCGCCGCGGCGTAGGCCTGCTCGACCGTCACCGCATCGCCGACCTTCCCTCGGATAGAGCAGCCCACCGTCGACGTAGCATGTGGTTCCCGAAAGGAATAGCAGGTCTCCGCTGTGCACGGCCGTCGTGTAGGCGCCGACCGGTTCCGGCGGCGCAGGGAGTTCGATCCCGAGCTCCTCAAGGCGGCCCTCAGGGTCCACTCATTCCCACCTGCCCGGCTGAGCGTGTTCCCGGCCGGGCATGAGGAGAGGGGCTCCCCCTGCGGCCGCGTCAGGCCTGCCATACCGGGGAAACCCGCCTCCAGCCAGGGCTAGCTCGTCAACCCGAGAGGCCAGCTCCAGTGAGCGCCCAGAACAGGCCGTTCAGGTTGTAGTCCTTCTCCAACGTCGTCCGTCGAAGTCACTCGGCTATCGATGGGGCTGCTGCGGTGTAGACGGCCCGGCGGATTCCATCCGGGGGAACGGAGCGAACGGTGCCGGGTTGCCATGGCCCGCCCCTCGCGCGGCATCATGACGGCGTTCCCGGATGGGTGTTCGCCCTTGTCCAGCCAGGTTCGGTGTGGCAAGGTCGCAAGAGCTTCCGAGAAATTCCGATCTCCAAGGCCAAGTCGTCCCCGCTCAGCGGCCACAGACTGCGCTTCCAGAACCGCCGGATCCTGGATCGACTGCTCCGGCATATGTCGCCGGATCGTCGGCCGGCGAGCCGCAGGCCGTGACGGGCGCCGCTGATGCCGGCCGGGACCACACCGAACCTTACGATGAAGACACAGATCCAGCGGACCCCCACAGGAGGCGTCGCACACCTCCTGTGAGGATCCCTTCGCGGCTGGCGGAGCGAGCCAGTGCTGCCCCTCCCCCACAGCCGAGACTCCGGTCAGGTTAGAACGTGCCCTCCGGATTGTAGTAGCGCATGACATTGTCCTTCGTGATCAGCGGCGACGGCAGGTAGGTGTCCTTCTCCGGGGTCCCGCCGCCAAAGATGGACATCAGGCGGTTGAACGCCGCGCGGCCGATCTGGTCTGAGTTGTTCAGGCCGGTGGCAGCGTAGTTCGTGCCGTTGATGATGGCCTCCAAGGCGGCGGTCTCACCGTCGACACCGACGAGGAACATCTCATCCGCCCGGCCGGCATCGGCGATGGCCGTCTGAGCGCCCAGGCACATGGAGTCGTTCTCGCAGAACACGGCGTCGATCTTCGGGTTGGAGGCCAGCATGTCCTCCATCAGGGCGATGCCGCCATCCGCGCTCCAGCCGCCGAAGTCCGGGGCCGTGACCACGGTGATGCCCGGGAACGTCTCGGCGACGCTGAGCATCCCATTGCTGCGGTTCAGCCCGATCGAGTTGTCCGCCGGTCCGCCGCGCAGTTGGACGATCACGCCTTCCCCGCCCAGACGATCACAGATGTACGTGCCGTCCTGGACTCCGATGGTGAAGTTGTCCGGGCCGATGTAGGACGTGTAGGCGCTCTTGCTCCCGGCGCCAAACTGCCGATCGACGAGAACGGTCGGGATCCCTTCTGCGGCCAGGGCGTCCAGCGCCGCCGGAGCCTCCTCCAGCCACGCCCCCGAGATGATGATCCCGTCGATGCCCTGTGCGATCAGGTCCTCGATGTCCGACTGGAACTTGGCCGCGTCGCCGTTGGCATCGGTGGAGATGATCGTGACGTTGGAGTAGGCCTTGGCTTCCTCCACGACGGCGTTGTTCATCCCGATGAAGTACGGGCAGCACTGGGAGAAGTTGGCCATCCCGATCTTCAGCGGTCCGGCTGCTTCTTCCGGAGCAGCCGCCGGCGCAGCCTGTCCGCAGGCTGCCAGCATCACCGCCAGGATCACGATGATGGTCCATCCGAGGTTGCGTTTCATCGAAGAATCCTCCTCTTCACTTGGTTCCGGGTGGATCGGCTTAGGACGGACGGAATGCAGCTCCTCTCCTCACCTCCTTCTGCTCCGCCGGGATGCAGACCGGCCGGGTGTTCCCCTACTGCTGCTTGCGTCGCGCCAGGACCGCGACCAGGATGATCACGCCCTTGAAGATCTGCTGATAGTACGACTGGACGTTGAACAGATTGAGCAGGTTGTCGATCACGCCGAGCGCCCCGACCCCGGCCAGGGTGCCAAAGACACTCCCGCCCCCGCCGCCCAGGACGGCACCGCCGATGACGCAGGCGGCGATGGCATCCAGCTCGAACCCCGCGCCCACGCTGGGTTGCGCGATCCCCAGGCGGGAGGCCAGCATCACCCCCGCCAGGGCGGAGAACAGGCCGGAGATCATGTAGGCCAGGAAGATGTGCCAGGTGACGCTGATCCCCGCCAGGCGTACCGCCTCCTCGTTTCCGCCGATGGCCACGATCGCCCGCCCGGACTTCGCCCGATTGAGGAAGAACCACACGATGGGATAGCAGGCGAGCATGATCAGGGCCGACACGGGAAACGGGCCGACGAAATCCGGCTCCGAGCACGGCGCGGAAGGCCGGATCCGTGGGGGTGATCGGGATATCCGAGTAGACGAAGACCAGCCCGCGGATGGCCCCCATCGTCGCCAGGGTCACGATGAAGGACTGCAGCTTGAAGCGGGCGATGAAGAAACCGTTCACCGCTCCGGCAAGCACGCCGACGGCCATGCAGATCAGGATCGCCAGGGACAGAGGCAGCCCGCCCTTGGACATGCCCGAGACCATGACCGCCGCCAGCGCGACCACCGAGCCGACCGAGAGGTCGATCCCGCCCGTCAGGATCACCACCAGCATTCCCAGGCTGAGCATGCCATTGGTGACGGCCTGCCGCCCCAGGTTGCTCAGGTTGCGCTGGGTGAAGAAGACATCCGACACGGTGGCCGTGAAGACCAGGAGGAGGACGAAGGCGACGATGAAGGCGTAGTCCACCCATCGGCGTCGGGAACGAACCCCTGCCGTGCCGGTCAACAGGCCGCGCAGGCCCCCCTGGCGACGGACGGGAGTGGATGGCGTCGGTGCAGAACCAGAGCTCATTGCCTCACCCCTGCGGCCGCGGCCAGCACCTTCTCCTCACTCGCCTCGGCCCGCGTAAACTCTCCAACCAGACGACCCTCTCGCATCACCAGGGCCCGGTCGCTCAGACCCAGAATCTCCGGCAGTTCGGACGAGATCAGCAGGATGCCGATCCCGTCGGCCGCCAGATCGCTGATGAGTTGGTAGATCTCCACCTTGGTGGCCACATCCACCCCGCGCGTCGGCTCGTCGAGGATCAGGACCCTGGCGCGCGTCATCAGCCACTTCGCCAGCACCAGTTTCTGCTGGTTGCCCCCGCTGAGTTGGCGGGCCCACCGGTCGAGCAGCGGCGGGCGAATGTCCAGCTCCTTCACCTTCTGCTGCACCTCGGTCTCTTGCGCCCGGCGATGGATGACGCCCCAGCGGCTCAGCCGATCGAACGAGGCCATGCTGGCGTTGTCGCGTATCGTGCAGATCAAGACCAGACCGTCGCGCTTGCGGTCCTCGGTCAGCAGGGCGATGCCTTCCTTGACGGCCTCGCGGGGCGACCGGGGATGGATCGGTTTGCCGTCGGCCCGGAGCTCCCCACGATCGAACGGGTCTGCGCCGAAGATGCAGCGCGCCACCTGGGTCCGCCCACTCCCCACGAGTCCGAACATTCCCAGGACCTCGCCCCGCTGCAGCGAGAACGACACGTCCGAGAACGAACCGACCCGGCCGAGGGCCTTCACCTCGAGCGCCACCTCGTCCCGCACAGGCTGGCGTGAGGGGAAGATCTCGCCCAGCGATCGGCCCACCATCATCCGGATCAACTGAGCCTGATCGGCGGCCTGAGGCTGCACCGTGCCGACCAGCTGGCCGTCCTTGAGCACGGTGATGCGATCGGCGATCTCGAACACCTCATCCAGACGGTGGGAGATATACAGGATCAGCGTCCCTTCCTGTTTGAGCTGGCGCACCAGGGCGAACAGGCGGTTCAGCTCCTCCTGGGACAGGACGGCGGACGGCTCATCCAGGATCAGGATCCGCGGCTGCACCACCACCGCCTTGGCGATCTCGACCATCTGCTGGTGGGAGACGCTCAAGTGCCGAACAAGGCTGCGCACGTCGATCCCGACAAACCCGATGGAACGAAGGATCTCCTCGGCTCGGCGATAGGCCTTGGTCCAGTCCACACACCCCGGCACGCGGGCGGAGGGCATCTGCCCCAACAGGATGTTCTCGGCCACGGTCAGGTGCGGAACCAGGCTGAACTCCTGGTAGACCGCCCGGATGCCCAGCCGATGGGCGGTGAGGGGAGTGCTGACGTCGGCCGCCGCGCCGTCGAGCAGGATCTCCCCGCCGTCGCGCGCCACGGCGCCCGACAGCATCTTCATCAGCGTCGACTTGCCGGCGCCGTTCTCGCCGACGATGGCGTGCACCTCGCCCTGCCGGGCGCGGAAGTCCACCCCGCGCAGCGCCTCGGTGACGTCGAAGCTCTTGCTGATCCCCCGCATCACCAGGAAATCGGTGTCCGTCATCCGCTGCACCTAGCTCTGCCGCCGGGAAGGCGTTGTGCACGATGATCGTCTTCTGGTCCGTCATCTCTTCCAGCGTGTCGTGCACGCCCTCCCGCCCGTGTCCGCTCATCTTGACGCCGCCGAACGGCAGCGTCTCCACCCGCAGGGCGGACGACCAGTTGACGATCACGCCGCCGGCCTCCAGCTGGTAGGCGATGTCGAAGGCCTGGTTGATGTCCTGGGTGAACACGGCCGACTGCAAGCCGTACGGCGAGTCGTTCGCCATGCGGATGGCGTCGTCCACCGAGGTGAAGCGCACCAGCGGCGCCACCGGGCCGAAGGTCTCTTCCTTGAACATCGGCACGTCCACCGGCACGTCGGTCAGGACGGTCGGTTCCATGAAGGCGCCCCGGCGCTTGCCCCCGGCGCGCAGCTTGGCGCCCGCCTGGATGGCGGCGTTGACGACCTCTTCCACGCCCTGGGCCGCCAATTCGCTGATCAGCGGGCCGACGTCCGTGTCCTCCTGCAGTTGGTCGCCGACCTTGAGCGCCTTGGCCTTGGTCGTCAGCAGGTCGGCGAAGCGATCGTGGACCGAGGCGTCCACGAAGATGCGCTTGACGGCGCAGCAGATCTGTCCGTTGCCCCGCGCCAGCCGGCCCAGGATCACCGCCTCGGCCGCCTTCTCCAGATCGGCATCGGCCAGGATGATCAAGGCGTCGTTGCCGCCGAGTTCCAGGTGGACTTTCTTCAGCTGCTCGGCGGCCAGCTGGGCGATGCGGATGCCGACCGCCGTGCTGCCGGTGACGGTGACCAGTTCGATTCCCGGCGCCTGCGCCAGGTAGTCGCCGATCATTGCACCGGGGCCGGTGACGATCTGGTGTGCGCAAGCCGGCAGCCCGGCCTGTTCCATCAGCTCGGCGATCTTGAGCAGCGTCAGGGGGCAGGCGCTGGGGGGTTTCGAGATCACGGCATTTCCGGCGGCCAGTGCCGCCGCCGCCTTGTGTCCCCACAGTTCCACCGGGTAGTTGAAAGGCACGATGGCGGCCACGACACCCAGCGGCCGCCGGATGGTGAAGGCGAAGTGCCTCTCCTGACCGCGCACCGCGTCGACCGGCATCACCCGACCGAACATCCGCTTGGACTCTTCGGCGAAACCGCGGAAGATGCTGGCGGTCACCGCCACCTCGGCGCGCGTTTGCTGGATCGGCTTACCGTTCTCCTGTGCCAGCAGATGGCCGAGTTCGGGCACGCGCGCCTCGATGGCTTCGGAAACGCGGATCAGCATCTCGTAGCGCTGCCGGGCGGTGAGCTTGCGCATGGCCACCTTTCCGGCCTGCGCCGCCTCGACCGCGCGGCGCGTGTCGTCGAGCGTGGCCCGCGGCACGCGGTCGATCACCTCCCCGGTGCCGGGGTTGCGGATGTCCATCCACGCTCCGTCCGAAGCCTCCACCCACCGACCGGCGATCAGCATCTTCATCACAGTCCTCCGATACCTGAGGCACACCTCAGGGAAATTCGATCTTCGGCCGCCGGCGGATCAGCCGGCGTAACCCATGCGCTTCGAAACCCGCTGCGCCGCTTCACGCACCACCGGCGCCAGCTCGATGCAGCGCTTGCGGTTCATCCGGTTGCCCGGCCCGGAGACGCTCACGGCGGCGATCACCGTCTGGCTGTAGTCCGAGATCGGCGCACCGATGCAGCGGATGCCCGGTTCGTTTTCCTCATCGTCGATGGCGTATCCCTGGGAGCGGATGGCGTCCAGCTCGCGCTCGAGCGCGTGCGGCGAGGTGATCGTGCTGGGGGTGCGGGATTTCAACGGCTGGGTCAGGACGTCCCGGCGACGCTCCGGTGTGCTGAAGGCCAGGATGGCCTTGCCCAGGGCGGTGCAGTACATCGGCAGGCGCGCGCCGATGTAGGAGTACATGCGCAAGGCGTGCTTGCTCTCCACCTTGGCGATGTAGACGACCTCCGTGCCGGAGGGGACGGCCAGGTGAATGGTCTCATCCGTCTGGGTCGCCAACGTTTCGAGGGCGGCCTGGCTCTCCGTTCTCAGGTCGCTGTTGGCCAGGAACATGCCTGCGAGCTCGATGACCTTGGTGCCCAATCGGAATCGATCGGTATCGCTGCGTTCGGCCAGCCCGAGCTGCTGCAGGGTGGCCAGGTAGCGGTGCACGGTGCTCTTCGGCATGCGCAGCTGGGTGGACAGGTCCGAGAGCGTGATGCCCCGATCGGATTGCGCCGCCAGGACGTCGACGACGATGAAGGCTTTGGCGACCGTTCGGGAGAGCGCCGCGGCCGGAGGATCGGACGCCGCCGGAGTTCCCGGCGCACGCGTCGGCCCGCGGGTGATGGAGGCGGGTCTCGGTCGACGATATTCGGTCACCTGGTCCCTCGGGAGAAGGGCTACCCGCCAGATGCTAACCGACGGGTTGGTGGCACATATCAGTCTGTTCTACTTTGTGGAATGTCATTCCAAATATTAGCACAACAGAAATGCCGTGTCAACAGCCTCCCCGCCCCGAAACGCACCGGCGGGGCGACCTGATGGCCGCCCCGCGAGATCCTTGCCTGAAATCCGACTTCGGAAGTCCTTTGGACTTCCGAAGTCGAGCGAAGTCGAGGGGGACCCTCTAGTGCGGCTTGGCCGCGGCCTTGGCCTTCTTCAGCGCCGCCTCAAGTTCCTCGAGCGTCACCGGCTTGAAGACGAAGGCGTTCGCTCCCAGGCGCAGCGCCTCATCGACCTGCGCGTCGGTCGTTTCGGACGACAGCATCAGCACCGGCAGGTCGTTGAGCTCCGGCCGCATGCGCACGAACTCGAGAAAGTCGATCCCCGAGACCTCGGGCATGTTGATGTCCAGCACGATCACGTCCGGCCGGCCGCCGGCCAGGAGCTCCCGGGCGGCGCTGCGCGCCTCGCGGTGAACGACGACGGTGTGGTCCAGCAGCTGCAGCATCAGCTTCACGGCCTGGCTCATCTCATCGTCGTCGTCCACGATCCATGCCTGCGGCATGCGCGCCTCCTAGAGCTCGGCCTTGATGCGTTCCGCCAGATCGCGGCTGATGCCCTGGACGCTCATCAGGTCGTCGAGCGCCGCTCCGCGAATCCGGTCCAGGTCACCGAAGGCTGCCAGGAGCGCCTTCCGCCTGCGCGGCCCGACCCCGGCGATGGCATCCAGCTGGGAGGCGATCCCGGCCCGGGCGCGCTGCACGCGATGCTGGCCCAACGCGAAGCGGTGCGCCTCGTCGCGGATGCGCTGAATCAGGTACAGCCCCTCTGATCGCCGCTCGAGGGCCAGCAACTCGACCCGCCCGGGAAGGTAGAGCTCCTCGTGTCCCTTGGCCAGCCCTGCCACGCGCATGCGCTCGAGCAGGCCGTGGCGCTCCAGCACCTGCACCGCCTTTCCCAGCTGCCCTTTGCCCCCGTCGACGATCAGCAGATCGGGCAGTCGCCCGAACGCCGCATCGAGCTTGCCGCCGGGCTTGCGCGCCTCCTCCGAGGCGAGCGCCCAGCGGCGGAAGCGGCGATCGAGAACCTCCTCCATGCTGGCGAAATCGTCCTGGCCGTGCACGCTCTTGATCGTGAACTTGCGGTAGAGCTTCTTGTTCGGGGTGCCCTGCTCGAAGACGACCATCGATCCGGCCGCCGCCGTCCCCTGCAGATTGGAGATGTCGTAGCACTCGATGCGGTTCGGCGGTTCGGGCAGCTCCAGGGCCGCCTGCAGCTGCGCCAGGCCGGCCACGTGCTTGCTGCGGTCGCTTTCCCACCGAGCGCGCAGCATCGCCAGCGTCTCGGCCGCGTTCTCGGTCGCCATGGCGATCAGGTCGTGGCCCGGCCCGCTCTTCGGGACCAACAACTGCACCTCCGGCCCGCCCCGCCGCTGGCGCAGCCACTCCTCGACGATCCGGGCCTCCTCGATTTCGGTCGGCAGCAGAACGCGCTCCGGAACAAACGCCGCCTCGGTGTAGAACTGCTTGACGAACCCCTCCACCACCTCGCGGTCCTCCGCCTCCCGGGTGCCTTCGAGCACGAAGTACTCCCGGCCGATCAGTTTTCCGTGGCGCACAAAGAAGACCTGGACGCAGGCGCTGTCGTCGTCGCGGGCGAAGGCGATCACGTCCGAATCGATCCGCTCCTGCGAGACGATCTTCTGACCTTCGACGACTTTGTCGATCGCCTGGAGCTGGTCGCGCAGCGCCGCGGCGCGCTCGTAGGCCAGCGCCGTCGAGGCCCGGTCCATGTCCTCCCGCAGCCGCTTGACGACGGACTCGGTCTCCCCCTGCAGGAAGCGGCACAGGTCGTCGATCATCTGTCGGTAGCCGGCCTGGTCCACGGCGCCGATGCACGGCGCCAGGCACAGTTTGATATCGGCGTACAGGCAGGCTCGCGAGTCCTGCCCGGTGATCACCCGGTCACAGGTCAGGTAGGGGAAGATTCTCCGCAGGACGTCGAGCGTCTCGTGCACGGCCCACACGCTGGTGTACGGACCGAAGTAGCGGCTGCCGTCCTCCACCATGCGTCGGGTGATCAGAATCGTCGGGAAGGCGTCCGCCCACCGCACCTGGATGTACGGGTAGCGCTTGTCGTCCTTCAGCCGGACGTTGTACTTCGGCCGGTGGCGCTTGATCAAGTTCATCTCGAGGATCAGCGCCTCGAGTTCGGAGCCGACGACGATCCACTCGAGGTCGGCCACGTGCGCCACCAGCTCGGCCACTTTGCGTCCGTGATCGGCCGACGGCTGGAAGTACGAGCGCACCCGGCTGCGCAGGTTGATCGCCTTGCCGACGTAGATCACAGAGCCGTCGGCCGACTTCATCAGGTAACAGCCGGGCTTCGCCGGAAGGCCGTTGAGGAGCAGGGGAAGACTTTCGGGCACGGCCATGGGGAGTGATTCTAGCATACGGCCCTCCGCCCCTTCCCTCTTGCGCTGCGGACGTTCGGCGACAGCATCCCCGCGCGCCGGATGTCTGCTCCCGATGGTCTTCCCTGGCCCGCCGCCACCCGGCGCCGGCTGCCGGCTTGCAGGTGCTAGAATCAGGATATGCCGCGTTTCCACTGGACCTGGATCGTGCTCACCGCCTGCCTGAGCGCATGTGCGCCGCTCGGGGCTCAGAGCCCGATCGCCACCCAGGGCTTTGACCTCACGCCCGCCGGCAATTCGGCCACACCGGCCACCTCGGCGTTCAGCAGCGCCGGACGCACGCTCAGCATCTGGATACCCCCGCAATTCTCGCCCGACGGGCCGGGCGAAGCGGCGTCCCTCCTGGCCGACAGACTGCGCGGCTTCGAAGCGTCTCACCCGGGCGTGCGCATCGAGGTCCGCGTCAAGGGGCGCAGCGGTCCGGCAAGCCTGACGGAAGCGCTCGCCTCCGCGTCTCAGGCCGCTCCCTCCATCCTGCCGGATCTGGTCGCCATGGATGGCACCGAACTGGCGCTCGCCCTCGAACGCCAGTTGATTCACGTCTGGGAGGAGTTGGGCACCACTCCGGAGACCTGGGGGTGGATCGCACCGATCCTCGACGGCGCGCGGTCGCAAGGCAAGTTGGCCGGCCTGCCTTTCGCCGCGGAAGCGGATGTCTTCGCCTTCCAGCCACAGGCTTACTCCAGCCCTCCCCATACGTGGGCGGACCTGCTCACCGGCAACGGCTCGTTCCTCTTTCCTGCCGGCGACCCCCGGTCGGCGTTCACGCTGGCGCAGTACCTGTCGGTGGGAGGCACGTTGCGCGACGCGGGCGGATCTCCCGCGCTCGACGCCGAACTGCTGCAGGATGTGCTCGCCTTCTACGCCGCGGCACGCGCCGGCGGACTTCTGCCTCTCTCGGCCCGTCAGCACGAGAACAGCAGCATGACGGCCGAGGCTCTGTCCTCCGGCCAGGTCGGTGCTGCCGTCGTGCCCCTCAGCCAGATTGCAGACTTGGAGTCCGGCGAGATTCAGATCCTGGGCCCGTGGCCGACGCGTGACGGGCGAGGCACGTGCTTCGTGAATTCGTGGAGTTGGGCCGTGGTTGCCCGGCCGGCCCCACCGGAGCCGCTGAGCATCGAACTTGCGACCTGGCTGGCGCGGCCGGAGTTTACCGGTCCCTGGTCGCACGCGTTGTCCCTGCTCCCCGCAACGTCCTCGGCGCTGGCCGACTGGCCCACCGATGCTACCCGCACGCTGGCGGAAACGCTTGGCACGACGTGCCTGCCCCTCCCCGCGCCCGAAGACCTGGCGCTGTTCGGCCCGGTGCTGCGTGATGCCGCAGGGGCGACATTGACCGGCGAACTCGCCCCCGAGGTCGCCGCCGCCCTTGCGTCCGCCACAGTGTCAGGACCCTAGGCCGGCGAAGGCATCGCCCCGACCAGCTGACACTCCGTCTCGAGACCGGTTCGCGTCCTGTGGCAGCGGTCTCAGTTCACCCTGGCGTGACAAGGTGCCCAGCGCCGCTCGTTCCCACCCGAGGGATACGATGTGCGATAGGATTCGATCCGGCATGGGATAGGCGGCGGAGGTCGAGCGGCAGATGGCGTACGAAGACGAGGTCCTCCAGTGGCGTCAGCAGGTCGAGACCGCGCTTCGGGGTGAGGAGAGTTGGCTCTCGCTGGCGGGCCTCTTCTGGCTGGCGCCCGGCGAGAACTCGATCGGCAGCGGTCGGCAGAGCAAGATCCTGCTTCCGCCGGACACCGCCCCGGAGACTGCCGGCAGCATTGGCTTCGATGGGCAGCGCGCAGTCTTCCGCCCCGTCCCCGGCGTCGACGCTCGCTCCGGCGATGAGCCCGCCGGCGACCTGTCACTGCAGCCGGACGTCAGCGGATCCCCGACGCGCGTACGCCTTGGGGACGCGACGTTCATGATCGTGGTCCGCGCAGGCCGCTGGGGCGTGCGCGTCTGGAATCGCCGGCACCCCGCCAGGACCGCTTTCCCCGGACGCCGCTGGTTTCCCATCCATGAGCAATGGGTACGGCCCGCCCGCTTTGTGCGCTTCGACCCGCCCCGCTCGATCATCACCCAGAACATCCTGGGCGACTCGGAGGCGACGGTGTGCCCTGGTCGCGTGGAATTCGACTTGGATGGCGCGGCCGCCAGTTTGTTGGTGACAGACGCCGATGCCGACGGGCTGTTCCTGATCTTCGCCGACCCAACCAATGGAAGCACCACCTACCCTGCCGGCCGGTTCCTGGCCACCGCACCGATGGCAGGTGAGCACGTGCTGCTCGATTTCAATCGCGCCTACAACCCGCCGTGCGCGTTCACGCCCTTCGCCACATGCGCGTTGCCGTCGGCGGAGAACCACCTGCCCATCCCCATGCAGGCCGGCGAAATGTACGCTGCCGAATGGAGCACCCATGAGCCGCCGCCGACCGAGGCGTGAGCGGCGTCAGCGTGGCAGCTCCGCTGCGCGACGCACGCCGCGCTCCCGGCTGGCATCCACCGCGGACTGTGGCATCCAAAGGCCGAGGCCTCGCGCGTGGTGAGTCCCCTTGCGTACGCCGATCGCCGGGACCACCTGGGCCGTCTGGTCGGAGCGGCACTGGAGGCTGCCGATCCAGAATCCGCCGTCCGGCGTCATCTGCGACCGGAGCCGGGAGGCGTGCGGGTCGGCCGGCGCCTGTTCAAATGGACTCGGGGCTCAAGGGTCTTCGTGATCGCCCTGGGGAAGGCGGCCCCGGGCATGGCACGCGCTGCCGCCGAGATCCTGGGGGATCGGATCGAGGCCGGGCATTGTCACCACGCTCTCTCCGATGGTGCCCACCCTCCCGAACCGCATGCGGGTATTTCAGACAGGGCACCCGCTCCCGGATGCCGGCAGTCTGCTCGCCGGCCAGGCGGCGCTCGACCTGGCGCGCGGCGCCCGCGCCGGCGATCTGGTCCTGGCGCTGATCTCAGGCGGCGGCTCCGCCATGGCCGAGTGCCTGGTGCCCGGGCTCGAACTTGAGGACGTGCGCCGGCTCACGGGCATCCTGCTCCATGCCGGTGCGCCCATCACCGCCATCAATCTCGTTCGCAGCGAGCTCTCCCTCCTGAAGGCCGGTGGCCTGGCGCACGCCGCAGCGCCGGCGCGAGTGGTCGGGCTCCTGTTCTCCGATGTCGTGGGCGATGATCCGGCGTCGATCGCCTCTGGTCCGACCGTCACACTCTCCCCCCACCCGCCCGCCGGGGAACGAACGCTGAAGAGAATCGGGGTGCTGGGACCTCGCGCCCCCAGCCGTACGCGCGGCACTCGGCAACTACGCTGCGCCGCCTCCCGACATGTCGCGTCCCCGCAATGTGGTCATCGCCCGCAATCGGGACATGCTGCACGCCGCGGCGGCCGAGGCGCGTTCGATTGGCTTCCGGGTCCGGACGCTGACCACCAGCATGCAGGGCGAGGCATTCACCGTCGGCCTGCGGCTTGGCAGGCGCCTGGTCTCGGCGGCGTCCCCGGCATGCCTGCTCGCCGGAGGCGAAACGACCGTGACCATCCGACACGGTGGCCGCGGCGGCCGCAATCAGGAGCTGGCGCTCGGGGCTGCGATGGCACTCGACGGACATGCACACTGTGCGCTGGCCGCCCTGGCCAGCGATGGGATCGATGGTCCGACGGATGCCGCCGGCGCATTCGTCGATGGTGAGGTCGCCGCTCGCGCCCGGGCGCTGGGGCTCGATCTTCGTCAGGCCGGATCGGAGCACGATGCCTATCCGCTGCTCGACCAGCTGGGAGCGCTGCTGCGCACCGGCGCGACGGGCACGAACCTCAACGACCTGGTCATCGGGCTGTCCTACGTCTGAGAGCGTGCGGTAAGGCTCCTCGTCGACCTCACCCCCTGCCCCCTCTCCGCGGACAGCGCCATCCTTGTCGATGGTCCGTGGCCGGAGAGGGGTGCTCCCCCGCCGAATTCTTCGGGGGCAGAAGCGCCGCGTAGAGGGGGTGGGGGTTGAACGCGCAGGCGTGATGCGTCTGATGTCTTGCCGGCCACTACGTGCAACCAGGCCTGCGGCCGACGCTTGACGGGCCAGACCGGGTCAAAGGCGCACTCTGACAGCACGCTGCAGCCCGCGGATAAGGATTATCAGCGATGGACGGGGCTTACGGGCACAGGGGTTCGACGAAGTCGACGCCGACCGAGCACGCCCGCTCGAAGGTCATCAGCACGATGCGATCGTTGCCTTCCCAGGTCGGGTAGTAGTTGAAGTTGACCTCGAGGGGGCCGAACGTCCGAACGGTCAACGTACGCAGGTTGGCCGGCCACTCCAGGTTGGGCATCGCCTCGTAGGCGTACACCGCGACGAAGTCCGCATTCCCATTCTCCGCCAGGACGTTCGCCGGCAGCTCCTCGCCGGGCTTGGCGACCTCCTCCTGAACACGCGGCGAGAGCAGGAACGTGTCGCCGCTGCGCGATCGAATGGTGCCCGCCAGGTCGGCGCCTGGATCATCGACGCTCCGGCCGTGGATCGTCTCCGCCGCATGGATCAGCCATGCGGCTTGCAGCGCCAACATCGCCGCCACGATCGCCGCCAGAGCCCAGCGTCCCGGTTGCCAGCGGAACCGGCGAATCGTGTCGATGATCCCGCGCCCGGCGAGGATCGCCATGAACGGTGCGAGCACCAACAGGTTGCGTACGATCATCACCCGCTGTGCGGCGAAGAAGGCCACGTAGACCGCCGGGAACAAGAGCAAGACGCCGGCCAGCAGGCGCGACTCTTTCCAGACCCACCAGGCGCCGGCGGCCGCAGCCAGGCTCAGCAGGCCGGCGATCACAGGGAACGGCGAGAGGAGCACCAGTCCCAGGTAGTCGAACATTCGCCCCAGGTGGAGGGCGCCGGCAGGAATCGTGTAGCCCCAATGCCCCTGGCTGTACCAGCCGCCTTCCACAAGCAGCGCCCGGAGGAAGGCCCACGGCTGCAGCACCGCGCCGGGGGTCGTGATCAGGAAGGCCGCGGCGTAGATCAAGACCACCTTCACCACCACGACCCGCCGTACGCCGGAGCGAACGCTTCTCCGTTGACGCAAAGACAGAGACGAGCAGGACCGGGACCAGCAGCAGGCCGGCAGGGTACTTGGTGCCGGTGGCCAGGGCAGCCGCCACGGCGGCGAGATGCCTCCAACGAGCCTGCTCCGGCCGGCGCGCAGCGGCCACGGTCAGGAGCAGCGTCAGCGCGCCGAACTGCATCATGACCGCGTCGGGAGCGCCCCAGCGCGCGTGGTAGGCGATCTCCCACGACAGCCCGAGGATGCCGGCGGCCAGCAGCGCCTCGAGGCGCGATCGCCTCCACAACCAGACGGACAGGTAGACCCACAGCGGCGCCAGCGTGGTCAGCAGGACCCGGATCGATCGCAGGCCCAGCAGGTACTGTGGCTGGTCGGTCGCGGCTCTGAGATCCGCGGCGAGATCCTCCGCGCTCGGCGCCCTGCCATCAGATCGCGGCACAGGGTCGGGAACAGCGCGGCCAGATTGAGGCCGTAGTTGACCGAGGGATAGAGGTAGTAGTTGGGGAGAAGTGTGCGCTCGTCGAGCGACCACTGCACGGGTTGTATCTGCGCTTCGTACTCGTCCCAGTGGTAGCCGAAGTCAACCCCGCGCAGCCCGGTCCAGGCGAGCAGGCCCATGAGCAGGGCGATCGGCGCCCAGCCGACCAGGCCGCGCAGCCGCCGGTGACCGGGCGGGGCGAGCTCGGCCCTGGTGGACGAACCAGCCATCGGTGTGGACTCCTGCCGGGAGGCGTGGTCGACCAGCATACCACCGTTGCCGCATGCGAAGGACGGCGACGAAGGACCTGGCGGGCAACGCAGGCGCGGCGCTCCAACATTGCCTGGTCGGCTCGGCGTTCGGAATGCCCACCATCGCGGGCCCAGTCGATTCCTCACCTGGGATCGACTAGAACGCCCGTGCGCATTCGGAGTTTGACCGACATCTTGAGGGGCGGGTAGAATCGATCTGCCCCGTCGGTCGGGGGAACGGACGTCCGACGGGGCCTCGCCTGAATCCATTCTTCGCTTCGGGGGCTGCATGACGATCCACTTCGGAACCGATGGCTGGCGCGGCGTCATCTCGGACACCTTCACCTTCACCAACCTGCGCCAGGTTTCGCAGGCCATCGCCGATGCCGTCGCCTCGGGCGAATGGCTCAACGGCACCTCCAACGGATTGCACCCGGACTCGACCACGATGGTCGTCGGCTTTGACACGCGTTTCCTCTCCGATCGTTTTGCGCTGGAGGCGGCCCGCGTCCTGGCCGCCAACGGGTTCACCGTTCATCTGACCACGGCCGACGTGCCCACCCCGGCCGTCTCTCTGGCCGTCCGCCAGCTGGGCGCCATCGGCGGGCTCATGATCACCGCCTCGCACAACGCCCCGCGCTACAACGGCGTCAAACTGAAGGCGGCCTACGGCGGATCGGCTTCGCCCGAGCAGTGCCGTCGGGTCGAGGTCTATCTGAACGACAACGAGAGCCGGGCCCGCGGCCCGAACTTGATGGACCCGGACGAGGCCCGCCGCCTGGGCCGGCTCCAGCGATTCAATCCGACGCCGGCCTACTTCGACCACTTGCGCAAGCTGATCGACTTCGACGCCATTGCCGACAACCCGCAGCACCTGGTCGTTGACTCGATGTACGGGTCGGGCCGCGGCCAGATCAAGGGCATCCTGCAGGGGACGGGCTGCGAGGTGTTCGAAGTGCGCGGCGAGATGAACCCGGGCTTCGGCGGCATCCACCCGGAGCCGATCGCCCGCTACCTGGGCGCGCTGGCCGGCGCCATCGCCGCCGGACACGGGCAGCTCGGGGTGGCGACGGACGGCGACGCCGACCGCATCGGCGCCATGGACGGGCGCGGCCAGTTCGTCGACCCGCACCGGATCATGGCCCTGGCGGTCAAGTACCTGGTCGAACGCCGCGGCTGGCGCGGCAAGATCGTCAAGACCATTTCGACCACGCAAATGATCAACCGCCTGGGGGCCATCTACGGGCTGGAGGTGATCGAAACGCCGGTCGGGTTCAACCATATCGCCGACCACATGCTCAAGGGCGATGTGCTGATCGGGGGCGAAGAATCCGGAGGGATGTCATTCATGGGCCATATCCCGGAGGGCGACGGCGTGTTGATGGCGCTGCTGCTGGTGGAGATGGTGGCAGCCACGAAGGCCACGCTGGCCGAGCTGGTCGACGACCTGCTCAAGGAAGTTGGCCCGTCGCACTACGCCCGCAACGACCTGCGCCTGTCGCACCCCGTCTCCAAGACCAAGATGGTCGAACGGCTGCTCCACGAGGCGCCGGCGTCCGTCGGCGGGATCAAGCTGTCATCGGTCAACAGCCTGGACGGCGTCAAATACCTGTTCGACGACGATTCCTGGCTTTTGATCCGCCCATCCGGGACCGAGCCCGTGCTGCGCATCTACGCCGAGGCGCGCCAACCGGAGATGGTGGAAGCGCTCCTGGCGCACGGGCGGAC
>CAWFSV010000008.1:0-172747 GCA_963818575.1 uncultured Chloroflexia bacterium | reverse complement strand
TGGGGGTCCCGGCCGGTCTCGCCGCCAGCCTGATGGTGGCCTACTTCGGGCGCGACCTGGTCGGCGCCGTCGGGGGCGTCCTGGCGGCGATCCTTGCGCTTGGATGCCTGGTGATCGTCTTGGATGGGCGCTCGCCGCGCCAGCGTTCGGTCGGACAGATGCTGGCCCTGGCCTTCGGGCTGGTGCTCGTCCTCAACTTCCTGAATGCGTTTGCGTTCACCTATCCCTACGCCGTCCCGCAGATGCGCGGGATGGGGTGGATCGTCTACCTGGCGGCCTGTGTGGCGGTCATGGTCGGCGCATCCTCTCAGCGGCCCGTGGCGTTGGCCTGGCAGGAATTCTCGGCCCGCTCGACGCGCACCCTCCTCGCCGGCGTGGCCGGCCTGGCGATCATCCTGGGCGCCGTCTGGCCGCATCCGGCTGAGGCGCTGCCGTCCGACGGCACCCTGCGCCTGGCGACCTACAACATCCACTACGGTTACGACGCCGAGTGGCACTTCAACCTCGACCACATGGCCGACGCCATCGCCGAAGCCGGGGTCGACGCGATCGCGCTGCAGGAAGTGGACACCGGCCGGATGACGAGCTACGTCGTCGATGACGCGCTGTACCTGGCGCACCGCCTGCGGATGAATGTCGCCTACCTCCCCGCGGTCGAACACCTGACCGGCATCGCCGTGCTGTACAAGGGTCCCGCGGCGCCCACCTCGATGGCACTGGTGAGGAGCCTGCAGGAGCAAACCGGCATCGTCGGGGTTCAGCTCGAGCTCGACCACAAGCCGGTGCACGCCTTCGGCATTTGGATGGGGCTGTCCAACGAAGACACGCTGGGGCAGATCACCGAGGCGTTGGCATTCATCGGTGGCAGGACGCCGGCATCCTTTGGGGGCGACTTCAACGCCGAGGATGGCAGCCCGGTCGCCCTGGCCGTCGCGCAGGCCGGTTTCCAGGATCCCTTCACACAGCTCGGTGAGACACCTCCGCCGCCGACCGACCCTGCCCTGGATCCCGAGAAGCGCATCGACTACGTCTGGCTGCGAGGGCTGACGCCCCTTCGGGCATGGGTAGCCGATTCACTGGCCTCCGATCACCGGTTGGTCGTCGCCGAGGTGCAGGTCGCTCCCTGATCTGACGCATGCCCCTCGCCGTCCGAACGCCCATCGGCCTCGAGTACCGCCTGGATCAGTCTCCGACGAAGGACGCCCCCGTCGTCCTACTGCTGCATGGGCTGGGATCGTGCGGGGAGGACTGGGCGCTGCAGCGGCCCTCTCTCCTGCCGCATTTCACCCTGCTCGCTCCTGACCTGCGCGGGCAAGGGGCATCGCCGATGCCCGTCGGGTGGCCGACGATCGCCGATCTGGCGGCCGATGTTCGGCTCCTGCTGGAGCGTCTGGCGATTCGATCCGCACACGTCGTCGGTTTGTCATTGGGCGGGGCGGTGGCGCTGCAGTTGGCGGCCGATGAACCGGCACGCTGGCGCTCTCTGGTCGCCGTGAACGCCTTTGCCCGCCTGCGGGCGACACGCGGCTCGCTCCGCCGGGGGATCGAACGGACCTGGCTGGCCGCCACGGGGCAGATGGACGAACTCGGCCGCCGTGTGGCCGACGGCCTGTTCCCCGACGGAGGGCAGGAGGCATTTCGGGCCGCGGCGGCGGCGCGCCTGGCGGGTAACCGCCCGCTGACGTACATCAAGCTGCTGGCCGCCGTCGGCCGCTTCGACCTGCGTTCCCGCCTGGAGGAGATCCGCGCCCCGACGCTGGTCATCGTCGGCGAACAAGACACCACCGTGCCGCTGGTCTGCAAGCTGGAACTGGCAGCACACATCCCGGGCGCCCGCCTGGCAAAGTTTCCTGGCTCACGCCACGTGACACCCCTGGACGACGCCGCCGCATTCTCGGCCCGGCTGCTCGAGTTCCTCCGATCGGTCGAGCACGGATTACCTTTCGAACCCACCTCTCAGCAGGAGACAAACACATGAAGTGGGAAGGCTGGTTCCCGGTTGTTGTCTCGATCGTGGTCATCATCCTGGTGGCGGTGATCCAACGCTACTCGCGCACGCTGGCGGCCATCACCGCCACGATGCCGCTCAACATTCCGCTCTCGCTGTGGATTGTCTCGGAGGCGACCGGCGAAGACCGCGCCGGCGTGGGTTCTTATATGGACGGGATGCTGTGGGGAATCTTCCCCACCGTCGTGTTCGTGATCGTCGCCTGGGTCGCCGTGCGGGCAGGTTGGAAAGCCGGGGCGACGATCGCCGTCGGGTATGCGGCCTGGGCGGCGGCGGTGGCAGTGTTCTTTGGGGTTCGCCGATGGACCGGTAGTGGATAGGATCGCGAAGCGACTTCCGAAGTCCGGAGGACTTCGGAAGTCGGGTTAGCCCTGCAGCTCGCTCTCGATCACGGCCTGGAACTCCGACAGCGGCTGGGCGCCGACGAGCGGCAGACCGTTGATGAAGAAGGTCGGGGTTCCGCTGACGCCCAGGCCGGCGGCGTAGCGGGCATCCGCCTGGACCTCGTCGTCGAACTTCCCGGAATCGAGGCACGCCAGAAGCGCTTCGACGTTCAGCCCGAGGCGGGCGGCGTACTGCTCATAGGCCTCGCGTCCCAGATCGAGCCCCCCACTCAGCAGTGAATCGTGGAACGACCAGTAGGCATCCTGCTCGCCGGCGCACTCCGCCGCCTGGGCCGCCACCGTTGATTCCTGACTGGTGATCGGGAAGTCGCGGTAGACGAATCGGATCTGGTCCGGATAGGCAGCCATCAGCGGCTGGAAGGTCTCCACATGCCATTTCTCGCAGTACGGACAGTTGTAGTCGCTGAACTCGATGATCGTGATCGGTGCGTCGGCCGGGCCGAGCGCCGGATCATCGTCCGCGCTGACCTCCAGCCGGGTCGGGGCCTGCGGCTCGCCCACGGCGGCGACAGCTGACGGCGCGGGCGTGCGTCCCCAGAATAGGAAGCCGGTTGCCAGCCCGACAACGAAGGCCAGCGGGATCAGCGCCGAGTAGACGTGGCTGCGCTTGAAACGCAGGCTGTCGCCCCGAGGGTCCTGCCCGTCGACTCCGGCGGGCGATATGGGCTGTGCGGATGGCAGCGATGGAACGGAGGGGTCGGGCATGCGGCGATTGTAACATGTGCGTCGGGCCTGGCTGCCCGGCTGACCCTATAATGGAAGAGGACACGCGACAGGGCATCTCCCAAAGCGAGGACTCGGCATGTATGAGCGGCGCGGCCAACCCCTGCTGGATCAGCGTAGATTCCTTCGGCGCTTGTGGCGCCACATGCTCCTGGCGGTGGGCGTCCTGCTTGGCGCGTGGGGTATCGGGATCCTTGGCTACCATCTCATCGCCGGCCTGACGTGGATCGACGCCGTGTTGAACGCGGCCATGATCCTGGGCGGGATGGGGCCGGTCGATCCCATCCTGACCACCGCGGGGAAGCTCTTCGCCGCTGGCTACGCGCTGTTCTCCGGCATCGTCTTTCTGGTTGCAGCCGGCGTGTTCGGGGCGCCGCTCCTGCACCGCATCCTGCACCACTTCCACCTGGAGATCGACGAGACCCCGGCAGCCGCAAGGCTGAGGGCGAGCGCCGATCGCCGGCCTGCTGTCGCCCGCCGGGGCCGACCGCGGAGAATGCCATGCGGACTCTCGTTCTGAGTGGAGCGGGCAGCTTCGGTGCGCTTCAGGCCGGCGCGCTCGAACCTGTGCTCGAATCCGGCTTCCTCCCCGAGCTGATCGTCGGCACTTCGGCCGGCGCGCTGAACGGCCTCTTGCTGGCCACAGATCCCTCGCCCGCGGGGGCGCGACGCGTACAGTCAGCGTGGAGGCAGGTCAGCCTGCGCGAGATCGGGACCCCCGGATTGTTGGGGAGCGTCCGCCGGTTGATCACCCAACGTGACAGCCTGGTCCCCAGCGTCCCGCTGGCGCGTTTCGTTGCCCGCAGCCTGGGATTGGACCTCGAGACATTTGGGCAGCTGCAGGCGCAGCGCGGAATCCGGGTGCGAACCATGGCGGTGTGCATGGAGACCGGCGAGCTGGTGGCCTTCGGCGATCAGGACAAGGACCGGCTGATCGACGGGGCGATGAGCAGCACGGCCGTCCCGCCTTATCTGCCGCCGTGGCGCGCCGGCGGCCGCCGCTTCCTGGATGGCAGCGTGCTCTCCAAGCTCCCGCTGCTGGCCGCCATCGAGCGCGGCGCCACGCAGATCCTGGCGCTCAACGTGGTCAGCATGCTCGGTGGGCCGCAGGCGGCACATGGCATGCGCGGCATCGCCGGCTACGCGATCTCGCTGGGGATCGAGGAAATGACGGCGCGCGAGGTCGAGCTTGCCCGGCGGACCGGGGTCGAGCTCCACCTGCTCGATCTTCCTTCGCCCCCCGACATTGCGTTCTGGGACTTCTCGCAGGCCGATCGATTGATCGCCGACGGGCGTCAGGCGGCGCGATCCTGGCTCGAGGCGACGCCGCTTCGGTTCCGGGCTCCCTGGCGATCGACCGCTCGTGTGTGGGTGGCAGGAATCGGACGTCGGCTGGAGCGTCTGGCTGGCGGCTAGAGTGCCTGCCGGAAGAAGCCACCTGCTCATGCCTCACCCCTGATCCGTTCCCCATGTGGGATTCTTGTGGCCGCGTCGGCCCGCCCGATCAGGCGTCGAGGGGAAGGGCTTCGACAGGCGTCTGCGCCCTTGCGAAATCTGGCACACCTCGTCATCGCCTCCTGACGGTCGGCGCGGGGTTCACCTGTTGAATCCATTGGCCGCATCGCCACGTCTTGCGCAAAGGACAACATGACGCCCGATTCGCCTCGAAGCGACGCCATCGACGTCGTGCAGCGATTCCATCAGGCGCTCAACGCGCGTGACCTGGAGGGCATGCTGGCATGCCTGACCGACGACACGGTCTTCGAGAACACGCACCCGGCGCCGGACGGAACGCGCTATGAGGGCCGCGCCGCGGTGCGCTCCTTCTGGGAGGGGTTCCTGGAGGGATCAACCGCGGCCCGGTTCGAGGCGCAGGAGGTCTTCGCCGCCGGCGATCGATGCGTGATGCGCTGGGTCTACACCTGGGTGGATGCCCGCGGCGTCGAAGGGCACATCCGCGGCGTCGACCTGTACCGCGTGCGGGGCGGGTTGATCGCCGAGAAACTATCCTACGTCAAAGGTTAGCCGCGCCGCCCGGCGCGCCAGACGGCTCGCCAGGAGGCTGACGGTATGCCCACTCCGATTGTAAGTCGTCCGACCTTCCCGCCAGGCTACGTGGACCGCCCGACGGCGCATGTGGCGTGGGAATGGGTCGAGCGGCAGTTGAGCGACGCGGTTCACTACTGGTTGTGCAGCGTCCGACCCGACGGCCGACCGCACGCCGTTCCCAAGTGGGCTGTGTACCTCGATGGCAAGATCTACTTCGACGGCAGCGGGCAGACGCGGCATGCACGCAATCTGGAGCACAATCCGGCGGTCATCCTGCACCTGGAGAGCGGCGAACGCGCCGTCATCGTCGAAGGCTCGGGGCGGGCGATCGACCGACCGCCGAAGGACCTGGCGCCTGCGTTTGGCGGGCGCGTACGCCGGCAAGTACGCCGAGCTCGGCTACTCGCCTGAGCCGACCCAATGGGACGACGGCGGACTGTTCGAAATCGTGCCACGCGTGATCCTGGCCTGGACCAAGTTCAGCGAAGATCCGACCAAGTTCACCCTTCCTGCCTGACCGCTTCTGCTGGGCGTCCGGCCGGAACCGGCGCCTCACACTCCTCCCTCCAACATACGCCACGCCGGGTGGCGGGGTCGGGATATCCGGACTGCACCTTGTGGGTTGTGGTTGTAAAATGGACTGGTTTAGTCCGCATAACCGTCGACAGCCCGGCACCAGGTTCTAGCGGCAGGCTCGGACGAATCGCGTTGTCTGCCGGACGCAACCGCGCACTTCCGACCTCGTGCCGCCATGCCTCGAGCGCGGATGCCAGCTGAAGACAGGAGCACCCATGTCCGCACGCGATCAGGTACGACGGATACGGCCGAGAGGTGCGGCGCGATTGCTCCCGGCCGTGCTTCTGCTGACCATGAGCTGCTCACTTCTCGGGCAGGGTGCGGCCACGACGACCGAGACATTGCCGACGGAGGATGCCGCCTTCGACGCCGTCCATCCCTCCCAACGTCCACCCCGCTCGCCCCGACCTACGTCCCGCCTGAGTGCCAGGGTCTGCCGCTGGCAACCGTCAGCGCGGCTCAGGCAGGGGCCACCCCGGCGCCGGAAACCAACCCACCGCTGACCGCCGATCGAACAGCAGGCCGTCGCCGAGGAGCTCATTCGCACCGTCGAGGAGATGTACGTTGCTCCGGAGAGGTTGGGCTCGGAATGGCAGGCGGCAGGCGCCGGACTGCGCCAGCATATCAGCGATGGCCTGGACACCGAGGACTTCTACACAGAACTGCAGCAGCTGATCGACGGCCTGGGCGATGAGCACTCGTACGTCGAGTCCCCGGTCGATGTCGCCGCCTCGGAAGCTGAGCTAGCCGGGGTCGTAGGCTCTGTCGGCATTGGCGTCCTGGCGATGGGAATCCCGGAGGCGGGACTGTCACGCTGCTCCAGGTCTACGATGGTTCACCGGCGTCGAACGCCGGCCTCCAACCGCACGACAACTTGCTGGCCATCGATGGCGCACCGTTGGTGCAGGGCGGTGTCCCGCTGCCCTGGCTGTTGAGGGGGCCGGAGTGCAGCCTGGCAGTGGTAACGGTGTCGTCGCCGGGTGAGCCCGCCCGCGAAGTGGCCATCGTGCGGCACCGGTATTCCGTGGAGCAGGCGATCGACGTTTCAGGCTGCTCTCGGCTCCGGATGGAGGGCGGATCGGATACCTCTTCCTGCCCAGCTTCTTCGACGAACGAATTCCCGGGTCAGGTCGAAGCGGCTCTGCTGGAGTACGGCCCGTTGGACGGACTGGTGATCGACAATCGCGTGAACGGCGGCGGATCGAGCTCCGTCGCCGAGCCGATCTTGTCCTTGTTCACCTCGGGAGTTGTGGGTGAGTTCCTCAGCCAAACCGGATCCCGACCGCTGCGCATCACCCCGCGTGACGTCCAGGGCTCCCAGTCGGTCCCGCTGATCGTCCTGATCGGGGAAGACACCGTCAGCTACGGGGAGGTCTTCGCCGGAGTACTCCAGGATCAGGGGCGCGCCCGGCTGGTGGGGCAGACGACGGCCGGCAACGTCGAGACACTCCACGGCTACACCTATAGACGATGGGTCTCGATTGTGGATTGCCGAGGAGCGGTTTGTGCCCGCCGTCTCGCTGGCCGGCTGGGAAGGCATCGGCGTCCATCCGGATATCGAGGTCGCTGGCCCCCTGGCACACCTTCACAAGTCGAGGACGACCCGGCGGTCGCCGCCGCTCTGGAGCTGCTGGGCGCGAAGTAAGATCGCCGCGGTCTGGGAATGACCGCATCCGAGCGCAAGGATCCCAGTCCAGCGTGCTCGACCAGGTCGAGCGGATGAAAGGTGCACATGACAGAGCAGCGTTGAAACGATCATCGTCGGCGCGGGACAGGCTGGATTGGCGACCAGCTACCACCTGACGCGCCTGGGCTGCGAACACGTCGTCCTCGAGCAAGCCGCGGGTCCGGGGGACGCCTGGCGCTCCGATCGGTGGGACTCATTCACCCTCAATACGCCGAATTGGGCCTTCCGGCTGCCGGGGGCCGAGTATCAGGGCGATGCACCGGATGAATTCATGCCGCGGCCAGAGATTGTCGCCCGCTTTGAGAGCTATGCTTCGCTTCCATCCACGCGCCTGTCCACTATGACGTGCGCGTCGAATCGATCGAGCGCCGCCCGGATGGGGCGGGCTACCAGGTGCAGGCCGGGGACACCATCTGGGAAGCCCGCCACGTGGTGATCGCCACGGGGACTGTATCAACGGTCCAAGGTTCCCGCTTTCAGCCGTGACATCTCAGCCGGGTCACCCAGGTGCACTCCGGACAGTACCGGAACCCCATCCGTCTGCCGGACGGGTCGGTGCTCGTTGTGGGGAGCGGGCAGTCGGGGTGCCAGATCGCCGAAGAGCTGTACCAGAGCGGTCGCAAGGTCTTCCTGTCCGTGGGAAGTGCCGGACGAGCCCCACGTCGCTACCGCGGCAAGGACATCTTCGACGTGGCTGCTCCTGACCGGATTCTTCGACCGCACCCCCGAGCAGCTTCCCTCGCCGGAAGCCCGGTTCGCGGGCAACCCTCAGGTCTCGGGCCGGGACGGCGGAAGGAACCTGAACCTGCACCAATTCGCCCGGGACGGCGTGGTCCTGCTTGGCCGGCTCACATCGGGCGGGTCGGATACGATCGCATTCGGCGCGGACCTGCAGGAGAACCTGGCCAAGGTCGACAAGTTCGAAGCCGACCTGGTGCCGAAGATCGACGGCTACATCGAACGGACGGGCCTCGACGCCCCGCTGGAAATCCTTCCCACTCTGCGCGATGGGTACGAAGCGAGAACGATCTCCGAACTGGACATCCGCTCGGCCGGTATCGGCTCCATCGTGTGGACGCATGGGCTATGACTTCGACTTCGGCCTGGTGAAGTTGCCCGCCTTTGACGGCCAGGGCTTTCCCGGTGCAGCAGCGTGGGGTCACCGCCTTTCCGGGTTTGTTCTTTGTCGGGCTGCCCTGGCTGCCGTATCAGAAGTCCGGGTCTGCTGGTACGGGGTAGGCGAGAATGCCGAGTATCATTGCCTCGGCGATCGCCTCGCCGGCCCGCTAGGCAGGTGCGTAATCGGCCTGGCCGTGGACTGGATTTCGGATTGCCCGGACCGCCGGGCTCGGCAGGGTGATTCGCGGCCGCAGGCCGCGCCTTCTGTGAAAGGCATTGCATCCGCCGTCCGGGGTCGGTATAATGGCGGGACTTGGGCGGTTAGCTCAGCTGGTTAGAGCGTTGCGTTGACATCGCAAAGGTCGTAGGTTCGAGTCCTATACCGCCCACACAATCGAATCACGCTGCGATGACCGGGACGAGTAGGCGGACCGGCGCGCCTCAGGGAGAGGGGACCCAGACTGGAAGTCCCCCCGGCGGCGCCCCGCCCAAAACCCCCCGCGAGCATGAGCCCCAACGCCCCCGACGGGGTCAGTAGGGTGAACGGCTCAGCACCGTTATCGGCTGTCCGAGATGGTCCCTGACCAGGGATCAATCTGGGTGGAACCGTGTGAGCGTGAGCTCCCGCCCCAGTGGGTGGGAGCTTGTTGTTTCGGAGTCGGGAGGAAACGATGGCCATGCCGCAGGAAGACTACAAGAGCTCCGAGCTGTACCGCATTCGCCACTCGGCGTCCCACGTGATGGCCCAGGCCGTGATGGAGATGTTCCCGGGCCAGGCCCGCATCGCCATCGGCCCGCCGATCGATGACGGCTTCTACTACGACTTCGCCCTGCCGCGCCCCCTGACGCCCGAGGACCTGGAGGCGATCGAGGCGCGCATGCGCCAGATCATCGCCGAGGATCAGCACTTCGTGCGGCAGGCGCTCTCGGCCGAGGAGGCGCGCCGGCTGTTCGCCGACCAGCCCTTCAAGATCGAGCTGATCGCCGGGCTGGAGGCCGGCGGGCGGGACGAGTACGGAGCCGAGATCGACGAGAAGCCCGAGATCTCGATCTACAAGGATGGCTCCTTCGTCGACCTGTGCCGCGGGCCGCACGTCGAACGAACCGGGCAGATCAACCCCGCGGCGCTCAAGCTGCTGAGCGTCGCCGGCGCCTACTGGCGCGGCGACGAGAAGAACCCGATGCTGCAGCGCATCTACGGGACGGCGTGGAAGACGGCCGAGGAGCTCGAACAGTACCTGTGGCAGCAGGAGGAAGCGAAGAAGCGCGACCACCGCAAGCTGGGCCGCGAGCTGGACCTGTTCAGCGTCAATGAGGACGTCGGTCCGGGGCTGATCCTCTGGCACCCGAAGGGGGGGATGCTGCGCAAGGTCGCCGAGGATTACTGCCGCGCCGAGCATGAACGCGGCGGGTACGAGTTCGTCTACTCCCCGCACATCGGCCGGGCCAACCTGTGGGAGACCAGCGGTCACCTGGGCTGGTATCGCGAGAACATGTACTCCCCGCTCGACATCGAGGGGCAGGAGTACTTCCTCAAGCCGATGAACTGCCCCTTCCACATCCAGATCTACAAGAGCCGTACGCGCTCGTACCGCGACCTGCCCTTGCGCTTGGCCGAGTGGGGCACGGTCTACCGCTACGAGCGGAGCGGCGTGCTGCACGGCCTGATGCGGGTGCGCGGCTTCACCCAGGACGACGCCCACCTGTTCTGCCGGCCAGACCAGATGCCGGAGGAAATCGACCGCGTGCTCGCGTTCAGCCTGAGCATCCTGCGCGCCTTCGGCTTCCGGGACTTCCAGTGCTACCTGTCGACCCGCAACCCCGACAAGGCGGCCGGAACGGCGGAGCAGTGGGTGGCGCCGACCGAGGCGCTGCGACAGGCGCTCGAACGGGCGGGGGTCGCCTACCGGGTGGATGAGGGTGAGGCCACGTTCTACGGCCCCAAGATCGACATCAAGGTCACGGACGCCATCGGCCGCGAGTGGCAGCTGAGCACGATCCAGTTCGACTTCAACCTGCCGGAGCGCTTCGATATGACCTTTGTCGGTGAGGACGGCCAGGAGCACCGCCCGTACATGGTCCACCGCGCCCTGATGGGGTCCATGGAGCGGTTCATGGGCGTGCTGATCGAGCACTATGCCGGGGCGTTCCCGGTCTGGCTGGCGCCGGTGCAGGCGATGCTGATCCCGATCGCCGATCGGCACGTGGACTACGCACGGCAGACAGCGGGGAAGCTGAAGGAAGCCGGGCTGCGGGTCGAGGTCGATGAGCGTAACGAACGGATGAACGCCAAGATCCGAGACGCCCAGATGCAGAAGGTGCCCTACATGCTCGTCGTCGGCGACAAAGAAGCCGAGAGCGGCGGGGTGGCGCTGCGCCTGCGGTCCGGGGAGAACCCGGGCCCGATGTCGGTCGAGGCGTTCCTCGACCGCGCACGCGAGGATGTGGCCGCTCGGCGCTGAGCGGGCCGGCCGGCGTGCCGGTTTCGACCATCGACCTGCCGGATGGAATCTGCAGGCACCTTCGGACGCCCCGCACCTCGCGGGGCGTCTGGCATCCCGCTGGAGCTTGGGGCGGGGGAGGAAGCCGCCATCGGACTGACCGAAGGCTGTGTCTGTTACAATCGGCCGTCTGGGGACCGGGTCTGATGAGCGTGTCAGCGATCGTGCGAGGGTGGATCGTCCTGGGTGCGGTGGCCGGCATGGCCTCGGCACCGGCCGCAGCGTCGATGCCTTCGCGCGCTCCGCGCCTTGCCGCGCTCGCCGAAGGGATCGTCCGCCAGCGTCGAAGCGCCCTCCTTCCTGTGCTCGCCCCAGACCCAACTGCGAGACGCGCGCCGCTGTCCCGCCGCCGGGCCGAGCGGCGCCCGCGCCGAGCTCGCTCGCCAGGGGCTCAGCCCGCTCAGGCCCTTGCCGATTGCCCGGCTTGACCTCGATCTTGGGTTCCTGCCGTTCAGTTATCGCCAGCTCGATCGCGATGGCACGCATCTGTACTCCTCCCCCGAGGATGCCGTCGCAGGCGCCGGCGGATCGGGCGGGATCGACGCCGGCCTGGTGTACGTGTCGTGGAGCGATTGCCAGATGATCGGCGACACGGCCGTCTACCTGACGCCCGGCGGATACATCCGCGGCGGAGATGACTGCAAGCAGATCGAGCTCCCGAGCTTCCACGGCCTGGCCTTCAGCCGGACGCCGAGCCGCACCTTTGCCTGGATCCTGGGAACAACCAACGTCCGCACCGCCCCCGGAACCGCCGCCCCGATCACGGGGCAGCGCACTCGCGATAAGATCGTCCAGATCTTCGAATGGGCGCAGGCCGAGGATCTATCCTGGGCCAAGATCGGTCCGGAGGCATGGGTGGCAGCCAAGGATGTGGCCGCCGTCACCCCGGACCCCGAGCGCCCCGAGGGTGTCGAATCCGACCGCTGGATCTCGATCAATCTGTTCGAGCAGACGCTGGCGGTCTACGAAGAGGGAAGGCTGGTCTTCGCCACGATGGTGACGACCGGATTGCCTGGCTGGTGGACGCAGCCGGGCACGTTCCAGGTGTATGCTCGGCTCGAGCGCGACGACATGTCCGGCGCGTTCGAAGCCGACCGCTCGGACTACTACCTGCTGCAGGATGTCCCGTGGGTGATGTACTACGACAAGGCGCGCGCCCTGCACGGCGCCTACTGGCGCACCAGCTATGGTTACCCCGGGTCTCACGGCTGCGTCAATCTGTCGCCCACCGATGCCCACTGGCTGTTCAACTGGGCGGAGGAGGGCACCTACGTCCACGTGTTCGATCCCTCCGGCAAGACCCCGACGGATCCGGAGACCTACGGCGACGGCGGCGCCTGACCCCCGTATCCGTCGCATTCCATCGTGCACGTCCTCGAAACCGAACAACCGCGCCGCGGCTTGGCAGCCTGCTCCGGATGACGTAGGGGCGAAGCATGCCCGCGTCGCCCCTACCGGGAACGGGACGACCGATCTCCGCCGAGCCGCGGCACGGTGCGTGCCATCCCGTTTCCGTGGCACCGGATCGGCACCTCACGCCGAAGCCGCGAGCCGGCACGCAGCGTGCGCGGCATGACTGCGCCTCGCCGCCGCCGAGTCGGCACGTAGGGGCGAAGCATGCCGCCCGGCGATCGAGCTGCCGGGCAGCTGCCACACGTGCGGCATGCTTCGCCCCTACCAGGAATGGACAGGTGCCCGGGTCTCATGCAGCTATCCGTCCCCTGACCGACCCCATCCTGCCCACAGCTGCCCGGCACCCGGCCCGGAGGCCCGATTCGGGACGCGCCATCCCGCACGACCGGGCGTCCGCGGCGTGGCACACCCTGTGCAACTTAGACGTGGCGCGGAGCGCTCGATCGGAATGGTCAACCCATGAAGCTGGTTGGATTGCCCGCCCTGCTGCTGGCCCTGCTGGCCGCCCTGACCGTCATCCCGCTGGATGAGGTCCACGGCGGCAGCTACGCGCCGGGCGAGACCGTCGCCGGCCAGGCCGGGTACGTCGAGTACCACGTCGGCGATCTGCCGATCATCCTCAGTCTGCCTCATTCGGGCCCACTGCGCCCCGAGTTGATTCCGGATCGCCCGGAGGCCGTGGTCGACAACGATCCCTTTGCCGATGAACTGGGGGCGGAGCTCTCGGCGGAACTCGAGCGCCTCACCGGTCGCCCGGTCCACCTGATCGTCAACCTGCTCCACCGCTCGAAGATGGACGCCAACCGCAGCCGACCGGAAGGCGCCCGAGGCGATCCGCTGGCGGCCCGCGCCTGGGAGGAGTACCACGGGTTCCTCCTGGCGGCCAAGCAGGCGGTGGTCGACCAGTGTGGACGCGGCGTGCTGCTCGACCTGCACACCAACGGTCGCCAGGGCTACCGGATCGAATTCGGCTACGGGTTGACGACGGACGACCTGAGCCAGGACGACGAACATCTCAACCGCGACTCCTTCGTGCGACGCTCGACGCTGCGCCAGCTGGCGATGCTCGGTCCTACGGGGCATGCGAACCTGGTGCGTGGCCCGCTCAGCCTGGGCGGCTTGATGACCAGCCTCGGCTTTGCGGCCGAGCCTTCGCCCGAGCAACCGGTGCCGGACGGCGATCCCTACTTCAACGGCGGCTACACCATCTTCCGTCACGGCTCGCTTTACGGCGGTTGGATCGACGCCGTCCAAATCGAGGTAGCCTACGACCTGCTGCGACCGGTGGCCCGCACCAACCTGGTCCGCGGCCTGGCGGCGGCGGTGCTCACCTATGTCGATGCCGCCTATGGATTTGACCTGACCGATCCGACGCGCGGCCTGTGTCCTTCCTTCATCGATGTGCCGTTCCAGCACCCGGCCTCGGATGCCATTGAGTCGCTTCAGGCCGAGGGGATCCTGACCGGCTGCAGTGCCTCTCCGCGGCGCTACTGTCCGTGGGACGCGGCGACGCGGGCGGAGGCGGCGGTGATGGCGGTGCGCATGGCGAGCGACGATGAGCCAACCGCCGGTCCGGCGCCGACCTTCTCCGACCTGCCCTCCGATCGATGGGATGCCGCCTCGGCCGCCAACGCGTGGTCGCGTGGCTGGCTCGGCGCATGCGCCGAAGACCCGCTGCGCCTGTGCCCGGAGGCGTCGCTGACCCGCAGCGAGGCCGCGCACATCGCCGTCTCACTGGCGCCCGGACTGCTTTCGCCCGCCGTCACTGCGGCGCCGGCCGACGTGACGTCTGAACCTCTGGCCAGAGAAGCCTTCGCCGTCCTGCATGCCGGGCTGCTGCTTCCGTGCCAGGTCACCCCGGCCCTGCTGTTCTGCCCCGAAGCGGCTGTGACCCGCGCCGAGCTTGCCCTGCTGCTGGCCGGCGTCCGCGATGCGGTCAGGTGATTCGGAATTCCGAAGACGGAACGCGGTCACGCGCGGCGTTGAACGACGACCCACTTGCCCCGGACGAGAAGCAGCCTGGCGACTAGCAACTAGCGACTAGCAACTAGCGACTAACGGCTAATAGCTAGCTGCTAGTCGCTAATCGCGGATCCCTGATCGCCCCCACCTGTAGCGCCAAGCGCGCGAGGCAGAGCGCCCTTCCCTTACATCTGGTGTGACGAACGCAGGCGCCGGTGCGCCGTGGTACCAAAGTACCGTCGTGACCGGGCGCGGGTGACTCCTACAATGAGGCCAAATCCCCCAGGGATGCGTGCCAGGTCGAGGAGTGTGCCCGCATGTATGCCGACAATGAGCTGCTCTTCCCTCCCCATGCCATCTCTCCATTGAGGAACGAGCGCGGTCCGATCTGGACCGACCTGGTCGACCATGTGGCGTCGCTGCCGGAGGATCATCCCGAAAGCCTGGCCTTCTCCCTGCTGATGATTCGCCTGGACGGCTGCCTGTCGTGCGAGACCGACTCATTCCGTGCGATGCGCGGCTGTGTTGCCTGCGCGCAACAAGTGCTGCACCGCTACAAGTCCCCCGACGCCGACCTGCTCAAACGCTACGGCCGCTGCCTGCATGAGGTCCGATCACACCTCGGCCTGCCCGAGGAAGCCGACCTGGCGGCGCGCGCCGCGTAGCCGCTGCGCTTCCGATGTGCTGAACGAAGGCGCCGGGGGCGCCTTCTTCCATTCCGGGCTGTCGGTCGCGCCGACCCGTATGGTAGACTTCGCACGTGCGTTCGGGCACGGGGAAGGCCCGAACGCCGCACTGCCTGCGCGGGGGAGATCGCGCTGACCGGGGTCACTGCATGCTCTCCTTGCCCGAGAAGATCGTCTTCCTTCTCGCCCTCCTCGTCTCTCTCATCCTTGCCCTCCAAGCCACCCGGCGGCTGATCGCCATCCTGGGCCGCGGCCATGGCCGGCCGGACTGGCGCGCCATCCCGCGCCGGCTGCCGGCCGTCCTGGCCAAGAGCATTTCGCTCTCGCCGGTCTTCCGTGCCCGTCCGCTCCCCAGCCTGTTCCACGCGTTGGTCGCCTGGGGTTTTGTCTACTACCTGCTCGTCAACCTGGGCGACGTGCTGCATGCGTTCCTGCCCGCATTCACCTTCCTGGGGAGCGGCCTGCTGGGCGACGCATACCGCTTCGGCGCCGACCTGCTCAGCGTCTGCGTGCTGCTCGGCATGCTGGCGTTGATCGCCCGCCGCTTCGTGCTGCGCACCCCGGAGCTGCAGACGCGCGAGGCGACGCTCCTTCACCCGAAGGCGCGCTTCGGGATCCAGCGCGATTCGGCGATCGTGGGCGGGTTCATCCTGCTGCACGTCGGCGCGCGCCTGGTCGGGCAGAGTCTGGCGCTGGCGCAGCACGGCGCGGATCGCTGGCAGCCATTCGCCTCGACGCTGGCCGGCCTGTGGGCAGGCCTGCCGCCGCGGGCGCTGTTGATCGGCGAGCACGTCGCCTGGTGGCTGGCGCTGGGTTTGATTCTGGCGTTCGTCCCGTACTTCCCGTATTCGAAGCACCTGCACCTGTTCTTCGCCCCGCTGAATTTCCTGCTCCGGCCCGAGCGCCCGTCGATCGGCCAGCTCGATCGGCTCGACTTCGACGACCAGAGCATCGAGTTGTTCGGGGCGGCGCGGCTGGAGGACCTGGCCTGGACGGGGCTGATGGACGCTTACGCGTGCATCATGTGCAACCGATGCCAGGATGCCTGCCCGGCGTACCAGACGGGCAAGGTCCTCTCGCCGGCGGCGCTCGAGATCAACAAGCGCTACTTCCTCAACCAGGAGGGGACGCGGCTGGCCCGCGGAGCGGCATCCAGCCAGACGCTGATGGAATTCGCCATCCCCACCGAGGCGGTGTGGGCCTGCACCGCATGCGGGGCATGCAATGACATCTGCCCGGTGGGCAACGAACCGATGCGGGACATCCTCGACATCCGCCGCCATCTGGTGTTGATGGAGAATGCCTTCCCCGAGCAGCTGCAGGCTGCGTACCGCGGCATGGAGCGTACTTCCAATCCCTGGGGGATCGCGGCTGACAAACGCCTCGAGTGGGCGGCCGGGCTGCATGTCCCGACCGTCGCCGAGCGGCCGCACCCGGAGCTGTTGTGGTGGGTGGGCTGCGCGCCGGCCACCGACCCACGCGCGCAGAAGACGGCTCAGGCGTTCGCGCGTGTGCTGCAGGCGGCGGGCGTGGAGTACGCCGTGCTCGGCCTGGAGGAGAAATGCACCGGCGACTCAGCCCGTCGGTCCGGAAACGAGTACCTGTTCGCCGAGCTTGCAGCGGCCAATGTCGAGACCCTGCGGCGCGTGGCGCCGCGTCGCATCGTCACCACCTGCCCGCACTGCCTGCACACGCTGAAGAACGAATACCCCGCCTTCGGCGGCACGTTTGAGGTCATCCACCACACGCAGCTGATCCAGGATCTGTACGCCACCGGCAGGCTCAAAGCCGCGCCGATGGAGGCACTCACCGGCGTGGCATTCCACGACCCGTGTTACCTCGGCCGGCAGAACGGCGTGTTCGATGCCCCGCGCAAGGCCCTCGAGCAGGCCGGTGCGCCAGCCGCCGAGCTCCCGCGCCATGGCGCCCAGTCGTTCTGCTGTGGCGCCGGCGGCGCCCAGATGTGGAAGGAAGAGGAGCAGGGCGCCGGGCGGGTGAGCGACGAGCGGCTGCGTGAGGCGGCCGCCGCCGGCGCCTCGACGCTCGCCACCGGCTGCCCCTTCTGCATGGTGATGCTGACCGACGCCGCCAAGTCCGCCGGCGGGACGATCGCCGTCCGCGACGTAGCGGAGATCGTGGCGGATCGGCTGCCGGGAATCCAGCAACCGACTGGCGACCAGGATTTAGCAGCTGGCAACTAGCGAGACTAGCAACTAGCAACCAGCAACCAGCCGTCAGTTCCCAGCCGCAACTTGCAGGCGGCCAATTGCTGATAGCTGACCGCTGACCGCTGTAGCTAGTTGCTAATCGCTAATTGCTGACTTGCTGATAGCTTCTCCTCGCGCCTCGTCCCTCACTCCTCATACCTCAACTCAATCGCCGGCGGCAGCCCGCCGATGATCTTGTAGCCTCCGTCCGCCTGGCGCCGGACGTAGTACTCAAACATGCCGTCTTGCCGGTCGCAGTACATCGACGCCGGCACACCGGCGCACGGCGGCCACTCCGCCACCTGCCCATCGGCACCCGTGAAGGTGACGACGAACAGATAGGTGTCCTCGTCCACTTGCGCCTGGAGGGTCACGTCGCGCAGCGGCGAACAAGGATAGGCCGGATCGGCGCACAGCACCTCGAGCACCGCAGCAAGGTCCGCTGGATCCACCTCGGGCACGAGGTCGATCACCGATGCCTGGTCCAGGACCATCGTGTTCCACGCCGGCAATTCCTCCACGAGCAGCCGGCTGGCAGCCTGAGCGTACTCGCCTTCGGCCAGCAGGCCGAGATAGTCCTGCAGGGCGCTGAGGGCATCCGCCTGTTCGGGTGGGCGTGACCCCCACACGACGAAGCCCACGCCGTAGCTCTGGGTCTGGACCAGCCGCGTCTGGTCCCGGCTGAAGATCGGGTCCCCGGCAAGGCCCCACGGATTGTGCATCGAGTAGCTGGCGATCGGGGCTTCCTGCCAGGTCGACAAGTCCCACAGGCTCAGGGACGGCGTCACCAGGCTGTCTGAGTCGATGGAGCCGTAGCTCAGGATGGTTCGGCCGTCGGGGGCGAGCACGAAGCGGCTCAGTTCGGTCTTGGCCGGCAGCGGCGCCGGCTGGATCTCGCCATTCGACAGATCGAGGAACAGTGGGACGCGGTTGATATCGAGCAGCAAGCGGTCCGAGTCGAGATACAGGATGCGGGTGATGGAAGTCTGGCGGGCGACGGACGGGAATCCGGCGATCGCCTCGCCCGTCCGGAGGTCGAACAGCCGCAGCGTGTAGTCCTGGCTGTTGACCGTCAGGATTTGGGTGCCATCGGGGCTCAGGCGGTGGTAGCTCGCCGGGACCTCCTGATGGACGGACCTCGGACGGCGCCGGATCCTGACACGTCCCACCACTGGACGAAGGATGGATAGGCGCAATCGGCCGCCAGATCCAATACCAGGAACTGGCCGTCGGGCGACACGTCGATGAACTGCTCGGAGCAGTTGCCCACCTCCGGCTCGACGATCCCCAGGCGCTCGCCCGTCGCCGTATCGAAGATGGAGATCTCGTTGTCGACGAAATCGTACTTCTTGTAGAACTCCACGCCGCTGTACAGGCGCGTGCCGTCAGGGCTCCAGATCAGGCTGGTGATCCTGGAGTGGAAGTCCCCGAACTTGTGCAGGATCTCGCCGGTGGCGGTGTCGACCGTCCACAGGCGCCGGCCATCACAGATCGTCTCCATTTCGCCCACCAGGTACAGCGGCAGGTCGCAGGCGGCGATGGCCAGAGCGGTCCCGTCCGGGCTGAAGGCGAGCAAGTCGATCACCGGCGCCAGCGGCTCGAGGTTGAAGAGCGTCTTGCCGGTGTCGATCTCGATCAACCGCAGGACGGTGAGGGTGTAGCAGATGCCATCCTCCTCGGGCTCGCATCCGCCGACCGCTGCCAACCGTCCGTCGGGGCTGATCGCCAGGCTGAAGGTCTTCATGTTGGGCTCGGTGCTGTAGCTCTCGCGGATGACCTGGAAGCGATCGGCAATGTCGATCGTGATCGGCTCGGGCGTCGGCGATGGTCGTGGGGGTCGCCGTCGGCGCGCTGGTTGGCGTGGTATTCGCCGTGCTGGTCGTGGTCGAGGCGGTCGGTGAGATCCCGGGAACGTCGGCCTCGACCGCCGGAGCGCTCGTCGTCTCGGCGGCGGCCGGGGGAGCCGATGATCCTCCGCAAGCCGGCCAGAAGCAGTCCCGACGGTGATCGCGGCAGACGGAAATGTAGAGCGAGGTCTTGGGCATCAAGGTCTCCAGAACAAGGACAACAAAGGCAAACGAAGTCCTGTGCGGTGCGGACATTATAAGCTGTGGATTCGGTGCGGGGAGGGGACAGGCCGGTTCCGGATGCGTGCCCTCGCCATGACCGACGGGAATCGGCGCTGGGCATTTGGCAGGCTGTGCGAGCCGGCAGGAAGACGATTGTCGGATGGGGCATTCGGGCGCGGGAAGGGCGGCGACGCTCTGTCCGTTGCGGCGGTGCACCAGCACGTCACTTGCCGGCGAAGTACCTGCGGCGGAGGAACCTGGCGCTCCCGTCGCGGTAGTAGTCCTTCTGCCAGGCGTCGGTCGGGGCCAGGTAGTTCGGGCGCCAGACCTCGGGATCCTCGCCGCTGGCCTGGGCGATCTTCACCGCCTCGCGGAAAGCGTAGTGCGAGAACAGGCGCATGAACTCGCCCAGGTAGATATCGGCCACCCGCGGGTCGTCGCGGATCACGATCATGTTCTCGTCATTCGTATCGGTGCTCGCCCGGCTGAAATTGGCCGAGCCGGTGACGACGACGGGATGCGGCCCGAGCGGGTCGACGAGCATGTACTTGGTGTGGACAAAGCGCACGTTGACCTCATTCGAGAGCTTCGAACGTTCCTTGAGCCAGCGGTCGAAGCTGTTCAACGTGATGTTGTTGCCGATGGCCACGACGACGTTCGGCCGGCGGCGCAGCCGGTCGATCTGCCGCCGGCCCTCCGCCAGCCCGGGGCCGTTGCCTTCCTTCTCCATCAGGGCGAAGCGCAGCACGCGGTCGTCGCGCTGGTAGACCTGGGTGAAATTCTTGTGCATCCCGAAGGCGAAGGTCATCAGCAGCGCCTTGCGCGCGCCGCGGGCGATCTCGGCATACCAGTCGAGGACGGCCGTCCCGCGCCGGGGAGAGAACACCACCGTCTGGTCCTCCACCCACGGATCGGGCGGGGCGGCGTTGTCGGTGCCGGTCCAGTCCTTCATCTCGGGGGTCGTCGGGTCGTCTTCCAGCGCCTGCCAATAGGCGAGGTAGGCCCTCGCCACCGCCGGATCCTCCACCACCTGGCCCAGGTTGGAATGGCCGAACAGCCCGTTCTCGGTGACGTTGGTCGATCCGGTCCACACCGCCTGGGGGTTTCCGTCCTTGACCAGGATCAAGAACTTGTTGTGCATCAACTTGCCTTCCGTGCGGCCCTTGGTCAGTCCCTTGATCTCGGCCTCGCGCACGGCTGCCAGGTTCTTCTCCGCCGGCCCGTTGCCGTCGGTGATGGCGTCGTAGACGATGCGCACCTTCGCTCCCGTTTGGGCGGCGAGGCGGATGGCATGCAGCACGGCCGGCCACTGGAACTCGTAGATGGCGCCCACCAGGCGGTAGCGCGGCCCGTCGGCGCGGGCGATGAAGGCCAACAGCGCTTCCAGCAGCCCGCGCGACAGCCAGGTGTAGGCGGCTCCGCCCGGGATCTCGTCGGGGGATTTGTTGAGGAACCGCCGGGCGTACTCTTGCGAGGCAATCGACCCGCGGTTGAACCACACCGAGTGCCGGGCGCCGGCCTCGGCTTCGGTCTGTACACGGACGCTCACCGGTGCGCCCTCGGTCAGCGCCTCGGGTTTCCCCCCCAGCGGCACGACGGTGTAGGTGTAGTCGTGTCCCGGCTTGGCGGAGTAGTCGGCCCACTGGAAGGTCTGAAAGGGATGCTCGCGGCTGGAGGCGGTCCCGCCCGGCCCGAGCCCGGGATCGGTCGCCTCGAAGGTCTTCATGCCGCGCAGCCAGTACGTCTCGTCCTCGGTGTGGTCGCGGCGCTGGATGGCGAAGCCCAGGCAGCCCTTGCGCCGGGTCGGCGAGAGATCGAGACCGAGCAGGACGACATGCGTGCCGGCGACGGCGTGGACCGTCAGTCCGGAAATCGTGCGCTTCGCTCTCATGCTGTACCCCCTCAGGTTGTCAGGAATGGCGGTGATGCCGCCCACGTCTACTATCTCACACCCACCGCTCGGCACGCGCACGTCATGACCGGGCCTCGAAGAGCCTGATGCCGACCTTGCCCAACCGCTCCGCCGTCTGCCGTGTATCGGCTAAGGCAGGCTCGGAGCCGACAGGCGAGATCCCGGCACTCCCTCGCCAGCCCGCCCTCAGCCGCCTGTCTACTGGTCAGGTTGGGCGCTACTTGAGTATACTGGTCAAATAAGGTAGAATAGAACAGTCAAGCCTGACCATGGGACAAGCAGCGGTCAGCTTCTAGCTTTCAGCTTCAGCGATCAGCCGGTGGTTTATTCGAATGGGATACTCCATCAATCCGATGTCGCCCGAATGGGATGGATGCTGATGCCGAGTGCGGAGTCCCGGTGCCGGACGCTGGCCGTTGACGGATGACAGCTTACAGCTGAACAGCTGACAGTGCTGAACAGCTGATAGCTGATAACCTTAGGTCCGCCCCTCTGGAGCGTACGAATGCCCCTCTCGCCTCCGCCGCTGCTCGACCTGTACCGCGTGATGCTGCTCGCCCGGCGCCTGGACGAACGCGCCTGGGTGCTGCATCGCCAGGGCAAGATCGCCTTCCACATCTCCGGGATCGGTCAGGAGGCGGCGCAGGTCGGCGCCGCATTCGCCCTCGAGCGCGGCAAGGACTGGTTCGCTCCCTACTATCGCGATCTGGCCCTGATGATCGCGCTGGGACTGACGCCGCTCGACTTCGTCCTGGGGCTGATGGGCAAGCAGGGCGAGCCGTCGTCGGGCGCACGGCAGATGCCATCGCACTGGTCGCTCCGCAGTGCCAACGTCGTCTCGCATTCCTCCCCGGTGGCTACGCAGGCGCCTCACGCTGCCGGCCTGGGCCTGGCGATCAAGCTGCGTGGGGACACGGCCGTCGTCCTCACCACGATCGGCGAGGGTTCGACCTCGCAGGGCGAGTGGTACGAGGCGGTCAACTGGGCGGCGACGCACAAGCTGCCGGTGATCTTCCTGATCGAGAACAACGTCTACGCCATCTCCGTGCGGCAGGAGAAGCAGATGGCCGTCGAACACGTGGCCGACAAGGCCGCCGGCCTCGGCCTGCCGGGCGTGATCGTCGATGGTCTTGATCCGGTCGAGGTCTACCGGGTCGTCGGCGAGGCCGCCGCTCGCGCCCGCCGCGGCGAGGGGCCGACGATGATCGAGGCCAAGGTGGCGCGCCTGACGCCGCACTCGTCGGATGACGATGACCGCTCCTATCGTCCACGCGACGAGATCGAAGCGATGAAAGCCCGTGACCCGCTGGCGATGTTTCGCAAGCGGCTTCTGGGGGAGAAGGTCCTTGACCGAGGCGCAGGACGCCTCCCTGCAGGACGAGGCCAAGGGCGTGATCGACGCCGCGGTGGCCGCGGCTGAGGCGGCGCCCTATCCGCCGGCGAGCGACGCCGCCTTTCCGATCTATGTCGAGGACGTGCGCCGTGGCTGAGATCACCCTGATCGAAGGCCTGCGACAGGCGATGGACGAGGAGCTGGCGCGCGACGACCGCGTCTTCATCGTGGGAGAGGACGTCGGGCCGCGCGGCGGAGTGTTCCGCGCCACGCTCGGGCTGTACGATAAGTACGGCCCGCAGCGCGTGATCGAACTCGCCGCTGGCGGAGCTGTCGATCGTCGGCGTCGGTATCGGCGCCGCGCTGTACGGCCTGCGCCCGATCTGCGAGATCCAGTTCGCCGACTTCATCCACCCGGCCTTCAACCAGATCGTCAGCGAAGCGGCCAAACTGTGCTACCGTTCGAACGGCGAATGGACCGTGCCGCTTGTCATCCGCGCCCCGTACGGCGGGGGCATCGGCGGCGGGCTGTACCACTCGCAGTCGCTGGAAGCCTTCTTCACGCATGTCCCCGGTCTCAAAGTCGTCATTCCGTCCACGCCGTACGACGCCAAGGGCCTGCTCAAGGCGGCGGTGCGCGATCCGAACCCGGTGCTGTTCTTCGAACCCAAGAAGGGCTACCGCCTGATTCGCGGCGAGGTGCCGGAGGGCGAAGAGGTGATCGTCCCGATCGGCCCGGCCAAGGTGACCCGCACCGGCTCGGACCTCTCGGTCTTCGCCTACGGGATGATGCACCACTACTGCCTGCAGGCGGCGGAGACGGTGGCGAAGGAGGGCCTGCAGGTCGAGGTCGTCGACCTGCGCACGCTGCTGCCCGTCGACCGGGCGGCGATCCTGGCCTCCGTCCACAAGACGGGCAAAGCGTTGATCGTGCATGAGGACACGCTGACCGGTGGATACGGCGCCGAAATCGCCGCCATCCTGGCCGAGGATGCCTTCACCGACCTTGACGCGCCGGTCCGCCGCCTGACCGGGCCGGACGTCCCGGCGGTGCCGTTCAGCCACCCGATGCAGGATTGGTTCATGCCGTCGGTCGCAGACGATCGCCGCGGCGATCCGCGACCTGGCGGCGTATTAGCTCCCTCTCCCCGGAGGCCGAAGGTCCCGCGAGCGAAGCAAGCGGGAGAGAGGGCGGGGGTGAGGGGCGCTGATTGCGATCGCCGGCAACCACCCCCACCCCGGCCCTCCCCCTGAAAGGGGGAGGGGGAAGAGGAATGCATGCCAACGAATGTGATCATGCCGCAGCTGGGCGAGTCGGTGGTCGAAGGGACGGTGACGCGCTGGCTCAAGCGCGCCGGCGAGCCCGTGGCTGAGTTCGAGGCGCTGCTCGAGATCAACACCGACAAGGTCGACACCGAAATCCCCGCTCCGGCCGGCGGCATCCTGTTGCAGGTCTTCGTCGCCGAGGGCGAGACGGTGCGCGCCGGCACGCTGCTGGCGGTGATCGGCGCACCGGGTGAGGCGCCTGCGGCCGACGCGCCGGCCGCTCGGCCCGTCTCGGCCGCGGCGCTTGCGCCGGCGCCGGCGGGCGAGGCTGCCGTAGGTGCCGAGCACGCCAGGCGCGGCGACCTCGGCTTCATCTCGCCGGTGGTGGCGCGCATCGCCTCGGAGCACAACGTCGATCTGGCGCAGGTGCGCGGCACGGGACAGGGCGGGCGGATCACCAAGAAGGACGTGCTGGCGCATGTCGAGGGGCGGAGCGAACCGGCGCCGTGGGAGACGCCGGGACTAGGCGAGCTGTTCCGACCGACGGAGGAATCGCGCGGCTTGCATCCCACGACACCGCCGGCCGCGTCGACCTCCCCCGCGGCCGCGCCGGGAACGGTCCTGCCGCTCAACGCCGTGCGCAAGTCGATCGCCGAGCACATGCTGCGCTCGCGGCGCACCAGCGCCCACGTCACGACGGTGATGGAAGGCCGACCTCAGCCGCGTGCTGGCGCATCGGCTGGCCAACAAGGAGTCCTTCGCCCGCGACGGCGTCAACCTGACGCTGACGGCGTACTTCGTGGCCGCCTCGGTGGCGGCGCTCAAGGCGGTGCCGATCGTCAACGCCTCGTGGGGCGAAGCGGGGATCGTGCTGCACCGCGCGATCCATGTCGGGGTGGCGGTCTCGATGGGCGACGAGGGGCTGATCGTGCCGGTGGTGAAAGACGCCGACCAGCGATCGCTGCTGGCGCTGGCACAGGCGGTCAACGACCTGAGCGGCAGGGCGCGGGCGCACAAGCTGACGCCCGACGAAGTCCAGGGCGGGACGTTCACCATCACCAACCACGGCGTGAGCGGTTCGCTGTTCGCCACGCCGATCATCAACCAACCGCAGTGCGCCATCCTGGGCGTCGGTGCGGTGCAGAAGCGGGTGGTGGCCGTCGAGGCGGCGGGGCCGGCAGGCGGGGTGCAGGACGTGATCGCCATTCGGCCGATGGTCTACCTGACGCTGACCTTCGACCACCGCATCCTGGACGGCGCGCTGGCCGATCGATTCCTGGGTCACGTAGTCAAGACGCTTGAGGGCTGGGGGTAGAGCGCCGGATCAAAGCCCTGGCGCGCTCCAGGGTGCCGGCCACCTGACGAACGTGTAGGGGCACGGCATGCCGTGCCCCTTTGCTCGGCCCGGCGGTGTCTGTCCGGGTTTCGTAGGGGCGAAGCAAGGGACTGCCTTGCTTCGCCCCTACAATTCATCCGCCAGAGCCCCGATTCGCGGCAATTGAGGCGCGCATCGAGCCGCAGCGGATTCGCCCGACGGCGTGACACGCGCCTGTCCACGCGTTACAATCGACCTGACCTCGCCTGAGGAGTCCCAGCATGTCAGACTACGATGTCGTTGTGATCGGCGCCGGCCCGGGCGGCTACGTGTGCGCCATCCGCGCCGCCCAGCTCGGCAAGAAGACCGCCATCATCGACCGCCAGTGGCTGGGCGGCGTGTGCCTCAACGTCGGCTGCATCCCGTCGAAGGCGCTGCTGCGCAACGCCGAGATCGCCCACCTGCTGCGCCACGGCGGCAAGGACTTCGGTTTCGAGGTTCAGGGCTTGAAGCTGGATTATGGGGCGGCGGTCAAGCGCAGCCGCCAGGTGGCCGATCGGCTGGTGAAGGGCGTCGGCTTCCTGATGAAGAAGAACAAGATCGACGTCGTGATGGGTGCGGCAGCGTTCGTCGACGCGCACACCGTCGAGGTCACCGCCGCCGACGGCGCCAAGTCGATGCTCAAGGCGAAAGACATCGTCATCGCCACCGGCGCGTCGCCGATGCTGATCCCCGGCGTGCAGGCGGACGGCAGCCTGCGTGTTGACCTACCTGGAAGCGATCGTGCAGGAGCGGCTGCCGAAGTCGGTGGTGGTCATCGGCGCCTCGGCCATCGGCTGCGAGTTCGCCACGGTGTGGAACTCGTACGGGGTCGAGGTCACGCTGGTCGAGATGCTGCCCCGCGTGGCGCCGCTGGAGGATGAGGAGGCCAGCCAGGAGTTGGCCAAGGCGTTCACCAAGCGCGGGATACGCGTGCTGGTCGGCACGAAGGTGGAAGGGATCGAGGCCGGCGGCGCCGGCGTGAAGGTCAAGGTCTCGGGCGCCGACGGGGCGCAGACGATCGAGGCCGAGCAGGCGCTGGTGGCGATCGGCGTCAAGCCGAACACGCAGGGCCTGGGGCTGGAGAAGATCGGGGTGAAGACCAGCCCGCGCGGCATGATCGAAATCGACGACCGCATGGCGACCAACGTAGCCGGCGTGTGGGCGATCGGCGATGTGACCGGCAAGCTCATGCTGGCGCATGTCGCTTCGGCGATGGGGATCGTGGCTGCCGAGCGCATCGCCGGCGCCGAGTCGGTGACTCTGGACTACGAGGCGATGCCGCGGGCGATCTACTCGCAACCGCAGGTCGCTTCGTTCGGCCTGACCGAGGCGCAGGCGAAGGAGCGCGGGCTGGAGGTCAAGGTCGGCCGGTTCCCCTTCCAGGCCAACGGCAAAGCGCTGGGCCTGGGCGACTACGCCGGGTGGGTGAAGCTGGTGACCGAGGCGAAGTACGGAGAGATCCTCGGCGCACACCTGGTGGGCCCGGAGGTGACCGAGCTGCTGCCCGAGCTGACGCTGGCACGCATGCTCGAGCTGACGCCGGCCGAGATCGGGCGCAACGTACACGCACACCCGACGCTGAGCGAGGCCTTGATGGAAGCGGCCCATGCAGCCGAGGGTCATCCTATTCACAGTTGAGTCGCGGATTCGATCGCGCCTCACGGCGCGCGGCATTCGGGACGGCACGACCGAGGAGAGCGCATGTCCGAGATCGCACGAGGGTTGGAGGGGGTCAAGTTCGCTCAGACGCGTCTGAGCAAGGTGGACGGGCAGGCCGGGCAGCTGACCATCGGCGGCTATCCCGCTCGAAGTGCTGGCGCCCAATGCCTGCTTCGAGGAGGTCCTCTTCCTGTTGTGGAACGATCGCCTGCCGACAATGGCCGAGCTCAAGCGCTTGCAGATCGAGATGGCCTCGCAGCGCTACCTGCCGCCGGCGGCGGTGGCGGTGTTGCGCGAAGCCGCTGCCCGGCATATGCCGCTGATGGACGGCCTGCGCATGGGGGTCGACACGATCGGGTTATGCACGGGCGAGCCTCACCCGGCCGGCGCCGTCGACGTGGGTTGTGCCGTGGCAATCGTCGCGCACATGGGGACCCTGGCGGCCGCGTATTCGCGGCTGCTCAAGAATCAGACGCCGATCGACCCGCGCCCTGAGCTGAGCCACGCCGCCAACTACCTGTACATGCTCACCGGGCAGGAGCCGCACCCCGAAGCCGCCCGTGCCCTGGAGACCTACCTGAACACGGTCATCGATCACGGCATGAACGCCTCGACCTTCACGGCTCGGGTGATCACCAGCACGCGCTCCGATATCGTCTCGGCCATCGTCGGGGCCATCGGCGCGCTGAAGGGACCGCTGCACGGCGGGGCTCCCGGACCGGCGCTGGATATGGTGTTTGAGATCCGCGAGCGGGCGGCGAAGTCCGGCAAGAGCGTGGCACAAGAGGCCGAGGCCTGGGCGCACGAAACGGTCAGCGCCGGTGGGCGCATCATGGGCTTCGGGCACCGGGTCTACAAAGTGCGCGACCCGCGGGCCGATGTGCTGGGCGAAGCCGCACGACGCATGTTCGCCGTGACCGGCGAGGCCAGGCTGTATGACGACGCCCGCGTGGTCGAGGACGTCATGCTGCGCGTGCTCGAGGAATTGAAGCCGGGGCGAAACCTGAGAACCAACGTCGAGTTCTACACCGCCCTTGTTCTGCACGGCATCGGGCTGGATGCCGAACAGTTCACGCCCACCTTCGCCGTCGGGCGGGTGGGTGGCTGGACGGCGCATGTGCTCGAGCAGGTGCGCGAGGATCGGCTGATCCGCCCGGACGCCGAATACACCGGTGCGCTGGGCCGGGAATGGGTGCCGGCCGCGGACCGTGACCGGCAAGTTGATGCTGGCGCACGTCGCCTCGGCCATGGGGATCGTGGCTGCCGAGCGCATTGCCGGCGCCGAGTTGGTGAATCTGGACTACGAGGCGATGCCGCGGGCGATCTACTCGCAGCCGCAGGTTGCCTCGTTCGGACTCGACCGAAGCGCAGGCGAAGGAGCGCGGGCTGGAGGTCAAGATCGGGCGGTTCCCGTTCCAGGCCAACGGCAAAGCGCTGGGCCTGGGCGACTACGCCGGGTGGGTGAAGCTGGTGACCGAGGCGAAGTACGGAGAGATCCTCGGCGCACATCTGGTGGGCCCGGAGGTGACCGAGTTGCTGCCCGAGCTGACGCTGGCGCGCATGCTCGAGCTGACACCGGCCGAGATCGGGCGCAACGTGCACGCACACCCGACGCTGAGCGAGGCCTTGATGGAAGCGGCCCACGCAGCCGAGGGCCATCCCATTCACAGTTGAGCCGCGGGTTCGATCGCGCCTCATGGCGCGCGGCGATCCGGGACGGCACGACCGAGGAGAACGCATGTCCGAGATCGCACGAGGGTTGGAGGGGGTCAAATTCGCTCCGACGCGTCTGAGCAAGGTGGACGGGCAGGCCGGCCAGCTGACCATCGGCGGCTACCCGCTCGAAGTGCTGGCGCCCAACGCCTGCTTCGAGGAGGTCCTCTTCCTGTTGTGGAACGATCGCCTGCCGACGATGGCCGAGCTCAAGCGCTTGCAGATCGAGATGGCCTCGCAGCGCTACCTGCCGCCGGCAGCGGTGGCGGTGTTGCGCGAAGCCGCTGCCCGGCATCTGCCGCTGATGGACGGCCTGCGCATGGGGGTCGACACGATCGGGTTATGCACGGGCGAGCCGCACCCGGCCGGAGCCGTCGACGTGGGTTGTGCCGTGGCGATCGTCGCGCACATGGGGACCCTGGCGGCCGCCTATTCGCGGCTGCTCAAGAATCAGACGCCGATCGACCCGCGCCCTGAGCTGGGCCACGCCGCCAACTACCTGTACATGCTCACCGGCCAGGAGCCGCACCCCGAAGCCGCCCGCGCCCTGGAGACCTACCTGAACACGGTCGTCGATCACGGCATGAACGCTTCGACCTTCACGGCTCGGGTGATCACCAGCACGCGCTCCGATATCGTTTCGGCCATTGTCGGCGCCATCGGCGCGCTGAAGGGACCGCTGCACGGCGGGGCTCCCGGACCGGCGCTGGACATGGTGTTTGAGATCCGCGAGCGGGCGGCGAAGTCCGGCAAGAGCGTGGCACAAGAGGCCGAGGCCTGGGCGCACGAAACGGTCAGCGCCGGAGGGCGCATCATGGGCTTCGGGCACCGCGTCTACAAGGTGCGCGACCCGCGGGCCGATGTGCTCGGCGAAGCCGCACGACGCATGTTCGCCGTGACCGGCGAGGCCAGGCTGTATGACGACGCCCGCGTGGTCGAGGACGTCATGCTGCGCGTGCTCGAGGAATTGAAGCCGGGGCGAAACCTGAGAACCAATGTCGAGTTCTACACCGCCCTTGTTCTGCACGGCATCGGGCTGGATGCCGAACAGTTCACGCCCACCTTCGCCGTCGGGCGGGTGGGTGGCTGGACGGCGCATGTGCTCGAGCAGGTGCGCGAGGATCGGCTGATCCGCCCGGACGCCGAATACACCGGTGCGCTGGGCCGGGAATGGGTGCCGGCCGCGGACCGTTAGGTCGTTCGGTACTCGGTCTCCGCATTCAGGTAGGGGCGAAGCATCGAACTGCGATGCTTCGCCCCTACGGCGTTCCGGGAGGGATCTGCATCGGGGAGGCCGCGCACCGTCCGGAGGCGCGTGGTCCATCCCTGTTCTGGAGAATCGCCGCGCCGTGAGGCGCCCGTTCGATCTGCGTAGGGGCGAAGCATGCCGTCTCGCACCGGCGTGCCGCCGGTGCGCAGACGGCACGAACGGTGCTTCGCCCCTACGCCACCTCGGGAGGGATCTGAATCGTGAGGGCCGTCGCCTTCCACCGAGATCCAGGCCGTCGATTGGGCGAGGGCCCTGCATGCCATTCCCCTGTGCCCGAACGTCGCAAGCCCCTTCGAGGCACCGGCACGGCGCCGGCCCACCGGACTAACCGGCCCGCGGCGGTCCGAATTGCGCCTATACTGGAATCGACGCCCCAGCGGAGAGCGCCATGTCGGAGCACGCCGAAGTCAAACAAGCCCAGATCCAACACCAGGCGATGTTGTTGGCCATGCCCAACGTCATCGGCGTCGGCATCGGGTTGAAATCCGTGCAGGGCCGGCGCGGCGATCGCCTGTGCCTGGCGGCGCTCGTCCGGCGTAAGCTGCCGCGGGCCGCCCTGGAGGCCGAGGCGCTCGTTCCTGACGAACTCGACGGTGTCCCGACCGATGTGGTCGAGGTCGGTGACGTGCGGGCCGACGCGGCGCGCACCTCGCGCCTGCGCCCGGCGCCCGGCGGCGTCAGCCTGGGCCACGTACGCGTCACGGCCGGCACGTTCGGATGCGTCGTACGCGACCGCTCCGTCCGGCGATGCGCTTGATCCTGTCGAACAACCATGTCCTGGCCAACTCGAACCAGGGACAACCGGGCGATGCCATCCTGCAACCAGGGACGGCCGATGGCGGGCGCGAGCCGGCCGACGTGATTGCCGCCCTCGAGCGCTTCGGCGAGATCCAGTTCTCGCGCCAACCGTCGACCTGCTCCGTGGCCAGCGGCCTGGTCAGCGTGATCAACCGGCTGGCGGCGTGGGGCGGGTTCCATCACCGCCTGGAGGCATGGCGGGAGGATCCATTGGCCGTCAACCGGATTGACGCCGCCGTGGCCCGCCCGCATGACGAGCACGACCTGTTGGCCGAGGTGCTGGAGATCGGCCCCCTGAGCGGCACGCGTCCACCCGAGCTCGGGCTCAAGGTGCGCAAGTCCGGCCGCTCGACCGGCCTGACAACCGGCGAGATCTCGGTGCTGGAGGCGACGATCACCGTCGGGTACGGGGATCGCACGGCGCAGTTCGCCGGACAGATCGTCACCACGCCGATGTCCAGCCCGGGAGACTCCGGTTCCATCCTGGTCGAGGTTGGTGGGCCCCGCGCCGTGGGGTTGTTGTTCGCCGGGTCCGATCAGGTGACACTCTACAATCCAATCGACGAAGTGCTACGCGCCCTGGCGGTTGAACTATGAGCCAGGACGAGTCAACCCTGGAGCAGGCCCAGGCCGTCCGCAAAGCTCATGAGGCCGAGCTGCTGCGTCGGGCCAACGTGGTGGGGGTCGGCGTCGGACTTCGCACGCAAGGCGGCCGTCGCCAACCGCAAGTGGCGCTGGTGATCATGGTCCGGCAGAAGATCCCGCGCGCGATGCTGGCGGAAGCAGATGTGCTGCCGGTCGAGATCGACGGTGTGCCGGTGGACGTGGTGGAGGTGGGCGACATCACCGCCGGCTGAGGCCGGCCGGGCGCGGACCAACGCATCCGCACCCGGTAATCCGTCCAGGCCGGTACGCCTGGTTTGGAGTCGATCAAGCAATGCCGTCCATGCCGACGACGATCGATTGGCTGCTGGCCGGGCCGCCCTTCGTGGAGGTTCAGGCGCGCCTCGGGCTGCTGGGGGAGGGAGGCTCGCCGGCGGTACGCGAGGCACACCGCCGGATGATCGCCAGTCCGGAAGTGCGTGCCATCGTGCAGGAACTGCAAGCGTGGCCGGTCGCTCCGCTGAACGGCCATAAGTCCGCCGGGCATCCGATCCACAAGCTCACCTTCCTGGCAGATCTCGGGTTGACGCGTGGCGATCCGGGGATCGATCGGATCGCACGCCGGGTGATGGCTCACGCATCTCCTGACGGCCCCTTCCAGGTGGTTATGAACATCCAGCCGGCGTATGGCGGGACGGGGAAGGACACGTGGGCCTGGGCGTTGTGCGACGCGCCGCTGCTCGTCTACGCCTTGCTGCGCTTCGGCTATCAGGACGAACCGGCCGTGCAGCGGGCGCTGGATGCACTCACCCGACTGGTCCGCGAGAACGGCTGGCCGTGCGCCGTCTCCAGTGAACTCGGTGGGTGGCGCGGCCCCGGCCGCAAGGACGACCGGTGTCCATTCGCCAACCTGGCGATGCTCAAAGCGCTGTCCGATTCCTCGAACCGCGATGAGCATGCAGCCCGGCTTGGCACGGAGGCGATTCTCTCGCAGTGGGAGCGGCGCCGTCAGGATCACGCCTACATGTTCTACATGGGAACCGACTTCTGCAAGCCCAAGGCGCCGCTGGTGTGGTATGACGTCCTGCACGTGCTCAACGTGCTGACGGCATTCCCCTGGACGCGAGGCGACCCTCGCCTGCTCGAAATGGCCCGACATCTGGACGCCTGGTTCGACGACGGCCGGACGGATCACGCCAGCCTCGGTGTGGAAGGCCTGGGAAGGCTGGGAGTTTGCCCAGAAGAAAGAGCCGTCACGCTGGGTGACGCTGCTGGCGCTGACGGCTCTGGAGCGCGTGGGACGGGGAATTACCACCTGACACATGGCGCAGGCACGTGTCAGGTGGTGAGTGGGATCACCCGGGACTCGAGCCCGGCGAAGGCGGCCATGCCGCCCACGAAGCGCGGCGCGAGAGCTGCATCTGAGGAGGGCTTGTGAAGTCGACACTTCTTACGGCCTTGGGGATCGGTACGGCGATCCTGTTGGCCGGATGCCAGATGAACGTGACCACGAGAATCGAGTCGTCCGGCGACGGGACTCTGACGACCGAGGTGGGGCTCTCGCCGGAGGAGGTCGAGCAGCTGCGCTCACTCGCCGCTGACCCGGCGGCCAGCCTCTGCGAGTCCTTCTCGTTAGACTCGGAGGGAGCCCCGTCGAAGTCGACTTTCGAGGAGGAGCTGCGGGGCGAGGAGACGTGGTGCGTATCCGTGCGGACCTTCGACGATCCCGAATCGCTTGCAGGCCTGTATCACGAGTTCGAGACGTTGACCGTCCGTGAGCTCGTGCTCGCGCGAGGGCCTGGTGGTCTATGACGTTGAAATCGGCGCGGCAACGGGGGAGGGCCTGCCCACGCCGGTTGCGGTGACCTGGACGCTGGAACTTCCGGGGAAGATCGGCAGCCACAACGCCGATGAGGTCGACGGGAACCAGCTGGTGTGGCACCTGGCTCAGGGCGAGGTGGCGCGCTTGCAGGCCTCGTCCGACATGTATCCACTCGATCTTCCCTTCGACTGGAATCGATTTGGCCCATGGTTCCCTGGCTGGATGCTCGCTCCGGCGCTGGGCCTGTGTTGCGGCGGGGCGCTCGTCCTGGTGATCGTCTTAGTGCTGCTGCTCAGGCGTAAGCGCTGAGGAGGGCGGCGAGGCCGGTGTCATGCGCCTAGCCATCGGTCCTCCGATGCCGGCGACCGATCCCCGAGTCAGTAACAGAAGCCGGGTGAGCGCGGCGAAGTGCGGAGGCCGTTGGCCGCGTTTCGGCTCGGCTGATGGCTCGTGGTCTGTTGCCGATGGCAGGTCACCATCGGCCAATCGAGGGGCGAGGGTTCGGATGCGCCAACTTGGCTTGCTCGTTCCGCTGGCGATCGCCTGTGGCGGCTGTGGGCTGCTGCCCGGCGGAGGAGGACTCGGGTCGCTGCTGCCGACTGTTGATCTGGGGATCGCCGGAACGCCGGCGTTCCCGTCGATCGGGACGTTCGACACCGGGGCATTGCTCTCCCGCCCGACGATCGTGGGTTCCGTGCTGGATCAATACGGGCAGGCGATGCCGGGCGTGGTGATCTGTTACGGCCCGGACGAGGCGGGTGCCTCAGCCGTGGCGGAGACCGATGCGGGAGGGGCGTACTCTGCCGCGCTGTCGTCTGACGATGGCGGCGCCCGACAAGTGTGGGCGTACCTGCCGCTCTACCGTTTCGAGCCCGACCGCGTGCAGGTGCAGGGGATCCTGCTCGGCGAGTCGACGGTGGATTTCACCGCCTATCCGAGTATCTACCCTGTGCCCCCGGAACGCGACTGCCGCTGACACGGGACGATGGACGACGTGACACGTGGCGCAGCGACGTGTCACGTCCGTCGCGCGGGATCGGGACAACCCTCGACCTGACGCATGGCAAATCCTGCCGCGTGTCAGGTCGTGTCTTGCTTCTCCACGACCCACAGATGCGATAAGCCCAGGGCTCGCAGGGGCGTGTGCTCGAGCGCCTGCAGGCCGGACCTCAGCAGCGCACCGGCACGCGGCCAACGGGCGATCAAGTTGTCGTACGCGCCGAAGATCACCGTCCGCTGCACCGGGATCAGGGAGAGCCCAGAGATCAGGCGCTCCAGATCGGCCCGGGAATACGCGCGGACGTGCGGCGCCAGCCGGTCGCGCCAGCGGCCGTGGCAGATAGTTGACCAGCGGGATATTGCCGAACCGATAGCGCCCGTGCCAGAAGATGCCGTGCGTCTCGAAGGGATAGCCGCGATTGGGGACGAAGATCACGGCCCGGCCGCCCGGACGCAGCACCCGCGAGAACTCGGCCACGGCCTGCCGGTCGTCGGCGACGTGCTCGAGCACCTCGTGGGACAGGATCAGGTCGAAGCTGTCGTTGGCGAACGGCAGACGCTCGCCGGCGGCGCGGGTGACGGGCAGTCCATCGGTGCCGGCCTGGCGGGCGCGCGCGGCGTCGAACTCAACCCCGCACGCCGCGCGTGCGTGAGGTGCAAGTCGCTGCAAGTACAGCCCGAGGCCGCAGCCGTCATCCAGCACGCGTCCGGCCGCCCGCTCTCCGGCGGCGGCCAGAATCATCTGCAGTCGGCGCTGCTGCCCGGCGCGCCAGACGTACGACGGCTCGCCGCGCAGCGCGGCGAGCTCCAGATCGCGCTCGGTCACCCGAGCGTCCATTCCTGCTGGAAGCCGAACTTGCGGCGGTTGTCGATCAGGCGGATCCAGGTAGGTACGAACGCGTAGATCTGGCTGGCAGCCAGCGCCTGCGTTAGCTCGGTGACGAACCCGAAGCGATGGGCGTACGCCTGCTGCGCGCGCTTCGGCCTCGGACCCGCGAGGGCCGCGGCGTTCCCCATCATCTGGAGGCCGCGCAGCTTGCGCCAGTCTGATTCCTGGGGATAGAGCGCCACGGAGACCTGCGGGGCGCGGCGCAGGTTCCGGCTGTGAATGCTACCGTCATCGGACAGGAAGACCAGCTTCAGGATGTCGTGGACGGCGAAGAACACCGGCGTGGCGCGCGGCGTCCCGTTCGGCCCGCGCGTCGCCAGGACCATGGTCGTCGTCTCGTCCAGCAAGGCACGGACAGGATCGAGTTCATCGCCGGGCTCCGACGGTGGCGTCACAGGCCCTTCCAGGGCTGGACGCCGGCGTCCGATATTCCCAGGCGCTGTAGGGCCCGTGCGACGGTCTGGTCGATCATCTCGTCGAGCGTCGCCGGACGCTGGTAGAAGGCCGGGACGGGCGGGAAGATCACTGCACCGGCGCGGGCGGCCAGGTCCATCAGCCGCAGGTGGCCGCGGTGCAGCGGCGTCTCGCGCACGACCAGCACCAGCGGGCGGCCCTCCTTGAGGGTGACATCGGCGGCGCGCACGATCAGGTCGTCGGCGTACGAGTTGGCGATGGCGGACAGTGTCTTGATCGAACACGGGATGACGATCATGCCCAGCACCGGATACGAACCGGAGGCGATCGTGGCGCCGATGTCCCGCGGATCGTAGCTGGTGTGGGCCAGCGCCAGGACGTCGCTGACCTTGCGGTCGGTCTCCTGGGCGATGGTGATACGCGCCGCGGCGCTGAGCACCAGGTGGGTCTCCACCCCGAGCGTGCGCAGGCGTTCGAGGGCGCGCACGCCGAGCACGGCGCCGGAGGCGCCGGTCAGGGCGACGATCACGCGGGAGGGTCGAGGTTCGGTCATCTCAGTCGTTCGGGCGGGCGCCCCAGTGCAGTGCGACCGTGCCGAGCATCCGTCGGGCGAATTCGACTCCGTGGAACCCGGCGGCCGTCATGCGTGCGGCGAGCAATTCGGCGTCGACGAAGCGTTCGGTCGACTGCGGCAGGTAAGTATACGCCTCGGACTCTCCGGCCAGGATCCGGCCCAGCAGCGGGATGACGACGTGCAGGTGAAACGTGATCAGCGGGCGCAGCCAGGAGCGTGGCGGGGGCGTCGTGTCGAGGGAGGCCACGCGGCCGCCGGACTTGAGGACACGCCGTTCCTCGGACAAGGCGCGATCGATGTCCGGCACGTTGCGCAGCAGAAACCCCGATACGGCGCCGTCGAAGGCCCGGTCGGGGAAAGGAAGCTGCGCCGCATCCGCCACCACCCACTGCACGCCCTCGCCGCCCGGACGTCGCCGGCCGAGCGTCATCATCTCGGGCGTGAAATCGAGGGCGATCACGCGCGCCGCGGGCCGGCGCTTGAGGACCTCGAACGCCAGGTCACCGGTCCCGGCCCCCAGGTCGAGCACGCGGGGTGCGGGCGGCAGGTCCAGCCGGCGCACGAGTTCCGCGCGCCATCCCCGATCGAGCCCGAACGTCATCCAGCGGTTGAGCAGGTCGTAGCGCGGGGCGATGCGGCCGAACATTCGGCGCACGTAGCGGGCGCGGGCCGCGCCGGTCAGCTCGCTCATTCCGCCCGCCCTAAGCGTGCAACCGCCAGCGGGACATATGGCACGCTCGAATCCGGTGCCCCGGCGTACACCACCAGTCGATCGACCCGAAAGGTGAAAGACGGAGCGGGGCGCGAGGCGAGCTCGTGCAGACCGATACCGTCCTCGGAGTGAGCCAGCGTCAGGTGCGGATGCAGCCCGGGGCCGAACTCGCCGCCGTACGCCGGGTACTCCGGGAAAGCGGCGGCCAGATGCCCGTACAGGTCGATCAACGGACTCGGATCGGCCGGCTCGAGGAAGATGGCCGTCGGGAAGCGGCCGTAGCGATCGAGGGTGACGGCAAAGGGCCGAACGGGCGCCAGGGCCCTCCGCAATCGCGGCAGGCTGCGGTCCGTATCCTCCGGCGGGGCGAACGGGTACAGCAGCGTGATGTGGGCGGGCACGTGGGACCATCTCCTCGGGGGGTCGCGCGGACGCAACGAAGCGGCAAAAGCCTGCACCTCGAAGGGAGGGACGATCAGGACGGCCGTCTCGAGGGGCATGCTCACCGGGCGAACTGCCACGGGCACAGGCGTCGCTGCAGCCAATCGACGCCGAAGTACAGCCCCAGCCCGAGCAGGCTCATGGCCACGACGCCGGCGTACATGCGCGGGTAGTCGAACAACGTCGAGCCGTGCAGGTAGATGTAGTAGCCCAGGCCGTGCTGCGTGGCGAACAGCTCGGCGACGTACAGCACGGCGACGGCGGTGCCGATCGACTGGCGCAGCGCGGTCAGGATGGCGGGCAGGCTGGCCGGGTAGTAGACGAAGCGGAACAGCGCCCGGCGCCCCGCCCCCAGGCTGCGCACCGAGGCGACCAGCTCGGGACGGATCGCGGCGGCCTGGTCGCGCACCAGCACCAGGATCTGGAAGAACAGGATCAGGAAGATGATGACCACCTTGGCCACGTCGCTGATGCCGAGGAACAACAGGATGACGGGCACCAGCACGACCTTGGGGATCGGGTACAGGATGTAGATCACAGGGGAAAACACGCGGTTGAGCGCCGGAGACTGGCCGAGCGCCAGGCCGGCGGGCACGGCGGTCAACACGGCCAACGCCATCGAGGCGACGACGCGCGCCAGGCTGGCCAGGAAGTCGAGCCCCAGTTCGCCGAAGATCTCGGTGGCGAAGACCGACAAGACCTCGAGCGGCGGGGGCAGGATCGGGCGATGCAGCGCCCAGGCGGCGATCTGCCAGACGATGCCCAGCGCCACCGCCGCCAGGAGGACGGACGTGCGCTTCATCGGGCCGCCTCCAACTCGCGACGAAGCCTGGCGCAGGCCGTGACGTAATCGGGCGACGAGCGGAAGGCGGGGTCGGCGGCGCCCGGGTTTGGAATCAAGCGCGGCAGGCGGTTGGGAAGCCGGCCCAGGACGAGCACCTGTCTGCCGAGCAGCGCCGCCTCCTCGATCGTATGCGTGACCACGATCGTCGTCAGGCCGGTCTCGGCGCGCAGCTGCAGCGTCAGGTTCTGCAGATCCTCGCGCGTGGGTGCGTCCAGCGCGGCGAAGGGCTCATCCATCAGAAGCAGATCGGGGGAGAGGGCCAGGGTGCGGGCGATGGCGGTGCGCTGGCGCTGCCCGCCGGAGATCTGCCCCGGGATAACTGCCGGCGACATGGGACAACCCGAGCCGGTCGAGCCAGGCCTGCGTGATCTCGCGCCGGGCGGTCACCGCCTCTCCGGCCGGGGCGTGCTTGCCATCCGGTCCGTAAAAGCCGCGGACGCGCAGGCCGAGGGCGACGTTGTCGTGTACGGTCGCCCAGGGAAGCAGCCCGAAGTCCTGCAGGATCAAACCGGTGCGCGGGCGCGGGCGGGCGACGCGTTCGCCGCCGATCCGCACGGCACCCAGATTCGGCATCCGCAAGCCGGCGAGCAGATAGAGCAGTGTGGTCTTGCCACAACCAGAAGGCCCCAGCACCGCCCAGGCTTCGCCGGCCGCCACGTGCCAGGTGAAGCCCTCGAAGACGGCCGTGCCGTCCGGGTAGTGGAAGGTCAGCGCGTCGACTTCGATCATCGGTCCCCGTGCCGAGCCCGGGCGCGCCCGCGCCGCCGAAGGTCAGGGCAAGTAGCTGTCATCGACCGAGTTGGCGTAGGCCGCGCTGCCGGTGATCAGCCCGCCGGCGATCGCCCAGTCGAGCACGTCGGCGTACTGCGCTTCGCTGGGAACCGAGGCGGAGGGGAAGGTGGGCAGCTGATAGTTGCCGACCAGGGGGGCCGGGACGAGCTTGTTCTCGGTCAGCAGCGTGCTCCACTTTCCGGGATCGGCATTGACCTCGGCGGTGGCCGCTTCGAGCGCACGCAGGAAGGCGCGCACGGCCTCCGGGTTCTGATCGACGATCGCCTTGCGGAAAGAGAGCACGCTGGTCCCGTACTCGGGGTGCGCCGTGTCGTCGATGATCAGCACCGCGCCGGCCTGCAGTGCCAACGAGGCGAGCGGATCGGGGAGCGTCGCCGCCTGAAGCTCGCCCGAGTCGAGCAGTGCCAACCGGTCGGGGATCTTGGGCACGGCGACGATCTCGATCTCGTCCGCCGTCAGTCCTTCGGCCTCGAGCAGCCGATCGGTGACGTATTCGATGACCGTGCCCTCCGAGACGCCGATCGGTACGCCGCGCAGTCCGTCGACGCCGGTGATGCCGCTGCCGGCGGAAGCCAGGATGCGGTAGGCCGGATCCTGTGCACTGGCCACGCGGGCGAAGCGCACGATGACGATCTGTACCTGCTGCTGGTTGTAGAGCAGCGTCGAGACCAGGTCGTTGATCATGCCGTCGATCTGGCCGGCCTGCATCAACTGGTCGCGCTCGGCGGCCGAGGCGGCCGGGACGAACTCGACCTGCAGACCTTCCTCGGCAAACAGCCCCTGGCTGAGGGCGACGTACATCGGGCAGTGCCTCGAGGATGGGCAGCACGCCGATGCGCAGCGTGGTGGCCGGCGTGGCAGCCGGGGCGCAGGCGCCGAGAGCCAGGGCGAGCAGGGCGGTCAACAACATCAGGCGTTTCATGCGCGGGCCTCCCTAGGGGTTCTGAAGTGTCGCCAGCAGCGTGCCGGCGAACAAGGTGACGCTGATCACGCCGTTGACGTTGAAGAAGGCCAGGTTCAGGCGTGAGAGATCGTCGGGGCGGACGATGGCGTGCTCGTAGGCCAGCAGCGCGACGGTGATCGCCAGGCCGACCCAGTAGGCCGGGCCGAGGCCGAGGAGCCATCCAAGTGCCACGAGCAGCAGCGCTGACCAGCGCGTGGGCGAATCCCGACAGGCGCAGCGCGGCAGCGACCCCGAAACGAGCCGGGAACGAGTGCAGCCCGTCGCGGCGGTCGACGTCGACGTCCTGGATGGCGTAGATCAGGTCGAAGCCGCCGATCCACAACGTGACGATGACGAACAAGACCCACGCCGGGAGATCGGAGGGCTGCGTCAGGCTGCCGCGTACCGCCGCCCAGGCACCCAGCGGGGCAAGGGCGTCGGTCATGCCAAGCATCAGGTGAGAAAGCAGAGTCAGCCGCTTGGAGAACGGGTAGAGAATAAGGAAGAGCAAGGCGCCGGGCAGCAGGCGGAAGGGCAGCGGGCCGAGTTGGTAGGCGGCCAGCGCCAGCAGCAGAGCAGCGAGGGTCGTGCCCGCCCAGGCCGTAGTCGAGGAGATCGTGCCGGTGACGAGGGGCCGCCCGGCAGTGCGTGGATTGCGAGCGTCGATCCAGCGGTCGGCCAGGCGATTGGCGCCCATGCCCAGCGTGCGTGCGGCAGCCATGGCGACGGTGATCCACAGGAATGTCCGCCCGTCCGGCCAGCCGCCGGCGGCGAGCACCATCCCCAGGTAGGCAAAGGGCAGCGCAAAGACGGTGTGTTCGAACTTGATCAGGTCGAGGAAGGCGCGGATGCGTGAGAGGCTGCGCATCGAGGAGGCGGTCCGCCGGACGAAATCTCCCGGCGCTGCGCCGGGAACCAGGCGCATTGTAACACGCGGGCCGGTGGGACCCGGTGTCCGGGCACAAGATCTGAGGTAATCGGATATTGTGACACTGCTTACTCCATGATAACCTGAAAGGATGACTGGTCACCTGGAGAGTTGGTCGCTGGATATGCTGGGGCAGTCTGCACGACGGCTGACCTGGGTGTTGTTTACCGCCCAGAGCATGGCGTCTGCCGGCTTCATCGCCGCTGCAACCTTGGCCTCGATCCTGGGTGCGGAGCTCGCCGGATCGGCCGCCTGGGCCGGCGTCCCGTCCGCGATCTATCTCCTCGGGAACGGCCGGGGCGGCCCTCGCCTGGGGCTACCTGATGGACGTGCTCGGGCGGCGGGGCGGGCTGGTGCTTGGGTTGGTGCTGGGCACCGTTGGCGGCGTCCTTGCGTTTCTGGCGGTGGACACTGGCTCCTTCGCCGTCTTCCTCGTCGGGCTGGCTCTGATGGGAGTGGCGAGCGCGGCGGTGACGCTCGGGCGCTTCGCTGCGGCGGAGGTCCATCCTCCCTCCGAGCGTGGAAGGGCGATCTCGACCGTCGTCTTGGGTGGAACGGTCGGGGCGATCCTCGGTCCGCTGCTCGTCGGCCCGGCGGGGAGATGGGCGGTGAGCCTGGGCCGGCGCGATCTATCCGGTGCGTACGCCGTCTCGGGAGTGCTCTTCCTGCTTGCGGCGGTGGTCGTGTTCGCGATGCTGCGGCCCGACCCGCGCGACCTCGGCCGCCGCGTGGCGGCACTCCTGCCGGTCGACGACCTGCACGCCGGAGGGGCGCGGCCCTTGCGGGTGATCCTGGCCACGCCGGACGCGCGCCTGGCGGTCACCTCCATGGTGCTCGGCCAGATGGTGATGGTCATGGTGATGGTGATCACCAGCCTGCATATGCGCGCCCACGATCACGGCCTCGGATCGGTTTCCCTGGTGATCTCGTCGCACACGCTTGGGATGTACGCCTTCTCGGTCGTCTCGGGCCGGCTGGCCGATCGATGGGGGCGTCGGCCGACGATCGCCGTCGGCGCCGTCGGCCTGTTGACGGCCTGCGCGTTGGCGACCGTTTCGCCGCAGGTCCTGCCCCTGTCGGTGGCGCTCTTCCTGCTTGGGCTGGGGTGGAACTTGTGCTTCGTCGGGGGCTCGACGCTGCTGGCCGATCAGCTCTCGCCGGACGAGCGTGCCCGGACACAGGGGTTCAACGACCTGCTCGTCGGGTTCGCCTCGGCCGCCGGAAGCCTGGGGAGCGGGCTGGTGTTCGCCGCCGTCGGATACAACGCGATGGCCTGGCTCGGGGCGGCCGTGGCACTCGTCCCACTCGTGCTGGCGCTTCACACGCCGCCGCGTGCCGCAGGGGATTCCGGTGACGCCTCGCATCTGAAACGTCCGCCGATTCACTTCGTCGCCCGGGTCACGGCCGATCTCGAATGCCCGGCAGCGCCAGGTCCATTCCGCGACTGCGACGCATGGGCGATCGACAGCATCCCCGCCGAGTATCACCCAAATGGACGCTTGATGGTGGAATCGATCGACGAGCACGACACCACCTGACCCGTGGATCGGCGAGGTGGTGTCGTTGCCTGCCCCGATCAGCCTAGGACGGGCCCAGCTTCGATTGCAGGTCGCGCATGTGCAGGAGTTGGTGGCCGTAGATGGCGACGATCATGATCTCCAGGCTGACTTCGCCGAGCGCCGGGTGTCGCCCGACACGGTCCAACACCGGCTCATCGATCGTCCCCAGCCATGCCAGCGTCCGCCCGCGGGCCGCGCCCATCTCCTCGAGGAGCTGCGCCGGGGGGACGGATGCATACAGCGGCTGCTGCTCGGCATTGAACCCGTTGTAGTCGTAGCCTTCCGGCGCGCCCGGGCCGCCGGCGGCGACGTCCTGGCACAACCGCAGCAGTTCCAGCTCGGAGGACAGGAAGTGGGCGACCAGGCTGCGCGGCGTCCACGGTGCGGGATCGTCGTATACGACCTGTTCCCACTGAGCCGCCGTCAGCCGGCCGAAGATCTCGGTCGGTCTTGCGCTGACCGCGCTCAAGCTTGGCAGTCAATCCCGGAAGTCGGTTTTCGGGCATGCCTGTCTCCCTCGGGTGTCAACGGATAGCGCCAGTGGCGCGGCACTGGTCGCGCTCGCCGTCGATCACCTGACCGGTGCGTCGTCACATACATTCTGCGGGAGGCATCCAAAGTCGGTGCCCGCCTTGATCCTACCCCAATCCCAAGTGACGTCCAAACTTCGTCGACACGGGCCTTGACCTCAGGGCTCATGCCGACCGGCTGCGGCCACGGGCGAGGGTGGCCTTCCTCGGGCAGCTTGGCCGTGGCGTCGATGCCGATCTTGCCGCCGAACGAGTGATGGGCCGAGGCGTGGTCGAGGTGATCGACCGGGCCGTCGGTGACCACGATGTCGCGCGACCAGTCGACGTTGCCCAGCGCCTGCCAGGCGGACTGGTTCAGGTCCTGCACGTCGACCCACTCGTCGACGACGACGATCGCCTTGGCCAGCATCAAGAGCCCGAGGCCCCACAATCCCTGGATCACCTTGCGGGCATGTCCCGGAAATCGCTTGCGAATGGACACCAGCACCAGGTTGTGAAAGACGCCGGCCGGCGGCATGTGTACGTCGACGATCTCGGGCAGGAACAGGCGCATCAGCGGCAGGAACAGCCGCTCGGTCGCCTTGCCCATCCAGGCGTCCTCCATCGGCGGGATGCCGACGACGGTCGTCGGGTAGACGGCGTCCTTGCGGCGGGTGATGGCGGTGAGGTGGAACACCGGGAACGGCTCGACCGGCGTGTAGTAACCGGTGTGATCGCCGAACGGGCCCTCGGGCAGATGCTCGTTCGGATCGACGTAGCCCTCGAGGACGATCTCGGCCTGCGCCGGCACATCGAGCGGGATGCTGACCGCCTCGACGAATTCGACCGGCTTGCCGCGCAGCCAGCCGGCGAGCAGGTACTCGTCGATCTCCGGGGGCAGCGGGGCGGAGGCGCACCACATCGAGGCCGGATCACCGCCCAGGACGATGGCGGCCGGGATGGTCGGCTTGCGCGAGGCTCGCGCCACGCGCGCGTGTTCGGCGCCACCCTTGTGGCGCTGCCAGTGCATGAGCAGGCGGCGCTCGTCGACGACCTGCAGCCGGTACATGCCGACGTTGCGCGCGCCGGTCTCAGGGTCGCGCGTGATCACCTGGGGCAGCGTGATGAATCGCCCGCCGTCCCCGGGCCAACAGGTCAGGATCGGAAGCGACTCCAGCGACGCCGTGTCCTTCTGAATGATCTCCTGCACCGGCGCGTGGCGCACCCGGGTCGGGCCGACACCGACGGCACGCAGCGCGTTGAGCAGGTCCTGGCCGCGGGACAGCATCCCGCCCAGCCCGTGCGGCAGGCGCAGGTCGAGCAGCGCGCCCAGCCGTTCGCCCAGCTCGTTCAGATTCTCGACGCCCAACGCCCAGGCCATGCGCTGCGGCGTGCCGAACAGATTGGCTGCCACGGGCATCTCAAAGCCGGCGACGTGATCGAAGAGCAGGGCGCGGTTCGATTGCGCCGGCCCCTTGCACACCCGGTCGATGATCTCGGTGATCTCCAGATCGCGCGAGACGGCGGCGGAGACGCGCGCCAGTTCGCCGGCGGCCTCCAGGCGATCGAGGAATGCGTGCAGGTCTTTATCCATCCGCCCTCCTCAGGCCTCCAGCCCCAGGCGCCGCGCCAGCTCCAGCGTGCTCGGCTCGACGAGCGTTGTTCCATCGGGAAAGACCAGCGTCGGGACGCTGCGGTTCCCGCGGTTGACCTTCTTCACCAGCGCCTCGGCCTCCCGATCCTGGTCGATATCGACCCAGCGATAGGCGACCTGATGCTCCTCGAGAAAGTGGCGAGCGCGGTGACAGTCGCCGCACCAGCTGGTGGCGTAGACGATCAGTTCGTCCTCCGGCATCTTGCCTCCGCGGTCAGGCTTCATGCCGCACGCAGTCGGTGGACCAGGCGCGCCGCCTGCGTGTCAGGAGCGCGTCTGCTTCGGGGGGGCCCCACGTCCCGGGTCCATACGTCAGCAAGGGCAGCGCCCCCGGCCGTTCCCAGCCCTGAAGGATCGGGTCCACCAATGTCCAGGCCAGCTCGATCGAGTCGGCCCGGGTGTACAACGACGGGTCGCCGTTGAGTGCGTCCAGCAACAGGCGTTCGTAGGCCTCGGGGATGGCGTCGGCGCCGAAGTCCTCGGCGTAGTGGAACTCCATGTCGACCGAGCGCATCTCGGCCAGCGTGCCCGGGACCTTGACCTCGAATTGCAGGTGCATGCCTTCGTCCGGCTGCAGGCAGATCGACAGTGAGTTGGGGCGGATGCTGCGGCCGGGGGCTAACGGGAACATCACGTGCGGGACGGACTTGAACTGGATGACGATCGAGGTCGCCTTGGCTGCCAGCCGTTTCCCCGACCGCAAGTAGAACGGCACGCCCTGCCAGCGCCAGTTGTCGATGGCCAGCTGGACCGCGGCGAAGGTCGGCGTGCGCGAGTCGGCGGCCACGCCGGGCTCGGCGCGGTAGCCATCGTACTGGGCGCGCAGCGCCATGCGATCTACGTCTTCGGGGCGGAACGGCCGGACGGCGCGCAGCAGCTTGACGCGCTCGTCGCGCAGCGCCTCGGCGTCGAAGGACGCCGGGGGCTCCATGGCCGCCATCGCCAGCACCTGCATCAGGTGATTCTGGAACATGTCGCGCACCACGCCGACGCGGTCGTAGAACGGGCCGCGGTGTTCGACGCCGACCGTCTCGGCGACGGTGATCTGCACGTGATCGATGAAGTTGCGGTTCCACAGCGGCTCGAAGATGCTGTTGGCGAAGCGGAAGACCAGGACGTTCTGGACGGTCTCCTTGCCCAGGTAGTGGTCGATGCGGTAGATCTGTTCCTCGGCCAGCACCTGATGCAGCAGGCGGTTGAGCTCCCGCGCCGAGGCCGGATCGGCGCCGAAAGGTTTCTCGATCACCACGCGACGCCATCCGGAAGTCCGATCGACCATCCCGGCAGCGCCCAGTCGCAGCACGACGTCGGCGTACACGTGAGGCGGGGTGGCCAGGTAATACAGGCGATGGGCCGCGCCGCCGTTGGCGCGTTCGGCCGTGGTCAGGACGCCTTCCAGGTTCGCCAGGGAAGCGGGGTCGGTCGGGTCGCCGCGCAGGTACTCGAGCTGCGCCGCGAAGGCAGGCCAGGCGGCGGGATCGGACTCGGCGGAGGCGGCCTGCAGCTCGGCCCGGAATGCGGCGCTGTCCATCTCGCTGCGCGCCATCCCGACCAGGTGGAAGCCCGCAGGCAGTCGCCCCTTGCGGTGCAGGCTGAAGAGTGCCGGGATCAGCTTACGCGAAGTCAGATCCCCGGAGGCACCGAAGATCACGATCGAAGTGGAATTGGTCATGGACACTCCATCCCAGTGGCCGATTCTAGCAGGAAACCGGGAGCCACTCACCGGCGGCTCATCCAGGGCGGCTAGAATGCCCGGGCAGATGCGAAATCGGTGGATGGCGGCGACCTGGTTCCTGGCGGGCGCGGTGCTCACGGGCAGCGTGCTGTTCGGCGTGTACCAGATCCGCTGGGTGAAAGATCGCCTGGAGTGGCGGCTCGACGCCGCGGCGGGCATCGTGGCCGGATGGCTGCATCCCGGCGAGACACTCCCCACGCCGGCGCATGCGGTCGCGGAGTTCGTTTCGCCTACTCCGTTCTTCACGTCACCGACACCGGCACTCCCGGAACCCGAAGGCACGCCGCAGCCGACTTCGACGCCGCTCCCCGCATCGGCCAGCCTCCCGGCGCCCGCCTGGGAGAAGCAGGACTGGAACAACTGCGGGCCGGCGACACTCGCCCTGGCCATGCGCTACTTCGGCTGGGACGGCGACCAGCGGGACGTCTCCGGCCTGCTCAAGCCCGACCCTGGGGACAAGAACGTCAACATCGAGGAGCTTGCGTACTATGTCCGAACCCGGGCCGGCTGGCTGAACGCCGAATACCGCGTGGGCGCCGAACTGGTTACGCTCAAGCGGTTTTTGGCCGCCGGGTACCCGGTGATCATCGAGAAGAGCCTGATCCTGCCTGAGTCGGAGGGCGGAGGCGGCTGGGCGGCGCACTACGTCCTGCTCACCGGCTATGACGATGCCTCGAATCAGTTCATGACCCAGGACACCTACCACGGCGCCAACCTGCCCGTGTCGTACGAAGATCTGGACGAACGCTGGCATGCCTTCAACCACGTGTTCCTGGTCGTCTTCCCGGCGGAGGACGTGGAGGCAATCGCTCAGTTGTTGGCCGAGGAATCGGATCCGGAGATCAACCGTCAGCGGGCGCTCGAGCGCAGCCAGGCGGAGATCGCCGCCATCCCTCAGGACGCGTATGCGTGGTTCAACCTGGGGACGAACCTGTCCTACTTCGAGCGTTACGGCGAAGCGGCGCAGGCGTTCGATACCGCGCTGGGTTTGGGATTGCCCTGGCGCTTCACACGCTACCAGTTCGGTCCCTACATCGCCTACTTCCACCAGGGCCGCTTCGAGGATGTAGCTGACCTGGCGACGGCGACGCTGTACCGCACGTCGAAATCCGAAGAGGCGAGGCTGTGGCGCGCCTGGGCGCGCTATAGCCTGGGAGACTTGGGGGGAGCGCTCGAGGATGTCGCCGCAGCGCTCGAGGTCAACCCGAACTACCTTGACGCCCAGTACGCGCTGGACTACATGCGGGGCGGTTGAGACTCGGACTCCGCTGGTCTCGACGACGAACGCGGCCGGCGGGGCGGCGAGAGCTCCGACCACGGATCGTTCGTGGAGGGGAATTGCGTGCCGTCGCCCTACTGGGCGACGGTCTCGTTTTGGCGGGCCACAGCCTCTTCGCGCCGACGGGAGGTCCACGTCTGCGCGTGCTCGAGATGGCGTGCGGCTGGAAGCCCGATCCCGGCAGCGCCGCCTCCAGATCGCGGATCTCGACGAATGGGCCGAGGTCGTGGATCTGGCCGTCCGCAACGACCGCCAGCCGGCCGTCAGGCAGAATCGTCAGCCGCAGGCCATCCAGCGCGTGGCGGTCGAGCCAGCGAATGCGGTAAGCCCGCCGCCCGACCTCCACATTGCTGCGCAGATCCGTAAACTGATCATCGCTGACCACGAGCTCCGTCCAATCGGGGGTTGGCTGCGCGCAGGGATAGGCCTGGTAGATGTCGACCGACAACCGATTGGGAAGCGTGGGAGCGAGCCGATCAAGGAGCGCCACCAGCTCGGGGACGGCGTCCAGGTTGAGCCGGGTCACGGCGGTGTTGATCTTGAGATCGATGCGCGGGTGGGTGGCCAATAGACTCCAGGCGATCGAGGATGGTCTGGAAGTGGCCGGCGGTCTTGCTGCGGCTGGAGACTGCCTCATTCGGCCCATCGAGCGGGAACGCAACCTGATCGATCCAGCGCCCGTAGGCGCGCAGGAAGCCGGGGGTGAGAACATCGCCGGGGGTCGACGAGGACCGCCTCGAGCCGTTCCTGGCGGGCGAGCCGCAACAGAAGACCGGCGTCGGGGCGCAGCAGGGGGTCGCCGCCGGTGAACACGATGCGCGGCACGCCCAGGGCGCGAACCTTGCGCACGATGGCGGCGGCGCGTTGCGTATCCACTTCCTCGGTATCCCCGGGCGGGGACGTGCAGGCCGGACACGCCTGTTTGCAGCGCGAGGTCACCTGGAAATCGAGCGTCGCGACGGAGGGCATAGGAAGGACCTCCCTGGGATGGCGGCGACGTTGCGTGATGAGGTTGTGGCTGCGGCGAAGGCAGTCGAGACGGACCCCACGCCGAGTATAGGGCCATCCCCTGGCGCCGGCGAACTGCGGAATGACAGGTTGGGAGGGTGCTCAACGGAGGGACTTCGGAAGGCGGGAGTAGGCGCATCCGCCGGCACCGGCATGGGGCGGGCCCGACGTGGGCGTCGGGGAAGCGGCCCATTCGGCTTCGCCGTCGGCGGGGAGACCGACGCAGGTACTGTCTTGATGCTGGGGTCGGAGCATCCAGCGGTCCCGGCGCGCGGCCGAGGTCCGTGGACCCGGGTAGGGGCGATGCTGCATCGCCCCTACTGGGATCGGGAGGGTTCCAACCGGAGCGTTAGTTGCCGGCTCGGCGCCTGTCCGTCGAGGGTGATGTAGGGCGCGGCGCGTTCGGCGATCACCCCCAACCGGTGGAGTTGATCGAGGCTGCGCAGCGAGCGCTGGCGGCGGGCGTTCAGGAGCGCTTCGGCCGTGCGCGGGCCGATGCCGGGGACGCGCAGCAGCATCTCACGCGGGGCGCGATTGACCTCCACCGGTGATCCGGCCAGCACCGCCTGCGCGTAGGCCAGCTTGGGATCGACGTGCCGCGGCAACCCGCCGCGGGGATCGAAAGCCAGGTCCTCCAGGTCGAAGCCGTAATCCCGGAGCAGGAAGGAGGCCTGCACCAGGCGGTGGGCGCGCAGCGGGTCTTCCGGGGCGACGGCCTCGAGGGGCGTGCCAGGTTGCGGTCCGAACGCTTCGAAGTACGCGCGGGCGAGTCCCAGGCGCCGGCCGAGCCGAGAGGTGAGCGACAGCAAGTCGAGGTCGGTCTCCCCGGCCGGGCCGACGACGAACTGTGTGGTGGTTGAGGGCCAGCGGCCGCGCCAGGCAGACTCAGGTGGGAGCTCGCGCCGGACCTCTTCGGCCCAGCCAAGTGGCGCCAGCAGCTCGGTGTCGAAATGCTTGTGGGGCGCGAGCCGGCGCAGGTGCGGGGCGGAGGGCGCCTCCAGGTTGATCGACACGCGGTCGGCCAACTGCATGGCGCGCACGAGCTGATCGCGCTCGGCGCCGGGCATGATCTTCAGGTGCAGGTAGCCACGATAACCGAGCTTGCGGCGCAGCACCTCCGCGGTGTCGAGCAGCCGGTCCTGGGCGCGTGCCCCGCCCCCGAGGATGCCCGAGGAAAGAAACAGGCCGTGGGCGACGCCGCGCTGATGCAGTCCGAAGTACAGGCGCGCCATTTCGTCGGGTTGGAAGGTGACGCGCTGCGGGTCGCATCCGGCGCGGAATCCGCAGTACAGACAGTCGCGCTCGCAAGCGGTCGTCAGCATCGACTTGAGGAGTGGGAGCCGGCGCCCGCCCGGCATGACGGCCATGTGGAGCGGGATGGTGTATCCGTCGAGATCGGCGAACCATGAGCCGGGGTGGGATCCGTATCGGCGGGACACCTGGCCTGCACTCAGTCCCGCCGGGCGATCCGGCGCGGGGGCAGGTCTGAAGACCGAAGTCTCGGCTTCCGCTTCGAAGGTGGCCTGGCAGGTGGCCAAAGTGAGTTTGTGGAAGGCATCCACAGGCTCAGTATAGCACAGATGTTCTAGTGTTAGATGGGCACTGAAGGGTCCCCGATTTCAAGCCGGAGGACGCAAGACCTGGAGAGCAGCGCGAGCGAGGCAGCCGTCACCGATCGCGCCGGTCGGGGGTCCGCACGCATCAGGCTTCAACCGGACCAGGGTCCCGGAGGATGGGAGGAGAGGACGACTGCGCCCGGGGCATGAGTCATCTATAATCTCCTCCGAGTCGGCTCGCCAATCTGCCTGCTGCAGGATGACAACGAGGGGCCGTGCGATTCGCGCGGCTGTGGGAGGACCGAATGGCCTACCTGTATCCGATCTGGCTCTTCTTCGCCGCCTTCTTCTTCTACTCGGCCTACATCCATTGGCGGGAGACCGGACAGGAGATCCGGCCGTTCTCCATCCGGCAGCGCGATACCCCGGAGGCCGGCGCCGTCCCGGAGCCGCTGCTGGCGGAGGCGAACAAGCAGTTTGTGGGGGAGTTCAACGCCTACCTGAGCGGCATGAACCGCCTCAACAAGTCGCGCCATCGGGCGGCGGCCGTGGGGTATGTCCTGGCCGGCATCATCTGCCTGTTGGCGATGGTCTTCATGATCTCGATCGGTGGGGCGACTGCCTGAATCGCGCGCAACTGGCAGGTAGCATCAGCTAGCAACTAGCAGCTAGCGACTAGCAATTAGCACCAACAATCTTGCGAATAGCGTATGCTGGCGCTTGCTGCCGGCCGCTCTATCGCTTCCACTGATCCCCTACTCCCCGAACAACGCCTGGCTTCCCTTCTTCGCGCGCTGCTTGCGTTCGCCTTCGTCCGCCGCCCCGAGCCAGCGGTAGAAGGATTCGTCGTAGTCGCGCGTGCGCACGACCACCGGCATCGGCACGGCGTGGCCCAGGATCAGCGCCTGCTGCCGCGTATCGAGGCGGGCCAGCACCTCGCGCAGCGCCCCGGCGCCGCTCACGCCGGAGAACACCGCCCGGATGTCGGCTTCGTTGTCCAGCAGGCAGGTCACCCGCGTGCCGATCTGGCTCATCACTTCGTCGTCGATGCCGCTTGGGCGCTGGTCGACGATCAGCAGCGTGACGTTGTACTTGCGCAGCTCGCGGGCGATGTTGCCGAAGACGGTATGGCCGGCGATGGCCGGGTCGAGGAACTTGTGCGCTTCCTCGATCACAATCACCAGCGGCTGCGGCTCGTCCGCCTTCCTGCCCGACCGCTTCGTTCTTCTGGCGCACGTAGCGCTCGTGGATGCGGCGCGTCAGGAAATTGGCCACCAGGATGTAGGCCGCCAGCGTGTTCCCGTAGCGGCCGAACTCGAGGACGACGCTCTGCCCCTGCTTCAGGCTGCTGGAAGATGGCGTCGACGGCGTCGTCTCCGGCGCCCGGCACCAGGAACCCCAGGCGGCGGAAGAATTCGAACTTGCGCTGGATGGCGCCGAGCGTCGACGAGACGATGCGCTCCTCTTCGACCAGCGATGCCAGTTCCTCGTCGGGCGCGTCGCTCAGCAGCCGGTCGATCCAGCCCGGCCCGAGGCGCCGCCGCAGGAACGGCAGCGCGCCGGTCTGCACGTCGCTCAGCCCCAGCAGGCCGGAGAGCATCTCGACGTCCTCCGGCTCGAGCTGCTGTGTCCCGATCCGAAGGACGCGGTCGACCTTGCTGCCGCGCGCCCGAGACGTGTCTTCATCCAGGGTCACCACGCGGACCTGCCCGGCGGTGAACAGCTGGCGCAGGCCCTTGAACTCGCGGCCGGCCTCATCCTTGACCGCCCAACCGTAGTCGTTGTGCATATCGAAGATCAGCGCCGAGGCGCTGCCGGCGCGGATGATCCCGGCCAGCAGGATGCGCGTGATGAAGGATTTGCCCGTGCCGCTCTTGCCGAACACGCCGGAGGAGCGCTCGACGAAACGCTCCAGGTCGAGGTTGACGTGCACGCTCTCCATGTCGAGCGGGGTGCCCAGGAACAGGTGCTTCTCGTCTTCGGCGCCGAAGACGCGCTCGACGTCCTCGGCCGAGGCTTCATCCACCGGGGCGAAATGCGCCGGGACGGTCTTGTTGGGGCGGGGCTGGTCGTCCTCCGGATCGAGCATCAACATCGGGCTGACGGACAGCGTGCCGTAGGCCACCTGCCGCGAGTAGACCTCGGCGGCGAAGGCGTCGCCGGGTGCGGGAGGCTGGCGCATCAAATCGGGATTGGTGGCGTCGAGGGCGATGTCGGTGACGATGCCGAAGAACTTGCGCCCGCTGGTGCCGCGGATGACGACGTAGCGCCCGACGGCCAGCTTCTCGATCGACAGGCGCGGGTCGAGCTTGACCAGCAGCCCGGAAGACAGTGAGCCGCCCACGACCATGCCCAGCGGGGTCTCGCCCGGGCGCGGGCCGAAGTACGAGTTGAGTTCGGAGGTGTTGGTCATGCGCTCTCCCTCACGCCGCGCCATGTCCCGCGGCTGCCAGGCATCCTCGATGGGCTCAGCTTTGCGGACGGAGCGACCGAACCACGCTTTCGAGCCGCGTCAGGTCACGGCCCACGAGCCGGGCGCACTCCGCCGCGGCGGACACAAGATAGGCGCGGCGCTCGCTTTCGGGACGAGCGGCCGCCGCCGCCTGCAGCGCGGCGGCCATCAGGTCGTCCACCGGGATCTCCGGCACCGCCAGGATCAGCTTGAGGAACTCAAGCCGCTCGGTGAACTTCCGCACGTCGGCGATGGACAGGCGATGGACGGGCGCCAGGGTCAGAGGCGGTTGCGGCGGCAGGGACTGCACAAAGCTCTCGCCGTTCCGATAGCCGATCGCCAGCGCCCGATACTCGACCGGGACTTGTCGGTTGACCTGACTGTCGGCCAATTGCTCGGGGCTGAGCGACTCGGAGGCGGCCAGCTGACGCGCCAGCTCGTCGTCCTCGATGCTCAGGTCGTAGATCAACCCGATCACCTGGCTGCGCCCCTGCTGGGCCTCCGCCTGACAGTAGGTCCCGAACACCGGCCACTCGGGCTCCGGAAGGCGGACGGCGCCGACGAAACCGCGCGTGCTGCAGCGGGTCACCCGCCCGATCGGTCGATCGTCTTCGGTCATACTCCCTCTCTCGGCCGCGCCTGTCGGCGGCCCCGGCGACCTGCGACGGCTACAGCTGGTGCTTCCGGCGCGAGCGCGTCCAACGTTTGGTCGTCGCCTTCTGCGAAGCGCGCCCGGCTACGTGGCTGTCGACGAGTCGCTGTTGGATGAGCCCTTCGAGTTGCTGGCGATCCTGATTCGTCACCACGGCCAGTTCGTGGGCCCGCACGAGGACATACGGGAAACCCCCCGTCGCCCGGCACTGGTCGAGGATGGCGGCGTGCACCCGCCCCAGCCGCGCCGGATCCTGCGCCACCCAGGCCGGTACCTCAACCCGGGCGATCGTCCCCCGAGCGTCGGTCTTCAGATAGAAGAAACGGACCTGATGGCCCTTCGTCTCGAAATCGCGATTCAGCGGCGAGCTGTCGATGAAACAGGCCGAGCGCTGGCCCGGCCCGAGCAGGTCGTCGAACAGAGCCCGGTCGGTGAGGGAGCGGAACGGGTTGGCGCGCAGCGACTGATCGTTCACCGCATCCGGCGGCAGTGTCGAGAGATGCGCCAGTGCCAGCACGTCCGCGCTGCGCGGTCGATCGATGAATCCCGCCACGCATCCGCCGCTGGCCTGCAGGCTGTCCAGGTGACCGAGATAGGCCTGCAGGATTCGATCGACGTCCTTCTGGTTCTGCTCGCGCACTTGCAGTGCGAACCACAGCAGCAGGCCGTTGTCGAGCAGGGCGACGAACGGTCGGCCGGCGTGAGCCTGTGCCCATTCGGCCAGGGCTTTCATCTCCTCCGCGTCGCGACGGCCGTTGATCATGGCGTTCCCGACCGGATACCCCTGCTGATCGTGCAGGTCCTCCGGAAGGTAGAAGATCTGCGGCTGCGTGCGCGTCTGCGGAGGCCGGCCCGACCCGGTCTCCATCGCCAGCCCGCCAACCTGGATCACATAGTACAGCGCTGGAGCATGCCGGTCGGGGTAGATCTGGGAGCCGTCGGCGCCGGAAACGACCAGGCCGGGCTCGATGGCAGGGGCAGCGGCAGCGGTGAGAAGCGGTTCGTCCGTGGGTCGTGCGCCTCGGTAGCGATCGCCGGCGCGCGCAACCTGAGCCGAAAGGTCCTGCGGGGAAAGGCTGGCGGCGTGCTCGAGCGCTTTGCTGGCAGCCGGCTGCAGCCGGCGCAGCGCGGCCTGCTGTTCCGCCAGCGCCGCACCCATCTTCTCGAGTTGTCCAAGGATCTGAGGGAGATTCAGGCTCATGGACGCCGCTCGAACACCTGTTCCGCATTATAGTGGATGGAGGTCATGACGCAACCAACAATCCCCCGCGGGGCGCCGGACTCACGCTCGCGGGGGAGGGACGTCTCCAAGATCCACGCCGTGTCCCACACCCGACCGCCACAGATGGTGCCTTGTGGCCCGCCCCAAACGCTTATGCTATACTGCCCGCGATGAACCCCGACCGATCGTTTGACGATCGACTCGCGGCGCGCGTGCGCTCGCTGGGCCTGGAAGGCGCAGCCTCAACGCTGATCGAGGCGCTCGCACCGCTGGCCTGGGTCGGCGCGCAGTTGGGGTACATGGTCGGGCCGCTGATCGGTCCGGACGCATCGCGCCGCACGGGGCTGGTGGGCATGCTGGAGGACCCGCAGCGCGTGGCGGGGTTGGTCGAGAGCCTGCGTCGGGAGCCGCCGCCATGAGCTTCGACTGGCTCGGGCTGGCCGTCATCGGCGCGTTCACGCTGCTGCTCCTGATCTTTGCGCTCCTGGGACGGAAGTGGCAGCCCGCCTTCCGCAAGCTGCCCAGCTTCGAGGCGCTCGGCACGGCGATCGAACACGCCGTCGAGGCCGGCGAACGGGTTCACGTCTCCCTCGGCACCGGCTCGGTCATCGGGCCGGAGTCGGCGCCGGCCATGGCCGGGCTGGTCGTCCTCTCTCGGGTGGCATCGGCAACGGTGATGAGCGACCGACCGGCGGTCGCCACGACGGCCGATGGCGCCATGGCCATCCTGGCCCAGGACACGTTGCGCACGGCGCACGCGCGCGTCGGCGCCGGCGATCGCTTCGAACCGACCTCGGGCCGGATGCTGGGGGCCACGCCCTACTCGTACGCCGCCGGCATCCCCGCCGTCCTCGCCACCGAAGGCGTCTCGGTCCACATCCTGAACGGATCCTTCGGCGCCGAGGGTGCGCTGGCAGCGGACTTCGGCGAGCGGCGACAGGCGTTCGTCGTCGGCGGCAGTGACGACGTGCACGCGCAGGCGCTGCTGTATGCCACGGCCGAACACCCGCTCGTGGGCGAAGAGGTCTTCGCCGGCGGCGCCTACTTGAATGCCGGCGTGTTCCACGGCGCCAGCCTGCGCACGCAAGACGTCGTCCGCGTCCTGGTCATCCTGGCCATCCTGGTCGGCACGCTGCTCCGCACGCTGGGGGTCGGGCTGTGAAGCTGGGCGCGTGGATCATCTGGACCGCGGTCGCCATGGCGTTCGGCGGGGTCGTGCTGGCGGGCTACTTCGTTGAGTGGCAGACGCTGCAGGAGCTTCGCCTGCTCTTCATGCGCTGGGCGATCCTGCTTTCGGCCACGGCCCTCCTGCTGGGAATCCTCAATCTGCTCGCAGCCCACATGCACAAGGTCACGCAGCAGGAGACCGGCTGGCCCTACAGTGCGCTGCTGATCATCATCCTGCTCGGGACGCTGGTGCTCGGGCTGGTGTTCGGCCCGGACAACCGGGTGGTCCTTTCGCTGTTCGAGTACATCCAGCTTCCGGTCGAAGCGACGTTGATGGCGCTGCTGGCTGTGTCGCTGGCCGTGGCCGGTGTGCGCATGGTGGCGCGCCGCCGCGATGTCTACAGCCTGATCTTCATCCTGACCGCCCTGCTCGTCCTGCTGGGCACCGCGCCCTGGCCGTTTGGCGGCGGCGGGATGACGGCCTACTTCGGGTGGCTGCGCAACTGGCTGGCGCAGGTGTGGGCGGCGGGGGCGGCGCGCGGCATCGTCCTGGGCATCGCCCTGGGCGCCGTCGCCACCGGTTTGCGCGTTCTGCTCGGGGCCGACCGCCCCTACGGGGACTGAGCCGTGGCAGATGTCCGCTGCCCGATGTGCAGCAAGCCCAACCCCGAAGGGGCCGATGAATGTGGATTCTGCGGGGCGCGGCTCAAGCCGGTCCTTCCCGGGGGTGCAGCGCCTCCGCCATCCGACCAGCCGCTGCCTCCGATGCCGGATTGGCTGTCCCGCCTGCGCGGGCCGGACGATGAGCCCCCGGCCCCGGAGCAGCCGTCGGAACCGACCGACGATGGCGACTGGCTGGCGCGCTTGCGCTCCACCGACCCGGACTGGTCGCAGAGCGATTGGGGGCAAGGCGCTCCCGAGCCTTCTCCCGAAGCACAGCCCGAAGTGCCGAAGCCGCCCGTGCGCCCTGCAGGGCGCGGCGCGGACTCCCCGGATTGGCTGAGCCGACTGCGCGAGGCATCGTCAGAGGAAGCGGGTCCACCGGAAGGTGACCTGCCTGCATGGTTAGAGGAAGAGGCGCCTGCTCCGGCTGCGGCGAGTGAGCCAACGCCTCCAGCACCGCCGGCGGCAAAGGGCGAGATTCCAGATTGGCTCGCCCGTGTGCGCGCCAGACAGGCGGAAGAAGGCGTCGACGAGGACGCCCTGGACGAAGCCGGCGAGCCATTGCCCGACGTCTTCGATCTCGAGAAGACCGGCTGGCACAGCGGCCTGACCGGGCTGCTCACGACGCCCGGCGACGTACCGGTGGAGGACTTCCTTTCCACGTCCGGCCCGCCGGCGCCGTCGTGGCTTGAGCCGGAGGCGCCCGCCGCCGAGCCTGAGCCGCGGACCGGCCGACTATCGGAACGCACGGCTCCCGAGCCGCCTCTCTCCGAGCCGGAACCAACAACGCCTCCCGTCGAGGCGGCGCGGTCCACCGGCCCGCTGGCCCCGAAGCCGGCGAAGAGCACGGATCGCCTGGCCCCTTCAGGACCTCGGACCGAGGATCTGATACCCGCGGCCCGCTCGACGGGCAAACTGGGCAAGGCACCGGCCCCACCTCCACCGACTCCGCCGTTCGGGATCGGCGACCTCGAGGATGAGACCGGGCTTTCCAGCCTGGCCCCGGCGTTTGAGGAACCGGATTCGCAGCCCACTCACCCCCCGCTCGTCTTACCGACGACCAGCGCGCCCGAAGCAGCGCCGCCGATCGAGATCGCAGAGCCGGAATGGATGAAGGATCTGCGGCAGCCGGACGCTGCTCCGCCCATGCCTCATGTCCAGGCGCTGGTGGCGAGCGGTGGCGGAGCCGAAGGGTCGGACTTCGACATGGAAAACGTCGACGTCCCGGACTGGCTGACCGAAGCGGGCAACATGCCGTCCGAGGCGGCCATTGCACCGGATGTCCGCCCCGATCTGGCGCCGGCCACGCTTCCCACCTGGCTGGAAGCGATGCGCCCGGTGGACACCTTCCGCTCGGTGGTCGAGATCCTGCCCGAAGACGAGCAGGCGGTCGAATCCGCCGGTCCGCTGGCCGGATTGCGCGGCGTGTTGATGGCCGAGCCGGTCGTGGCGCTGCCGCGCATCTCCGGCGTCGGCTCGACGCGCCTGAACGTCACCGAGCGTCAGTACGCGCAGGCAGAGCAGCTCACCAGGCTCGTGCAAGACGAACTGCGCGAGTTGTCCCCGACCGGGCGAGCGCGCCGCCGTCTGCCGCTCTTGCGCTGGGCTGTCGCCGGGCTGCTCCTGCTGGCCGTCGCCCTGCCGATCGTCCTGCGCCTGTCGGTGTTCGCACTCCCGACCGTCGAACCCCTCGAGCTCGCGCCGCTGGTGAATCTGGTGGCGGGCTTGCCCGCTGATCGGCCCGCCTTGCTGGTGTTCGACTTCGAGCCGGCGAACGCCGGCGAGCTTGAGGTGGTTGCCGGACCCCTGCTTGAAGATCTGATGACCAAGGGTGTTCCGCTGGCGACACTTTCGACGCGGCCGACGGGCCCACCGCTGGCCGAGCGGCTGCTGCGCCAGCGAGGCGCGGCATACGACTACCAGACGGGCGAGGACTTCGTTCACCTTGGCTATCTCTCCGGCGGCGTGCCGGCGATCCAGCTTTTTTCCGCCGACCCGCGCGGCGCCGTGTTGAGCGGCTTCGCCGCGACGGTCGACTCGGGCGACGAGTCGATGACCGGGTGGGGCTCACCGGTCCTCGAGGGCGTGCGGTCCCTGTCCGACTTCAGCATGGTGGTGGTGATCACCGCCGGCGCGGAAAGTGCGCGGTCGTGGATTGAGCAAGCCAGCCCATGGCTGGAGGGAAAGCCGCTGGTGATGGTGTTGAGTGCCGGAGTCGAGCCGATGATCCGGCCCTACTACGAAGCCCTGCGTCCGCAGGTGAACGGGCTGTTGAGCGGCGAACCGGCGGCGGTGGCCTACGAACTGCGCAACGGTAAGCCCGGCCCGGCGGTCGAACGCTGGAACCCCTTCAGCCTGGGGATCCTGGTGCTCGAGATCCTGCTGATCAGCGGCGCCGTGTCCGGGCTCGGCGCCTGGATCCTGCACGCGGTCAAGCCGCGGCCGAGGCCGAAGCGAGCATGACCGAGATCACCGCACTCGTCGACACGCTGATCGGGCCGATCGTCGCCGCACTGTTGACGATCATGGTCCTCAGCTATTTGATCGGTGACAACCCCTTCTTCCGCCTGGCCACGCATCTCTTCATCGGCGTGGCGGCCGGCTACGCCGGCGCGCTGGCGGCCCGCTCGGTGTTGTGGCCCGGACTTCTTCAGCCCATCCTGCAAGCCGGCCTGGGTGGACTGCTCAATCCGACGGCGGCGTTGACGCTGCTCGTCCCGGCGCTCCTGGCCTTCCTGCTGGTTCTCAAACTCGTCCCGGGGCCTTCGCGGCTGGGCACGTTCTCCACCGCGTTCCTGGTCGGCGTCGGTGCGGCGGTGGTTGTCGGCGGGGCGATCACCGGGACGCTGATCCCGCAATCGATGGCGGCGATGGGCACCTTCGATCCGGGCGTGGTCTCGCCGCAGACCGGCGAAACCGGCTTCGAGCGCGTGGTCAACCTGGTCATCCTTCTGACGGGCACGCTCAGCACGCTGGCCTACTTCCGATTCACGCTCCGCCGCGGTGCGGGGAGTGAGGGCCGCCCGCTGGGGCCGATCGGCCTGCTGGGGAAGGCCGTCAGTGCGCTCGGCCGGTCGTTCATCGCGCTGGCCTTCGGGGTCATGTATGCCGGTGCGCTCTCGGCCACGCTGTTGATCCTGACGCAGCGGGTTCAATTCCTGATGGATGCCCTGACCGGGCTGATGGCCGGACGATGATGGACCTGCCGACGATGGTCGACTCCGAAACGCTGCTGGCGGTGGACGTGGGAAGCGTCCATACGCGGGCCAGCCTGTTCGATGTGGTCGACAATCAGTATCGCCTGGTGGCCACCGGGCGCTCGCTCTCCACGGCAACGACGCCGCTGCTCGATATCGGCGAAGGCGTGCGCATTGCGCTCGACCAGGTCCAGACCATCACCGGCCGCCGGCTGCTGGACGACTCCGAGGGCCTGATCATGCCCAGCACGTCGCAGGGCGCGGGCGTGGACGTATTCGTCGCCACATCGTCCGCCGGTCCTCGCCTGCGCGCCGTCCTGGTGGGGTTGACCCCCGGCGTGTCGCTGGAATCCGGCCGGCGCCTGGCCACCTCCACCTACCTGGATGTGATCGAGGAGATCGGGCTCGCTGACCGCCGGCGCGAGGAAGAACAGATCGACTTGATCCTCGCCGCCCGGCCCGACCTGATCTTGATCGTCGGCGGGACCGACGGCGGCGCCAGCGCCTCCGTCCTGCGGCTGGTCGAGGGCGTCGCCATGGCGGCCGGGTTGCGCCCCGGCGGGCCGGTGCCGCGGGTCCTGTTCGCCGGCAACCGCCAGTTAGGGGCCGCGATCGTCGAACGCTTCGCCGACCGGACCTCGGTCTCGCTGGCGCCCAATGTACGCCCCGGGCTGGAGGGTGACGATCTGACCCCGGCGCGCAACCGGCTGGCCGAGGTCATCGCCGAGCTGCGCGGGGCCAAGATTTCCGGCTACGACGAGATGCGCCAGTGGTCGGGCGGCTACGTGATGCTGACGGCGGATGCCTTCGGGCGCGTGATCCGTCACCTGAGCCAGACCTATGACCCGCGCAAGGGCGTGCTGGGCGTCGACGTCGGTGCTTCGCAGACGACCATCGCCGCCGGCTTCGGAGGCGACCTGCGCCTGACGGTGCGCACCGACCTTGGTCTGGGCGCGCCCCTTGCCGTCGCTGCTGCGGCACACCTCGATCGAGTCGATCACGCGCTGGCTGCCCACCGACCTGCAGGACGATCTGGTGCGCGACTACATCTTCAACAAGAGCCTGCACCCGGCCACGATCCCGATGGAGCGAGACGAACTGCACCTGGAATTCGCGCTGGCGCGCCAGGTTCTGCAGGTCGCGCTTGGGATGGCGCGGGCAGGCTGGCCAAAGGGTAAGGATGGACGGAGCATGGCGGGGCTTCCGCAGATGGAGCCGATCCTGGCCGGCGGAGGCGTGCTGTCACGGGCGCCGCGCCCGGGCTATGCCGCGCTGGCGCTCCTGGATTCGCTGCAGCCCACCGGGATCACCACGCTGGTCCTCGACCCGCACAGCCTGACGCCTGCCCTCGGCGCGGCGGCAGCCGTGCTGCCGTTGGTCACCGTTCACGTCTTGGAGTCGGGCAGCTTCGTCAGCCTGGGAACCGTGGTCTCCCCGATGGGGGGAGGGCGGGCCGGGCGGCCCGTGGCCAGGGTCAAGCTCGAGCGGGAGGGCCAGGCGGCTTTGGAGGGCGAGGTCCGGCTCGGCCAACTGGTCGTGCTCCCCCTGGGTCCGGGCGAAGTCGGCCGGCTTACGCTCCGTCCGGAACGGGGGTTCGACGTCGGCCTGGGCGGGCCCGGGAAGGCCGGGGCGCTGAAAGTCTCCGGCGGGGCCGTCGGGCTGATCATCGACGCTCGAGGTCGCCCGCTGTCGCTGCCCAAGGATGCCGGCCGGCGCCGGGAGCTCAACCAGAAGTGGCTGTTCGACATCGGGGCGCTCCAATGACGGTCTGGCACTTCTCTTGCATCCCGGGGCTCACCGGGCCATGAAATCTGCCTACCTGCCTCCCGTCTCGCACGTCCTGCCGCTGACGATTGTCCGGCGGGACCGGACGCTGCCCATTGCCGGGACGGTGACTGCCCGGTTGAACGAACGGGTGCAGGCCGTCGACGTGATTGCTGAAGCCGAGACCGCACCCCGCCACGTGTACCTCGACCTGGCCCGCGGTCTGGGCGTGCCGCCGAAGGAAGCGCCGAGTTTCCTGGTCCGCCAGAAGGGCGATCGCGTGGAGATGGGCGATACGATCGCCGGGCCGGTGGGTGTCGCCCGCCGGACGGTGCGTGCACCGGCCGACGGCCGCGTGGTCGCCATCGAGGGCAGCCGCGTGCTGTTCGAGGTGCGCGGCGAGCCGGTCGGCCTGAGGGCCGGCATGCCGGCCATGGTGGTGGCGTCGGACGGGACCCAGTCGGTGACGTTGGAGGCTACGGCGGCACTGGTGCAGGGCATCTGGGGCAACGGCCGGCAGGATTTCGGTGTGATGCGCACGCTGGGCAGCGGACCGGCGGCGCGGATGCAGACCGACATGCTCGATATCAACCTGCGCGGCGCCGTGCTGATCGGCGGTACCTGCGATCAGCCCGCCCCGCTGCACCAGGCGACCGAACTAATGGTGCGCGGGATCGTGCTCGGCTCGATCACCTCCGACCTGATCCCCGTGGCACTGCGCCTGCCGTACCCGCTGATGATCACCGAGGGCTTCGGCCAACTGCCGATGAACACGGTCGCCTACGCGATGCTGACCGGGAACGTCGGGCGGGATGCCGCCGTCGACGCCCGCCCGGGAGATCGCTATAGCTACCAGCGCCCCGAAGTGATCATCCCGATGCCGACCAGCCGGCAGGCGGATGTTCCCGACGACGTCATCCCGCTGGCGGCGGGCGTGCGCGTGCGCGTGCTCCGAGCGCCGTTCCACGGCGCGATCGGCATCGTGCGCGACCTGCCGGTCAAAGCCGCCGACTTTCCGAGCGGGCTGCTCGCCCGCAGTGCAGCCGTCGAGATTGAGGGTCTGGGGAATCGGATGATCCCTCTGGCCAATCTGGAAGTCATCCAGTAGACCGTGCCCCGGCGCCGGATCACCAAGGGCGTCGTCCGGACATGGCGTGAGGAGAAGCGACAATGGCAGAAGACTTCGAGGTCGGTAGCGCACCGCCGGAGGAATCGTCCAACCGGACCTTCGTGTTCGCCGCCGCGGCGGTGGGCGGATTGCTCGTCCTGAGCATGGTCTGCCTGGCGCTGTATGCGCTGGTGGTGGCGCCGCGCCAGCAGGAGTCGCGCAACGCGCAGGCGACCCAGATCATCTTGGACAACACCAAGACGGCCGGATCGCTCACGCAGACGGCGGCCGCCCTGAACCCCACCAACACGCGGGCCCCGACACGCACGCCGGTACCGTCGGCCACCGCCACACCGACGGCGGTCGTCGTCGTCGCCTCGCCGACGGCCACCCCGCAGTCGACGGTTGACCCGGGCATCGCCACGGCGATCGCTCAGGCGACGCTGGCAGCGGCGCAGGGCGGCGGCGGAGGCACGCCAACCGCCACGGCGCTCCCCAGCACAGGCTTCGCCGACGAGGTCGGACTGCCCGGGCTGGTGCTGTTGGGCGTCCTGCTGGTCGTGGTGGTGATCGTGTCCCGCCAGCTGCGGATGCGCTCTACGACCTAGGCGTGCCAGCCGTTCGAGTGCACGCTCGTGTCTCCTCCCGGCAGGGTCAACCTTGCGTTGGCCCTGCCGTCGCGTCGTGATGGGGGAACGCCGATGGCCGTCCTGCCCTACGAGTTGCTTGCCCGCCGGGTGCTGACCGATCTATCTGCCGGAGGATGTGCGGCGCTGGTGGGCCTGAGCAACACCGGCAAGTCGACGCTGATGCGCGCCCTCTCCGGGCAGACCGCCGAGCGCATCTACGCCAAGCTGTGCGGGCGGCGGTCGGTCATGATCTACGTGGACTGCAATCGGGCGGTGGCCATTTCGGCCCAGGGCTTCTACGAGGTCGTCCTGCGCTCGTTGCTCGAGGCGCTGGCCGATCAGGTGGCGCTCGACATCAATGCCACCCTGCCGCGCTCACCACCAGGAAGTCACCGACGCCACCACGGCCTTCAACGCTTCGCTGTCGTTCAACCTGGCGCTCACCGATCTGTGCGAGCACCTGGGGCGCGACCTGTGCCTGCTGATCGACGAATTCGACGAGCTGTACACGACGCTGGATGACCGCGCCCTGCTGAACCTGCGGGCGCTGCGCGACCGCTTCAAGGATCGACTCGGGTACGTGACCGCCACGCGGCGCGTGCTCCCCGACCTGCGCGGCAGCACGGTGGAAGACGAATTCGCCGAGATGTTCGCCCGCTCGACCTACCCGATGCCGCCCCTGGACGATGACGAAGCGCGACAGATCCTCGGCTCGCTGAACATCCCCGGTCTGGGGACCAAACGCGTGGCCGCCTGCCTCGAGCTGGCCGGCGGGCACCTGGGGCTGCTGGTGGCGGCGGCGCAGGTCGTCGGGGGGATGGAGACCGAGCGGCTCGGGGAGGCGCTCCAGATCGTCGGGCAAGAACCAACGCCGCGCGCCGAGTGCCTCAAGATCTGGAACCAGCTGACGTCCGAGGAGCAGGAGGCGATCATCAGCCTGGTGGTCGAGCCCGCCAGCAGCCTGCCGCCCCAGCAACTCGAGCACCTCGAGTCGCTCGGGCTGTTGCGCGCCGGCCGGCCCTTCTCGCCGATCTTCGAGGCGTTCGTCACGCGCCGGCTGCGCGGGCCGGAGACGGCTGCCGCCGGCGTTCGCCTGGATCCCGATTCCGGCGACGTGTGGGTGGACGAGGTCCGCATCCCCGTGCTGACCGATCTCGAATACAAGCTGCTGCAGCTCCTGCACCAGCGGCGCGACAAGCTGACCGACAAATACCAGATCGTGACGGCCGTGTGGGGCGAAGGCTACCTGGACGAGATCGATGACGCTCGGGTGGAGAAACTCGTCAGCCGTTTGCGAAGCAAGATCGAGCAGGACCCGGCGAGCCCGCGCTACCTGATCACACAGCGCGGGCGGGGTTACAAGCTGCTCTCTCGGCCGAAGGCCGAGTGACGGCGGGCGTCATCGTCTGCCGTCCCCGCTGAGTCTCACCTTCGGCGGCAGCTCTGCCGCGCAGGATGGAAGGCGAGACACACAGGCGAGCGGCGAAGTCCGTCCTGGGACGGCGCGCAGAGCCTGTCGGCGCTCCGGGCGGTCGGGCGATCATGCCTGCCTACTGCCGGACCTCCTTCAGTGCGGCCAGGATCTCCGTGCTGTGCCCGCGTGGGTTCACGTTCTCGAAGACATGGGCGATCTTCCCGTCCGAGGCGATCAGGAACGTCGTCCGCAGGACGCCCATGCGCTCCTTCCGCATTCCCCAGACGCCATAGGCCTCATGGACCGAATGGTCCTCGTCGGCCAGCAGCGGGAAGGGCAACTGGTACTTCTCCCTGAACCTGACGTGCGAGGCGACCGAATTGGGACTGACGCCAAGGACGGTGACGCCGGATTGCTGGTAGGCGCCATAGTCGTCCCGAATGCCGCACGCCTCCGCCGTGCACCCGCTGGTGTCATCTCTTGGATAGAAGTACAGGACCACCGGGCCGCCCCGCAGGGCGCTGAGCCTGATGGTGTCTCCCGTATCCGACGGGAGCGTGAAATCCGGGGCCAATTCACCGACTTGTGGCATAGCCATGTGTGTACCTCCTCTGGGAGTGTCGTCTCGAATCGTACCATTGACTGCGGGCGGGAGATGGTGCGCGCCAGTTGAGGCGGCGCGGACCGGGTCCCGATGAGAGTGAGCTGGTCCTCGTCGCCGCGCGCGACCGGCCTATCGCCCACACCGTTCGGATGGAGCGACGTGCAAGCCCCGCCCGCGCCCGCTCTACTGAAGGCAGGCGTGCAGGCAGGAGAACGAGGTTGTAGAATCAGTTGTTAGCTCGCCGGTGCAGTTGCTCCGTCTCCGCATCTGATATATCGTATCTGTGAGTGAGATTCGCCCCATCGCGCCTTCATCCACGATCGCCTCCAAGCCGTTCCATACGTTAGGAGGGTGGAAATGGCCAAGCCGACTTTCCAAGATGCCACGCTGATGCTCCAACTCGCGCAATGGGGAGCCACGTCAGGCCTCCAAGACGCGAACGCTTTCCTGTGGAGCGATAGGTTCATTGGCGACTACAAGGAGTTCAAGCTGAAGTTCCCACAGGGAAGCAAGGAATGGTCATACGCAAGTCAGATCTGCGGATGGTACGAAACCCTGGGCACTCTCCATCGACACGAGCTCATCAACGCCCAACTGGTCTTTGACTGGTTATGGGTAGCTGGTGTGTGGGAGAGGATCAAGGGGTTTGCACTGGGGGTGCGCGAAGAAGCACACAATCCACGGCTGTACGAGTACTTTGAGGCCATGGCCAAGGCAAACGTCTAGACTTGTGATGACTGTCCCGAAGAAAACGTCTTTCGAACGACTGGCCAGGCGCTTCGATCCGTAGGCGAATCTCACTCCTTCACAAATCGCGTGAGTCCCGGCGAGCTAACAACTCGCTGAAGCCCTGGGAGATCACCACGGGATCCCGGTAAGGACGTCCGGGACGAACGGCCTTCGGCTGACCCCCCGGGAAGAATTCCGTCAAGGACACGGGACCTTCGGCGGCCTGCGGGGACCTTCGGTCCTGGAAACCCGCCAGGACCTTCGGCCGGCGGGCTGGGCTATGGAGTGGGGCTGCCTGGCCCGCCCAGCTGTGCGACAATTAATGGAGAGTTGCCCGCTTCCGCCGGGCAGCTTCCCATAAAGAACATGGGACCTTTGGTAGCTCGAGGCCGTTAGGCGGCATTGGTGGAGAGGTGTCACTCATGCAGGTTGCCCATTCCCATCAGCAAGTCATGGTCGACGCGGCTTGGTCCGCGAAAGGAGCCTGGCGCGAAGGCATCCTCATCCTTGGAGGAAGTCTCCTCATCGCCCTCGCGGCTCAGTTCCAGATATTGCTTCCCTTCTCCCCTGTCCCTGTCACCGCGCAGACGTTCGTCGTGCTTCTCCTCGGAGCCCTCTTCGGTAGCAGGCGAGGTCCAGCGACGGTAGTCACCTATCTCACGCTCGGCGCCGTTGGCGTGCCTGTGTTCGCCGGTGGAACCGCTGGCTTCGTCAGGTTCGTCGGGCCTACGGCCGGCTACTTAGTGGGCTTCGTCGTAGCCGCGTTTGCCGTAGGTTCGCTCAGCGAGAGAGGCTGGGACCGTCGGCCGTGGTCAACTGCCGCCAGCATGATCATCGGGAATGTGATCATCTACGCGACTGGGAGCCTTTGGCTTTCACGCTTTGTTGGCTTTGAGGAGGTACTGGTCACAGGAGTCTCCCCTTCCTTCTAGGAGATGCCCTGAAGATCGCGCTGGCCACAATCTTGCTTCCTGCAGGTTGGAGGATTATCGGCCGCGCACCATAGTGTCCGTCCATGCCGCCTAACAACTCGCTGAAGCCCCGGGAGATCACCCCCGCCCAGATCGCGGGGCCTTCGGCAGGACCTGCGGCTGACCCCTCCGGAAGAATCCCGTCAAGGACACGGGACCTTCGGCGGCCTGCGGGGACCTTCGGTCCTGGAAACCCGCCAGGACCTTCGGCCGGCGGGCTGGCGGATAGGGTGGGGCGCCCGGCCCGCCGGCATGCGCGACAATGGAGAGGTGTTTGCCCGCTTCCGCCGGGCAGCTTAGCTCGAGGCCGTTGGGCGGCATCGTCGTTATACTCGACACTAGTAGCGTCCATCCGTACGGAAACTTAGATGAGGTAGCGAATGCCGACCATCAATGTTGTGCTCCAAGTGGTGACCCTAACCGCACTACTCGCCGGCATCCTGTTCGGAATCCTTGAGGTCCGCCGGTCTTCCAAGGCGCGTGCAGAGAAGGCAGCCCTCGATGTGTTCGACATCACTGTGCAACGCGACGTGATCGATGCCCTCACTGTCATTCTCGAGCTCCCCGCCGATGCGCAGCCAGGGGATGTCCGGGACCATGAGGAGCGCCGCCACGCCGCAGCGCTGCTCATGAACCTCTTCGAGTACTGGGGTGTCATGGTGTTCTACCGCGTTGTCCCACTTCGGACACTCGATCTGCTTGTGGGCGGAGTTGTCCGGGGAGCATGGCAGCGACTGCGTCGGTTTGTCGAATGGGAGAGGCAGGCCACCGGCATCCATGTGCGAGCCGAGTGGTTTGAGTGGCTGGCTGACCGGCTCAACCAATATCCGCAGCCCGAGAAGAAGGTGGGCGCGCATCGCGTTCGCCCACTGGAAGCCCTGATCAGTAGCGGCGGCGGCGCGTGGATGCCGCCCAACAACTCGCTGAAGCCCTGGCCAACCTCCAGGATCTTCGACTGACCCCCCGGGAAGAACGCCGGGGACCTTCGGCCGGCGGGCTGGACCTTGATTGCGGCTTGCTCGGGCTGCCGGCAAGTCGTAGGGTAGGGAGGCATTGCCCGCTTCCGCCGGGCGGCTTCCCATAAAGAACATGGGACCTTTGGTAGCTCGAGGCCGTTAGGCGTCGCAGTCATGTGCGGGTGAGTTACGAGTGATGGGGAGTTGAAGGAGGAACTGCGGTGACATCTGCTTGGACCAATCAGCGACCGTACCGACCGAGTTTCGTCCACGCCTTCTACAACTGGCTAGACCGCCTACCCATTGCCGACTGGCTATCTATCGTCTTGCTCTTCCCGGCTGTTGGCATCGCTCAGCATCTGGTGGCCTGGAGCAGAGGGATGCTTTCCCCAGGGGAGTTCAGCTACGACCTTGGCACAGCCGCTCTCTATGTGACCCCTCCCCTCTTGCTCGGGATCCATCTCCTGAAAGGCGCCCCCAAAGCACTGGAGGAGTATCGTCCTCTCCTGGATGTCACCGACGAGGAGTACGCAGACCTCAAGTACCGGTTCGTAACGATCCCGAGTGGCATAGGGGCACTATTCTTTGTGATTGGGGCAGCGGGGGGGGCTGCCAGTGGGTTCTCCGACATGGCCGTCGCTCCGGCCGTCGACTACGCATTCCCGCAAATGAGGATTGGAATCTGGATGATAGGCGGTGGATTGGCCTTTCTATTCGGATATCAAGGAGTTCCGTCAATTGCGTCAGATCGGGGCCTTCTACGCCATGCCCGATCGGATTGACCCCTTCAACCGGCGCCCACTTTATGGGTTTTCCCGGTACACGGCGACACTCGCGGTACTCGTACTTGTCGTGATTCTGTCTTCATTTGCTGATCCCACTGCCTATGCCGCCTACTCAAACACAGCGCTAATCGCCACCTTCTTGACTTTTGCTGTGCTCACCCTTCTCTTGTTCTATCTCCCCTTGGCGGGGGCGCACCGGCGTCTTCTTTCCGCAAAGGATACGCTCCTGCAGGAGGTAAACTCCCGTGTCGCGACGATCTTGGCGCGCATTCACTCCGCCGCATTCGAACAGCAGGACTACCAAGATGTAGGGGGAATGCGCACAGTGCTCTCAGCCTTGAGAGAAGAAGAGCAGTCCATCCAAGCTCTGAGTACCTGGCCGTGGCGGCCCGGCACGCTTACCAGCTTGCTTTCTGCTCTCTTCCTGCCCGTTGTACTTCTGCTGATAAGGGAAGTCATAACAAGGCTCTTGGGTTCATAGAGCATTGGGAAACCGGGCTTTGGTGATGGCTCGTCCGGACCTCGAACTGAGCGCCTTCGCTTCCTTCTCGCGAACTTCAAACCTGCGCCGCCTAACAACTCGCTGAAGCCCTGGGAGATCACCAGGATCTTCGACCCTGGGAGATCACCCCCGCCCAAATCGCCCCGCCAAGTACGCGGGGCCTGCGGCGGGGCCTTCGGCAGGATCCCGGTAAGGACGTCCGGGACGAACGGCCTTCGGCTGTCACCCCGGGAAGAATCCCGTCAAGGACACGGGACCTTCGGCGGCCTGCGGGGACCTTCGGTCCTGGAAACCCGCCAGGACCTTCGGCCGGCGGGCTGGGGCAAAAGGTGGGGCGACTGGCCTGCCGGCATGCGCGACAACCAGGTGGAGCTTGCCCTCTTCCGCCGGGCAGCTTCCCATAAAGAACATGGGACCTTTGGTAGCTCGAGGCCGTTAGGCGCCTCAAGTGGGTACGCATGCACCACAACCGGAATGTGCCAAACGGCGGAGATCCTGTGGTCCAAGATCTCCGTTGACCACCCCTTTGGCTATAAGGGCGGCTCGCACAAGTCCTTCCACGGGTCCTCCATAATTCCTCCACAATTCAATTGCATGCTTGTCCGAACTTCTCTGTTGTCAGTGCCCTGCCGCAGAGGAAGGAGCTTCCAGATGAAGGCCATCCTCCAGACCGGATATGGTCCTCCCCACGTTTCTCTTCAGCTCGCTGAGGTAGCACAGCCCGTTCCCGAGGACCACCAGGTCCTTGTCAAAGTCCACGCGGCCTCCCTCAACGCACTGGACTGGAGGCCCTTCACGATGTCGCCGATCTTGATCCGCCTCTTGTCAGGCGGATGGCGTAGCCCTAAGGACCCGAAAGTCGGAGTGGCCCTGGCAGGGCGGGTCGAGGCCGTCGGGAGCAGAGTAGTCGGATTCCGACCGGGGGATGAGGTATTCGGAGTTGCCCCAGGCGCATTCGCCGAGTACGCGTGCGCGGCCGATACCAAGCTTGCCCGCAAGCCGGCCAACGTCTCATTCGAACAAGCTGCGACCATTCCAGTGGCCGCCATCACTGCCCTTCAAGGCCTTCGCGATCGAGGCAATATTGAGGCCCGCCAGAAGGTCCTGATCTACGGCGCTTCAGGTGGCGTTGGCACATTCGCGGTGCAGATCGCGAAGTCCTTCGGGGGCGAAGTGACAGCGGTGTGCAGCACCCGGAACGTGGACATGGTCCGTCGCATCGGAGCCGATCGCGTTGTTGATTACACAAGAGAGGATTTCGCTGCAGATGGGGCACGCTATGACTTGATTGCGGCAGTCAACGGCCACCACGCGATTCTGGACTACTGGCGCGCCCTCATGCCCGGCGGCGTCTGCATCGTCCTCGGCGGATCGATGGCTCAGATCCTGCAGGGACTGGTTCTCGGCCCCATCCTCTCGAGGGTCGACAGCAGGCGAGTCCAGAATATGCTCGCACGCTCCAACCACGAAGACCTTGCCTTCATTGGCAACCTTCTTGAAGCCGGCAAGCTCACGCCCGTCATCGACAGGTCCTACCCGCTGCCCGCGGTTGCCGAAGCCATCAACTACATGATAGAGGAACACGCTCGAGGGAAAGTGGTCATAACCCTAGAACACGATGATAGAACTCCGCAAACATAGCAGTGTTGTAATGGTTGCTTCTCGGCAGGCTTCGCCATCCCCGGTGGAATGATCCGTCCTGGGCTCGCCCAGAGTGTTGCCGATGGCCTCACTCACATCTGCCGACTTCCTGCATGTGTACCCTCCCGGCGCCTAACAACTCGCTGAAGCCCTGGGAGATCACCAGGATCTTCGACCCTGGAAGGGCACCCCCGCCCAAATCGCGGGGCCTTCGGCAGGATCCCGGTAAGGACGTCCGGGACGAACGGCCTTCGGCTGACCCCCCGGGAAGAATCCCGTCAAGGACACGGGACCTTCGGCGGCCTGCGGGGACCTTCGGTCCTGGAAACCCGCCAGGACCTTCGGCCGGCGGGCGACGCTTTCGGGGCCACTTGTCCGGCCCGCCGGCCGGGCGGACAATCCTAGGGAGCTTCCCGCTTCCGCCGGGCAGCTTCCCATAGAGAACATGGGACTTCGTAGCTCGAGGCCGTTAGGCGGCTGCCAGAGCGGCCCGCCCAAGGAGACTAGTGGTGCCTCATCCGCTTATTGATCAATTGCTGTTCACACGGTCAGAGTGGCTACGCGGCCTTGACGGGGTCTCCGAGGAGGACGGTACGCGCCACTTTGCCCCTATGAACTGCATCAGCTGGACCGTCGGCCACCTGGCCTGGCAAGAGCAGCGCTATTTCCTGCAGCGATCCCAGGGTAAGCTCATCTTCCCCGAACTCAATACTACCTATGCCTACGGCGCGCCCATGAGTTCTCCTCCCCTGGCGGACACAATGCGTGTGTGGCAAGACGTGATCCGCGCCAGCGCCGAATTCCTGGATGGTCTCACGACCCGATCCCTGGTTGATGACCTCTTGCTGGACGGGAAGGCGGTTGGCCAATCCGTTGGATCTGCTTTGAGAAGGATGACCTACCATTACTGGTACCACATTGGGGAAATCCAGGCCATTCGCCAGTTGCTCGGCCACACCGGTCTCCCCGAGTACGTGGGAGACATAGAGCGTTACGCTCCCTACAGGCCGGAAGACTAGCCCTCCATCCGTTGAAGCGGCCTGGCAACTCGCTGAAGCCCTGGACAGACGCCGGGATCCCGGTAAGGACGTCCGGGACGAATCCCGCCCAGTTCGCCCCGCCAAGAGCGCGGGCCCTTCGGCGGGACCTCCGGCGGCCTTCGGCTGGCCCCCCGGGAAGAATCCCGTCAAGGACACGGGACCTTCGGCGGCCTGCGGGGACCTTCGGCCGGCGGGCTGGCGGTTTCGGCGGGGCGCCTGGCCTCCTTGCGTGGCGTAGAATGTGGGAGGCGATCCCCGCTTCCGCCGGAAGCTTTCCAAAATACTGGACCTTGTTACAACGGACTTCATTGCTCGAGGCCGTTGGGCGGCTCCGCGCTCTCCCCAAGGTCGAATTGGCCTAATCGACACGACCCAGCCTATACCTGGCGGACTGTGCTCTATTCCACGTTCACAGTTGACGGGCAATGGCACCCCCTCCATAATGGTGACGAAGAAGTCGCGAGCCACCCGGCACGCCAAGGGCGATCGCCCCTCCTCGCTTCACCCCGCACCGTACTGCTCTTCCTCGCGGGCATGGAGGGAACAATGCGACGCCTTGTGGTTGTCCCCGTGATGTTCCTCGCGATGTCATCACTCTCCCTTGCCTTCCCGCCGGACGACTCAACGAATCTGAACTTTGAAGGTTGCTGGAACGCTAAGGATCCGAGTGATGGAGGTCGGCTCACTCTGCACATCGTCGAGGAGAGCCGCTCCGGGGGTCGGGTCTTCTCGATCCTGGGTACAGACTTCGAACCCGGCGATTGGTGCGAAGGAGAATCCCGGATGAAGGCGTTAGCGGTACTCAGTGCCGAGAGCCATCTGGCGACTTCAACCGTTTGGTGGTGCCTTCCCGATGGAGCGGATGTCGTCTACTTCCGCTCCGACTCCCTCCACTACGACGCTTCAGATGATACGATCACCGACTCGATAGGTGCCGTCTATCACCGGGAGCGGTTTCTTGCGCGATAGTGGCACTGCGACCGTGGGTTGGAGCCGCCCAACAACTCGCTGAAGCCCTGGCAAAGCACCCCCGCCCAGAACGTCCCGCCAACTACGCCCCGCCAACTACGTGGGGCCTACGGCGGGGCCTTCGGCAGGACCTATGGCAGGGCCTCTGGTTGCTCGAGGGCGTTGCGCGGCACGCTCGCATTTTGCAGTTGTGCCTTAAGGTGTCTCCCGCACAGCACCCCTATTCCCGAAGCAGGTGTGTCCCGGAGGTCATTGACCGTGGAAAAACGACAGACAAGAAGTCTAGCAATCGGGTTCCTGGCGCTTGGCTTGCTGGCGGTCTCTGCATGCGGATCAGCCAGAACTGACACCACCGCGACGCCTCCGACAGCATCGGTTGAGGCCGAAGAGGGCGGAGCTGACCTTCAATGGTCCTCCCCGCCGGCCATGCAGATCGATCCGGCGAAATCCTACCAGGCCGTCTTCACGACTGAGATCGGTGAATTCAGGGTGCGGCTCTTCCCGGAACAAGCTCCGGTGACGGTCAACAACTTCGTGTTTCTGGCCACGCAGGGCTACTACGACAACACGACGTTTCACCGTGTCTTGCCTGGTTTCATGGCGCAGGGAGGCGATCCCACCGGGACGGGGGGAGGCGGGCCGGGTTACGCCTTTGAAGATGAGTTCGACCCGGATCTCCAGTTTGATCGGCCGGGCCTATTGGCGATGGCCAACCGGGGCCCCAACACGAACGGGGGGCAGTTCTTCATCACGTATGCGCCGACGCCTCACCTCAATGGCCTTCACACCATCTTTGGCGAGGTCACAGAAGGTGCTGATGTTCTGGGCAGCTTGCGGTCGCGGGACCCACAAGCCAACCCCGACTACCAGGGCGATGGTCTGATCTCCATCGAGATCATCGAGAGCGATGGCTGATCAACTGTACGGCAGTGGCATCCTCTCAACACAAGTACGAACCACCTCGAGCCTCAGCCGCCCTACAGCTCACTGGAGCCCGGCGAGATCACCCCCGCCCAAGACGTCCCGCCAACACTACGCCCCGCCGACTACGCCTCGCCAACTACGCCCCGCCAACTACGCGGGGCCTGCGGCGGGGCCGGAGGCGGCCCCGATCAGGTCATCCGGGGCGAATCCCGCCCAGTTCGCCCCGCCAAGAACGTCCCGCCAAGAACGCGGGACCTGCGGCGGGACCTCCGGCGGCCTTCGGCGGGACCTTCGGCGGGGCCTTTGACGGACCCGTGGGCTGGCCAAGTCTGCACCTTGCTCGGCCTTCCGGCGTGTCGTAGAGTAGGGGTGAGTACCCCGCTTCCGCCGGGCACTCCCCACAATCCACGTGGGACCTTGTCCTGCAACGAACGCTGGACCTTCGGTAGCTCGAGGCCGTCAGGCACAGCCTGCATTCCTTTGCGCCTCAACCCCACACCGGGAGGGGAAACATGAAGCTGCGTGTCGGTGAACCATGGATGCCCGCCAAGGACTACGGACGTTCCCTGCACGGCCTGACCGTCAACCTGCTGGTCGCGGACCTTGAGGCGGCTCTGGCATTCCAGCGCGAGGTGCTGCGGCGCGACCATCGTCTACTCGGATCCCGACTTCGCCGTGTGCTCCACGGCTGGTGCGGAATGGATGCTCCACGCTGACCATACCTACGACAAGCACCCCATGCTCAGCACGGTCGACGCCACCCGCCTGCGCGGGGCAGGGCTCGAGATCCGTCTTCACGGCTGCGATCCGGACGCGGCTGAAGCCGCAGCACGCCGGCATGGCTTCGAAGTCCTCTCCCCTGCCACGGACAAAGGGCACGGCCTGCGGGAGGCGTATGTCCGCGACCGCGACGGATACGTCTGGGTTCCCGATGTTCACACTTGATGGTATTTGATCTCGACACTCGTGCTCCGATCAACTGCCGTTGGCCCCGGGCGATCACCCTGCCCACAACGGCCCGCCAACATCGCCCCGCCAATTACGCCCCGCCAATTACGCCCCGCCAACTACGCCCCGCCAACTACGCGGGGCCTACGGCGCGGCATGCGGTGGGGCCCCGGTCAGATCATCCGGGGCGGACGGCCTGCGGCGGGGCCCGGGCTAGATCATCCGGGGCGGACGGCCTCCGGCGGGATCCCGGTAAGGTCATCCGGGACGTATCCCGCCCAGTTCGTCCCGCCAACTACGCCCCGCCACTCGGGGCCTACGCGGGACCCCGGTTAGGTCATCCGGGGCGGACGGCCTGCGGCGGGAGCTCCGGCGCCCGCGGCGGGGCCTTTGGTAGCTCGAGCAGGTAGAGCGGCTTCGCGCTGAGATCGACCCTGCTCTCACCGGGAAGACGGATGAGTTCCCTTCAATCGACTGCCGCCGCTTCCTATCTAAGGGCGGGTGCGTCCGAACGAACAAGATCGTTGCCTTCAAGTCGAAAGGCGCTCGGTGGGGACTCGGGTGCCATCGCGTGACGTTTGGGCAGGCACCGGGAGCCGGGTTGGCTGCCGAGCCCTCCGTCGGAAGCTGGTGATCCCGGCGCAGCATTCATCATTCCAGCTATCCCCGCTTGACATCCATCGAGCTCCCGCAGTAGCATCGCTGGGACCGGCGTGGATCCGTCCACCCTACTCACGCGCGACCTGGAGAAGTCCACTTGAACTCACGGATGAAACTCGCCATCGCCGTCTCGCTCACTGCCGCACTTGTGTTCATGGCGTCGTGCAACATGCCTCGCCCGCCGTCTCCGGAACAGGTCACACAGACCGCCGCAGCCGAGACCCTCTCCGTCCATCTGACCCAGGCCGGCCTGGCGACGCCGACCGTGCCGCCAACCGACACCCCGACGCCTCCCCCGCCGACCAGCACACCAAGCCCGTCGCCCCAGCCCACGGCAACCATCTCCTGTGACGACTCTTCCCAATTCGTCGCCGATGTGACCATACCGGACAACACCGTGATGAAACCGGGTCAGAGCTTCACAAAGACCTGGCGGCTGCGCAATACAGGAGACTGCGATTGGACCTCGTCCTTCCAGTTGGTCTTTACTGACGGAGCCTCGATGGGCGGTCCCGCCGCCGTACCGTTGACGGGCACGGTGCCCTCCAACGGCACCATCGACATCTCGATCAAGCTGACTGCACCGACGACGAACGGAGTTCATCGCGGCAACTACCGGTTGCGAAACGCCGGCGACGTCCCTTTCGGAGCCCTCTTCTACGTTCAGATCCTCGTCGGCCCCACCCCGACACCAAGCGCAGTCGCCCATCGATCGGGCAAGCTCACGATTGACAACGGGGGCTCGATTGACTTCGATGGGGGGACCAGCACCGGCGATCCGAACCGCGACGTGTGGGTGCACTACGTCTCCGACACCGAACGATATCTTGAGCCCACGAACGGCGCTCTGCTTAATGTGATGCCGGGGACGCCCAGCTACGAAAACTGCAAGGAGACCTCCCTCGGCAGCGGTGCCGTTAGCTTCACCGACTTCAGCACGGAGTCCTACTTCTGCTACAAGACGAGCGACGGGCGATATGGCCGCTTCCAGGTCGAGAAGATCGAGGCGGACTCCATTGGTTTCGATTTCCGAAACTGGGACTGAGTTCGCCGCCGCACTCAACGCTGCCTACCACCCGTCGTCAGGTCCTTTCCGCGGCGCACCAGTTGCCCTGCGACCAGCCGATGTCCCGGGAGATCGCCCCACCCGCGACGCCTGGCCAAGAAACTTCCTGCCAAGAACGCCCCGCCAAATACGCCCCGCCAATTACGCCCCGCCAAGCGCAATGCGGGGCCTACGGCGGGGCCTACGGCGGGACCCCGGTTAGATCATCCGGGGCGGACGCGCCCGGTTAGCGCCTGGCGGCCTGCGGCGGGATCCCGCTAAGGACGTCCGGGACGAACGGCCTCCGGCGGCCTGCGCCGGGGCCTTCGGCAGGGCCATCGGATGACCCCCCGGGAAGAACGCCGGGGACATTTGGCCGGCACGCTGTACGTTGATTGGATCTTGCCCGGGCGGCCGGCGTACATTGGGTGGTCCGCCGTTGCCACCTTCCGACGGGCAGCATCCCGCCGACAGTGCCTGATTTCCTGGCTCGGAGCCTCTACGCGGTCTGAGCACTCTCTGTACATCCCGGGGACTGGCGTTGGGGAAAGGTGATGGCGCTCTTGAAACTCAAGACCACCTTGTTGTTGACGACGCCTGTGTTGGCGATCACGCTCTGCATGAGCCTGTTCATTGGCCTGATGTGCGTTTCTCTCGGCGCAGCTTTCCCGCCGCTCATGACCATCGGCGGGCAGCTGGTCTGCGGCGGCGGGGAATTCGGCCTCGACTCGCAGAGCTACTCCCTGCCCAATGGAGAGCGCGGCACCACGAGAAGCCCGTTCTGCATCGACGAGCCATCAGGCGAAAGGAGAGGGGTGACCTTTTCGCTTGTCATCGTGGACACCCTGATCTACGCTACGCTTTCCTTCGTTGCCCTGAGCGTCCCACTGGTCGTCCTGCTCGTCATCGTTATTCGCAGCTTGAACCCTTCACGCGCCGGCCGGTGAACGCCGCCATCTCATGGAGTGCGTCCCGCAGAGGGCTTCCCACGCAGCACGAGCCCAGGTCGAGCGCCTCTGGGAGGCGCTCCAGCAGGAGAGGCCGACTTAACAGTTGCCGGCCAGGCTGACGAGGAAACCATGCCGCCAGATCCATTCATCATCCTGCGTCCCAATGACCGACCAGACTACCGGGAGTTGATCTCTCCAGTCAGCGAGGCCGTCTGGCCGGAATTCATGCACCATGATCGCATCGCGAACGACCATTGGGATGGCTTGTATGAACGCTTCCCCGCCTTCCAGTTTGCATTGCTCGACGCGTCGACAGAAGCCATCGCCGGAATTGGCAACAGCGTTCCCCTGGCCTGGGCAGGCGATCCACGCGACCTACCCGAAGAGGGATGGGATTGGGCTCTGCTGCAGAGCGCCGAGGATCACGAGAAGCAGGCTCCGTCCAGATGCTTGTGCGGGATCCAGATATCGGTTGCTCCCGCCTACCAGGGCAGGGGCCTGAGCCGTCGGATGATCGAGGTCATGCTGGATCTTGCGCGGTCCAAAGGCCTTGGATCTCTCGTTGTGCCTGTTCGTCCCAATCTCAAGAGCGCCTATCCGCTCACAACGATCGACCGGTACATCGAATGGAAGGCCGAAGGCGGACTGCCCTTCGACCCATGGCTGAGAGCCCATGCCCGAGCGGGAGGTCGGATCGTCAAGGCCTGCCACCGGGCGATGGTCATCCGCGGCACGGTCGCAGATTGGGAGACATGGACGGGGATGCGGTTTCCGGAGTCCGGCCGATATGTGGTCCCGGGAGCCCTGGTTCCCGTCGAATTCGACCTGACGCAAAACGAGGGCACGTACATCGAACCCAATGTGTGGCTTCACTATCCGTTAGCGTCGCCAGCCGCCTGAAAACTAGGTGAAGCCATTGGAGTGCACCCCGCCCACTACGTCCCGCCGGCTACGCCCCGCCAACTACGCGGTGCCCACGGCGGGGCCTGCGGTGGGCCCCATGGCAGGATCCTGGTTAGGACATGCGGGGCGAATCCCGCCTGGCCCCCGGGACTTTCGGCAGTCTTCGACCAACCTTGTGCGCTGCGCCTCCGGGGCATCCTGCCTTCTCCGCCCGCGTGGTCAAGCGTCGTAGCAGCATTGCCCGCTTCGGCCGGGCATGTTCCCACGAACAACGTGGGACCCCGGAACCCGAGACCGGCAAACGGATAGTAGAGGTGGCCCTGTGAGCGACACACCGGACAAGTGGGTTGCCGGCGACGCATACGAGCACTTCATGGGCAGGTGGAGCCGGAGGGTCGCCAAGGAGTTCCTCGATTGGCTTGTCCCTCCTGCTTCCTGGACCTGGCTTGAAGTTGGATGTGGCACCGGCGCGCTCACGCACGCCATCTGCCTGCATGCGGGTCCGGCGTCCGTGATTGCCTGTGATCCCTCGCCGGGGTTTGTATCCTTTGCCCGTCGTTCGTTTGCCCATTCAGCACTCACGTTCATGCTGGGCGGAGTGGACGAGCTGCCGCGTTCAGACGGCGGCTTCGATGCCGTGGTGTCCGGATTGGTGCTGAACTTCATCCCGGCTCCAGCCGAAGCGGTCCGATCGATGAAATCCAGACTGCGCCCAGGGGGGATGCTGGCCGCTTATGTCTGGGACTACGCCGAAGGAATGGAGTTCCTGCGAATCTTCTGGGAGGCGGCGGCAGGATTGGACTTGCGCGCGGCTGACCTGGATGAGCGGGAGCGGTTTCCGCTCTGCCACCGGGATGCCCTGGAGGATCTGCTGGAAAGCGAGGGGTTGGATCGAGTCGATTCGCGAGCGCTCGAAATCGACATGCTCTTCACTGACTTTGACAGCTACTGGGTTCCTTTCCTGGGGGGCACCGGCCCAGCCCCATCCTATGTCGGCTCCCTCCACCCGGCCGCCCGCGAACAGTTGAGGCTCCGGCTTAGAGAGCGGCTTGCCCCGGTTGAGGACGGCCCCATCCAACTGACTGCCCGTGCCTGGGCAGTGCGCGGCTTCCTGGCGGAGGATCGCCCGAGGTAGATAGCCGGGCCGGGCCTTCAGGGCTGCTTGCCTGGGCTGCTAGCGTGCTCTTGGGGCAGGGGGAGACAGCCCGCTTCCGGGCGTGCAGCCTCGCACAAACCAAAGGGCGTGGTGGCTGGAGGCCGTCGGGCAGCGATCTGGCTGTCGCGCACCACCGCGACCCGACCGTTCAGAATCCCTACGTCCAAAGCCGGGTCGGCTTGTGAAGGAACAGATAGTATGCGGCCAATAGCCCGCTGTAGATGACGACAGCCGAATAAACGGTGAGGCCCAGCCTGAACTCAGGCGCTGTCGAAGGCAGCCGTGTCAGGAACGGGACAACCAGAACGACATCATAGGCAAAGAAGCCGATCAGCTGGCCAGCCGAATTGAGCCAGCTAGGCCGCACGATGGCATAGGCAAAATACAAGGCCGCACCGAGGAACATCCAGCCGATCACGACGGAGAGTTCCGGTGTGATCTTCCAGGGAAGCACATTCGGAACATTCAGGATCATCCGCACGGCTACGATCACTAGGGCCAGGATGAAGACGATGAATGACCAGCGCACAAGCCCCGGCATCGGAGGGGTCGTGTCCATTCGGATCCGGACGCTCCACAGGAAGAGCCCCAGCCCGAAGAGGGCCCCGAACACGCACGCAACCCCATAGGCGGTCACTTGAGGGTTGCCGCTGCTCGCACCAAGCCGAAACGACAGGACAGATACAGGCGTCAGGATGGCCACGTAGTCGAGGCCGATCCCCGCCAAAGCGCCGTAGTGTTGAGTGACAGCAACCCACAGCGTCGGCGCCGCGGCGGCGGCGAAGATGGACGAGATGAAGAGGAATGTCAGTGGCGTCGTTCCCGCAAAGGGCCACAAGTTGACCGCGGCAGGCAATGAAAGGAAGAAGGCGATGGCGAACAAGAACTGCGCCGCAGAAACGAGAAACAGCATGAAGCGTACGATCCTGGTCATCGGAACTCCTGATCACAATGGCAGAGCTCGAGCGACATCCTCGCGTATTCGCCCAAGACCCTGGGCGTAAGCCGCCCTGTCAGCCTGTCCCAAGTATCCCACGAAGGCCAGCCTCCAGCGGGTCGGGTAGGACCGAGGGCTCGTGCTGCTGGGTTGATCGGTTAGCAGAGGGATCGCCATCCTGTGGTCTGACAAGACGGCACGAGCGCTGGCGGAGTCCGGCAATGGCTCCGCCGGGGCGAGGGGGAGAGGGCTCGCCACCGCCTCCATCCCACGGCCTGTCGGCTCCGGTGTTCAGCTCGCACCGCGGATCTCGCCTACCCATGATTCGCGTCCGTCTTCGACGGTAGGGAAAAATGCGGGAGGGCCGCTCAAGCACTGGCCGTAGCTCTGGGAGAGATGCCCCCTGAGATTTCCCGAGAGAAGTACCTCGACGACTGCGCCCCTCTGACTGCGCCCCGCCAACTACGCCCCGCCAACTACGCCCCGCCAACTACGCCCCGCCAACTGCGGGGCCTACGGCGGGGCCTGCGGCGGGGCCCCGGTAAGGAAATCAGGGGCGAATCCCGCCCGGTTCGTCCCGCCAACTACGCCCCGCCAACTACGCGGGGCCTACGGCGGGACCCCGGTTAGATCATCCGGGACGAACGGCCTGCGGCGGGACCTCCGGCGGCCTGCGGTGGGGGATTGGGCGGGGCTTCTGGCAGGATCCGGGTAAGGACACACGAAGCGACTCCCGTCTGAAACGCGGGACCTTCCGGTGTCCAAGGGGCGACTTCGAAGCATGAGGCCGGTGGCCGACACGTGTTCCGCCGCCTCCAGATTGTCCACAGAGAATCCGCCGCAGGGGCGACCCTGCGGCGGATGCGAGCGAAAGCTGCTGAGCGCTAAGTGCGCTGCCCGTGGTTGCGCCGGGTGATCATAGGCTGGACGACAGCTTGGGGGAGTGATTCAACTCCTCGCACCCGGGAGTCAACGGCGCCCTCACCACCCACACTCAGCCGCATCAATGTGCCCCACCCTGTCCGGGAGACGCCGCATGGGGGCTGCCGACGATAGTCGACGCTGGAATGCGCGGCTCGAAGTTCGACGTGATCATCAGCCCGGCAAGCAGTGCAGCCATGACGGCCCCTACAAGCCTCATGACCAGCCTGCGGTTTGCCGGTCCAGCCCGCCGAGACTCCCTGGGCTGCCGCGCCCTCTTGAGCAGCCAGCCACCGCTGGCTTCCTTGAGCAGGTCATTGTAGTGCGCATCATGTAGGAGCTTACCTGTGTAGTCGTTCATCTTGCCCTCCTCAGGGCGATTGCCGCGTTATTCACTCGTCACAGACCTCGGAAATCGGCACGTCGAAGCACTGGTTCAGCGGATGGCGGCGGGGGTAGCTCTGGGCATCCCCGAGCTCGCTGGGCGTCAGGCTGGTGAGACGACACTCGGCGACCTCGCTCAGCGACACATCGAAGCATTCGTCAATCGGTGCGCGGTGCGCTGGCGCCGGGGCAAGGGGGGCCCGGCTGAGAGGCAGATCCAGGGCTTGGATCGCGCGACGACACTCGGCGACCTCGCTCAGCGACACATCGAAGCACTCGTCAATCGGTGCGCGGTGCGCTGGCGCCGAGGCAAGGCGGGGCCCGGCTGAGAGGCAAATTCAGGGCCTGGATCGCGCGACGACACTCGGCGACCTCGCTCAGCGACACATCGAAGCACTCATCAACCGGCAGCCGGTGTGCAGAGGCCGGATCGCCGCTATCTTGGCCGTCCGCCTGATCGCGACTCTCGAGTGCGGCCGCGGGGAGGCTCGGATCGTCGACCGCTACATCTGCGATGGCAGCCACCTCCCAGGCGGTGAGCCCGGCCACAACCAGTAGAGCAAGAACCACCAGAACATTGAGAACACGATTCAGCGACATGTCGGTCTCCTGGGCCGGGAGGCGATTTCTGTCTTGGTTCCCCGGCCGGTGCTCTTACGCTAGCCGCGGACCACTCGCCGAAATCGACTTGATTCACCAAGAATTCACCAATGCGGCCGGGGCGCCGCCGTCCACCGTATAATGGCTGGGAAGGTACGGGTTACCGGCCCCCGAACCGAACCCATAGAGGTCCATGCCTGGCCAGATTTCCCCACTCGTCCTCGGGCGATTAACGAGCTTTGGCGACCTGCTCAAGTTCCTTCGTCGCCGGGCGGGCTCACCCAGCGCGAACTCTCCATTGCTGTCGGCTATAGCCACGCGCAGATCAGCCGGTTGGAGCTCGGACAGCGGGTCCCCGATCTGGCGACGATCGCCGCCCGGTTCGTGCCGGCACTCGACTTGGGGAAGGAGCCAGGCGTCGCCGATCGGCTGCTGGAATTGGCCTCGGCGCCGCAAGACGCGCCCCAGGTTGCCGGGCTTCCCCCGTTCAAGGGGCTGCAGTTCTTCGACGAGGCAGATTCCGATCTGTTCTTCGGGCGCGAAGCGCTCACCGCCAAGCTGGTCGACCAGGTGCACGCCTCCCTGTCGGCCTCCCCCGCGCCGCGCTTCCTGGCGATCGTCGGCGGCCTCCGGCAGCGGAAAATCCTCTTTCGTACGGGCGGGCCTCATCCCTGCCGTGCGCCGGGGCCCGTCCAAGGCTCAATGGGAAACCCTGACCCTCACGCCTACGGCCCGTCCGCTTCAGGCCCTGGCCGTTGCGCTCAGCCAGAACGCGGCCTCGGTCACCTCCACGACCACGCTCATCGATGACATGCAGCGCGACCGCCGCGCCCTGCATCTTGCTGCGGAGCGAGCTGTACGTGCCGCAGGCGCTGGACCTGCGTCCCCCGCCGTTCGGCGACCTGCAGGCAGGCCGTCTCACGCGCCGCGGCAGCTCCTGCTGCTGATCGACCAGTTCGAAGAGCTGTTCACGCTGTGCCGGGATGAAGGGGAACGGCGGGCATTCATCGACAACCTGATGACTGCGGCCGTCGAGCCGGGCGGGACCGTCTTCGTTGTCATCGCCCTGCGCGCCGACTTCTACACTCATTGCGGTCCCTACGCGGACCTGAGAGAGGCGCTGGCCAGCCTGCAGACGTACCTCGGCCCGATGAGCACAGTCGAGCTGCGCCGCGCCATCGAAGAGCCAGCCAGCCGAGGCCAAGTGGGAGCTCGAACCCGGCCTGGTGGAGGTCCTGCTGCACGACGTGGGCTCGGGCCAATCGCCGGAACCAGGCGCGCTGCCGCTGCTCTCGCATGCGCTGCTGCAAACCTGGCACCGACGGCACGGGCGCACGCTGACCGTCTCGGGCTACCTTGCCTCCGGCGGAGTGCGAGGGGCGATCGCTGAAACCGCCGATGATGTCTTCCGCGATCAACTCGACCCGGAACAGCAAAGGATCGCCCGTCACATCTTCCTGCGCCTGACTCACCTCGGCGAAGACGATGCGACCGGAGAGACCCGCCGTCGGGCCACGTTTGATGAATTGATCCTCACGCCCGAAGCCGCGCCGGGGGTTCGGGAGGTGCTGACCATCCTGGCCGACGCCCGGCTGATCACCATCGACAGCGGTGTCGCCGAACTCGCTCACGAGGCCTTGATCCGCGAATGGCCCACGCTCCGCAGCTGGCTGGAGGAGGATCGCGAGGGCCTGCGGCTCCACCGGCATCTGACCCTGGCGGCGGAAGGCTGGGAACGACATGGCCGCGACCCTGGAGAGTGCTATCGAGGGGCGCGCCTGGCCCAAACGCTTGGTTGGGCTGCCACCCAGGCGGGCGTCCTCAGCGGATCGGAACAGGCGTTTCTCGACACCTCCCGATTGCTGGCCGAGCGCGAGGAAGTGGAACGCGATGCCCAGCGCCGACGCGAGCTGGAGTCGGCGCAGGCATTGGCCGAGACCCAACGACACGCCGCGACCCAACTGCGGCAGCGAGCGCGCTACCTCCTGGGAGCGTTTGTCCTGGCCGTCATCATGGCCGGGGTGGCGTTGTTTCAGGCCGAACAGGCCCGTCAGAGCGCGGTCACGGCGCAGCGTGAAAGACAGATTGCCCATGTCCGCGAACTGGCCGCAGCCGCACTCAGCAACCTGTCGATCGACCCCGAGCGCAGCATCTTACTCGCCATGCAGGCCGTCTCCACCACGCGGGCAGTCGATGGCACCGTGCTTCCCGAGGCCGAAGAGGCCCTCCATCGTTCGATCCTGGCCTCGCATGTTGCCCTGACGCTCGACGGCCATACGACGCCCCTGATCGGGGTCGTCTACACCCCGGACGGCAAGCGCCTGGCGACCATCGGTAAGGATGGAACGGTCAAAGTGTGGGACGCGACCACCGGCCTGGAGCTGCTCAACCTGCCCGGCACTACCCCGCTGGCGGACTCGTACGGCCCTCAACGGCTTGCCATCAGCCCGGACGGGGCCCTCCTGGCCTCGAGCGACAACAACCAGGTCAAGATCCAGGACTCGGTTTCGGGCACGGAACTACGGACGCTTTCCGGCCACACGGCGGAGGTGTGGGCCGTCGCCTTCAGCCGGGATGGAAAACGGCTGGCCACGGGCGGGCTCGATGCAGCGGTTCAGGTCTGGCAGGTTGCCACGGGCGAGCTGCTGCTGACGTTGTCCGGTCATACCGACGCCATCGAGTTGTTGGCGTTCAGCCCCGATGGGATCCGCCTGGCTTCGGTCAGTGACGACGGCACCCTGAAGGTGTGGGATTCGATCGCTGGCGAGATGCTGTTTGAGGCGGCGGCGCCGCCCGCAGGCCTGGCCTTCAGCCCGGACGCAACCCGCATTGCCGTTGGCGGCCCCGAAGGAGTAAGGCTGCTGGATGCCATCTCGGGGCTGGATGTGCTCACCATCCCGGCGGGACCAGGTTGGTTCGTGTTCAGCCCGGACTGGACTCGGCTGGTGACGAGCAGCGAAGGCACAGAGGTCAGAGTGTGGGATGTGCGCACGGGACAGGAACTCATGACACTGTCTGGTCACGCCCAGCGGATGGCAGACGCCGCTTTTAGCCCCGACGGAAAACACCTGGCAACGGCGAGCTTCGACCTGACGGCCCGCATCTGGGACATCACACCAGATCGTGAGGTGATGACGCTGGCTGAAGCAGACCGGGCCGTCGCCTTCAGCCCGGATGGATCTCAAATCGCTACCGGCGGAACCGACGGGAGCGTCCGCTTGTGGAGTGCGACCACCGGCGAGGAACTGCGGGTGCTTTCGGGCCACAGCGATTCGGTGTGGGGTGTTGCCTTCAGCCCGGATGGGATGCGCCTGGCGACGGCGAGTGCGGATACGACTGCGCGGGACTTGGGATGTGGCCACCGGCACGCCGCAGATTCGACCTCCTGGGCCACGCCGATTCTGGTGCGTGACATCGCCTACAGTCCGGATGGGAGTCGAATCGCGACGGCTAGTTTTGACCAGACGGCGAGGATTTGGGATGCCGCGACCGGTCTGGAACTCCTCAGCCTCGCCGGACATGCTGGGCTTGTGACCGGCGTGGCCTTCAGCCCCGATGGACAGACGCCTGGCCACGAGCGGCTCCCAGGATGCCAGCGTCATCATCTGGGACGCGGTCACCGGCCAATCGCTCTTCACTCTCCTGGGCCATGGCGGGACCATTGCCGACGTCGCCTACAGCCCGGATGGGACGCGGCTGGCGACAGCCAGCTGGGATGCAACCGCCAAGATCTGGGATGCCGCCACCGGAGTGGAGATGCTCACCCTGTCCGGGCACCAGGCGAGTCTACAAGCCCTGGCCTTCAGCCCGGACGGAAGGTGGCTCGCCACCGGTAGCAAGGACACCACCGTCAAGATCTGGGACGTGGCGACCGGCCAGGAACTGCAGACACTCTCCGGCCCGGCGGGTGAGATCACCAATCTTGCTTTCAGTCTGCCTGACGGCGCGCGATTGGCTGTCGCCAGCGGCGATGGTTTGGTGCGTGTCTACGTCCTGCCGATGGATGACCTCATGGCGCTGGCCCGGTCGCGCGTCACGCGCTCGCTGACGCTGGAGGAGTGCCGTAAGTATCTGCACGTGGAGCAGTGTCCGGCTTCTGACTCCTAGCGTCGCGACCCGCTCGGGCCTCTCCCCCGGCCGGCATCAGCTCGCCCCGCTCTTGCCCACCTGCGTGTATGCCGCCGCTCGACCACTGCGAATCGAGGTCTAGGTCGGCCGCCCATAGTGCTTGTCCTGGGCGCCGCCTCGCCCTAAAGTCCTGGTGATATCCCCCGCCTTTGCCAGGCAGCCCGGTTTAAGGTAGTCAGGCATCGGCCATCACATCACAACACGACGGGAGGGATCCGTGCGAATACTGGCTCTGGAGGTCGAGAAGGCCGACGCCACCGCGGCCGATTTCCAACCCTACCTGGCCCAGGAGGCGAAAGCGGTCTGGACCTTGTATCAAGCCGCGGTGGTCCGGGAGGCTCGACTTCCGGGCGGATAGGAACTCAGCCGTCCTGATGCTTGAATGCGCTGACGTTTCGGAAGCCGAACAGAAGCTGGGTCAACTGCCCTTGGTGGCCGCCGGACTGATCGAGTTCGATCTCATCCCGCTGGTTCCTTACTCCGGGTTCTCCAGGCTCTTCGCCAGGTGAACGACCGGTCTCCGCCTGACGGCGGACCTCGGAGGTCCTTTGGGCGGAGGGCTGCCTGCGCCCCGCCGGGATGGTGAAGGCCCATGCGGGGACAGGGCAGGGATTCGGATCAAGTGCGCAGGTCGGCGATGGTCCGGCCGTGCGCCAGGAGCGCTTCCACCATCTCCGGTTGGCGCGCCTCGGCGTAGATGCGCAGCACGGGCTCCGTCCCGGATGGGCGGATCAAGAGCCAGGAATCGTCGTCGAACAGGTACTTGACGCCGTCCAGGCTGTTGACCGATGACAGCTTGATCCCGCCGACGGACGCCGGCGCCTCGCGTACCAGCCGTTCGACCATCTTGGTCTTGGAGACGGGGTGCGACAGGCGCAGGTCGTTGCGGGCGTAGTGCGACGGGCCAACTTCCTTGAGCAGGTCGTCGACCAGCTCGGCCAGCGTCGCCTTTGTGGCTGCCACCATCTCCACCAGCAGCAGTGCCATCAGTACGCCGTCGCCCTCAGGGATGTGGCCCTTGAATGACATCCCTCCGGACTCTTCGCCCCCGATCAGCACGTCGCCCTTGAGCATGTGGTCGGCGATATGGTTGAACCCCACCGGCGTTTCGATCACTTCCAGCCCGTAGATGGCCCCCAGGCGGTTGATCATTTGCGTGGTCGAAATGGTCTTGACGATCTTGCCGCGCCAGCCGCGGCGTTCGACCAGGTACTTGACGGCCAGGGCCAGGATCCGGTGGGGATCGACGAACTGGCCGCGCCCGTCCATGGCGCCGATGCGGTCGGCGTCGCCGTCTGTCGCCACCCCGAGCTGCCCGTGTCCGGCGGCGATGGCGCCGGCCAGCGCGCCCAGGTAGCGGGCGATCGGCTCCGGGTGGATGCCGCCGAAGCCCGGGTTCATCTCGCCGCGCACCTCGAACACCTCGCAGCCCGTCCCCTGCAGGATGCCCTTGATCTGGCCGCGGCCCGACCCGTACATCGAGTTCGACGACCAGGTGCTGCGGATTGTCGGCGATGGCGTCGAAGTCGATCAGCGTGCGCAGGTGGTCGAAGTAAGCCGGCGTCGGATTGAAGCGCTGCAGCCGGCCGAGGCGGCGGGCCTCGTCCGGGTCCATCAAGTTCGGGCCGCGGGCCCGGCTTTCGTTGTCGTTCAGATAGACCTCGACCCGGCGGCACTGCTCGGGCGAAGCCGATCCGCCGTAGGCCGCCTTCAGTTTGACGCCGTTGTAGCGCGGGGCGTTGTGCGAGGCGGTGATCATCAGCCCGCCGATGGCGCCCAGCTGGCGGACGGCCAGCGAGACGGCCGGGGTGGGCACGTCGGCCGTGGTCAGATGAACCGTGAACCCGTTGGCGGCCAGGACGCGCGCCGCCTCGAGCGCAAATCGATCGGAGAGGAAACGCGTGTCAAAGCCGACGACCATCGTGGTCGCATCCGGGTGCAATCCGTTGGAAGTGCCGTTGAGCCATTCGCCCGAGGCGACGGCATCGGCGATGGCCTGCGAGACCTGGCGCAGGTTGGTGAAGGTAAAGGTGTCCGAGATGACGCCGCGCCAGCCATCGGTTCCGAAGTGGATCGTCATGCAGCCCCCGAAGCGAAGATTGGATTCAGGCGAGGCCCCGTCGGACGTCCGTTCCCCCGACCGACGGGGCAGATCGATTCTACCCGCCCCTCAAGAAGTCGGTCAAACTCCGAATGCGCACGGGCGTTCTAGTCGATCCCAGGTGAGGAATCGAGTGCGCCCGCGAGGGTGGGCATTCCGAACGCCGAGCCGACCAGGCGATATTTGAGCGCCGCGCCTGCGTTACCCGCCACGTCCCCCGTCGCCGTCCTTCGCGTGCGGCAACGGTGGTATGCTGGTCGACCACGCCTCCCGGCAGGAGTCCACACCGATGGCTGGTTCGTCCACCAGGCCCGAGCTCGCCCCGCCCGGTCACCGGCGGCTGCGCAGCCTGGTTGGCTGGGCGCCGATGGCCCTGCTCCTGGGCCTGCTCGCCTGGACCGGGCTGCGCGGGGTTGACTTCGGCTACCACTGGGACGAGTACGAAGCGCAGATACAGCCCGTGCAATGGTCGCTCGACGAGCGCACACTTCTGCCCAACTACTACCTCTATCCTTCGGTGAACTACGGCCTCAATCTGGCCGCGCTGTTCCCGACCCTGTGCCGCGATCTGTTGGCAGGCGCCAGCGCGGAGGATCTCGCCGCGGATCTCATAGCCGCGACCGACAAGCCACAGTACCTGCTGGGCCTGCGATCGATCCGGGTGCTGCTGACGACGCTGGCGCCGCTGTGGGTCTACCTGTCCGTCTGGTTGTGGAGGCGATCGCGCCTCGAGGCGCTGCTGGCCGCCGGCATCCTCGGGCTGTCGTGGGAGATCGCTTACCACGCGCGCTGGGGCGCTCCCGACGCAGTCATGATGCAGTTCGGCGCGCTGACGCTGCTCCTGACCGTGACCGCTGCGCGCCGGCCGGAGCAGGCTCGTTGGAGGCATCTTGCCGCCGTGGCGGCTGCCCTGGCCACCGGCACCAAGTACCCTGCCGGCCTGCTGCTTATCCCGGTCCTGCTCGTCTCGATGTTTGCGTCAACGGAGAAGCGTTCGGTCCGGGGTACGGCGGTCGTGGTGGTGAATGTGGTCTTGATCTACGCCGCGGCCTTCCTGATCACGACCCCCGGCGCGGTGCTGCAGCCGTGGGCCTTCCTCCGGGCGCTGCTTGTGGAAGGCGGCTGGTACAGCCAGGGGCATTGGGGCTACACGATTCCTGCCGGTGCCCTCCACCTGGGGCGAATGCTCGACTACCTGGGATTGGTGCTCCTCTCGCCGTCCCCTGTGATCGCCGGCCTGCTGAGCCTGGCCGCGGTCGCGGGCGCCTGGTGGGTCTGGAAAGAGTTCGCGCCTGCTGGCCGGCGTCTTGCTCTTGTTCCCGACGATCTACGTGGCCTTCTTCGCCGCCCAGCGAGTGATGATCGTACGCAACCTGTTGGTGCTCGCACCATTCATGGCGATCCTCGCCGGGCGCGGGATCTTCGAGACGATTCGCCTGTTCCGCTGGCAACCGGGACGCTGGGCTCTGGCGGCGATCGTGGCGGCGATGTTGGCGCTGCAAGCCGCATGGCTGATCCATGCCGCCGAAACGATCCACGGCCGGAGCGTCGATGATCCAGGCGCCGACCTGGCGGGCTACATTCGATCGCGCCGCGGCGAGAACTTTTGGCTCTCGCAGCGGGTGAAGGAGGAGGTCGCCAAATCCGGCGAGGTGATGCCGGCGAACGCACTTGCGGAGAACGGGAATGCGGACTTCGTCGCGGTGTACGCCTACGAGGCGATGCCCAACCTGGAGTGGCCGGCCAACCTGCGTACGCTGACCGTTCGAACGTTCGGCCCCCTCGAGGTCAACTTCAACTACTACCCGACCTGGGAAGGCAACGATCGCATCGTGCTGATGACCTGACCGAGCGCTGCCTGCGCTGTCGGTGTCGATTTCGTCGAACCCCTGTGCCCGTAAGCCCCATGTGTTTCCACAATCACATCCGCGAGCTGTAGCGCGCTTTCCGGTGCGCGCCCGAAGGGCATCTTGTCGCCCGAGCGCTGGCCAAAGCCCTAAATGCCGTTTGGGGCAAAGGACCGTGCCAACCAAGGCGCCTTCATCCTCACCCCCTTCCCCCTCTCCGCAGACGGGGCCATGCAGCCCGAGGATTTCGCGGCGGAGAGGGGGTTGCAGGTCGGGGACGGGGGAGCAAAGCTCCCCCATCCCCCAGAGCGAAAACTCTCCCCCGCCAAGCATCTCAGGGCCATGATGCAACGCGGGCCCAGAGGGTCAGGACGAAATCGCGCTTGCCGGCGGACTCAGTCGTACGACAGCCCGATGACCAGGTCGTTGAGGTTGGTGCCCGTCGGGCCGGTGCGCAGCAGCGCTCCGAGCCGGTCGAGCAGTGGATAGGCATCGTGCTCCGCTCCGGCCTGACGAAGATCGAGCCCCAGCGCCCGGGCGCGAGCGGCGACCTGGCCATCGACGAATGCGCCGGCGGCATCCGTCGGACCATCGATCCCGTCGCTGGCCAGGGCGGCCAGCGCACAGTGTGCATGTCCGTCGAGTGCCAGCGCAGCCCCGAGCGCCAGTTCCTGATTGCGGCCGCCGAGGCCACCGTGTCGAATGGTCACGGTTGTTTCGCCTCCGGCGAGCAGGCATGCCGGGGACGCGGCTGGGGCCAGGCGCCTCCCAAGCCGCAGGCCGACGGTGAATGCCTCGCCCTGCATGCTGGTCGTCAGCGTCCGGACCCGGAAGCCAATGGAACGCGCCTCGGCCGCCGCGGCGTCCAGCATGTCCCGATTGCGGGCGATGACCACATTGAACGGACGCGCAACGTCGGGAGACGGCGCAGCGTAGTTGCCGAGCGCCGCGCGGTACAGCTGGGGGCGCGAGGTCCCAACACCCGATTCTCTTGAGGGTTCGTTCCCCGGCGGGCGGGTGGGGGGCGAGTGTGACGGTCGGACCCGAGGCGATCGACGCCGGATCATCGCCCACGACATCGGAGAACAGGAGCCCGACCACTCGCGCCGGCGCGGCGGCGTGCGCCAGGCCACCGGCCTTCAGGAGAGAGAGCTCACGGCGAACGAGATTGATGGCGGTGATGGGCGCACCGGCATGGAGCAGGATGCCCGTCAGCCGGCGCACGTCCTCAAGTTCGAGCCCGGGCACCAGGCACTCGGCCATGGCGGAGCCGCCGCCTGAGATCAGCGCCAGGACCAGATCGCCGGCGCGGGCGCCGCGGGCAAGATCGAGCGCGGCCTGGCCGGCGAGCAGACTGCCGGCATCCGGGAGCGGGTGCCCTGTCTGAAATACCCGCATGCGGTTCGGGAGGATGGGCCCCATCGTAGAGAGCGTGGTGACAATCCCGGCCTCGATCCGTTCCCCCAGGATCTCGGCGGCAGCCCGTGCCATGCCCGGGGCCGCCTTCCCCAGGGCGATCACGAAGACCCTCGAGCCCGGAGTCCACTTGAACAGGCGCCGGCCAACCCGCACGCCTCCCGCCTCCGCTCGCAGATGGCGCCGGACGGCGTATTCGGGATCGGCAGCCTCCAGTGCGGATCCGACCAGACGGCCCAGGTGGTCCCGGCGATCGGCGTATGCAAGCGGACTTACCACGCGCGAACCCTCAGCCCTTGGATGCCACGGCCCGCGGTGGATGCCAGCCGGCAGCGCGGCGTGTGTCGCGCAGCGGAGCAGCCAGGCTGACGCCGCTCACGCCTCAGTTGGCGGCGGCTCATGCGTGCTCCAATCGGCATCGTATCTTTCGCCGGCCTGAATGGGGATCGGCAGGTGGTTCTCTGCCGGTGGCAACGCGCATGTGGCGAAAGGCGTGAAGGCGCACGGTGGGTTGTAAGCGCGATTGAAATCGAGCAGCACGTGCTCACCTGCCATCGGTGTGGTGGCCAGGAACCGGCCGGCAGGGTAGGTGGACCTTCCATTGGTTGGGTCGGCGAAGACCAGGAATAGCCCGTCGGCATCGGCGTCTGTCACCAACAGACTGGCGGCCGCGCCAGCCAAATCGAATTCCACGCGGCCAGGGCACACCGTCGCCTCCGAGTTGCCCAGGATGTTCTGGGTGACGATCGAGCGGGGCGGGTCGAAGCGCACAAAGCGGGCGGGCCGTACCCATTGCTCCTGGATGGGAAACCAGCGGCGTCCGGGGAATGCTGTCCTGGCGGGGTGCCGGCGATTCCAGACGCGCACGCCCCAGCGGCCTGCGCGGACCACGATCATGAAGGTCGCGTCCCCAAGGCGTACACGCGTCGGGGATCCGCTGACGTCCGGCTGCAGAGTCAGGTCGCCGGCGGGCTCACCGCCGGAGCGAGCGTCGACGCCGGGGACGGGGTGGAAGACCGCGCGCTGCCCGTCGAAGCCGATGCTGCCGGCAGTCTCCGGGGCAGTGTCCGGCGGAAGCAGAATCTTGCTCTGCCCGCCGCTGCCGATCGAGTTTTCGCCGGGCGCCAGCCAGAAGAGGCCCGCCAGCGAGAGCCAACTCTCCTCTCCCCGAAGCGCGGTCTCGACCTGCTGACGCCACTGGAGGACCTCGTCTTCGTACGCCATCTGCCGCTCGACCTCCGCTGCCTATCCCATGCCCGGTCGAATCCTATCGCACATCATATCCCTCGGGTGGGAACGAGCGGCGCTGCGCGCCCTGTCACGCCGGGGTGAACGGTGATCGCTGCCACAGGACGCGAACCGGTCTCGAGACGGGGTGTCAACTGGTCGGGGCGTTGCCTGTGTCGGCCTAGGGTCCTGACACTGTGGCGGACGCAAGGGCGGCGGCGGCCTCGGGGCTGAGTTCGCCGGTCAATGTCGCCCCGACGGCATCACGCAGCACCGGGCCGAAAAGCGCCAGGTCTGCGGGCGTGGGGAGGGGCAAGCACGTTGTGCCAAGCGTCTCCGCCAGCGTGCGGGTAGCATCGGCGGGCCAGTCGGCCAGCGCCGAAGACGTTGCGGGGAGCAGGGACATTGCATGCGACCAGGGTCCGGTAAACTCCGGCCGCGCCAGCCAGGTCGCAAGTTCGATGCTCAGCGGTTCCGGTGGGGCCGGCCCGGCAACCACGGCCCAACTCCACGAATTCACGAAGCACGTGCCTCGCCCGTCACGCGTCGGCCACGGCCCCAGGATCTGAATCTCGCCGGACTCCAAGTCTGCTGTCTGGCTGAGGGGCACGACGGCAGCACCGACCTGGCCGGAGGACAGAGCCTCGGCCGTCATGCTGCTGTTCTCGTGCTGACGGGCTGAGAGAGGCAGTAGTCCGCCGGCGCGTGCTGCGGCGTAGAAGGCGAGCACATCCTGCAGCAGCTCGGCGTCGAGCGCGGGAGATCCGCCGGCGTCGCGCAACGTGCCTCCCACCGACAGGTACTGTGCCAGCGTGAACGCCGACCGGGGGTCGCCGGCAGGAAAGAGGAACGAGCCGTTGCCGGTGAGCAGGTCCGCCCACGTATGGGGAGGGGTGGAGTATGCCAGCGGCTGAAAGGCGAAGACATCCACGTCCGCGGCGAAAGGCAGGCCGGCCAACTTGCCTTGCGACCGCGCGCCGTCGAGGATCGGTGCGATCCAACCCCAGGTCTCCGGAACGGTGCCCAACTCCTCCCAGCCGTGAACCAACTGGCGTTCGAGGGCGAGCGCCAGTTCGGTGCCATCCATGGCGACCAGATCCGGCAGGATGGAGGGTGCGGCCTGAGACGCGGAGGCGAGCGCTTCCGTCAGGCTTGCCGGACCGCTGCGCCCCTTGACGCGGACCTCGATGCGCACGCCCGGGTGAGACGCTTCGAAGCCGCGCAGTCTGTCGGCCAGGAGGGACGCCGCTTCGCCCGGTCCGTCGGGCGAGAACTGCGGGGGTATCCAGATGCTGAGCGTGCGTCCGGCGCTGCTGAACGCCGAGGTGGCCGGGGTGGCCGAATTGCCGGCGGGCGTGAGGCCAAAACCCTGGGTGGCGATCGGGCTCTGAGCACCGAGCGGCGCACATGCGCTCAGGCAGGCGGTGAGCACGATCCAGGTCCAGCGGAAACGCGGCATATCCTGATTCTAGCACCTGCAAGCCGGCAGCCGGCGCCGGGTGGCGCGGGCCAGGGAAGACCATCGGGAGCAGACATCCGGCGCGCGGGGATGCTGTCGACGGACGCCCGCAGCGCAAGAGGGAAGGGGCGGAGGGCCGTATGCTAGAATCACTTCCCATGGCCGTGCCCGAAAGTCTTCCCCTGCTCCTCAACGGCCTCCCGGCGAAGCCCGGCTGTTACCTGATGAAGTCGGCCGACGGCGCTGTGATCTACGTCGGCAAGGCGATCAACCTGCGCAGCCGGGTGCGCTCGTACTTCCAGCCGTCGGCCGATCACGGACGCAAAGTGGCCGAGCTGGTGGCGCACGTGGCCGACCTCGAGTGGATCGTCGTCGGCTCCGAGCTCGAGGCGCTGATCCTCGAGATGAACTTGATCAAGCGCCACCGGCCGAAGTACAACGTCCGGCTGAAGGACGACAAGCGCTACCCGTACATCCAGGTGCGGTGGGCGGACGCCTTCCCGACGATTTTGATCACCCGACGCATGGTGGAGGACGGCAGCCGCTACTTTGGTCCGTACACCAGCGTGTGGGCCGTGCACGAGACGCTCGACGTCCTGCGGAGAATCTTCCCCTACCTGACCTGTGACCGGGTGATCACCGGGCAGGACCCGCGGGCCTGCCTGTACGCCGATATCAAACTGTGCCTGGCGCCGTGCATCGGCGCCGTGGACCAGGCCGGCTACCGACAGATGATCGACGACCTGTGCCGCTTCCTGCAGGGGGAGACCGAGTCCGTCGTCAAGCGGCTGCGGGAGGACATGGACCGGGCCTCGACGGCGCTGGCCTACGAGCGCGCCGCGGCGCTGCGCGACCAGCTCCAGGCGATCGACAAAGTCGTCGAAGGTCAGAAGATCGTCTCGCAGGAGCGGATCGATTCGGACGTGATCGCCTTCGCCCGCGACGACGACAGCGCCTGCGTCCAGGTCTTCTTTGTGCGCCACGGAAAGCTGATCGGCCGGGAGTACTTCGTGCTCGAGGGCACCCGGGAGGCGGAGGACCGCGAGGTGGTGGAGGGGTTCGTCAAGCAGTTCTACACCGAGGCGGCGTTCGTTCCGGAGCGCGTTCTGCTGCCGACCGAAATCGAGGAGGCCCGGATCGTCGAGGAGTGGCTGCGCCAGCGGCGGGGAGGGCCGGAGGTGCAGTTGTTGGTCCCGAAGAGCGGGCCGGGCCACGACCTGATCGCCATGGCGACCGAGAACGCGGCCGAGACGCTGGCGATGCTGCGCGCCCGGTGGGAAAGCGACCGCAGCAAGCACGTGGCCGGCCTGGCGCAGCTGCAGTCGGCCCTGGAGCTGCCCGAACCGCCGAACCGCATCGAGTGCTACGACATCTCCAATCTGCAGGGGACGGCGGCGGCCGGATCGATGGTCGTCTTCGAGCAGGGCACCCCGAACAAGAAGCTCTACCGCAAGTTCACGATCAAGAGCGTGCACGGCCAGGACGATTTCGCCAGCATGGAGGAGGTTCTCGATCGCCGCTTCCGCCGCTGGGCGCTCGCCTCGGAGGAGGCGCGCAAGCCCGGCGGCAAGCTCGATGCGGCGTTCGGGCGACTGCCCGATCTGCTGATCGTCGACGGGGGCAAAGGGCAACTGGGAAAGGCGGTGCAGGTGCTGGAGCGCCACGGCCTGCTCGAGCGCGTGCGCGTGGCAGGGCTGGCCAAGGGACACGAGGAGCTCTACCTTCCCGGGCGGGTCGAGTCGCTGGCCCTCGAGCGGCGATCGGAGGGGCTGTACCTGATTCAGCGCATCCGCGACGAGGCGCACCGCTTCGCGTTGGGCCAGCATCGCGTGCAGCGCGCCCGGGCCGGGATCGCCTCCCAGCTGGATGCCATCGCCGGGGTCGGGCCGCGCAGGCGGAAGGCGCTCCTGGCAGCCTTCGGTGACCTGGACCGGATTCGCGGGGCGGCGCTCGACGACCTGATGAGCGTCCAGGGCATCAGCCGCGATCTGGCGGAACGCATCAAGGCCGAGCTCTAGGAGGCGCGCATGCCGCAGGCATGGATCGTGGACGACGACGATGAGATGAGCCAGGCCGTGAAGCTGATGCTGCAGCTGCTGGACCACACCGTCGTCGTTCACCGCGAGGCGCGCAGCGCCGCCCGGGAGCTCCTGGCCGGCGGCCGGCCGGACGTGATCGTGCTGGACATCAACATGCCCGAGGTCTCGGGGATCGACTTTCTCGAGTTCGTGCGCATGCGGCCGGAGCTCAACGACCTGCCGGTGCTGATGCTGTCGTCCGAAACGACCGACGCGCAGGTCGATGAGGCGCTGCGCCTGGGAGCGAACGCCTTCGTCTTCAAGCCGGTGACGCTCGAGGAACTTGAGGCGGCGCTGAAGAAGGCCAAGGCCGCGGCCAAGGCCGCACTAAGGGGACCTGCTCGACTTCGGAAGTCCAAAGGACTTCCGAAGTCGGATTTCAGGCAAGGATCTCGCGGGGCGGCCGTCAGGCCGCCCCGCCGGTGCGTTTCGGGGCGGGGAGGGTGTTGACACGGCATTCCTGTTGTGCTAATATTTGGAATGTCATTCCACATAGTAGAACAGACTGATACGTGCCACCAACCCGTCGGTTAGCACCTGGCGGGTAGCCCTTCTCCCGAGGGACCGGGTGACCGAATATCGTCGACCGAGACCCGCCTCCATCACCCGCGGGCCGACGCGTGCGCCGGGCACCCCGGCGGCGTCCGATCCTCCGGCCGCGGCGCTCTCCCGAACGGTCGCCAAAGCCTTCACCGTCGTCGACGTCCTGGCGGCGCAATCCGATCGGGGCATCACGCTCTCGGACCTGTCCTCCCAGCTGCGCATGCCGAAGAGCACCGTGCACCGCTACCTGGCCACCCTGCAGCAGCTCGGGCTGGCCGAACGCAGCGATACCGATCGATTCCGATTGGGCACCAAGGTCATCGAGCTCGCAGGCATGTTCCTGGCCAACAGCGACCTGAGAACGGAGAGCCAGGCCGCCCTCGAAACGTTGGCGACCCAGACGGATGAGACCATTCACCTGGCCGTCCCCTCCGGCACGGAGGTCGTCTACATCGCCAAGGTGGAGAGCAAGCACGCCTTGCGCATGTACTCGTACATCGGCGCGCGCCTGCCGATGTACTGCACCGCCCTGGGGAAGGCCATCCTGGCCTTCAGCACGCCGGAGCGTCGCCGGGACGTCCTGACCCAGCCGCTGAAATCCCGCACCCCCAGCACGATCACCTCGCCGCACGCGCTCGAGCGCGAGCTGGACGCCATCCGCTCCCAGGGATACGCCATCGACGATGAGGAAAACGAACCGGGCATCCGCTGCATCGGCGCGCCGATCTCGGACTACAGCCAGACGGTGATCGCCGCCGTGAGCGTCTCCGGGCCGGGGAACCGGATGAACCGCAAGCGCTGCATTGAGCTGGCGCCGGTGGTGCGTGAAGCGGCGCTGCGGGTTTCGAAGCGCATGGGCTACGCCGGCTGATCCGCCGGCGGCCGAAGACCGAATTCCCCTGAGGTGTGCCTCAGGTATCGGAGGACTGTGATGAAGATGCTGATCGCCGGTCGGTGGGTGGAGGCTTCGGACGGAGCGTGGATGGACATCCGCAACCCCGGCACCGGGGAGGTGATCGATCGTGTGCCGCGGGCCACGCTCGACGACACACGCCGCGCGGTCGAGGCGGCACAGGCCGGGAAGGTGGCCATGCGCAAGCTCACCGCCCGGCAGCGCTACGAGATGCTGATCCGCGTTTCCGAAGCCATCGAGGCGCGCGTGCCCGAACTCGGACATCTGCTGGCACAGGAGAACGGCAAGCCGATCCAGCAAACCCGCGCCGAGGTGGCGGTGACCGCCAGCATCTTCCGCGGTTTCGCCGAAGAGTCCAAGCGGATGTTCGGCCGGGTGATGCCGGTCGACGCGGTGCGCGGTCAGGAGAGGCACTTCGCCTTCACCATCCGGCGGCCGCTGGGTGTCGTGGCCGCCATCGTGCCTTTCAACTATCCCGGTGGAACTGTGGGGACACAAGGCGGCGGCGGCGCTGGCCGCCGGGAATGCCGTGATCTCGAAACCCCCCAGCGCCTGTCCCCTGACGCTGCTCAAGATCGCCGAGCTGCTGGAGCAGGCCGGGCTGCCGGCTTGCGCGCACCAGATCGTAACCGGCCCGGGGGCGATGATCGGCGACTATCTGGCGCAGGCGCCCGGCATCGAGCTGGTCACCGTCACCGGCAGCACGGCGGTCGGCATTCGCATCGCCCAGCTGGCCGCCGAGCAGTTGAAGAAAGTCCACCTGGAACTCGGCGGCAACGATGCCCTGATCATCCTGGCCGATGCCGATCTGGAGAAGGCGGCCGAGGCGGTGATCCTGGGCCGGCTGGCGCGGGGCAACGGACAGATCTGCTGCGCCGTCAAGCGCATCTTCGTGCACGCCTCGGTCCACGATCGATTCGCCGACCTGCTGACGACCAAGGCCAAGGCCCTCAAGGTCGGTGACCAACTGCAGGAAGACACGGACGTCGGCCCGCTGATCAGCGAATCGGCGGCCCAGGGCGTGGAAGAAGTCGTCAACGCCGCCATCCAGGCGGGCGCCAAGCTGCGCGCCGGTGGCAAGCGCCGGGGCGCCTTCATGGAACCGACCGTCCTGACCGACGTGCCGGTGGACGTGCCGATGTTCAAAGAAGAGACCTTCGGCCCGGTCGCTCCGCTGGTGCGCTTCACCTCGGTGGAGGACGCCATCCGCATGGCGAACAATTCGCCGTATGGATTGCAGTCGGCCGTGTTCACCCAGGACATCAACCAGGCCTTCGCCATTGCCTACCAGCTCGAGGCCGGAGGCGTGATCGTCAACTGGTCGTCCGCCCTGCGGGTGGAGACGCTGCCGTTCGGGGGCGTCAAGATGAGCGGACACGGGCGGGAGGGCGTGCACGACACGCTGGAAGAGATGACGGACCAGAAGACGATCATCGTGCACAACGCCTTCCCGGCGGTGGAGTAGGCGCAGGGGATGACGGACACCGACTTCCTGGTGATGCGGGGGATCCGCAAGAGCTTCGACGTCACCGAGGCGCTGCGCGGCGTGGACTTCCGCGCCCGGCGGGGAGAGGTGCACGCCATCGTCGGCGAGAACGGCGCCGGCAAGTCGACGCTGATGAAGGTGCTTTCGGGCGCCGTGGCGCGCGATGGCGGGGAAATCCTGCTCGACGGCGCGGCGGCCGACGTCAGCACTCCCCTCACCGCCCATCGGCTGGGCATCCGGGCGGTCTACCAGGAGTTCAGCCTGGTTCCGCACCTGACCGTGGCCGAGAACATCCTGTTGGGGCAGATGCCCTCCGCCCGCGTGCCGGGCTGTGTGGACTGGACCAAGGCGTATCGACGAGCCGAGGAGATCCTTCGGTCCATCGGTTTCGTAGGGATCGACGTGCGCAGCGTTGTTCGGCACTTGAGCGTCTCCCACCAACAGATGGTCGAGATCGCCAAGGCGGTGGTGGTGCAGCCGCGGATCCTGATCCTGGATGAGCCGTCCGCCGTCCTGTCCCAGGAGGAGCTGAACCGCCTGTTCGCCCTGGTGCGCCAGCTCAAACAGGAAGGGACGCTGATCCTGTATATCTCTCACCGTCTGGATGAGGTGTTCGAGATCGCCGATCGCATCACCGTGCTCAAGGACGGCCAGCTGGTCGGCACGGTGCAGCCAGAGACAGCCGATCAGAACCAGTTGATCAGGATGATGGTGGGCCGATCGCTGGGCGAGATCTTCCCCTCACGCCAACCTGTGCGTGACGAGGCCGCGCTCGAGGTGAAGGCCCTCGGCCGGGCCGGTTCGTTCTCGGACGTGTCGTTCTCGCTGCAGCGGGGCGAGGTCCTGGGAATGTTCGGACTCGTGGGGAGCGGGCGGACCCAGGTGGCGCGCTGCATCTTCGGCGCTGACCCGTTCGATCGTGGGGAGCTCCGGGCCGACGGCAGCCCGATCCATCCCCGGTCGCCCCGCGAGGCCGTCAAGGAAGGCATCGCCCTGCTGACCGAGGACCGCAAGCGCGACGGTCTGGTCTTGATCTGCACGATACGCGACAACGCCAGCATGGCCTCGTTTGATCGGCTGAGCCGCTGGGGCGTCATCCATCGCCGGGCGCAAGAGACCGAGGTGCTGCAGAAGGTGAAGGAGCTGGACATCCGCCCGCCGCTGCTCGACCGGTGGGCCCGCCAACTCAGCGGGGGGAACCAGCAGAAACTGGTGCTGGCGAAGTGGCTGATGACGCGCGCCAGGGTCCTGATCCTCGACGAGCCGACGCGCGGGGTGGATGTGGCCACCAAGGTGGAGATCTACCAACTCATCAGCGATCTGGCGGCCGACGGGATCGGCATCCTGCTGATCTCGTCCGAACTGCCGGAGATTCTGGGTCTGAGCGACCGGGCCCTGGTGATGCGAGAGGGTCGTCTGGTTGGAGAGTTTACGCGGGCCGAGGCGAGTGAGGAGAAGGTGCTGGCCGCGGCCGCAGGGGTGAGGCAATGAGCTCTGGTTCTGCACCGACGCCATCCACTCCCGTCCGTCCCCAGGGGGGCCTGCGCGGCCTGTTGACCGGGCAAGGCAGGGGTTCGATCCCGACGCCGATGGGTGGACTACGCCTTCATCGTCGCCTTTGTCCTCCTCCTGGTCTTCACGGCCACCGTGTCGGATGTCTTCTTCACCCAGCGCAACCTGAGCAACCTGGGGCGGCAGGCCGTCACCAACGGGATGCTCAGCCTGGGCATGCTGGTCGTGATCCTGACGGGCGGGATCGACCTCTCGGTGGGCTCGGTGGTCGCGCTGGCGGCGGTCATGGTCTCGGGCATGTCCAAGGGCGGGATGCCCCTGTCCCTGGCGATCCTGATCTGCATGGCCGTCGGCGTGCTCGCCGGAGCGGTGAACGGTTTCTTCATCGCCCGCTTCAAGCTGCAGTCGTTCATCGTGACCCTGGCGACGATGGGGGCCATCCGCGGGCTGGTCTTCGTGTACTCGGACATCCCGATCACCCCCACGGATCCGGCCTTCCGCGCCGTGCTCGGGGCCGGTTTTGTCGGCCCGTTTCCCGTGTCGGCTCTGATCATGGTCGCCTGCTATCCCATCGTGTGGTTCTTCCTCAATCGAGCCAAGTCCGGGCGGGCGATCGTGGCCATCGGCGGAAACGAGGAAGCGGTACGCCTGGCGGGGATCAGCGTCACCTGGCACATCTTCCTGGCCTACATGATCTCCGGCCTGTTCTCCGCGCTGGCGGGGGTGATGCTGGCCTCCCGCCTGGGGATCGCGCAACCCAGCGTGGGCGTCGGCGTTCGAGCTGGATGCCATCGCCGCCTGTCGTCATCGGCGGTGCCGTCCTGGGCGGGTGGGGGCGGCGAGTGTCTTCGGCACGCTGGCCGGGGTCGGGGCGCTCGGCGTGATCGACAACCTGCTCAATCTGTTCAACGTGCAGTCGTACTATCAGCAGATCTTCAAGGGCGTGATTATCCTGGTCGCGGTCCTGGCGCGACGCAAGCAGCAGTAGGGGAACACCCGGCCGGTCTGCATCCCGGCGGAGCAGAAGGAGGTGAGGAGAGGAGCTGCATTCCGTCCGCCTAAGCCGATCCACCCAGAACCAAGTGAAGAGGAGGATTCTTCGATGAAACGCAACCTCGGATGGACCATCATCGTGATCCTGGCGGTGATACTGGCAGCCTGCGGACAGGCTGCGCCGGCGGCTGCTCCGGAAGAAGCAGCCGGACCGCTGAAGATCGGGATGGCCAACTTCTCCCAGTGCTGCCCGTACTTCATCGGGATGAACAACGCCGTCGTGGAGGAAGCGAAGGCCTACTCCAACGTCACGATCATCTCCACCGATGCCAACGGCGATGCGGCCAAGTTCCAGTCGGACATCGAGGACCTGATCGCACAGGGCATCGACGGGATCATCATCTCGGGGGCGTGGCTGGAGGAGGCTCCGGCGGCGCTGGACGCCCTGGCCGCAGAGGGGATCCCGACCGTTCTCGTCGATCGGCAGTTTGGCGCGGGGAGCAAGAGCGCCTACACGTCCTACATCGGCCCGGACAACTTCACCATCGGTGTCCAGGACGGCACGTACATCTGTGATCGTCTGGGCGGGGAAGGCGTGATCGTCCAACTGCGCGGCGGACCGGCGGACAACTCGATCGGGCTGAACCGCAGCAATGGGATGCTCAGCGTCGCCGAGACGTTCCCGGGCATCACCGTGGTCACGGCCCCGGACTTCGGCGGCTGGAGCGCGGATGGCGGCATTGCCCTGATGGAGGACATGCTGGCCTCCAACCCGAAGATCGATGCCGTGTTCTGCGAGAACGACTCCATGTGCCTCGGCGCTCAGACGGCCATCGCCGATGCCGGCCGGGCGGATGAGATGTTCCTCGTCGGTGTCGACGGTGAGACCGCCGCTTTGGAGGCGATCATCAACGGCACGAACTACGCTGCCACCGGCCTGAACAACTCAGACCAGATCGGCCGCGCGGCGTTCAACCGCTTGATGTCCATCTTTGGCGGCGGGACCCCGGAGAAGGACACCTACCTGCCGTCGCCGCTGATCACGAAGGACAATGTCATGCGCTACTACAATCCGGAGGGCACGTTCTAACCTGACCGGACTCTCGGCTGATGGGGAAAGGGCAACACCGGTTCTCTCTGCCAGCCGTGAAGGGATCCTCCACAGGAGGTGTGCGACGCCTCCTGTGGGGGTCTCCCTGATCTAGTAACTCCGCCCGCTCCGGGCGCGGTGGACTCTCCGACCATGGACCTGCATCCTTCCCGGAGGTCCACCGCGCCGAAGCCGTTGCGAGTGAGATCGATCGATGTCGGTGATGGAAGCGCGGCTGGCTGAGATGGGTGTCACGCTGCCGGAGGCCCCTGTGCCCGTCGGTGCTTACACCCCGTGGGTGGCTGCCGGGGACCTGCTGTTCCTGTCGGGGACGACCTGTTATCTCGACGGGAAGCCGATGTCGATCGGAAAGGTCGGCGCAGAGGTCACGCTGGAAGCGGCTCACCGGGCAGCGCGCCAGACAGCTCTCAACCTGCTCGCCGTCCTGAAGCAGGCGCTGGGGGATCTGGATCGCGTTGCACGCATCGTCAAAGTCAACGGGTACGTGAACAGCGCGCCGGGTTTCGAACGGCAGCCCGAGGTCATCAACGGTGCGTCGGAGCTCTTCCTGGCCGTGTTCGGTGATCGCGGGGTGCATGCCCGCACCTCGATCGGGGTGAGTGAACTGCCGGGGCGAATCCCGGTGGAAATCGAAATGGTGGTGCAGGTCCGCCCGGCGCGAAACGCAGGGCCCGGCTGACCGGTGCGGGGCTTGCCGCGCGAGTACGAGGTCGCGATTGCGCCGTGGGCTGGAGCGAGGGAGCAAGCATGCCAAATCCTCTGGAGTTGATCGGCGGATTAGGGATCGTTCCGGTTGTGCGTGTCGAAACGCCGGCGGAAGGCGTGGCGCTTGCCCGGGCACTTTCAGCCGGCGGTCTCCCGTGCGCTGAGGTTACCTTCCGGACGCAGGCGGCAGCCGACGCCATCCGTCAGATGACGGCTGCCGTGCCCGAGGTGGTCGTCGGCGCCGGCACGGTCGTCTCGGTCGATCAGGCCAGACAGGCGGTCGATGCCGGAGCCAGGTTCATCGTCTCGCCCGGCTTCGGTCCGAAGGTCGTGGCGTGGTGCGTTGAGGCGGGCGTCCCGGTGCTGCCGGGGGTCGCCACACCGAGCGATATCATGCAGGCGCTCGACCATGGACTCAAGATCCTGAAATTCTTCCCTGCGGAATCTCTGGGGGGCATCCCGACGCTCGAAGCGATCGCGGCTCCCTTTGGAGGCGTACAATTCGTCCCCACCGGCGGCATCACCGCCGCCAACCTGGGTGCCTATCTGAAGTTGCCGGCTGTGTTCGCCGTCGGAGGCAGTTGGCTGGTGGCACCCAAGCTGATTGCCGCCGGACGGTTCGATGAGATCACCCGGCTGACGCAGGAGGCGGTCTCCGCCGTGCGTCAGGCACGCGGAGGCGGCGCATGACCGGACGCGTGATCACCTTTGGCGAGGTCATGCTCCGGCTCAAGGCCCCGGGACATGAGCGCCTGCTGCAATCGCCGAGGCTGGAGGCGAGCTTCGGAGGCGGGGAGGCAAATGTCGCCATCTCGCTGGCGCGCTTCGGCCTGGAGGCAGCCTTCATCACCGCGCTGCCGACGACCCCGATCGCCGACGCGTGCATCGAGTTCCTGCGCGGGCAAGGGGTGGACACGCACGGCATCGCCCGCTGCGGCGATCGCATGGGGGTGTACTACCTGGAGGCCGGCGCCAACCAGCGTCCCTCCAAGGTGGTCTACGATCGCAATCACTCGGCGCTCATGGACGCCCCGCCTGAGTGCTTCGACTGGGACCGCCTGCTGCAAGGCGGGGCATGGTTCCACGTAACCGGGATCACCCCCGCGCTGAGCTCGCGGGCGGCAGCCAACGCCGTCGCCGGGATGCAGGCCGCCCGGCGGCTGGGGCTGACCGTCTCCTGTGACTACAACTTCCGCAAGAACCTGTGGAAGTACGGGCGAGAAGCGGCGGAGGTCATGCCCGAGCTGGTGCGCCTGGCGGATGTGGGCATGGCGAACGAGGAGGACTGCCAGCGCGCGCTGGGCATCACGCTCGAAGACTCCGAGTGGGAGAAGCAGGTCGCCGGCGGGGAGCTGGAGTCTGCGAAGTACCGTGCGCTGGCCGGGAAGGTCCTGGAGACCTTCCCGAACCTGCGGCTGCAGGCGATCACGCTTCGTCAGAGCCGGAGTGCCGATCGCAACGGCTGGTCGGCCTGCCTGCACAATCGCAAGGCGTTCCTGACCAGCACCGAATACGAGATCGACGATATTGTCGACCGCGTCGGGACGGGGGACGCCTTCGCCGCCGGCCTGATCTACGCGCTTGTCACCGGGTTGGAAGAGCGGCGAGGCGCTTGAGTTCGCCACGGCAGCTTCGTGCCTGAAGCACTCGATCCTGGGAGACATCAACCTGAGCACCGTCGCCGAAGTGCGCGAGCTGATGGCCGGCGGAGGCACGGGGAGGATTCAGCGGTAGGCTTCTCGCTGACGCCGAAGATCTGCCGAACCCCGAGGTGGTCCGAGAGGGTTCTCTACAGAGGGCGGCCAGGCGGCCGCCCCCTTCCATGGATCGATCCATCGTGGTTACTCTGCCTCGAGGCGCAAGGTCGCAAGCACTTCGTCCAGAGGCTCGAGCGTTTCCGGATCATGGATGGCCAGGCCGATTCGCCTGCCCTGATGCTCGAAGAAGAACCAGGTCTTCTCGAATGGGACGGTCCCGCCGCCGATCAGCAGCCGTTCCGCAGGAACCGTCCCGAGCGTCACCGCCTCCGGCGAGTGCCCCGGACAGGTCGAGCACTGCGAGGCGGCGAACTGCTCGAGCGTCATCTGCGCCGCGTCGGCGATCACGATCATGCTGGCGCCCGGGCCACCGGACTCTGTGGGCGCCGTTCCGAGTATGTACAGACTGTATCCTGCGCCCGTCTCCGGCAACGTCATCGCCAGCGGGCCAAGTTCCAACCAGCCCACCGGCAGGACCAGGCTGAACTTGCCTTCGGTGTTGAAGTAGCGTTCCGCCGGGGTAGCATGCGCCTGCTCGGTTGCCGGCACGGCGGTCGATGGCGCAGGGGTGACTGCCCCTCCGAGGTTGCATCCCGCCGCCAGCGCAACCGCCGCCAACGGCAGAACGCGTCGCATCCACTTGAGAACCATGGCATCCCTCACCAGTCCAGGCGCGGGATTCTGACCGACGGGCGATTTGCGCGGGCGGAGAGCGCAGGCGGGCCCTTGGGTTGCCCGGTGGCCAAGCCGATGCGCCGCAGATCGTCCGGGTCGGATCAGTCGTCCGCGGGCGGAGGTTCGATCAACAGCCCGAGGCGCGCGGCGGCGTCGCACAATGCCTGCCAGTCCTCGGAGCGGAGGGCGACGGTGTCGCGTCCGAGCGACTCACCCAGAAAGCGGGAAGTGGTTCGGCGGCGACGGAGCTCCTCGAGCAGCCTCGGGCTGGAGACCCGCAAGACCTTCAGGGTATGCACCTGGACCTCGGCGCCCCGGGCCGCGGCGCGCTCGATCGCTCGCTCCAGAGGTTCCGGGATCGGGGACGCACACGCGGCCTTGAGGATCGCCAGGACCTGCGCGGCACGTAACCCCTGCTTCCCGGCAGCCTCGATCGCACGGGGCGTGATTCGGTAGGCGTATCCTTCCTGAGAGAGCCGGCCCCACGCTGCCCAGCGGGCAATCTGGTATCGGATCGCTTTGGCCGCCGTGCGCGGAACCATGACGTTACCGTCGGGGAACAACTCGGTCGCGACCTGCGGCGGATCATCCGCCGTCGGGGTCACCCCGCCGGTCAGCACGTCGAATGCGGCCGTGGTCCGGAAGGCGATCGTCCGTCGGGTCCTGAGGCTCGATACCCAGCTCGACTGCGCCCAGCCAATGCAGCGGCCCACTCACGACGAAGCGCAGCAGCCGACCTTCGACGGCCTCCCAGTGCTCGAAGCCGCGCAGGAACTGCCCGGTCGACGCCTCCTGCAGGTACCACGAGTCGAAATCACCGCCGGGACGCTGGAACCCCGGATGTCGCTCGTGGGCCTGTGCAACGAACTCTTCCAGATCCCACCATTGTCCGCGAGGCACATCGCCCAGCCATCGCACGATCAAACGCCGGGCGGCGACCGGATCATTCGGCCAACTCCCGCCGGCGATCTGCAGGCCGGGGACGTGCGCCAGGTCGTTCCAGCCCGTCGAGCCCGACCAGGCATGGATCAACCGCGCCTGGATCGCGGTCCCCGGAAGGTCGAGCAGTTCGTGAACCTCGCGCGCTTGCGGGCGGAGCGGCGGACCCTGGACGATCCCCAGCTCGCGAAGCAGCGCGACGAGCAGCCGGGCGGAGTCGGCGCGCCGCAGGTGTCGGGTGAAAGGTTGCAGCCATGCATCCGAAGGCTCGAGGTCACGCGAGGGTCGGCGGCGCAGGGCCGCCAGAAGCGTGACGGTATCGTCCACCACCGAATTGTCCGCCAGGATTGTCCCGGAGGGTTCCGCGGACGGACGACCCAGCGGGGCGTTCGGCGGGGCGGTCTCGGGTTTGACCTGTTCCAGGATGTCGTTGGGGATGAAGCCAAACTCGCACGGGCCGGTGGGCGAATCGGCAAATGCGCGTGCCAACAACCCGCGATACCACAGAGTCTCGAGCGGCGAGGCCGGCTGACGCCAGACCTTTTCCCGGTCCCGACGCGCGGCGCCGACCTCGCGCAAAGGGCCAAACCGTCGGGTGAGGTCGGCCAGCGGCATGCGCCCGCCGGAGGACTGCAATGCCTGGAGAGTCTGCCGGGCGTCCGGCGGGAGGCTCTCGATCATCTCCCCGAGCGTGGCGGGCTCGAGCATCGCCCTGGCCAGCGTGCGCGCCGCCTGGCGGCGATGGCCCGGCAGGCGGGTCGAACCCCCAGGCTTCGGCCAGGATCCGCAAGTGACCGAGGTCGTGGTCCTGAAGCGTTCGCAGGAGCGGCTGCATGCCGTGGGCCGCCCGGAGGAACCTAGACGATGATCCGCAAGGCGCCGGGCAGCAGGCGGATGCTCAGGCCGGTTACGTCGGACTGGAACCCGGCCGTAATCTCGCCGTCGGCATGAATCGCCAACGGTCGATCGGACTTCAGCTCCATCTCCGTGAACGTGCCCATGCGCACCTGTTTGAATCGGCCATGGGTGCCCTTCATCACCTCGGGCAGCAGGCGCAGCATCATCAGGCGCGAAACTTGATCGATCACCGCGTAGTGGAACATGCCGTCATCCGGACGGGCGTCCGGGGCGACGAAGAAGCCTCCGCCCTCGCGGGCGCCGTTGCAGACGCAGAACATCAGCGCCGCCTGCTCGAACGACTCCTGGTCGGTCCGCACGCTGACCAGCGGCGCGGCGTTGTTGCGGGCGATCGCCTGCAGGACGCACCACAGGTACATGGCGAATCCCTTCAGGCGGGTGACGCGGTACGAATACAAGGTGACCCAGGCGTCGAAGCCGATGCCCAGCACGTTGCCGAAATACCGGGTGCGTCCCGCCTGGTCGGTAACCTGGCCGAGGTCGATCGAACGCGGCTCGCCGGTGAAGACGCGCTGCATCGCCGTCTCCGAATCGCGCGCCACGCCGACGTTCGAGGCGAAATCGTTTCCCGAGCCGACGGGCACGGCGGCCATCAGGGGCCGGCGCTCGGCGGGGAGCCGCATCAGGCCGTTGAGCACTTCGTTGGACGTGCCGTCTCCGCCCAGTGCCGCCACCACGTCGAACCCCTGCTTCCCGGCCTCCTCCGCCAGATCGGCGGCGTGAAGCGGATGCTCGGTGGACGCCCAATCGGCTTCCCCGTAACGGGCGACGATCGCTTGCAGTGCGGTGGCGACTTCCCAGGCGCTCCCCCGGTTGGCGTGCGGATTGAAGATCAGCTTCACCCGACGGCTCATGATCTGATCCTCCCTGGCCCTGCCCGGCGAGATCCACGCGCGATCCTTCCCCGGTGAGTCGGTGCGGGGAGGGGCGGTGCGATGCCCTCGTCGCGGCGGTGGCGGGATTATAGCCCTGGCGCAGTCGGCCAGCGCGCCGGTCCGGTCGGTTGGTACCTTCTTTAAGCGATACGCCGATTGACTCGCCAACCGGCGTGCCCTACAGTGGACTCGAGAGCCTCAGGCCATCGCAGGACTGCTCGCCCCTGTAGGCCGTGGCCACCTCCGACCCAAGACCCAATCGCACCGCACGCCCTGCGGGGCGGCATTGGGATCGAATTCGATGCCTGCGGTCAGAGGTCGCCCTTCCCTACGGCAAGCGGACGGGGCCTTCCGGCAAGAGCGGCAGTGCCGGCCGTCAGGCGAATGGCAGGGGGCTCTTCCTTTTCCCCACCAGCCCCCATGCCATACGGAGCGAATCATCACCGCGCACCGGGCAGCCCGCTCGGGCGCAGGCTGTGGCCTCAGTCTGTCGGGGCGCCGCGCAGCAGCCCGCGCACCGCGGCGATCGCCTGCGGGGTCGACGAGAAATGCACCGCCTGCATTCCCACCCAGCGCGCTCCGGCCACGTTGGCCTCGAAGTCATCCACGAAGACCGTCGCCGACGCATCGACGCCGAGCCTCTCCAGCGCCAGCTGGTAGATGCGCGGATCCGGTTTGGCGACGCCCGCTTCGGCAGAGACGATCAGCGGGTCGAAGGCATCGGCGATCCGGAATTCGGTCTCCAGATACCGGCGGATTCCGGGCCAGGCGTTGGTGATCATCCCGACGCGCACGCGGCGGCGCAGCCCGCGGATGAACTCCATCAAGGCGGCGTCGATCCGGTCGTTGGCGAAGTACTCCCGGCGCAGCTGGTCGCGTGTCTCCGGATCGAGCTGCAGCGCATCGGCGACCGACTGCCATACGTCGTCATCGGTGGCCTGTCCCAGGGTCGCTCGTCGGCTGGCGTCGCTCTCGAACACCAGACGCGTCAGCTGCATGGGCGGCAGCCCGAGACGTTCTTCCCAGCGGGAACGCGGGCCCCAATCCATGGTGCGCAGGATCACGCCGCCCAGATCCCACAGGACGGCGCGGATCGGGGTGGGGCGGAGAGCGGACATCATGGCCGTGCGCCCTCCGGAAGGGTTGATGTCGGGCTCACCGCCGGGCCAGGACCGGCGAAACGTGATCCACTCGGAGGCGATGCGGAATCCGAGGCGTTCGTAGAGCGCCAACGCGTGGTTCGAGTTCTCGGCATCCACCCCCAGCGCGGCTTCGGACAACCCGCATGCCTGAAGCGCACGCAGCGACCCCGCCAGCAGGGCCGAGGCCAGCCCCCGCCGTCTCCACGGCCGGCGAACAGCAATATCCTCGGTGTAACCGCGGCTGCGGCCGAAGGCGACATTCTCGTCGGCGTTGATGTAACTGAGTACCATGCCGGCGACCTGGTCGCCGTCCCATGCCACGCGCCACAGCGATGGATCGTAGTGAGGGAAACGCAGGAATCGCTGGTAGTTCTCCTCCGGCCAAGGCGAATAGCCCCACGCATCCTGAAAGGCCTCGCGCTCCGCCTCCCAGATTGCCCGCCGATGCTCCGGACGTGCGGGTCGAATCTCGAGCGGGGATGGGACGGGCAGGTCCGGGATCGTCTCCGCCAGCGCGCGGGTCATGGTGTACGCGTAGCGAATCGGGGTGTAGCCGGTCTGGCGAAACAGAGCCTGTGCGCCCGCCTCCGACGATGAGGCTTCCGCCTGCCAGGCTCCCGGCAGCGCCGCGATCTCCGCGGGAACATTCGCCCGAGCGTGCATCTCGCCATGCGCCAGGAGCGCGCGCCCGAGCCCGCGCCGCCGCCACGCGGGGTGGACGTAGCCGCGCAAACCGGCGACCATCTTGCCGTCCACAATGCGGCCGGTGCTCCAGTGCATGGCCACGAGCAAGTCTCCGACTTCGGCCAGCACCAGGTCCCGATAGGGATCCGTGCCTACCGGCGACTCGACGAAATCGGCGATCTCGGCTTCCGTGACCATCTCGTCGCCGCGATCCTCCAGCGTGCACGCCTGGCGCAGTCGGGTGATGGCGGCGTAGTCTCCGGGGCCGGCGAGGCGGCGGAATCGCAGGCCCGGGATCGGCGGCGCAGCCGGCACCACGACGTCGGCGTCGGAGTGGTTCTGGCTCGAAGGTTTCATCATGACGGTGTGACTTTACTGCGATCGTTACGCCAGTGCACTCTGTGTCCCTTTCCGTCACCCCACCTCCCCGATCCTCCCCGTGAGGGGCTGCTTGCAGAGGAGGGTGTGGTGAAGCGAGGGTTCGGTCTTCCTTCCGGTCCTACGGAGCACTCGTGTTGGTATCGGCGGGAAAGCGGCCCGAATTCTGGAGGGCTCCTGAAGCGCGCAGCAGGTCGGCGAGCATGCCGTAGGCAGTCGTCAGCGGGCCGGGGTCGCCCTCGGTGACGGTCAGGGAAGGCAGCACGTCGGTGATGAACGTGACCGCCGACGAGGTCCCCATGACGGTGTACAGCGGATCGGACGGATCGACGAGTTCCGGCTGGACACGTGCGACGAGCCCTGCCGGGGTCCGCTCCGCCGTGCACACCAACTTCCAGCGACGTCCATCGCGCTTCGCCGTCTCGATCTGCTCCAGCGACAGGCCGTCGATCCCGCGCCGCGCCACTTGTTCCGGAGTGAGCGGCGTATCCATCAGGACCGTAACCAGCGCCGCTACCTTGACCGCCGCATCCCAGCCCAGGATGTCTCCCGACGGGTCGGTCTCGGCGATCCCGATCGACTGCGCGTAGGCCAGCGCCTGATCGTCCGCCGCGCTGACACGTCTGGCCCGCTTCCATCCGGGTCAGGACAGAGTTGGTGGTCGAGTTCAGGATGCCGCGGAAGGATGACAGCTCGGCGGCGGGGAGCGTTTCGCGCCACAGGGAGAAGATCGGGGCGCCATCCATGACCGCCGATTCAAACAGGTAGCGAACCCCATGTTGATGGGCGAGGTCGGTCAGCCGGCGGTAGCCGTGGACCACCGGGCCCTTGTTGGCGCTGACGACGTGCAGGCCGCGGGCAAGGGCCGCTTCGAGGTAGCCGAGCGCGGGCTGCCCGGATTGGTAGTTGACCGGGATCGAACTCGAGCACAACGTCGGCCTCCAGCCCCTGGACGAACGCCAATCCATCGGCGGGAGCGGGATCGCCAAGACCGGAGATCGACCGGCCGGCCTCGGCTGCCTCGGCCGCCCTGACCGCGTCGATCCCCTCGGGGCGGACGATGGCGCCGTGCCGTCCGGTGGCGATGGCGACCACACGGGTGCGCAGCCCATAGACGCTTCCGAGATGGGAGCGTTTGGTTTCGAGAAGCCGCGCCAGCGCGCGGCCGACGTTGCCGAATCCCAGGAATGCGAGGCGAAGTTCGTCAGGCATGGTCACCCCTCAAGCCGTGCGCCCGTGGCGCTAGACCAGCGGCCATGGATAAGGCCTCCCGGCGCCGGGCGGCGGGAAGCGCTTGAGGCGCAGCAGCCGGCCGGCGCGGGCCTGCAGAGCCGAGAGTTCCGAAGCCGACAAGAGCGCCGCCAGCTCCGCCTGCATGCGCGGCATCATCTTTCAGCGCACGGCGAAACGTCCGCAGTCCAGCGAGCAACTCGCCGGGGATGGGTTCGCCGACGAAGTCCCAGATCACCGTGCGCAGCTTGTCTTCCACGTGAAAGCAGACGCCGTGATCGATCAACCACAGGTGGTCGCTCTCACCGAGCAGGACGTGGCCCCCCTTGCGATCGGCGTTGTTGATCAGCAGGTCGAAGAGCGCCACCGGGCGCAGACGCTGCTTCTCGGCCTCGCTGAACTTGAAGTAGTGCCGCTCCGGGTCGGCGTCGACGAACAACTGCAGCGAGCCCGGGCCGGCGGGGCCGTCCGTGCGCAGGACCGTCGGCGGGACGAGATCCCATCCGAGGGCACGCGAGACGACGAAGGCCGCCACCTCGCGCTGGGCGAGCGTACCCTCCGGAAAATCCCACAACGGCCGTTCGCCGCGCGCCGGCTTGTAAACGCCCGGGACGACTTCGCCTGCCAGTGATGCCTGCACCAGGAAGGTGTAGTTCGACCCCCACACGAACTGACCCTTCAGCTCGAGGGTGCCGGTGGAGAGGATCGTGAGGGGAGGGTCGGGGGAGGGCATCGGCAAGGAGCAACTAGCAACTAGCAACTAGCGACTAGCGACTGGCTACAGCCAGCTAGCCGCTAGCAGCTAATCGCTTCCTGCTAATGCTTGTGCCCATTGCGCTTCGGGCAGAAGTGGCCTTCCGGGTCGATCGGCTCGCCGCAGTTGCCGCAGATCGGACGCCCGCGGCCGGAAATCTCAACCCCCCAGCGGCACATCGCCCAGAGTTGGGATCGCGTGCACCAGAAGCGTGCCACCGAGGCTTCCTCGGGGTCGGCCCCCTCGGGCTGGATCTCACGCGCCACCAGCACCAGATGGTCCGAGGCCTCGTCGTAGCCAAGGCCGAGCTGCCCCACCCGGAAGGCCGGATCGACGGGCAGGTCGAGGCCCATTTCGGACTCCTCGAAGTCGGGGCTGGCCTCCTCCAGGGCGGGGAAGCGCTGCTGCAGTTCCTGCAGATACTGCTCCAGCCCGATGGCCAGCGACTGCACCTGGGCCTTCTCCACGATCAACGTGACGGTCTCGGCCTCGCCCCGCGCCTGCAGATAGAACACACGCTTCCCGGCCGGCCCGACGGTGCCGGCGGTCATGCGGGACACCGGATTGAGTTCGTACTCCTTGCCCGCCATCACCAGCTCCGTCCGCCCCGGGATGCGAATGCGGCGAAGTATATCATCCGCTGTCGGCGACCCGCGTGGCCCGCGTGTCGTTGATCGACTGCACCCGCACGCGCCCATCGCTGATGATCAGCGTACTGATCGACGCCGGCTCGATCGTCAGGCGCTGGAAGAGATCGAGCGGCTGACCGAGGTAGTGTGCCAGGGCGAGTTTGATCGGGTCGGCGTGCGAGAAGCAGGCGACCGCGCCGCGGTGCTGCGCCAGGATTCGCTCGAGCTCGTCGACGATGCGTGCTTGCGCCTGGCGGAATGACTCGCCATCCGGCAGCGTGACGCGGCGACGGCGTCGCCTGCACCTGCGACCACAGCTTGAGGCGGCGCAGGCGGCTCAGCGGCTGGCCCTGCCAGCGGCCGTAGCGAATCTCGCCCAGCCCGGTGCGCCGGTGAACAGCCAGATCGTGCGCTCGCGCCAGCGGGGCGGCGGTCTCGACGGCGCGCTCCAGCGGGCTGCTGTACAGCGCCTGCAATCGCAGGCCCTCGAAGGCAGGCACGAGCCCTTCGGCCTGGGCGTGGCCCCGGTCGTTCAGATGGATCCCGGGCAGCCAGCCGGCCAGTTTGTGCTGGCGCATGAAGTCGTTTTCGCCGTGGCGGATCAGGTACAACGTGGTCATGCCGTCTCGCGCCCGGTGATCGGCCCGCGCCCGTGCTGGCGCTTGAGCTCGAGCACCTCGGCCTCCGAAAGTTCGGGCGCCTGTCGGCCCGCCTCGATGCCCAGCGCCTGGCGCTGCGCCTGCCGCCAGCGCTCCAGCCGATCGGCGACGTCGGCCTCGTAACCCTGTTCGGACGGACGGTAGAAGTAGGTGCCCAGCAAGCGCGGTGGGAAGGTACTGCTGGCCGATGTGATGTTCGGGGAACTCGTGCGGATAGCGGTAGCCGGCGCCGTGACCCAGCGCCGCCGCATCGCGGTTGGCGTCCTGCAGATGGCGCGGCACCTCGACCACGCCGTCCTCCTCCAGCAGCTTCAGGGCCTTGAAGTAGGCCGTGGCGCTGTTGGACTTCGGCGCCGTTGCCAGGTAGAGCGTCGCCTCGACGATCGGGTAGATGCCCTCCGGCAGCCCGACGAACTCGAAGGCGTGCGCCGCGGCGGAGGCGACGACCAGCCCCATCGGATCCGCCAGACCGATATCCTCGCCGGCCAGGATCAGGAGCCGGCGGACGATGAAGCGCGGCGACTCGCCGGCGTACAGCATCTTGGCCAGCCAGTAGAGCGCAGCGTCCGGGTCCGAGCCGCGCACCGACTTGATGAAGGCCGAAATCGTGTCGTAGTGCGCGTCCCCGTCCTTGTCGTATAGGACGGCGCGGTGCTGGATCGACTCCTGCGCCACGTCGAGCGTCAGGTGCAGGGCGCCGTCGGCTCCGGGCTGGGTGGTCTCGACCGCCAGCTCGAGGGCGTTGAGGGCATTGCGCGCGTCCCCCCCGGCGACGTTGATCAGGTGCTCCAGGGCATCGTCGTCGAGTTGGATCGGCCGTCCGCCATAGCCGCGCTCGGCGTCGCTCAAGGCCGTGCGGATCACGCGCCGCACCTGATCGTCCTCGAGGGGTCGGAGCTGGAAGATGCGTGAGCGCGAGACCAGCGCACCGATGACCTCGAAGTAGGGGTTCTCGGTCGTGGCGCCGATCAGCGTCAGTGTACCGGTCTCGACGTGCGGCAGCAGCGCGTCCTGCTGCGCTTTGTTCCAGCGGTGGACCTCGTCGACGAACAGGATCGTCCGCCGCCCGTGCAGCTTGCGGCGTTCGGTGGCCTCGGCGATCACCCGACGCAGCTCGGGGATGCCGGCCAGGACGGCGGAGATGATCTCGAAGTGCGAACGTGTGGAGTTGGCGATGACCATCGCCAGGGTGGTCTTGCCCGAGCCGGGGGGGCCCCACAGGAGGATCGAGGCGAACAACCGGTCGGCCTCGATCGCCCGGCGCAGCAGGCGGCCGGGCCCGACGATGGCATCCTGGCCGACGAATTCGTCGAGCGTACGCGGGCGCATGCGCGCCGCCAGGGGCGCCTCCCGGGCCAGTCGCTGCGCCAACGCGTGGTCGAACAGGTCCATCGCGGGGATTGTACCATCGCGGGCGCGGGCAGCCGGACGCGGCGAGGCGACGGTTCGACGGCGAAGCCGATCGATCTGGCTCGCTCAGGCTCCGCTTTCCTAGGCGTTGGCTTCGGGTGGCTCCGGTACCTGGCGGCTGTGGGCGCGGTTGATGAGATACACGCCGGTGACGACGGCGGCACCGCCGAGCCACTGCACCGTGGTCAGGTGTTCGCCGAGCAGCGGGATGCCGAGCAGCGCGGTCATCACCGGCTGTCCGATCATGATCGGGGACACGAGCGAGGCGGGCAGGTGGCCGAGGGCGTAGCCGACGACCAGGTAGCCGATGGATTGGGTCACCAGCGCCGCACCGAAGAAGGCCAGATACGTTTGCAGCGAGTAGCCGGTGAGCGGCAGGCCGGCGAAAAGGCAGATCAGCAGCAGAACGGTGGCCGATGCCGCGCCTGCCAGCCAGACGTAGCGGGCTGAGTCGAGGTGCCGTCTGCCGAACTGCGTGGCCAGGTAATAACCGGCGTAGAACACGCCCGCCAGCAGGCCGAGCACGTCACCCCAACCGAGCGTCGGATGGATGAGGAAATCGGCGCCGGCGACGGCGCCCGCGCCCAGCAGCGTGATCCCCAGGCCGCCCCAGAAAAGGGCCGGCAGTCGCTCGCCGAACAACGCCCAACCGGCGACCGCCACCCACAACGGCGCCGTGTTGCCGAACAGGGCGGCGTTGGCGGCCCTGGTCATGTTGACGCTCGTGTTCCACAACGCGATGTCGAGCGCCAGAGACGTCCCACCGAGCACGGCGAAGATCACGCCGCGGCGCGGCCAGGCACGCCCACGCCCGCGACGCATGGCGAGGGGCAGCAGGACCATGCTGGCCAGACCCATGCGGTAGGCGCCGGTCACCGGGCCGGGGGCATTCGCCCAGCGGACGAACAACGCCGAGAATCCCAGAGCGATCACACCGATCGCCATGGCGAGGTAAGGCAGCGCGGATTTTCGGTCGGAAGGTGTAACAGCCACGCGGGTCCTGGAACGGGAGCGCACTCGGGTTCGGTCGATCGGGTACGTGCAGCTTGAGTCGCACGGCGGACCGACGGGCCATTCTAACATCGTGTTCCGGCGGGCGCGAAAACCGCTGTGTTAGAATCGCGGCGCATGACATCGGGAGCCGCGGTCCCGCAGCTTGTACTGGCTTCGGCCTCGCCGCGCCGGCGCGAACTCCTGGCGCTGACGCGATGGACAGCGCTGGTCAGGCCGGCGCAAGCCGACGAGCAGCCCCTGGCCGGCGAGGATGCCGCCGGGCTGGCGCGCCGTCTCTCTCGGGTCAAGGCGCAAGCGGTGGCGGCAGATTCGCCGGCCGGGTCACTGGTCCTGGCGGCCGACACGGTCGTGGCGCTGGACGGCGCGCTGCTCGGCAAGCCGGCCGATGCCGGCGAGGCGCGCGCCATGCTGGCGTCGCTGCGCGGGCGCGAGCACGAGGTCGTCACCGGCCTGACGCTGCTGGTGGCGGGCGAGGCCTGGGAGGCGCACGACGTCTGTCACACGCGTGTCCCGATGCGCGAGTACACTCCGGAAGAAGTCGACGCCTACGTGCGCTCCGGCGCGGCGCAAGACAAGGCCGGCGCCTACGGCATTCAGGATCGGGGCTTTGAGTCCGTGGCCAAGGACCGGTTGACTGGCTGCTACGCCAACGTGATGGGTCTGCCGCTGTGCCACCTGGCGAGGTTGATGCGGCGCCGCGGGCTCGAGTCGGAGGCCGATATTCCCGCCGTCTGCCAGGCGCATACGCACTACACCTGCGAGATCTACCCTGCCATCCTGGGGACGGACGCGTGAAGCGCGCGCTGGCCGTGGGCCTCCTGGCTGGATGGGCGCTGGCCGGCTGCACGCTGCGCTCCGGCCCGGCCACACCGGAGCCGAGCCCGACGCTGCCGACGCCGGTCATCACCAACGTCGCCGCGCCCGACCCGGAGATCGGCGCCCGCCTGTTCCTGGATGCGTGGAAGCGTGACGACCTCCCGGCGATGTACGCCCTCCTCAGTCCCCTCAGCCAGGACAGCCTGACCGAAGAAGAGTTCGTTTCCTTCTATGAGGAAGTGAAGCAGACGGCGGCGCTGGCGTCGATCGACTACCAGATCACCGCAACGCTGGTCAATCCGCGCGAGGCGCAAGTCTCCTACCGCATCACCCTCACCAGTTCGGTGGTCGGGGACGTGGTGCGCGACACCTACCTGTCGCTGATGCGCGAGGCGGGGGAGTGGAGGGTGGCCTGGGCGCCGACGACCGTCCTGCCCGAGCTGACCGAGGGGACGAGCCTGTTCATGGATGTGGTCACGCCGACGCGGGCCAACATCTACGATCGCAACGGCCTGGCGCTGGCCGTGCAGGCCGACACCGTCGGCGTGTACATCGTCCCCAACCGCATCGGCGACGAGAAGGCCGAGGAAACGATGCTGACCGTCCTCGGCCGGCTGTTCGACCGCAGCACCGGCAGCATCCAGGCGCTGTACGAGTCGTTCCGCGGCACCGACTACCTGATCCCGCTGGGCGAGGTGGCGCTGGAGGATTTCCAGCGCATCGAGGGCACGCTGGCGGCCGTCGGCGGGACGGATTGGCGTACGTACTCCGGGCGCTACTACCCGCTGGGCGAGCAGTCGTCGCAGGCCGTCGGGTACGTGGCACAGATCACTCTGGAACAGGTCGACGAATACCGGCAGCGCGGCTACGCCGGGGACGAGTTCGTCGGCCAGACCGGGCTCGAGTTCGTGTTCGAGAACGAACTGCGCGGCCAGCCCGGCGGCACGCTGTATGTGCGCGACACGAGCGGGCAGGTGCTCACGCCGCTGGCGTCGCGCGACCCCGGCGTGCCGCAGGCGGTGACGACCACGCTCGACCGGAACCTCCAGCTCGAGGCGCAGCAGGCGCTGGAGGATTTGCGCGGCGCCATCGTCGTCCTGGAGCGCGACACCGGCCGCGTGCTGGCCATCGCCTCGTCACCGTCCTTCAACCCCAACCTGTTCAACGCCAACAACCCGAACAGCGGCCCCGGTCTGACCGAGCTTGGCCAACGCAACGACAACCCGTTCCTCGATCGTGCCACCGACAGCGCCTATCCGCTCGGCTCGGTGTTCAAGATCCTGACCATGGCGGCGGCGCTCGAGACCAAGACCTTCACACCGGACAGCGAGTACACGTGCACCAACTACTTCGAGGAGCTCCCCGGATTCGATCGGCCAGGACTGGACGGTCGTCAAGGAGCTGCCGCCGCACGGCACGCTGACGCTGATGCAGGGCCTCGAGCGCTCGTGCAACCCATGGTTCTGGCACATCGGGCTGGCGCTGTTCGACCGCGGCTTCCCGACGGCGCTGCCCGACATGGCCAAGGGCTTTGGCATGGGTCAGGCGACCGGGATCGAGATCGGCGAGTCACAAGGCCTGGTGCCGGACCCGGAGTGGACGCTGGCCAACCTCGGGCGGGAATGGAGCGCCGGCGACTCGGTGCAGCTGGCCATCGGCCAGGCCTCGATGGGTGTCACGCCGCTGCAGGTGGCGCGCTTCATCGCTGCCGTCGGCAACGGCGGGACGCTGTACCAGCCGCAGATGGTCGAGACGATCCAGACCGCCGAAGGCTCGATCAGCCGGCAGTTCGCCGTCGTCGACCAGGGCAAGATCCCGGTCTCGGCCGAAAACCTGGCCTTCATCCAGCAGGCGATGACGCAGGTGGTGCGCGAGCCGAAGGGCACGGCCTACCGCCGTTTCCTTGGCCTGAACATCGACCTGGCCGGCAAGACCGGCTCGGCGACCAGTGGTGAGGGGACGGAGTCGCACGCCTGGTTTGCGGGCTATACATTCCGCAATGAGCCGGAGAAGCCGGATATCGCCGTCGTGGTACTGGTCGAGTACCAGGGCGAAGGCTCCGAGTGGGCGGCGCCGGTCTTCCGCCGCGTGGTCGAGTCGTACTTCTTCGGACGCCCCTTCACGCTCTATCCCTGGGAGTCGCAGATCGGCGTGTGGCGCACGCCAACTCCCGAGGGCGGCGACGCCACCGAAACACCCACCCCCTGAGGCTATGCCCGAACCGGACATCGTCCCTGGCCTGATCGTTCGCGCCCAATCGGGGTTCTTCGAGGTGGCGACGGACGAGGGCCGCATCGTGGCCCAGCTGCGCGGCAAGCTCAAGCGCGGGCCCGCGCACCGGCGATGCCGCCGCCGTCGGAGACCGGGTGCACGTGACCCGGCTGGCGGACGGGACCGGCAGCATCGAGGACGTTGCCCCGCGCCAGCGCGTGCTCTCGCGCCAGGCGCCGGGGCGCAAGGCCGAGCAGGTGATCGTCGCCAACCCCGACCAGGTCGTCTTCGTCTTTGCCTGCGCCGACCCCGATCCCAACTTCCGCATGCTCGACCGTCTGCTGGTGGTGGCCGAGCGCGAGCAAATCCCGGCGCAGGTGTGCGCCAACAAGATCGACCTGGTGGTCGAACGCGCGGCGCGCGCCGAGTTCGACGAGTACGCGCGCCTCGGCTATCCGGTGCACTATGTCTCCGCCCTGACGGGCAAGGGCATCAAGGGACTGCGCAAGGCGCTGGCGGGGAAGATCTCGGTCTTCGCCGGACCGTCGGGCGTGGGGAAGTCCAGCATGCTGAACGCCATCCAGCCGGGCCTCGGGCTGCACACCGGCGAGGTCAGCCAGAATACGGGCAAAGGGACGCACACGACGGTCGTGCCCGAGCTGATGGCGCTGGAGGCTGGTGGATACGTGGCCGACACCCCCGGGCTGCGTGCCTTTGCGCTGTGGGACATCGAGCCGGAAGAGCTCGATGGGTATTTCCCCGAGCTGCGCGAGCTGGTGGCCGACTGCGCCTTCAACGACTGCACGCACCTGCACGAGCCGGGCTGCGCGGTGATCGCGGCCGTCGAGCACGGCCAGGTGAGCCCCGAACGCTACGAGTTCGTACTGCCACATTCGCCTGGGCGAGGCGGAGTAGGCGCGAGGCGCATTTCCGACATGTGCAATGACGCGTCGCTTGGCCACTTGGGACCTGCCCGTGTTGTCGTAGGGGCGACGCATGCGTCGCCCCTACGGTTCCATTCGCATGACCGCGTGCATGGGAACGTGAGCCGACCGTCGTCGTAGGGGCGGGTTTCAAACCCGCCCCTACCGATCATCGGAGACCCGCCGCGGCCGCGAAGCCTCGCCCGTGTTCCGTAGGGGCGAGCATGCCGTCTCGCCCGGCGTGCCGCCGGGCTTCGCGGCACGAACGGTGCTGTCGCCCCTACGCGTTCCATTCGTATGAACCCCGGCGGCACGGACGCGGCGCAGTCTGCGCCCCAACGGCGTTCCATGTTCGCATGACCGCGTGCAACGGGAACGTGCGCCGACCGGCGTGTAGGGGCGGGTTTCAAACCCGCCCCTACGCCCATCGGTGACCCGCCGCGGCCGTCGGAGCCCTCGCCGATCGATTCGTAGGGGCGAAGCATGCCGTCTCGCACCGGCGGTGCCGCCGGGCTTCGCGGCACGAACGGTGCTTCGCCCCTACGCGTTCCATTCGCGTGAACCGCGGCGGGCGCGACGCTGCGCAGCCTCAGAGCTGGGGCGACGGGCATCGTTCGCATGACCGCGTGCAGTGGGTAGGTTCGCCGTCGGCGCCGTAGGGGCGGGTTTCAAACCCGCCCCTACGCGTTGCATCCACGGACTGCGGCCACGGAGAGTCGCGCATGTTCCATCCATGGACTGCGGCCACGAAGGTTCGCGGCCGCAGGGGGAGGGGCGGAGGTCGGATGGGAGTCCGACGGCTACATCGGTCGCATGACCCGATCGTCGCGCAGGCGCTTGAACCACAACGACGAACCGCGCGGCATCGACTCGACGGCGGCTTCCTGCCAGGCGCGCACGCCCAGCCCCTGAATCGTCTGCGGACGGTAGCCGACGGCACGCCACGACCCGACGTGCTGCGCCAGATACGGCGGCAAGAACAACAGCGCCGCCTCGCTCTGCAGCTCGGCCGAGGCGGTTTCCACCAACTCCATCAGCGCCGGGATGGCCTGGTCGAGGGCGACCCCGGCCTCGAAATACAGCTCGTCGATACGCGTGACCAGGTTCTCGACCTGCCAGCCGGCGACGCCGGCCAGCTTGCCATCTCGCTCGATCAGCAGGAAGGCCTTCTCGCCGAAGGACGCCATCACGTCGCCGCGCGTCATATGGCGCTTGCCGTGCGTGACCCGCGTGACGAACCGTGCGATCTCGTCGGCGTCCTGCGGCCGGCCGCGGCGGATGACGATCTGCCCCGGGCGAACCGGCGGCGGCGTGGGAAGCAGCGGTTCTTCCGGCGTGGGCAGTTTGGTCCACGCCAGCTGCACCTGGTCCCAGGTGTTTTCGAAGTTGCCGTCGTTGTGGACGATGACCTTGGCCGCCCGCAGCTTCAGGCTCTGGGGAGGCTGGGCGGCGATGCGCTGCCGCGCGGCGGCTTCCGACATGTTGCGTTTGTGCATCAGCCGCGCCACCTGCATCTCTTCCGGGGCGTCGACGACCCAGATCGTGTCGCAGCCGGCGGCCAGGTCGGTCTCCAACATCTTGATCGCTTCGATGGCGACGACGGACTGCTTGGCGCGGCGGATGAGCAGATCGACGGCCTGCGTCACCAGCGGGTGGATGATCGCCTCCAACCGCTCGAGGGCCGAGGGATCGGAGAACGCCAGCTTGGCCATGCGGCCGCGGTCGATCTGGCCTTCCTCGTCCAGGATCCACTCGCCGAACGCCTTGAGCACCAGCGGGTAGCCAGGTGCGCCCTTGGCGATGGCGCGGTGTCCGAGCGCGTCGGCGTCGATCCCGTAGGCGCCGAGATGCTCGAGCATCTTGCGCACCACGCTCTTGCCGGTGGCGATGTTGCCGGTCAAACCGATGACGTACTTTCCCGCCCAGCGACTCAAGGGACCGCCTCCGCAATCATGCTCGAAGCTTGATTCTAGCCTTGGGGCAGGCAGAAGTCAAAGAACCTTAAGCGCCATCTGCGCGTTCACAGCATGGATCGCGCGACGCCGACTCCAACCCCCACCCCCGGCCCTGCTCTCCTCCGCTTCGCTCCGGCGACCTGCGGCCCTTTCAGGCGGAGGGCCAGGGAGGGGGTATCACGGCCCGGCGACCGGTGCGGAAATCGCCGCCGGCGCTTGCGGTGCCCGCCCACGCTGTGCCAGCGCCACGCCGGCCGTACCGACGACCATCCCGGCCCACTGCACCGTGACCAGTTGTTCGCCCAGCACCGCCATGGCCAACAGGGCGGTGACGAAGGGCGCCAGGTTGAGGACCAGGTTCATCTGCAGCGCGGTCATGTGCTGCAGGGCGTGGTTGTAGAACAGGTATGCGATGGCTGTGTTGATGACCGCCAGCCAGAGCACGATCCCCAGCCCGACGGGCGTCAGCTGCGGCCATCCTTCGATCGGCAGGCCGACGGCGAGCAGTCCGGCGCCACCGACGGCGAGCGGGATCGCCGTCAGCGTCAGGGAGTCCACCTGCCGTTCACGGACCAGCAGCCGGCTGAGCAGCCCGAAGAACCCGAAGCCGAGGATCCCCAGCCCGAGGATCGGGATGCCGCGCCACACATTCGCCTGCATACCCGGCAGGAAGAAGAGCACCGTCCCGGCCATCGAAACGACCAGCCCGAACGCCTGCCACCGGGTCGGGTTCTCCTTCAGCCACAGCACGCTGCCGAGCAGGATCAGGATCGGGATCAAACCCATCAGGAAGGAAACGGTCGTCGATGGCACGACCTGCAAGGCGATGAAGAAGGAGCCGTTGCCCACCAGATAGGCCGAGATCCCCAGGAGTGCCAGCCTGCGCAACAGGCGCGGCGACGGCCAACCGGACGAGCGAAGCCGACGAGCGAGGAACGGCGCGAGCAGCAGAAAGGCGACGAAGTAGCGCAGGCCTGCCAGCGTGATCGGCCCGATCGAGCGCAGGCCGACCTTGGCCACCACGAACGACGATCCCCAGATCGCCGTCGTCAGCAGGGCCTCGAGCAGTGCCACGGGCGGGATGAGAAAGGCCGAGCGAGTCTTCATCTCGCTCGGCCCGGGAAGGCCAGGGCGGGGTCACTGCAGACGTTCGACGTAGTACACCTGTGATCCGGCGGCCACGAACAGGTCGTTGGGCGGGCCGAGGGCCAGGGAGCTGACTTCGCCCTCGAGTTCGGCGCTCGGCAAGTACAGCCCCTGGTAAGCCAGCCGCATGCTGTAGTGGTACACCCCGCCGGTCAGCAGATCGAGGAAGTACAGCGAAGGCTCCGGCGGTGCGCTGTAAACGATCGTGATCGGCGCCGCGCCGGGAATATGATCCGAGGCCGCCCCGCCGGGGCGTTCGTCCTGGAACGTCAGGCCCTTCTCGCACTCGACGCGGATCGACTGCAGCGTCTCGGCTGCCACTTCGCGCTCCCGCTGACAGCGATCGAGCTTGCCGTTCTGGTACAGCAGGAAGAGCTCATCCTGGGTCATGGCCAGGTCAACGGCGCCCTTGAGATCCGGGACCGATTCGGCGAAGTACATTCCCGGTGCGCCGCTGAACAAGCCGCCGGAGGCGTCGTACAGCCAGACGGCATTGGCCTTGGGATCCAGCACGAAGAGGACATCGTTGGAGACGGCGATGGCGTCGATGCGGCCGAAGCCGGTATCCGGCGGTGTCAGCTGGCTGGTTGCCGGTGTCTGGCCGGGGGCGCAGTACAACAGCGTCCCGTCCGAATCGAGCGCCACCACGCCGGCCACGCCCAGCGCACCCGGCTCGGGCTGCGCGGCAATCGCCACCGGCGCGCCCATCTCTGCCGCGCTGTCGCTGCCCTTGAGGCAGCGGAAGTCCTTGTCGATCTCATAGCCGCGGCCGGTGTTCCAGGCGTGATAGATCGTGGGCCCGGCCGAATCGAGGACGTACAGATCGCTGGAGGTGGCGGCCATCGAGGTCAGGCGTGCCCCGCGTCCGAATCCGCCGCTGAAGAGCGGTTTGTATTCGACGTGGGCGATGTTGTCGATCGTATCGAGCGATTGATCGACGAGCATGCGCAGCGTGCTGTAGTCGGCTCCCTCGCCGTAGCTCTGTGCCTGGTCGAGGTACTGGCGTGCCTGATCCCAGTAGAAGCGCGCCTGCAGGGGATCGGCCTGCAACTGCGCCGCCACGACGGCCGCCTGTGCCTGGCCGAGGTATTCCTGGAACTGCTCGCCGCGGCCGCGCTGGAAGTAGATCACGCTGGCCAGGATCACGATGACGAGCGGGACGACGATGGCCGTACCCGCCAGCACGGAGGGGGACAGGCTGCCGGGTTGCCCGGGCTCCACCAATCCAGGCGCCATCCGCGCCAGCAGCGAAACCATGCGCTGGCCCAGGGACTGGAAGGCCGACTGCACGGCCTGGCCAGCGGGGCCGAAGACTCGGCTGACGGATGCCATGCTGGCGAACGAGCGCTCCGGGCGCTGCCTGGTTGTCCGCGGGCGCGAGCTCGGAGCCGCAGCCGGCATTTGCGTCGCGCGCGGCATGGGGCCGCCCATCCCCGGCTGTGCGATGCGGAACAGCAGGCCCGTCAGATCGTTCGAGCTGGCGGCTCCCAGGCGTTCGACGGCCTGTGCCAGGTCGAGCGTCAGCAGGCCGCCCAGCGTCGGATCGGCCCACTGTGGGCTGGCGTGAGGCGTGAGCAGGACGACGTCCCCGCTCTGCGCTTCGAGGTGATGGTAGCGCAGGAAGGGGGTCAGCGATTGGCCGAGCGGCCGATCGGCGGCTTCGTCCGATCCGAGGCGGCTGACCTGGCCGGGGCGGACGACGATCGCCTGACCGGCGCCGGCCTGGGCCAGATACAGATCGCCGCCGCGCAGCACACCCAGCATCAGCCGCCCGGCGACGCGCAGGCTGCCGGCTTCGGTTTGATTCAAATCGTGCAGATGGTCGTTGACCACGGCGGCCGCGGCGCGCAGAGCCGCCGTCACCGAGCCGTTGGTGGTGTAGTACGAGTCGGCTGCCTGGCGAGCGAGGTGGTCGACCAGCCCCGGCGTCAGCGTCTGGCTGGACGAGACGCCCAGGCACAGGAGCAGCATGTCGTCGGCGCGGCCGCGTGCCGCGCGGCGCGGCGCCGTCTGGGCCAACGTTCCGGGCGGCGGAGTGACCCGCGCCGCACCGGCGGCGATGTGGACAAAGGCAACATCGGCTTCCAGCGAACCAGGCATGGCGTTAGTATACAGGTTCCTCCCGCGCTGGCAACGCGAGGTGCAAGACGCGGGCCGCCGCTGGTAGAATGAGCCGTTCCCCGTGCGAGACCCGCATGCAGTTCACCTTCGAGCATCACCCTTCGGCCCTCGAGGCACTGGCAGGCGAGTGGAACGCGCTGCTCGACCGCGCCGCCACCCGCGTCCCCTTCCTCCGCTACGAAGTGCAAAGCCTGTGGTGGTCGTCCCTCGGGGGAGGCGAGTGGCCCTCCGGGGAACTGTGGCTGGGCACGGCGCGCGACGAGCACGGCGTTCTCCAGGGTCTGTGCCCGCTGTTCCAACCCGGCGGCCAGCAAACCGACGGGCGGCTGCACCTGATCGGTTCGTTCGAGATCTCGGACTACCTTGACCTGATCGTTCCGGCGCCGCGCAGCGCCGAGTTGGCTACGGCGCTGCTTTCCGCGATCGAGGCCGAGCCGTCCGTCACCGGCCTCGACCTGTATAACCTTCCGGAGGCTTCGCCGACGCTGCATGCGCTTGAAACCGCAGCCTCCGAACGCGGCTGGCAGTCCGCCCGGCAGCAATTGCAGCCGTGCCCGGTGGTCTCGCTCGATGGCGGCTGGGAGGCCTACCTCAGCCGCCTGGACAAGAAGCAGCGGCACGAATTGCGGCGCAAGATGCGCCGCGCCGATGAATCGGGATCCGACGTTCGCCTGCGCCTGGTCTCGGCGGAGGATGATGTCCAGGCGCAGGGCGAGGCGTTCCTCAGGTTGATGGCCCTCGACCCGACCAAGGCGTCCTTCCTGACCGACAGCATGCGCGCCTACTTCCTCGGGCTGACGCAAGCAGCCTTCGACTGCGGCTGCCTGCACCTCGCCTTCCTGGAGGTCGGCTCGGATCCGGCGGCCGCGTACTGGAGCTTCGACTACGGCGGCCGGCTGTGGGTCTACAACTCCGGGCTGAATCCGGCGTATGCCTCCCTCTCGCCTGGCTGGGTGCTGCTCGGGCGGCTGATCCAGTGGGCGATCGAGCACGGGCGGCGTGAGATCGACTTCCTGCGCGGCGACGAAGGCTACAAGTTCCGCCTCGGGGGGGTCGAGCGCTCGATCTACCGACTGACGCTCACGCGTTGAGCCACTCGCCGCCATCCTCCCGCGTCAAAGCGATTGCCGCCGGAAGCCTGGCGGTGCTGTTTTGGGGCGCATCCTTCGTCTGGATCAAGGCTGCCCTGCGTGAGCTCGAGCCGATCACGCTGCTCACGCTGCGTTTCGCCATCGGCACGGGCGTGGTGTGGCTGCTGGCGCTGCGCAGCCCGCGCGACCACCGCCGGCTGCGGCGCTCTGAGGTCGCGCCGGTCGCGGCGCTGGGTCTGCTGGGGATCGCCGTCCACCAGGGGCTGCAGACCACGGGAATGCAGACCGCCAGCGCCTCCACCGCCGCCTGGATGGCATCCCTCGCCCCGGCGTTCATCGTGCTCCTTGCGTGGCCGATTCTCGGCGAACGCGTCCACGCGTGGCAGGCGATCGGTTTGGCCGCCGCGCTCGCCGGCGCCGGCCTGGTGTCGGGCGCAGCAACCGCGCCGTCCGGCGACGGTGCGCTGGGCGGCGCACTGCTCGTCCTTGCCTCGGCCGTCGTCTGGGCGTTGTATTCGATCCTGGGAAAGGCGCAGTTCCTCGGTCGCCCGCCGATGGTGATGACCGCCTGGAGCATGACCTTTGGGTGGCTGGCGTTGTGCGCCGCCTTCGTCGGATCCGGCGCGTGGACCGATCTCGCCGGGCTGGCGACATCGACTTGGAGCGCGGTCGTGCTGCTGGGTGTCGCCAGCACCGGGCTGGCCTACGGTTTGTACTTCTACGCGCTGAGCGGCGCCGAGGCGGCATCGGTGGCGGCGTTGCAGTATCTGGAGCCACTGGTCACGATGGCATTGGCGGGCGCCCTGTTGGGCGAGAGACTCACGGCGGGCGTCTTCGTTGGCGGCGGGCTGATCCTGGGCGGCGTGTGGCTCGTCGATCGCGCCCGAACCCTCACCCCAACCCTCCCCCTGATAGGGGGAGGGCGGAGAGGGGGTTGACCGATGAGCGCCTACATCGGCCTTGGCCTGACGGTCGCGTTCTGGGGGGCGTCGTTCGTGGCGCTCAAGGTTCTGCTGCGCGAGTTGAGCCCGGCGACCATCACCGTGCTGCGATTCGCCGTCGGGCTCGCTGTCCTGGCAGCCGTATCGGCCGCCCGGCATCAACTCCAGGCGCCCCGCGCCCGCGACCTGCCGTGGCTGGCGCTGTTGGGCTTTCTGGGGATCACGCTCCACCAATGGCTGCAGGCCACCGGACTGTTGAGTTCAACCGCCACGGTCACGTCGTGGATCGTCGCTTCGATCCCCATCATCGTGGCAATTCTCGGATGGCTGGTGCTGCGCGAGCGGATGGGCGGCTGGCGCGTCGCAGGCATCTTGATGGCGGCGGCCGGTGTGTCGCTCGTGGTCAGCAACGGCGACCTGCGCGGCCTGCTGGCCGGGACGGCCGGGACCCCGGGCGACTTGCTGATCGCGTTCAGCGCCGTCAACTGGGCGGTCTTCACCATCTTGAGCAAGCGGTTCATGCAAACAGGGACGGCGCTGCGCCCGGTGACGATGATGCTGTACGTCATGGGCTTTGGCTGGGCGTTCAGCCTGCTCTGGCTCGGAGCCACCGGTGGCGCGGAGGCGATTCTCCACCTGAGTATCGACGGCTGGTGGGCGATGGCCTTCCTGGGCGTCGGCTGTTCCGGCTTGGCCTACTTGTTCTGGTATGACGCGTTGGACCGGATCGATGCCACCCAGGCGGGCGTCTTCCTTTACTTCGGACCGCTGGTCACCGCCTTGCTGGCCTGGCCCATGTTGGGCGAGGCGATCAGCGGCCCGATGCTGGCCGGGGGAGCGGCGATCCTGGTCGGCGTGTGGATGGTCAACCGCGCGCCGTCGACCCGGACGCCTGCGCACGACCTGAGATTGCGTACACCGCCGCTGTGCCGATCCTCGCCTCCGATCAGGCCACCTGCTGCTCCATTGGCGGATCCGCCCCTCGGCTCAACCCGGCTGTGTGCGCCTTGAGAAAGGCCCGGGCGGCTCTTGCCGCGCGTGGGCTCTTGCAGGTCAACATCGCCCGGGCGAAGGAGAGCATCGATGCCCGGTGTGTCGAACGGTCAAAGTAGGTGTCGAAAGCCTCGAGGGCGTAGCTCTTCACCAGGTCGCGGCGCCCCGGTTCGAAGTGACTCTTGTCCAGGGACAACAGCCGGCGGGTGATGCGCGGCTCAAGGTCCGGACGGGCGCGGGCGATCGGCCCGGCCAGCCGGGCAACGTGTGCCGCGACGCTGATGGCGTCGTCGTCCAGCAGCGAGAAGAAAGCGTTGAACGAGCGGTCGAATCGCCGTGCCCGATCGGCGGGAACGAGCGCCGCAAGCAGGTGGACCGCCGGGTACTTGGCGAAGGCCTTATCGGACTTGAGCAATCCGGCGAGATGATTCCAGTGGGGCAGCAGCAATTCGGGCTGCGCCTGAGCCAGCGGCAGGAGCGCCTTGAACGCGCCTTCCCGTTCTCGCAGGTTCGTATTCTCAGGGCGGAGCGATCGGACCAGACGCAGCAGGATCTCGGGGTCTTCCACTGCCTGGCGCGCAAGCGAAGGGAGCTTCTTGGCGGAGGACATCGCGGACCTCCTGGGTTCGTGCTCCCCGCCCTTCCTTAATTGACCCCCGGGGAGTGAGGAGCTAGCGAACTACCAGGGCCACAGGCCGAGCCACCACAGCCCGAGCGTGCCCGCCGCCACCAGGATCAGCATCACCGCCAACGCCAACACGAGGACCGGAAGCAGCCGCCGCGGGCGTCTCCGCCGAGCCGGGACGAGAGCGACGATGACGGTGATGTTGTCGTGGCCGCCGCGCGCCCGGGCCAGATCGACCAGCGTCTGCGTGGCGGTCGCCGGCGGATGCGCGCCCAGGATGTTTTGGAGCTCGGCGTCGGTGACCAGGTCGGTCAGGCCGTCACTGCACAGCAGGAGTTGATCGCCCGCGTGCAGGGTCAGCCCTTGATTGGCTTGCGCGCGCGCATCACTCTCATCGGCCCGCAGCCGGAGGCGCAGGTCGGGCTGCGGGTCCTGCGTCCCACCCAGGTGCCGGCGCAGGACGTGTGCGTGCGGGTGATTGCGCGCTTCCTCGGGAGTGATGATGCCGTGATCGAGCGCTTCCTGGATCCAGGTGTGATCGACGGTCAGACGATGCAGGCCGGTGCCGCGCAGGAGGTAGATCCGTGAGTCGCCCACGTAGACGGTGTACAGCTTCCCGCCGATCTCCCAGGCGACGGCGATCGTCGAGCCCATGCCCTCCTGTTCGGGAGAGGCGGAAGCGGCGCGCTGGATGGCGCGGCCGGCTTCCACCACGGCGGTCCGGAGGACCGGCAGCGGTTCACGCCCGGTCGAACTTGCGATTCGCTGGACCAGCGTCTCGACGGCCAGCTGCGCAGCGACCTCACCCGCCTGATGGCCCCCGATACCATCGGCGACGACCGCCAGCAGCGATGGGACCTTGCCGACTTCCAACGCGTAGCTGGAGACCGACAAGGCATCCTCGTTGTTCTTCCCCGTCTCTCCGGGATGGCTCTGGGCGGCGACGATGAGGTGGGGTCGATCAGTCCGGATCATGCGCGGGGCTCCTTAGGCGGGAAGCCGGTTTCGGCGGCGGACGTCACACGGATGGTGCGAGGCGCAGGCGCATCCGCCAGGCGGAACCGGAACGACAATCGCCCGAGGTGCACCCGGTCGCCGTGCTGAAGTCGACGGCCCGCTTCGGGCAGGGGATCGAAATTGACGTACGTGCCGCCGATCGAGCCCTGGTCCTTGAGTACGTACCCGCCGTCGGCCTGCCGGATCAGGCGCGCGTGCAGGCCGGAGATCGAGGCGTCGTCGAGGACGACGGACGCCAGGGCGGCATCGCGTCCGAAGGTCAGGTCGACACCGATCAGCGGGATCGGATCGCCGGCCTCAGCCTCCCAAAGCAGAAATGCTTCGGTGCGCGTGTTTTCCTCGATGCGCTGCAAGCGGGCGCGCCGGAGCGTCGGGCGGCGGAGGGTCCGAGTGGAGAGAGACTGGGGTGGCCCGCCAGGCCTTCGGCGGTTCGAGACCCAGACCGAAGTCACGACGACGCCCACCAGGAGCAACCCGATGGCGATCAGGAATGGCGTGAGGGCGGGCCGCAGCACGGCCAGGCCTCTCGGCGGGGGTACAACGTCGATCGACACTCTAGTCGGCGCAGAGACGCCGCGCACCCCCTGCTGATCCTCAACCGTCACTGCCAGGAGATGAGTCCCTGTCTGGCTGACGCCGCGCAGGTCCCACAAGAAGCGATCAAAGGGCGGCTGAGTGATCTCGGCCACCGTCCCGCCGTCCACCAGGAGCTGGCTGCGTACCAACTCGCGAGGGTGGCCGTCTGGGAAGGTCACCAGGACCTCGAGCGCCACGGACGTCGGGCTGAGGTCTTCGATGCGATTCGAGTCGCCGTCCGGCTGCCGGACGATCCGCGCCGGTGGCGAGACAAACACGACCTCGGGTGCCTGCAAGTCCAGGCTGTACAGACTGGCCGAGGAAGTGAGGCTCAGGTCGTCGCGGGTGATCTGTGCCTGGAGGCTGTGCGTGCCCGACGAACGGGCGGGCGACGTGTAGGTCAGCTCATACTGCGTGCGCTGGCCGGTGAGACGGGTCATCAGGTCGGCGAGGCTTCCGCCGGGTTCGAGAAGCATGAAGACGCCGCCCGTGCTCTGGGCCAGCAGGCGCAGGCTGGCGGCGGCGGGCAATTCGAGCGCCTTCGCCGGGCCGAGCAGGACGACATGGACGGCAGTCCCGGTTTCATTGGCCCGTCGCACGGCTTCGGCCACCGGAAGATCGCGCGGGGTTTCGATCAGGCCCGGTGGCGAAGATCAGATGCGAGGGTCGCCCGGCGGGCTTCGAGTCGAAGGCCGGGCCGCGCAGTGTCGAGAGCAACAGGTCGAGCCCGGGTGAGGGGCTGTCGAACGTCGGCTGAAACTCCTCGAGCCGCGCTCCCAGTTCGGCCGCCGAAGGCCGATGCAGTGCCAGCGTCCCTTCGGCCGTCACCAGGCTCAGGTCATCGACCCCCACCCGCGCCGCCGCCGCGCTCTGCCACCAGACCCGCAGGGCATCGCGCACCACGTCGAACCGGCTGCGACCGCCGGTGTCGCGCAGACGCAGCCCGTCGTTGGTGTTGAGCAGGATGACCTGGCGGACGCCGACCTCGGTCTCCTGCAGACTGACCTCGGAGAGGGCGACCTGGTCTTCACTCAGGCTGATATCTGCGGCGCGCAAGCCCGCCACACGGCGGCCCTGGTCGTCGCGCACGTCGAGAAAGACCTTAACAGTGGGGAAGGCTTCCGTCGCTGGTGATGACAGGCGGAGGCTGCCGGTGGTCTGGGCCGAGGCTCGGCCGTAGAGCGTCACGGCGAGCAGAATGGCCGCAGGCCATGCAGGCCAACGCACGCCCGGGGTGTGCATGAGGTGATTGTAGCATGGGGCCCCGCGGCGCTCTGCCCGCCGGCTTGCATTCCGCTTACAAAGCCACCCTCCCGCACGGGCCGGGGTGTAGGATGCGAGGCGAAGGCAGCGTGCAAGGAGTGCGGCCATGGAAACCGCGAACCCGGGATTGACCCTGACGGATGAGCATTTCCCTGCGGACCGGTCGGCGTCCGTCGATGGGTCGGTCCGCGTCGTGATGATCATCGGGTTCCTGGCCGTCCTGGCCCTGGAGGCCTATCTGATCTGGGAGGGCCTGAGCCTGCTCTGAGTTGCTGTCTTCCTTCCCTTGTGGCCTGGAGGTCCCTGCAATTCCTCAGGAGCACCTCTTGAGCCTCCCTCCGGCAGACCCTCCCGCGCCCCGCATGCGGGAGGGTCCTCTTAAGGAAGAGCCGGCGGGGAACTCCCCGCCGGCTTCGAGCACGACGAACACCTTCCCGGCGTCAGGCGGCCGGAGGGACCTCGGCCGGTATGGCCAGGACGCCTCTCGCCCTACCCGTCAGTTGGCGGAAGCTCAAGGTCCACACGCCGGTGACGAAGGTCTGCAAGACGCCGTTGGCCACGATCATCAACGGCAGGTAGACCACCAGGCACAGCCCGGCCGTCACCAGCCCCGTGGTCGTCGACTGATCGGTGCCGAACGCCAATCCGGCGGCCGCCGGCAGGACGGCGGCGATCAGCGGCAGCGCCATCACCAGACCGATCACCAGGCTGCCGAAGAGCAGGATCAGACCGATGACGATGATCGGCCCGAGGTTCTGCTTCAGCACTTCCCACGAGCGGCGGAAGGAGTCCGAGACGCCCAGGCCCTCGGTGACCAGCGCCACCTGCGTGAGCATCACATACACCCCCACCAGCGCGCCAGCCGGGATCAGCAGGCACAGCAAGGGCAGGAGACACAACAACCCGATGCCCATGGTTCCAATGGCGATCATCGCCACCACGGCGACGATGGCGAGCGCCAGCAGGACCCCGCCCAGCCAGAAGACGATCCGCACCCCGACCAACCGCCAGAAGTTCGCCTTGCCGATGCGGAAGGCTTCGCCGAGTGTGACCGTGCCGTTGTTCTCGGCCTGGTTGAATCCGGCGATCAAGCCGCCCTGGCCGATCACGCCCAGGGCGAGTGCCACCAACCCCAGGACAAAGATCGCGAGCCCGGCGATGACCGCGATCGCAATCCAGGTTTCGGACGGGATCGACTCGATCCAGCGCTGGAATTGCACGATGCGGGGGTCAGACTCCCCGCTGAACTGATACCTCGAGCCCGAACTGCCGCCTCCGCCGCCACCGCCTCCGCCGCCGGAGGAGCAGCTGGCCAGAATCCCCAGCACCCAGAGACCCTTGAACTTCCAGGTGATCTCCCAGGCGCGCTTCAACACCCAGCCGTAGTCCATCCTAACCTCCCTTGCAGGGCAGCGATCGACCGCCCCGTGTTGGTATACGCAAACCGCCAGTTCGGGTCGCGTTCACTCCCATTCAATCGTGGCCGGCGGCTTGGTGGTGATATCGTACACCACCCGGTTGACGCCGGGGACCTCGTTGACGATGCGGTTGCTGAGGCGGGCCAGCAGGTCGTAGGGCAGGCGGGCCCAGTCGGCGGTCATGAAATCCTCGGTGGTGACCGCGCGCAGGGCGATCGTCTCGCCGTACGTGCGCTCGTCACCCATCACGCCCACCGACCGCACGGGCAGCAGGACGGCGAACGCCTGGGCCGTGTCTCCGCGCAGCATGCCGGCGGCCTCGAGCTCATCCAGCATGATCTTATCGGCAGCGCGCAGCCGGTTCAAGCGCTCCAGGCTGACTTCTCCCAGACAGCGCACGGCGAGCCCCGGGCCGGGGAACGGCTGGCGCCAGACGAGGGACTCCGGCAGCCCGAGCGCCTCGCCGACGGCCCGCACCTCATCCTTGAACAGGTAGCGCAGGGGCTCCACCAGCTCGAAGCCGAGGTCCGCCGGCAGCCCGCCGACGTTGTGGTGGGTCTTGATGCGCGCCGCCACACGCCGATCAGGGCCGGACGACTCGACGACGTCGGGGTAGATCGTCCCCTGCACCAGGTAGTGCACCGAACCGAGGCGGCGCGCCTGCTCCTCGAAGCTGCGGATGAATTTCTCGCCGATGATCCGCCGTTTGGCCTCCGGATCGGTGACGCCGGCCAGGGCGTCCAGGAAGGACTCGCTGGCATCGACGGCGAACAGCCGGCCGCCGGCGCGTTCGCCGAAGGCCTCCACCACCGCCTCGGGCTCCCCCTGACGCAGCATGCCGGTGTTGACGAAGATGTTGGTGAGCTGGTCGCCGACCGCACGCCGGACGAGCGCCGCGGCGACGGCCGAGTCGACGCCGCCGCTGACGCCGGCGATCACCGGCTGTGCGCCGACCTGGGTGCGGACGCGCTCGACGGCGGTGGACAGGATCGACGCCGGTGTCCATTCGGGCTTCGCGCCGCACACGTCGACGACGAAGCCGCGCAGCAGCGCCGGGCCGACGGGCGTGTGGCGGACCTCGGGGTGGAACTGAAGCCCGTAGCGCCGGGAGGTCGGATCGACCATGGCGGCGATCGGGGAATTGGCCGAGCGCGCCAGCGGCAGGAAGCCGGGAGGCACGCGCTCGATCCGGTCGCCATGTGACATCCACACCGGGTGGCGGCCGCCCGGCAGCAGCGGGTCGTCGCGCAGCGACTCGACCTCGGCCGGTCCGTACTCGCGCGTGGCGGAGGCGGCCACCACGCCGCCCAACGCGTGGGTCAGGGCTTGCATGCCGTAGCAGATGCCCAGGATCGGCAGCCCGGAGGCCAGGACGTAGCCGGGGATCTGCGGCGCGCCGGAGGCGTACACCGACGCCGGTCCGCCCGAGAGGATCCAGCCTCGAGGCCGAAGCGCCAGGACCGTGTCCGCCGGGGTGTCCCAGGGAAAGAGCTCGCAGTACACCTGCGCCTCGCGCACACGGCGGGCGATGAGCTGGGAGTACTGCGATCCGAAGTCCAGGATGGCGATCGAGTCCACGGCGTCAGTCGTTGAACACGATCTTGCCGTCGCTCATGTCGGAGATCGCCGCCAGGGATTCGATCGGGACGCCGAGCGGCGTGAGCATCGCCCGGCCGCCTTCGAAGGTCTTCTCGATCAGCGCGCCGATGCCGACGATGCGCGCGCCGGCGGCCTGGGCCAGGCGCACCAGGCCCATGATCGTCTGCCCGGTGGCGAGGAAATCGTCGATGATCAGGATGCGCTCCGTGGCGCCGAGATACTCGGGCGAGACGATCAGCTCGACCGTGCGCCCCTTGGTATGCGACGGCGCCAGGGTGAGGAAGATCTGGTCCGGCATGGTGATCGGTTTCGTCTTGCGGGCGTACACCACCGGGACACCCAGATGGCCGGCGGTCGTCAGCGCCGGGGCGATGCCCGAGATCTCCGCCGTCAGCACCTTCGTGGCGCCCAGTCTGGCGAAACGCCCGGCAAGCTCACGCCCGCAGGCGTCCATCAGCGCCGGGTCGACCTGGTGGTTGATGAATCCATCGACCTTGAGGATGCCGTTTCCGAGGTTCTTGCCGTCCGTCAGAATCTTAAGCTTGAGGGCGTCCATGCCGGCGTCTCGTCCTTGGGTGGGGTGACCCATTGTACAACGCTGTCTGGACAAGGCAACGGGAGGAGGGAGCTTGTTCCGGCGCTCCTGAGGACGGCAAAGGAGCACCTTGACATAGAACGGATGTTCCGCTAGAATCCGAACAAGCGTGCGGGCTGCGGCAGAGCGCTCCGCGGCCTCCGGGAGGGACCCATGATGGCAAAGGGCAAGCTGTCGGAGCGGCAGCGGCGAATGCTGGAGTTCATCCAGACCCACGGCCGCGACCACGGCTACCCGCCGTCGATCCGCGAGATCGGCGAGGCGGTGGGGATCTCCTCCACCTCGGTGGTCAACTACAACCTGAATCGGCTGGTCGAAGAGGGCTACCTCGACCGGCAGCAGAACGTCTCCCGGGGAATCCGGCTGACCGAGAAGCTGACCGAGGCGGCCGGCCGGCTGGCGGATGTGGTGCGCGTGCCGCTGGTGGGCAGGATCTTCGCCGGCCAACCGGTCCTGCTGCCCAGCACCGATGCGCCCATGTTCGGGTCCGACGAGGCGATCGAGATCACGCGCGAGCTCCTGCCGGCGGGCGAGGGCCTGTTCGCCCTGCAGGTCAAGGGCGACTCGATGATCGATGCCATGGTCGGCGACGGGGACATCGTCGTCATGCGACGCCAGCCGGAATGGCGCAACGGCGATATGGTGGCCGTCTGGCTCAAGAGCAAGGAAGAAACCACCCTCAAGCACATCTACAAGGAAGGCAGCCGCATCCGGCTGCAGCCCGCCAACCCGACGATGAAGGCGATCTATGTTGATGATGCGGCCGACGTTGAGGTCCAGGGCAAGGTGATGCTCGTGGTGCGGCAGCTCAACTAGGGGGTATGGCTGCCGCAAGGACAACGGGCGCGGCCATCTGGCCGCGCCCGTCGATTCTGAGCCGCCTCGACTTCCGATAGTCCAGAGGTCATCGGAAGTCGGCACTTGTTCACCGCTCAGGCATTGGCGACCACGATCATCTGCAGGTCGTCTGCGCCGAGCGGCTCCAGAGCGTATCCGCCATAACAGGCGGCGCCGGCGAACCCGGCCATCTCCAGTCAGAGAGGTGAAATCTCGCGGCTGGCGGAGATGGAAGGCGCTCGGCAGCGACCACGAGCGTACCCCGCCATCGGGCAGCAGTTCATCGTAGCGCCAGGTGACAACGACACGCCCGCCCGCGTCGCCCGCGCCCTGCGTGGCGTACACCTGCACCGGGTTCCCGCTCTCCGGCTCGATGAAGGCGGCGAGGGGTTCGTCCGAATCGACCTCCTCGGAAGCCTGGGTTGTCGCGGGCACCTCGAAGGCGAGTGTCCCCCCAGGAAGCAGGTGCGCGTGCAGGCGGGGTAGCACCCGCGCCAGTTCGGAGTCGGCCAGACCGGCGAGTGTGTTGCACGGCGCCACGATCAGCCGAAAGCGCTCGGGCAGATCGAGGGCGAGCACGTCCTGTTCGACCAGCCGCATGCGGCGCCGGACCTCTTCCGGCAGCCCGGCGCCCGCGCGGCGGAGCATGGCCGGATTGGTGTCGATCCCGGTGACGTCAAAGCCCTGGCTCGCCAAAGCGCGGAGCACGCGGCCGGCCCCGCAGCCGATCTCGAGAATCGGTCCGCCGGCCTGGCGCGCCAGGCGCAGCCACAAGGGTTGGTCGTCATCGAAGTCAGCGTACTGCGCAGAGAAAAGCCGGGCGAACGTCTCGCCATCCATCGAATGAACCATCGACCCTTCCCCCGGCGTTGCCGCCTCTCTGCGTGCTTGCCCTCGAGACCACACCAATGCTACCCCGGCCACGCGGCCCGGCCAATGGGTGCGTATGCGTTCGCCCACCTCCCGCCTCGCCTTCCGGAGGCGAGTCCTCTCGCCTGGCGGCTGCCCCGTGGTCGCTCCCGTGAGCTTCGTCCAACGGCCGGGCGCAGGCCGGCGGATCGAACCGGCGCCTTGACCCGCCCGTGCCGGCCCGTTATACTCCTTCGAACCGGGGTGTAGCGCAGTTGGCAGCGCACCGCGTTTGGGACGCGGGGGTCGGCGGTTCAAGTCCGCCCACCCCGACCTCACCAGGAAGACCCCCTCAAGACGGAGACTCAGGGTGCCAGGTTCGCGCGTGTCGGACATCGGCCGCAAGGCAGATATGGTCGTCGTAGCCGCCCGCTACGACTCGGGCGTCGGCCGGCTGCTGCAAGCCCAGGCGTATGAACGTCATGGGGCCGTATGGACCGACCTGATTCTGGTGGATCGCCAGGATTTGTTGGACCGGTTGGGGTCCCGGCGGCGGGTGTATGCGGGGGCGGTGCTGCCCGGCATCCCCGGCGATTTCTCGGTGCGCGGAAGGCTCAGCCTCCAGGGGCCCAACGGACGGGCGGTGGTCGTGCTCGGGACGGCGCCGGGCGGGCGCGACGAATTAGGGGTGCCGATCTTTTAGCGCCGCGAGTTCGATGCAGCGGCCAGGTGTGATCATTCCCCGGGGGCTTGAAGCGAGGGCAATCCGGTTCGGCCGTGCGGGCGTGGCCAAGTGGTAAGGCATCAGCCTTCCAAGCTGATATCCGCGGGTTCGAATCCCGTCGCCCGCTCCTGAACGACAACGACTTCGGAAGTCCCACGCGGACTTCCGAAGTCGTTCTGATTCCTGGCCACGATGCAGGCGAACACGGGCCGCAGGCTGCCCGTCTCGATCTTGCTTGCATCCGCCCTCCATTGCGCTAGAATGAATTGTCAGGGCCCGTAGCTCAGTGGTTAGAGCAGCCGGCTCATAACCGGTGGGTCGCTGGTCCGAATCCAGCCGGGCCCATTCCATCGAAGCGCCTCGGCGTGAGGAGGAACAGACGGTGGCGGAGCTGAAGACACGCCCGCACGACGGGAGCGTCGAGCACTTCCTGCGGGCCATCGAGGACGAGCAGCGCCGTGGCGACTGCCGGAAGCTCGTCGAGCTGATGCAACAGGCCACCCAGGCGCCGCCCAGGATGTGGGGCAGCAGCATCGTCGGGTTCGGGAGCATCCACTACCGTTACGCCAGCGGCCGTGAGGGCGATTGGTTTCTCACCGGCTTCTCGCCGCGCAAGCAGAATCTGACCCTGTACATCATGGCCGGTTTCGACGGCTTCTCCGATCTGATGAAGACCCTGGGCAAACACACCACGGGCAAGGCGTGCCTGTACGTCAAGTCGTTGGACGATGTCCATCTGCCCACGCTCAAGAAGCTGATTCGCCAGTCGGTCCGGCATCTTCAGAAGAACTCGGTCTGATCTGCGTAGAATTCACCTGACCCAGGCGGGGCCGACATCCGGCGAAGCCGGATGCGTGGCGGCCTCGGATCTGCGGCCGACGATGAACGCGGGGACATCGGTTCCGACTTTCGCCTGGGCGCGATCGTCTGGCGTCGATCTGGTCATGGAAGGCGATCCGTGGGCGGGCCATCGCCGCGGATGCCCCGGCGACGACGCACGCGCGGTTCACCTGCTCTCGACCATCATCCCCTGGAGGACGCACAGCATGCCGACGTTGACCCTGGCCCTGACAAGACCGATCAGCGACCGTATGGCGGACTGCGAGCTCACCTACCTGGAGCGGCAGCCGATCGATCGTGAATCGGGCGCGTGATCAGCATGCCGCGTACGAGCGGGCGCTGCGCGACCTGGGCTGCCAGGTGATCGCGCTGCCGGAGGCGCCTGATCTCGCCGACGCGGTGTTTGTGGAGGACATGGCCATCGTCCTGGATGAGCTGGCGGTCATGACCATGCCGGGGGTCGCCTCTCGCCGGCCGGAGCTCGAGTTGGTGGAGACAGCCCTCCGACGTTATCGGCCGGTCGTGCGCATCGCAGCCCCGGGGACGCTGGAGGGCGGCGACGTCCTCCGGTTGGGGCACACCATCTACGTTGGAGTCTCCAGCCGGACCAATGCCGACGGCGTGCGGCAGCTCCAGGACCTGGTGGCGCCCCATGGCTACCGCGTCGAGTCGGTGCCGGTTCGAGGCTGCCTGCACCTCAAGTCCGCCGTGACGGAGCTTGCGCCCGACCTCGTGTTGGTCAACCCGGAATGGGTTGATCCGGGGGCGTTCGGGGATCACCGATTTGTGGCGGTTGCGCCGGGAGAGCCGCACGCTGCCAACGCGCTGCGGATCGGATCGAGCGTGATCTTCCCGGCCGCGTTCCCGGCGACGCGGATCGATGATCGAACAACAGGGAATCGCCGTGATCGCCGTCGATGTCTCGGAAATCCAGAAAGCGGAAGGGGCGGTCACCTGCTGCAGCCTGATCCTGTCCGCGCCGGATGCCTGATGCCCTCCCGGATCAGTTCCTGGCGAACCCCGTGCCCGCCGCAGCATGAAGGGCGCGGCCATAGGGACATCTCCAACGCATGCGCGGGCCGCGGCAGACGCACAGTCAGTATCCCGGCCGCCTTGTGAGATCGACACCGCTGGCTGCCCACCCGCTGTCACGTGCCAGAGAGGCTCGGGCAGTTGACGCGTCTCGCAACGCGCGTGTCGCCAGAAGCCAGCGCGGGCGGGAACGGCGAGACTGCTGCGAGGGGGAGTGGGCCGATGACGTCGAATTGGTGGTTCACCAGGTACGCGTGGTTGGTCATCGCCTGGAATGTGGCGACGATCCTGTGGGGCGCTTTCGTGCGTGCCACCGGAGCAGGTGCCGGATGCGGCAGCCATTGGCCGCTGTGCAACGGACAAGTGCTGCCGCGGGCGCCGGCGGTCGAGACGCTGATCGAGTTCTCCCATCGTGCATCCAGCGGGGTCGCCCTCCTGCTGGTCATCGGGCTGGTGATCTTCAGCCGCCGGATCGGTGCGCCGGGCAGCCTGGTGCGACGGGCAGCATGGGCGTCGCTGGCCTTCGTGCTGGCCGAGGCGTTGATCGGCGCCGGGCTCGTGCTATTCGGGTGGGTTGCTCAGGATCAATCCCAGGGGCGGGCGATTGCCGTATCGCTGCACCTGGTCAACACGCTGCTGCTCCTGGCGGCGTTGACCGTTACAGCCCGCGCCGCCGCCCTCCCACCAGACACAAGGCTGCACTGGAGCAGAAGCACTGGGTTCCTGTGGGGCGCCGGGCTGGCGGGGCTGGCGATGCTTGGGGCGACGGGTGCGATTACAGCCCTGGGTGACACACTGTTCCCGGCTCGCTCGTTAGCCCAGGGCCTGGCTGCCGACGCCTCAGCCGCGGCCAGCGACTTGGTCCGGCTTCGCGTGGTGCATCCGGTGCTGGCGGTCCTGGTTGGGGGCAGTGTCCTGGCGTTCGCCGGTCGGCTGGCGATGGGCGGGCGGGAAACTGCGCGGCTGGCTGCATGGCTCCGGATGGCGATCGTCGTCCAGTGGGTGGCCGGAGCAGCCAACATCGTTCTGCTTGCGCCGGTGTGGATGCAGCTCGTGCACCTGTTGCTCGCCGACGTGACCTGGATCCTACTGATGCTGCTGGGGTTGCAGGCTGGCGTCGACTCTGGAGCCTCCCAGGCGAGCTGAGGATGCCCATCCCGCTCGGACGCGGTCAGCCCGCTCGCGGGGCGACCCTTCCAACCGCTGGAAAGCGAACCGCCGGATGTGGGGGGAACATCCGGCGGTTCTGATTGGAGGGAGGCCCGCTGCCCGCGCAGGGGGGGAACACGGTGTCAGCAGGCGACTGCCCCCTCGACGCACCCGGATACCAACACAGGGAACAAAACGCCGGGCCGTCGACCAGGATAATACCACAATATTGGTCTACATAGATTAGTAAATGCTCAGGACGTGGGGGTTGCCCGTGTCACGGTCTCGGAACAAGCGCTCGAATTCGGCCAGGTCCTCGGGGGAAAGCGCCTCATCCGGCTTCTCGGAGGCACCGGCCCGCTGGGCTGCCAGGACCTCCCCGGCAAACGCCCCGCAGCTGATGTGGCGTGCGCCGGCGCGCTCGGCCGCTTGCCGCACAGCCTGATCGTTGCTGACCACCACCCAGTTGCGCGCCTCGCCACGCAGGCGCGCCAGGTGAGAGCGGATGGCATCATCGGCCGTGCGGGGTGGGGCGATGAATTGCACGGCCAGGTGGCGTGAGGACTGCTTGGCCGCGCCCCCCGGCGCTTGCCGATCGAAGTACACCGTACCCTGCCGGCGGGTGCGCGCGAAGTAGCGTTGCAGCGCGGCGACCAGCTTGGCCTCGTCATTCGGATCGGCCAGGTGCAGGCCCAGGTGCGGAACCAGGTTGTGACCATCAATCAGATAGGGCATGGGGCTCCGCGAACGTCGGGGCTACGGCAGCGTCGTGGACGTCGACGGCCTGTTCCGGTAGCCCGCGGGAAGGGACGCCAAGACCGCTCCGCAGTCCTGAACCCGCACGCTGGCGCCTGGTCGGTGGGTAGACTCCTGCCGGCGTCGCCGGGTTCCCCGCTGCTCGATCATCTTACCCTACCGCCCGAACATCGCTGGCGGGGGCCAGCGAAGCCAGACCAGCGTGGCGAGCAAGGCGACGTTCATCGTCGTGGCGACGAGCGTGTTCAGTACCGACCGTCCCGCACACACCGACCCGGGCCAGTCCCGCCCCGGACGATGATGCCGAGGATCGAAAAGCAGGACGAAGCGATGGCGATCGATCCTCCAGGTCTGCCCCGGTCGCGAGCAGTTCCCCAGAACCCAGCGGACGGCGACGAGGAAACCGGTGGTCGAGCAGCACCAGAAGACGGAATGCGACGATGGCTGCGGCCCGCGGGTGAGGCGCAGGAGCTGCCCCGATCGGGATGCTCACTCGCATCACCTTCCGCCGGCCGAGGCCCTCGGCCAGAAGCGCAAGCAGTGCGAGCGCATGGGCGACGGCGTGAAGCAACAGCGATCCGGCGATCAGGAGCCTGAGAGCCTCCGATGTCATGGCGCAACCCTGATTCCACGTACGAGCCCATCCGGCAAGCGATCCGACCTGCGGCGGATTGTATGGAGGGCCGGCGCGCCCGTCAATTCCGTCGGTCGTTCCTGTGCTATCATCCACACTCGTGGGCAGCGTCCGCCGTCCGGCCTCGACTCCCTTTCTGCGTTACCTGGTGCTGAATGTGCTCGTCTCCGCCGCGACGGTGACGGTGATTCTGCTGCTGTGGGGCCGAGGCCCGCGTCCCCTGGAGAGCGTGCCGACGCCGACGTTCGACGTGGGGGCAGCGCTGGCCAGCAAGGTCCCGACGCCGACTCCGACGCTCCCGCCGACGCCCACCCCGCACACCTACACCGTGCAGGGCGGGGACACGCTGTTCAGCATTGCGCGCGACCTCGACATCGAGCCCGACGCACTCATGGCGGCCAACGGCCTGACCGATCCCGATAAGCTTTCCGTTGGCCAGGTGTTGACGATCCCCGAGGTCAGCGGCCCATCGTCCCCCTCGCCGGCGCGCACATCGACGCCCTCGCCCCCGACCCTCACACCTCCGCCGTCGGATTCTCAAGCGCCGCGGCTCGAGATCCGGGGCGTCGACGGAGCGGGCATTCTCGACAAGGAGACCGTTCGCTTGCTCAACACCGGCGGCCTGGCGGCGATGGCGGGCTGGACGCTCGACGACGGACAGGGGCAGGTCTACCGATTCCCCGACGGCTTCACGTTATACAATCGCGGAGCCGTCAGCCTGCACAGCAAGGCGGGCACCGACACAGCCATTGACCTGTATTGGGGTGTGACGGGAGCCGTTTGGACGTCGGGAAGGATGATGACCCTGCGAGATGGCAGCGGTGCGGTTCAGTCGACTTTCACCATCCCCTAGCCGAGCCGGGCGCTGGCGAGGGATCGCCCTCGGCCTGCTGGCGCTGGCGCTGCTGACGGGCGGCTGTTCCGGCCGCGGCGCGGCGGAGGCGTACCACCGCGCAACGCCAGGTGAGCTGTATCTGTACACCCCGCCGAACTACGAGCCCGGGACACTCATTCAATTGCTCATGGCGCTGCATGGCGATGGTCAGGACGCGTTCGACTGCTTCGATTTCTGGCGATCGTATGCCGACGAGAACGGATTCGTGCTGTTGTGTCCGGAGCTGCCCTACACCGACGGGCTCATGGATCGGGGTGCAGCGCAGGCGCTGCTCGGCCAGGCACTGCAGACGGCCTACTCCGAGGTCAGCCTGCCTGGAACGTTCTTCGTGGTTGGATTCGGCGAGGCCGGCACACTCGCCCTGCAGTACGCGTCTCAGTTCCCGGCATCGATCGCCGGGGTGGCCGCCATTGCCAACCGGGAGTTTCCGACCCTCTCGGCGGAGGCAGCACGCGTTCCGATCCTGATCCTGGCGCCGTCCGGCGAGCGCACGGCGGCCGATGCGGCCCAGGCGTTTGTCGACCAGATGATCCCACAGGGCTTCGCCGTCCGGCTGGTGATGCTGGACGAGGACGGCGATCGGCTGACGCGGGATGCCGGGCGGGTGACGGCCGACTTCCTGACCGAGATCCTGCGCTAGGGTGGGGTGATGACGATCATCGAACAGATCGCCGAGCGGCAAATCCTCGACGCCCAGAGGGACGGAGCATTCGATCAGCTCGCCGGGCGCGGGCGGCGGTTGGACTTGCAGGATGACGACGGCGTGCCTCCCGAGTGGCGGGCGGCGTACCGCCTACTGAAGAACGCCGGCCTGGCGCCGGAGTGGGTGGCCGACGGACGTGAGATCGACGCCGCGCGTGCCAGGCTGCAGACGGACCTGGCGCAAGGCCGGCTTGTGGACGAGGACCTGCTGGCTCAGATCGCGACGTTGAACCGCAGGATCGACAGATTCAACCTGGCGGTCCCCCACGCCCGCTTGCAGAAACCCAGGCTGAGGATCAGACGCAGCGCGCGAGTGCGATGGCGAGGATTAAAACCACAGGCCGGCGGAAACGCCGGCCTGTGAGTGGGGCGTTAAGCTGCGGGGCCGCCTTCAGGCGGCTTCGTGCTAGCGTCCTGTGACTCGGGGGCTTTGTTCTCGTCGCCCTGCAGGCCCTTGCGGAACTCCTTGATTCCCTTCCCCAGCTCGCCGCCGATCTTGCCAACCCGGCCGACGCCGAAGATCAGCAGGACGATGACGAGGATGATGATCAGTTCAGGGCCGCCCAATCGGAAAGGCATCTCCACCTCCGCGTGTGTGCATCAACCCGCGGGCTGATTATAACACCGCCGGCTTGCGCCGCCTCCCGCCGTCTGTTAGACTCGACTGGTCAGGATCCCCGGGATGACACAAGCCCTCTACCGCCGCTGGAGGCCGCAGACCTGGGACGAGGTCGTCGGCCAGGAGCACGTCGTGCAGACGCTGCGCAATGCCGTGCGCGGCGATCGGTGGGCGCACGCCTACCTGCTGGCCGGGCCGCGCGGCACGGGCAAGACCACCGTCGCCCGACTGCTGGCGAAAGCCGCCAATTGCCTGGCCGAGTCACCGGCCGATCGGCCGTGCAACGCCTGCGAGCACTGCGCGGCGGTCAACGCCGGCACCTTCCTCGACCTGATCGAAATCGATGCCGCCTCGAACACCAGCGTCGAAGACGTGCGCGACTTGCGTGAACGCATCAACTTCCGGCCCAACCAGGGACGCGTCAAGGTCTACATCATCGACGAGGTCCACATGCTGTCGACGGCGGCGTTCAATGCGCTGCTCAAGACGCTGGAGGAACCGCCGGCGCATGCGCGCTTCGTCCTGGCCACCACCGAGGTGCACAAGATCCCGGCGACCGTCCTCTCCCGCTGCCAGCGGCATGAGTTCCGGCGCATCCCGGTGGCGACCATCTCCGAGGCCCTGCAGGGCAGGTGCGCCGCCGAGGGCCTGCAGGTCGAACCGCGCGCCCTCGACCTGATCGCCCGGCAATCGACCGGCAGCCTGCGCGACGCCATCTCCCTGCTCGATCAACTGACCTCCACCGGGGAGGCCGTTTCGCTCGAGCAGGCCCAGCAAGTGCTCGGCACCGCCACGTCCGAGGCGGTGCGCAGTGTCGTGCGGGCGCTGGCCGAGCGTCAGGCCGGACCCGGACTGCAGGCGATCCATCAGGCGCTGGACGCCGGCAGCGACCCGCGCCAGTTGGCGCGGCAGGTGGTCGAGTACCTGCGCGGGGTCGTCCTGACGCGGCTATCCTCCGAAGCCGGACTGGATGTCGTCCCGGAGGTGCAGGCGGAGATGGCCGAGCTGGCGCGAGCGATCGCGCTGCCGGCGCTGCTGGCCGGGTTGAACGCGTTTCAGAAGGCGGCGGCGGAGAGCCGCGGCAACTGGCAGCCCGGTCTGCCCATCGAACTGGCCCTGATCGAGGCGTGCGCCGAGCGGGCTGAAGTCGCTGCCCCTCCGGCGAGCACGCCCGCCGCGACGCGCACGTCCGGCTCCGCGCCCCGTCCGGCTGCTCCGGCTGCTCCGGTCGCCCCGCCCCGCCCGCCGACCAAGACCGCGCAGGTGCCGCCCTCCGGTCCATCCGATCCGGTCGGACCGTCGTTCGACCAGGTGCGTTCGCAGTGGCAGCAGGTGCTGGCGGCCGCCTACCGACGCGATCCACGCACTCAGGCGCTGCTCAACTCCGGGCGTCCGATGGGGATGGAGGCCGGGGCGCTCGTGCTGGGTTTCAACAGCGACCTCCTTCGGGAGCGCATGGAGCGCAAGGAGAACCTGGCGCTCGTCCGTCAGTGCTTCGAGGACGTCTTCGGCGCGCCGCTCAACGTGCGCTGCGTGCTCAGCCGGGGGTGGACACCGAACGGGGATCCGCCGCCGGCGGCCGAGTTGATCGAAGATGGCGGGATGGTAGCAACCGCCGTGCGCGACCTGGGCGCCCAGGTTGTGGATGTCAAACCCCTATCCCCCGAAGGCAGCTAGCGGACCAGGCATTCCAACTCCGCACGGCCGGCATCTACGTCTGCGGAACCGGACCGGATCCCGAGAGTCACGGTCCTCCGTTTCGCACAGCGAGACTTCGGCGTTTGCACCGGGCATCCGGGACGGCACTTGCGCCAACTGAGGCGCTGGAGCGGGGATGAAAGGCTGGAGACAAAGTCTCGCTGCAGCGAGTCTTCTTTCTTCTCCTGGCGGTCGTCTTCACCTGGCCTGTAGCCAGGGAGCTTGATGCGAAGATTGCCGGCCAGCCGGGCGACAACCTTCAATTCGTGTGGTTGATTGACTGGTACAAACGGGCGCTTTTCGAGCTTGGGCGTTCACCGCTGTTTGACCCATGGCTCAACTTCCCCGATGGGTGGGCTCTTTCCTCCATTGAATTGCCGCACACAATGATCGGGCTCGCCCTGCCGGCGGTGCCTCTCCTCGGAGCGGTTGGGGCGTACAACATCACCTCTATCGCGTCGTTCCTGGCCTCAGCCCTTGCGCCGTACGCCTATGTGAAGCGTTGGACAGGGAGTTTCCTTGCCGCTCTGATTGCCGGCACCATCTTCGGGTTCACGCCGTTCCGTCAGAGCCACTTCCTCATCGGACACCTTAACTTGCTCGGAACGGTCTGGCCGGGCCTTTACATCCTTTCCTTGATAGACCTCTGCATTGGAAAGGGCAGGTCGCTCAAAGGCGCGTGGTTGCTCGCCGGATTCCTTGCAGCGACGGCCCTCACGTCGCAGTACTACCTCTATATGAGCCTCCTTCTGAGCCTGCCGATCATTGCCGCGTTCTGGCTGAGGGGGAACTTGCGGGGGAGGGACGGCCGTCGGGCGTGGACCATCCTCGCCGTGGGGCTGGGGGCGGCAATCCCTTTGGTGGTTCTTGCCATCTGGCCGTATCTGGAGCTCCGGCAGTCAGGCACCATCGGCGCACGGTCGCGCGAGTATGTGCGCGGGTACTCTGCCAGTCCAACGGACTATGTCATCCCGGCGACGACCAGTGTGGTGTGGGGGCCCTGGGTCTCCAGCCACTTCGACCGGTTCCAATGGGTCGAAGGGACGCTCTACTTGGGTGCGGCGGGAGCGGGTCTGGCCGGCGTTTCACTTCTGCGTCGACGCCGGGCAGGCGACCACGGGGCCGAGCTGGCGATGGCCTGCATTGCATTCGGCGGCACTGCGTTCGTTCTCTCGCTTGGGACAGACCTGCAATGGTTGTCGAACCCGGTGCTCGTTCCAGTTCCCGGGTTCGCGCGGGCGTGGCACCCGGGTGCCGAAGCAAGTATCCCACTGCCCGGAAGGCTTCTCTTCGAATACCTTCCGCTCTACTCTTCGATGCGCGTTCCCATGCGATTCGGGTTGTTCGTTATCCTGGCCGTCAGCCTCATGGCGGGGTTGGGTGCCGGACACATCGTGGAGCGACTGAGACTCCCGGGACAGAAGGTGGCCGTTGGGGCCCTCCTGGTGATCCTGGTCGTTGTGGATTTCCTCCCGAAAGCGGTCCCAACGTTCGAAGTCCGCTCGCGTGCAGTTGATGCTTGGCTAAGGGATCAACCCGGAATGGGCGCGGTGGCTCAGTTTCCATTTGACCTTTCAGAGGATCAGTACCACGTGTACTACACCTCCGTTCACAAGAAACCTTTCCTGGGGGGCTTCTTCAATGCCTTCCCCCCGGCGCAGTACTTGCGGATCCGGCCGATCTTGAGCGGCTTCCCGGATGAGGAGAGCGCCGTTCTGCTGAAGGAACTTCAAGTCGAATACGTGGTTGTGGATGAGGCCAGCTACGCTGACTACCCTTCTGCCGAGGCCGAGATTCTCGGACTGGGACTATGTCGAGCCGTGGCTCTGGAGGGCGAATCCGTCTACACATGGCGTGGGGACGGGAGCTCTTGCGGGGAACCGTGAAACGCTTGTCGTGTCGGCCTCCGCTCACGCCAGGTACGATGCAATGCCGTGAGGATCCTTGGGATCGGCCGGGCGAAAGCTGAAGCTGTTTGCGTGAACCACCTTACGGACATTCACTCTTCCGCCACGAAGGGCTCGTCTGGGGACCGAGCGAGCACCTTGAGTTGGGGATTCCCTTACATCGTTCTTGTCGTCGCAGGCTGCGGGGCGCTGCTGTGGACAAGCCGATGGGGCATCGGCCTGTTCAGTGACTCCGCCGTCTATGTGGCCGCGGCACGAAACCTCCTCGCCGGAAACGGGCTCAGCTGGCTCTCAGGCGGAGGCGAGATCCGGCCGATGACGCTCCACGCGCCGCTGCTGTCCATCATCCTGGCCGGCGCGGAGGCAGTCGGGATCGATGCGATCGCGTTCGCCCGCGCCCTGAACACCGCGTGCCTTGGCGCGGAAGTGCTGCTCGTCGGTGCGCTGGCGAAGAGGATGACTCGATCGGATGGGTTCGGGGTGCTGGCGGCGCTTGTGGTTGCGGGCGCGGGAGAGCTCCTCAGGGTGCACCTCCTGCTCATGAGCGAGCCGCTGTTCATCGCGCTGACCCTGGCGGGCGCGCTGGCGTTGCTGCAGTACAGGCAAGAGCGCAGGCGACTGTGGCTCGGGCTTGGCTCTTTGGCGTTCGGGTTGGCAGCACTCGCGCGCTACGGTGGACTGGCGCTGCCGGCCGCCGGCGCACTCTTCCTCGTGATCGACCCCGGCACTGCCTTGCGGCGCAGGTTTGTGGACGGAATGCTGATGCTCGCCCTTGGCGTGACGCCTTCGATCGCATGGATGGCGCGCAATTATCTCCTCACTGGGCAGGCCGGGGGCCGCTCTTTCGGCGTCCATCTGGACGCGTGGCCGACCGTGCGCGACCAGGCCATGGCGATCATCTTCAGCTGGTTTGCCCCTCTCCGGCTTGTCGATTGGATCATGAGTTGGCAAGGGGCGAGCGCGATCTTCATCGGCCTGGCGGGGCTCAGCATCGCAGTGCTTGGGATTCTGATGCTGACCCGGCGGGCGCGGCAGACGATTGCCGGCAACGCTTCCCTGTCGGGCGTCGTGCTGGTCGGCGCATGCCTACTCTCCTACCTGGGAGTCGTCTTCTTCGCCGCCCTCTTCTCGTCGCCGGGCGCAGACATCAACGAGCGGGTACTATCTCCGGTCTCTCCGTTGCTGTGGCTGGTCGTGGTCGCCGGGCTCGCATGGGTGTGGAATTGAAGAAGCCCGGTGCTTCGAGTGGTCGTCGGACTGCTGTTGATTCTGCTGGTGCGACACAAGTTGGGGTATGAGTATTGGACAATCCGCGGACTGGGCGTAGATGGCCTCGGGTACGCGGGCGCGCTTGGCGCTCTTCCGCGACGATCCGTGCGGTGGTGGGGATGAACCCGGGCGTCATCTATACCAACGACACCGCGGCGATCTATTTGCTGGCCGATCGACACTCCTATGTTGTCCCTTGGGCGCTGCCAGACTACGAGCCAGAACTCGGTCGCCCGTATTGAAGACCAGTTGCGGGATGTGCTGCTTGAGCGGGATGGAGCCGTGGTTCTATTCGGGGCTGGCGATCTGCCGGTCGAATGGTCGCATGAAACCCTACAGGTAGATGTGCAGACGGACGATGGAGTTATCCTGTTGCCGACGTTGGCCGAGACCAGGTAAACTGAAGACTACTCGGGACGAGAAGGAATGTCGACGGGTGGCGGGGTAGGTCTGGCCCGTGTCCATCCGGTAGATCGGAGCCGTAATATGGCGAAGTCAAGAACGCCGTTACCCGGCGGCAAGAATATGTTCTCGCAGGTTCAGCGCATGCAGGCCGAGCTGGCGCAGGCCCAGGCCGAGCTGGCCGAACAGACGATCGAGGCCAGCGCCGGTGGAGGCGCAGTCAAGGTCGTCATGAGCGGCACACAGGAGTGCCGGTCGATCACCATCGATCCTGCCCTGATTCAATCCGGCGACGGGTCGATGCTGCAAGACCTGGTGCTCCTGGCAGTGAACCAGGCGATTCGAGATTCGCAGCTGCTGGCCGCGCGCCGTCTGGGCCCGCTCACCGGAGGCCTGGCGCCATGACCGGCGCCATCCCACGGCCGGTCGAGAGGTTGGTGGAAGCCTTCGCCAGGCTCCCGGGCGTCGGCCCGAAGACGGCATCCCGCCTCACCTACCATCTCCTGCGCTCGGCCCCGGAAGAGTCGCTCGAACTTGCGGCGGCGCTCGGTGAGCTGCGTGCCGGGACGATCTTCTGTGGCCGCTGCTTCAACATCTCGACCGCCGGCGTCGACCCTTGTGCGCTGTGCGTGGACCCCTCCCGATCTGCGCACACGCTGTGCGTGGTTGAGGAGCCGCTCGATGTCCTGGCGATCGAGCGCACCGGAGCGTTTCACGGGCGCTACCACGTGCTGCACGGTGCGCTATCGCCGGTCGAGGGCGTCGGTCCTCAGGACTTGCGCATCGAGGAACTCGCGGCCCGGGTCGCGGCGGAGGGGATCGAAGAACTGATCATGGCCACCAATCCCACGCTGGAGGGAGAGGCGACGGCGATGTACCTGAAGCGCCGGCTGCAGGGTTCGCCGGTTCGGCTGACGCGTCTGGCGCGCGGCCTGCCCACAGGAGGCGATCTGGAGTACACCGACATCAGCACGCTGTCCCAGGCGCTCGAGGGCCGCTCCGAGATGTGAGCCGGCCCGACCTCGGAGGATCGAAATGAAGAACCCTGTGCGCAGCCTCTCCGCCTTCATGCTCCTGCTCGTGCTCGCCGCCAGTCTGGCGTGCAACGTGAGCGAGTTTGGAGGAACGGCCCCCACAGCTACTCCGCTTCGCCCGCCGGAGACGCTGATCCCACCCACGGAACCTCCGCCGCCGACGCTCGCGCCGAGCGACACGCCGGTCCCCACGGCGGCGGTCACGGCCACGCCATCCGAAGTGACGGTGACGGCGTTGGGCGATGACGTCGCCTGTCGATTTGGCCCGGCATCCGAGTATTCGATCGACGGCAAGCTGTCGGGGGGCAACACCACGTTGGCGCTGGCGCGCAATAGCGCCGGCGCGTGGATCCGGATCGAGCATGAAACCCACCCGCGCTGGAACTGCTGGGTGAAGGCGGATGATGTGAGTGTGGCCGGCAACCTGGAGTCGGTGCCGGTGGAGTCCGCCCCGGCATCGCTGGTCACCAACGTCGAAGTCGACCTGTCGCCGAGCAAGCCAACGGTCCCCGGATGCGTCTTCCCGTATACGCTGTCGGTGCAGTTCTGGATCACGGTCAACGGACCGGCGACGGTCAAGTTCCAGCGCAGCCTGGACAACGGCAACAAGGCCCCGCTCGAGACACAGACCTTCCTGTCCTCAGGGCGGTTCGCCTTCTCCGACTCGTACAAGATCGGGTCGGCGGGCGACCATTGGTTCCAGGTTGATGTCACCAGCCCGAATGCCATGACCGGGCGCGGGACCTCCACGGCGGTCTGCGGGCCGTAGTTCAGCGCTCCAACAGGCCTGACCCTGCGACGGCCGTCGGGCGATTGCCCGGCGGCTGTGCGTTTCACCCACCATCCTCTCGACGGACGGGGTGACGGGACGATCGTCGTCGGCTGCTGTCCGGTGAGATTGGGGCGCCGGTCGCGGGTACCCGGGCATCTGCTCCCATCGGCGTTTCGGCATTGCGGCACGAGTTGGCGAAAGTGCTGCGCAGAGCCCGGAAGGCTGCAGGGGCTAGGGGGCCCGGGCGCGGCCCGTTCGGGAGCGCCTCGGACAGGGATGGGCAGGTGACTGGCGGGCGCCTCCGGGCGCCGTGGTTCAGACAAGTGGGCCCCCGGGGGCGGTTTCGGGTTTGGCGGCTACCCTTGACAGGCCCGGGGGGCCTCCTATAATGTGAAGGTACACGAAGCAACGGTCTCGCCCGCAGGGGCAGACCTGGACAACTGAGGACGCAGTGGGCGTCAGAGACCCCGGGCAAGATGCCGGAGCGGTCTGCCAGCCTCGCCGATGCGCGTACGATGGCATCGGCAGTTGCGTCTCTTTCCCTTGACGGGGAACGCAGCGGATGGTACCCTCCGTCCGCTTAAGCGACAGCACCTTAACAACTGAAGAGTGACGGGAAACCTGACAAACCTTGGTCCAGTCAATGAGGAACTGATCCCTCGCAAGAGGGTGAATTTCCTACGGAGAGTTTGATCCTGGCTCAGGATGAACGCTGGCGGCGTGCTTAATACATGCAAGTCGAACGAGGTCATCCACGTAGCAATACGAGGGTGGTCCTAGTGGCGAACGGGTGCGTAACACGTAGGCGACCTGCCCCGAAGTGTGGGATAACACCGCGAAAGCGGTGCTAATACCGCATGATCTCCCCGAGGTCAGAGTCTCGGTGAGCAAAGGCGTAAGCCGCTTTGGGAGGGGCCTGCGGCCCATCAGCTAGTTGGTAGGGTAACGGCCTACCAAGGCAGCGACGGGTAGGGGGCCTGAGAGGGTGGCCCCCCACACTGGCACTGAAATACGGGCCAGACACCTACGGGTGGCAGCAGTAGGGAATATTGGACAATGGGCGAAAGCCTGATCCAGCAACGCCGCGTGCGCGATGAAGGCCTTCGGGTTGTAAAGCGCTTTTCGGGGGGATGAGGAAGGACAGTACCCCCGGAATAAGTCTCGGCTAACTACGTGCCAGCAGCCGCGGTAAAACGTAGGAGGCAAGCGTTATCCGGATTTACTGGGCGTAAAGCGCGTGCAGGCGGTTCGGTAAGTCGGACGTGAAAGCTCCTGGCTCAACTGGGAGAGGCCGTTCGAAACTACCGGACTAGAGGGCAGGAGAGGGAGGTGGAATTCCGGGTGTAGCGGTGAAATGCGTAGATATCCGGAGGAACACCAGTGGCGAAGGCGGCCTCCTGGTCTGCCCCTGACGCTCAGACGCGAAAGCTAGGGGAGCGAACGGGATTAGAAACCCCGGTAGTCCTAGCTGTAAACGATGCGGACTTGGTGTGGGTGGCTTAAACTCCATCCGTGCCGTAGCTAACGCGATAAGTCCGCCGCCTGGGGACTACGGCCGCAAGGTTAAAACTCAAAGGAATTGACGGGGGCCCGCACAAGCAGCGGAGCGTGTGGTTCAATTCGAGGCTACGCGAAGAACCTTACCAGGGCTTGACATGCATGTAGTAGGGATCCGAAAGGTGACCGATCCTTCGGGAAGCATGCACAGGTGCTGCATGGCTGTCGTCAGCTCGTGTCGTGAGATGTCCGGTTAAGTCCGGTAACGAGCGCAACCCTCGCGACGTGTTACATGTGTCACGTCGGACCGCCGGTATCAAGCCGGAGGAAGGTGGGGATGACGTCAAGTCAGCATGGCCTTTATGTCCTGGGCTACACACACGCTACAATGGCCGGTACAATGGGTCGCAAAGCCGTGAGGCGGAGCCAATCCTAAAAAGCCGGTCTCAGTTCGGATCGTAGGCTGCAACCCGCCTACGTGAAGTCGGAGTTGCTAGTAACCGCAGGACAGCTATACTGCGGTGAATACGTTCCCGGGCCTTGTACACACCGCCCGTCACGTCATGGGAGCTGGCAACACCTGAAATCGGTGACCCAACCGCAAGGAGGGAGCCGCCTAAGGTGGGGCTGGTGACTGGGACGAAGTCGTAACAAGGTAGCTGTAGCGGAAGCTGCGGCTGGATCACCTCCTTTCTAGGGAGTCCCGAGCAAAGGCTTTCGGGCCGGCGCTCGACCTCCAGACTCAAATGCCCGACTCGGTGGTTGGGCAAGCTGGTCCCGGGCGAGCAGGTTTCCTGTCACTCTTCAGTTGCTAAGGCGCGCAACGCGGGCCTTTAGCTCAGTTGGTTAGAGCGTTCCTCTGATAAGGGAAAGGTCTCAGGTTCGAATCCTGAAAGGCCCACAGAGGAGCGATCAGCCGTCAGCGGTCAGCTGTCAGCAAGAACGGTGGCAGGTTCTGGCTGGAGGCTGATGGCTGAAAGCTGACAGCTAGGCAAGGGGATGTAGCTCAGCTGGGAGAGCGCTGCTTTTGCAAAGCAGAAGTCAGGGGTTCGAGTCCCCTCATCTCCACCTGGGCCTTGGAGTGAAACCGAGCTTGAGACAGGCAGCTGTCCGTCGAACCGAATAAGACTGCAGGGACATCCGCCACGCGCATGCGGCCCGGCGAAGGATGTGCCGGGCTGCGGTGTCTCTCGGCCAGGTGATCTCCCGGGGCCCGTTTCCCACCGAGGGTGGGGAGCGGACCCGGGCGGGACCACCGCCCAGTCCCAGACGATCGGGACCCAGGACCTTAACAACCGAATAGCGCAATGAAGAACGCCGAATTCTCCGCATCACGTGAGTAAGCTACCAAGGGCGTGCGGTGGATGCCTTGGCGCCAAGTGCCGATGAAGGACGTGGAACACTGCGATAAGCCTCGGGGAGCCGTGTGCAGGCTGCGATCCGGGGATTTCCGAATGGGGAAACCCGTCGTCGGGACGCAAGTCTCCGACGTCATCCTCTGGCTGAACACATAGGCCAGAGGAAGGGAACCTGGGGAACTGAAACATCTAAGTACCCAGAGGAAAAGAAACCATTCCGCTAGTAGTGGCGAGCGAACGCGGAAAAGCCCAAACCGATCCGGCTTGCCGGGTCGGGGTTGTAGGACCGGCATATGGGAGAAACGGGTTGTTAGCCGAAGGGTGTTGAAAAGCCCACCACAGACGGTACCAGTCCGGTAGGCGAAAACGACCTGTTCTTCCGCCGTGTTCCTGAGTACTACCGGGCACGCTAATCCGGTAGGAAGCTGGGGAGCCCACTCTCCAAGGCTAAACACACTTGGCGACCGATAGTGAACCAGTACCGTGAGGGAAAGGTGAAAAGCACCCCAGTTAGGGGAGTGAAATAGATCCTGAAACCGCGCGCTTACAAGCAGTCGGAGGGCTGATGGCGGGTCGGTGTCCCCGGGAAAGAGGGTGACGCGCCGCTCGGCCTGACGGCGTGCCTTTCGGAGAATGAGTCCGCGAGTTAATCTCTGTGGCCAGGTTAAGGGAGAGACACCCGAAGCCGTAGCGAAAGCGAGTCTGAATAGGGCGACGAGTCGCAGGGATTAGACACGAAACCGGGTGAGCTACCCATGGCCAGGGTGAAGCGAGTCTAACCGCTCGTGGAGGCCCGAACCTTTCTGTGTTGCAAAACGGTGGGATGAGCTGTGGGTAGAGGTGATATGCCAAACGAACTCGGAGATAGCTTGTTCTCCCCGAAATAGCTTTAGGGCTAGCGTCACGCGTTCAGTACCGGAGGTAGAGCACTGGATGGGCTAGGGGGCTTATCGCTTACCGAACCCAACCAAACTCCGAATGCCGGTACTCCAGAGCGTGGCAGTCGGACGGCGGGAGATGAGTTTCGTCGTCGAGAGGGAAAGAACCCAGACCATCGGCTAAGGTCCTCAAGTCCGAGCTCAGTGGGAAACGATGTGGGATTGCTCAGACAGCCAGGAGGTTGGCTTAGAAGCAGCCATCCTTTAAAGAGTGCGTAACAGCTCACTGGTCAAGCGATCCTGCGCGGAAAATATAACGGGGCTAAGCTCGGTACCGAAGCCATGGGCCTCGGTTGCCTGCGGGCAGCCGGGACAGTAGGGGAGCGTTCTGCCGGCGTGGAAGGTCGACCGTAAGGACGGCTGGAGCGGGCAGAAGTGAGAATGCGGACTTGAGTAGCGTACAACACGTGAGAACCGTGTTCGCCGTAAGTCTAAGGTTTCCGACGCAAGGCCAGTCCTCGTCGGGTTAGTCGGGCCTTAGCCGAGGCCGTGAGGCGTAGGCGATGGACATCCGGTCAACATTCCGGAACTACCTGGATGGAGCGATGGGGTGACGCAGTAAGGTAAGCCAGCCTGCGGTTGGTTGTGCAGGTTCCAAGCGTGTAGGCGATGAGACCCGTAGGAAAATCCGCGGGTTGAGCTGAGGCGCGATGGTGGGGCCTTGAGTCCTAAGTGGCCTAGCCTGGCTGCCAAGAAAAGCCTCTAAGCGTTGAGATCCGGGTACCCGTACCGCAAACCGACACAGGTAGACGGGTAGAGCATACCAAGGCGAACGGGAGAACCCTCGTTAAGGAATTAGGCAAATTAGCCCCGTAACTTCGGGATAAGGGGCGCCCGGCTGCGTGAAGTCTATCCAGGTGGAGCGCGGCCGGGCCGCAGTGAAATGGCTCTAGTGACTGGTTAACAAAACCACAGGTCTCTGCAAAGCCGTAAGGCGATGTATAGGGGCTGACACCTGCCCAGTGCCGGAAGGTTAAGGGGAGAGGTTAGTCGCAAGACGAAGCTTTGAACCGAAGCCCCGGTGAACGGCGGCCGTAACTATAACGGTCCTAAGGTAGCGAAATTCCTTGTCGGGCAAGTTCCGACCCGCACGAACGGTGTAACAACTGGAGCACTGTCTCAACGAGGGACCCGGCGAAATAGAAGTCGCGGTAAAGATGCCGCGTACCCGCAGCAGGACAAAAAGACCCCGTGGAGCTTTACTACAACTTGGCATTGAGTTCGGGCTTGGTCTGTCTAGCATAGGTGGGAGGCTGTGAAGCTGGGGCGCAAGCCTCGGTGGAGCCAACAGTGGAATACCACCCTGACGAAGTCTGGCCTCTAACCTCTGGCCGTGATCCGGCAGGGGGACCGTGCCAGGCGGGTAGTTTGACTGGGGCGGTCGCCTCCTAAAAGGTAGCGGAGGCGCCCAAAGGTTCCCTCAGGCTGAATGGAAACCAGCCATCGAGTGTAAAGGCACAAGGGAGCTTGACTGCAAGGCCAACGCGCCGAGCAGAGACGAAAGTCGGGCTTAGTGATCCCACGGTACCGTGTGGAAGGGCCGTGGCTTACCGGACAAAAGCTACCCCGGGGATAACAGGCTGGTGAAGCCCAAGAGTTCACATCGACGGCTTCGCTCGGCACCTCGATGTCGGCTCATCGCATCCTGGGGCTGGATAAGGTCCCAAGGGTTGGGCTGTTCGCCCATTAAAGCGGTACGTGAGCTGGGTTCAGACCGTCGTGAGACAGGTCGGTCTCTATCCGCTGTGGGCGTAAGGGATTTGAGGGGATCTGCCCCTAGTACGAGAGGACCGGGGTGGACAGACCTCTGGTGTGCCAGTTGTCGTGCCAACGGCATTGCTGGGTAGCCACGTCTGGCAGAGATAACCGCTGAATGCATCTAAGTGGGAAACTCGCCCCAAGACTAGATCCCTCACCCCGTTAAGGGGGTAAGGCCGCAGGAAGACCACCTGCTTGATAGGCGCCAGGTGTAAAGTCAGCAATGGCTGAGCCAAGGCGTACTAATGGCCGAGGGCTTACCCGTGATGCGGAGAACTGGGCGTTCTTCTAGAAGCGGACAGCGATCAGCTGTCAGCGATCAGCCAACGGCTGAACGCTGAGTGCTGAAAGCTGACAGCTTGAAATGCGCTATTCGGTTGAACAACCGAATACCTGACGTTGTGAAAACGTCCCTTGGTGATTAGAGCGGCGGGGGTACACCCGGTCCCATCCCGAACCCGGTCGTTAAGCCCGCTAGCGCCGATGGTACTTGGCCGGCGACGGCCTGGGAGAGTAGGCCATCGCCAAGGGACTTTTCGTTCGCACCACGAGCGCCCGCAAGGGCGCTCGTGCGTTTCCGGCACCCACCCCCAGGTTCACACACCCCCACACGGGGCGGAGGGCTCCGGATTGAGCGCCGCCGCTCGCCGGGCCGAAGGACCGGCCGCCGGCTCCACAGGCGCAGGGCTGCCTCCGCACGGCACCCTCCGCCGCCGGGCTGTAAGGCGACTGTAAGGTGCTCTGCCCGTAACAAAACGCCCAGCTCCCCGTTGCAGCAAGTGCATAGCGTAGGGGAGTTGGCGAATGGGCATAGGCGTCGTTCAGGCTGCCGGGGAACGCATCCTGATCGTGGATGATGATGTCGCCTACTGCGACGCCATCGCGGACATCCTCGCCTACGCCGGCTTCCGGACGCTCAAGGCGAACAGCGTCGACGCGGCCGCAGCGATCCTGGCTGAGATCACCCCCGATATCATCCTCTCGGACACGATGATGCCCGGCACGGACGGTGGGGTGCTGCTGCGCATCGTCCGCGGCGCTCGCCGCCTGAGCGCCGTTCCCTTCGTCACCGTCAGCGCCAGGTCCATGCCCTCCCACAGGTCGGAAGCGCTCGCCGCCGGCGCCGACGGATTCCTGGCCAAACCGTTTACCGCCGCAGAACTGCTGGCCGAGATCGGACGACAGCTGGACCGCGGCGAAGGCAAAGCTGCCTGACGTGCCGCCCGGGGGCCGGCCATAGGCTCCCGCACATTCCCAGGGCTACAGCACACTCCCCGAAGGATCGCACACGCCGGCGTGAGGGCGTGTTTACCGCGCGGCGAGCCAGGCGTTGATCTGGAGCGTGTGGTGCTCGTAGTCGCCGGCGAGGGAGCGGACGATCTTGCCCACCGTCGCCGGCTCACCGCTGTAGTGGGTGACGCCCCGGTCGGCGGCCAGCTCGGACGCGGGCAGGCCGGCGATGTAGGTCTCGAACTCGGCCATCGATGCCGCCAGTTCTGCGAGCAGCTGGAGCCTCGATCGGGAGGCGTAGTGCTCCACCAGGGCGGCGTTGATGTTGCGGTAGTCATTCGGCGCGTCCGCATAGTAGGCGGGCGGCTCCCCCGAGCGAATCGACCTACAGGCCTGGATCATGAATCGATTCCAGCCGATCAGATGCGCCACCACGTCACGCGGCGCCCACCCGTCCAGGGGGGAGAGGAATTGAGCCTCCGGGATCGAGAGCACACACGCCACGAAGTCGTCGTAGGAAGCGCGCAAGGATGCCATGGGATTCGGGTGCTCCGTGAAGAGAGGATTCGGCACGGTCTGCGAGCGGGATTCTACCCGCCAACGCCGGCGAGGCCATCGAGAGGCTATGGACAACCCCGTTCGGCGGAGGTCTGCAAGCCCGGTCGGATGGTACGGCACGACGGCGGACCGGGCAAGCCTCATCGGAGGTGTCGTCCGCCCGATCACCCAAAGGCCGGTTGTCGCGGGGCCCATTCCGGCATCCCGATAGGGGCGCCGCGAACTGAGCAGGGCGTTCTCGACGAGGCGGTCCGGGTGAGGGCGATCGACCGGGCCATCCATGGCCGCTAGACGGATGCGATTCGACCGCGCTGGCTGAGGTAGTGGTGCCAGAGGATTCTTGCGGCGACTGCCCTCCAGGGCCTCCAATCGTCAGCGATTGCGTCCACTTCATCCGAACGAAGTGCGGTCGGCAACTGCTTGACCTCCTGGACGGCCTTTGCCAGGGCCAGGTCTCCGGAGGGCCACGCATCGGGCCTGCGCAAGGCGAACAGCAGGTACGTATCCGCGGTCCAAGTCTCCGATTCCTCGGACCCGCATGAGGCGCCTGCGAGCCTCCTCATCGTCCATGGACTCGAGGTCCTCCAGGTCCAACTCGCCGGCCACCATGCTTCGAGCGATCCCTCGGACATACGAGGCCTTCTGGCGGCTGAACCCGATCGTCTTCAGTGCGTCGTCCTGCAGGGAAAGGAAGCCTTCGGGGTTGATGGAGCCGATCGCCATCTCAAGCTTGGCGAACGCCGCCTGCGCAGATTCCAGCGAGACCTGTTGGGCGAGGATGGAGATGACGAGACCGGGAAAGCCAGGCGCATGGGTCCAGAACGGTGGGCTCCCGTGCGTTGCGACGACGTGAGCGAGATCGGCGTCACGCGCTGCCCAGTGCGGAGACACCAAGGAGGAAGGACTCCTGGGTGAGTGTCGCAAGACCCATGGGCGTAGTTCGCCCTTCGCTTGCGCAGGTGCAAGCTACCTCCTGGAACGCTTCCGCATCAGCCTACTACGGGAAGTCCACCGCCCCCGAAGTGCTTCGCAAGCTGCGCTCGGCTGTCCATCCCGGCTGGACGCCAGGCCATCGGCTCAAGCGCCCGCGGGCAATCGGCCGAGCCCGGTATGGCGGAGGACCGGACCTCGCGAGCTGACCCCGTGGTTCATCCGGGGAGAGCTGTTGCCGCCGCTGTTCGATGGATCCTCGTGGGCCCGGCGCCCGATCGCAGCTGCGTCCGGGGCCGGCGCTACCTGAGCCTCAAACTGGAGAGCCTGCGCCGGACGCGCCGACCGGCAGGCTGACGACGATCGTCGTCCCCGCCTCGGGTGCGCTCTCGGCCTGGATCGACCCGCCATGGGCTTCGACGATCGACTTGGCGATCGCCAATCCGAGCCCCGAGCCGCCGGCATAGCGTTGCCGCGAAGCGTCGCTGCGGTACAACCTCTCGAAGACCAACCCCAGTCTTCGGGTGGGATCCCGGGCCCGTCGTCCTGGACGCGGAGCTCCACGCCGTCGGCGGCCGGCCGCGCGGCGAGCACGATCCGGCCGCCGCGGGGCACGTGCAGCAGGGCATTGTCCAGCAGATTCCCGAGCACCTGCGCCATCCGCTCCGCATCCACGCTCACCGGCGGCAGACCCGGCGCGGCCTCGACCGCCAACTCGATCCCGGCCGCCTGCGCTGCCGGTTGATAGGCGGCGGCGCTGCGCTTCAGCAGCGCCCCGGGCTCGACCGGCGTGCGCGCCAGCGAGAGCTCACCGGCGTCGGCCAGCGACAGCGTGCGCAGGTCGTCGATCAGGCGTGCCAGGCGCGCCGCCTCGTCACGCATGATGCCGATCGTCTGCGCGTTCGGCGGCAGCACGCCCTCCTCGACCGCATCCAGATGTCCGACGATGATGCTCAACGGCGTGCGCAGCTCGTGGGCGATGTCGGCCGTCATCTGGCGCCGCAGGCGCTGCGAACGATCGAGCGCCAGGCTCATCCGGTTGAACGACGCCGCCAATGTCCCCACCTCGTCCCGCGAACGCACCTGGACCTGGCGCTGCAGGTCGCCGTCGGCCACGGCCCGAGTCGCCTCGGTCAGATCCTGCAGCGGGCGGGTGAGGGAGCGGGCCAGGATGGCCCCCAGCAGCACCGAGAGCATCAGCGCGCCCAGGCTGCCGACGATCAGCGCCGTGTTCAACTGCCCGATGAACTGCTGTTCGCCGCGTGTCGGGGCAAACGCATCCTGCGGCACGACCAGCCAGCCGACGGTGGAACCGCCGGCCACGATCGGCATGGCGCCGGCCAGCACGTCGTCCGCGACCTGTTCGCCGATCTGCCGGCCGGGAGCCGGAAGGATGATTCGGCCTTCGGCATCGGTGATCAGCAGGACGCCGGGCTCGCGCAGCGGGATCTGCGGCGCGCCCGGCACATGCTGCTGGAACGGCGGGAACGAGCCGGCCAGATCCTCCCAGTTCCCGTGCTCCTGGTAGTACGACTCGAGCCGGGCGACGATGTCTTCCTGATTGCGGGCGAAGGTGAAGCGCTGGAAGGCGCCCGAAGCCGTGCGGCTGGCAAAGACCGCGCCCACCGCCAGGCCCAGAAGCCCGACCATAAGGAAGGCGAGCGTCAGCTTGAGGCGGACACTGCGCATGCGCTACTCCCTGGCCAGCCGGTAGCCGACCCCATAGACCGTCTGGATGCGCTGCGAGCCGTGCGCCTCGGGCTCGATCTTGGCGCGCAGGTTCTTGATGTGGGCGTCGATGGTGCGCTCATAGCCTTCATAGCCGATGCCCTGCGCGCGTTCGAGCAGCTCCATGCGGGTGAACACTTTTCCTGGGGCGGCCATCAGGGATGCCAGGATCTCGAACTCGGTCGGCGTCAGATCGATCGCCCGGCCGTCGCGCACGATCTCGTGGCGGGTACGATCGAGGGTCAGATCACCGCTGTGCAGGACGGCCGGCTCGGGCCCGGTGCGCCCGGTGCGGCGCAGCACGGCCCGCACGCGCGCCAGCAGCTCACGCGGGCGGAAGGGCTTGGTCAGGTAGTCGTCCGCGCCGAGCTCCAGGCCGACGATCTTGTCCTCGTCGCCGACACGCGCCGTCAGCAGCACCACCGGGGTGGAGTGATGGGTCCGCAGCGCGCGCAGGAACTCGATGCCGTCCATTTCCGGCATCATCACGTCGAGCACGATCAGGTCCGGTGGCTCGCGGCGGACGGCGTCCAGCGCCTGCCGGCCGTTGGCCGCCGTGACGACGCGGTAACCCTCCTGCTGTAGATAGGCCTGCAGCAGGGAGGTCAGCCGCTCTTCGTCGTCCACCACCAGGATGGTCTTGCTCATCATCGTTTCCGGACTTACCCCGGCTCACCCAAGGCGACGCTGCGAATCATACGCTGGAATGTCGCCGCGATCAGGAGCCGCTTCGCCAAGACGCCGCAGGCGTGCGATCATGCCCCCGCCCGTTCCTTGAGCAGTTCGATCAGCGGGTCGAGCAGGGCCAGGCTGAATCGATCCCCCTGCCGGCCGGCAGGCCGGCTCGCCTGGAGCGTGGCGATGGCCTGCGGATCGAGCCCTTCGGCTGCCGCGCCGCCGGCACCCATGCCTTGCCCCATCCCTTGTCCGGGGACGAAGCCTCCATCCGGCGGGGCCATCCCTCCGGCCGGTCCGCCTTCGGATGAGAAGGCACCTCCCGGACCGGCCCGCGTGCCGTCACTCTGACGCTCCACCGAACGCGGTGACGCCGAGTTCTTCCATCAGGGTGGACATGTCCTCCGGGCTCAGGTCCATCGCGGCGATGGCGTCCTGCTGCTCGTCGGTCAGCGCCTGGCTGATCTGCGCCTGGAGCGCCTCGAGCTCCGCCGGGGCGGTCGTGTCGCTGTTCAGCAGGCTGCGGTAGGCCTGCCACAACGGCAGCAGCGTCGCAGCCTGCGCCGGGTCGACGGCAAGTTCGGTGTCCTCCAGCTTGAGCAGGCCGAGGATGTTCTGGGCGACCGGCGAGAGCGCGCCCTGCGCGGCGACCGCCATCCGCGGCGACGGCGGTGCCGTCTGTCCCCGTCGCGGCCGAGCGGTGCTCTCGACGCTCCCGCCGCAGGCGGTGAGCGTCATCATCATGGCCAAACCAATTACCAGGATCTTCTTCATTGCGTTTCGTCTCCACAAGTCCCCGCGCGGCTGCGCCGGGACTCTTGTCTACTCGTGCCGCAGCGCCTCGATCGGGTCGAGCTGTGCGGCGCGGTTGGCCGGGTAGAAGCCGAAGAACACGCCCACGGCCGCGGCCGAGGCGAAGGCCAGCAGGATGGAAGCCGGGACGAGCGACGGTGGGCATGTCGCCGACGGCGCCGAAGAGCCAGGCGCCGCCGACCCCGACGGCCACGCCCACGGCGCCGCCCACCAGGCTCAGCAGCAGCGATTCGGTCAGGAACTGCCAGCGGATGTCGTTCGGGCTGGCCCCCACCGATTGGCGGATGCCGATCTCGCGCGTCCGCTCGGTCACGCTGACCAGCATGATGTTCATGATCCCGATGCCTCCGACGATCAGCGACACGCCGGCCACCCAGGAAAGCAGCGAGCGGAACGCGGCGGTGGTGGACTCACGCGTGCTGATGATGTCGTCCTGGGTGGTGATGCTGAAGTCGGGCGAGTCCAGGGAGACCTCGTGGCGCTTGCTGAGCAGCAGGTTGATCTGCAGGATGGTGTCGTCCAGATCCTGGTCTTCGGCCACGGCGATGGTGATGGCGCGCACCCGGTCGCCCAGAATCCGGGCGAAGCCGAAGGACGAGAACTTCTGGAAGACGACGGTGATCGGCGTGTACAGCCGATTGTCGAAATCGGTGCCGCCGACGCTGCCCTTCGGCGCCATCACGCCGATGACGGTGAGCTTGGTCGTCCCGGCCGTCACCGTCTGCCCGATCGGGTCGCTCTCGCCGAACAGCTCCTCGGCCAGCCCGGCGCCGAGCACGGCGACCTTCGACTTGCGCTGAACCTCCGCCTCCTGAAGGAAGCGTCCGGTCTCCACCTCGACATCGCGGACCGTGGGGAAGTCCGGCGTCGTGCCGACGATCTCCACATCGTCGAGGCTGACGCTCCCGGCCCGGACGCTGTCGGTGGCGCCCTGTTCGACGATCACACCCTCCACGCCGTTGATGCTTTCCTGGATGGCGGTGGCGTCGTCGTAGACCAGCCCGCCGCTCGACGACGCTTCGCCGGGCCCGCCGCGCATGAACGAGCTGGTGATGAAGACCAGGTTGCTGCCCAGGCTCGTGATCTGTTCCTCGATCGCCGCCTCGGTGCCGGCGCTGACGGCCACCATGACGATCACCGAGGCGGTGCCGATGATGATGCCCAGCATGGTCAGGAACGAGCGCAGCTTGTTCTTGCGGATGCTCTCCCAGGCCGTGCGCAGAAACTCGCGGGGGATCATGCCGCCACCTCGGCGTCCAGCGTCTTGAGCGACGAGCCGTTCGTCACGTCGGTCTCCACCCGGCCGTCGCGCATGTGCAGCATCCGGTCGGCACGCGCCGCCAGCTCCGCCTCGTGGGTGACCATGACGATGGTGCGGCCGGCGGCATGCAGGCCATGCAGCAGGGCCATGATCTCCTGCCCGGACTTGCTGTCCAGGTTGCCGGTGGGCTCGTCGGCCAGGATCAGGCTCGGGTCGTTGACCAGAGCGCGGGCGATGGCGACACGCTGCTGCTGCCCGCCGGACAGCTCGTGAGGCTGATGGTGGCCGCGGTCGGACAGGCCGACGAGATCCAGCATCGTCCGGGCGAGCGCCTGGCGTTCCTCGGGCGTCCGGGTGTGATCGCGGTCGTACAGCATCGGCAGCATGACGTTCTGCAGCGCGCTGGTCCGCCCCAGCAGGTTGTAGGACTGGAAGACGAACCCCAGCTGGCGATTGCGCAGCGTGGCCAGCTGCGTCTTGTCGAGGCTGCCCACGTCCTCCCCGTCGAGCCGATAGCGTCCCTTCGGTCGGCCGGTCGAGGCAGCCGAGGATGTTCATCAGCGTGCTCTTGCCGGAGCCGGACGGCCCCATGATGGCGACGAACTCGCCGCGCTCGATCTTCAGGCTGACACGGTCCAGCGCCAGCACCTCGCCTTCGCCGACACCGTAGCGCTTGGACAACGCCTGGAGGTCGATCAACGGCTGCTCGCTCACTGCCCGGACTCCACCAGGCCGGTGGAGACAACCTCGCCGGCCTGTAAGCCGGAGGTGATCTCGGCCCAGGTCAGGTCCTGCAGACCGACTTCCACCGGGCGCAGCACGAGGCCGCCGTCGGCGTCGACGACGAAGACCGCATAGCGTCCCGGTGTCGATCTCGCGCAGCGCCTCCACCGGCACCAGCAAGGCGTTTTCGGTCCGCCCGGCGATGAGATCCACGGCGGCGTTCAACCCGACTCGGCATCCGGCTCAGGTCCTGTGGATTCTCACCGTCCAGGACAGCCACGGCGTGCAGCAGGCTGGAGTTCATCGACTGCGTGAGGCTCGGGTCGACCCGCACCAGGTGGCCGGTGAAGACCAGGTCGGGCAGGGCGTCGAAGACGACCTCGACCTCGTTGCCGGCGATGACCTTGTCCAGATCGGTCTCGTCGAAGTAGGTATCGAGCGTCGCCAGGCTCAGGTCGGCCAGCGTGATGAACGCGCCGGTGACCGAATCCCCGAGCTCGGCTCGCACCTCCATCACGGTTCCGCCGAACGGGGCGACGAGCGGTGGCCGACTCAAGGTCGGATTGCGCCTGGGCGAGGTCGTTCTCGGCCTTCGACACTTTCAGCTCGGCCGCGGCGAGTTCATCGGGATCCACCCCGTCCTTCAAGCCGCTCGGCCTCGAGCTCGGCCAGCATGACCTGAGCCTTGGCGATGGCCACATTCGCCTCGAGCTGTGATTGCTGTGTTTCGGTGGGGTGGCCCTGGTACCAGTTGAGGCTCGCCACCGCCGATTGATACTGCTGGAGCGCGGCGGCGTAGTTCAGGTAGGCCTGGGCCTTGCGTTCCTCGTCGCTGCTGGGGGCGGAGTCGTAGACGCCTTTGGCGCGATTGAGACTGTCCTCCGCGACGGCGACCTTGGCCTGCGCTGCCTTGAGCGTCGTGCTGCTGGCGCGGTGGCCCGCCTGCTGGTATTGCCAGGTTGATTCGGCGTCGGCCAGTACTTCTTGAGCCTCGGCCACCGCCAGCTGGGCCTGCGCCTGGGCGAGCGGCGCCTGGTCCTTCAACGTCTGGAGCGCCAGCTCGGCGGCGGAGAGATCGAGCTTCGCCTGGGCGACGGAGGATTCGAGCGTTTCGCGATCCGCCTGTTCGGCGAGGACGTCGCCTGCGGCGACCACGTCGCCCGGCTCGACGTTCACACCTCGACCGTCCCCTGCGTTCCGAACCCGAGCTCGACGCTGGTCCCGACGATCAGCGTGCCCGAGCCGCTGGCCGTCAGGCTCAAGCTGCCGGTGCGCACCGTCGTGGTCTGCAACGTCGAGGCTTCCTCTGCTGCGGCTTGGGCCGACATGCTCAGGCTGCGGAAGGCGAGCCCACCTCCGACCAGGACGAGCAACGCGGCCACCACGACCACCCACCGGCGTCTTCCGACCCACACGTGCCGGGACCAGATGCAGCGCGCATGTCGATCCCACGCCGCCCGCAAGAGAGCGGGCCGACCGGCTCGTGCGGCCGATGGCACCGCACGGACAAGCAAGTTGTTCACGGCAACCCCCGATCAGACTGTATCGACTTCCCAGGGTCACGATACGCGGGCACCGTTACGCCTTGAGGGTGGAATCGTGTGGAAAGTGTGAAGGCCGATCCTCCGGCGTCGCTCGTGGTCACTCGGAGGCAGGTGCGGCCTTGGGATCGCGCCAATCTGCGAGCCAGGCCATCCAGCCGGACGTGGGTCTGCCTTTGCGGAAGTGACGGTAGGGCAGGCGGCCGCCCCGCCTCATGAGCCAGGCGGGCAGGTCATCTGGAGCAGGCGGCGCTGCGGGCAGTGGTAGAGGAGGTCCGGACAACCCGACAGTGCGGCCGAAACGCATGCCTGCAGGACGGCAAGCGTCAGTTGCGTTGCCTGCGGCGCGGGGCGAGAATCGTGATGTCCGAAGTGGAGGCCGATGACCGGCAAGGACGGCATGATCACGCACGTCGAGGACATCGGCTGGGAAACCCGCCTGGCCGCCCGTGCCCGGCGCATGCAGAGTTCGGTCATCCGCGAGCTGCTCAAGCTGACGTCCCAACCGGACATCATCTCCTTCGCCGGCGGCCTGCCGGCCCCGGACTTCTTCCCCATCCGCGAAGTCCAGGAGGCCTGCCGCTACATCCTGCAGAACCATGGCCCGGTCGCGCTGCAGTACAGCCCCACCGAGGGCTTCCAGCCGCTCAAGCAGTGGCTGGCGGAGACGATGTCCAAGTACGGCATCTGGGTCGAGCCCGAAAACATCCTGATGGTCAATGGCTCGCAGCAGGCGCTGGATCTGATCGGCAAGCTGTTCGTCGATCCGAACGCCTGCGTCGTCTGCAGCCGCCCGACCTACCTGGGCGCGATCCAGGCCTGGGATTCGTACGAGGCGCAGTACTGCACCGTCCCGATGGACGAGGACGGGATGATCATCGACGACCTGCCGGCGATGCTCGACCAGAGCAAGCACCGGCCGCGCTTCGTGTATGTGCTGCCGAACTTCCACAACCCGGCCGGGACGACCCTGTCGCTCGAGCGTCGCGAGGAACTGGTGGAGATCGCCCGCCGCTACGACCTGGTGATCGTCGAGGACGATCCATACGGCGAGCTGCGCTTCGAAGGCGAGGACCTGACCCCGATCTTCCGCCTGGCGCCCGAGCGCACGATCTACCTGAGCACCTTCTCGAAGACGCTTGCGCCGGGCTTCCGGCTGGCCTGGGTGGTGGCACCCAAGCCGATCATCACGCGCCTGGTGCAGGCCAAGCAGGGAGCCGACCTGAACACCGGGGCCTTCATCCAGATGGTGGCCAACGACGTCTGCCAGCGCGGCATCCTGCGGCAGCACGTTCGCCGGCTTCGAGGTGTCTACCGCGCCCGGCGAGACGCCATGCTGGACGCGCTCCACGAACACATGCCCGAGCGGCGTCTCGTGGACCGTGCCCCAGGGCGGACTGTTCCTGTGGGTGCGGACCTCCGACCAAATCGACACGCGCGAGTTCCTGAAGAAATCGATCGCCGCCAAAGTTGCCTATGTGCCGGGGTTCGCCTTCTACCCCGGCGAGCAGGGTGGCGAGCACTCGATGCGCATGAACTTCTCCTACTGCAACGAAGAGACGATCAACGAAGGCATCTACCGGCTGGGCGTGGCGATGAAGAAGGAGCTCAGCGGCGGGTAGATCTGCGTCCCCCTCCGTCCCCCCCGTGTTGCCGCCCCCGGCCTGGCCGGGGGCGGTCTGTTCGTCCGAACGGCGGGCCGCGCCCATGCAGGAGGCGGGCCCCGAATACTCATGCCCGGGCGCGCAGTTCGTTTCCCAAGAACCCTGTCACGGTCCCTAAGAGGTGGGGCAATGCAGGCGTCCAGCACCGGATCTAGGGGCCATTGTGGCGGGGCACATCCACTCGGCCACAGCCCGTTCCGCCTGGCACCCTTCCTGCAACATGATCGCGGCCGGAAGACCCCGGCCTGTCGGACGCACATGGGAAGAGAAGCTTGGGGTGGAGAATTCACTGCGTCCCCCCGTATTGCTGCCCCCGGCCTGGCCGGGGGGGTCTGTTCGTCCGACCGTCCGACCGTCGGACCGCGTCCATGCAGAATGCAGCCCCCAAATACACCCGCCCGGGCGCGCAGTTCGTTGCCCAGGAACTGTGTCAGGTCCCTCAGGGGTGGGGCAATGCAGGCGCCCAATACCGGATCCAGGGCCACTTGTGGCGGGGCACATCCGCTCGGCCACAGCCCGTTCCGCCCGGCACCCTTCCTGCAACATGATCGCGGCCGGAAGACCCCGGCCTGTCGGACGCACTCGGGAAGAGGAGCTTGGGGTGGAGACCTACTTTCTGGCCCGTGCCGCAGCGGGGGCGGCCAAGAAGGCGAATCCAGGGACGGCGCCAAAGCTGGCGCGTCCCTATATCGTCGTCGTGGTCGACGACGAGCCGGACTTCTGCACCGTCGTGAGTGAGCTGCTCAAGAGCCAGAACCTGGTGGTTCATATGGCCTTCGGTGCACTGGAGGCGCTTTCGCTGATGGAAAGCGTCCGGCCCGATCTGGTGCTCACCGATGTGATGATGCCGGAGGTCAACGGACTGGAACTGATCCGCCGCCTCCGCGCGGATCCGGTGCTGGGCCGCGTGCCGACCGTCGTGGTCAGTGCGCTGGTTAAACGTGAGGAGCAGGCGGCGGCCATGGACGCCGGCGCGGACGCCTTCATCCCCAAGCCGTTCTCCGTCCGCCAGCTGCGCGAAACGATCGCCCACTATCTGCTGTGATGGGCGCGGCTCCGAAGTCGAGTCCCCAGCCGGGGCTGTCCCCAAAGGACAGCCCCCATGCATTCAACGCCATCCGCTATGCGCACGATGGGCTTCCCCTCACGCTCGGCTCCCGCGTCGATTGGAGGCAATTCGCGAGGCGCTCCAGCCCCAAACCCTGACGGTCCCCGCCGCGCTGCCGAGGTCTCATGGCCCCGGCTACGGGCGACATCAGGAACCGCAATTCGGTGGGAGGTTGGCGCCGTCGGCTGGTAGCCGCAGGCTTCAGCCTGCGTCATCCGTCCGCAAGATGCGAGACGGACTAGAAAACACGCGTCGATCGACATCTAACCTGCGCCGCCCGCCCCCGTTGCAAGGCATAGCGAGCCTGGTGCGGATCGTAAGATGCCTGCAATTTCGCACCGTCGTCTCTCGCTTCAGATTCTGCCGCGGACTGAAAGAGAAAGGGGGACCGAGGGCTCATCGAGGAAAGGGGATCCAGGAGTTCGGAGGCATTGGTCGTGGAGTTGGCGAAGCGGCTATCCGCTAGGACTCGGCCGTCAGGGCGCAACGGAAGCCGAGGTCGCTGCGCGCCGTCTCGGGACTCTGGTAGAAGCGATTGGCCGTGCGAGCGTGGACCAGGGCCCGGACGTGCACTCCGTCGAGCCAGGAGCCGCCGCGGACGACGCGCCAGGTGCCGCTTTCCGGGCCGGGCGGATTACGGAGCGGGCTGTCCTCGAAGTACGAAGCCGAATACCAGTCTGCCGTCCACTCCCACACGTTCCCGGCCATGTCGAGGACGTCGTAGGGGCTGGCGCCGGCGGGATACGAGCCCACGGGCGCGGTCTCGGGGAAACCGTCGTTGACGTCGGTCACGCTCCAGGGGAACGCGCATCCCTGATCGCAGAAGTTGAGCTTCTCCGGGTCGGCGACGCCGATCCACTCCCAGGGGTAGCGCCGGGCGTCCGTCCCGCGTGCGGCTTTCTCCCACTCCGCCTCGGTGGGCAGGCGTCGGCCGGCCCAGGTGCAGTACTCCTGCGCCTGCAAGCTGGCTGACATTGACCACCGGGTAGTCATCGAACTCACCCGCACCAAAGTACGCGTGGGGGGAGAACGGGCCGAACGCACTGGGAGGGGGTTGGCAGGCGCCGGCGCGCACGCACTGGGCGAACATCGCATTCGTCACCTCGGTCCGGTCGATCCAGTAAGCGTCGAGGTGAACGCGGCGCAGGGGCATCTCGTCCGGCTCGGCGTATGCGTCGTCGGTGCCGGAGCCCATCCAGAAGCCTCCAGCCGGGATGCCGATCAACGTCATGCCGTCGGATGGAGAGACCCAAACCAGGCTCTCTCTCTCCCAGGCTTGGACGAGGGCCCGAGTCTCCCGCGTCGCGGTGGGGCGCGGCGTGGGGCCGAGGGTGACCGCCGGTGTGAGCACACGGACGGCATGCGTTGAGAACAGGAAGGCTGTCGGCGAGGGCGTGGAGGCCGGTGGGCGTAGCGTCGGCGCGGGCGGCAGAGTGCCCGCGGCGGGAGAACACGCAGACAGGGCGAGCACACCCAGAGCGGCGAGGCGGGGGAGGCAGATGCGGGCACCCATCGGACGATGCCAGAGTGTAGCACTGCACGGCAGGGCGATGCTTGCGGATGCCGCCGATTGCCAGCAGGGGAGCCTGCCAGGGAATCCTGCCGCGGCCGCGCAGACAACAGCCGCAGCCGCGGCGCGAGGCGACGCCGAGAGCTGCGGCGGAGGCCCAACACCAGTTGGTCCGTCGCGGAAGCCGCTTGTCCGCATCGGGGGAGCGCAGTAAGATCGCAGCCCATGCGCAACCTTCCGCGCCTGACGTTCCTGATCCTGGGCGACCTGCTCATCGTGCTGGGGACCACGCTGGCGGGCTTCGCCAACCATGGGGAGCTGCAGCCGGCGGCGTTCGACCGGATGGCGGCGACGTTCATTCCATTCGCCGCGGCCTGGTTCATCACGGCGCCCTGGCTGGGGTGCTTCGATCGGCGCGCGACCGCAACCCTGATGCAACTGTGGCGGCCTGTGCTGGCCGCGCTGCTGGCGGCTCCGTTGGGGGCCGTGCTGCGGGGCTTGTGGCTCGACGCTCCCGTTCTGCCGGTCTTCGCCGTTGTGATGGCCGCGGTGCTGGGGGCGGCGATGTTCGTATGGCGGCTTCTGGCCGCGGCATTCCTTCGGCGAAGGCTGCCGACCGCCGGCTGAGGCGCGGGGCGCCCGGCCGCGATCAGCCACTCCCCATGACGACATCGGGTCATGGCCCCCGGATTGCGATCCTGACCTACGGTACACGCGGCGACGTCGAGCCGTTCGTCGCCCTCGCCACGGGCCTGCAACGCGCCGGCTTTCAGCCCCGGCTGGCCGCGCCGGCGGCGTTCGCTTCGCTGGCGGATGCGCACGGAATTCCCTTCCAGCCCTTGCCGGGCGACCTGACCGCGCTGGCGCGTGAGATCGTGACGCAGGCCGGAACGAACTGGCCGCGGATGATCGTGACCCTGTCGCGATTCATCGCTCCGCTGGCAGCTCGCGCCTACCGATTGGTGATCGAGCTGGCCTCCGATGCCGACCTGATCGTGCATTCCTTCCTGATGACGCGCGCCGGGTTTGAGATCGCCGAGCGGCAGGGGATCCCCTCGGTCTCGGCGCAGTTCTTCCCGGTGTTTGCACCGACATCGTCCTTTCCGGCCGTCGTCTTCCCGGACCTTCGCCTCGGAAGCGGATACCGCCGGTTGACGCACTCGATCGTCACGCAGATATTCTGGCGCGGCGGCGATCTGCTCTACCGACGTGCCCGGCGGGAGGACCCGGCCTGCCTCGCTTAGGAGCCTGGCCGTTTGCCGCCTCAAGGTCTTCCCGGCCGCCGATCCTGTTCGCGTTCAGCCAACACGTTGTGCCACCCGCCCCGGAATGGGCGGGGATCGCCGAAGTGACGGGCTACTGGCCCCTGAGCGCGCCGCCTGGCTGGTCTCCGCCGATCGACCTCGAGCGATTTCTCGAACAAGGCGTCCCGCCGGTGTACATCGGCCTGGGGAGCGGTGGGCTGGCCGAAGGCGGCGCCTGGATCGCATCGGCCATCGCCGCGCTGGAACAAGTTGGCGCACACGGCATCCTCGACATCGGATCCGGCCAAACCCCGGTGGGGCGACTGCCGCCATCGACCATCGCTGTCGGAGGC
>CAWFSV010000007.1:0-183237 GCA_963818575.1 uncultured Chloroflexia bacterium | reverse complement strand
CAAAGGAAGGCTGCTTCGCCAACCACCCACGAATGGACCGGAACGACTGGAGAGAAGCGTGAAGAAGGCGATCGCAAACGTCCTATCCGTGCTGTTCATCCTTTCCTTGGCAAGCTGTGCGTCGCCTGAGGCGGCTGCGCCAGAGGCAAGCACAGTTGCCCCGACAGCAACCTCTGAACCAGTGTTCGCCACTCCAGCTCCGACCGCGGAGCCCGAGCCCCTGCCGACCGGCTATACGGACTTTCTGCAGGAGAAGATCGACTCCGGCGAGTGGACCCTGGAGGCGGGCCTGGTGACGATGCTCAGCCTGTTTGCAGGAGAGATCCCGGCCAGTCAGGCCGACCTGGGACCGGGGGTCCTGGAGACCGAGGGCACCGGCGTCCTTCAGATGGCAGGTGGATACTTGCAGACGGGAACCGATCAGGCCACCAAGGACGAACTCACCCGCCTGATGAATATCATCGTCCCCTCGCGGGAAGCACTCGAACGGTATTCGATCCCGGACGAGCAGGCCTCCGCCCGCAGCCCCAAGGTGGCAGCCCCGGTAAGCCAGGACTATCTGAAGTGTGAGGAGCTTTGGTCCAACGGCTTCCCTCTGGAGAGTACGACAACGAGATTCCCGTGCTTCCTCTTCTTCTACCAACTTGTCGGCACGTTCCGAATTCGGGGTGTTCTACCCGCTGGCCTGGGAGGGGGATGACAGCAAGTTCCCGTACTACGCAGATACTGTCATAGCCGGTACTCAGTCGATTTCCATGTTCCAAGAATTCGGCCTCGAGATCCCGCACATCTACTTCGTCTTCACCACGCTGAACCAGGATGGCTGGGGTTTGGATATGGCGGTCGAGACTCTCTACCGTTCCTTCAGGCCCGGCACGGATGCCTGCCCGGTGATCATCTATCCAACCGCATTCGCCATGGAGCCGGATGATTACATGCAGAGCATAGCCCACGCGGTCTTCCACTGTTACCAGGCCCAGAACCTCCACCGGGCAATTACTCGGGACGGGAATTCGCCAGGAACAGAAATGGTGGTCGGAGGGCACGGCCGAGTACTTCAGCAACCTGGTCTATCCAACCGTCAATTACGAGCACCGTTTCGCGCCTCCCTTCTCCAGTCGGTCGACCGACACCTCCCTGATCTACATGAGTCACGAGACCTTCGCCTTCTTTCAGTTCATGGGCGACCGCATCGGTGTGAATGGGCTGATCGACATGCTGCACCAGATGCCGACCACACCCACGTACTCGGCCCAGACGGCCGCGCTGGCGGCCGTTCCGGGGATCGATGCCGCCTTCGAGGAGTTTGTGCGCACCGTGATGGACAACTCCCTGAAGGACACCGATCTGACGCTGATCCCTCTGACGGCCAGGTACACCGAGGAGGTTGCGTTTTCCGATCTCACCAGCAAGGTCTTCTCCAGCCAGCTACCGTTCGTTGTTTCGCGCTACAAGCTGACATTCGCAGGCGAGAGGGAGTACGAACTGTTCATCGAGTCCAACGCCGCGCTGTATGAGACGGGAGCGCATCTCGAAGGAACCAAGGGGAACTGGGCGTCGATCCCCACCACGGTCGGGGGGTGTGATGAGCTGGCCTATCTCCTGTATGTCATTACCGCCGCGCCCGGCGACCTGGAGGTCACGGAGACCGTCACCACCACCATGGTCACCGAGACGTTCTGCGACCGGTGCCTGGTCGGCAGCTGGGAGGCGACGAACGAAAGCATGAAAGCATTTATGCAAGCGGCCGGGTGTGGCCGGCGAAGCCGCCGGCCCGGAGATCATGAGCGTCAACGGCCGCATGCTGATGCATTTCGAAGGCAACCGGAGTTGGCAGCAGCGCATACGACAGGCTCAGCGTGCGAGAAAAGGGATCAGGCGACTATCGAGGGCGTTGACGTGATCGTCCTGCTGGATGGCGCCGCCAGCGGACGGTATTCCGCGGATGGCTCCGAACTGATCGCTTTCACCGACACAACCAATATCTCGTTGTCCGTGGAGATCTTCTTGAATGGCGTTTCCCTGGGCGAGAGCGTACGACCCCCTCGATCCGGAGGACTTGCTGTTCAGACCGGGCTACCCCACCCGTTACACGTGCGAGGGCGATACCCTGTCCACCTGGCCGCCCGTCGAGGGCATCCCCATCGAGCCGATCGTGTGGATGCGCGCCGGACCGTAGACCGCCGCCCCATCCTGCTCAAGGGAGGCGGGTCTTCGATCAAGCGGGCTTCATGAACGAACTCGTACCCAGAGGCTTGTGGAGCCCGTCCGCCGAAATCTGTTCTGGAAAAGACAAGGATGAAATGAACAAACGAAGCTCTTTGTATGTCGCACTGGCATTGGTTCTCCTGACAGTCTCGGCGTGTGCTGCCGGCGGCGCGGCGCAGCCTGCGGGCGCAGGCGATGAGCAGGCCCTGGCAGGTTCGCCGGCCGCCGCGACCGAAAGCGCTCCCTCCAACCCCGATGCGGCGACGGCCCCATCCCAGGATGCAGCCAACGCGGACGGTCCAGCCGGCCCCGAGTCCATCGACCTGACGAACGCGGCACTGTTTATCATTCCTGATTCGCCGGCCTATCGATTCGAAAGCACCATCAAGTACGAGGGTGTGGATACGACGGGAGCCGCAAAGGAAGTCTCAGAGATTGGGTCGGCTGAGGTCCAGACTCAGCCGCAGGTCACCCAACGCTTCATGTTCGCCTTGGAGGGATATGTCGATAGCCCCGGGTCTACAGGGACTTTCAACATCCTGTCGTCGGATACGGTCATCATCGGCGATCAGATGACCAGCGCGCAGATGGTCAGCGTCAACGGTGCGGCGCCAGAGCTGTTCTGCAATACCGGCCTCGCTTCAGAGATGCAGGGACCCAGCTTGTCGGAGTCCACCCCCAGGATTCAGGAGTGGCTCACCGGCCAGGCGCCGCGCGTAGAAAGCGGGGTTGAGGTCAATGGATTCGTTTCCGACAAGTATGAATTGTCCGCCGACACCCTGCAGGGGGGCGATGGGCTGGTCAGCGCCTATGTGTATGTCGCTCGTGAAGGCGGTTACATCACGCGCTTTGAGCTGCACTCCCAGGGGAATGAAGGGAGATACGGGTTCGATTCCAGCCAGCTGACCGACATCAGCCACATCTACAACTACGTCCTCGTGGAGGACGGCTCGCTCGAGATTGCCATTCCCGCCGAATGCGACGAGTAAGGGCGGCGAGTCTCTCGTGAGGAATGAAAGCGGCTGAAATACAGGCAGGCCGCTCTGGCAGCCTGCCTGTATTTCCAGCCTCTTCCTACAAGGAACATCTCCGAGCTGACCTGCGGTGCCATTCTGGCTTCTCAGGTTTGTCCTCGCCGGATGCTGTTGCGCCTTGCCAAGACGACTCCCCCCTCCCGCTGGGAGGGTCTGCTCTGCTCTCCCCGGCACTTGTGCCCGTGCAAGTGTGGACCCAGGTGCAAGGTTCGAGAGGAATGGGTGGGTGGGTCTTCGCCGTGGTAGGGGGGCAAGTCCAGGATGTGCAGCAACCATCAGTCTACTCGTGCATCAATGAAGGAGAAACGATGAAGCAAGTTGCTCTCGCGTTGTCCGTTCTTGTGATCGTGTTGGGGGCGTGCAGTGTGACCGGAACGATCACACCACCTGCCCCCGACCTGCCGGTGAACACGGAGTTGCCGGTGGCTACCGAAGCGCCGGTGGCCTCCGAAGTACCGGTGAGTACGGAAGTGCCCAGCCTGGGCTCCAGCCGGGTCTCGGAGACCGACGGTATGACGCTGGTCTTCGTGCCGGGCGGGGATTTCACGATGGGCAGCGATGGCGGTAGCTACGCCAATGAAAGGCCTGCCCATACAGTTTCTCTGGAGTCCTACTGGATAGACCAGACCGAAGTGACCAACGCCATGTTCGGGGCGTTTGTCGCTCAGACTGGGTACCAGACGGATGCTGAAAGCACGGGCTCCTCCCGTGGTTACGATACCGGTACCGGTAAGTCTCAGGTAACCCAGGGCGCAGACTGGGAACACCCGCTGGGGCCGGATTCGGGCCTGTCGGATCTCGCCGAGCATCCGGTGGTGCATGTTTCGTGGAACGATGCGCGGGCGTACTGTGAATGGGCAGGACGCCGCCTGCTGACCGAAGCTGAATGGGAGAAGGCCGCGCGCGGCACGGACGGCTGGACGTTTCCCTGGGGCAATGAGTTTGACGGGACGCACTTGAATTCCGCAGACGTCAATCTCGGAGCGGGCCGGGGCAACAACAGCTTCGATGACGGTTTTCAGTTGACCTCACCGGTTGGCAGCTACCCTCAAGGTGCCAGCCCGTACGGAGCCTACGACATGGTGGGGAATGTATGGGAATGGGTGAATGACTGGGTCGACGAGGCCTATTACCAGAGTTCGCCTTCCGCCGATCCTGGCGGCCCTGATACCGGCGAGTATCGCATCGTGCGCGGCGGCTCGTGGCACGACCCCGAGGACGGCAACCGGGCGGCCTACCGTGGGTGGGCCACTCCCGAGGATACCGACATCACCCTCGGCTTCCGCTGTGGGCTCACCTCCTAAGCGCTGGCAGTCTCCTTCTCACTCGGACAGTTAGCCGTCTCCCCGGAGGGTCTTCCCTCCGGGGAGTTTTGCGTCAATCCGGGACTGCTTCACTACGAGGGAAGTTGGCTGTGCTGCTAGTGCCGGGAGAAATACTGCAGGGCCAATCGGACACGCGTGGCGACGTCCGTCGGCGCCTGGGCCGGGATCGACTGCACGGCCGACTGCGCCTCGACCAGGCTGTATCCCAGCGCCGTCAACGCGCTGACGACGTCGTTGTCCGCCTCCAGCGCCAGGCTGGCCATCGCCTCGGGCGCCGCCAGCCGGTCTTTCAGGTGGAAGATGATCTTCTCGGCGGTCTTGCGACCGATCCCCGGAACCTTCGTCAGCGCCATCGGCTGATCGGCCGCCACCGCCGAGCGCAGTCCGTCCGGAGGCAGGTGCGACAGGATCGTGACCGCCAGCCGCGGGCCGACGCCGTTGACCTGCAGCAGCAGGTCGAACACCTCCCGCTGTTCCTGTGTGCTGAACCCGTACAGGCTCAGCGACTCCTCGCGCACCACCAGCCGCGTATGCAGGAACATCGCCTGGCCGACGATCGGCACGGGATTCAACGCCGGCTGAGGGACGACGACCAGGACGCCGATCCCCCCTACTTCGAGAACGACCTCCTGCACTCCGACATGCTGCACGATCCCTCGGACCGAGGCGATCATGGCACTCCTCCGGCTCGTCGCTCGAGCCCGGCGCGCTGCAGATGGCATACGGCCACCGCCAGCGCATCGGCGGCGTCGTCGGGCCTTGGGATCTCTGCCAGCCCCAGCAGCAGTCGGATCATCTCCTGCATCTGCCGCTTCTCTGCCCCGCCGTAGGCGGTGACCGCCTGCTTGATCTCGCCGGGCGTGTATTCGCCGACCGGGATGCCGGCCTGCGCCAGCGCCAGCACCAGCACCCCTCGCGCCTCCCCCACCACCATCGCCGTCGACACGTTGCGCTGGAAGTACAGTCGCTCCACCGCCGACGCGTCGGGTCGATGGAGGGAGAGCAGTTCCGTGAGGCTTTGGTGGAGATACGCCAGGCGTTCAGGCAGCGGCATGCGGGCATCCGTCTGCAGGACCCCGTAGGCGACCGCCTCCAGCCCCCCGGTGGACGACGGCCGGATGAAGCCGTAGCCGGTCGTAGCGATTCCGGGATCGATGCCGAGGACCAGCATACGTGCCCGGGCTCCGCCAGGCGTCAGGCCGTTTCGAGCAGCGCGACGGCTTCGTCGGTGACCTGGAGGGTCGAGTACACGCGCTGGATGTCGTCCAGCTCCTCCAGATTCTCCGTGATCCGCATCACCTGCAGCGCCTGGTCCGGCGGGAGCTCGACCATCGTCGTTGGATTCAGGCGCAGCTCGGCTTCGGCCGGCTTGGCGCCGGCGCTGGTCAATCGATCGTTCACCGCTTTGAAGGCCTCGACCGGCGCCGTGATCTCGATGCTGTCGTCCCCGATGGCGACATCGTCCGCCCCGGCTTCCACCGCCAGCTCGAAGATCTTGTCTGAGTCCAACCCCGCCGTCGGCAGAGCAAAGTAGGCGACGCGCTTGAATTGCCAGGCGACCGAACCGGCCTCGGCCATGTTTCCGCCCGACCGCGACAACAGGTGGCGAATCTCGGCCACGGTGCGGTTGCGGTTATCCGTAATGACCTCGATCATCATCGCCACGCCGTGCGGAGCGTAGCCCTCGTAGACCACGTGCTCGAACGCCGCGGCGTCTTTGTCGTCCCCGGTGCCGCGCTTGATCGCCCGCTCGATGTTCTCCTTGGGCATGTTGGCGGACCGGGCACGGTCGACGGCCAGGCGCAGGCCGAAATTGGCTTCCATATCACCCCCGCCCTCGCGGGCGGCAATGGCGATCTCCCGCGCCAAACGCGTGAACATGTTGCCGCGCTTGGCATCATTGGCAGCCTTCTTGCGCTTGATCGTTGACCACTTGGAATGTCCGGACATGGTTCTACCTTTGAGGGCGGCGCCGGGGATGGCGCACCCAGAATGTCGCACATTTGGATTATACCATCCGGCCCTTCCAGGGCCGATGGGGGTCAGTAGATCCAGGGGACAAACCGCCAGGTGCGGCGCATGTACTCGCGGTAGACCTCGCCGAACCGGCGCAGGTTCTCGCCTTCTTCGATCCGGGCGATGACGCCCAGCAGCCCGGCCAGGGCGAGCAGGAGCACCCCGCCCCAGGCGATCGGCCGCTTCAGCCACGCCCCGACACCCGCCAGGAGCAGCGAGGCGTAGAGGGGATGCCGCAGGATCCGGTACACGCCGCGTTCCACCAGCTGACGCGTGGTCTCGATCCCTGCCTCGGGTGCACCGTGGCGATGAAGCATGACGAATCCGTGGATCGCCAGGACCGCCGAGCCGGCCAGCAGCGCCCAGGAGACCATCTGACGCACCGACCACGGGTCGACAAACCATGCGGGGGCGCCCATGACGACGAGACCCAGCAGCGCCTCGAAAGCCAGAAAGCGAAGGGGCCCACGGCGCGAGGGCGTGCGCAACGTGGGCCAGGCCAGCACCAACAGGGCCAGGCTGAGGGCTGCATAGAGCGAAGGCCAGAGCACGTCAACCCCCGTCGAGTGAGTCGTCCGGTGCGAGTGCACCTGCACGGAGCCGCGCCTGCTTACCCGAAACGGCGAACCTCAGCCCCGCGGGCCGGCCTCCGCCCCTGTCCTCGGCTTCCCCCCGGCGGCGCGCTACTCGGAGCTCAGCAGCCGGCTGAGCGCCTTGAGCGCGTCGACGCTTTGGCCGCGATAGTGGTTGTTGGCGTAGACCAGCGTCAGCGGAACCTGGGCATCGAGCTCGTGCAGCCGAGGGATCCACTCGCGCAGCTCGTCATCCGAGTACGTGTAGTCGTAGCGCTCCCAGGCGTTCGCGTGTTCCCACCACTTGGCGGCATTCCGTCCGTGCAGCCGGACGTAGGCCAGCGGGCCGGTGGCGCGGGCGACCGGCGGCATCAGCCCTTTGAGGCGAGGCTCATCGACGCAGCAGAAGCCGAAGTCGAGCGTCTTCAGAAGGTCGAAAGTCTCGTCGGTCATCCAGCCGGCGTCGCGGAACTCGATCACGACTGGAAGTCCCTCCAGGTGTTCGCGCAGGGCCGGGAGATAGGCCACGTTGTCCGGTGTGTTGTGGAAGGAGTGCGGGAACTGCGCCAGGACACAACCCAGCCGCCCGTTGTCCACCAGGGGCGACAGCCCCTCCCGGAATGCCTCGACCTCCGGCTCGCTGCGCTCGTGGGTCAGGCTGCCGTGAGCCTTGACCGAGAACAGGAAGCCCTCCGGGCTGCGCTGGACCCACCCCGAGGCCATCTTGCGGTCCGCATGCCGGTAGTAGGTCACATTCAATTCGACCGTATCGAACTGCGAGGCGTAGTAAGGTAGCCACTGCCAGCGCGGGAGGTCCTTCGGGTAGACCGTCCCGATCCAGTCGTCATACGAGAAGCCTGAGGTCCCCAGGCGAATCATGGGACCAGCACCGCCGCGCCTTCGATGCGTCCCTGCTTGAGATCGAGCAAGGCCTGATGGGCGTCTTCGAGCGCGTAACGCATGACCGTTGAGCGCAGCCCGAGCTTCGAAGCCAGCGCCAGGAACTCCGTCCCGTCGCGTCGGGTCGCATTGGTCACGCTGCGCAGCGTCTTCTCGCCATAGATCACGGCGTAGGGCATGGACGGGATGGACGGTCATATGGATGGCGTTGATCGCCAGCGTTCCTCCCGGCCGCAAGAGGGAGAGCGTCGCCGGGACCAGGTCGCCTGCCGGGGCGAAGATGACGGCGCGGTCAAGCGCCGACGGGGGCGGCTGATCGATCGTCCCCGCCCACGCCGCACCCAGATCGAGGGCCAGTTGCCGGTGGCGGGCACCGCGGCTGAAGACGAACACCGTGCAGTCCCAGGCGCGCGCCACCTGGATCGCCAGGTGCGCGCTGGCGCCAAAGCCGATCAGACCGACGACTTCCCCGGGTGAGACGTCTGCCTTGCGCAGCGCCCGGTAGCCGATGATCCCGGCGCACAAGAGCGGCGCGGCCTGCTCATCGGGGATCCCCGGTGGCATCCGGAATGCATGCGACGCTTCCGCCAGTACGGTCTCGGCGTACCCGCCGTCGACGTGGAAGCCCGTGAAGCGCGCCTGAGGGCACAGGTTCTCATCCCCACGCCGGCAGAAGCTGCAAGTGCCGCACGCCGCGTGCAGCCAGGCGATTCCGACGCGATCCCCCACCGCCCAATCGCCCGCCCCATCGCCGACGGCGTCGACCGTGCCAACGATCTGGTGGCCGGGGACAATCGGATAGGCCGGCGGGGTGATCTCGCCCTCGACGATGTGCAAGTCGGTGTGGCACACGCCGCACGCGAGCACCCGGAGACGCAGCTGCCCGGATCCCGGCGCAGATACGTCGCCGGAGGCAAGCTGCAGGGGCCGGCTCTCGATCGGCGCAGGCTGGGGAAGGAGCAGGCGGCGCATGGCGGGGAGTCAACGGGGGCGGCCGTGGGCCGCCCCCGCTCCTGCTATTCCTTGCCGGTCGGCTTGCCGGCGATGAAGTCCTCGGTCAATTGCCGGGCGACATCGTCTTTGTACTGTTTGGGAGGCGTCTTCATGAAATAGGACGACGGGGCAACCATCGGGCCGGAGAGCCCGCGATCGAGGGCCAGCTTGGCGCAGCGCACCGCATCGATCACCACGCCGGCGGAGTTGGGTGAATCCCAGACCTCCAGCTTGCATTCCACGTTCAGCGGCACGTCGCCGAACGTCGTGCCCTCCATGCGGATGTAGCACCACTTGCGGTCCGTCAGCCACGGCACGTAGTCGCTCGGGCCGACGTGAACGTCGTCGGGGTCGAGCTTGTACGGCAGCTGGCTGGTGACGGCGCCGGTCTTGGAGATCTTCTTCGACTCGAGCCGTTCGCGCTCGAGCATGTTGAAGAAGTCCATGTTGCCGCCGAAGTTGAGCTGGTAGGTGTGGTCGAGGCGAACGCCGCGGTCGACAAACAGCGCCGTCAGCACGCGATGCGTGATCGTGGCGCCGACCTGGCTCTTGATGTCATCGCCGATGATCGGCAGCCCGCGCTCCGCGAACCGCGCCGCCCAGTAGTCCGAGGAGGCGATGAAGACCGGGATGCAGTTGACGAAGGCGCAGCCGGCCTCCAGCACCTGTTCGACATACCACTTGGTGGCCATCTCGGCGCCCACCGGCAAGATACGAGACGACCACGTCGGTCTTGGTCTTCTTGAGCACGCCGACGATGTCGTCCGTCGGGCCGGGCGCCTTCTCGACTTTCTCGGACAGGTAGCGGCCCAGGCCGTCGTGCGTCATACCGCGGCCGACCTTGATGCCCAGCCGGGGGACGTCGGCGAATTTGATCGTGTTGTTGGGGTAGGCCCAGATCGCCCGGCTGAGATCTTCGCCGACCTTGCCCTGGACGACGTCGAAAGCCGCCGTGAACTCGATGTCGCGGATGTGGTATCCGCCCAGATCGACGTGCATCAGCCCGGGGACCTTGTCCGCCGGCTTCGCATTCCGGTAGTAATGCACCCCCTGCACCAGCGACGAGGCGCAGTTCCCCACACCGATGATCGCCACACGCACCTTCTTCTTACCTGGCATGCGTACCTCCTCTATCCCATTCCCGATTGTCTGCTCGGGCAGCGCCCGCAGCCCGGGCGTTGGTCTGCCGGCATCCGTGTGCTAGAATCCCTCTCCCGCGGCGGAGAGCCATGACCGGTCAGACAGGTCCCCTGCGCAGGTCGGAGCGGCTGGAGCGCCTGCTCGAGATCAGCCGCACGCTGTCGTCCACGCTCGATCTCGCCCCGCTGTTGCAGAGCATCGTCGACGTGGCGATGGAGCTCACCGACAGCGAGGCGACCTCCATCCTGCTCTACGACCCGGCCAGCGGGGAACTCCACTTCGAAACGGTCCCCGGCGTTCAGGGGTCGGACCTGCGCAGCCTGAGCGTCCCCCTGGAGAACAGCGTCGCCGGCTGGATCTTCACCCACAACAAGCCGATGGTCGTCCAGGACGCTGCCACCGACCCGCGCGTCTACCGCATGGTCGATCACGCCCTGCACTTCCGCACCCGATCGCTGCTGGGCCTGCCGCTGCGCATCCGGGCAGAGACCATTGGCGTGATCGAAGCCGTCAACAAGAGGGGCTCCGCACATTATACCGAAGATGACCTGAGGGTGCTGAGAGACTTCTGGCTGCACAGGCGGCGATCGCCATCGAGAACGCCCGCCTCCTGGCGCGGCTTCAGGACGCCAACGCCGAGCTGATGCGCCTCGACCGGATGAAATCGGATTTCATCGCCATCGCCAGCCATGAGCTTCGGACCCCGCTCGGCTTGATCCTTGGACACGCCACGTTCCTCAAGGAAGTCGTGCCCCCCGACTACGCCGAACAGATGGACGTGATCATCAAGGGGTCGATGCGGCTGAAGGCCATTGTCGAGGACATGTCGACCATCTCCCACAAAGAGGAAGGTCAGTCGCGCCTGCGCCGTGAACTGTTCTCGATGACCAAGCTGGTGATCGATACGGTCGGCCGCTTCCAGGAATTGGCGGTCGAGAAACAGATCGAGCTGGGCTACGATGTCCCGGACAGCGATCCGCTGATGATCGAAGCCGACCGGGACAAGATCGACGTGGCGCTGGGCAACCTGGTGCGCAATGCCATCGCCTTCACCGATGCGCTGGGACAGGTCGGTTTGAAGGCCGAAACGGAAGGTGGGTACGTCAAGGTCTTCGTGGTCGATACGGGGATCGGGATACCCGCCGGCGAGGTCGATCGGATCTTCGACCGCTTCTACCAGGTGGAGTCCCATCTCACCCGACGCCACGGTGGGATGGGCCTGGGCCTGTCGATCGCCAAGGCGATGGTCGAGATGCACAACGGGCAGATCTGGGTGGAAAGCAAGGAAGGCACCGGGAGCCTGTTCTGCATGATGCTTCCGGTCAACGAGCGCCAGGCGAGCAGCGCCGCCCGCGTCTTCCGGAGCTGAGACCTCGACTTCGGAAGTCCCGACAGGACCTCCGAAGTCGCTCTCAATCCCTCGGCCTTGCCGCCTGGGCGCATGTGGGGTATGATGTCGCGGTCATCAGGCCCTCCCGCCTGATGACTTGCCTCGGGGCGTGGCTCAGTTCGGCTAGAGCGCACGGTTCGGGTCCGTGAGGTCGGCGGTTCAAATCCGCCCGCCCCGACCAGCAGACACAGGGACGACCATCCGGTCGTCCCTGTTCTTTCCCAGCCACCTTCCAGCCCAGATCGGGAGTGCCGGGGGCCGGGCGCGGATCCTCCTCGGCTGGCTGCTGGTGCATTGCCCTGCCCCCTCCCTTCGGAGGAGCGCTCCTTCTCACCTTTCCTTCACCTGTCCTACATAAGAACTTCTCGTGGGCGGCCTAGATTCGTAGCGCCAGGATCGTCCGGTTGCCACCAGAGGAGGAAGCATGAAGGGTGCCACTCGTTGGATCGTGACCATCGTCGTACTCGTGGTCTTGATCGGCCTGGGTTCAGGGGTCTTCATGACCGGGATGGCTTGGGGCCGCGGTGGCGCGCCGGGCTTCTATCCGATGACTCACATGTCCGGCTACTTCCCGGGAGGAGGCTGGTTGGGCATGGGCCTGATGTGGCTGATACCGATCGGGATCATAGCGTTGATCGTGTGGGCTGTCGCCACGCTCGTCAATCGGCCGGCGCAACCTGGCCAGGCCGCTGCCGCGGGCCGTGTCTGCCCATCCTGCGGCAAATCGGCACAGTCCGACTGGAGCACCTGCCCGTACTGCGGCAAACCGTTGGGCTAGCCTCGCGGGCAGATAGTTGCCTGGTGGCGCGGGGTCGTTTGTCCGTTCATCCCGCAGTCGAGGCGGACGGCGAGACTGCCCTATCCCCCGCCTCGGGATTGCCCGGGCTCGCCTCCTCCACGGACGCCGGCTCCACAAGCCAGGGCGGTGGTCTCACACCACCGCCCCATTCGGTGTGACCCGGGATTTCGTGGCCGCCATCAGAGCTGGCGCGATTTCCATTCGCGCTCGAAGGCCTCGATCCGCCGGCGGATGTACCAGACGTGCGGATCCGCCACAGCCCGCCGCTCATCGACCAGGGCCATGGCCCGATCGGCGGGGTACCCCAGCCCGATCAGCACGCAGCACGCCATCGCCACGCCGCGGTGTCGCCCAAAGACACAGTGCGCCAACACCCCGTCGCCTCGCTCGAGCGCCGGAAGCGCAGCCAGCACGCCGGTCCGCAGCGTTGGCACGGGCAGAGGCGTGATCGGCGAGTCGATCGTCGGGAGCCACAGCGTGGAGAACGGCGGCCGGCGGTAGACGGGCGACGGGCGACGCCAGTGCATGGAAAGCAACAGGCGGATCCCGTTCGCCTCCAACACGGGGGCATCGGACTCTTCGGGCCAGTCCGAGACGAAGAGGCCGTCGGTGATGGGGCTCAGGTCTATGGCGCCGGGCGCCAGGGCCGATTCCATGTGGTGTTCACGATCCTTTCCGCCCGGTGCGCCGGATCAGGGCGCTCCGTGCCCGTACGGTATCCGATGCCCGCCCGGACCGAGGGTGGTGCTTCCGAACCGGTCGGTGCTAGTCCCCCAGCGTGGCGACCATCACGGCTTTGATCGTGTGCATCCGGTTCTCTGACTGATCGAAGACGATCGACTGCCCGGACTCGAACACGTCTTCCGTCACCTCGAGCCCATCCAGCCCGGTCTTCTGGAAGATGTCCTCGCCCATGCGTGTCTCCCGGTTGTGGAATGCCGGCAAGCAGTGCATGAACTTCACCTTCGGGTTCCCGCTCCGGCGCAGGACTTCCGGTGTGACCTGGTAGGGCTTGAGCAGTTTGACGCGCTCGTCCCAGACTTCCTTGGGCTCCCCCATCGAGACCCATACGTCCGTGTAGGCGAAATCAACGCCCCGCATGCCCTCGTCGACATTCTCCGTCAGGGTCAGGCGTGCGCCGGTCTCGGCCGCGATCGCCTGGCACGTCCGCACCAGATCGTCCGCCGGCCACAGGCTGCGCGGGGCGCACAGCCGGACATCCATGCCCAGTTTGCACCCCATCACCATCAACGAGTTGCCCATGTTGTTGCGTGCATCCCCCAGGTAGCAATAGGCGATCTGGCCGAGAGGCTTGCCGCAGTGCTCGGTCATGGTCAAGACATCGGCCAGTGTCTGAGTCGGGTGGAACTGGTCGGTCAGCCCGTTCCAGACCGGCACCCCCGAATACGCCGCCAGCGTCTCGACCGTCGCCTGCGCGAAGCCGCGGTACTCGATCCCGTCGTACATGCGCCCGAGCACACGCGCCGTATCCTTCATCGACTCCTTGTGGCCGATCTGCGACCCCTCCGGGCCGAGGTAGGTGACGTGGGCGCCTTGATCCAGGGCGGCCACCTCGAACGCGCAGCGCGTGCGCGTCGACGTCTTCTCGAAGATCAAGGCGATGTTCTTGCCCTTCAGCCTTGGCTCCTCGTACCCGCCGTACTTGGCGGCCTTCAGGTCGGCGGAAAGCTTGAGCAGGAACTCCAGCTCCCCAGGCGTGAAATCCAGCTCCTTCAGGAAGCTGCGGTGGCGCAGATTGAATGCCATAGATTTCCTCTCCCATCGGAACGTGCGCGGACCAGCCCGACCATTATGCCAATGCTTGTCTGCACAGCACCAGCCGGAAGCGCCGGTCGGTGTGAGCCTCGCCACACGCCGGCTCAAACGCGCCGGAGCCCTTCCCCCAGCCGTTTCAGGCAGGCCTCGGCGTCGGACCGATGGACGAAGCGCCGCTCCGCTTCGCGGAAAGCGCGGGTATGGACTTGCCGACGTCCGGCGCGGACCTGGACACCCAGGTCCTTGTGCAGCAGTTCGTGGTACAGGACGTACTCCACAACCCGTCTCGGGGACGTCCGGGTGGTCCAGGGCGCGGTTGAGCGTGACGGTGTCTCGCGACGACTCATAGCGCCCGAATTCCTGGCGCAGGACGCTGCAACTCCATGCCAGGTGCGGCTGAGCCATCCGCCCCTCGAAATAGGCGCCATTGATCCGGGCGAAGACCGCGGTCAGGTCGAAGTGCCGGCCGCGCCCGGCATCTTCCGCCGGCCGGTCGAATCGCTCCAATTCCTCCAGCGCCAACCGGAATTCGGGGGTTTCGGCGTGTGTCGTCACCCGGGCGCGGTGGACGCGCTTGCGCGAGTACGGCACGCCCAGGCGGACGAGCGAGCGGAGCACATCGTGCGGCGCGCCGACGAACGCCTCGTGGGCGGTCAGATGGATTACGCCTTCCCGCGGCAAGAGCCGATACAGCACGGTGGAGTTGTAGAAGCGGGTGCGGACGCGTGCATCGACGGCGGCGGCGGCCTGCAGCGCCTCGAGGTGAGCGCGCCGGTATTCGGAGTCCGCCAGCCGGCCCAACCAGGCGAACGCACGACGGGCGGGAAGCGGGAACTCGTGCGGGTCGATGTCGGCGCGATCACACGCCACGCCGACGGTTTCGAGAACGAGGAGGATCTCGTCACCCATCGAGCGCAGGGCATGGGCCTGATCCATCCCCGACTTGGCCAGCGCGGCCTCGAACTGGCGCTGGATCGAGTCGCAGGCGCGGTTCAGCCACGCGATGCGCACGCCGCTGGGCCTTCGCGCTTCGACTTGCATCCGGGGGAGCCGGGCGTCGGTCAGGGAGAGTTGCATACGGGCGTCACGCGGCAAGCCGTCCACGCTCCGATCAGCCGCGTGCCGCGGCTGCCTGCATCAGCCGGTCCAGCTCAAGCGGGATGCCTTGCTGCGGGTCGCGGGCGAGGGAGAGGGACCCGGTGGTGCAGGCCGAGACGCACACGCCGCAGCCCATGCACTTGCCCAGATTCGGCGAACGGGACGGCGTCCTGCATCCGGATGGCATCGAAGGGACAGGCGTCGAGGCAGACCTCGCACCCACTACACCCGGCGGGATCGACCACGGCACGGTAGCCGGAGGCGGCCAGCATGGGCGTTCCCTGGCGATGTGCCTGCATCGCGCCGCAGCAGCACGGGCAGCAGTTGCAGATGGCGTAGAAACGCCCGAGCATCGCGTCCTTGAAGAAGGCATGCTGGACGTGACCTCTCGCATGCTCCCGTTCCAGTATGCCCTCCGCCTCATCGGAGGTGATCCACCGCGCCCGGCCGGGGTGGTGCTCGGCGGTGAAGCTGGCGAACGGCTCGCCGACCACCAGGCATACGTCGAGCGGCAGGCACGGTGTTGCCCGGGCGGAACGGCAGGGGCATTCCAGCGCCACGATGTGAGAGGGGTCTTCCAGAACCAACTCCCTGGCCAGTCGATAGGGAATCACGTGCTCGAGATCGCCCAGGGAAATCGATTCCCGGACGTGGATCAGCTGGCGCGCCGCCTCGAGCGGCAGCACCTTGCCGTGATAACCATCGGCCGTTGTCGGACGGTTGGGGTCGGCCGGCCGCGTCCTGGAGCCCAGGGCGCGCGTCAGCGGGCCGATCAACCGTGCGATCGGATGCTCCCCGATCCCGATCCCGATGTACAGGTAGGTCCACCGGGCATAGAAGTAGCCGTGCAGCCGGCTGGACCAGGACTGACGCGCCGCAGCGGCGGCTTCGAAGAACCGACGGGTAGACGGGAGGATCAGCCAGCCGCCGCGCGGCGTCTTGCGCTCAGGAGGTTGCATCATGGCGACGTCCTGCGACTGTATCCGAAGTCCCGGCCTGAGGCAATCCCCTTTCGACCTCGTCCGTCACCACGATGGCCCTGCCCGACGGCCCCGCTGACTGGGTATACTTGCCCTGCCTGATCGCCGATGCGGGCCGACAACTCCTTGACAGGTCGCGCCGACTGGAAATCAGGCAGACCGCCTGAACGCTGCTTCCGCGGTCCCGCATCCTGCGGCGAGTGCCGCAGGTTGGCGGCGAACGACGCGACCTTCGGCCCTCCATTCGAGGCCGGGACAGGATAGGCGAACAGTTGATGACACTTCGAAAGAACAGCCGCTCGAGTCGAGGCGACCAACTCCATGCCCCTTCGCCCGCGAGGCGATGCTCGCCGCTCGGCGCCACGTGGCGCGGTCACCGTCCGGGCGGCCTTGCTCCTCATCCTGCTGGCCCTGGTCTCGGCGCCGGCAGGCGCAGACGACGGGTGGCAGCCGCTGGTGGAGGGGATCGCCTATCGCGAGTACTCCTTGCCCGGCCCGAACCGGGCGTACGTGGCGCGGATGGACCGGGCGCGCGAGGCCCTGATCATCGATAGCGGCATCGCCCTGGGCGAGATCGGCGCCGGCAAAGAAACCGTCAGTCAGTTTGCGCCGCGCTACGAGCAGGCTCTCAACGCCTGGGGCGGGACGTGGGGCAACCGTAATCAGGTCGTCGTTGCCATCAACGGCTCGTTCTACAACACCAGCACGGGCGTACCGGAGAGCGGCGTCGTGCACTCCGGCGTCTACACCAAGTGGTACGGCAGCCTCGGCGGAGGGAGCGGGTTCGCCTGGACGCTCGACCGGCAGGCTTTCATCGGCCAGTGCGTGTATCACCGACCGGAGAAACAGGTCCTCAGCTATCTGGCCCGCCGCGCCACCCAACCCATCGATGGTGTCGACGTCGAGGGCGAGGAGGACGACCTGATCGTGCTCACCCCCGACTCCGGGCTCCCGCCCAGCGTCGGCGTCGGCCGCATCAACATGCTGGTCGAGATGGAGCGCCCGCTCCTGATCCTGCCCTTGCCGGCCATGGCCCGCGGGACGATCCGCGAGCTTCGGGCAGACGTCATCCCATCCGCCCTGCCGTTCGACTCCATCATTGTCTCTGCCTCCGGCAGCGCGCGCACGCTGCTCGAGCAATACGCTCGGCCCGGCGATCAGATCGGCGTCTCCCTCGAGATTACCGATCTCGGCCCCGACTGCAACACCTGGCAGGGATTGGACTGGACGAAGACCTACGCCGGCGTCGGCGGGAGCTTCGACTTCCTGCTCGACGGGGACATTCAGAGCTTCGACAACCTCGGCGCGACCGCCCGACACCCGCGCACCGCCGTGTGCTTCAATGATGACTGGATCTACTTCGTCGTCGTCGACGGGCGCGATCCCGGCCGCAGCATCGGCATGACGATCGACGAGCTCGGACGATTCTGCCGCGACACGCTCGGAGCCGCCTGGGGCATCAACCAGGACGGCGGCGGATCGTCGACGATGTGGGTGCAGGGCCGGGTCCGCAACATGCCCTCCGATGGCACCGAGCGGCAAGTGGCCAACGGGCTGATGATGATCGTCGTCGAGCCGCCCGAGAACTCGCGCCGCTTCAAGCCATCCCAGGCGGTCGCCACCGTCGCCGAGTCGCAGCTCCGCCTGGGCCCGGGTGACAACTTCGACGTTGCTGCCGTGCTGCCCGAAGGGATCGTCGGCGAAATCGTCGCTCACACCGCACAGACCGATGGCGTCCTCGCCCGCGGGGCCCACTGGTGGAAGGTCGCCTTCTCGGAGACCTCCGGCTGGGTGAACGAGGACGCCCTCCGGCCAGTCGCGGACGAGCAAGGGCGGCTGTGGCCGGACATCTGGCCACCTGGCGCTCCTTAGCAGTCCGGCACTCTCCCCAGCCGTCCCCTCTGGCGGATTCCCACACTTCCACCGGCTCTCACCAGCTCTCCGGCGACGTCTGGCCGGCTTACCCCCGCTTTCCCCTCATCCCCCCTGGGACCGTTCGGACCGGTAGTACCAGAGCGCCATCCTCCTGCGGATGTTCCGGCCCGGAACTTGCATCCCGGAAGGCAGCGAGGTGAACCATGCTGCCCTATGACGGATGGCAACCGATCAAGCCCACGCCACATCGACGAGCTGCGCCGGCCCCACCCGGAGCAGAAGCGCATCGACGCCAACTCGGCCGCCCTGTTGCGGGCGACGGCGCTGGATGTCTTCCGGCGCATGGCGCCCGCCTCGCCGGTCTCCCCCCTGCCTTCAACCGTCACGCGCAACCTGCGCTGATCCGATCCGAGGAAAAACGAAGGCGGGCCGCTCTGTGAGTGGCCCGCCTTGCTTTTCCGTCCCCGGGATCGAGTACTCTGCGCCCGGTTGTCCGGAGCTGCACCGCCCCAACCCGCTAGGGCTCCCGGACCACGAAATTGTCAAAGTGAACGTCGGTGCCAGGCGTATCGAACGTTCCCGCCACGAGCCCCACATCGCCGTCTGCCCATTCAGCGTCTGTGGCAGTGGCGACCTGTTCACCGTTGACCATCAGGGTAAGCGAATTCCCCCACGCAGTCGAAGCGGATGGTGTTGGTGGCGCTGCCTTCCCGCACAGCATCCGCGGGCTCGAGCGCCTCACTCGAAATCGGAGTCTGCTCTCCGCCTTCCGCCTTGACGATGCCGGCGAACCCGTCGCTCGAGATGACGGCGAAGTAGAAGTTCTCCGTATCCTGGTAACGGCAGATGACCCCCAGGTCGTTGTCATCCGAGCCGCCGACTTTGGTGGCCTCGACCTCGACGCGCACATCCCGGAAGTTGAGCCCGGGATTCGCCCAGTAGTCCACGCTCGCTTCGTTGACGTAGATCCGGTAGACGCCGTCCGCGTAGTCGGTCACTCCGGTCTCGAAGGAGACCTGGTCCCAACCGGATCCCGTGTCCGAGAAATCGTCCTGGAATAGGATCCCGGTCTCAACAGCCGGCGCAGGCGTGGCGCCGGTCACGCCGCAACTGAGCGTGAATGCTCCCACCAGAAGCAGGACAAGGGCGTACCTGTACATGACGGATCTCCTCCTCGGACCGAGTGGGGTGCGGCGGCATGGCCGCGCAACTCACAGCAGTTTACTCGGTTCCTGGCCGGCCGGGGTAGTCGGAATCAACAGACGGCGCAGGCTGTGTGCGCCTGCGCCGTCGGCGTAGTTCGGCAGAATGGGGGGCTTCAGCGGGTCTCCAGCTTGACCGTTCCGGCACCCATGGTGATGTCAAACCGGAGCCGGGGACCCTCCCCCTCCACCTCGTAGCGTGAGCTGTCCCGCATCACCCACGCCCCGCGGGCATCGACGCTGGAGAGGCCGCCGGATACCTCGACTTCCGCCGCCGTTCCTTCGGGGACGACGATGGTCAGCGTGCTCAATCCGAACTCGATATCGATGTGGGCGTCCTGCCGCAGGCTCCCGCCGAAGTCCAGCGTATACGTGCCGGCGCCGGAGCGGAAGTTCATCGAGGCGAAGTTCGCGTTGGCCAGGTTGCGCAGCTCGACGGTCGAAGCGCCCGTCTCATAGCGCAGGCTGCTCATCTCGGCGGTGTTGGGGGCGGAGAAATCGACCTTGACCGTCGCCGCCCCATCCGAGACATACAGGTCCGTCAGCGCCAGTCCGCCAAGATCGACCTCTCCCCGGTACGCGCCGCCGGTGATCCGCAGGCGGATCGGGTCGGCACCCAGCTTGAGGTCCCACAGATTGACGACGTCATCGGCGCTGAAATTGGGCAACCCCTGGACATCGAGATCACCCTGCTCGATCCGGATGTCGGCCCCGTTGATCGTCACCCGGGGTTCGAAGTCCTTCAGGTTGGTCCGGACGGTCCCGCTCACCAGGCCCTGCTCGGCCCCCGGTGAGAGGCGCAGTTCATTGGCGCCGAAAGCCAGCGTAACGTACGCCTCCTGCGAGGGATCCGTCAATCGCGGCACGGCGATCACCGTCTCGGTCTCGGGGCCGGTCATGATGTCCACCGATGGGATCGAGACGGAACAGGCCAGGGTGGCCATCAAGGTGAGTGACAAGGCGAGCAATACGGCATGGGATTTCATTACGACCTCCGGTCTTGGTCCAGGCTCTCAACCCAGTATACGCAGGCCACCGGGAAAGGTCGCGTGCCCACCCCGGCACCCGACCAGCCGGTGGGTTTGGGCACACCCGTCGGACAGGCTGTCACGGATCCGAGGCCCGAGCAGGTCAGCATGACCGGGACCGAGGCGGGCGACTCTGGAGGGTCAGGCAGGGCTTCGGGCGGGGATCGGCTTCAGGCGCCAACGACCATAGGCAACGAACGCCGCCAGGATGGCGAGCGTCATGTTCATTACGATGCTGGCCAATTCCCCCCGCCCCAGGTGCCAGACGATCGCGCCGGCCATCACCAGCACCAACCCCGACGCGGCCAACGGCGTGAGGCGGGGCGCGATCCGGGTCAGGCTGGGGAGGATCAATCCAAGCGCCGCCAGGATCTCGGCCGTCCCGCTCAAGGCGTGGAGGCCGCCGGGGAGCTCATACATCCATGCCATGGGCGCCGGCAGCCCGGGAGGCACCACGAAGTGCAAGATACCGGTCAGGCCGAAGTAGACGGCCAGCAGGATCTGTAGAACCCAGAGAAGAACATTCATGGGACGGGTCGTACTTCTTCCAGGGTGTGTGCAGGTTCCGTCTGCCGACGGATGTCGGGGCCGGTTTCCGATTCGATCGCCAGGGCCACCCGGATGCCGGACGGATCGGTGATCTCCAGCATGCCCTCTCGGGCATCGGTCGCAATCCCGGCCTCGGTAGCCCGCGCCTCGATCGAGCGCAGCCTCGCCGCGTCCTCCACGGTGAAGGTCACCAGGCGGAGACCAGGCGCACCCGGCGCCGGTGCCGCCCGCCCGAGGCTCTCCCACGTGTTCAGCCCGACATGATGATGGTATCCGCCGGTCGAGAGGAAGGAGGCGCTGTCCCCGAAGCGCAACATCAGGTCGAACCCGATCACGTCCCGATAGAAGGCTTCGGCGCTCCCCAGGTCGGAAACCTTCAGATGCACATGACCCAACCGCGTGCCACCGGGCATGCCGTCCCATGGCCTGCCGTCCGCACGGAGCTCGCCCATCACGCCGTCGAAGTCGAACCGCCGGGTGAACATCTCGATCTGGCTGCCTTTCCGGGGCCAGGCTTGGGGGGCGCGATCGGCGTAGATCTCGATGCCGTTGCCTTCCGGGTCGGCGAGGTAGAGCGCCTCGCTGACGCCGTGATCGGAGGCGCCTTGAAGCGGGACGTCGCGCTCGAGCAACCGGCGCAGGACCCGGGCCAGATCCAATCGGCTCGGCACCAGGATCGCCATGTGGTAGAGGCCCGTCGCCGGCGGGGCAGATGTGCTGTGGGCAGTGGCCGGCATGGTGGTGAGGATCGGCGTGGTCCCAGCGGTGAAGCAGCGCGACCCGGCCTCGCCGGCAATCTGGTCCAGACCCAGCGTGTCAGCGTAGAAACGCGCCAGCCTGTCGCTCGAATGGGCGTTCAGGTCAACCGAATGCGGCGTAAGTGGGAGGCTGCGTGAGACGTTGACTGGATTGCTGTCCATCGATCATAAATCTTACCATTTGGACCGTATTTGGTCAATCCTGAACGCCCGGGGCGCTCGGGCACCTGAGCCGAGCATCGAGCGCTCCGGAGCCAGGACGGATTTGACGTCTGCCCTGCCCGCTGCTACGCTCGTGCACACCGAGGCGCGAGGACCCCATGTGGCTTTCATCGTTCTTCACCAATGACTGGGCGCAGGACATCGTCGCCACGCTGATCACATTTGCCGTGGCACTTGCCTGGCTGCGTTTGATGGATACCCTCGCCGCCCGAGGTGTGTTCGCACAGGCGATCAGCCGCAAGCTGATCCACATCGGCACCGGCCCGATCTTCGTCCTGTGCTGGCCCCTGTTCAGCCCTCAGCCGGCAGCCCGATTCCTGGCGGCGCTGGTGCCGCTGGCGATCACGGCGCAGTTCGTCCTGGTGGGGGCAGGCGTGATCAAGGACCCGGCTGCCGTCAAGGCCATGAGCCGAACCGGGGACCGGCGCGAGATCCTGCGCGGGCCGCTCTACTACGGGATCGTCTTCGTCGTGTGCACGCTGGCTTTCTGGCGCACGTCTCCGGTCGGTATCCTGGCCCTGATGTTGATGTGCGGCGGTGACGGACTGGCCGATCTGGTGGGACGCAAGTGGGGCACGGCGAAGCTGCCCATTCAGCGCCGCGAAGTCATGGGCCGGCTCGGCTGCCATGCTGATCGGGGGATTCGCCTTCGGTTTCGCCTTCGTCGTCCTGTTCAACGCGTGGGGGGTGTTCGATCCGGCCTTGAGCCTGCCCGGCGCGGCATGGAAGACGGCCGTCATCGCGGTCGCGGCGACGGTGGTCGAGGCGCTGCCCCTGCGTGACGTGGATAACCTGACGACGACGGCGGTCGCCGTCGCCCTGGGCGTGGCGCTGTTCTAGCCCGGCAAACCGACTTCGGAAGTCCTTCGGACTTCCGAAGTCGGTAATGTCGCGGTGACTACCGCGCCCACCACCGGCCCGGCGGCCGCCACCTCGGCCGTCACCTTCTCGCGGAACTGGTCGAAGTTCTGGTGGAACTGCGCCGCCAGCGTTCGCGCCTTGAGGTCATACGCCGCCGCATCCTCCCAGGTCCGCTTGGGATCCAGGATTTCCGTCGGCACCTCAGGGCACCGCTCGGGGAGGCGCAGCCCGAAGTACGGCTCGGTTTGCATGTGGCACGTTTTCCAGCGCGCCGGTCAGGACCGCCCGAACCATGGCGCGCGTGTAGGGCAGCGGCATCCGCTTGCCGGTGCCGAAGGGTCCGCCCGTCCAACCCGTGTTCACCAGCCAGACTTGCGCACGGTGGGACGCCAGCTTCTCACCCAGCAGCCGGGCATACACGCCCGGGGCAAGCGGCAGGAACGGCGCCCCGAAGCAGGTCGAGAACGTCGACAGCGGCTCGGCACCCAGCCCCTTCTCCGTCCCGGCAAGTTTCGAAGTGTAGCCGGACAGGAAGTAGTACATCGCCTGCTCGTCCGTCAGCCGGGCGAGCGGAGGCAGCACTCCGGACGCATCCGCCGTCAGGAAGAAGATCTGGGTGGGGTGCCCGGCGCGGCCCTCCGGCACGTGGTTGTCGATGAAGCCGATCGGATAGGCGGCGCGCGTGTTCTCGGTCATCCCCGAGTTCGTCGAAGTCCATGCGCCGGGAGCCGACGTTGACGGCCACGTTCTCGAGCACGGTCCCAAAGCGACGCGTGGCTTGCCAGATGAGCGGCTCGAGGTCGGCGCGCAGGTTGATCGTCTTGGCGTAACAGCCGCCTTCGATATTGAAGACCCCGTCGTCTCCCCAGCCATGTTCGTCGTCGCCGATCAGCCGCCGTTCGGGATCGGACGACAGCGTCGTCTTCCCCGTCCCCGACAGTCCGAAGAACAGCGCCACCTCACCCTGGGCGCCCACATTGGCCGAGCAGTGCATCGACAGCACGCCCTGGCGCGGCAGCAGGTAGTTCATCACCGTGAAGACGGCCTTCTTGATCTCGCCGGCGTAGCTGCTCCCGCCGATCAGGATCAACCGCTGCTCGAGGTTGAGGGCGATGAAGACCTCCGAGTTCGTCCCGTCTTCCTCCGGGACGGCGTGAAAACGCGGCGCATCCAGGATGGTGAACTCGGGCACGTGCGCCGCCAGCGCTTCGGTCGGCAGGCGCAGGAACAGGTTGCGAGCGAACAGGCTGTGCCAGGCGTACTCGGTGATGACGCGGATCGGCAGACGGTAGGCGGGGTGCGCTCCGGCATAGGCGTCCTGCACGTACACATCGCGGCCCTGAAAGTAGGCCCCCATGCGCAGGTGCAGCCGCTCGAACTTCTCCGGGGGCATCGGACGGTTGACCTTTCCCCACCAGATCTCCGCCTCGGTCGCCGGGGTGCGCACGATGAACTTGTCATTGGGCGAGCGTCCGGTGTGGTGCCCCGTGCGCACGACCACCGGACCCAGGTGCGCCAGCTGGCCCTCCTGGCGCTGGACGATCCGTTCGACCAGCATCGGCGACGGCAGGGTCCAGTATTCCATGTTCAGGTTGGTCAGGCCGTGATGGGCCAGGTCGTACTGGCTGGGATACCCGATGGCGTTGGCCATTGCCTACACACCTCCTCTGGCGATCTTCACCCGAACCCGCGCCGCTCCCCCGGAAACGATTCGTCTGGCGCAGCGTGCCGCGCCGGACGCCCTCACTCGAGCCCTTTGGCCGCCTCCCACAGACGATCCATCTCGTCGGCGCTCATCCCGTCCATCGGCTTGCCCATGCGATGGGCCGCCGATTCCATCTCCCCGAATCGCTGCCGAAAGCGTCGCGCCGACTGTCGCAGCGCCGATTCCGGATCCACCCCCAGCCAGCGGGCGTAGTTCACCACGGCGAACAGCACGTCGCCCATCTCCGCCGTACGCCGATCGTCCCCCACCGCCTCCAGCAGCTCGTTCAACTCCTCCGCCACCTTCGCCTGCACCCCCTCCAACCCCGGCCAATCGAATCCGACGCGCGCCACCCGGCGCTGGATCTCCGCCGCCTGGGCGAGCGCCGGGAGGCTGAGCGGGACGCCGTCCAACAGCCCCTTGTCGGTCCCGTTCTCGGTCCGCTCGGCGCGCTTCAGCGTTTCCCAGTTGTGCAGCACCTGCTCCACACCGGAGACCTGGACCTCCCCGAAGACATGCGGGTGTCGCCGGATGAGTTTCTCGTCGATCCCGGCGATCACGTCGCTCATCTGGAAGTCACCTTCCTCCGCCGCGATCTGCGCCTGGAGCACGATCTGGAGGAGCAGATCGCCCAGTTCCTCGCGCAGCCCGGCCATGTCGTCGGCGTCGAGCGCCTGCAGCGCCTCGTACGCCTCCTCCATCAAGTGAGGCGCCAGCGACTGATGCGTCTGTTCGCGATCCCATGGACATCCGTCGGGCGCTCGCAGGTGGGCGACGGTCTCCTGGAAGGACTCGAGCGCGCCGCGCCGTGGGCCTGGCCGGGAGGTACAGCGACGTGCGCAGACCGATCGCCTGGCTGCGGTCGATCTCGTGCAGGGGCACCCGCTCCAGGAACGCGTCTGCGTTTCCTGTGCCGTGCAGCAGGACGACAGGGTGATCATCCGGGTAGGCGTTCATCAACGTTAGTTTGACATCGGCCGCCATCAGCGCCGAGTACACCTGGCCGATCAGGGCCGGCCGGTCGGGGGAGAGCGGAGGATGGTGCCGTGCGGCAAGCTCCAGCGCATCCGCCACCTGCAGGCCGTCGAGTGCGTCGAGCCCGAGGGCGGCCAGGCTGGGTTCGAGGAAGCTGACGCCCGGCACGATCTCAAACGCCAGGCCGGCCGAGGCGGCTGCCTGGCGCAGTGCCGGCACCGTCGCCTCGCCGACCGAAGGATCGCCCGGCACGGCATACACCACGCCGGCCGGCCGGCGCGCCAGTTCGATCAACCGTCCGACGATCTGCGCGTACACGGCCTCGAAATCGTCCGATTGCTCGTACAGCTCATCGAACGCCTCGACCCGCATCTCCGGAGGCAGGCCGGCGAGCGCCGGATGCTGACGGGTGCGCAAGTAGACCTCGCCCTGGCGGCGGAGCACGTCGATCGCACGCCGGGTCAGCAGGTCCGGATCGCCCGGTCCGAGGCCGACGACAGTCACACCTGGCGGCACAGCCACCTCCTCGGAATGACAACCGGCCAGGGAAGCCCCCTTCCCCGGCCGGATGACCGATGACTCAGGGGGATGACCCCCGTGGATCTGTTACCGCTTGGTGTAGGTCGGAGCCTTGCGCGCCCGCTTGAGGCCGGGCTTCTTGCGCTCCTTGGCGCGGGCATCCCGCGTCAGATGGCCCCCGTCGCGCAGCGCGGTCCGCAGTTCCGGATCCATCAACACCAGCGCCCGGGCCAGGCCATGGCGCACGGCACCGGTCTGTCCGGTCACCCCGCCGCCCTCGACCTTGACCGTCACGTCGAGCTTGCCTTCCATGCCGGAGACGCGCAGCGGAGCCACGATGGCGTCCGAGTCGCCCACCCGCGGGAAGTACTCCAGCAGGAGCTTCTCGTTGACGACGATCTTGCCCGACCCGGTGACAATGCGCACCCGGGCATGGCTGGATTTCCTGCGGCCAATCCCTTCGAAGTACGTTGCCATTCGCCTTGCCTTCCTCTCCGTCCTCGCTGCTCGACCTGCGCCGGCCCTAGCCCCCGAGCGGCCTGGGCGTCTGCGCCGAATGGGGATGCTCTGCCCCGGCATACACCTTCAGGTGCCCGAGCAGAGAGCGCCCGTATCGATTCTTGGGGAGCATCCCGCGCACGGCAGCGGTGATGACGCGCTCCGGGTGCTTCTTCAACTGCTCGCGCAAGCTGATCTTCTTGATCCCGCCCGGGTAGCCGGAATGGCGGTAGTAGAACTTGTCGTCCAGCCGCTTGCCGGTCACCGTGATCTTCTCGGCGTTGATGACGATCACGAAATCGCCCGTCTCTGCGCCGGGGGTGAAGGTCGGCTTGTCCTTGCCCAGCAGCGTCCGCGCCAGGCGCGTCGCCAGCCGGCCGAGGTTCTGTCCGTCGGCATCCACCAGCACCCACTCACGGGTGATCTCACTGGCTTTGGGGAAATACGTCTTCTGCACGTCCTGCTCCTTGCGTCGTGGCCGATTCCCACGACCGGATCGTCCCAACTCAATACTCGACCGTCTCAAGGCACAACCCGTGTGCCGGCGCCGGCTTTTCTTCCCAGCGCCGCGCGGGATCGGCCACCAGTGCAGCCATCGTCCCTGCGGGCCAGCGGCCTTTGGCCGGCAGCCACCATGGCCGAGACCAGCCGTCGGACCATGTGGTGCAGGAAGGCATCCGCCTGCACCTCGAACGCCAGCCCCTCGGCCTGGCGTTCCCAGCTCGCCTCGAAGATCTCCCGGACCGTATGGCCGCCCGGGATCGGGGCCTGTCCGAAGGCGGCGAAGTCGTGCCGACCGATCGCGCAGGCCGGCCTCGGCGCTCAGGATCCCCAGGTCCGGCTCCGGCCACAGTCTCCAGGCCACACGTTCGGCCAGAGGATCGGGCCAGGCGTCCACCAGGATCGAGTAGCGGTAGGTCCTGCGGCGGGCGGCGAAACGCGGGTGGAAACCCTCCGGCGCCTCGGCCGTTTGCCGCACGGCGACATCCGGCGGCAGGTTGGCGTTCAGTGCGCGGCTGAGCGTTTCCGCATCATGCCGCCACGCCAGCTGGTAGGCGATCACCTGTCCGCGCGCATGCACGCCGGCGTCGGTCCGTCCGGCTGCCAGCAGGCTGGTTCCCGTCCAACCGACGCGGCGCAGTGCGTCTTCCAGCACGCCCTGCACCGTCCGCCGGCCTTCGGCCAGTCGCTGGAAGCCCTGGAACTCCGTGCCGTCGTACGCGACGATCGATTGGTAAGCTGCCATGGGCGTGCACCCCGCCGTGCGGCGCGCCCCGGACTACTCCTCGACCAACTCGAGGATGACCATCTCAGCCGCATCACCCAGGCGCGCGCCGATCTTGACGACGCGGGTGTAGCCTCCCGGGCGGTCGGTGTAGCGCTTGGCGATGTCGTCGAACAATTTCTTGACGACCTCGGGGTCGTTGAGCCGGCCGGCCGCCATGCGGCGGGCGTGGACGGCCTTGGCCTCCCCGCCCGAGATCCCCCGCTTGGCGGAGGTGATCATGCGCTCGGCCTGGCCGCGAATGGCCGTGGCCTTGGCCCGCGTGGTGCGGATCTTCTCGTGGCGCAGGAATTCGGTGACCAGGTTGCGGCGCAGCGCCGTGCGGTGGCCGCTCGATCGCCCGAGATGGACTCCAGCAATTCGATGTCTCATGACACTTGCTCCGCTTCCGCGGCCGCCGGCTCGCCCTGGTCCTCCAGGTAGCCCTTCTCCCGCAGCCGTTCCTTCAGTTCATCCAGGCTCTTCTCGCCGAAGTTGCGGATGGACAGCATGGCGTCCGGCCCCTTCTCCAGCATGTCGAGCACTTCGCCGATCGTGGTGATGCCCGTGCGCTTGAGCGAGTTGAAGACCCGCACCGAGAGATCGAGATTCTCGATCGGGATCTCGTACATCTCGCTGGCCTTCTTGGGCATTTCTTCGTGCGCCGAGGCGGCCATCAGGCTCTCCTCGGTCACGCCGGCGATGTCGCGCAGGTGGGCCATCAGGATCTGGGCGCTGCGGCTGAGGGCCTGTTCGGGCTTGATCGTGCCGTCGGTCCAGATCTCGATCAACAGCCGGTCGTAGGACGTGTCCTGTCCGACGCGTGCCCGGCCGACCTCGAAGTGCACCCGGCGCACCGGGCCGTAGATGGCGTCGGTCGGCAGCTCGCCGATCGGCAGGCGGCCGCGCTCGTCCGACGGAGAGTAGCCGCGGCCGCGTGCCGACGGTCATCTCGATTTCCAGCCGGGCCTTGTCGTCGTCGACCGTGAACAGGTACAGCTCCGGGTTGACGATCTCGGCCTCGGCCGGCGCCAGGATGTCGGCCGCCGTGACCACGCCTTCGCCCTGGACTTCCAGGCGCAGGCGGGCGCTCTCGCCTTCGTGCAGGATCAGGCGCAGCTGCTTGATGTTGAGCATCACCTGCAGGACGTCCTCCCGCACCCCGGGGATATCCGAGAACTCGTGGGAGACATCGGTGATGCGGATCGACGTCACCGCCGCGCCATCCAGCGAAGACAGCAGGATGCGGCGCAGGGCGTTGCCGACCGTGATTCCGTAGCCACTCTCGAGCGGGCTGATGATGAACTTGCCGTAGTTGCGGGCCACGGCTTCGCGCTCGATCTTGGGCATGACCATGGTGCCGGTGACTGACACGTTCGCCCTCCAGGTCGCGCCACCTCCGAAGAGGCCGCGCGCGCCAACCACGAGGCTAGCGCGAGTAGAACTCGACGATCAACTGCTCGTGCAGGTTGGCGTCGATGTCGGTTCGTTCCGGGTTCTGGACCACTTTGCCCGCCAGCGCCTTCAGATCCCGCTCCAGCCAGCGCGGCACGGTCCGAGTCTCGGCCGCCACCGCCAGGTCCTTGAAGTAGGTCCGCGTCCGCGACCCGTCGCGAACGGAGATGTTGTCGCCCGGGCGGACGATCATCGACGGCACGTCCGTCCGTCGACCGTTGACGCTGAAGTGCCCGTGCGAGACCAGGGCGCGAGCGTGGGGCCGGCTCTCGGCAAATCCCAGGCGGTAGACGGTGTTGTCCAGGCGCCGCTCGAGCATCTGCAGCAGGTTCTCGCCGGTCACGCCGCGGCGCCGGAGCGCCTCGCGGTAGTAGCGTCGGAACTGCTTCTCGGTGACGCTGTACACCCGGCGCGCCTTTTGCTTCTCGCGCAGCTGGCGGCTGTAGTCGGACACCCGGCGGCGTCGGAATTGCGCATCGCGGCCGTGCTCGCCGGGGGGAAACCCGCGCCGCTCGAACGCGCACTTCGGCGTCAGGCAGCGCTGCCCTTTGAGGAACAGCTTCTCGCCTTCACGCCGGCAGAGTTTACAAACCGGATCGGTGTACTTCATCGCTTCCTGGTTCCTTCCTACTCAGACGCGGCGCTTCTTCGGCGGCCGGCAGCCATTGTGCGGCACGGGCGTGACATCACTGATCGAACGGACGCGGATCCCCGAGCTCTGAATGGCGCGGATGGCCGCTTCCCGCCCGGGGCCCGGGCCCTTGACGAACACGTCGACTTCCTGCAGGCCGAATCCGGACGCGGCGACAATCGCCGTCTCGGCCGCCATGCGGGCCGCATACGGCGTGCTCTTGCGCGAGCCTTTGAAACCGGCCGCGCCGGCGCTGCCCTGCACGACGGCATTGCCCTGCGTGTCGGTGATCGTCACGATCGTGTTGTTGAACGTGGCGTGCACGTGCGCCTGGCCATGGGACATCATCCGGCGCGTCTTGCGCACGGTGCTCGTCCGGCGGGCGGGTTTGGCGGTGGTCTCTTCTGTCATGGTCCCTCTGTCCTCGTCCCGGGTCGGTCGATGCGGGCGCCCAGCGGCGGTTCAGCCGCGCGGGAGGAAGGATCCCGCCCGCCGGCCGGAGGCCCGTTCTGACTCTGCCCGGATTACTTCTTCTTCGCTCCACGGCGCCGACCGCGCCCGGCGACCGTCTTCTTGGGCCCCTTGCGGGTGCGCGAGTTGGTGCGCGTGCGCTGCCCGCGGGCGGGAAGATTGCGGCGGTGACGAAGGCCGCGGTAGCACCCGATGTCGATCAGGCGCTTGATGTTCATCTGCGTCTCACGACGCAGGTCGCCCTCGACGGTCAGGTTCTGGCCGATGTAGTCGCGCAGGGCCGTGACCTCTTCTTCGGTCAGGTCCTTGATCCGGCGGGCCGGCTCGATGCCGGTCAGGGCCAGGATGCGGCGCGAGGCCGGACGACCGATGCCGTGGATGTAGGTCAGCCCCACTTCCACCTGCTTGTCGCGCGGGAGATCGATGCCTTCAATACGAGCCATGTTGCCTTACCCCTGTCGCTGCTTGTGCCGCGGATTCTCGCAGATCACGTACACCCTGCCCTGTCGGCGGACGATCTTGCACTTCGGACAACGCTTGCGCACGGACGACGACACCTTCATGTCCGTTGTTCCTCCACCTCTCGGCCAGCCGCGGGTACGCGGCCGACGAAGTAATCATTATACGCCGCAGCGGGCCCCCCGTCCAGATCCTGATCCAGGGTCGTCAGGATCAGCGGACCGTCGGCGGTCACTGCCACGCTGTGCTCGAAGTGGGCGGTCAGACGTCCGTCGCGGGACGCCACCGTCCACTGGTCCCGGAGCACCCGGGTCTCCGGGCCGCCGGCCAGCACCATCGGCTCGAGGGCGATGGTCATCCCCGGCCGCAGGGCCATGCCCGTGCCCGCCTTCCCGTAGTTGGGCACCTGCGGGTCCTCATGCATCGCCCGGCCGACGCCGTGTCCGGTGTATTCCCGGACGACCTGGAAGGCATGCCGCTCGACCAGCGCCTGGATGGCGGCGCTCACGTCGCCGGTCCGCCCCCCGGCCCGCATGTACTGGATCCCGGCGAACAGCGCCGCACAGGTCACGTCCAACAGCCGCTGCGCTTCGTCCGAGACCTTGCCCACTCCAACCGTGATCGCCGAGTCACCCACGAAGCCGTCCACCACCGAGCCGCAATCGATCGAGACGATATCGCCTTCTTGCAGCCGGCGCGGCCCCGGGATCCCGTGCACCAGTTCGTCGTTCACCGAGATGCACGTCGCCGCCGGATACGGGTACGGCCCCGGATACCCCAGAAACGCCATCCCCGCCCCGTTCTTGCGCAGCACGTCTTCCGCGGCGGCGTTGACCTCGGCCGTGGTCACCCCGGTTCGGACGGCCGAGACGGCTGCCGCCAGCGCCTGGGCGTTCACCCGGCCGGCCTTGCGCATCGCCGCCAGGTCTCCCTCGGTCTTGATCACTACGCCGCGATGCCAGGCCATCCGTCAATCCAGGCGCCCTTTCAGCGCCACCGCCATCGACTCCGCCACCGCCGCCTCCGGCTGGGCGCCGTCAATCTCGACCAGCAACCCCGCCTTGCGGTAGTGTTCGACCAGTTTCTCGGTCTGCTCCCGGTACACGCCCAACCGCCGGGTGACCGTCTCCACTTTGTCGTCCTCGCGCTGGACCAGCTCCGAGCCGTCCAGGTCGCATCGCCCTGCCACCTTCGGCGGGTGCGTCTGGCTGTGATAGATGTGCCCCTGCGCCCGGCACATCCAGCGCCCGGTCAGGCGCTCGATCAGCTCCGGGTCGGACACACGCAAGTACACCACCGCCCGCACATCGCCACCCAGCTCCCGCGCCATTCGTCCAAAGGCCTCGGCCTGGGCCGGCGTGCGTGGAAACCCGTCCAGCAGCGCCCCCCGCTCAGCAGTCCGGCTGCGAGACCCGCTCCCGCACCATGGCGATGGTGACCTCATCCGGGACCAGCTGGCCGCAGGCCATGTAGCCCTCCGCCAGCTTTCCCAGCTCGGTCTTGCCCCGGATGTGCTCGCGGAACAGGTCGCCGCTTGATACATGCGGCATTCCCAGCCGGGCGCTCAGCAGGGCGGCCTGCGTCCCCTTCCCCGCCCCGGGCGGGCCGAGCAGCACCAGAAAGCTGCGCATGCCTAGTGCACCAGCACTGCCTGGTCATAGCCGCGCAGCTTGAGCTCGGCTTCGATCGAGCGGTACACGTCGCGCACGACGCCGACGACGATCAGCAGCCCGGCGGATGTCACCAGCAGCGTGCTGCTGCCCGAGCCGAGGGTCGGCCAGATCAATCCCACCAGGAACGGCATGATGGCCACGATGCCCAGGAACAGCGCCCCCGGGAACGTGATGCGGCGCAGCACGCGGGTCAGGTAGCGCTGGGTCGGCGCGCCTTTGGTGACGCCCGGGATCTGCGCGCCGGCGCGCTTCAGGTTCTCGCCGTAGTTCTGCTGGGCGAAGATCACGTCGGTGTAGAAGAACGTAAACCCGACCACCATCAGGAAGTACAGGACCCAGTACAGCGGGCTGATGCCCCCGAAGGTGTTCTGAATGCCGACGGCGATTTGGGCGATGGTCTCATTCGGCGAGCTCACGAAGAACTGCGCCACCACGGCCGGAAGCGTCAGGAGCGACTGGGCGAAGATCAGCGGGATCATGCCGGCCATGTTGACCATCAGGGGCAGCGTGCCCTTGACCGGCATCGACATGCGGTTGCCCACCCGGCGCCCGGGGTACATCACCGGCACGTGTCGCCGGCCTTCCTGGACGTAGACGATGGCGAAGATGGTAATCGTGGTCAGGAAGAGCAGGAAGATGATCAGCGGGATCCGCTGCTGCTGATCGGTCAGGACTTTTCCGACGTTGGCCGGGATGCGCGCCACGATCCCGGCGAAGATGATCAGCGACAGTCCCTGGTTGCGGATGCCGTATTCGGAGATCAGCTCGCCCAGCCAGATGGCGAACATCGTTCCGGCGGTCATCGCCAGGATCATGGTCAGCGTGGGGATATTGAACCCCAGCGGCGTGGTCAGGATCTCGAGGCCGCCGGCGTACTGCTGGAACAGGCGGATCTGCCCGAAGGCGTTCAGGGCCGCCATGGGGACCGCCAGGTAGTAGGTCCACTTATCCATCCACTTGCGGCCTTCGCGCGGGTCCTCTTCCATGCGGCGCTGGAGGGCGGGGATGATCGGCGTGATCACCTGCAGGATGATCTGGGCCGTGATGTACGGATAGACGCCCATGGCCAGGACGGAGAAGTTGGACACCGTCCCGCCCGAGAGCAGGTCGAGCAGGTTGAACAGCGTCGCCCCGCTGCCGGCCTGTCCCAGGATCTGCGCGATCTGGGCGCGGTCCACTCCCGGCACGGGCATGTGCGCCGCCAGGCGGTAGATCACCAGGATGCCGAGGGTGATCAGCAGCCGGTTGCGGATGTCCGGCGAGATCAGCAGGAACCGCCAGGGAGAACGCCTCATTGCTCGCTCCTTCGTCGTCCGTTCACGCCGCGATCACGTCCGCGCTTCCACCGGCCGCCTCGATCTTGTCCCGGGCGGTCTGGCTGAAGCGATGGGCACGCACCTTGAGGGCGACCTTGAGCTCGCCGTGTCCCAGGATGACGACCGGCAGTTTCGGATCGATCATCCCGGCGTGGGCGAGCACTTCCGGAGTCACCTCGGTGCCCGAAGCGAAGGCGGCCAACCGGGCCACGTTGACCTCGGCGTAGATCACGCGCCGGAAGTTGCTGAAGCCGCGCTTGAACGGCAGCCGTCGGAAGAACGGCAGGTTGCCGCCCTGACGGTACAGGTGGCCACCGCTGCCGGCGCGGGCGCCCTCGCCCTTCGTGCCTCGCCCGGCGGTCTTGCCCTGTCCGGCGGAGATGCCGCGCCCGACGCGTTTCTTGCGGTGCGTGGCGCCCGGCCTGGGTTTCAAATCGTGAGCTTTCATCCTGCCTGCTCCTCCACGCGCAGCAAGTGCGGGATCTTGGCGATCATCCCGCGGATCTGCGCCGTGTCGGTGTGTTCGACCGTTTGATTCATGCGGCGCAGGCCGAGGGCCCGCACGGTCCGCTTCTGGCGCTCGGCGAAGCCGATCGGGCTGCGCACCAGCGTGATGCGCAGCGTCGTTGCCTTGTCCGCTGACTTAGCCATGGCGCTTCCGCTCCCAGAACGGCCTGAGATCGTTGGGCGACTTGCCGCGCGCCGCCGCCTCGCCCTCCACCAGCTTGAGGGAGCGCAAGCCCTCGAGCGTGGCGTTGGCCACGTTGAGCACGTTGGCGCTGCCGAGGGACTTGGTCAGAATGTCGCGCACCCCGGCGGCCTCCAGGACTGCCCGCACCGCCCCACCGGCGATGACGCCTGTACCGGGCGAGGCCGGCTTGAGCAGCACCGAGGCGCCGCCGTGTTTGGCGATCACTTCGTGCGGGATGGTCGTCCCGGCCAGCGGGACGGGCAGCATGGCGTGCCGCGCCCGTTCGGTGGCCTTCTTGATCGCATCCGGCACACCGCGCGCCTTGCCGACGCCCAGCCCGACGTTGCCGTGGTTGTCCCCCGCCACGACCGTGACGCGGAAGGAGAAGCGGCGTCCGCCCTTGACCACCTTGGCCACGCGGGCGATGTCGATCACACGCTCGTCGAACTCGGCGCGGTCTTCACTACGATCCCGGAAATCTGATCTCACGTTACCCTCTCCATCCCGCCGGCTTAGAAGTCCAGCCCGGCCTTGCGCGCGGCTTCGGCCAGATCACGCACCCGGCCATGGTAGCGGTAGCCGCCCCGATCGAAGACGACCTTGGAGATGCCCTTGGCCTTGGCGCGTTCGGCGATCGCCTGTCCAACCAGGCTCGCCTGCTCGGCCTTCTTCAGGCCGGCCATCTTGGGGCGCAGCTCGGAGTCGACGCTCGAAGCGGCGACCAGCGTCTTCCCCTCGGCATCGTCGATCACCTGGGCGTAGATCTCGGCCAGGCTGCGGTAGACGTTCAAGCGCGGGCGCTCCGGCGTGCCGGCCAGTTTCTGGCGGACGCGTTGATGGCGGCGCTTGCGCATGTCCTCGCGGGTCTTCTTTGCCATCGTCTATGCCACCTTCCCGGCCTTGCCAGCCTTGCGCCGGACGTGCTCGTCGATGTAGCGGATGCCCTTGCCCTTGTAGGGCTCGGGCGGACGCACCTTGCGGATGTCCGCCGCTACCTGGCCCACCAGTTCCTTGTCCGGACCGAGGATCTTGATCTGGCGTGCCTTCTCGTCGACCTCGAAGCTGATGCCGCCCGGCGGCGGGAAGCGCACCGGATGGGAGTAGCCGACGCTCAGCATGAGGTCGTTGCCGTTCTTCTCGGCCCGGTACCCGACGCCTTCCACCTGCAGCTGCTTGGAGAACCCGGTGCTGACCCCCAGAACCATGTTGTTGAGCAGCGCCCGGGTCAGCCCGTGCAGGGCGCGCACCGACGGTGCGTCCGACGGACGTTCCACGATCAGCTGCCCGGCGTCCTGGCGCACCGTGATCTCCGGACGGAACGTGCGGGTGAGCTCGCCCTTGGGGCCCTTCACCCGGACCGTCGCGCCGTCAATCGCAACCTGCACCCCGCCAGGGATGTTTACGGGGCTGCGTCCAATTCTCGACACGTGTCCCTCCTCCTCCAGTCGGCCGCCGGGATCGATGCCCGGGCCGTTCCGACCGTCTGCCGGCCTACCAGACCTGGCAGATGACTTCCCCGCCCACGCCCATCTTGCGGGCGCGCATCCCGGTCATCACGCCCTTGGGGGTGGACATGATCGCCACGCCCATGCCGGAGCGGACCCGGGGGATATCGCCCTTGTTGACGTACACCCGGCGGCCCGGGGAGCTGATGCGCTTCAGGCCGCTGATCACCGGCCGGCGCTCGCGGCGCTCGCCCGTGTACTTGAGCTTCACCCGCAGCGTCTTGTGGCCGCCATCGGTCGCTTCCTCGAAGGTCTCCACGAAGCCTTCCTCGACCATGATGCGGGCAATCGCCAGCTTGATCTTCGAGCTGGGCACCGAAACGACCTGGTGGCCGGCCATCAGGGCGTTGCGCATGCGGGTCAGCATGTCGGCAATCGGGTCAGTTACACTCATGACACCCTCCCTGCGCCTACCACGACGACTTGGTGACACCGGGAATGAGCCCCTTGAGGGCCATCTCCCGGAAACAGATACGGCACAACTGGAAGCGGCGCATATAGCCGCGGGGCCGACCGCACACCTTGCAGCGGTTGCGCACCCGGATGGTGTACTTGCGGTGCGATTCCTTCAGGATCAGGCTCTTCTTGGCCATACTAGTCGCCTCTCGCAAACGGCATGCCCATCAGCTGGAGCAGCCGCCGTCCCTGCTCATCGTTCGGAGCCGAGGTCACGATCGTCACCTCCAGGCCCCGCAGCTTGTCGATCTTCTCGTAGTGAATCTCGGGGAAGATGATCTGCTCCCGGATCCCCAGCGTGTAGTTGCCCCGTCCGTCGAAGGCGTTGGGCGAGATGCCGCGGAAGTCGCGCGTGCGCGGCAGGGCGACGTTGACCAGCCGGTCGAAGAACGACCACATGCGCTCGCCGCGCAGGGTGACGCGCACGCCGATGTCCCGTCCCTCGCGCAGCTTGAAGTTGGCGATGCTGCGGCGGGCCTTGGCCACCACGGGTTTCTGCCCGGTGATGGTCGTCATATCCTCCACGGCGGCGTCGAGCGCCTTGGCGTTCTCCAGCGCTTCGCCGACGCCGATGTTGACCACGACCTTCTCGATGCGCGGCACCTGCAGGTCGTTGGCCAGCCCGAATTCCTTCCGCAGGGCCGGGGCCACGCTTTCCAGTATAATGCGTCTTCAGGATGTGCTCCATCTCGCCTCTTCCCGCCGCCTAGTTGTCGATCACTGCGTCGCAGTTCTTGCACACCCTGCGGCTCTTGCCCGTCGCCCGGTCCAGCCCGACGCGCACCGGCTTGCTGCACTTGGGGCAGACGAGCATGACGTTCGACAGGTGCACCGGCGCCTCGAACTGAATGATGCCCGGGTTCATCGTGCGGCCGGCCGACTGGACCTGGCGCTGGTGCTTCTTGCGCACGTTGACGCCCTGCACCACCAGCCGCTCATCCTTGGGCAGGACGCGCAGCACCTCGCCCCGGATGCCCTTCTCGCGGCCGCTGATCACTTCCACCGTATCGCCCTTCTTGATCTTGACCTTCACCGCTCAGCCTCCTACAGGACTTCGGGCGCCAATGAGACGATCTTGGTGAAGCCCTTTTCGCGCAGCTCGCGGGCCACCGGCCCGAAGATGCGCGTCCCCTTGGGATTCACCCCGTCGGCGTCCAGGATGACGGCGGCGTTGTCGTCGAAGCGGATGTAGGAGCCGTCCTCGCGGCGGTACTCCTTGGCCACCCGCACCACCACGGCCTTGACGATTTCGCTCTTCTTGACCGCCCCGTGCGGCGCCGCCGACTTGATCGTCCCCACGACCACATCCCCGATCGAGCCGTAGCGTCGGCGTGATCCACCCATGACGCGGATCACCAGCAGCTCCCGGCCGCCGGTGTTGTCGGCGACCTTCAGGCGAGTTTCCTGCTGGATCATCCCTGCGCCTCCAGCGTGGGCATGTCGACCTGCACCGCGGCGCCCGCTTCCACCTGCTCTTCGGTCGCCCGACGAACGACGGTCTCCACCACCCAGCGCTTGAGCTTCGACAGCGGCCGGCTCTCGACAATCACGACCTCGTCCCCGGGCCGGCAGCCCAGCTCGTCGTGCACCAGGTAGTGCTTGCTGGTGTGGACGACCTTGCCGTACAGCCGATGGCGGTAGCTGCGGTCGATGCGCACCGACACCGTCTTGATCGTCTTGGCCCGGGTCACCAGGCCCGACATGCGACGGCGATTGTTGCTCATGCCTTGCTCCCTTCCACCCCGCCCGCCAGCTGGCGCTCGCGCGCCAGCGTCGCCAGGCGGGCGATCTCACGCCGCGCCTGCTTCAGGCGCGTGTGATCGCTCAGCTGCCCCGTGGCGAACTGAAACCGCAGCTTGAAATAGGCCTCGCGCGCCTCGTTCAATCGTGCCGCGACCTCGCCGTCCGACAGGGCGCGAATCTCCGATGTCTTCATCGCCTGCTAGCCTCTCCCCACTTCGCCGCGCTCGGTGAAACGGGTCTGGATCGAGAATTTGTGGGACGCCAGGCGCATCGCCTCACGCGCCGCGTCCTCCGGAAGGCCGGACAGCTCGAACAGGATCCGCCCGGGCTTGACCACGGCCACCCAGTGGTCGACCGCGCCCTTGCCCTTGCCCATGCGCGTCTCGGCCGGCTTCTGGGTCACCGGCTTGTCCGGGAAGATGCGGATCCACACCTTGCCGCGGCGCTTCATGTAGCGCACCAGCGTGCGGCGGGCGGCTTCGATCTGCCGCGCCGTCACCCACCCCGGCTCGAGGGCCTGCAGCCCGTAGTCGCCGAAGTTCAGCTCGACGCCGCGGGTTTCCTTGCCCTTCATCCGGCCGCGCATCTGCTTCAGGCGGCCGGGCATCACGCGTTTTGGCATCAACATCGTCACACCTCGTTCCGGCGCTTGCCTACTCGCTGACGTACACGTCCATCGCCTGGGCCTGCTCGGGCTCGGCGACTTCCGCATCGCCCCGGTAGACCCAGACCTTCACCCCGATCCGCCCGTAGGTCGTCAGCGCCTCGGCCTTGGCGAAATCGATGTCGGCCCGCAGCGTCTGGGCCGGCACCCGGCCTTCCCGCATCCAATCGCGCCGCGCCATCTCCACGCCCGACAGCCGCCCGGCGCACATCACCTTGATGCCCTTCGCCCCCTGGCGCATCGCCTGCTGCACCGCCCGCTGCATCGCCCGGCGGTGGCTGATGCGCCGCTCCAGCTGGCCGGCGATGTTGTCCGCCACCAGTCGGGCGTCGATATCCGGCTCCTTGATCTCGGCGATGTCGAGCTTGACCACCGTCCCGGTCAGGACCTGGATCTGCCGGCGCAGTTCCTTGACGCTGGCGCCCTTGCGGCCGATCACGATCCCCGGCTTGGAGGTGTGGATCGTGACGTGCACGTTGTTCGGGAAGCGCTCAATGTCGATCCGGGCGATGCCCGAGCGCGGCGCCGAGCCGACGATCAACAGCCGGATGGCGCGATCCTCGTGCAGCTGCTTGGCGTACACATCCGGGTTGGCGAACCAGCGCGACTCCCAGGTCTTGTTGATCCCCAGCCGGAAGCCAATCGGGTGGACCTTGCGTCCCATGCGTACTCCTTTCAGGCGCGGCTAGGCCGCCGCCTGCTCCTTCTCGCGCAGGACGATCGTCACACTCGACGACCGTCGGATCATCGGCTTGAAACGGCCGCGGGCGCCGAAGCGCCGCCAGCGGCGGCTGGGGCCTTCATCGGCGAAGGCCTTGAAGACCATCAGTTCATCCCGGCTGAGCCCGAAGTTCTCCTCGGCATTGGCGATCGCCGATCGAAGGACCTTGGCCACCGGCCGGGCGGCGGCGTTGGGCATGAAGCGCAGCGCATCCAGGGCCTCGTTGGCTTCCTGGCCGCGGATCTGGTCCACCACCAGGCGGACCTTCTGCGCCGAGATCGGCACATTGCGAACGAAGGCGCGGACGTCGTGTGTCTCAGCCATGGCTTACGTTGTTGGGACGACCTTCGTCGTCTTCTCCTTCGTCACGTGGCCGCGGAAGGTGCGCGTCGGGGCGAACTCGCCCAGCTTGTGCCCGACCATGTTCTCGGTGATGTAGATCGGCACGTGCCGGCGCCCGTCGTGCACCGCCACGGTGTGCCCGACCATCTGCGGGAACACCGTGCTGGCGCGGCTCCAGGTGCGGATGCACCTTCTTCTCGCCCCGCTGGTTCATCTCTTCGATCTTCTTCAGCAGCTTGGGCTCGACGAACGGGCCCTTCTTCAGCGATCGTGACATCGTTTCACCTCAATCCCATCCGGCTCCCGAGGTCGCCCGGCGACATCGGAAACCGAGGCGAACCTAGCGGCGCTTCTTCGAGCGGCGGCGGATGATGTACTTGTCGGACGGCTTGGCCATCCGCGTCCGCTTGCCGCGGGTCGGTTTGCCCCACGGGCTCTTCGGCCCGGGCAGCCCGGTCGGCTGACGGCCTTCGCCGCCGCCGTGCGGGTGGTCGCGCGGGCTCATCGCCGTGCCGCGCACGGTCGGGCGGACGCCCAGGTGGCGCTTGCGCCCGGCCTTGCCGAGCTTGATGTTGCGAGTGGTCTTCGTTGCCCACCTCGCCGATCGTGGCGTAGCAGGTCTGCAGGATCCGGCGCACCTCGCCCGACGGCAGGCGCACCGCGGCGTAGGTGCCTTCCTTGCCCAGGAGCTGGGCCGAGGTTCCCGCCGAGCGCACCAGCTGGCCGCCCTTCCCCGGCTGGAGCTCCAGGTTGTGCACCATGGTGCCCAGCGGGATGTGGGTCAGCGGCAGGCTGTTGCCCGGGCGCACGTCCGCCTCGGGCCCGGCCGTGACCACGTCGCCCACCTGCAGCCCGAGCGGCGCCACGATGTAGCGCTTCTCACCGTCGGCGTAGTGCAGCAGCGCCAGGCGGGCGGAGCGATTCGGGTCGTACTCGATCGCCGCCACCGTCCCCGGGATGCCGTGCTTATCGCGCTTGAAATCGACCAGGCGCACATGCCGGCGGCTGCCGCCGCCGCGATGCCGGACGGTGACCCGCCCGTAGACGTTGCGTCCGCCGCTCTTCTTGCGCGGGACGAGCAGCGATCGTTCGGGCCTGTCCTTGGTGATTTCCTCGAACGTCGGTCCGGTCATCCCCCGCCGGCCGGGTGACGTCGGCTTGTAGGTCTTGACGCTCATGACTTCACCCCTTCGAACAGGTCGATCGTCTGGCCCGTCTGAAGCGTCACGACGGCCTTCTTGTAGCCGGCGTGGCGGACGAGCAGCCGTCGGCTGCGGGCGCGCCGCGAGCGTTTCGGGGGCGCCGTCAGCACATTCACGCGCTCGACATTGACGTCAAACAGCGTCTCGACCGCTTCCTTGATCTGAGCCTTGGTGGCCCCGTGGGCGACCTCGAAGACATACTGACCGAGCTTGCCGCTCTGGAAGTTCGACTTCTCGGTGACGATCGGACGGCGCAGGATGTCGTAGACCGTGGTCATGATGCCTCCTCCCTACGCCGCCAGGGCCGTGCCCAGGGCGTCGACCGTGCCCATCGGCATGAGGACCCGGTCGTATCCGAGCAGGTCACGGATGTTGAGGTACGCGGCGCGCAGCGTCTTGGCCGTCGGCAGGTTGCGGACCGACTTCTCCACCGCATCGTCCGGGCCGGCCAGGATGATCAACGCCGAGGCGTCGCCCACCAGCCGGGCCAGCGTGGCGGCCATATCCTTGGTCTTCGGCGCCGGCCATCGTGATCTCGTCCAGGACGACGATCTCGGACTGGGCGGCCTTGACCGACAGGGCCGATCGCAGCGCGGCATGGCGCATCTTGCGCGGCATGCGGACGGCGAAGTCCCGCGGCATGGGCGTGTGGGCCTTGCCGCCGCCGCGCCAGTGCGGGGCACGCGTCGACCCTTGCCGGGCGCGCCCGGTGCCCTTCTGGCGCCAGGGCTTCTTCCCGCCGCCGGACACCTCGGCGCGCGTCTTGGTCTTGCGCGTGCCCAGGCGGGCGTTGGCCAGTTGCCGCACCAACGCCTGATGCATCAAGTCTTCCAGTATCGGAGCCTCGAAGATGGCGGCCGGGAGCTCCGTCGTGGCCACCTTCTGCCCCTGCATGTTCAACACATCCACCTTCATCGTCGATGCTCCCGCTGTGTTATTGCTTGCGCGCCTGCTTGACGACCACGACGGCGCCCTTCGGACCGGGCACGCTGCCGTGGACCCCGAGCAGGTTGCGCTCCGGGTCGATCAATTCGACGCGCAAATTCTGCGATGTGACCCGCTCCGAGCCCATGTGACCCGGGCCGCGCGAGCCCTTGTAGACCCGCCCGGGCGTCGTGGTCGAGCTGCGCGCGCCGGGGGCGCGATGTCGGTCGGACTGACCGTGGGTCTTGGGGCCGCCGCGGAAGTGGTAGCGCTTCACGCCGCCGGCGAAGCCCTTGCCCTTGCTGATCGAAACGACGTCGACATGGTCGCCGATGACGAAGACGTCCACCGTCAGGCGGTCGCCTTCCTTCACGTCCAGGTCGCCCTTGACGCGAAACTCGCGCACGTGGCGCAGGGGCTGCAGGTCCAGCTTCTTCAGATGTCCCAGTTCTCCGCCGGAGAGGCGGCGCGGCTTGGATTCGCCGAAGCCGAGCTGGACGGCCTGGTAGCCTTCCTTCTCCGGGCGCTTGACCTGGGTAACGAAGCATGGCCCGGCTTCGATCAGGGTCAGCGGCTTCACCAAGCCCGACTCGTCGAAGACCTGGGTCATGCCCAGCTTCTTGCCAATGAGCCCTTTCATCCCTCATCTCCTTGGTCGTCCATCTTGACGGGACTGTCGGCCAGGGCCCGGCCGCATCATCCCCGACCGCAGTGGCAGTCCAGCCGTCCGGCCGGCGGGGCGTTCCGTCTAGGGGCCCGCCCTCCGTCCGGCGCTTGCCACGCCGCCTGTTGCCGATCGCGCTGCTAGATCTTGATCTCGATATCCACGCCCGCCGGCAGATTCAGCCGCATCAGCGTATCGATCGTCTTCGAGTCCGGCTCGAGCACGTCGATCAGCCGCTTGTGCGTGCGGATCTCGAAGTGCTCATGCGAGTCCTTGTCGATGAAGGCTCGACCGGCGCACGGTGAAGCGCTCGAGCCGGGTCGGCAGCGGGACCGGGCCGACGACCTTGGCCCCGGTGCGTTCGGCGGTCTCGACGATGCGCTGCGCCGAAGCGTCCAGCACGCGGTGGTCGTAGGCCTTGAGCCGGATGCGGATCTTCTGCTTCGCCATCGATTACTCCAGGATCTCGGTAATGACGCCGGCGCCGACCGTCAGCCCGCCCTCGCGGATGGCGAAGTTCGAGCCCTTCTCCAGCGCCACCGGCGTGATCAGCTCCACCGTCAGATTCACGTCGTCCCCCGGCATCACCATCTCCACCCCGGTCGGCAGCGTGATCGTCCCCGTCACGTCCATCGTCCGAATGTAGAACTGCGGCCGGTAGCCCGTGAAGAACGCCTTGTGCCGCCCCCCCTCTTCCTTGGTCAGCACGTACACCTGGCTCAGGAACTTCTTGTGCGGCGTGATCGACTTCGGCGCCGCCACCACCATCCCGCGCTCGACGTCCGTCCGCTCGATCCCCCGCAGCAGCAATCCCAGGTTGTCCCCCGCCATCCCCTCGTCCAGCAGCTTGTGGAACATCTCCACGCCGGTCACCACCGACGTCACCACCTCGTCCCGCAAGCCCACAATCTCCACCGTCTCCCCGACCTTCACCTTGCCCCGGTCCACCCGCCCGGTCACCACCGTCCCCCGCCCCTTGATCGAGAACACGTCCTCCACCGGCATCATGAACGGCCGGTCCGTCTGCCGCACCGGCTCCGGAATGTACTCGTCCACCACCCGCAGCAGCTCCTTGATCGAAGCGTACTCCGGCGCATTCGGGTCCGTGCTCTTCGACTCCAGCGCCTGCAGCGCACTCCCGCGCACGATCGGCGTCGTGTCCCCCGGGAACTTGTACACCGTCAAGCAGCTCCCGCAGCTCCAGCTCCACCAGCTCCAGCAGCTCCGGGTCGTCCATCATGTCGACCTTGTTCAGATAGACCACGATCGCCGGCACTTCCACCTGCCGCGCCAGCAGCACGTGCTCCCGCGTCTGCGGCATCGGCCCGTCCGGCGCCGCCACCACCAGAATCGCCCCGTCCACCTGCGCCGCACCCGTGATCATGTTCTTGATGTAGTCCCGGTGCCCCGGCATGTCCACGTGCGCATAGTGCCGCTTCTCGGTCTCGTACTCCACGTGCGCAATCGCAATCGTGATCCCGCGCTCCTGCTCTTCCGGCGCATTGTCGATCGAATCGAACGGCCGGAATTCCGCCCTTCCCGAAAAACGAGCAGTACTTCGTGATCGCCGCCGTCAACGTCGTCTTGCCGTGGTCGATGTGCCCCATCGTCCCCACATTCATGTGCGGCTTCGTGCGCTCAAACTTCTGCTTCGACATGATGACGATGCTCCGTTCGCCGGGCCCGTGTGCGCGGCGCTACGCCGGCACGCCGGCCAGGATCGACTTGGTGACCGCTTCGGCCACCTGCGCGTAGTGATCGAATTCCATCGTGAACACGCCGCGGCCCTGGGTCATCGACCGCAGGTCGGTGGCGTAGCCGAACATCTCTGCCAGCGGCACGTCGGCCCGGATGGCCTGGGCACTCCCGGGGCGCATCTCCATGCCGCCGATGGACGCCCGCCGCGAGGCCAGGTCGCCGGTCACCTCGCCCAGGAACTCGTCCGGGGTGAGGACCTCGACGCGCATCATCGGCTCGAGCAGCACCGGGCGGCCCATCTGCACGCCCTGCTTGAAGGCCATCGAGCCGGCCATCTTGAAGGCCATCTCGCTCGAGTCGACTTCGTGGAACGAACCGTCGATCAGCTTGACCTTGATGTCGACGATCGGGTAGCCGGCCAGGACGCCGCCCTCGGCCGCTTCGCGCACGCCCTTCTCCACGCCCGGGATGTACTCGTGCGGGATGGCGCCGCGCAGGATGTGGTTCTCGAAGGTGATCCCCGAACCCGGCCCGCCGGACTCCAGCGAAAGGACGACGTGCCCGTACTGCCCGTGTCCGCCGGTCTGCTTCACGTAGCGGTAATCGGACTTGGCCACCGGCACGGTGATCGACTCGCGATAGGCGACCCGCGGCCGGCCGACGTTGGCCTGCACCTTGAACTCGCGCAGCATCCGGTCGACCAGCACTTCCAGGTGCAGCTCGCCCATGCCCGAGATCACGGTCTGACCTGCGTTCTCGTCGTAGCTCGCCCGGAAGGTCGGATCTTCTTCGGACAGCTTCTGCAGCGCGTCGGCCATCCGGCTCTGATCGGCGCGTGGTGCGCGGCTCGATGGCCAGGAAGATGACCGGCTCGGGGAATTGGATGGCCTCGAGCACGATCGGGTTGGCGGAGTCGCACAGCGTGTCGCCGGTGAAGGTGTCCTTCATCCCGAGGACGGCGGCGATGTCGCCGGCCAGGATCTCGGGCAGGTCCTCGCGCCGGTCGGCATACATGCGGATCAGCCGGCCGACGCGCTCGCGCTTGCCCTTGGTCGAGTTGTAGACCATCGAGCCCTGGGTGATCTTGCCCGAATAGATCCGGAAGTAGGCCAGGCGCCCGACATACGGGTCGGAGACGATCTTGAACACCAGGGCGCTGAGCGGCGCGTCGTCGTTCGCCGGCCGCGTCTGGCGGATCGTCCGAGTCGGGCTTGGTGCCGGTGACGTCGGCGATGTCCGCCGGCGACGGCAGGAAGTCCATCACGGCGTCGAGCATCGGCTGCACGCCCTTGTTGCGCAGCGACGAGCCGCACAGCACCGGCGTGGCCTTGCCGGTGATGGTCGCCCGGCGCAGGGCGGCTCGCAGCTCGTCGACGCTGATCTCCGCGCCGTCGAGGTACTTCAGCGTCAGGTCCTCGTCGGTCTCGGCGATCTGCTCGACCATGCGGGCGCGCATGTCCGCCGCCTCGGCCCGCAGGTCGGGCGGGATCTCGCCCGTTTCGTAGGCGTCGCCGGTCACGTCGCTCCAGACCATCGCCTTGTTCGCGAACAGATCGATCATCCCGACGAAGGAGGCCTCGGCGCCGATCGGCATCTGGATGGCGATCGGGTTGGCGCCCAGGCGGGCGCGGATCGACTCGATCGTGCTGCCGATAGGAAGCGCCCGGCCGATCCATCTTGTTGGCGAAGCACAGCCGCGGCACACTGTAGCGGTCGGCCTGTCGCCAGACGGTCTCGGACTGCGGTTCGACGCCCTGCACGGCGTCGAAGATCACCACCCCGCCGTCGAGGACGCGCAGGCAGCGCTGGACCTCGGCGGTGAAGTCGATGTGGCCCGGGGTGTCGATGATGTTGATGATGTGATCGCGCCACTCGGCCGTGACGGCGGCGGAGACGATGGTGATGCCGCGCTCGCGCTCCTGCTCCATCCAGTCGGTGACGGTCGTGCCGTCATCGACCGAGCCAAGACGATGCGTCCGACCGGTGTAGTAGAGCACCCGCTCGGTGGTGGTCGTCTTGCCGGCATCGATATGGGCGATGATGCCGATATTGCGGGTGCGCTCCAGCGCATGCTCGCGAGCCATGGCGGTCCCCAGCCCGAAGGCCGGGCCTACTCCTTCTCTACCAGCGGTAGTGGGCGAAGGCGCGGTTGGCCTCCGCCATCTTGTGGGTTTCTTCGCGGCGCTTGATCGCCGAGCCGGTGTTGTTGGCGGCGTCCATCAGTTCGCCGGCCAGCTTCTCCGACATCGACTTGCCGCCGCGCGAGCGGGCGGCAGCCAGCAGCCAGCGCATGGCCAGCGCCGTGCGCCGTTCCGGGCTGACCTCGACCGGCACCTGGTACGTCGCGCCGCCCGACCCGGCGGGGCTTCACCTCGAGCATCGGCGAAGCGTTCTTGATCGCCTGCTCGAACACCTCCAGCGGGTCGCGCTTGGCGCGCGCCGTGATCAGGTCGAACGCCCGGTACACGACGCGCGTGCCGGTGCTGCGCTTGCCGCGCCGCATCAACCGGTTGACGAACCCGGTCACCAGCACGCTGTTGTGCCGGACGTCGCCGGGAATGTCTGCGCTTGGTGGGCTTGCTGCGTCGCATCGATCCACTCCTGAGACATCATCGGCCGCCGGCGGAGCGCCGACGGCACAGGCCAGGTCTATTCCTTGGGCCGCTTGCCGCCGTACTTGGATCGGCCCTGACGGCGCCCGTCGACGCCCGTGGTATCCAGCGTGCCGCGCACGATGTGGTAGCGCACGCCCGGCAGGTCCTTGACACGGCCGCCGCGCACCAGCACCACCGAGTGCTCCTGCAGCGAGTGGCCCTCGCCCGGGATGTAGGCCGTCACCTCGATGCCGTTGGTCAGCCGCACGCGGGCGACCTTGCGCAGCGCCGAGTTCGGCTTCTTGGGCGTCTGGGTGCGCACCTGGGTGCACACCCCGCGCTTCTGGGGCGATCCCTTGGCGACGGCGTTGCGGCGCTGCTTCATCGTGTTCAAACTGAACTGCAGCGCCGGCGCCTTGGATCTTGCCCTTCTTTGCCGTCCGGCCCTTGCGCACCAGCTGGTTGATCGTGGGCACTCTCTGCCTCCAGATGGAGCCGGGGCTTGCGCCCCGGCCTCTTTCCAACGTGGGAGGCCATCCGTCGTGCACGATGGCCTCCGCAGCGACACCGTTCGTATTCGGTTCGGGCAGGGAGATCGAGCACCCCTGCCCCTCAGTTCAGTGCGGGCAAATGTCGATAATACCACCCGACGCCGGAACCGTCAAGATCAGTTGTCAGGCAAGCGTGCGCCGTGCCGGCTAGAACCCGGACTCCATGTCCAGCAGCCCCAGCCCAAGCCGCGCCGGGCGCGCCCGGTCCTCTTCCTTGCCGAACTTCTGCAGCTCGTTGTCCTCGCCCAGCGCTTCCACCGACAGGCCCAGGCTCTGCAGCTCCTTGACCAGCACCCGGAAGGACGCCGGGATGCCCGGCTCTTCGATCGGCTCGCCCTTGACGATCGCCTCGTAGGTCTTCACCCGCCCCTGGACGTCGTCCGACTTGACCGTCAGCATCTCCTGCAGGGTGTGGGCCGCGCCGTAGGCCTCGAGCGCCCACACTTCCATCTCGCCGAAGCGCTGGCCGCCGAACTGCGCCTTGCCGCCCAGCGGCTGCTGCGTCACGAGCGAGTACGGGCCGGTCGAGCGGGCGTGGACCTTGTCTTCCACCAGGTGGTGGAGCTTCATCATGAGGATGATGCCCACCGTCACGGGCTGGTCGTAGGCGATCGCCGCGTCTTCCCGTCCAGCAGCATCTGCTTGCCGAGGATCGGCAGGGGAACGCGCGTTTCGGCCATCGTCTGCTCGGCCGTGGCGCGGATGTCCTTCGCCGCCTTGCCCTTGCCGCCGTGGGCTTCCACCCACAGCCGCAGGCAGGCGTCGATGGCGGCCGCATCCAGCCGGGCACGTTCGTCCGGGGCGGGAGGCACACCCTCGAAGGTCAGCATCCCATCCGGATCGAAACCCTTGCTCCCGCAGCCATTCGCGCAGGGCCGAGCGGCGGGCGTAGATCGGGGAGATGGCCAGCGATTCGGCGTCATAGCCCTTGTCGACCAGCCAGTTCTCGAGGAACAGGCGGCGCACCTCGTCGTCGTCCTCGAAGGCCTCTTCCTGGTAGTAGCCCTGGTCCTTGACCCAGGCCCAGGCGCGTTCGGTGACTTCCTGCCAGGCGCTGATCGATCATCCAGGCGCGCGCCAGTTCGGCCTCGATCTCGGCTTCGTCGGCCCCGTCGAACACCGGCGTGACGGCGCGGAAACCGAGACGGTCGGCCGCCCACCCCAGGTGGGTTTCGAGGATCTGGCCGATGTTCATGCGGCCGGGGACGCCCAGCGGATTGAGGATGAGGTCGACGGGCGTGCCGTCCTCGAGGAACGGCATATCCTCCACCGGGACGACCTTGGAGATCACGCCCTTGTTCCCGTGCCGCCCGGCCATCTTGTCGCCTTCGGTGACCTTGCGCTTCTGCGCCACGGAGACGCGCACCATCTTCTCCACGCCCGGCGGGCAGATCGCGGTGCTCTTCGCGGGTGAAGACCTTGACGTCGACCACCTTGCCGCGCTCGCCGTGCGGCATGCGCAGCGAGGTGTCTTTCACCTCGCGGGCCTTCTCGCCGAAGATCGCCCGCAGCAGCTTCTCTTCGGGCGTGAGTTCCTTCTCGCCCTTGGGCGTGATCTTGCCCACCAGGATGTCGTTCGGCCCGACCTCGGCGCCGACGCGGATGATGCCGTCCTCGTCCAGGTCGCGCAGCGCCTCGTCGCCGACGTTGGGGATGTCGTAGGTGATCTCTTCCGGACCCAGCTTGGTGTCGCGGGCTTCGACCTCGTGCTTCTCGATGTGCACCGAGGTGAAGTGATCCTCCTGCACCAGGCGTTCGGAGATCAGGATGGCGTCTTCGTAGTTGCCGCCCTCCCACGACAGGAAGGCGCACAGCACGTTCTGGCCCAGGGCCAGCTCGCCATTGGCGGTCGAGGACGAGTCGGCGATGATGTCGCCCTTGTGAACCCGCTGGCCCTTGATGACGGCCGGGCGCTGGTCGATGCAGGTGCTCTGGTTGGAGCGGTTGTACTTGCGCAGGTTGAACTGCCGGCGTTCGCGGCCCGACCGGACGACGATCTTGCTGCCCGTGACCGACTCGACCTCGCCGTCGACGTCGGCCACCACCACCTGCCCCGAGTCGATGGCCGCCTGACGCTCCATGCCGGTCGACACCAGCGGGACTTCCGGGCGGATGAGCGGCACGGCCTGCGTCTGCATGTTGGAGCCCATCAGGGCGCGGTTGGCGTCGTCGTGCTCCAGGAACGGGATGAGCGCCGCGCTGACGCCGACGATCTGGCGCGGGGCGATGTCCATGAAGTCGATGTCGGACGGCGCGCGGAACCTGAAATCGCCGTGGTTGCGGGTCGAGACCGTCGTGCGCACGAACTCGTGCTCGGGGGTCAGGGGCGCGTTGGCCTGGGCGATCACCCAGCGGTCTTCGTCATCGGCCGAGAGGTAGAGCACCTCGTCCGAAACGAACGGGGCGATCGGGATCGGGCCCTCGAACTTCGCCAGGCCCTTCGCCTGCTGCGGCGTGACGCGCTCGCCCGTTGGCGACATGCACTTTCCCGGACTTGGGATCGGCGACGTCGCCTTCGACCAACCGCCCGATCAGGCGCGGGTCGTCGGCGTACATCTGCTTGAAGACCCGGCGATACGGCGTCTCGATGAAGCCGAAGCGGTTGACCTTGGCATAGGACGCCAGGCGGCCGATCAGGCCGATGTTCGGGCCTTCGGGCGTCTCGATCGGGCAGATGCGCCCGTAGTGCGAGTGGTGGACGTCGCGCACGTCGAAGCCGGCGCGCTCGCGGCGCAGGCCGCCGGGCCCGAGCGCCGACAGCGTGCGCTTGTGGCGCAGCTCCGCCAGCGGGTTGGTCTGGTCCATGAACTGCGAGAGCTGCGACGAGCCGAAGAACTCGCGGATGGCGGCCACCACGGGCCGGATGTTGATCAGCGTCATCGGCGAGAGCTGTTCCTGATCGCGGATCGACATGCGCTCCAGGATGACGCGCTCCATGCGGCGCAGGCCGACGCGCAGCTTGTCCTGGATCAGCTCGCCGACACGTCTTCACCCGGCGGTTGCCCAGGTGGTCGATGTCGTCCGGGTTCATGATGCCGTTGTTGATCAGGATCATCCGCTCCACCAGGCGTACGATGTCCCACTTGGTCACGCGGCGGTGGCTGAGGGGGACGGCCGTCTGGTCGAGCTGGAGCTTGGTGTTGAGCTTGTAGCGGCCGACGCGCTCCAGGTCGTAGCGCCGCGGGTCGAACAGCTGGTCGCGCAGGTACTCGCGGGCGTTGTCGAGCGTCGGAGGATCGCCGGGGCGCATGCGGCGGTAGAACTCGATCAGCGCCTCTTCCGCCAGCGTGCGGCCTTCCTTGATCTCCCACGTCGGTTCCTGGCGGATGGTGGTGGCGATGTAGGGGTGATCGGGGTTGCTGTCGGCGGCGTAGAACAGCGAGATGATCTCTTCGTCCGAGCCGTCGCCGAGCGGCGCCGTCCGCAGCCCGTCGTCCACGGCCGCCAGGGCGCGCAGGAACATGGTGACCGGCACCGTGCGCTTGCGGTTGAACTTGAGCGTGATGTAGTCGCTCTTGCGTGTCTCGAACTCCATCCAGGCGCCGCGATCCGGGATCAGTTTGGCGGAGGCCAGACGGCGGCCGGTGGCGCGATCCTCGGGGGCCTCGAAGTACACGCCCGGCGAGCGGATCAGCTGCGAGACGACGACGCGCTCGGTGCCGTTGATGATGAAGGTGCCCTTGTCGGTCATCAGCGGGAAGTCGCCCAGGAAGATGTCCTGCTTGATCGGCTCGGGCACTTCGCTGCCGGCCAGGAGCACGGAGACGTACAGCGGTGCGGCGAACGTCAGATCGCGCTCCACGCACTCGTCGATATCGTGCTTGGGGTCTTCGAACCAGAACTTGAGGCCGAATTCCTTGGACTTCGCGGGTGTTCCCGGGGAAGAACAGCTTCATCCCGCCGTTGTACGACTCGATCGGAGAGATCTCATCGAACAGGTCGCGCAGGCCTTCGCCCCTCAACCACTCGAAGGACTCGGTCTGCACATCGATCAGCGTGGGCAGGGAGAAGATGTCCGGGATCCGCGAATACAACTTCTGGGCCAAGATAGACGCCATCAAGCTGCTCCTCTCGACTGCGATGCACCTGCGAGCCAGCCGCTGAACACAAAACTGCGGGGAACCGCCTGCCTGTCTGGCATGCCGTTTCCCGCAAGCCTCCTTGGAGGCGGCCGTGGATTGCGAATGAACAGGATATCACCGGAATCGGGGGGCGTCAATCCCCTCTCGCCGGCTGAGCCGACGGGCAGGGGGAGGCAGCGGGCAGCCGGTCAGGTCCGGGCGGCCAGGCGTGCCAGGTGGGTCAGGGTGGGCTGCAAATCCGCCCACAGTTGGCGCAGGTCACGCTCGATCGTGGCGGAGCGCTGGCGGGCGGAAAGCCCGACGTCCTGCATCGCCCGCTGGTAGGCTTCCGCCTGTCGGGCGGACCCCCCTTCCCCCTGCATGAACGGAGGCGTCGCCCCCTGAGCGCGGATCATGAAACGGACGGTATCGTTCCGCAGCACAACCATGGCTTCCGAGAGCAGCCGCATTCGCTCCCCCAGCCCGGGATCCCGCCGACGCAAGGCTTGCTGGGCCCCGGAGCCATTGTCTCGGAGACGGAAGAGGGCGCGGTCGATCCGGTCGAGGGCCACCCCGATATCCTCCCGCGCCAGCTTCGGGTCCTGGAGCGCCTGGATCGACGTGCCGAGGATCACCTCGCACGCCTCGTGCCAGCCTCGGATGTCGCTCTCGGCCTCGGCTGCTTGCCGGGCCCGCCACGGGGCGAGCAAGCGCCTGAGAAGTTCCATGCTCACCCCCGGCCGCCAGGCTCGGAGAGGGATCGGCAAAGGCTCACGCGTGTGGGTGATTGGGCTGGGCCTGGTGCCCATCTTCCGGTCCGGAACTCGCATTCTCGCTTGTCCCTGGAGGGCTTCCTTCCCTATAATGAGTGAAGGGGCCCGGCGCCGGCCGAAGACGATCTCCGTCGCTGCCGGGTAGATATACCACGATCTTGAGCGACCGCCCGGAGCCCGGACATCGACCGTCCGGGCCCGGCACCGGCCGGGGAATCCATCGGCACGCCGGCCGAATGGTGCCGTGGGGTCATCTTGCGCGATCCCCTCTTACCGACCACGAATCTTCCGCCCGACCCCGGGCACGTTGCCCGGGCGGCGCTGGGCCACCTGGCGCCACACGCTTCGCCCATCGCGACGCCGGCCCGAGGTTCTCCCATGTGCATTCCGCTCCCGGTCCTTTCCAGCGGCGCTGCCGCCGGGATGCCTTGTCGTCGTCAGCTTGCGGGAGTCGGTCGACAGCATGACCATCGGCCTGTAAGGCCGGATGGAGAGGGGCCCGAGATCCCGGCCCCCTGAATCGAATTCGCCGCCGTATGGCGCGGCACGGATCCGTCGCAAGGGAACGCAGCCGCACGTCCTGGTGGACAGCGCCAGGATGAGAAGGAGGAATCCTCGGAGCCTGCTCGTTCGGAACGACGTTCCATCCGAGTCCAACTTGAGGAGGAATGCCATCATGGCCGAAATGGTTGCCCCTGCCGGGGGCGGCGAGCGCAAGCTCTACGCTCGCAAGAGCTCCGGTCTGATCCGGACCATTGGCGTCTTCGGGGCGATGGTGTTCGGCGTCCACTGCATCAGTTTGTCGTCCTCCGGGCTGATCCCCTACTCGTGGATTGCGGGGGTCTGGCCGGGGAGCAGCATCATCGGTGTGCTCACGGTGGCGATGATCTTCTGCCTGTTCCATGCCTACACCTACGCCTGCGATCGGCGCCAGCATGCCTCGTTCGGCGGCCGACTACACGTTAGGCAGCCGCGTGCTGAGCGCGCCGCTGGCGTTCGCCGCCAGCTGGACGCTGGTGATCTTCAGCGCCATGGTCGCCGGTTCGTTGATCGCCTGGATCCCGCTGGTGGCCATCCCGACCCTGACGCGCTCGATGGGGATCATCTTCTCCAACCCCGGCCTGGTCGGGTTTGCCGATTGGTCGGGGAGCTCCATCGGGATCGTCGTCATCGGCACGATCTGCACGCTGATCACGTTCGGCACGATGATCCTGCCGACGCGCACCATCGTGCGCATCCTGGAGGTCGGCTTCTTCCTGGGGCTGTTGGCCTGGGCGATCCTGTACTTCCAGCTGGGCACGGCTTCGGCGGACGCCTTCCCGGCGGCGTGGGACAAGTTCATGGGTGCCGGGAGCTACGCCGGCCGCGTGGCGCTGGCAGAATCGAACGGGATGGTGACCAACCCGAACGTCATGGTCATGACGCTGGCCGGATTGATCATGGGCTTCTGGGTGTTCTACGGCTACTACATCCCGACGTTCTTCGCCGGCGAGGTCAAGCAGGCCGAGACGACGCTGCTGGCCGGCTCCTGGTCGTCGCTGATCGTCACCTGGGCGATCTTCATCGTCGGGGCGCTGCTGCTGCAGCGGGTCGTGCCGCTGGAGTGGATCGCCGCCGAGAGCTTCCTGAGCCAGACGCCGTCGGCCGGCGTGACGGCGATGCCCTACATCACCTTCTATGCCGCCATCCTCAGGCCGAGCTTCATCCTGGTGCTGATCGTGGCGGTGGTGTGGATCTACACGCTGATCAACCTGGCGCAGACCTACTTCTTCTACTGCAGCCGGATCGTCTTCGCCTGGTCGTTCGACCGGCTGATCCCGGAACGCGTGTGCTGGATCCACCCCAAGCTGCGCAGCCCGATCTGGGCCATCCTGATCATCACGCTGATCGCCGAGGTCGGTGTGATCGACGCCTCCGGCCTGCTGTGGGCCGGCGGGGTGATGGGCGCCCAGCTCAACTTCGTCTTCTTCGCCGTGTGCACGATGTTCGTGCCCGTCACCGCCATGACGCTGTTCCCGTTCCTCAAGAAGGATCTGTTTGAGAACGCCAGCGCCATGGTCCGACGGAAGATCGGCCCCGTTCCGGTCATCACGCTGGTGGGCGCGATCACGCTGGCCTACATGCTGTGGATGGTGATCGCCTCCTTCCTCTACCCGGCCGTCGGCGGCGGGATCAACTCGACCAAGCTGTTCGTCCTGGCCGGGTTGGTGATCAGCGGACTGATCGTGTTCTATGCCGCACGGGCCTACCGGTTGAGAAACGAAGGCATCGACATCAACTGGACCTTCCAGTCCATCCCGCCGGTCTGACCGGCGCATGGGAGACTCCTGACGGCCGGAGAGGGCTTGCCCTTCTCCGGCCGTCGGCCGAGTGGTGGCGGAACCTGCCCGACTCGCGCGCCGCGGGATGCTGCGCGCGGGGATCTCCATCGGGCACGCTGCGAGGTGAGCCTGCATGGGTATGACGCGCGTGCTGTATGCCACCGATTTCCACGGTTCGGAGGCCTTCTTCCGAAAATTCCTGGCCGCCGCGCTGCAGTACAAGGCGCAGGTCCTGATCGTGGGTGGGGATGTCACCGGCAAGGCGATGGTCCCCGTGGTCCACAAGGGCGGCGGTCGGTATGAGGGGTATCTGTTCAACCGGCGCGAGCAGCCGGCCACGCCGGCCGAGCTCGAGAAGCTGAAGCAGACGATCAGCAACGTCGGCTTCTACCCGCTGGTGCTCGAGCAGGACGAAGCCATGGCCCTGGAGAGCGACGCGGATCGGATGAGCGCCGTCTTCGAGCGCGCCATGTGCGATCGAATCCGCCAGTGGCTGGCGCTGGCCGACGAGAAGCTCACGCCGCAGGGCATCCGGCTGTACTTCATGCCGGGTAACGATGATCTGTACTCCATCGACCGGGTGATCGACGAGTTTCCGTCCGTGGCCAATCCCGACGGCAAGCGGCTATGGATCGACGACGATCATGAGTTGATCGGGGTGTCGAACGCCAACATGACGCCGTGGCGCTGCGCCCGCGACCTGGACGAGGAGCCAGCTCGAGGCGCGCCTGACGCAGGTCGCCGCGCTGCTGGAACGCCCCTCCACGGCGCTGATGGCGCTGCATGTGCCGCCGTATGATTCCGGGATCGATGTGTGCCCCGAGCTCGATGCCAACCTCAAGATCGTCGCCCGCGGCGGACAGATCCTGATGAAGCCGGTCGGCAGCCCGGCCGTCCGCCGGCTGATCGAGCGTGTGCAGCCTCTGGTGACGCTGCACGGCCACATTCACGAAGCCCCCGGCCACACGCGCATCGGCCGGACGCTGTGCATGAACCCCGGCAGTGAGTATGCCGAGGGGATCATGAAGGCCGCCATCCTCAACCTGGAACGCGACAAGGTCAAAGGGCATATGCTGATCTCGGCCTGAGGTCGGCGGCCGCGGCGGAGGGACCCGATGGGAGCGTACGGACCGATCCAGGAAGACTTCCTCGCCGAACGCACGCGCCTGCTGCAGGCGCTGGAGCGACCGGAGAATCGCGGCCTGTCCCTGCGCCTGATCGGAGCCCTGGCGTTTCGCACCCACTGCCCCGAGCACGGCCGGCTGCAGGATGCGCTCGGGCGGGTCTTCACCGATATCGACTTCGTCGGCTACAGCCGCGATTTCCAGGCCATCATCCGCTTCCTGACCGACGCCGGCTACGACGAGGACAAGATGGTCACCCGCCTGTTCGGGGAGGGGCGGCTGATCTTCCACGACCCGCGCTTCGGGCGCCACATCGACGTCTTCCTGGACAAGCTGGATTTCTGCCACCCCCTGCCCTTCACGGGCCGGCTGGAGGCGGATTGGCCGACGCTCCCCCTGGCCGAACTGCTGCTCGAGAAGATGCAGATCGTCCGCATCAACGAGAAGGACCTGATCGACACGATCATGCTCCTGCGCGAACATCCCATCGGCGAGAGCGATGATCAGACGATCAGCGCGCCGGGTCATCTGCCGCTTTGCCGCCTCGGACTGGGGCTGGTGGCGAACGCTGACCGCCAACCTGGACACGGTGGTCGAGGTTCTCGGGCGCTACCCGCAGTTGAGCACCGAAGACGTGCGCATCGTCACCCGGCGCATCGAAGAACTGCGCGCCCGGATCGACGCCGCGCCGAAGTCTCGCCGCTGGAAAGTGCGCGCCGCCGTCGGCGAGCGGGTCAAGTGGTACAAGGACGTCGAAGAACTGATGCGCTGAGCGCCCGGCCCCGGGAGGGCCCGCGTGCCGCATGGTCGACCGAGCCTACTTGCTGGCGCACGATACCGGAACCGGAGGCGACAAGGCGGTCCTGACCGACCTGCAGGGACGCGTGCTTCACTCCGCCTATTGCCCCTACCCCGTCCACTACCCGCAGGCCGAATGGGCCGAACAGGACCCCGAGGCACTGTGGGCGGCCGTCGCCACCACGACCCGCAGCGTGCTGAACGAAAGCGGAATCGACCCGGCTCGCGTCCTTGGCGTTGGAATCTCAGCCCAGATGTTCAACCTGCTGCCGGTGGACGAAGCCTGTCGTCCGGTCACGCCGATGCTCAGCTGGCTCGACCTGCGCAGCACCGCCCAGGCTGACCGTCTGCTTTCCGGTGATACGCCGGAGTTCCTCTTCCGCCACACCGGCAACTTCCCCACCGCCAAGGACATCATCCCCAAGATCCTGTGGCTCAAGGAGGAACGGCCTGAGCTGTGGGCGCGCACCTGGAAGCTGCTCGACTGCAAGGAGTACATCCTGCAGAAGCTGACGGGCAGAGTGGCGATCGATTGGCACGGCGCCTCGGTGTACTTCCTGTTCGACCCGCAGCGCAAGGTCTGGTCGGAACCGGCGTGCGAGCGGCTCGGAATTCCGATCGACATGCTGCCGGACGCGTTCCCGTGCACCGAGGTGATCGGCGAGGTCACGCCGGAAGCGGCCCAGGCCACCGGGCTGCTCCCGGGCACCCCGGTGGTGATCTGCGCCGGGGACGTCGCCGTGGCCCAGTCCGGATCCGGGGCCAACGCCGTGGGCAAAGCACATCTGAGCGTCGGCACCGCCACCTGGGTCGGGCTCTCGATCGCGCCGTTTGTCAACGATCCCGTCAAACCGTTCTGGGGATTGAACCACATCGCCCCCGGGCGCTGGATCCTGGCCGGCGAAATGGAAACCGGCGGTGGGGCGCTGATGTGGTTCCGCGACGTGTTCTGCCAGGAGGAAGCGCGACAGGCCGAGCAGGCCGGCCTCTCCACGTATCAGGTGCTGAGCCAGATGGTCGACTCGGTCGAGCCTGGCGCCGACCGGTTGTTGTTCGCCCCCTGGCTCTCGGGCGAGCGCGCTCCGGTGCTCGACCACTACGCACGCGGGGCCTGGATCGGCCTGACGCTCTCGCACACCAAGGCGCACCTGGCGCGAGCGGTCATGGAGGGGGTCGCCTATCATATGCGCTGGATCTGCGAGGCGATCGAGGCGCTCGGTGCGCCGATCGGCGCCCTGAACGCCATCGGCGGCGGGTGCACCAGCCCGGTCTGGACGCAGATCCTGAGCGATGTGATGGGACGGCCGCTCCGGGTGGTGGAACACCCGCTCGAGGCCGGCGCCATGGGTGCGGCGCTGACCGTGGCCGTCGGCATGGGGGTGTACCCCGACATGGACGCCGTCGACGATCTGATCCGCATCGATCACGTTGTGGAGCCTCGCCGCTCCTTCGAACGCCGCTATGGGCGGATGTACGAGGACTATCGCCAGGTGTACGACGCACTGGCCCCGGTCTTCCGGAGGATGCACACCACGCCATGAAGATCCTGATCGATCGGGAGCGCCTTCGCCGTCGCGCCTCGGCGTCGCATGCCGCCAGCCTGGGGGGGATGCTCGTCATCCTGGGCGCCGTCGTGATCACGATGAGCCGGCCGCAGTGGGCGACGCTCACCGCCATTCTGCTCGTGGTCGGTTTTGCCGTCTCCAGCGTGGGGATCTACTTTGCCAACCGCTGGGTGAAGAAGCCGCGCCCCGAGGACACGCTGGCGCTGGCGCTGAAGGGACTCGGCGATCCCAGCCGGCTGTACCACTACCTGCTTCCCATGGACCACGTGCTGTTGACATCGAGCGGGATCGTGGTGATCGAGACCGTCAACCTGGAGGGCAGGTTCGTGTATCGCGGCGGGCGATGGAAACAGCACATGCCCCTCGGCCGCGCGCTGCGCTTCTTCGTCGAGGAGACGTTCGGCAATCCGATCGCCCGTGCCCAGGCCGATGCCCGGCGGCTCAGCCAGCTGCTCGATGCACGGCTCGTGGCGGGCGGGCCGCCCGTCCCGGTCAACGCCATCGTCCTGTTTGTCCACCCCAACGCGGAGGTGATCGTCGAATCCCCGCCGATCCCCGTGTGCCAGCCGGCGCAGCTCCGCAAGCGACTCCCGGCCCACCTGCCGAAGATGCCCCCGGCACGCTTCGACCAACTACGGGATGCGCTCGACGAAATCGGCGAAGTGGCGCGCCTCACAGGCTAGAGCGCGAACCCAACCCCCGACCGGCGCCTTCCGTGCCGGTCAGGGCGTCGTCGGCTCGGCATACAGGTCGCGGTAGCGGCAGAAGACCTCGTAGATCGTGGTGATGTACAGGTGAGGCTGGTCGAGGCGGATGACCTCGAGGAACAGGTCCGGATCGCTCGGGGCCAGCTCTTTCCAGAGCAGCGCGTTCCCCGGACCGGCGTTGTAGGCCGCCAGGGCCGCCACCAGGTCGCCATCGAAACGGTCTCTCTGCTGGGCCAAGTACGTCGTGCCGAAGCGGACGCTGACGACCGGCCGGTACAGATCTCGATCGGTGTAACCCGGAGGCCAGCCGAGCAGCTCCGCCAGCTCCTGGCCGGTAGCCGGGATGACCTGCATCAGGCCGCGCGCCTCGGCGTACGATGTGGCATAGCCTTCGAACAAGCTCTCCTGACGAACGACGCTCAACACGTACAAGGGGTCGAGCCCGGCGTCGGCTGCCGCGGGCAGGATCAGCTCACCGAAGTAGGGTGCGAAACGAATCCGGTTGAAGTAATCGGGCGCCGATGCCGTTGCGCCGTCATCCATCCCCGCCAGCCGCAGGACCTGGCGCGCGGCGAAGATCGCCTGCGGGTACATCCGCAGCTCGAGCAGCTTGTGCATCAGGCGGTAGGTGGCCTCGGCGTCCGACTCCACCGAGAGACGAAGGGACTCGAGCTCGGCCTTGGCCTCGACCACCAATCCCAGCTTCAGGTATTCTTCGGCGCGCGTCAGCCGTGAGTCCGCGGTGAGCGCGGGGCTGAGCTCGGACAAAGGCTCAGGGCCGGCGAGGGTAAACGTCGACCGAAGCCATGTCTCCGCCTCGGCACGTTCCGCCGCCGCGTCGGTGAGGAAGTCGGGGATCCCCGGCGATTGGAAGGGCGTGCGCCCGGCGAGCAGATCGGCGGCCCGCAGGGAGTAGTAGCCGGTGGGATCCGCCTCGGCGGCGGCCTGCCAGGCTTCGGCCGCGCCACTTGCGTTGCCTTGCGCCTGACGAGCCTTGCCAATCCACACCAGGGCTGCGGCCCGGTCGCCCGGATCGGTGGCCATCGTCTCGGCCGTGTGAAACGCCGATTCAGCCGAGGCGTGCGTCTGCAGCCGGGTGAGGGCGATGCCGGCCTGGAACGCGCCGGTGAACGCCTCGGCACTGGCCGGATACTCGGCCGGCAGCCGCAGCCAGATCTCCGCTGCCCAGCCGAGATCACCCGAGCGCTCCGCGATGCGGCCGGCGGCGAACAGGGCTTCGGCCGCCCCGGCATCGGCCGGCATGTTCCCCACGAAATCCAGGTACGTCTGCACCGCGTCGACGGGCAAGTCGAGCTCGGTCCAGCGGATGCGGGCCAGCGTCCGCCAGGCACTTGCGCGCAGCGGCTCGTCCGGATACTGCAGCACGACGGCGCGCAGGTCCTCGATGGCGCCGTACACGTCTCCAATCTCGAGCAGACTGAGGGCGCGGTAGTAGTAGGCGGGCCCGGTGGGCGCGCGGCTGATCGCTCGGTCGAACGCCTGCCGGGCGGGCTCATACGCGCCGGCCTGGAAGTCGATGTAGCCGCGCAGGTAATCATCGACCGGGACCCCGGCGTCGACCAGGCGCACCAGCCCGCTGTAGGTGTCATAGGCGTCCGGGAAGCGCTCCACCGAATCCAGGTAGCGCGCCTGTGCCGAAGCGGTCTCTCCCTTCGACTCCAACGCCAGGCCCGAGAGGAAGTTCAGCGTCGCCAGGAGTGCCGGCTCCGAAGTCGTTTGCGCCAGCGCGGCGTACTCGGCCAGCGCCGCCGTCGGCGTCGTTGGCGTCCACCAGCGCCCGCCCGATCTTGACCCGCAGCGTGGCGTCACCGCCGAGGCGCGGCGCCGCCAGTGCGCTGCGGTAGGCGGCGACGCCGTCGAGCGGTGCGCCCAGACCGCGCCACAGATCGCCGATCTTCTCGTGCACGAAGCCGTCGATCACGCCGGGGCGCAGAGCCAGGTAGTGCTGGTAATCCTGCAGCGCCTCGGCGGGTTGACCGAGCTGCTCACGCGCCACCGCGCGCAGGAAGCTCGCCTCGGCGGCGCGCGCGTCCCCGGAATATGCCGCCAGGAACTGATCGAGCGCCTGCGCCGATTCAGCCGGGCGCCCCCAGCTCAGCAGCGTCCGGCCGATGCCAAGCTGCGCCGCGGCCTGCGCCTCGGGGTCGCCCGCCACGAGCTGCGCCTGTTGATACAGCCCGAGTGCCGTGTCCCAGTCGCCGTTGCGCAATGCGGCATCCGCCTGCTCGAGGAATGCGGCCGGGGAAGGAGTGGCGGTGGGCTCAGGCGATGGGATCGGCGTGTCGCTGGGGACGATCGTCGGCGTGACGACTTCCGCAGTCTCCGGCGACGATACCGGTGCGGTGCACGCGACGAGAACTTGCGCCAGGATCAGAAGAGCGCTCAGGGCTCTGGAGGTCGGCATGCTCGGCATCATAAGGGGGTTGCAGGAGGGTGTCAACGACGACTTCCGAGTCCTGATTCGGAAGTCGTCGGCCACTGCCTGCACGCCGCCTTGTCGCCTCCCGGCCGGTGTGCTAAACTCGAGCGTGCTCAGACGCCGCGCTCTCCGCTCGAGAGCGCGCTTTCGTGCCCGGGCGGCGCCCCGCCCTTCGAGGATCGACTCCGGTCTGGCGTCAGGAACGAAATCCCATGCGCGCAGTCGAATGGAACCCGATCGGACCCGCCGTGCGCGTGATCGACCAGAGGCAACTGCCAGCCCGGGTCGAGTGCCTCGACCTGCTGACCGTCGACGACGTGGCGGAGGCGATCACCGGGATGACGGTGCGGGGCGCACCGACGATCGGCGCGACGGCAGGCTTCGGGTTGGCGCTTGCCGCTCACGCCTCGGACGCCGCCGATCTCTCCGCTCTTTGGGAGGAGATGGCGCGCGCCGCGCGCCGGCTGCAAGCCGCCCGCCCCACCGCCATCAACCTGGCCTGGGCGCTGGAGCGGATCACGCGTCGAGTCCGGGAGGTTGCGCCGGCGTCGGTCGACGCAGCCCAGGCGGCCTTCCTGCACCAGGCACAGCGACTGGCGGATGACGAGGTCGCCAGAAACCGACGCATCGGGCTGCATGGTGCTGCGCTGTTGAACGACGGGGACACGCTGATCCATCACTGCCACACCGGCGGGCTGGCGGCGGTGGACTACGGCACGGCACTGGGGATCGTGCGCGCGGCGCACGAGCAGGGCAAGCGACTGCACGTCCTGGTCGATGAGACGCGGCCGCGGCTGCAGGGCTCCCGGCTGACGGCGTGGGAACTCCAGCAGCTCGGGATCTCGTTCGAGATCATCACCGACGGCGCGGCGGGAAGCTTCCTGCGCCGCGGGGAAGTGCAGGCCGTGCTGGTGGGCGCCGATCGCGTCGCCGCCAACGGCGATGTGGCCAACAAGATCGGCACGTACATGCTGGCCCTGGCCGCATCCGCCAGCCGGGTGCCGTTCTATGCTGTCTTCCCCACTTCGACCGTCGATCTTGATTGCCCCGATGGGGAGGCGATCCCGATCGAGGATCGCCCCGCCGAAGAGATCCTGGCGCTGTCGATCGACGGCCAGCCGGCCGCGCCGGCGGGCAGCCGGGCGCGCAACCCGGCCTTCGACGTCACACCGCATGCCCTGATCACGGCGCTGGTGACCGAAGCCGGCGTAGGCCGGCCGCCGTTCGATGCGGCGCTGCGCCGGGCGACCGAGGAAGGAATGTCCGCATGACCATCGCCCTGTCCGGATCGATCGCCTTCGACTACCTGATGACCTTTCCCGGTCGGTTCACCGACCACATCCTCCCCGATCGACTGGATCGCCTGAGCCTGTCCTTCCTGGTGGATTCGCTGGAGCGCCGGCGCGGCGGGATCGCCGCCAACATCGCCTACACGCTGGCGCTCCTGGGCGAGCACCCGAAGGTCGTCGGGACGGTCGGGGAGGATTTCGAAGACTTCCGCGCCTGGCTCGAATCCAAGGGCGTCGACACTTCGTCCATTCGGACGATTCCCGGGCAGTTCACGGCTTCCTTCTTCGTCACCACCGACACGATCAACTCGCAGATCGCCAGCTTCTACACCGGCGCCATGGCCAGCGCCGGCGACCTGAAGCTGGGTGAGATCGAGCCGCGCCCGTCGCTGGTTGTGATCTCGGCCAACGACCCCACGGCGATGCTCCGCCATGCCGAGGAATGCCTGACGCTGGGTATCCCGTATGTGTATGACCCGAGCCAACAGATCGTCCGCATGGATGCCACGACCCTGGCCCACGGACTCGAGGGCTGCATGGCGGCCTTCGGCAATGACTACGAGTTTGCGTTGATCGAGGAGAAGACGGGGCTTACGCCCAAGGCCCTCGTGGAGCGGGCGGCCTTTGTCGCCGTCACCCTCGGCGAGGGAGGCGTGGACGTTCACACGCAAGCCGGCGTGGTTCACGTCCCCTCCGTCCCGCCGATGAGCCTGGCAGATCCGACCGGCGTCGGCGACGCGTTCCGGGGAGGCTTCCTGAAAGGCTTCGTCCACAGCCTGACGTTGGAACGCTGCGCGCAGATGGGCGCGCTGGCTGCTACGTACTGCCTGGAGGCCAAGGGCACGCAGGCCCACAGCTACGACCTGCCGGGGTTCGTCCGCCGGTTCCGAGAGCACTTCGATGACCGGGGCGAACTGGATCGCCTGGCGTGACGTCCGGAGAAGTGGAACGAGCCGAGCGTGTGCTGGAACGGGACCGGATCTGGTCGGCTTACGCGCTGGCCGATCTCGATCCCCCGCACGCGGCGCACGCCGCCTGGCTGGCGAGCGAGCAGGCAGTCGTCCTCACCTACGCCGGCTTCCAGCCTCCCGTCCTCTTCGCCGCCGGAGCACCGGAAGAGGTGCGCCTGCTCTTCGAACAGATCCCGGCCGGCCGCTACCTGTTCACGCTGATCCCGACCCACCGCGCGCTGCTCGACGATCGCATCCTGGAATCACACGAGACCATCATGTGGCGCATGGTCCTGCGCCCGGATGCGTTCGATCCGTCGCAGGCGCAGGGCGCACACCCGCTGACGCTGGAAGACCTGCCGGAAATCGAAGCGCTGTTTGGAAAGGGCTCGGACCGGCCGGACGCTTTCGATCCCGGCCAGCTTGCCGACGAGGCCTTCTTCGGTATCCGCCGTGAGGGTCACCTGGTGTCTGCCGCAGGGACGCACGTCGTCTCCACCGTGCGCGGCGTGGCGGCGGTCGGGAACGTCTACACCCACCCGGCGCACCGCGGCCAGGGACTGGCCACGCGCACGACGGCGGCCGTCGTCCAGGCCCTGCTGCAGCGCCCCGAACTGCGGACGATCGTGCTCAACGTCGCCCGGGAGAATGCCGCCGCGCTGCGCTGCTATCAGAGGCTAGGATTCTGGCCGTTTTGCGGCTATCATGAGGGCGTCGGGCGACTTGGCCCGGCGTCCTATTCCCCCCAGGAGTTGAGGGTTCCATGAGTCAAACGCACGATGTGAAAGACATGCGCCTGGCCGAAGGCGGCCGGCGTCGAATCGAGTGGGCCGAACAGGAGATGCCCGTCCTGCGCCAGATCCGGGCGCGCTTCGAGAAGGAGCGCCCGCTGAAGGGGACCCGCGTCTCGGCCTGCCTGCATGTGACCACCGAGACCGCCAACCTGATGCGCACGCTGCAGGCCGGCGGAGCCGACACGATCCTGACCGCCTCCAACCCGCTCTCCACCCAGGATGACGTCGCCGCTTCGCTCGTCTCGCACTACGAGATCCCGGTCTTCGGCATCAAGGGCGAGGACAACGCCACCTACTACAAGCACATCCACGCCGCCCTGGATCACAAGCCGCACGTCACCATGGACGACGGCGCCGACCTGTTGAGCACGCTCCACAAGGACCGCCGCGAGCTGCTCAAGGACGTGCGCGGGGGCACCGAAGAGACGACGACCGGCGTGATTCGCCTGCGGGCGATGGCGGCCGACAAGGCCCTGGCCTACCCGGTCATCGCCGTCAACGACGCCATGACCAAGCACTTCTTCGACAACCGCTACGGCACCGGGCAATCGACCGTCGACGGCATCGTGCGCGCCACGAACATCCTGCTGGCCGGCAAGGTGTTCGTCGTGTCGGGCTACGGCTGGTGCGGGCGCGGCCTGGCCAACCGGGCGCGCGGCATGGGCGCCAACGTCGTCGTCACCGAGATCGATCCGCTGGCCGCGCTGGAGGCGGTGATGGACGGCTTCCGCGTCCTGCCCATGGCCGACGCCGCCCCGATCGGCGACATCTTCTGCACCCTCACCGGCGACCTGAACGTCCTCGATCGGCATCACTTCGAGGTGATGAAGGACGGCGCCATCCTCAGCAATTCCGGGCACTTCAACGTCGAGATCAACATCCCGGCGCTGGAGTCGATGGCCGGCGAGAAGCGCCGGGTGCGCGAGTTCATCGAGCAGTACCTGCTCCCGGACGGCCGCCGCATCAACCTGCTGGCCGAGGGCCGCCTGGTGAACCTGGCGGCAGCCGAGGGCCATCCGGCCAGCGTGATGGACATGTCCTTCGCCAACCAGGCCCTGGCGCTGGAGTACATGCTCCAGCACGCCAGCGAACTGGAGAACAAGGTCTACGGCGTCCCGGAGGACATCGATCGCGAGATCGCCCGCCTCAAGCTCGAGGCGATGGGCATCCGCATCGATGTGCTCAGCGCCGAGCAGCGCAAATACCTGGCGTCGTGGGAAGAAGGCACCTAAGCCGCCGGTCACCGCCTGCCCATCGGATCGCGGCGCGCACGACCAGCCAGCATTCCGGGCCCGACCGACCAGGTTCTCAGGACCAAGGCCGGTCGGGCTTTCGTTTTGGAAGCGAGCAGAGAGGCATCTGTCCCTCTGCCCGTGTCGGTGGTTGTGCAAGCCGTCAGGCTCCTATAGACTTCCATCCGTCGCCGGCGGGGGCCCTCCGGACTCGCCCGGGGGGATGCCGGCGCAGGCGGGGATGTCCTTCACACCCAGCGAGCGCGGCCTTGCAGGATCTGATGGCCCGGGCAATGATCGCCGGGTTCCTTCCACTGCCCCGCCCATCGACTCGGATGCACCCCATCGTCCCCTCGCCGGCCCGGCCACGGGCACACCTGCCCTCTCGTTCCATCACACCTGCATACGGAGGCGTCTCATGAATCGACCTGCGCTGGTTGCGCTGATCGTCTTCGGCCTGACGACGTCGCTCGCCTGCGCCCTGCCGGGCGCCGTCGCCGGCGGAGCGGGAGGAGATGAGGAACCGGAGGTCATTTCCGAAAGCGAGGGCGAAGCCGAGCAGGCGGAAGCCCCACCCTCCGGCGAGGAGCCTGCGGCGGCAGACGCCGGGCAGGACAATGGACGCAAGCTGGTCTTTGTTCACCATTCGTCGGGCGAGAACTGGCTCGCCGATGAGCATGGCGGCCTCGGCCTGGCCCTGATGGACTGGGGATATTTCGTCAGCGACACCAACTACGATTGGGGCCCGGACGCCTCCGATCTTGGAGGGCCGATCGGGTCGTATACCGACACCGGTCATTGGTGGACGTGGATGCAGGGCCCGGACAGCCAGGCGATCATGGATGCCCTGATCGCCGAATCCGAGCAGCACGCCTCCTATTCCCGCCTCGAGCAGGACCCGGGAGGCGAGAACAGCATCATCCTGTTCAAGTCCTGCTTCCCCAACTCGGCGCTGGAAGGAAACCCGCAGGATCCGCCCACGCTGGGCGACAACCCGCTGCGCGGCCTGGATGCGTGCAGCGGAGAGCAGACGGTCGCCAACGCAAAAGGGATCTATGTCGACCTGCTCGAGGTCTTCGCCTCGCGCCCCGACAAGCTGTTCGTGGCCATCACCGCCCCGCCGCTCCACGAGGATGAGACCAACCCCGAGCAGGCCGCCAACGCACGGGCGTTCAACCGCTGGCTGGTGGAAGAGTGGCTCGCAGATTACCCGCTCGCCAACGTCGCCGTGTTCGACTTCTACAACGTGTTGACCTCGAACGGCGGGTCTCCGGATGAGAACGATGTCGGCGCCTCCGGCGGCAATCATCACCGCCTGGTGGACGGCGAGATCGAATACATCTTCGACCAGGGCTCGAACACCTCGGCCTATGCCTACTCCGGCGACTCGCATCCGACGCCGGCGGGCAATCAGAAGGCGACCGACGAGTTCGTGCCGCTCCTGGAGTACTACGTTGAGCGCTGGCTGGCCGAGTAGGCAAGGGAGAATGCCCCCCGGCTCGAGGCGGCCGCTCACGCGGCGCGTGAATGGCGTGGCGGCGGATCGGACGATCATCCGCCTCCCATATCACCCGGCGGGGCGCTGATGCACAGCCCCAAACGCCGGCTCCCGGTGCTGGTGCTCCCCCTGCTGTTGAGCCTGGCCTGCCGCTTGGGACCCGCCTCTCTTCCTTTACCTGCCGATCCCACGCTCCCGGCGCCGGTCGCATCTCCGATCCCGCCGCTGCCTGCCGCGCCGGGCACCTGGATCCCGACGCCTGGAATGACCTGGCAGTGGCAGCTGACCGGGCTGCCCGTGGATCTGGACGTCGATGCGGAGGTCTACGACCTCGACCTGTTCGAGACCGACGCGGGGACGATCGCCGACCTGCACGCCCGCGGCAGAAGGACGATCTGCTACCTGAGCGTCGGCTCGTGGGAGGACTGGCGGCCGGACGCGTCCGACTTCCCGGAGGACGTGATCGGCGAGAAGTACGAAGGCTGGCCCGGCGAACGCTGGCTCGATGTGCGGCGCATCGACCTGCTGGGTCCGATCATGTCCGCCCGTCTCCGCATGTGCCGGGAGAAGGGTTTCGACGCCGTCGAACCCGACAACATCGACGGGTACGACAATGACACCGGCTTCCCGATCACCTACGACGATCAGCTGCGCTACAACCGCTGGCTGGCGTCCGAGGCGCATGCCCTGGGCCTGTCGATCGGGCTGAAGAACGATCCCGAGCAGGCCGCCGAACTGGTGCTCGATTTCGACTGGGCGTTGACGGAGGACTGCTTCGACCAGGGATGGTGCGAGTCCCTGTCGCCGTTCCTGGAGGCCGGGAAAGCCGTCTTCGCCGCCGAGTATACCGACACGGGCGTCGACTTCGACCGCGCCTGCGCCGAACTCCCGCCGGCCGGTTATCAGCCTCATCCTGAAGGATCGCGACCTGATCCGCATGGCGGGACGCCTGTCCGGACAGACCCGTGATGCGGCACGGCGCTCGCCGAGAGCTGGACCGCCGCCTCACCGGCCCGCGCGGTCTTCTCGCTACTTGCCCGCCTCGCGGTCGCGGCCCGAGCGCACGAGATCCGGCGATTGGGGCCCGCAAACCTGGAGCGGCGTCCTTCCCTGCCAGGCTTCGATCGGCGCGGCCGTTGCCAGGCAGTTGGCTGCCGGCATCACGCAGCCGTGGCTTGCGAATCTCACCGCGAGCGCCGAGACGCGGGATCGATCATCCGACGATGAGCCGCCGGACCGATTCGTCGCCTACTCGCCCAAGTCCATCCTGAACAAGGCCAAGCGCGCCGATCACTGGTTCTGGACGCGCTACTCGGCCTACCCCTACATCGGCTGCCAGCACGGCTGCGCCTTCTGCTACTGTCGGGAGCGCAAGTACGCGCCGTACGACGACCCCGAGGACTTCGCCCATCTGATCAAGGTCAAGCAGAACGCGCCGGGCCTGCTGCGCCGCGCCCTGTCCCGGGTCCCGGTCGATCTGGTCTTCACCGGCGACTACCAGCCGGCGGAGCGCAAGTTCCAGATCTCGCGCCGCATGCTGGAGGTATGCCTCGAACTGGGCTTCCCGGTCTTCGTGCTCGAGCGATCACCGTTGGTGCTGCGCGACCTTGATCTTCTCCAGGACATCAACCGCCGGGCGCCTTCGGTCGTCGCCTTCAGCATCCTGACGACGCCGGATGCTCCGAGCTACGCGCAGGTGCGCCAGGTGGAACGCCTGGCTCCCCGCGCCGGAGAAACGCTTCGGGGCGATGGCCCAGTTCGCGGCGGCCGGCCTGCTCACCGGCACCTGCCTGATGCCGGTGCTGCCCGGGATCAGCGACGATGACGCCACGCTCGAGTTGGTCGTGAAGTGGACGGCCGAGCACGGCGGTCGTTTCGTGCTGGCCGGCACGCTGACCCTCGCCGATCAGCAGAAGGCGTACTTCCTGGAGGCGCTGGCCGGGCGCTTCCCCCATCTGATGGCCAGCTACCGCGCCCTGTATCCCGAAGCGAGCTACGCTCCGAAGGGCGACGTCACCCGCCGGCTGGCGCGGCGCGTGCGCGAGCTGTGTGCGCGCTATGGCCTTTCGGATCGCATCCCGCGGCCGATCATTCCCGGCGATAAGCATGCCTTGAACCGGCGCGTCGCAGAGCGGCTGGCCAACCAGGCGTACGGCGTTGAAATCGACGCCGGTCCTGCGAACCGCGTGTGGACTTACCGCAAGGCGGCCTGGGCGATCGAGGAGATGGACCAGGACATCGGGCTCGTGTACCGAACGATGGGTCTCAGAGGGCTGCAGGCGATCCCGGGCGTTGGGGCCACGTTGTCGTCGGAGGTCGAGGCGCTGGTGACCGAGTTCGGGGCCGGCGAGGCGCGCCCGCTTCTCGGGTCGGAGTAGCAGCGGTGCGTGGGCCGGCCGTTCGGCCGGCGAGTTGGTCAGCTGCCGAGCGAGGCTGAAGTGGAGAGGCGGGATCAGGAGGCGGCGGGCACCGGCTCGAGGAAGTTGGACGTGCCCGTCGGGAAGTCCGCATACGCTCCCTGATACTGGCGCGGGAGCAGGGCCGCAATGCGGGTCATGATCTCGTCCGCCACCGCCTGGCGCTTCTCGGCCGTCCACCGTCCGTCCGCCCTCACCCGCAGGAGCTGCCCGACACGGATGTGGAAGTCGGTCCGCCGCAGGCGGCTGACGTTGGACCAGATCTGCTCGTGTCCGTAGAACGCCACCGGCAGAATCGGGGCCGACGAATGCGCCGCCAACAATCCGATCCCCGGCTTGGCCCGCCGCAGGCAACCATCCCCGCTCCGAGTCCCTTCGGGCGAGATGGCGACGATCATGCCGGCCTCGAGCGCCTCCAGCACGCGTCGGATGGCGACGACATCGCCCTCCCCGCGCCGGACGGGGATCGCGCCCCACAGGTTGAACAGCAGCCCCATCAGCGGGCTGTTCCACGTCTCGGCCTTCGCCAGCCCGGTGACCGGGCGCGGCTGCAGGTGCGAAAGCACAAGCGGGATCTCGAGGAAATTGACGTGGTTGGTCACCAGGAGCAGCGGGCCGCGCGCCGGGATTTTGTGCACCTCATCGTCGTCGATGCGGCAGGCCAGGCGGGACAGCCGCCAGGCCGTCCCGTTCACCACCCAGGTCGCCGCGCGTCGATCAAGCCCCGGCCGCACTCAACACCTCGAGCTGGGCCGGCAGCAGCTCGGCCTCGAGCGAATGCCCGTCGACGCACAGCGTCTCGCCGTCGGCGTGCGCCGGCAGGACGCCGACCTCGGCCGTCACCCGCACGTGCCGGCAGCGGGCAACGCTGATCGCCGGCTGGCCCTCCTGGTCGCCCTTCAGGAAGTGCGGGATCAGGCTCAGGATCCGGCCGCGCGTCACCTGTCCTGCGATGCACACGTCGAACTGGCCGTCCCCCGGGTCGCCCTTGGGGGCCATGTGGAACCCGCCCCCCATCCGGCGGCCGTTCATCACCGAAACCATCAGCGTTTCCTGGACGTGTGTTTCCCCGTCCAGCTCGATGCGCAAACGCGGACCGTGGTCGTAGACGCTGATCGTCTTCAGCGCCGCCACGATATAGGAAGCGAACCCGCTCAGCGGGGCCAGCTTCAACGCTTCGAAGCCGACGACGGCGTCGAAGCCGATGCCGATGCCGTTGCCGAAGTAGCGTCCCTGCGGGTACAGCCCGCCGGTCACCCGGCCGACGTCGATCCGGCGCCTGCGTCCGGAGAGCACGGCGCCACAACCCTCGGCGATGCCCGGGGCGATGCCCATCCCGTAGGCGAAGTCGTTCCCGCGCCCGACGGCGATGACGCCCATGGCGGGACGCTGCGGCGAGCGGGATCTGCATCAGCCCGTTGATCGTCTCGTTGGCCGTGCCGTCGCCCCCGACCGCCACGACCGCATCCCAGCCCTGGCCGGCCGCCCCGGCGGCCAGTTCAGCCGCATGCCAGGGTCGCTCGGTGCGGACGACGTCGAAGCTGATCCCGGCGGACCGCAGCTGCTCCGAGATCGGGCCGACGGCGCGTGCGCCTGCGCCCCGACCCGAAGTTGGATTGGCGATCAGAAGAAGACGCATCGTGGTTAGGCTCCTTTGGCCTGGATGTAAGTCCCGCGCCGGCGCAGCCGCGGCGTTTCCCCACACTTGCCGGACAGCCGTCCGCGAATCGGATCGCCCGTCAACCCCGTGGTGGCGAAACCGGTCACCGAGTTCCGGCCTCCGTCAGAGGGAGACCCGCCGCGCCTCATGGATGATGAACGGATTGGCGACCAGGATGAGCGGGCGGCGGTCGAAGGGCGCCTTAACCGCGGTGCAGGCGATGCCGGTGAGCGCCCGCAAGGCGCCGTTCACCCGGCGCTTGATCCCCCCATGCCTGCCGATCCCCCGGTCACCCCGTCCCGTTCCCCCCGGGAAGCGAGGTCGCCAGCGATGGTATCACGATCCGGGCGTTGGCTGATGGCTCCAGATCGATCAAGGGCTCGGAGCCGTGGGGATCGGGCTGGGCGTGAGCGGGGTGGCGTCGACGACGATCAGGACATAGACCTCATCGCCGAAGGTCGTCCCATCGGGCGCCTGCGCCTGCCAGCGGCTGATGTATTCACCCTCCTCCAGCGGCGCCACGAGCGAGACCTGCCAGGTCGCCTGCCCTCCTGCCACCGCCGGGTAGAGCGCCAACTCGCGCGGGCCCTGAATGCGACTGTCACCGATCTGCACCAGGCGATACTCCGGACCCCAGCCGCATCCGCCTCGATTGAGAATCAACCAGCGTTTGTCGAGGGCTGCGCCGGGAAGGACCAGCGTCCCGTCGGGCAGGGTCAGGTCCTCCAGAAACTCAGCATCGTTGGAGCAGATGGCCGTGGGGGCGGCTGGGAGCGGGACCGGCGATTCGGTGGGGACGGGGACGAGCTGGAGATCGACGACCGGCGTCGGTCCCGGCGTACCCGGCGGGATGGTCGGCGTCACGCCGCTCGCGCAACCGGCGAGCAACGCTGCACCAAGGGGGAGCCAGAGGCACCGCACCGGGCTGTTCATCGCCGCCTGATTATAGACCGGGCGTGCGGCACCTTCATCCGGGCAAGCGCGGTTGGAGACGCGCAGTTCGCTAGTCGTCACCCTCCTCGGGCCCGCCGCCGTTGGGACCAGCGGCGGTGACGCCCTGCCCTCCGGCGCGCACCCTGGCCTCCAATTCCTGCATCATGGCCGGGTTGTCCTTCAGCGTCTGCCGGGCGTTCTCACGCCCCTGCCCGATCCGCTGCTCGCCCACCGTGTAGAACGACCCGCGCTTCTCCACCGCACCCAACGTCACCCCCAGATCCAGCACGTCCCCCGCCTTCGAGATCCCCTCGTTGTACAGGATGTCGAACTCCGCCACCTTGAACGGCGGCGCCACCTTGTTCTTCACCACCCGCACCCGCGTCCGGCTCCCCACCACTTCCTGCCCCACCTTGATGCTCTCGATCCGCCGTCACGTCCAACCTCACCGACGCATAGAACTTCAACGCCATCCCACCCGTCGTCGTCTCCGGGTTCCCAAACATCACCCCGATCTTCTGCCTCAGCTGGTTGGTGAACACCACCGCCGTGTTCGTCTGCTTGATCACGCCCGATCAGCTTGCGCAGCGCCTGGCTCATCAGCCGCGCCTGCATCCCCATCGTGGCGTCCCCCATGTCGCCTTCGATCTCCGCCCGCGGCACCAGCGCCGCCACGCTGTCGATCACCACCACGTCCACCGCCCCGCTCCGCACCAGCGTCTCGGCGATCTCCAGCGCCTGCTCCCCCGTATCCGGCTGCGAGATGTACAGGTTCTCGACGTCCACCCCGCACTTCTCGGCATACGCCGGGTCCAGCGCATGCTCCATGTCGATGTAGGCACACACCCCGCCCAGGCGCTGCGCTTCGGCCACGATGTGCTGGCACAGCGTCGTCTTGCCCGACGACTCCGGCCCGAACACCTCCGTCACCCGCCCGCGCGGGATGCCCCCCACCCCCAGCGCCAGATCCAGCGACAGCGACCCCGTCGGAATCGCCTCCACCACCAGGTGCGTCGCCTCGCCCAGGCGCATCACCGCACCGTCGCCGTACTTCTTGGTGATCTCGCCGACCGCCTTCTCCAGGACAGCGTCGCGCGTCCCGGTTTCGACCGGCAGGGGTTGGGTTTGTGCTGCAGCTCGCTTGGCCATCGGCTCACTCCAGGTGTTCCCCCGCTTGGGGGAGATCGATACCTAGAATAGCACGTTTGTTCTAGTTGTCAAGGAGGCTCTGCGAGGCCTGTCGGGACCTTGCTCCCCCAACGACGGTGAGCCGCCCCAGCTGATGCGCTAACCCAGTTTCGGTCCATCGAAACGGGTCACCGTTCCCACCCAAGAATCGGGGAATCCGGGCTACACGACGGACTTAGGGCTTCCGAGCCTGGCACCCCGAGCTGTGCGGGCCCGCTTCGAGCTGGGAGACTAGGTCGCGGAGCGGATTCGGTCCCACGCCACGACGCGCAGCCGGCGCCACAGGTCGGGGTCGCGCACGCCGTCGACGAAGCCGAGCCAGGTTCGCTCGAGCGCCGGCCAGCGGCTGCGCGGCACGAGGACCCAGACGTGCAGGCGCAGCGCGTGGCGCCGCGCCAGCGCATCTCCCACCAGGACGGTGCGCGCCAGCTGGTAGTGCCGGGCGCACGGCGGGGTCGCCGCGCCGGGGCCGGGCCGGGCGCCGAACTCGAGCAGCCGATCGAATCGGGCCGCAGGCACCTCCCAGTACCGGCAGGTGTCGAGCCAGTGTTCCGCCGAGAGATGGACCTCGGGGCACACCTTTCGCTGGTATCGGCCGCAGCGGCCGAGCGTGCTCAGGTTCTTGGCCTCGATCACGATCAGGTTCGATGTCCCGCGGAGCAGCAGGTCGATCTCGGTCCGTGGGCCCGGTCCATCGACCTCGTCCAGCGCCTCGCCCAGTCCCTCCAAGTTCCCGGCCGCTCGGGTGCACGCCCCAGAAGTACGGCTCGAGCCGGTCGGCGTCGGCGTGCGTCCGGAGTCGACCCCCACAGCGGGGTGATCGAGAGAAGCTGTTCGAGGCGCAGGCCGTCCCCCGGCCGAGGGTAGAACGTATTCCACAAGCGCGCGTTCTCTGAATGGGGTCTTCGCAGATTGGCAATGACCGTCTCGGGCAGATGGTCGAAGGCGCCTTCCTGCTCGCCGGCGAGGATGGCGCGAGGCAAAGGCGATCGACGGCGAGGGCTCATGCCGAACGACCCGGCCCGCGATTCTCGTTGCCCGCGATGGATCAGCCGTCGTGAGGGCGGGGATGCCCGGAGAGTAGTCGGAGCCTGAGGGTTAGGCGTCGGTTGAGTCGGCAAGCGCGGCATGAAAGGATGCGAACCAGTCCGGCAGGCGGGCGGTGGAGTCGAGATGGAAGCCGAAGGCCCGCCTGCCAAGGGACAACAGGGACTGCAGATCGCCGATGGCCTGGGCGCGCTGCAGCAGGTTGAACGTCACGCCCATTCCCGGGACGGCGACGCCCATGCCCCGATCGGCGGTCAGCACGATGAAGACCATATCGTCCGGCCCGCCTTTGTGGAGCTGGCCCGTCGAGTGCAGGTAGCGCGGCCCGAACCCGTGAGACGAGGCAGCACGGCGTCGGTCGCGTACGGCCGTGCGCAATCGGAGGAGGTCCGCCTCCAGGGCGACATCGACCGGCAGATAGACCAGGAAGCACAGCGCCTCGCCGTCGTGGAGCAGTGACAGGACCGCGGAATGAGCGGACGCCAGATCCGCAGGCGTTGGGCCCGGCAGCGAACCCTCACGGCCCTCGAGCAAGATCCCCTGCGCCTGCCACAGGACGGCGGGCGTCGGGATGGACCCTTGCTTGCGGTAGGTCTTCAGCAGTTCGGACGTGCGATCCTTCGCCCGCTGCACGTCCGGCTGGTCGAAGGCGTTCACACCAAGTCGATGGCAGGCGGCGGCCGTGGCAAACTCCCAGCGGAAGAACTCCTCCCCCAACCCCCGCTCCCCCGGATCGACGTCGATCACCGCCACCGGATGCCCGGCGCGGGTCAGTCCGGCGACGAGTTCATCCTGCGCACCGGTCGTCCGCAAGTAGGCAAACAGGCGATCGCGCCCGTAGCTCTCCACCGCGCCTGGAGGTTCGCCGGTGATGGGCAGGATGCCCTTCCCCTGTTTGCCGCTGCTCTCGGCGATCAGCTGCTCGATCCAGTCCTCGAGCGGCTCCAGGCCTTCGTCCGCCAGGAACGTAAGCTTGTTCCGCCCGCGTTCGGCTGCCAGGGCGAGGGTCGCGCCCAGGTGCAGCCCCGGGTTGCGTGCCGCCTCCACACCGGGCCCGCAGCGTCGCGCCATGTCCGCCGCACCGGTCAGCATGGCGCCGATGTCCGCACCCAGCAGCGCCGCCGGGAGCAGACCGAAGACGGACAGCGCCGAGTAGCGTCCGCCGACATCCGCCGGTGCGGAGAAGACACGCCGGAAACCACGCTCTTCGGCCAGCGTCTGAAGCGAGGTCCCGGGATCGGTGACGGCGGCGAAGTGTCGCCCGGCGTCATCGCCGACGGCGGCCTGCGCGGCCGCCCAGAAGTACTCGAGCAGCGCCAGCGGTTCGGTCGTCGTCCCGGACTTGCTGGATACGATGTACAGCGCCTCGCCGGGTGAGACGGCGCCGGCGATTCGCTCGACCATCTCCGGATCGGTGCTGTCGAGGACGTGCAGCTCCATCCCGTGCGCCGGGTGCAGAACCCTGCGGAAGACGTCCGGCGCCAGCGAGGACCCACCCATCCCGAGCACGACGGCATGGCGCAAGCCTTCGCTCCGCAGCTCCTCGGCAAAGGCCTTGAGCGCGCCAACCTCGGCCTGCATCACCTCGGGAAGCGTCAGCCAGCCCAGGCGGCGCGAGGCCTCGTCGGCCTCGGACGGCTTGTCCGTCCACAGCGAGACGTCCCCGCTCCACATGCGCCGCCCGACGTGATCGGCTTCCAATCCTGCCAGCGCGGCAGGCAGCTCCGCTGCCAGCTCGCCAAGCTCGGCTCGAGCCTGCCTCGCCAGTGCCTCGATTGCGTGATGGTCGCGCGTGGTGCTCGCCTCGTCCGACTTGAGTGCATCTGCACTCGCCTGAATCCCGAGCTCATCCACGGAGATCCCCAGCGAGGTCAGCCCTTCCAGGTGCGCCCGGGACGACGAGATCATCGCCCAGTCTTCGGACAATCCCAGACGCGCCATGCCTTCCGCCGTCCCCTCCCCACCGGCGAGCCGGATACCGATCTGCGCTCCGGTCCCGGACGACGGGTCGCCCTCCTCCAGGCCGACCTCTCCCCACGCACTCAGGGCGATCAGCCCGATCGAGCCGAGGTCGCCGACGTCTGCCTGGGCCGCCCCAACCTGAGCCAGGGCAAGTTGAAGCAGCACGTTGCCCGTACGGCCGGCCAGGGCCGCCGCCCGCTCGGAGCGTCGTCCCGTACCGGCCGCCAGTTCCGCGAGCAGCGTCTCGACCTGTGCGACAACGCCGGCGGGGTCGAAGACAACCAGACACAATGGAAGATCCGAGGAACCCGTACGCGTTCGTCCCCGCAGCCCTCGAGTGCAGGCGTCCAATGCCAGGCCGAGGCCATCGAAGGAGACCACCGGTCCGATGAGCACTGGCTGGCCGTCCTTCAACAGAGCCTCGGCCGCCTCGAGCCCGGCTGACGTGTGGGGGAAGCCGATGATCAGGTTGGGACGGTTGACCAGCCGCGTCAGATCTTCGGCGCGCTGCCGATAGGAACCGGCCGCCGCGCCTGCGGGGAACCGCGCGGCGACGAAGCCGCTTCGGCCGTTGCTGCGCTCGTGGCTCGCCAGGAGCAGGCCGGCGGCGGAACGAATGTCCGACGCCATCAGGGCGTCGGACATCTGCTGCGTACTCCAGCCTGCCTGTGCCAGGGATCGGATCGCCGGGCGCGTGTCGTCCCCGCCGACGGCCGAACCCCATTCGATCAGTACGCCTTCGATCCTGCCAGGCTCGGCCCAGTGCCCCAACCGCTCGGGGCTGAGGTCCGCGCGGGCGATGCCCGCCAGCCAGAAGCCCGGTTTGCTTTCGGCGCTTGCGCTCATGCTCCCTGCTTGCGGGAGGTCCTCCGATCGCTCGATCGCCAGGATCTTGTTCAGCCGGCGCACGTGGCGTTCCTCGCCGGTGAACTTCGCCGCCAGGAATGCCCGCACGATCTCAACCGCCACGTCGGGGCCGATGACCCGGGCGCCGAGCGCCAGCACGTTGACATCGTCGTGCTCGACGCACTGATGCGCGGAATACGTGTCGTGGCACACGCCGGCGCGCACGCCGATCATCTTGCTCGCCGCCAGCGCCGCACCGACCCCGGAGCCGCACAACACGATGCCGCGCTCCGCTTCCTGGCGTTGGATGGCACGGCCGGCCTTCTCGGCCATGTCCGGGTAGTCAACCGGGGCCGTGGAATTCGTGCCCAGATCGACGACCTCGTGGCCCGCGGCGCGGACGGCGGCGAGCACGGTTTCCTTCAGCGGGAATCCGGCATGATCACACGCAACGGCTACCTTCACGCCACCACCTCCCTACTTTGCCGCGGCCATGGCCTTGTGGGCGGCGGCGATCACGTTGTCGACCGTCAACCCGACGTGCTTGTAGACGTCCTTGTAGGGCGCCGAGGCACCGTAGCGGTCGATCCCGACGACGACGCCCTTGTCGCCCACGTAGCGGTCCCAGCCCATGCTCACGCCGGCTTCGACGGCCACCCGCGCCCGGAGATCGGCCGGCAGCACCTGCTGCCGGTAGGACTCGGGCTGGGCCTCGAACAGGTCCCAGGAGGGGAACGAGACCAGGCGCACCGCCGTGCCTTGCTCGACGAGCTTCTCGGCGGCGGCGACGATCATCTCGACCTCGGAGCCGGAGGCCATCAGCAGGACCGACGGCTTGCCCTTGCCGAGGTCGGCCATCACGTAGGCGCCGCGCCGCAGCCCGTCGGCTGGTGCGTACTTGGCGCGATCGTAAACCGGCAGCGCCTGCCGGGTGAGGGCCAGCGCCGTCGGACCATTGCTCCGTTCCAGCGCCACCAGCCACGCCTGTTTGGTTTCATTGGCATCGGCCGGCCGCAGCAGGCACAGATTCGGGATGGCCCGCAGGGTCAGCAAGTGCTCGATGGGCTGGTGCGTCGGGCCGTCCTCGCCGACGCCGATCGAATCGTGCGTGTAGATCAGGATCATGCGCTTGTGCATGATCGCCGCCAGGCGGATCGGCGGGCGCATGTAGTCGGCGAACACCATGAACGTTCCGCCGTAGGGGATCAGCCCGCCATGCAGGCTGAGGCCGTTGAGGATCTGCCCCATGGCGTGCTCGCGCACGCCGAAGCGCAGGTAGCGTCCGCCGCGCGCCTCGGGTGTGAAATCGCCGGCGTCCTTGATCGACGTCTGATTGGACGGGGTTAGATCGGCGGAACCGCCGATCAGCTCGGGGAGTGCCGGGGCCAGGGCGTTGAGCACCTTGCCCGACGCGGCCCGCGTCGCCATGCCCTTCGGGTCGGCGGGAGCGTCCGGGGCGAGCGCCGCCAGGCCTTCGGGCAGCTTGCCGGCCTGCGTGCGGGTGAACTGCGACGCCAGATCGGGGTGCGACTTGGCGAAGCGCTCCATGAGCTGCAGCCAGGCCGCATGGGCTTTCTTGCCGCGCTCGGCGGCGGGCCGCAGATGCGCCAGCACGTCCTCGGGAACCAGGAAGCGCGGTTCGGTCGGCCAGCCCAGCTTCTTCTTGGCGGCGTCGAGTTCCTCGTCGCCCGCCGGCTCGCCGTGGGCCGAGGACTTGTCCTGCTTGTTCGGCAGGCCGAAACCGATGTGGGTCCGGCAGGCGATGAGCGACGGACGCGGGTCCTTCCGGGCGGCCTGGATGGCGCGATCGATCGCCTCGACGTCGTTGCCGTCCGGCACGCTGATCGTGTGCCAGCCGTAGGCCTCGAAACGCTTCACCCGGTCCTCGGAAAAGGCCAGATCGGTGGGGCCGTCGATGGTGATGTGGTTGTCGTCGTACAGGTAGATCAGACGGCCGAGCTTCTGATGCCCGGCGAACGAGGCCGCCTCGGAGGCGACGCCTTCCATCAGGTCGCCATCCGACACGATGGCATAGATGAAGTGATCGACGACGGGCAGATCGGGCTGGTTGTACATCGCCGCCAGATGCTCCACCGCCACGGCCATGCCCACGCCCATGGCGAATCCGGAGCCGAGCGGACCGGTGGTGGTCTCCACGCCGGGGGTCTCACCGAATTCGGGGTGCCCGGGCGTCTTGCTTCCCAACTGGCGGAAGCGCTTGAGCTCGTCGAGCGGCAGGTCGTAGCCCGAGAGGTGCAGCATCGAGTACAGCAGCGCCGATCCGTGTCCGGCCGAGAGCACGAAGCGATCGCGGTCCGGCCAGTGCGGATCGGTCGGATCGAACTTGAGGTGACGCGACCACAGCGTGTAGGCCATCGCCGCCGCCCCCATGGGCATGCCCGGGTGACCCGACTTGGCCTGCTGGACGGCGTCGGCGGAAAGGAAACGGATGCAGTTGATGACCTTCTCATCGAGCTCGTGATTGCTCATGCAGCGCTCCGTGGTGAAAGATCGGATAGACGGGCAGGCATGCGCCTACCCAGGGAGGATATCCAGACGCTTCCCGAAGGATAGCACCATCGAGACGGACGCGGAACGGAGGACCTACCCTCCACCCGGGACGAACGTCATGCGACGCTGGGAGGGTGATCCAACGACAGGCCGGCGAACCATTGGCGAAGGCCCTGGAAGCACTCCGCGCCGAGCTTGTGCCCGACGTCGGCTTCGCAGTAGGTCAGCGAAGCGCCGGCCTGCCGCAGGCGCTCGACGTCGCGCCGGGCGCGCTCGACGGGCACGACCACATCCTTCTTCCCGTGAGCCCAGAAGATCGGCACCGAGGGCAGCCCGGTCAGGTCGCCGGGAGGCAGGATGCCGGCCAGGGCCACGACGGCATCCGGATGCAGGATGCCGAGTGCGGCCGCGCTGAGTGCCAGCGCCGCGCCCTGACTGAACCCGGCCAGCACCAGCGATCGATCCGGTTCGCCGCGGAGCGTTTCGGCTGCCGCGTCCGCGATGGCCTGCGCGGCATCGGCGAAGGCGGGGATACCCGGCATCGGGCCATGCTCCGGGTCAATCCAACTGAAGCCGCCTCCGGGACGGGCGAAGGGAGCCCGCAAGGAGAGCAGGCGCGCCGAGGCCGGGAAGGCGGGCTCGAAGACCCACATCACGTCCTCGTCGCCCGACAGCCCGTGCAGCAGGACGATCAGGGGTGCGCGCCGGTCGTCGGCCTCGCGCCAGCGGCTCTCGAGCCCGGCGACGATGCCGCGCCCCATGCGACGATCAGCCACGATCGACCTTGCGGCGCAGGGCGTCGAGCCCCGCCAGCGCCAGGATCACGAGCGCGATCGGCGCCAGCCCCAGGCTGATGCACAGCAGCGCGGAGAACATGGCGCCGGGCCCGTAGGACGCATACACCAGCACGCCGCCGGCGACCAACACGACCAGCAGTCCGCCGGCGATCAGCCGGGCGGTCGTCGTTCGGGCGTAGGCGCGCAGGTCACGCGGTCCCATCATCTCCCGCCCGATTGGATCCGCCGTACCATCCGAGAGACTCGGCCCGGAAGAGTGAACTGGGCGCGCAGGCCAGGCAGAGCCTTGTTCATCGCCCGGATCCCGAGCTCGGTCATCTCCGACACCGGCGGCTCATCCAGCAGGCCCACGCGCCACACCTCGGGGCGCACGATCACTTCCGGCCGATCGATCTCGAGGCGCGTTTCGGCGAAGGTCCGCGCCGTGATCTCCATGTACTCCTGGAAGACCTTCAACGCCTGCCCCGGCCGAAGGCGAAGCAGCATCTCGGATGCCGGCAGCATGGCCGACAGGCTCGGGGAGCGCGCCTCGCTCCACATCTCGCGTCCCGGCGAGAGCACGGATGCCACGACGGGCGCGTTCAGCAGGCTGCGCGCCGGACGCACGGGGACCGGGTCCAACGCGCCGCCATCGATCAGCCGGTGGTCGCCCATCAGCTGCGGCGGGAAGATGCCCGGCAGGGCGATCGTCGCCAGGACCGCGTGCGCCACGATCCCGTCGCGCAGGACGATCTCCTCGCCGCTGTTCAGGTCGGCGGCGGTCACGGCAAACGGCATGCGCAGGTCGGCGAACGTGCGTTGGCCCAGAATCCCGTGCAGCCATTGTTCGATGCGGCTGATGCCCATCAGCGCCGGACCTTCGGGACGCGCCCGGAGCATGTCGCGGATCGAGGCGGCGTTCGCCAGGTTGGTGATCTGATCGGGCCCGTATCCGGCGGCATACGCCGCGCCGATGATTCCCCCGATGCTCGTCCCGGCGATGGCGCCGATCCGAATCCCTTCGCGCTCGAGGACCTTCAGCACCCCGATGTGCGCCAGCCCGCGTGCCCCTCCCCCGCCCAGGGCCAGAGCGATCTCCATCTCAGCCTTCCTTTCTAGAAGTCGTCATCCGTGCTTGTTCCTCACCGGGCATCCCCCCGACCCGGGTTCCGGCCGTCAACGCCGGGCCGGCGCTTCACACGCGCCGGGTCACGACCGACGCGGGACCAGGCCCGACGAAGCCTCATACTCACCCGGGCACTGGAACTCGATCCAGCGCGCTCGATCGTCGTTCATCCTCATCCGGATACAGAATCCACTCGCCGTCGTGCAGGACGGCCACCTTGCTGAAGGTCCGCAGGGCCCAGGCCATCTCGTGCTTCCACTGACCGACCTCACCCCAGAACAGCTTCTCCGTGTCGACGTGATAGCACAGCGCACGAGTGATCCCGGCGGCGCGCGAGCCGGAGGGAACCGTTCCGGCGCCGGCGGCGCGGATCGTCACCAGGTCGCACGTCGGCATCCGAACCTCGCCGGGCCAGATCGGGAAGTCCTGGTCACAGTGCTCGTAGGCTTCGGTCACCGCCGTCTCCAGCACCGCCGGAAGTCTCTTCCCGGCCAGCGCCGGGACGCAGCCGCGCAGCACCAGATAGCTGATGGCAACGATCACGAGCCCGCAGCCGATGCGGCCACGGTCTTCCCACGCCCGGGCCAGCGCGCCCGCGTCCGCGTGAAGCGGCCGGGTTCGGGTGAGTGCAGGCCGGCCGTGTCTCGGGTCATCCTGGCTCGGCCTCGATGCCCCTCGGCTGCCTCGCAGCCCAAGCCGGCAGCGACGGGGACTGGATCCAGCAATGCAGGCACAACCGGACACTGCAGACGTCGGATCGAACTGTCAGGTCGTGTGATCGAACCGATCAACGTGCGCATCGTCTTGTGTTTCGAAACCGTAGCCGAGCACCCCGAGGATCAGACGTGCATCCGCCAGCGGGTCTTCGAGGTGCGGGAGTTGGTGTGCCTGGGTCACCCGGACGCTGAGCCGCGCCGAGGCCTGGCGGACCGACTCGGTCAGCGACGGGTCGTCGGCCGCCCGGCGGAGCAGATCATAGGCGTTCGGTCGCTCGGAGCTGCCCCAGGCGAGGGCCAGGCCCCATCCGGCGGCACGACGGGCACACACACGTGCACGCCCCTCATTCCCGGCGGCACGCGAGGCGACCGCCCGGCGCATCTCGGCTGCGATCCGTGCCCGAGCCTCCGCCGCGTCCATCGGTCGGATGCTATCACAGCGTCCCGGGCAGCGGGAGTCCACGCTGGCGAAAGAGGATGAAAGGGGCGCGGATGGTATGATGAACGCGTCTCTCCGCTCGAGCGTCGCCCGACGCTCGGACACCCGAGGAGGCCCGGACGATGCGCTTCGAAGGCAAGGTGGCACTGGTGACCGGCTCCGGGCGCGGCCTGGGCCGCGCCATCGCCCTGCAGCTCGCCGCCGAGGGCGCCGACCTGATCGTCAACTTCTTCCGCAACCGAGCTCCGGCGGAAGAAACCGCCCAGGCGATCCGCGCCCTGGGCCGCCGGGCGACCGTCGTGCGGGCGAACGTGGGAGACATCCAGGGCCTGGAAACACTGTTCGCAGCCGTCCGCCAGGAGCACGGCGTGCTCGACATCCTGATCTCGAACGCCGCCTCCGGCTACAACCGCCCGGCCCTCGAACAAACGCCGAAGGGCTGGGACTGGACGATGAACATCAACGCCCGGTCGCTGCTGTTCGCGGCGCAGCTCGCCGCGCCGCTGATGCAAGGACGCCGCGGCAGGATCGTGGCCGTCAGCAGCCCCGGCGCGTCGCGCGTGCTGCCCGAATACGTCGTCGTCGGGGCGAGCAAGGCCGCGCTGGAAGCGCTCGTGCGCTACCTGTCGGTCGAGCTGGCGTCGTTGGGCATCGTGGTCAACGCCGTGTCACCCGGCGTGGTGCCCACCGAAGCGCTGCAGTACTTCGCCCTGACGCGTGACGGCGAGATCTTCAAGCGGCTGGCGGCGCGAACCCCCGCCGGACGGTTGACGACGCCCGAGGATGTGGCCGGCGTCGTGGCCTTCCTGTGCAGCCCGGAGGCGGAGATGATCCGCGGCCAGGTCCTGGCGATCGACGGCGGCGCATCGCTCCTGGGGACGTCCATCCTCGACCAGAATCCGTAGGGGCGCGCAATCGTTCCTCACTGTTACCCGCGGTAAATCCGTAGGGGCGAAGCACCCGATATGTCCCGGGTGCTTCGCCCCTACCTAATCGCGCCTGTCCACTCCGGGCACGCAGGATCAGATCGACACCTGCAGCGTCTCCCGCCCGATGTGATCGAAGAACTCCTTGCGCGTCGAGTCGTTGTCCCGGAACGAACCGGTCAACGAGCTGGTGACCATCACGGCGTGCGCCTTCTTGACGCCGCGCATGGTGGCGCACAGATGCCAGCCTTCCAGGACGACGGCTGTGCCGCACGGATGCAGGGCCGCCTCGAGGAAGTCGGCGATCTGGCGCGTCATGCGTTCCTGCACCTGCAGTCGCCGGGCGAACAGGTCGACGATGCGCGGGATCTTCGACAGGCCGATGACCTTCCCGTTCGGGCAGTAGCCGATGTGCGCCCGCCCGAGAAAAGGCAGCATGTGGTGTTCGCACATGCTGTAGAACTCGATGTTGCGCACGATCACCATCTGGTCGTAGCCGACCTCATACAGCGCATCGTTGATGACCGCGTGCGGGTCCACCCGGTAGCCCGCCAGCAGCTCGTCGTACATGCGGGCCACACGGTTGGGAGTGCGCTCCAGCCCCTCGCGGTTGACATCTTCGCCCACCGCCTCCAGCAGGCGGCGCACCGCCTCCTCGATCGCAGGTTTGGCCACACCCACGCCATCCAACAGCTCGGCCGCCGCTTCGATGTTGTGCATCCGTCCCTCCTTCCGGCTTCTGCCGCCCATGGTAACACGCGCCGCATGCGCGGTCCCCATCGCCTGGCTTCCCGGGTAGAATCCGCCCTGGCATGAGAACTCAAGTCGATCTGCACGGCCGTGCGGCGCTGATTACCGGCGCCGGCCGCCGGCTGGGGGAGGCCTTCGCCCGCGCCGTGGCCGAAGCCGGCGGGGACGTCTGTCTGCACTACGGCACCACCTCCGCCGACGGGCTGGCTGCCGAGCTCTCGCGGGAGCACGGTGTGCGTGCCGTCGCGCTCCAGGCGGACCTGGCCGACGCATCCGCCGTCTCGCGGCTGTTCGACCAGGCCGTGGGACGCCTGGGCGAAGTCGACTTGCTGGTCAACTCCGCCTCGGTCTTTGGATCGGCGACGCTGGCCGACACCGACATCGACTCGTGGCAGCATCACCTGGCCGTGAACCTGACCGCCCCGTTCCTGCTCTCGCAGGCGTTCGCCCGTCATCGCAACGGCCGTTCCGGTGCCGTCGTCAATCTGCTCGACTGGCGCGCCCTTCGCCCCGGCCCGGACCATCTGGCCTACACGATTTCCAAGGCCGGGCTTGCGGCGCTGACGCAGGCGCTGGCGCAGTCGTTGGCGCCCGGCATCCGCGTCAACGGATTGGCCCTGGGCGCCATTCTGCCTCCGCCGGATGCCTCGGGCGAGGATGATCGGCCGGCCGCCGCGGCGCCCCTGGGTCGGTGGGGGACGATTGAGGAAACGTGCCAGGCCCTGCTTTTCCTGCTCGCCGGGCCGGACTTCATCACCGGCGAGATCCTGCACCTGGACGGCGGCCGTCACCTGACCTGAGGATCGAAGATGAGCGAAGATCGGATTGAGATTCGCGACCTGCTGCTGCGCGGCATCCTGGGCATCAACCCGCAGGAACGCGAGAAGAAGCAGAACATCCTGGTGAACCTGACGCTGTTCGCCGATTTGCGTCCGGCGGGCCGGAGTGACGACATCGCCGAGACCGCCAACTACCGCACGATCACCAAGCGCGTGATCGAGCACGTCGAGTCCGTCGGCCGGTTCACCGTCGAGGCGCTGGCGGCGGACGTGGCCCGCCTGTGTCTGCAGGATCCCCGCGTGACCCGGGTGCGAGTGCGCATCGAGAAACCCGGAGCGCTGCGCTTCGCCCGATCGGTCGGCGTGGAGATCGAACGCGGTCGAGACGACGTCTCCACGGGCTGACACGAGCCTCGCGGCTCCGTCTTCACCTTCGTAGAAGAGTTGTAGGGGAGAAGCACCCGGACAAACCCGGGTGCTTCTCCCGTTCGTCGCACCTTCAGCGCATCGGCGGAACATGCCATCCAGGCTTCTGTAGGGGCGATGCATGCATCGCCCCTACGTCCCGGATGAAAGGTCGGGCTGCCATATGCGATCGCCTTGCCGGCCGGGCAGTCGCGTGACGCGCACTCCCACATCACCCTGTATTGATCAAGGCACCTGCAGCTGCTCCACGACGTCCTTGACGACCTCCACGCTCTCGATCGACCCCGCCGCGGCCAGGTCCTTGAGCGCCATGCCCGCATCCGTGTCCGCCGGCAGATTCAGCGCCGCCAGGAGCGCCTCCAGCGAAACCCGGCACTGGTCGGCGACCTCGAGCAGCGTATGGCGACCCTTGATCTCACTCGCCGCCAGGACCACCCCCGCCGGCAGCGGCGTCGGACCCGTATGCTCGGTGACGATTGTCTCGGAGACGGGCGTCGGCCCGGGCGTGGCGATTGGCTCGGGCGTCGACTCGGTCGACGCAACCGGTGCCTCGGGCGCCTCGCTCTCGCCCAGATAGTCGGCGATCACATCGCGCACCGTCGTCGTCTCGAAATCCGGGATCAGCCCCTCGAGCTCCTTGAGCGCCGTCTCCGCGGGCAGATCGGACGGCAGGTGCAACAGAACGTACAGGTTCTCGACTTCCAGACCATAGCCGTCGGCGACTTGCTGCAGCGTCATCCAGCCGCGGACTTCTTCGCTGCTGGTCAGGCCGCCGAGGCTGATCTCCTGTTTGCCGCTGACCTCCCAGGCCCCGGTCGCTTGCGCCACGCCGACCGAGCCCAGCAGTGCAGCCGCCATCAGGATCGGGAGCAGATACTTGTTGACACGCATGCTCAGCTCTCCTGTGCCGGAGCCGGCCGGGGCCGGCGGAACCACCCGGCGAGCGACATCCCACCACGCCGGCCGCAGCTGGACTTCCAACGCGCCATGCCGCGGGCAGGCTTCGACGCAGGCCAGGCAGCCGATGCAGTCGGAGCTGATGCGCGGGCTGCCCTTGGCGACGGCGATCCCCACCGGGCACGGGACTTCGCACAGAGCGCAGCTCTTGCACGACGAATCATTGCGACGGATCCGCAGCAGGCTGAGATTGCCCAGCAGGCTCTGCACGCCGCCCAGCGGGCACGCGTATTTGCACCACGCCCGCGGAACGAGGAACGACCCGGTGACGACGACTGCGGCGACCGTGTACGCCGGCCACTGCTCCGCCCAGTTGAATTCAAACAGCCAACCCAGCCCGAAGATCGTACGGTAGGGGTCGTAGCCGGAAAACCACAGCTTGACGGTGCTGATGGTCTGGAACAGGATCAGGCCGAGGATCACAAAACGACCGTAGCGCAGCCAGCGGTCAACCTTCACCGGCACGCGGACCTCGCGCAGCCGCAACTTCTCGCGCACCCAGGTCAGCCCGTCCTGGAGCGAGCCGAAGGGGCAGATCCAACCACAGAACGCGGCTCCAGCGAGCAGCACGCCGATGAGCAGCCCGGCGCCCAGGACGATGTTCGATGGATGCGTCTTGGGGACGTAGGTGCCGGTGACCAACATCTGCCAGAGCGTCTCGAGGCCGCCGAACGGACACAGCGCGTCCAACGATGCCAGCCCGGCTTCCTCACTCGTGCTGTGGCGCCAGGCCGCCACCAGGATCAGGACCACGAAACCCCACTGGACGATCCGGCGCAGCACTTGCGAGGTCGACCGGCGGATGCGCGGCTTGCGAACTACCGTTGCCATCTCCACACCTCTCCTCCAACCCGAGCAGGGACTGCAGGCATGCTAGCAGCCGGTTGTGAAGAAGACGTGCGCGGCGCCTGGGAAAGCTTTGAACGTCGTTCGGGGCGGCCCGGCCCGCCTGCGCCTGGGATTCGCTTCGTCTTCATGCCGTGTTCACAGGTTCCGACTAGCCTTCGGGTGCACCCGCAACCCGGGAACTCGTCGGGCCGTGGCCCGTATCCCGGGGCGCCGGAATCCGTCGTAGAGGACGAGAGATGATGAGCGACCCCGAGAGTTGGCTTGCGGGCGTGCGCAGGCTCGATCCCGAGGCCCTGGGCGCAGCGTATGACGGACTCAGCCCGGCCTTGTTCCGCTACGCCTACCGCCTGCTCGGGGACACACAGGTAGCGGAGGACGTCGTGGCCGAATCGTTCTCCCGTCTGCTCACCGCCATTCGAAACGGCGGCGGACCGCGGACCTTCCTGCGGGCATACCTGTATCGGGTTGCCCATAACCTGGCGATGGACTACCACCGGGCAACGCCGGTGCAGGCGCTGGACGAAGACGAGCTGCATCACCTGGCTGCGGATTCGCCGCAAGACGAGGTTGGTGATGTCGCTGCCGCCCGCCGGGCGCTGTGGCGCCTGACGGCCGAGCAGCGCCAGGTGATCGTGCTCAAGTTCTATCAGGGGTTGAGCAATGAGGAAGTGGCTGCCGCCATCGACAAGCCCGTCGGCGCGGTCAAGTCGCTCCAGCATCGAGCTCTGGAGGCGTTGCGCCGGATGCTGACCCGCACAGCCGGCGAGATGGAGCGTGTCGCGTGACCCAACCGGTAGAGGATCACGATCTGGCGCACCGCCAACCGGCGGAGCGTGTCCCCGTTGACCCCACCCTGGAACCGTACGCCGAGGCGCTTCGCCAATTGGAAGCGCTGCGGTCAACGCCCGAACGCGACGCCCCATCCGCACGCGCCGGCCGTCAGGCATTCCTGAACCACGCCGCCTCCGCACCCGTATCCCGGACCGCCTTTCGCCGTCACACGGTCAGGTCAAGCGATGGACGAAAGGAGCTACGACCCATGAGCGCGATCGCAGGACTTCTGGTGGCATTGGCTCTCCTGTTCGGCGGCGGCGGCGCTACGGCGCTGGCTGCTCAGGATGCCCTGCCCAACGAATGGCTGTACCCGGTGAAGTTGGCGACCGAAGAGCTGCAGCTCGGCCTGACGACCGACGCCTCGCAGCAGGTCGCCCTGCTGGAGGACTGGGCCGATCGACGCGTGCTGGAGATGGAGCAGGTCGCCCTATCCGGCGATCCGATCCCGCTCGAGATCGCCGTCCGGCTGCAGACCCATCTCAGCGAAGCCTTGCGCCTGGCGGCCCAATTGCAGGACCCTGAATTGGTGCCGACGCTTCAACGCCTGCAGACCCGGCTCGAGATCCAGCTGCGCACCATGGAGCAGCTGCGGATCGCGGATCCGACCGGCGCGGCGCTGCAAACCGCCGAGCACGCCATGACCCAGACGCGTGCGGAAGTCCAGGGCGCAATCGAAGATCCGGCGACCTTCCGTGTGCGCCATGGCGCCGGACGGCCGGCCGATGCCCCGATGCAGCCCTCGGTGGTCCCCGGTCAGCCGGACGGCGTGCCGGCTGGGCAAGGCGCCGGCCAGGGTTCAGGTCAGGGCGCCAGTCAGGGTTCAGGCCAGGGCGCCGGCCAGATCGACGGGCCCGGCGGCTATGGTACGGGTGACGGGACGTGTTCACTCTGCACGCCTCAGGCCGACGGCACGCTGTGCCCCACCTGCACGCCGCTGTTGTGGACGACGCCCGGCCCGCACGGGAATGGCCCGGGGCCAGGCGGGAATTGATCTTCCTCAGCCCATGGAGCCCGAGGGGCAGCGGCGGTGTCGCTGCCCCTCGGCGCGTGTATCATCCCTGCTGTGGGCGAACGGGCCTTCCTTTCCCTTGGCTCCAACCTCGAGCCGGAATCCAACCTGCCGCGGGCGGCCCTCGGGCTGCGTTCGCTCGGCCGCGTGCTGGCCGTCTCCAATGTCTACCGCAACCCGGCCGTCGGGCCCACGCCCGGACCCGACTTCCTCAACGCCGCCGTGTTGCTGGAGACCGCGTTCTCACCGCACGTCCTGCGCGCCGAGCTGCGCTCGCTCGAAGCGCGCCTCGGCCGGCTCCGCACGGCTGACAAGTACGCTCCGCGCCTGATCGATATCGACATGGTCCTGTACGGCGACCGCGTGATCCGGGATGCCGAGTGGGAACTTCCTGATCCGGAGCTGCTCTCCCTGCCCCACCTTGTCATCCCGCTTGCCGAGCTGGACCCGAATTACGAGCACCCCATCACCGGCGAGAGACTGAGTTCGATCGCGGCGCGGATTCTTCCCCTGGCACAGATGCACCTGGTGCCGGAGGTCTCGCGGCGACTGCGCATTGCGGCCGGGCTCGAGCAGGACGGCGAGGCCTAGGCATGGCGGAGGCGGCGGAGGTCGTGATCTGCGGCGCGGGGATCGCCGGCCTGGCAGCGGCCTACCACCTGACCCAGGCCGGCGTGCGCAAGGTCGTCTTGATCGAGCAGGGAGAGCCGCTGTCGCTGACCAGCGACAAGTCGACCGAGTGCTACCGCAATTTCTGGCCCGGACCGGGCGACGGCATGGTTCGGCTGATGAACCGCAGTCTCGACCTGCTCGATGGGCTGGCATTGGACAGCGGCGACGCCTTTCACCTCAATCGGCGCGGCTATCTGTACTGCACCGCCGATCGGGATCGTCTTCGGGCATTGCGGCGTGCGGCCGAAGAGTTGAGCGCCCTCGGCGCCGGCCCGGTCCGCCTCCACCCGGGACATGACGAGGCGTACTGCGCCTCGGGCCCGCAATCTCCGATCGACGGGTTCGACGTCCTCGGTGAACCATCGCTCTGTGCACGCACATTCCCTTGCCTCTCGGACGAAGTCGTCGGCGCGCTGCACGTGCGCCGTGCCGGTTGGTTTTCCGCGCAGCAGCTCGGACGATTGCTGCTCGACCGGGCCCAGGCAGGCGGCGCACGATGGCTGCGCGGGCAGGTGCAGGCGGTGGAGACCGTCGCCGGCCGCGTCGCAGCCGTGCGCGCAGCCACTTCGTCGGGCTTGATGCGCATCGCCACACCGGCCTTCGTCAACGCCGCCGGACCGTTTGTCGGGAGCGTGGGACGCCTCCTCGGGCTCGATCTCCCGGTCGCCTGCGAGCTGCACGCCAAGGTCTCGATCTCCGACGCCCTGGGCGCCATGCCGCGGCAGGCGCCGCTGCTCATCCTCAGCGATCCGCAGACGCTCGATTGGTCGATGGAGGAGCGAGCCGCGCTGCGCGAGGCGGGTCACGAAGGGTTGGTGGGGGAGCTGCCATCCGGCGTGCACGCCCGCCCGGAGGGCCCGGACGACAGCCCGATGCTCGTGGCGCTCTGGCCCTATCACACGCCGCTCGTCGAGCCGGCCTTCCCGTTGAGATTCGAGAGTTTGTATCCGGAAGTCGTGCTGCGCGGCCTGACCAGGCTGCTGCCCGGAGCGAGGGCGTATCTCGATCGGATGCCCCGGCCATTCGTCGACGGCGGCTATTACACGCGCACCCGCGAGAACCGGCCGCTGATCGGCCCGCTCGAGATCGAGGGAAGCTTCGTCATCGGTGCCCTGTCCGGATTTGGACTGATGGCCTCGATGGGCGCCGGGGAACTGCTCGCCGCGCACGTGACCGGCGACGGGCTGCCCGATTACGCCCGATGGTTCGTCCCCTCGCGCTACGCGGATCCGGAGTACATGGCGCTCGTGCAGTCGATGGAAGCCACGGGCCAGCTCTAGCCGATCACGTCTGCCACTGGCCATCCACCGTCATGGCGAGGGAGGGTGCCCGCCGCAGGGAAGCGGAGCGGGAGAGGCCGGAGGCCGACGAAGTAGTCACGAACTCCTTCGCCCAATACCCGCACCAGTGAAGGGCTCCAGTGTGAGCCAAGATTGCCACGGCGCCCCGCACAATGCGCGGGGCGCCTCGCAATGACACCTCACGGAAGGCGAGCACCCCTACAGTTGCAGCTGTTTTCGCGATGTGGAGACTGGGTCCTGAAATCGCCGTCAGCGCGGCGCCGCGTCGCCGCGGTTGAATTCGTCGGCCGAACGTGCGATCAGCTCGCGCAGGCGGGGATCCGGGATGCGGTCCACTCCGGCATACGCCTGGCCGTTCAGCCAGACTTCAACGGACCCGTCCGGGGCGGTGCCGAAGTCAAGGGACTGCCCGGCGAATGCCGGATCGGCCGTCCATGTGACGCCGGACGATGGCCTGCAGGGCTTCCGCCGCTGCCGACGCCTGGCGTTCGGCCTCACCGGCGGTGAGGGACGCGGCCCGGGGTGCCTGCAGCGCGTATCCCGATCGCCCCACGCAGCACGCGGCCGCGCAGCATCTGGAAACCGACGGCGATCAGCAGCGCCGCCAGCATCACCAGGCCGACGATCAACATGTAGGCCGCCAGGGTGATCATACCGATACGGTCGCCCGGTTAGACGCCCACCAGGATCGTGCGCGCCGGTGCTCCATCGCTGCCGACCAGCTTGAGCGGCAGGCAGTACAGGGAGTAGCGACCTTGACTCACGTGGCTGAGGTCCAACCCTTCGATCACGACCACGCCCGCCTCCAGCAGCGTGCGGTGCGTGTCCTTGCTCTGCCCGTAGGGCGCCACCGAAAGGTAGTCGACCCCCACCAGTTGAACGCCCTTGCGCACCAGCCAGCGAGCGCCGCTGGCGTCGACGGCCACAAAGTTGGTCTGGAAGGCTTTCTCTTTGGCCCACAGCTCGGAATTGCGCGTCCGGAACAGCACGCGGCGCGTGCGTGGCGGGAGTCCGGCCGCCTCCAGCGTGGCCTCGTCGATCACCTTGGCTGCCGGCAGATGAACCACGTACGCCCGGCCGGTGAGCAGCTTCAAGGGCAGCAGATCGACCGCGCCGGCTCCATCGATGAAGTGCAGCGGCGCATCGACGTGCGTCCCGGTGTGGACGCCGCAGGACAGCCGGGAGACATTGGCGTTGGCACCCGAAGCGATGGACTCCACCCGCTCCAGTTGGACGCCCGGATCGCCCGGCCAGACCGGCATCTGCGGCGAAATCCCCACCGTGACATCGTAGATCCGCATGCGGCACCTCCAAGCCGGAGATTATAGAATGGAAGCCTGCCGGAGGCGCAACGCCTGCCGGCGGCCGGCACGGCCGGGCGGCCGGCGGTTCCAGCCCGCCGCAACAGCCGGGCTGGACCGGCACATACTGCACCGAGGAGTTCGAATGACCGACTTCACCGCGGTTGACCAGATCGTAGTCCGGCGGCTGGAGGCTTCCCTCGACGAGCTCCGGCGCCTGGTCGCCCTTCCAAGCGTCTCGACCGAGGGCACGGCCATGCCGGAGTGCGCCGGCCTCGTGGCTGAGATGCTCCGAAGCGGGGATTCCAGGTGGAGTTGGTGCCTTCCGCCGGATTTCCCGTGGTGGTGGCGGTTCGGCCGGGGGCGCGCACGGACCGCACGCTGCTGTTCTACCACCACTACGACGTCCAGCCGGCCGGGCCTCCCGGGCTGTGGGAGTCGCCGGCCTTCGAACTGGCGCTGCGAGATGGCTGCGCCTTCGGCCGCGGCGCCGTCGACGACAAGGGACACATCATCAGCCGGCTGGCGGCGCTCGACGCCCTGATCGAGGCGGACGGCGATCTGCCCTGCACCGTCAAGTTCGTGATCGAGGGGGATGAGGAGGGCGACAACATCCACCTGCCCGAATTCGTCGCCCGCCACACCGACCGGCTGGCGGCGGACGCCTGCCTGTGGGAGGCCGGCGACGTCAACCACGAAGGTGTCCCCGTGTGCTACGCCGGGATGCGCGGCATCGCCTACGTCGAACTGCGCGCCACGAACCGCCTCGCAGGACGCCCATTCCGGGCTCGGCGGATCGATCTTCCCCAACGCCGCCTGGCGGCTGGTGTGGGCGCTGCAATCGTTGAAGGGGCCGGACGAGCGGATCCTGATCCCCGGTTTCTACGACCGCGTCCGTCCTCCCACGCCCCGCGACCTTGAACTCCTGGCCGAGCTCCCGGAGGACTCCGGCGACCTGCTCCGAACATACGGTCTGAAGGGGTTCGTCAAGGGCCTGACGGATGGCGTCGCCTTGCGCAGTGAAGCGGTGCTCACCCCGACGTGCACGATCTGCGGGCTGACCTCCGGGTATCAGGGCCCGGGGTGCATGACCGTCCTGCCGGCGCAGGCCAGCGCCAAGGTCGACTTCCGGCTGGTGCCGGATCAGGAGCCGCTGGAGGTGCTGGCGCAGCTGCGCGCCCATCTCGACCGACACGGATTCGCCGATATCGAGATCGTCGACCTTGGGAGCGAGGCCCCCGGCCGGTCCGATCCCGACGATCCGTTTCTGCAACTGGTCGCCGACTCGGCGGTGGAAGTGTATGGCCGGCGCCAGCTGATCGCCCCGATGACCGGCGGGTCCGGACCGTACCACGCCTTCATCCACCACCTGGGCGTGCCGATCGCCACGGCGGGCATCGGCTACCCGGGGATGCTGATGCACTCGCCCAACGAGCACTTCCGCATCGACGATTTCATCGCCGGTACGCGACATGTGGCGCGCATCGTCGGTCGTTTCGGAGACTCCGTCGCGTCCGGCTGACGCCCGGCACGCGGCGCGAGACAGCGGGAACTGCTCATCCTTGTCGGCCTTCGGTCGCTGCGCTATAATGCCGGGGTCATTCGGGGCGTGGCGCAGCCCGGCTAGCGCACCTGCATGGGGTGCAGGGGGTCGGCGGTTCAAATCCGCCCGCCCCGACACGAAGGCCGTCCTTGCGGACGGCCTTCGCCGTTGATGTGTGACGTTCGCCATCGCCGAAACTCGGCACGCGAGCCCGGATTTCGTCGGTTCTTCCTTGGGCTCGCTGGCGGACTCCCGCACCGGAATGTGCCTCCTGGCTCGTAACCCAGATCCGGGCGACGAGCAGACCGAGCGGGGCGTCCTCTGACCCACGGGTCCACGACCCGCTCCCCGAACTCCACGCCCCCTACCCCCGTGGCCAAGCCCGGCCTACAATCCCCGCATGCTTTTCCCCCGGGTGCAGCTCCTCGCCACCTGCCTGGTCGACGCACTTTTCCCCGGGGTCGGCGAAGCCGTCGTCACGACCCTCACCCGCGCCGGGGTCGAGGTCACCTTCCCGCCCGACCAGACCTGTTGCGGCCAGCCCGCCTTCAACGCCGGTTTCTGGGACGAGGCGCGGCGCATGGCCCGGCACACCATCGAGGTCTTTCTGGCCGAGCCGGACCCGGTCGTCATCCCTTCCGGTTCGTGTGCCCAGATGATCCGTCACGGCTATCTCGAACTGTTCGCCGACGATCCGGCCTGGCTCGAGCGCGCACGTGCCCTGGCGGCGAAGACAAGCGAGCTGAGCGAGTTCCTCGTCGATCGGATCGGCCGGGCCGACTTGGGCGCCTCGCTCGGCGCTCGCGTTGCCTACCATCCTTCCTGCCACCTGCTGCGCGGCCTCGGTGTCGACCGCCAGCCCCAGGCGCTGCTCCAGGCCGTCGAGGGGCTTGAGGTTCATCGCCTGGAGCCCGAGTGCTGCGGGTTCGGGGGCGTCTTCGCCATCGACGAGCCCGATCTATCCGGCGCCATGCTCGAGCGCAAGCTGGCCGCAATTCAATCGGCCGATGTGACGGCCGTCGTGGGCTGCGATGTGAGCTGCCTGATGCAGATCGAGGGCGGGCTGCGCAAGCAGGGTTCCGGTGTGCGCTGCATGCACCTGGCGCAGTTGATCGCCGGGCAGGAGCCCGGGCTGCGATGAGGGCCGCTTTCCACCGCCGCGTGCGTTCGGCGCTCGCCGACCCCGCCTTGCAGCAGGCGCTCGATCACAACGCCGAGCGGCGTCAGCGAGCCCGCCAGACCGCACTGACGTACGCTGCCCGATGCGGAAGCGACCCGGCGACAGGTCGCCGCGAATCCGCCGCACGACCCTCGACCAACTCGATCTGCACCTGGCCACGCTGCGCGTGCGGCTGGCCGAGAACGGCTGGCAGGTGCACGATGCCGCAACGGCCGAAGACGCTTGCCGCCTGGCGGTCGATATCTGCCAGCGGCATGGGGCGACGCGCGTCGCCAAGTCGAAGTCGATGGTGACCGAAGAGATCGGGCTGAACCCGGCGCTCGAGCGAGCCGGGATGGAAGTCGTGGAGACCGACCTGGGTGAGTACATCGTCCAGCTGCGCGGCGAGCCGCCGGCGCACATCATTTCCCCGATCGTCCACCTCACGCGACAGGACGTCGGTGCGCTGTTCGAATCGAGGCTGGGGATCCCCTACACCGACGACGTGGCGACGCTGAACGCTGCCGCCAGGCGCACGCTGCGCCCGGTGTTTCTGGACGCCCAGGTGGGCGTTTCCGGCGCCAACTTCGCCGTTGCCGAGACGGGCACACTCGTCCTCGTCACCAACGAGGGCAATGGACGGCTGGTGACGCAGGCGCCGCCGGTGCACATCGCCTTCGTCGGGATCGAGCGCGTGGTGCCTGCGCTCGCCGACCTGCCTCCGCTGCTCCAGCTCCTGCCGCGTTCCGCCACCGGCCAGAAGCTGACGTCGTATGTCAGCCTGATCCAGGCGCCCCGCGCGGAGCACGACGCCGATGGGCCGTTGAGCGGCACGCCATCCTGGTGGACAACGGCCGCACCCGGATTGCCGGATCGGATCTGCGCGAGTCACTGGCCTGCATCCGCTGCGGAGCGTGCCTGAACGCCTGCCCCGTGTACCGCGAGATCGGGGGGCACGCGTACGACAGCGTCTACCCCGGCCCGATCGGATCGGTCATCTCCCCCGGACTCTTTGGGCTTGGCATCGCACGGCCATCTGGCGAAGGCGTCTTCGCTGTGCGGAGCGTGCCGTGAGGTCTGTCCGGCCGACATCGACCTGCCAACGATGCTCCTGCGCGTGCGCCGGGATTACGCGCAGCAGATCCCCCAGGCCTGGTGGCTGCGGGCGGCGATGCGTGCCTACGCCTGGGCGGCTTCCGGCCGGCGACGATTCGGGCTTGCGCTGCGCGCCCTGGCATGGGGGATGCGCCTCCTGCCCGGCTCGCGCCGGGTGGGCAACGGCGCTGCCCGGCCCGTTGAGTTCCTGGACCTCGACGCGGCACTTCCCTGCCTTTCAGCCGCGCGCCTTTCGCCGGCGGGTCCGCCACCTTGACCTCGCCGCCCGATCCGTGGGCCGCGCCGCGGCCGACGAATCGCCCACGCGCCCTCTCCCGCGCCCGATCGAGGACGAGGACCTGGTCGCCCGGTTCCAGCGTGAGCTTGAGGCCGTCGGAGGCGAGGTCCAACGAGTGCCGGCATCCTCCTTGTCGGCCGCCCTCGCGAATACCGTGCAGGCGGTAGGCGCCTCCCAGGTATTCCTGGCCTGGCAAGCCGGGGGGCTGCTGCCCGGCATGCAGAGTGTGGAGGAAGATCTGCGCCGTCGGAGCACCGTGCGATTGTTTCCGGGGAGCGAGACGCGCCTCGAGTGCTGCATCGATCGAGCAGGCGGCCGCGTCGGTCGGCGTGACCGCGGCGGTCGCGGCGCTGGCCGACACCGGGACGATCGTCGTCGCCTCCGGCCCGCACGGTGCTCAGGACGCGTCGCTCCTGCCCGGCGCGCACGTCGCCGTTCTCTCCGCCCAGGACATCTTCCCGTCCTTCACCGACTGGCTCGAGCGCGGCGGACGCTCGCTGCTCGCCGAGCGATCGAGCGTCACCCTGATCACCGGTCCATCGCGCACCGCCGACATCGAGATGACGCTGACCATCGGCGTCCACGGTCCGGCGCGTCTGATCGTCCTGGTGTGCGACGGCGCTGCGCAGGCCCCCAGGGAACCCCGGCCATGACAACCCTCACGCCCGCGCCCGGCCTTGCCGAACCACCGCCGACCTTCTCCTGGCTCGGTGCGTGGCGCGCCGCCCTCACGCGCCCGTCGGTGGCGACCTACACGGACCTTCTGCTCGATCCCAAGGCCAGCCTGCGTCGCGCCATTGCGTGGCTGTTCAGTGCGACGTTGCTCTCCTATCTCGTCGGCGTCGGGATCCAGGCGGTCGTCTTCCCCGGCATGCTGGCGGAGGTCATCCGCGATGCCGCCGAGACTGCACCCGCTGGCATGGGGCTGACGCCCACGGTGGTGCTCGTCATCTCGCTGGCCTGCACCCCGTTCTTGGCCGGTTTCGTCCTGCTCACGTACCTGGTCGGTTTCGGGCTGATCCATTTCATCGCCAGCGCCCTGGGCTCCCAGGGAACCTACTCCGAGTTGGTCTACACGCACGCCGCGTACCTGGCCCCGCTGACGCTGCTGACAACCCTGCTCGGGATGATCCCGGTCGTCAACTGTCTGACGTGCCTCTGGGGCTGTACTCGTTCGGCCTGCAGCTCATGGCGTTGAAGTCCGCCACGCGCATGGGCTGGGGCCGCGTATTCGCCACTCTGCTGATCGTCGGGCTTCTCATCGGGCTGGTGGTTGCCGTACTCGGCCTGGGGGTGTTCGCTCCAGAGCTCGAGCGATGGCTCCGGGACGCGGGGGTGAGCGCTTAGGCATGGCGACTTCCACAGTTCACCGGCGCATCCGCATCCGACCCGCACTCACACTGGACGAGGCGCACGTCGAATGGCGGTTCGTGCGCGCCGCCGGCCCGGGCGGCCAGAACGTGAACAAGGTGGCGACCGCGGCCCAGCTTCGCTACGACGCGCGCGCCCATCTGCCCGCCGACGTCTTCGCCCGCCTGCGACGAATCGCCGGCGGACGCCTGAGCGCTGACGGCGTGTTGATGCTGACGGCGCGGTCGGAACGGACGCAGTCCCGCAACCGCCGCGAGGCGCTCGACCGGCTGGAGGATCTGCTGCGGCGCGCGGCGGAACCGCCGACGCCGCGCACGGCGACCCGGCCGACGCATGCCTCCAAGGAGCAGCGGCTGGAGGCCAAGCGCAAACGCGGGCAGGCCAAGTCGCGCCGTCGAAGGCCGACCAGCCTGGAGGAGTAGCCTCGGGAGGCGAGGCATGCCGGCCTGGGAATCGGTCCTCGCGGGCGCCTTCCGGACTTGAGTTCTGCAATCAGCCGGGATCGCACGCCGAGACGGAGGGATCTGGGTGACAGCCCCGGAATCGTCCGACAAACCCAGCGTGATCTACCAGGCCGCCAAGTTGGGCGATGTCGCCTGCCTGTTGGCCGAATTCGGGCTGGCCCAAACACGTCTGCGTACCGGTTCGGATCCCGGGCGAGTGTACGGAGTCAGCGGCGGCGCCTTCCTGGCGTTGGCCGCCGGACTTGAATGGGCCGCCCGCGCCCGACCGGAGCGCTGGCATGCGGCGGCAAACGCCATACCCGAGTTCTGGCGCGTTCCTGGAAACCGCCCCCAGCCGCGCGCTGCGGACGCGGAATCTCAACCCGTGGTATGGACCCTTCCACCTGGGGCCGCTGCGATCGTGGGTCGCCGGTCGCCTGCGAGCCTACGGGGCGGTGGAGGAGCCGTGGCTCTCCGACCTCGGCGTGCCGCTCTTCCTGTGTGCGATCGACCGGGACGGGACGTTCACTCTGCTCGGCCCGCAGGATGATCGGCTGCAGTTCCAGTACCACGCCGTGCGTGTCGGACCGCCGCGTGATGCGCCGATCGTCGAGGCCTTGGCCGCCTGCATGAGCACGCTGCTCTCGACCTCGCCCGTCTGGGTGCGCGATCGGCGAGGCGGCGGGCAGTGGCTGCGCGACGCGCGTCCGGCCGTCGTGGACGCCGGCGCGATCGTCGCCGACCTGGAGGCCGCCGATCCGCGGCCCATCGTCCGCACCCGCCCCCACGCCCCGATCCGCACCTGGCGCCTCAACTGGATCACGTCTTCCTTCATCATGCACTCGTCCAACGAGCGCAACCAGACGCTGCTGGCCGCACACTATCTCGACCTGCTGGCGCGGCACCGCGCCCTCCAGCGGCGGGTCGCCGCGCTCGGGCGACCACTCACGCCGGCGGGAACCCCGTCCGTGGGCCACGTCGACCTGCCCTACGTCGGCAGCACCGAGGCCTTCACCAACATGCGCCAGTCGGCCGAGAACAAGGAAGCGCTTGATGGCGCGCTTCCGCGCGCTGCTCGACGGCCAGCTCGATTCGTTCGACTTCCGCCAGCCGGCCAACGTGATCTACGGCGCCGGCGGCTTCTCGGGGATCCTGGCCGGGCTGGTGACGACGCGCGCCGTCGATGAGGGTTTCGCCCGCGGCGGTGGGCGGGTGCAGCAGGTGTACGGCGTCTCGGCCGGCGTCCTCAACGGCTTCTTCCACGCCATCCAACTCGCCGCCGCCCGCCGTCCGGACCTGTACCTGCCGGCCGCGCGAACAGGCCCTGAGCGACCTGGAGGCCTTCGTCGGTTCGGTCGAGCCGAAGCGCGTGGCGGCGGTGAATCTCAATCCGGCTGCGGTTCTGGAAGGGCTGGGCGAACCTGGGTCCGATGGAATCGTTCTTCATCGACCGCCTGCGCGCCTACACCGGCGCCGCCGCAGCCGGACAAGCTGACCTTCGACGATCTGGATCTGCCGTTGACCGTGGCGGCGGCGCGGGGCGACGGCTTCACCGATTTCCTCGGCCCCAGCCTGCCGAGACGCAAGATGTCCTTCGGGGGACGGGACTGGAGCCCGATCAACACTCCGGTGATCCGGGCGTTGGTCGCCGGCTGGAGCATGAACACCTACATCCAACCGACAGCGCTCAACGGCCAGGAGTATCGCGACGGCGGCGGCACGTTCTACGACCCGGCGCTGTTCGTCGCCTGTATGGACGAGCGCCCGATCAACCTGCTGAACATCCACCTCGACGAGCCGGAGGGTCATTCGTATGACCTTCCCGAGCGCCCCAACCTGCTGCGTCTCCTGTTCGACACGCACAACTACATCTTCCCCGAGGAGCGGCGGCGCATGCGACGGATGACCGACCTGCTCTTCGAGCACCTCCGCCTCCGTCAGGCTTACTCTCAGGCGACCGGTGAGAGCCTGCCGGACTTCCGCCAGGAGTGGGCGCTGAGCCGCGAGGCGACCGGAGAGGCACTCCCCGAGGCGATGCGCCCCGGGGAGGGTTAACCATGCAGATCGGGGTCGCGGCGAGGCATCCTTCACCGGCTGCACGACCCGTATCGCAGCCACGGGCCAGTGCTGGGATCGTCCTGCGGGCCGCGAGCTTCCCTCGTATCCCGACCGGGCGGCGGATTGCCGCGCCTGACCTTCCGGCCATGACCACCAGCCTGATCGGCGAGGAGACACCGTGACCGCATCGACGCTGACCGAGAAGCTGACCCGAGCGACCAAGCTGGCCTATGGCGCCGGCGACCTGGGCGCCGCCATCGTCACCGCCATCAACGGCTTCTTCCTGAATGCCTTCCTGCTGGACGTCGCCGGCCTTCGCCCGGCGATGGCAGGCAGCATCTTCCTGATCACCAAGCTGTGGGACGCGGTCAACGATCCGCTGCTCGGCATGCTGAGCGACCGCACGCGGACACGCTGGGGCCGTCGGCGGCCGTGGCTGCTGTTCGCCGCCATCCCCTTCGGCGTGTTCTTCTTCCTGCAGTGGAATGTCCCGCCGCTGAGCGACGCCGGCAAGTTCTGGTACTACCTGGTCGTCGCCATCCTGCTGGACACGGCCTTCACCGCCATCAACGTCCCCTACGCCGCGCTGACGCCGGAGCTCACCCACGACTACGACGAGCGCACCAGCCTGTCGTCCTACCGCATGTCGTTCTCGATCCTGGGCGGCGTTCTGGCCGCCTTCTTCCACACCATCCTGGTCGGGCATGTTCCCCGAAGTGCGGGTCGGCTACATGGTCAGCGCCGCGATCTGGGCGGTCTTCATCACCGTGCCCAACTGGATCACCTTCGCCTTCACCCGCGAGGTGCACTTCACCGAGGATCGACCGAAGGGACCGGGCTACCTCGAAGGGTTGAAGATCGCCTTCCGCAATCGGGCGTTTGTGCTGGTGACGCTGATCTACCTGCTCTCCTGGCTGAGCATCCAGTTCGTGCAGACCAACCTGATCCTGTACGTGCGCTACTGGATGGGCGCCGAGGCGCAATTCGGGCCGCTGATCCTGGCCGTCCAGTTCTCGTCGTTCGTCTTCGTGTTGATCTGGACCCGGGTCAGCAAGAAGGCAGGCAAGCAGCGCACCTACTACATAGGGATGGGCGTGTGGATCGTCGTCTGTCTGGGGTTGTTCTTCGTGCAGCCCGGGCAGATGCCGTTGCTGTTCCTGCTGGCCATCCTGGCCGGCGCCGGCGTGAGCATCGGCTACATCATCCCGTGGAGCATGATCCCGGACGTCATCGAGCAGGACGAGTTGGAGACCGGTCAGCGGCGCGAGGGCGTCTTCTACGGCTTCTTCGTCTTCATGCAGAAGCTCGGCCTATCCCTCGGGCTGGCGATCTCGAACTTCATCCTGGAGGCCGCCGGGTACATCACCCCGGTGCCCGGGCGGCCCGGTGCCGGTCCAGCCTGCGCCGGTGCTGCTGGCGCTGCGGCTGTTCGTCAGTTTTGCGCCGGCGGTGGTGCTGCTGATCAGCTTCCTCGCCGTGCGCGCCTACCCGATCACGCGCGAACGTCATGCCGCGATCCGGGCGCAATTGGCGCGGCCGAAGCCGGCCACGACGTAGGGCGGCGAGCCGGCGACTTGTTTCGAAGACGGATGGCCAGCGGGGACCGTTCCCGCCATCCACAACTCCGTTCGCGAATGCAGCGCCGCCACCTGGTTGATCCGGTGGCGGCGCTCGATTCGGGCTGTCGGTGGAGGTGAGTCGGAGCTGATCAGATGTCTCAGCGCACCAACAGGATCAGCGGCGACGCCAGGCAGGCACACATGGCCAGCAGCATGAGCAGCGCCACCAGCGAGCAACAGCCCCCACAACAACCATTCCCGTCACGCATGCTTCCCTCCTTGCGGCCCGGCCTGCCCTCCGGCGCGTTGCCGCGCCCCCCGGAAGGGTGAGGCCGCCGCCGCAAGGTCAGCCTAGCCGACATGGCCAATTCGATCCAGCCACGTAGTTGACGCCCGGCCGACATCGGGTTGTCAGCCTCGCGGGAGCGTGGTCACGGGCGACAGGGCCCGAGGCGATACGCGTAGGGGCGAAGCACCGAGAAGTTCCGGTGCTTCGCCCCTACCTCACAGACACGCGCCATGGCCAGGAAAATCAGGTTGCCCGGCCGCTATCCCTCCAGGAGCGTCGTCGCCCCCATCGCCTCGAAGACGCCGATGATGGCCGAGTTGTCCAGGTCGCCCATACCCATCTGCAGCATCGACTCATACAGCTGCAGATTGAGGGCCGAGAGCGGCAGGGGCATGCCGAACGCCCGCGCCGTTTCCAGGATGATGGCCAGGTCCTTGTGCATCATCGATGCCTTGAAACCGGGGCGCCGCTCGCCGGCGAACAGGCGCGGCGGCTTGACGTCCAGCGTCCAGCACTGGGCGGCGCCGCCGCGGATCGCCTCGACGACGCGCCGGGGATCGACCCCGGCCTTGCGCGCCAGCAGCAGCAGTTCGGACATGGCCACCATCGTCGCCGCCGCCATGATCTGGTTGCAGGCCTTGGCCACCTGTCCGGCGCCGCTCTCGCCGACGTGCGTGATCGTCTTGCCCATCGACTGGAAGACGGGCAGCACGCGGTCGAAGGCCTCCCGCGGGCCTCCGACCATGATGGCCAGCGTGGCGGCCTTGGCCCCCACGTCGCCGCCGGACACCGGCGCATCCAACGCCTGCACCCCGACTTCCGCCAGCTGCGCCGCCAGGCGCCGGGCGGTTTCCGGCTTGATCGTGCTGTTGTCGACGAACACCATCCCCGGGCGGCAGCCCTGGAGGACGCCCTGGTGTCCGAGCACGACTTGCTCCACATCCGGTGAATCCGGCAGGCTGGTGAAGACGAAGTCGCTCGCCTCGGCCACCGCGCGTGGGGTCTCGGCGACCCGCGCGCCGAGCGCCGCCAATTCATCCACCGGCCCTCGGCGGCGCGAATGGACGGTCAGGGAATACCCGGCCTTGAGCAGGTTGCCGGCGATCGGCTTGCCCATCAGGCCCAGCCCGATGTAACCGATGCGGGGTTTCTCTGCCTGCATCTCGACCCCTCCTCGCGAACGCCTGGTGCTCGCTCGCAAAGCGGGCAGCCCCGCATGCCGGCTGCCCGCGATCAGTTCGTCCTGACGACCGGCTCGCCCGAGTTCAGCCTAGAGCAGGGCCTTGGCCAGCGTGACGGCACGGCTGGCATCCGGCGCGTAGCCGTCGGCGCCGATCTGCTTGGCGAACGCATCGGTCACCGGCGCGCCGCCGATCATCACCTTGACCTGCCCGCGGACGCCCAGGTCTTCGAGCGCCTCCAGCGTGGACTTCATGTTCTGCATCGTCGTCGTCAGCAGCGCCGACAGCCCCACCAGCTGCGGCTGGTGCGTGCGGACTGCCTCCCCGAACTTCTCCGGCCCGACGTCCGTCCCCAGGTCGATGACCTCAAAGCCGGCGCCCTCGAGCATCATGCCCACCAGGCTCTTGCCGATGTCGTGCAGGTCGCCCTTGACCGTACCCAGCACGACCTTGCCGGCCGTCGGCACACCGCTGGAGACCAACAGGGGCTTGAGCAGCGTCAGCCCGGACTGCATCGCCCGCGCGGCGACGAGCATCTCGGGCACGTAGAACTCCTGCCGCTCGAAACGGTCCCCGACTTCCTTCATCGCCCCGATCAGCGCATCGTTCAGGATCGAAGCGGGTGGGAGCCCGGCCTGCATCGCCTGCTGCACGCCGGACTCCACCGCCGCGCGGTTGCCGTTGATCACCTCATCGTAGATCGATTGGAGCACTGCATCCATCTACCTGCCTCCCAGGGGAGTTCGTTGTCCTTCGCCGCGAGGCGTTCACGCCTCCAAGGCGGCGGGATCTTCGGGGTGAGCGTCGCGGAATTGCAGCGGGCCGACGCGCGGCCCGGCGGTCGAGCGGCGCAGGACGAATTCGAAGTTGACTTCCATGAACACCGGCGGCCGATCGGCGGCCGCGCCGCCGGCGGCGCGCGTCAGCAGCAGATCGACCGCCGCCTCGGCCAGCGCCGTGTAGGCGGTGCTGATGGCGGTGATCGGCGGGACCGAGAACGAGAACCAGTCGACATCATCGAAGCAGATCAACGACATCTCGTCCGGCATGGAGACGCCGGTCTGGCGCAGGGCGCGGATGACGCCGGGCATGATGGCATTGCTGGCGACGAACATCGCCGTCGGAGGGGCGGGCAGGCGGAGCAGCTCGTTGGCGGCCATCATGCCCCACGTGCCGCGGTTGGTGCCGATCTTGACCCACGCCTCGTCGGGCTCCAGGTGCGCCTGGCGCATCGCCTCCAGGTAGCCCTGCCAGCGGTCGTGATTGCTGGAATACATCACGTCGCCGCCGATGTAGGCGATGCGCTCGTGCCCCAGGCTGACCAGGTGCTGCGTGGCCGCCTGGCTGCCGGCGCGATCCTCGAAGACCACGGTGTCGATCGGGTCGTTCTTGAGCCGCCGAACGATGGCCACCGCCGGCGTGTGCTGCCCGGCCAGGTACTCCAGGACGTCGGACTCCGCCGCCGAAGGCACCCAGATCAGCCCATCGACGGCCTGCCCGACCATGTCGACGACGGTCTCCTGTTCGGTGGCGGCGTCGTCACGGGTCGAGGAGAGCAGCAGGTGATAACCGCGCGCCGCCAGCTGCTGCGAGATCGAATTGGCCAGGGAGGTGTAGTAGGCGTTGAGCAGGTTGGGGATGATCAGCCCGATGCTGTGGGAGACGCGCTGGCGCAGGCCGCGCGCGCGCAGGTTCGGCTGGTAGTTGAGGGTGCGCGCGGCGTCCGCAATGCGCTGGCGCGTCGCCTCGGCCACGTAGCCCGTGCCGCTCAGGGCGCGCGAGGCGGTGGCGATCGACGTCTTCGCCAGCGTGGCGACATCCTTCAGGCTGGACCTTCGCGCGTTAGCCATCGTCCTCTTCCCCCGCCGCCGCCTGGAGCGGCGGCCTCCGTCGCTGCGTCCTGAAGTGCTCGCCTCTCGATCCCGCCTGCGACGCGCCTTTCGCGATCCATGCCAGGCAAGACCGCCACTCCACCGCCCGAACCAGCTCTTGCACGCAACCCTGCTTTCGGACGGTCTTCGGGGTGGCTCGATGTGAGAACGTTTCCACCATCGTAGCATTTGTCGCGCAGCATGTCAACGCCGTTGAGCCGTTGGCGAGCAAAGGGTACGTGTCGGCGCTTGGGCGTGGAACCCGCTGCCGTGCGAACGAACCCCCAGCACGACAGGCCGCGCGGCGACCGCCCCTCGATGGAGCGAATTGCACGCCGAAGCGACATCGACCTTCTGCCGATGGCCCAGTTCCACTCGATGACGCTGGGGCCAGGCGCCTGGGATTGTTCAGGACAAGTTCGGCTCACACCATCAAGACATCTGACTCTCCCCGATGGACTGCGTTCGGATGCGGTCGGACCGGATCGGAATACGCCATTCACCTGCGCGCTCCCCGCCCAGCCAGGACAGGCTCCGCCTCCGATTTGGGCCAGGCTTGCGGGACAGCCTCCCACACTTCACGTCCAGCCTTAGCCGCAGCCCGAGACCGATTTGCGAGGTCAGGCTGTCTCCTCCCCTCCATCCGTGTGTGCCGGCAGGCAACTGCGATTCTAACGCGAACCCTGGATGAGATCGGCTGGATGTGTCACTCCCCTCGACCGCGCTCCGCTTCGACCTCGATCGGCGCACCCGCTCTTGTCCGTCAACCGCGGGATCGGCTCGGAAGGCGCCCCGGTCCTCGAAGCTCGGGCACCCGCCAGTGACTCCCTGCCCCGAACTGGATCGAATCGGGCCAATCATCACCCCGCCCCTGACTTGCCTGTCCTTGACACGCACATGCCTACAGCCTATCATTGCTGCAAACGATTACACATTTCCCCGTCCCTATTGGAGGGCACGACATGAAGACCGGCATGCGCGGCGGCTCGCTCAAGATCCTGTCGGACGATGATGCCGAGCGGCTGCACCAGGCGGCGCTCTCCCTGCTGGCTGACCCGGGGTTGTACAGCGAGTTGGATCTGTTCCTGGACATCTTCGCCAAGGGCGGGGCGAGGGTCGACCGGGAGGCCCGGACCATCCGCCTGCCCTCCGAAATGGTGATGGCCGCCATTGAGTCGGCGCCGTCAAGCTTCGTCCTGCACGGCCGCCACGACGAAGCCAACAGCCTGCTGCTGGAGCCTGGCCGTGTCTACTACGGGATGGGCGGAACGTCCGAGCCGCAGTTCTTCGACTACGCGCTGGGGCGCGGCCGCCAGCCCACCAAGCAGGACATGGTCGAAAGCACGCGCCTGGGCCAGGCGCTGCCCAACATCGATTTCGTCCAGACCCTGTGCATGGCGGGCGACCACCCGACCGGGCAGATCTTCTTTCACGATTTCGACGCCATCTTCCGCAACACCAGCAAGCCGACGGTGATCAATGTCCTCGAGCGGCCGTTCACGCAGCATCTGCTGGAGATGGCCGCCGCCGCTTCGGGCGGGGAAGAAGCCCTGCGAACCTCTCCCAGTGTCCTGGGGATCGTCACGCCGGTCACGCCCCTGAAGATCGCCATCATGAACGAAGGGCTGATCGACGTCGTGCAGGCCGGCGTTCCGGTGCTGTACTCGCCGGGGCCGCTGATGGGGGCGACCTCGCCGGCGACGGTCGCCGGCACGATCGCGTTGACGATGGCCGAAGTCCTGTTCGGCGTCGTGCTGACCCAGTTGATCCGGCCGGGGGCGCCGGTCGTGTTGAAGCCCGATACGGACGTCTTCGACATGCGCACGACCCAGGTCACCTATGGCAGCCCGGAACAGAACCTGGGCAAGATGGCGGTCATCCAGTTGGCCCACCGCTACCAGATCCCGGTTTACGGACTGGGGGGCGGCGTCGAGGGCAAGATGCCCGATGCCGAAGCCGCCGCCGAGGCGGCGATGGAGATGCTGCTCAACGGCCTGGCCGGGATGACGCTCTCCCAGAGTCTGGGGACCTTGTCGTTCGGGATGTACGGATCGCAGGAGATGGCGGTCATTTGCGATGAGATCGCCCATTCCATCCGACGCGTCCTGGACGGGATCACCGTCAGCGACGAGACGCTCGGGTTGGACGTCATCCGGGAGGTGGGCTTTGGCGGAAGCTACCTGCAGCACGACCACACCGTGCGGCACTTCCGCCGCGAGATGTACTTCCCCAAGCTGTTCAAGCGGCAGAGCATCGACGAGTGGATCGCCGCCGGCGCCAAGATGGCGCACGAAGTCGCCCACGACCGTGTGGTCGAGATCCTGGGCAAGGCTGGGCCGGTGGCGCTTCCCGCATCCGCCGACCAGGCGTTGGACGAGGCGCTGAAGCGAGCCGTCGTCTGGGCCGAGAAGCAGTCCGCGCGGGCCTGAGAGAGTGCTCGCCGGGGGGCTCGACCCTCGCGGACCGAGACGCGATCGGCACGGGCGCCGGACGCCTTCCGGCGTCGACCCGCCTCCATGCCCTGATGGCCTGAATCGGGAATGCCGGTGCCCTTCGGTCAGGGAGCGTGCTGCTCGACCCGCCGGGCGATCGCCTCGACGCGTTCGATGACGCTGTTGCCCATCACCATGTCCCCCACCCCAAGGATGATCGGGCCGCCCCCGATCCGCTCGAGCAGGTGATCGATCCAGGCTTCGAACTCGGCGTAGGGTGTGCGCGCCTCGAGGATCGGGGAAGGGATCCCGCCCCAGATCAGCGGGCCGCCGCGCCACGCCTCCCAGACGTCGTCGAAGCTCATCGAGGTCAGCGGGATGGGAGAGATGGACTCGCAGACATCGAGGCCGGACTCCCGCAGCAGCCCCAGCAGGAGTTTGACGTCGCCGTCGGTGTGGCTCCCAGCCCGCTTACCTTGCTGATGCAGGATCCCGCAGTAGCGCTGATAGGCGTCCAGGCAGTAGCGCTGGAATAGATTCGGGTTGGTCATCGCCCCGTGCAGGTTATCGGGGAATTCGACGTAGGGCACGGAGAAGTCCGTCAGGCCGGCCAGGATCGACTGCAGTTGTTCATCCAATACGCGGAGCAGGCGCTCCACGGCGGGACGGTCGTCGTGCAGCGCGTAGAACAGCGGCGCCTCACCCAGGTACTCCAGCAACACCTGCTGGAATGGGATGCGGTGGAGCAGCGGGACCACGAAGCCGTCGCCGCCGAGGATAGCTTCCTCATCTGCCACGCGCTCGTATGCCGGGACGAATTCGGCGCGCTCGATGATCCAGCTCGCCGTAACATAGTCGGCCGGCTCCTTGATCAGGTGCTCCTTCAAGTAGGGAGCGGTGCCGCCGGCGACGCCCTCGGGCAGGAGTTCCTGGCTCAGCCGCAGCCTGCCGACGGGCGTGCGCAGTTCGGTGACCGTGATCCCCGGCTTGTCCGTCGGGACCATGTCCCACATCCCGGGAAACTCGAGGATGACCGGGTCGGTCTGCCGGGCCTGCGGTTCGCCGTTGAAGGTGGAGACCACCTCCACGCCGCGCAAGCGCAGGGCGTAGGGGACGACGAAGCGCTGCTGACCCATGCCCACGGCGCGGTGGACGTCGGTGAGCGACAGCCCCGCAAACCGTTCCGGGAGTGTCCGTGCACGCAGGTGGGTGGCGTGCCAGGCTTCCAGGCGATCCAGGAAGGGCAGCCGGTCGACCGGACGACCTTCGAGCATGGCCAGGACGCGCTCACGGGTGGACATGCGCGGGGGTGGGGTCATCACGGCGCCTTCCAGTTCGCCTGGACCGAGCCGAGCGTGCGGGGGTCCTTGTCAGCCGGCACCGTTGGTTGCGGTCGGGGCGAGGCGCACGACGAGCCCGCCCGCGCTCCGGTCACACGGCCTACTTGACCGCCCCGCCGATCAGGCCGCGAATGAAGTATCGCTGGCCGAAGATGTACAGCACCACGATCGGAATCGTCGCCACCAGCAGCCCGGCCATCGTGGCCGGAATGTCGACGTAGATGCGCGAACGCATCGAGGCAATGCCCACCATCAGCGTCTTCATCTCGTCGCGCTGCAGGAAGATCAGAGCGATCAGCAGCTCGTTCCAGACCCACAGGGAGTTGACCACGACCAGGGTGATGACCGCCGGCGCCGAGAGCGGCATCAGAATCCGCGTGAACACGCCGAGATTGGAGCAGCCATCGATCCGAGCCGCATCCACGATCTCATGCGGGATGGTCTGGAAGAAGTTGGTCATCATGTAGATCGAGAAGGGCAGCAGCAGGCCGATGTAGATCAGGATCACGCCCTGATAGGTGTTCACCAGCTTGAAGCGCACCATGGTCACGAACAGCGGCACGACCATCACGACCGGCGGGACGACCATCAGCGAGAGCATCAGGTTGAACAGCGTGCGCTTGCCGGGAAACTGCATCCGGGCGAAAGCATACGCCGCCAGGCAGGCGACCAGCAGGGAGACGGTCACGGCGCCCACGGTCAGGATGGCGCTGTTGGCGAAGCGTGTGAGGAACTTCTCGCCGGCGAACGCGGTCTGGAAGTTGTCGAGGATCGGATGAGGCGGCAGGTTGAACTTGTTCGCCAGGTAGTCGGCCTTGCTCTTGAGCGCCGACACCAGCATGAAGTACACCGGGAAGAGCGACAGCAGCGTGAAGAACAGGACCACCAGCTGCCGGGTCAGGCGTCCCGGCAGGCGCTGCAGCTGCCGCAGGGCCGGCATCACGACACCACCCCCAGGTCGCCACGCTCCCGAAGCCGGAGCTCGAGGAAGATGAAGATGCCCGTGACCAGCAGCAGCAGGACGGAGACCGCCGCCGCCAGGTTCATCTGGTTGTAGCGGAAACCCATCAGGTAGACGTAGAGCTCGGTGACCATCGTGGCATTCCCCGGGCCACCGGAGGTCATCACAAACACGTAGCCGAAGACCCACGAGAGCACGGTGATGACGGAGATGACGGTGAAGAACTCGATCACCGTCGCCAGCTGGGGGATGGTGACGTGGCGCTGGAGCTGCCACCAGTTGGCGCCGTCGACCCGGGCGGCGTCGAACAGCTCCTCCTCGACCGACATCAGCCGCGCCAGGAAGAGCACGACGCCGAAGCCGACTTCCTTCCAGATGATGACGAACATGACCGTCGGCAGGGCCAGCGTCGTGCTGCCCAACCAGTCCTGGGCCAGCACGCCCAAACCGACGGCGTGGAGAAAGTCGTTGAGCACGCCGCTGAGCTGGAAGATGTAGGAGAAGACCAGGCCGACGGCCGTGATCGGAAGCAGGTAGGGCAGGAAGAGCGTCGTGCGGTACAGCCGCCAGCCGAGGATGCGTTCGAACAGGAAGACGGCCAGCAGGAGCGCCAGTCCGACGGTCACCGGGACGGTGAGCAGCAGCTTGAGGTTGTTGCGCACCGCCTGGAGGAAGACGTCGTCGCGAAACAGGAGCTCGTAGTTGCCCAGGCCGACGAAACCCAATTGCGCCGGCCTGCGTCCGCTGCAGGCTGAGGATCACCAGGCGAACGATGGGATAGCCAAACACGGCCAGCAGCATGACCAGCGCCGGCGCCAGGTAGAGCCAGGGTTCGTGCTTGCGATGCTGCATCGGCCGATACGCGGGGAGAGGGGAGGTTGGCCCTCCCCTCTCCGACTAGGCAATCCCGAAGGCTACTTGATCCACGCCTTGAAGTTGGCGGCCGCGTCCGGATTCTGCTCGCGCCACTTGGCGTTCACGTCCTCCGTCAGCACCCCCAGCTCCTCCGGCGTTGCATCCCCGGCGAAGAGCAGCTGAACGCCGGCGAAGTTCGCCTGCTCGTCCATGATGCTGGGGATGAAGTTCTCCAGATTCGGCCCGCCGACCGTCGTGTCCCAGTCGTAGACCTGCTTGAGCTGCGGCTGGGTGATCAGGCTGCTGTCCAGCCGGTCATCGGCCGGCAGCACGCCCGTCGCCTTGAACCAGGCGTTCACCCGGTCCGGCGTGTGCATGTAGACCAGGAAGTCGGCCGCCTGCTGCGGATACTTCGACCACGAGGTGATGCCCCACCCCTGGGCCGTGACGATGTAGTCATCGGCCAGGGCGCCTGTGCCGTAGCGCGGCGTGAGCATCAGGCCGATCTTGTCCCAGCCCATCGTCTCCGCCCATCCGGCCAGGAAGGTGTCGTTGCCGAAGAGCATGGCGGCCTTGCCCGTGACGAAGAGATCCTGGCCCTGCTGGTAGTCCAGCGAGCCGATGTCTTCGTTCCAACAGCCGCGGTCCTTGAGTTCCTGCAAGCGGCCCCACCACTCGGTGAACTTGGGATCGGTGTAGGAGGCATCGCCGACCGAAGCCTGCATGAAGGCCTTCTCGCTGTCGTGAGGTTGTCGGGCCAGGATCGAGAACAGCCATCCGCCGAACCAGCCGTCCTTGACGCCGCCGGCGATCGGGATGACATCCACGGCGCGCAGCTTGTCGCAGGCGACCAGGAGCTCGTCCCAGGTTGCCGGGGGAGCATTCGGATCCAGCCCGGCCTGGGTGAACAGCTCGGGGTTGAATACGACCGGATTACCGGAGAGGTACCACGGAACGCCCCACGTCTGGCCGTCGTACTGCCGCTCGAAGGCGTTGATATAGTGGTCCCACTCTTCGGCCGGGATCAGGTCATCGACGGGGATGATGGCGCTGGTCCAGGCGTTCTCGATCGTCCACACCCCGCCCCAGAAGTATTGAATGTCCGGTCCTTCCTTGGCCGCGGCGGCCGATTGGAAAGCCGGGATGAGCGTGTCGGTCGACTGCAAGACGGCTTCGAAGGTCACGCTGGGATTGGCCTCGGTGTACTTGGCCATGGTCTCATTCAACCAGGCCTCTGCACCGGGTGCCTCTTGTTCGCCCCACCACCAGATGGTGAGCTTCACCGGTTCGGCGGGCGCTTCAGTGGCAGGCGCTTCGGTCGCCGGCGTGCCGCAAGCCGGGAGCAGCAGCGCCAGCAAGACGAGAAGCGACAGCACTCGCATGGACTTACGCATGGGCGGTTCTCCTCTCAACTACGGGACTCTCTCAAGGATGCGATCCGGGGCGTCGGCAGGGTGGTGTTCGCTCGCGCTAGCCACCTCCTTCAACACGGAGGGAAGCCCTCCGCCGGATGATTGGACGCCACTGCGCCGGGAGCCAATACCGCCCCTTCCCCCGCCGCGCCAGGCCCGTGTGTCCGCACGCACCGACCAAAGCACACGAGCCTGGGAAGACCTGGACGAACGACTGCGACTCAGGGCTTCGGACATCGCCTGCCCTCCCGACCAACATTCGGGAGGCACACAGCCCAAGAATCCGTCCGGACACACAATTTCTGGAAACGTTTGCATCATTCTAGCATGGGGAAGCCTGGCATGTCAAGCGACCTCGTGCCCTGTGCCTTCAAACCAGTCCGAATCCGACAACCCCCTCGCCGGCCGCGGTTCATGAGGCAGGATACGGGCCTCCGGGCATCCCCCCGCCCCTTCCAAGCCCGGGACCCTCGCTGGGCGGCCCCACAAACGGAGCCCGCCGATCAGGGTCGTGAGAACCCTGGGCTCGGATCGGATCTCGACCGGTCTCCTTCAGCCGCATCGAGGTGCGCCACCCCACCGCCGCGAACAGCTGGCTGCGGACAGTCCTATGGCCCCGCTCGCCTTCCGGCATCCCGGAGAAAGGTCGAATCCGGGGCTGGCGCCTGACCGCCAGGCCGCCGGCGAAGCCCACAAGATCCGCGCGACGTCGTCCGGACGATGGGATCACACGGATCGACGCGCACCGATGCCCCTGGTGGACTCCGGCCATGTCTGGCACGATCCGGGCTGGGCGGTTGACTCGCCTTGGCACCATCCGCATAATGGCCCGGCAGCAGTGGCTGGATGGGGCCCTCGCGAGGGCGTAGCCGGAGGGCAACTCTCTGCCCGGCGCATATCTGCGCGGCCTGGGAGACCCGCCGGGCTGGAGGAGGCCGAATGCCGGTTCGAAGCCTGAAGAGCGGTCGCCTGAGATTCCTCGATGATTCGCAACTGCACGCCATCGACGAAGCCGTCCGAACGGTCCTGTCCGAGGTCGGCGTCCAGGTCGATCACCCGCCGGCCTGGGACGTGTATGCCGGTGCCGGCTGCACGGTCGACCCGGCCCGTCACATCGTCCGCATCCCCGCCGATGTCCTGCAGAACGCCCTGGACTCCGCCCCGCACGAGTTCACCCTCCACGCTCCGGTTCCCGAGAACGACGTGCGGGTCACACTCGACGATGTCTACACCGTCGCCGGATCGTCGGCGCTGCATGTGCTCGACCTCGATGGTCGCCGCCGCCCGGCATCGCAGCGGGACTTGATCGACCTGACGCGCTTGATCGATGCGCTGCCTCAGGCGCACATCATGCACGCCATGGTCGTGCCTCAGGAGCTCCCGCAAGTGGGCTTCGACCGTCGGCTGTTCGCCAGCATCCTGCCGAACACCACCCGGCACTACTACTCGCAGGGCGCCGGCGGGAGCAGCATCGCCGACCAGGTCGAGATGGCCGCCGTCGTGCAGGGAAGCACCCAGGCCGTCCGGGACGCACCGCTCTTCAGCCTGGTGGTCTGCTTCGTCAGCCCGCTCGTTCACGGCCTGGACCCGGTCCAGGAGATGATGGCGTGTGCCGAGTACGGGATCCCGCTGTGGCTCGAGCCGACGAACATGATGGGCGCCACGGCGCCGTTGAGCGTCGCCGGATCGGTCGTCGAACACACGGCCAGCGCACTGGCCGGGCTGGTGCTGGTGCAGCTTCTCCGTCCCGGCCACCCGTGCGTCCTGGCCACGGCCTCGGGCAGCATGAACATGCACAAGGGCAGCTACGTCGGCGCTTCGCCGGAGGCTGTCCTGGCCCACTGCGCCACCGCCCAGCTTGCCCACTTCTACGGGCTCCCGTTCCAGGGCGGCAGCGGACTGGATGCTTGCCTCCCCGACGCGCAGGCGGGCTTCGAGCGCATGCTGCAGGCGGCTCCGATGGCGCTGGCGGGGGTCAACTTCATTCATCTGGCTTTCGGCATGATCGATCAGCTGCTCACGGCCAGCTACGAACAGGCCGTGATCGACAATGAGATCCTGGCCGCCGCCTTCCGCCTGGCGGAGGGCTTTGAGGTGACGCCGGAGACGATCGGCCTGGACCAGTTGCGCGCCGTCGGTCCGGGCGGGAATTTCCTCACCGAAGCGTATACCGTGCGCAACCTGCGGAGCTTCCAATGGCAGCCCCAACTGTCGACGCGTCTGGTTTGGGACGAGTGGCAGGCGGCGCACGCAGGGCGCGACATGCGCCAGCGCGCCAACCTGGCGGCGCGCCGGCTGCTGGAGGAACACCACCCTGCCCTGGTCACGCCCAAGCAGGCGGCCGAACTCGAGCGCATGGCCATCGCCTTCCAGAAGCGCGCCATCGAGAGAACGTAGCCTGCGCGGATGGCCGCGGCCGGCCGGAGGGCCGGGCCATCACGCAGGACCGCGCCCACCGAACGAGCCATGTGACCAGGGTCACACGATTCGGACATCTCTCCTTGACACGCGGACACGTCGCTGGTGGACTGAGTTTCCCTGGTGAACTCCGGCACGGGGGCGGCGCTGCGGGCGCCGGTTGCCAGGCACTGGCGAGCGGAGGATGGGGCGACTCAGATCGAACTCGAGGACGCTGGCTCGCAGCGTTGTCGTCAGCGTTTGGCCCGCTGCGATTCGCCGCGCCTGGCCGTGCGTGATGGCCTGCTCGAGCGGGAAGCGCGACACCCAGGGCTCAAGCCCCAGGCCATAGATGCCCGTGAGGGGCGGCAGGTCCGACCCGCCGTACGGTTGCCACATCTGGACCCAGGGGAAGACCGCCGCGTCCCACTCCAGCCGGAAACCCAGCCCGAGGTGCGGATTGGTGACGGTGTAGCGGCCCTCGGCCAGGTCGGTCAGGCAGGCGTCGTCGTGCGAGTGCCTCTGCGGGCCGGGGATGGCACGCAGGTCGATCCTCTCGCCCGGCCGGCGGCCGCGGGCCATCGGCCAGGGCTCATCCTGGCCGGGTGCCAGAATGGCCGTCGCCGGTTCAAAGACCTGTTCGGCGGTGGTGATGCGCCCGGCGGGCAGGTCGAGCACACACCCGTCCATCAGGAAGCCCCCGCCCAGCACGATGTGATGGCCCCAGACGAAGTGCTCGTCTTCCGACGAGCGGTTCGTCACCGTCGATACCAGCTCAAGCGTTGTCCCCTCGCCGGGCAGGTGCATCCGCCGCGTCAGCCGGAACGGCGTCTGCAAGCAGTCCACCGAGAGGCTCAGCGTGGTCGCTTGCGCGTCGTCCGCCTCGATCGAGACTTTCCAGGGCAGCAGCGCCACCTCCCCGTGAAAGGGGATCGGGCGGCCGCGGTAGGTGCAGGCATCGTTGTGATTCGGAAACAGCTCCTGCCAGGCGCCCTCGTAGTTCTCGAGGAAGCCCGCCGGCGGCGTGGCGACCGGCGGCTTCAATCCACCGGGCGTCCTCATCAGGAACTCAATCCCCGTCGGGACATGGGTGAAGGCGAAGATGTCGGCGCCCTTGCGCGGCAGCACGGCGACCCGCAGCCGGGGATTCTCCAGCCAGAGTGCCTCGTGACCCTGGATCACATCCTGTCGCAGCATGCTCACCCTCTGCCCTGCGCACGGCTTCCGGCCGGCCCTTGGTGCATCCGAGGTGCCCGGCTCGATCCTGCTCCTCGAGCGGGACTCTAGAACGTGATGGTCAGGCCGCCATCGACCGTGATCACCTGCCCGGTCAGATAGCTGGCGTCGGGGCCGGCGAGGAAGTAGATCACGCCCGACACTTCTTCGGCCCGGCCGGGACGCTTCAGGGGCAGGTGATGCCCTTCGACGTAGTTCTTCCGGAACCACTCGCCTTCCAGCTCGTTGACGCCGTTGACCACGCTCATCTCGGTGTTGATGAATCCGGGGGCCAGGGCGTTGACCAGGATGCCCTGAGGCGCCAGCTCGAGGGCCAGCGCCCGGCAGTACTGATTGATCGCCGCCTTGGCCATCGAGTAGCTGCTGCTGCCGGCTTCCGCCCGGTCGTGATGGATCGAGGTGACATGGATGATGCGTCCGCCGCGCGTCATCAGCGGGACGGTCGCCCGGGTGAGGTACAAGGCGCCATCGATCATGATGTCGAAGGCCTTGCGCCACTCCTCGAGCGTCGAGCCGATGACCGGCGCGCCGAAGTACACGCCGGCGCAGTTGGCCAGCGCATCGATCCGGCCCCATTCCTTGCCCGCCTGCGTGGCGATCGCCTCGGCCGTCTTCGGGTCGCTGTAATCCCCGGCGACGAACAAGTGCTTGCCGGCGGGCAGTCCGCTGACCAGTGTCCGCAGCCGGTCCTCACGCCGCGCCGTGACGCACACGTCCCAGCCCTCGCGGGCAAAGCGTTCGGCGGCGGCTCGGCCGATGCCGGAAGACGCTCCGGTCACAACGACTTTGTTCCTGTCCGTCATGCTCTCCGCTCCATCCTGCGAGGTTTGGGAATACGGCCCATCAAGCCAGGTGTGTCGTCAGGACCTCGTTGCCGCCGGCGGTGATCAGGACCACATCTTCCAGCCGCACTCCGCCGACGCCGGGGAGGTAGATCCCGGGCTCGAGCGCCACGACCATTCCGGGTTCCAGCCGCCGATCGCTGTAGGGTACGATGCGCGGCTCCTCGTGATAGGAGGCGCCCATGCCGTGGCCCGTATGATGCGGATAGGGCTCATACCCCTCCGCCCGCACCGCCTGTCGCACCTGCGCATCGAGTTCGCCGGCGACGACACCCGGCCGGGCTGCTTCGACGGCGCGCCGCAGCGCCTGACGGACGACGCGGTAGGCCTTCTCGAGTTCGGCCGAGGGCTCGCCGGCGAAGAACGTCGCCGCGTTATCACCCCAGTATCCCTGCAGCCGCGGGACGAAGTCGAGGATCAGCGGGTCGCCCGGCTGCACGCGATACGCCGACGGCGGCCCGCCGATCTCGCCGGCTCGCGCTCCGGCAACCAGGTCGGCCAGGATCGGCAGCCGTCCGCCGGCCAGGCCCTCGACGTGAGCGCGCGTGGAAGCCCACAGGTCCAGCTCGGTCTTGCCCGGTTGGATCTCCTGCTGCATGAACCTCTGGGCGGCGTCACACAGCCCGAGGGCAGTTCGGATCTTGGTGAGTTCCTCCGGTGACTTGACCGCCCGCAAATCGGCGAACGCACCGTCCAACGGCACGAAGTCGACCGACGGCAGAGCATGGCGCAGCGCATCGATCAGCGGACCGGTGAGGAAATGCCACTCGATCCCCACCTTCCCGGTCTTGGGCGCGGCCTGTTTCAAGACTTCGAGCAGCGTTCCTGCCTGGTTGGTGACCCCGGCTAGCGGTGCTTCGATCGTGTAGGACGGATAGCTGTGAACAGCCGAAGGGCTCGCCTCCTGGGCTGCGGCCGTTTCCATGTCGGAGACGATCAGATGCAGTTCGCCGGCATGCCACCAGGCGAGCACCGACGTACCTTCGAACGGACTCGGCCCGGTCTCGATCGGGGGGGCATAGCCGGTCAACCAGGTGATCGTGGCGGGATCCGTCAGCAATGCGGCCGCCAACCCACGCGTGCTCAGCAGCTCCGTGAAGCGCTCGAGGTTGTGAGGGTGCATGGATGGACTTCCTCCGAAGCCGAGGTCGATTGGGCCGGCGGCCACCCGGGGTTGGATCGGAGCTCGCCGGTCGAGGGACCTGCGGTGGGTCAAAAGACGGCTCACGGTACCAGGAAGCCAATCGTCTGCAAACGATTGCGGTCTAGTCGAGCGCGACCATGATAGCACGGCGAGGAATCCGAGTCAACGCGCCCGCGCACCGGACAGATCCGCCGCGGGTCCAGAAACGATGCACGCCCTGTTTCTCCGCAGTAGGATCGAATTGGGTGACGAAGGGGCGCCCGACCCTGGCAAGTCCCAATAGGTTGACTTCCCGTCGACGCTATGCTAACCTGAATATGTGCAATCGTTCTCACAACTCGGCTTAACGGGGGGAATTGTGGAACCGCGTCGACGGCCTGCCCGCTCGCGGAGGGAATTCCCAGGAGAGGCTCGATGACCCAGCCAAATGTCCACGCTGTCCACCGTGATTGGGATCGCCCCTTCCCGACCATCGTCCGAACCGAAGGCATCTACCTGTACGACGCCGAGGGCCGCCGCTACCTCGATGGCTCTGGAGGCTCGTCGGTCGTCACGAGCATCGGCCACGGTGTGGCCGAGATCGCCCAGGCGATGTTCGACCAGGCGCAGCAATTCTCGTTCTACCCGGCACACGCCTTCACCAACGAGCGCTTCCTCGAGCTGTGCGATCTGGTTGTCAGCCTGGCACCGGGCGATCTGAAGGACGCCAGCCGGGTGTGGATCACCTGCACCGGGACGGACGCCACCGACGACGCCGTTCGCCTGGCGCGCCAGTACTGGGTGGAGCGGGGTCGGCCGTCCAAGTATCAGATCATCGCCCGCTGGCAGGGCTTCCACGGCAACGCCATCTCCGCCGCCGGCTACTCGGGAATCGTCTCCCGCCGGCGCATCTTCCAGCCCATGTTCGTCAACTCGCCGCACATCCCTCCGGCCTTCTGCTACCGCTGCCCCTTCGAAAAGACCTATCCGGAGTGCGACCTGCTGTGCGCGCGCACGCTGGAGACCACCATTCGTCAGCAAGGCCCCGAGAACGTGGCGGCATTCATCGCCGAGCCGGTCGTCGGCGCGGCGCTGGGCGTGGCCCCCGCCCCGCCCGGCTACTTCCAGGTGATTCGCGAGATCTGCGACCGCCATGACGTGCTGTTCATCGCCGACGAGGTGATGACCGGCTGGGGGCGCACCGGTCGGCTGTGGGGGATCGAGCATTGGGAGACCACGCCGGACATCATCGCCACGGCCAAGGGCATGACCGCCGGCTACACGCCCCTCTCGGCGGTCATCGCCCGCGAGTCGATCTGGAAGGTCCTGCAGGACCATCACTCGCCGTTCAAAGCCGGACATACGTTGAACGCCAATGCCGTCTCGTGCGCCGGCGCGCTGGCCGTCATCGGCTACACCCAGTCGCATAACCTGGTGGAGAACTCACGCCTGCGCGGCGAGCAGGTGATGGCCGGCCTGCGCCGCATGATGGAGCGCCACCCGCTGATCGGGGACGTGCGCGGCCTGGGATTGATGTTCGGGCTCGAGTACGTCCGGCGCCGATCGACCCGCGAACCGTTCCCTCCCGAACGCGGGGTGAGTGCCCGGGTTGATCGGGCGGCCATGCGACACGGCCTGGTGACGTACCCGTGCACCGGGTCGCTCGACGGAACGCTGGGCGACATGACCTTGATGGCCCCTCCGCTGGTGATCAGCCCGGCCGAGGTCGATGAGCTCCTCGAGATGCTCGACCGGGCGATCGGGGAGGTCGAAGCAGAACTCGGCCAAGAGATCGAGGCTTGAAGCATGCGCCTTGCTCTGGCGGTGCAGACGCCCGACGTCAGCCTTAGCCTGCCGGTTGCTCTGCTCTCGGGGACGTGGTCGGACAAGGTCGAGAAGGCGGCACAGCTCGGCGTCGACGGCCTCGAGTTGATGACCGCCGACCCCGGCCGGCTGGATGCGTCCGAGATTCGCGGCACGCTCGAGGCGCGCGGCTTGTCCGTCGTCGCCATCGGGAGCGGCGCGGCCGCCATGCAGGCAGGGCTCACCCTGCTGCACGTCGATCGAGGCCCTCGCCGCCCGGGCTGTCGCCCGGCTTGACGAACTGATCGATTTTGCCGCCGCGGTCGGGGCGCCGTTGGTCACCATCGGCAGTTTTCGCGGCAAGCTCGCCTGGGTCGGCGCCGGCGGGCGTTCCCATTTGGTCGGCGTCCTGCGTCGCGCCGCCGAGCATGCCGCGGCAGCCGGTCTCCGTCTGGCCCTCGAGCCGCTCAATCGCTACGAGGCCGACCTGATCAACACCGCCGAGCAAGGCCTGGAGTTCGTCGAAGACGTCGGGCACCCGGCGCTCGGGCTGCTGCTCGACACGTACCACGTCAACATCGAGGAGGCGTCGTGGGAGGCGCCCTTCCGCCGACTGATGCAGGCAGGCCGATTGTGGCACGTCCACCTGGGCGACAACAATCGCCTGCCTCCCGGGCGCGGCATGATCGATTTCTGCGCCCTGCTGCAGTTGCTGCGCGCACCTGGGCTATGACGGCGCACTCTCGGCCGAACTCCTGGCGGTGCCGGATCCCGACACGGCCGCACGCCAGACGGTCGAATACATGCGCCCTCTCCTGGAGGCTGCTGGATGCACGTGAGTTGCCTGCCGGTCTCCCTCTTCGCCGAGCTGATCGACGGGCGCTTGCCGGTCGCGGATTGGGCTCACATGGGACGCGCGCTCGGCCTGGACGCCATCGACCTGAGCATCCTGTTCGTCCGGCCGCCGACCATCGAGCAGGCGCGGCTTCTGCGGCGTCAGATCGAGGACGCCGGGAGCCGGGTGGCCATGATCACCACCTACCCCGACTTCACCCACCCCGATGCAGCTCAACGCCTCCAGGAGCTCGACCTGGCGATCGAGCGTGTGCACATCGCCGAAGCACTCGGCGCCGACCTGGTCCGCGTCACCGCCGGCCAGGCGCACCCGGCCACGGGTCGCGCCGAAGGCATCGGCTGGGCGATCGACGGCCTGACCCGTCTGGTCGAGGCGGTGCGCACCAGCCCCGTCCGGCCGGTCTACGAAAACCACGCCAAGCCCGGTGCATGGGAGTACACCGACTTCTCCACGCCGCCGGACACATTCCTGGAGATCGCCCGCGGCACCGCCGCCTGCGGCCTGGGGATCAACTTCGATACCGGCAATGCGGCCGCTTTCTCCCCGGATCCGCTGGCGATGCTCGATCAGGTGATCGACCGGGTCGTGAGTGTGCATGTCGCCGACACGGCGTCCTTCGGTGCCCTCGTTCCATCGGCGATTGGCTCCGGCATCGCACCCATCCGCCCCATGTTCGACCACCTGGTCGCCGCCGGCTGGGATGGCTGGCTCTGCATCGAGGAGGCATCGTTCCAGGGGCGAGGCCGGCATCGACAACGCCGTGCGCTTCGTCCGAGCCGCCTGGCAAATGGCGTGCGCCGCCGCGGTGCGGTCCTAGGCCCCCACAACCGGCATGCAGCCTTCCGCTTTCCCTCCCCCATCACGAGCCCGACTCACTGCGCCGGCGGCTGGGCGACGAATTGGCGCACGGGCGCGCCCAGGCGCAGCGCGATCTTCTGCCCTGGATTCTTTCCGGCGCGGTCGAGCAGGCGCTGGAGAACCTGCTGTTCTTTGCCGACCCGAACGCCTTCCCGGCCGCCGCGGCGGGGCTCGGGGCTCGGATCAGGGCGGCCTTCGGCACCTCCAGCCTCGACGGTCAGCGACACCTGCTCCACTTCGCCGCCGAACTCGCCGTCCGTCTCCACTCGTCCCTCCCCTACTGGAACCTCTCGAACCCCAACCGCCAACCGGCGGCTGGGTTGGCACCGAGCGAGCTCCGCAGGATCGGACGCGAGTCGCTTGCCCTGGCAGCCTCGCTGGCGCAGGACTCCCCGGCCGCATCCGACGCCCTGCTGGCCGCCTGGCGTGTTGAGACCGCCGCCCGCTTCCGCGCCGAAGGCGCCGAGGACGCGGAGGCCGAAGCACGCGATTTCGTCGGAGAAAGCGTCGCCGACTACGTCGAGTCCGTCGGCGACAGCGTCAACTCCAGCAACCTGCGCCGGATCGCCGACCTGCGTTGGTCCGGCGCCACGCGCACCGAGATCAGCAACGACTACGCCGCGTTTCTGCCCTACACGCTTCTGCTCGGCGCCAGTTTCGTCACCTGCAATCCGCCGCTGGTCGACCTGGCCTGGAAGGCGGAGCCGGGGAAATGGGATCCGGTCATCGATGCCTTGATCGCCGCCGAGCCGAAAGCCGACGGCGACGCGCTCGCCCGGAAGGTCACCGTCGAGATCGTCCTGGCGAACATGCGCCGCTTGCGCCCGATCTTTCTGCTCACCGAAGGGCGCATGGGCTGTGTCAGCCTGCAGGTCAATCCGAAGTCGTCACGACGATGCCGAGGCGATGCTGCGCGATGCGGCTGCCATGTATGCCGAGCTCGAGCGGCGGCTGGACGGCGGCGTCCCCAACGTCGTCTTCAAGCTGCCCGGGACGGATGCCGGGCTGAGGGCCTGCCGGTCCCTGACGGCAGCCGGCATCGGCGTAACCATCACGGTCAACTTCGGTCTGTTCCAACACCTGCCCTTCGCCGCCGCCATCTCCGAAGGCGCGGCGCTCTACTCCACGCTGGCACACATGAGCGGCCGGTTGGCGTTCCCGGTGCGCGACGAACTGCTGGGTCAACTGGGCGAACTGGGTAAACAGGGGATCACGGAAGCTCAGGTGCGGCAGGCGGCTGCCTGGTCCGGCGTGGCGGTGCTCAAGCGGCTCCACCGCGTCCTCGCCAGCCGGGGCACCGACCTGGATCGCGTCAAACCGCTGATCGCCTCGCTGCGGGTCTACACCGGCGAGGGGTACGCCGGCCTGCCGGGGCCCATGCCGGACATCACCGAGATCCTCGGGACCGGGATCATCACCGTCTTCCCCAATGTGCGTCGTGCCTTCGATCGGCTGCCCACGGTTCCGCTCGACGGCGTCCGCATCGACGCGCCCGTTCCGGAGGAAGTGTTCAACAGCCTGCGCCATTCGGAGATCTTCAAGCAGGCCTACCGGCTCGGGCCGCTGGCCACGGGCGGCGAAACCGATACACCCGAACTTCGTCCTGCGCATCCCCTCTCGGTGAGCGATGCACGCGCCACGGCCGGATGGACGCCGGTAGCCAACACGCTGGATGAGTTCTGCAAGGCGTATGATTCGTTCGTAGATCGCATCCAGGCGCGCCGACCGCGCGCCGGATGATCGGATGAGGTGAATGATGGCGAAGAGCACCACCCGCACCCCGCCGGCTCGCAAGCGCGCCGCCGCGCCGGCCAGATCGATCGACCTCCCCAAGGCCGGCGCCCTCGATCTGCTGCGGCAGATGTGGGAAATCCGCCTGTTCGAGGAGCGGGTCTACGACCTGCTGGGCAAGAACCAGATCAAGGGCGCTTCCCACCTGTACGCCGGTGAAGAAGCCGTCGCCGTCGGGGCGGTCTCCGTCCTGCGCGACGATGACTGGATCACCAGCGCCCACCGCGGCCACGGTCACTGCCACGCCCGGGGCGCCTCGATGGCCCGCACCGAAGCCGACCGCGTCGAGCACTACAACAAGATGATGGCCGAGCTGTGCGGCCGGGCCACCGGCTACTGCCTGGGCCGCGGCGGCTCGATGCATATCGCCGACGTCCAGAAGGGCAACCTGGGCGCCACGGGAATCGTCGGTGGGAATATCCCGGTCGCCACCGGCGCCGGGCTGGCACAGAAGCTGATGAAGAAGGACAGCGTCGTGCTGTGCTTCTTCGGCGACGGCGCCTCCAACACCGGCAACTTCCATGAGTCGCTCAACATGGCCGCGCTGTGGAAGCTGCCGGTGGTGTATATCGTCGAGAACAACCTGTACGGCATGTCGGTGCCGCTGGAGAAGGCGACGGCCAAGCTTGAGATCGCCGACCGGGGCTGCGCCTACGGCATCCCGGGCGAGATCGTCGACGGCATGGACGTGATCGCCGTGCGCCGGGCGGTGGCCAAGGCCGTTGACCGGGCGCGCAAGGGCCAGGGGCCATCCCTGGTCGAGTGCAAGACCTACCGCTGGTACGGCCACTCGCGCTCCGACCCGCGGGCCTACCGCACCAAGGAGGAGGAGGCCGCCTGGAAGGCGCGCGACCCGCTCCCGGCGTTTGTCCGGCAGCTGCTCAAGGAGAAGGTCGCCACGCAGGCCGAGGTCGACGCCGTCGAAACCGCGGCGCGCAAGGCCATCGACGTCGCCACCGACTTCGCCTTCGCCTCGCCCCTGCCGGCGGTCGAGGAACTCGAGCACCACGTCTATGCCCCCTTCCACTGGACCTCGCGCGACGTCGAGCGGGAGGCCGAGCTGCGCGCCCGTGTGCGCACCGGCGGTCCCGGGACGCGCAAGATCCGCTACTGGCAGGCCATCCAGGAAGCGCTGCGCGAGGAGATGATCCGCGACCCGAAGGTGTTCCTGCTGGGCGAGGACATCGGCATCTATGGCGGGGCCTACGGCGCCACGCGCGGCCTGATCGAGGAGTTCGGCGAGGAACGCGTGCGCGACACGCCGATCTCCGAAGCGACCATCGGCGGTGCGGCGGTCGGAGCGGCGATGGCCGGGCTGCGCCCGGTGGCCGAAATCATGTACGTCGATTTCACGCCGCTGGCGATGGACCAGATCGCCAACCAGGGCGCCAAGAACCGCTACATGTTCGGCGGCAAGACGACCGTACCGATGGTCGTGCGCACCGAGGGCGGCGCCGGGCGCAACATCGCCGCCCACCACTCGCAGTCGCTCGAAGCGCTGTGGACGCATTTCCCCGGCATCTACGTCGTCATGCCGGCCACGCCCTACGACGCCAAGGGGCTGCTCAAGGCCGCCATCCGCGACGACAACCCGGTGATGTTCATCGAGCACAAGATGCTCTACGGCCTCGAGGGCCTGGTGCCGGACGAGGACTACATCATCCCCTACGGCGTCGCCGACGTGAAGCGACCGGGCAAGGACGTGACCCTGATCACCTACTCGCGCATGGTCCATCGCGCCCTCGAAGCGGCCGAGAAGCTGGAGGCCGAGGGAACCAGCGTCGAGGTGATCGACCTGCGCACGCTCAAGCCTCTCGATATGGAGACGATCGCCGCCTCGGTGCGCAAGACCGGCCGGGTGGTCGGCCTGACCGAGGGCTACAAGACCGGCTCGTTCATCAGCGAATTGGCGATGCGCATCCAGGAGGAGCTGTTCGACTGGCTCGACGCGCCGATCGTGCGCGTGTGCGCCGCCGACGTGCCGGTGCCGATGAGCGACCCGCTCGAAGACGCCGCCATCCCGAATGTGGCGCGCATCATCGCCGGCATTCGACAGGCGCTGGCGTAGGAGGGGGCATGGCCACCGAGGTCATCCTGCCGATGCTCGGCGAGACGATGAATGAGGGCACCATCGTCGCCTGGTCCAAGAAGGAAGGCGAGGCCGTCCAGCCGGGCGACGTGCTCTACAGCGTCGAGTCGGACAAAGCCACGCTCGAGGTCGAAGCCACGGCCGGCGGCTACCTGCAGCGGATCCTTGCCCCCGCCGGCTCAACCGTCGCCGTCCTGTCCGTCGTCGCCTACATCACGGCGACACGCGACGAGGTCGTCCCCGCGCCGGCGGGCGAAGTCGCGGCTGCGCCCCGCACCGCCGGGGCACAGTCGTCGAAGACGTCAGCCGGTCCGACTCCGCACCCCGGTCCGAAACCTCCGGCACCTCTACCCGTCGGTCGGCTCGTCGCCAGCCCGCGTGCCCGCCGCGCGGCGCGCGAGCGCGGGCTGGACCTGACGCGCCTCGCCGGCAGCGGCCCGGGAGGCCGCATCGTGGAAAGCGACCTCGACGCCGCAACCTCCACGCCGCGGCTGACGCCTGTCGCCGCACGCATGCTGGGCGACCTCAAGGTCGATCTCTCCGGCGTCGCCGGCAGCGGGCCCGGGGGCCGGATCATGCGCCGCGACCTCGAGTTCGGCCGCGCCCTCCTCCAGCCGCGCCGGTACGCTCGAGCCGCTCAGCCGCACCCAGCGCATCATGGCCGAACGCATGATCGCCTCGTTCACCTCCGCGCCGCATTTCTATCTCCACGCCGAGGTCAACGCCCGACGCCTGCTGGCCCTTCGACAGGAACTGCTTCCGGTTCTGGAGGCCGGAGGGGGCTTGCGCCTGACGATCACCGACCTGCTGGTGCTGATCTGCGCCCGCGCGCTCGCCAGCCACCCGCGGGTGATGGCCCAGTACACGCCCGAAGGGCTGCGTCCGGCGCCCGGTGTCCATATCGGCATCGCCACCGATACGCCCAATGGACTGGTCGTCCCGGTGATTCGCGACGCGGACCGCCTGGCGCTCGTCGAGCTCATTCGCCGCCGGACCGAATTGGTCGAGCGCGCCCGCGCCGGCCGATCGCTGCCGCAGGACTTCGATGCCGGCGTCTTCACCCTGAGCAACCTGGGAACCTCGCGCGTCGATTCCTTCGACGCCATCCTCAATCCGCCACAGGCCGCCATCCTGGCCGTCGGGAGAATCGTCGAGCGGCCGTTCGTCGAAGACGGCCAGATCCGGCCGGTCCCGACCGCCCGCCTCAGCCTGTCGATCGATCATCGGGTCCTGGACGGCGCCGGCGCGGCGCGCTTCCTCGACGACGTGGTGTCGCTGCTCGAAGCTCCGGCCCAGGCGCTGGCCTGACCGGCGCAGGAGGCGTGATGGCGCGAATCCTGGTCTTCGTCCACACCGTTCCGTCGGTGGTCGAACTGTTCACTCGCCTCAGCCGCGAGCTGCTCCCGGCCGACGTCGAGGTCTGGCATGTGGCCGACGAGATCCTGCTCAACGCCGTCCTGACCGCGGGCGGCCTTTCGCCGTTCATCCATCAACGCGTCAGCGAACACGTCGTCTCGGCCGAACAGGCCGGGGCCGCCGCCGTCCAGCTGACCTGCTCGTCGATCTCGCCCTGCTCCGAAACCGCCCAGGCACTGGTGCGCATACCGGTGCTCAAGATCGATGAGCCGATGGTCGATCGGGCGCTCGAGCTTGGAGCACGCATCGGCGTGGTGGCGACGGCGCCGACCACACTCCGGCCGACGAGCGAGCTGCTGCAGGCTCGCGCCCGCGCCGCCGGGAAGGACGTCCAGGTTGAGGCGCGTGTGGCGGAGGGCGCCTACGCCGCGCTTTTCGGAGGCGACCCCTCGGACCACGACGCCATCGTGCGCCGGTCGATCGAGGATCTGCTCCAGCGCAACGACGTCGTCGTGCTGGCGCAGGCATCGATGGCCCGGGTCGTGGAGGCGCTCCCCGCCGACGTCCGTGCCCGCCCGATCCTGACCAGCCCGCGCCTGGCGCTCGAGCGCGCTGCCCGCGTGCTTGGCGTCGCCCGCCTCCTGATCATGTCGGGGTTGGTCCAGGCGCGTGCCCTGGCTCGGCCCATCACCAACGCCTGTGCCCGAAAGATCAGCACCAGGTCGTCTTTGACCCTCGGCGGGCTTCTTCCCGTGTCTGTGTCGTCGCGCCCGAGGAGATCGGATGCGACCTCCCCGGGCCGCCTCCTTCCACGATCGCCAGGCACGGAATCCCCGGGAACGGCTTTGGACTGGGGTTGCTCAATGCCCGGGTCATTGAGCCTTCTCTCACCGCGATTCGGCTGACGGCGAATGGTGCCTGGAACCCCCCGGCCGGAGTTGCCAGCTGATCGGACCTCCGAGCGTCGGGGGTGAAGCGGGCTCTGTCGTAGAAGTCTGAGCCGATTCCAGGCTGAGAGCCCGCGTCCCCGGGGCTTGGAGAGGCGACTGCTCGCAAGTATGATTCTGCGAGCCGGCGAACGGCGAGCCACAGGCGAGGGTGACACGGCATGCCCGTCGTGACGGATTGGGCTCTCCAACTCGACGCGGATCAGGTCTTGCGCGGCCAGGGAGCCGACCCGCTGACGCTGCGCTCCCGACGGCCGGCGCTGGTCGAGATCGCGGAGCGCGCCCTGCAGGTCGGCATGCCGCTGCTGCAGCCGCGCGTCGCCTATGAGCGGCTCGAAGCGCGCGGCCTGCGGCATGAACGACTGAGCCTCGATGGCGGCGTGCTCCACGGCGCTTTGATCGCCGAGCACCTCGGCCGCGCCGAGCAGGTCGTCGTCCTGGTGTGCACCATCGGGGATGCGTTGGAGGCCTGCGTCGCCCGCGAGATGGACGTCGGATCCGGTCTTCGGATTGGCGCTGGATGGGCTCGGCTCGGCGGCCGTCGAATCGCTCGCCGGCCTCGCCTGCAGCCGGATCGAAGGCCAGACGGCGGAGCGCGGCTGGCACGCCAGCCTGCCCCTCAGCCCGGGGATGGTCGGCTGGCCGGTGCTTGAGGGGCAAGCCCAGATCTTCTCGCTGCTCGATCCCTCCCTGGCCGGCGTTCGACTGACCGAGTCGGGCATGATGATCCCGCGCAAGTCGCTCTCGTTCGTCCTTGGACTGGGCGCGGACGTGGCGAGCGGCGCCAGCGCCTGCAGCGCCTGCAGCCTGAACGCCACCTGCCGCTACCAGGATCACTATCCGCCCGATCCGCCGCCCGCCTTCACGACGCCCTAGCCTCCGATCACGGGAGACCGGCATGCCCTCGGTTGTGCTCGCCCTGACCGCCCACCCCGATGACGCCGAGTTCTTCGCCGGCGGCACGCTGGCCGGGATGATCGCCGCCGGCGCCCGGGCGCACATCCTGGTGGCAACCGACGGACGCCGAGGCTCGTTCGAGCACGGCAGCTCGGAGCTGGCTCGCGTTGCGCGCCGAGGAAGGCCGACGCGCCGCCATGTCGCTGGGCGCCGAACCCCCCATCCTGCTCGGATACCCTGACCTCGAACTCGACACACCTGCCTGCCGGCGTCCTGCGCGAGGCATTCCTCCGCGCGATTCGAACGCTCCGCCCTGATGTGGTGATCGCCGAGGATCCGTTCGCACCGTATGATCCGCATCCGGATCATCGGGCCGTGGCCTGGGCGGCATCCGACGCGCTGGCCTTCTCCCATCTTCCCTTGATGCATCCGGAGCATGCCGAGCAAGGGCTGCCGCCGCACTTTGTCGCCGAGAAGTACTTCTACTCCGAGCATCTGCCGAGCACCAATCGCGTCGTCGACATCACCCACACGCTGGAGGCCAAGCTCAAGGCGCTGGGCGAACACCGGACGCAGGTGACGTTTCTGGTCGAGGACGTGATGCGCCAGGCGCGGTCGGCGGGCCTGGATGTTGAAGCGGTGCTGGGCTCGATGGCCGATGAGCCGATGCTGGCCATGGAGTGGGCGCTTCGAGCGCAGGCCGCCGAAGTCGGGGCGCGCATCGGCGTCGCCTATGGAGAAGCCTTCCGTTACGTGCGCTTCCACCCGATCGTCGAGACCCTGCTGGCAGCGCAGGGCGGCGCGCAGGCATCCGGGGACCCGACTGCCGTCTGAGACTGTGGAGGGACGCGTGAGCAGACCATCCCGCTATCGCTGGTTCGTGGTGCTCGTGTTCTTCTTCTTCATGCTCCTGCATCAGACCGACCAGCTGATGATCGGCTCGATGCAGGTGCCGGTCATGGACGAATTCGCCCTGACCGACACGCAGTGGGGGCTGATCAACACCGGGGCGTTGGTCGTCGCCATGCTGCTCTACCCGGTCTGGGGCTATCTGTATGATCGCTTCGCCCGCGCCCGGCTCCTGGCGCTGGCGTCCTTCATCTGGGGAGCCACCACCTGGCTGAGCGCCGTCGTCCGCACGTACCCGGCCTTCCTGGCGACGCGCTCGTCGACCGGCATCGACAACTCGTCCTACCCGGGGCTGTACTCGCTCGTGGCGGACTACTTCCCGCCGTCGATCCGCGGCCGGGTCTACGGGCTGCTGCAGCTCGCCCAGCCTCTGGGGTATTTGCTGGGCATGATCCTGGCGTTGATGATCGCCCCGATGATCGGCGGCTGGCGCTCGGTCTTCTACCTGACCGGGTCGCTGGGACTGGTGATCGCCGTGGTGATCTTCTTCGGCGTGCGCGACGTGCCGCGCGGCCGGGCCGAGCCCGAGCTCGAAGGCGTGGAGGAGCTGCGCCAGTTCCGATTCTCGTGGGCCGAGGCCCGGCAGGCCGTGAAGAAGCGGACGATGTGGTTCCTGTTCGCCCAGGGTTTCGCCGGCGTGTTTCCGTGGAACGTGATCACCTTCTTCTTCTTCGGATACCTGGTCCGCGAACGCGGCTACGATAACGACTCGGTCCTGTTCACCATGGCGCCGGTGATCCTGATCCTGGCCGCGGGGTACTTCGTCGGGGGCGCGCTCGGGGACCTGCTCTTCAAGCGCACGCTGCGCGGGCGGGTGATGGTTTCGTCGGCCGGCGTGCTGCTCGGCGCCGTGTTCCTGTTCCTCGCCATCCGCACGCCGGTCGAGGCGCGCACGACGTTCTTCGTCTACATGTGCCTGACCGCCATCTTCATGCCGATGTCGTCCGCCAACGTGATCGCCACGATCTACGATGTCACCCTGCCCGAGGTTCGCAGCACGACGATGGCCATCGAGTACTTCGTCGAGAACTCCGGTGCGGCGCTGGCCCCGCTGCTGACCGGGATCATTGCCGACGCCGTGAACCTGGAGACCGCCATCCTGTCGATCTCGCTCACCGCCTGGCTGTTGTGTTTCGTCATCTATCTGGGGGCGCTGGCCGTCGTACCAGGGGACATCCGGGCCCTGCGCGCCCAACTGCACGAGCGGGCTGAGGCGCAACGGACCGCGCCCGCCTCTCCGGCATGAGTCCGGGCAGGGAGGCCCTCGAGGACCGATGAAGATCGCCATCCTGGGCGCAGGCGGCATGCGCCTGCCCTTGCTGTACGCCGCCTTGATCGAGCGCGCCGACGCCCTCGGCCTGGATGCCCTGGCGCTGATGGACATCGACGCCGATCGGCTGGCGTTGATGCTTGCCGTAGCTCGCGCTCAAGGCGGAGCTGCACCGGCATCGCTTCAGGTGCTTCCGACGGTCGACCTCGACCAGGCGCTCGACGGCGCCACCTTTGTCATCACGACTTTCCGCGTGGGCGACATGCAGGGACGCGTGGCCGATGAGCGCATCCCGCTCGCCCATGGCCTGCTGGGGCAGGAGACGACCGGCGCCGGCGGTTTCGCCATGGCGATGCGAACCATCCCGGTGCTCCGTCAGGTGATCGAGCGCATGCGCCGCCTGTGCCCCGAGGCCTGGCTGGTCAACTTCGCCAACCCCTCCGGGCTGCTGGCCGAAGCGGCCCGCGCCGCCGGGTGGGCGCGCAGCGTGGGGATTTGTGACGCCCCTTCGACCATGCAGCGCCTGGCCGCCCACCTGCTCGATGTGCCGGACTCGGAGGTCTACCTCGACTACTTCGGACTGAACCATCTCGGCTGGGTGCGCCGCGTGCTTCATCGAGGGGAGAACTACCTTCCGACGTTCCTGAGCATGATCCGCGCCGCCGGGGGATTCCCCGGGCTGCCCTTCGAGCCGGACCTGCTGACTGCTCTGGGGATGATCCCCAACGAATACCTGGCGTACTACTACTACGCCCACCAGACGCTCGAGGAACAGCGTACGTCAGCGCAGACGCGCGGCGAGTTCCTGCTCGAACTGAATTCCGGGCTGCTCGGCGACCTGGCCCGGCTGCACGCGGCAGGGAAGACCGCCGGCATGCTGGATCGCTACCACGCGTACCTGGCGCAGCGAAGCGAGAGGTACGTTCGCCGCACCGACGCGCTCCGGCGACCGAACCTCCCTACCTGCCGGAATGAACCCGGCCGAAGGCGGCGGCTATGCCGATGTGGCCCTCGACCTGATCGCCTCCCTGCTGGGCCGAAGCCTGCGGGTCATGATCCTCAACGTGCCCAACCGGGGCGCGATCCAGGGCATGGCGCCGGATGAGGTGGTGGAGATCCCGGTCCTGGTGACGGCCAACGCGCTGCACCCCTTGGCGGTCGGGGAGATCCCCGGCCACGCGCTCGGGCTGATGCAGCAGGTGAAGGCCTATGAGCGGCTGACGATCGAGGCGGCGGTCGAGGGTTCGATGGGCAAAGCGCTCCAGGCACTCACGCTGCATCCCTTGGTCGCCGATGCCGGAAAGGCGCGGCTGGTTCTGGACGACTTCTGCCGCGAACACGCGGCGACGTTTCCCCGACTCCGGTAGGGCGGCGCCGCATCTGTCCGGCCGACGCGAGGCCACGATGCCTTCTGTCACAGCGTCGATGAACGATGGGCTACGACGTCCTGGTCGTTGGCGATTACTGCCTCGACCTGATCTTCACCGGACTGCCCTCGCTCCCCGAACTCGGCCGGGAGGTCGTGGCGGCCGGCTTCGAGCAGGTCCCGGGCGGCGCCTTCAACACCGCCGTCGCCCTGCATCGCCTGGGGGTGCGCGTCGCGTGGGCCACGGACTTCGGCACCGACGCCTACAGCCAGTTCGTGCTCGGCCGCGCCCGCGCCGAGGGTCTCGACGAGCGCGGATTCGTCCACCACGCGCGCCCGCTGCGCAACCTGACCGTCGCCGCCTCCTTCCCGCAGGACCGCGCCTTCCTCGCCTACTACGATCCGGCGCCCGCGATTCCCGCCGCGGCCAAGGCGCTGGCCATGCTCCGAGCTCGCGTGCTCTACATCCCCGGCCTGTATGCCGGCCCCCTGCTCGACGCAGCGATGCTCGTGGTGCGGCTGAAGCGCATGACGGTCGTCATGGACGGCAACTCCTACGAGAGCGCCCGCGATGAGCTCCCCGCGCCTGCGGCGGGCTCTGGGCGCCGTGGACGTCCTGACGCCCAACGCAGCCGAGGCCTTCCGGCTGACGGGGGAAGCAGATCTGATCCGGGCACTGCATGTGCTGGGAGAGCGGACACCGTGCGTCGTGATCAAGGACGGCGGCGGCGGGGCGTATGGAATCGAATCGGGTGTGGTCGTCCACTCGCCCGCCCTGCCGGTCACCCCGCTGGACACGACGGGCGCGGGTGACGTGTTCGATGCCGGCTTCCTGGCCGCCCGGCTTGAAGGGCGTTCGTTGGCGGAGTGCCTTCGGTGGGGAAACGTCGTGGCAGGATTGTCGACCCTCGCCGCCGGCGGCACGGGACGCGTCGTCACACGCGCCGACGTCGAAGCCCGCCTCGATCCGCCGCGGCCCCCGGATCCGCGGACCCGGTTCTCCGGCCCCCGATGACGCCACGCGCAACGCGTCGTCCTGCCCTGGCGATCACCCGGGCACGCACACCCGGCGCGCCGGTGTTCGTCCCGCCTTCTTGCCGAACCATTCCGGGAGGCCCCTCCCGGATTGTTTCCCATCGAGGAGTCCACGCATGACGGAAGCATCGCCTCCTGTTGTTGAGACCCGAGGCCTGACCAAGACCTACAAGGGAGTGCAGGCGCTGCAGGACCTGAACCTGGTCGTGCAGCGCAATTCGATCTTCGGCTTCCTCGGCCCCAACGGAGCCGGGAAGACGACCACGATCAAGCTCCTGCTCGGCCTCATCCGCCCGACCGCCGGCACCGCCAGCGTTTTCGGGCTCGACATCGTCGGTGGCAGCGTCGATATCCGCGCCCGTGTCGGATACCTGCCGCAGGAGCCTCACTTCTACGAACACATGACCGCCCGGCAGACGCTGGACTTCGCCGCCCGTTTCTTCTTCCAGGGACCGCGCAAGGCGATCGACGAGCGCGTCGAGGAGATGCTCACGCTCGTCGACCTGGAGGAGAAGGCCGATCGCCCCATTCGAACCTTCTCCGGCGGTGAGCGTCAACGGCTGGGGATCGCCCAGGCTCAGGTGAACTACCCGGACCTGCTGATCCTGGATGAGCCGGCCGCCAGCCTCGACCCGATCGGCCGGCGCGACGTGCTCGAGGTCATGTCACGCCTGCGGAAACACACGACCGTGTTCTACTCGACCCACATCCTGGACGACGTGCAGCGCGTGAGCGATACCGTCGTGCATCCTCAACCGGGGACGGCTGGTGGCGCAGGGGCCGATCGAGGAGCTGCTCGCCGGCGGCGAGGGCGGGGTGTACCTCGTCCACCTGCGCGGCGATACAGAGGCCGCGCGCCGCCAGGTGCAGGCGCTGCCGTGGGTCACCCGCATCACCAGCGGCGAGCACGCCGGGGAGATGGCCTGGCAGGTGAGCGTGAGCGATCCGCAGGCTGCCGAGGACCAGCTCCTCAAACTGTTGGTGAACGGCCCCGTGGTGGTGACTGAATTCCGGCGCAAGCAGTACGAGCTCGAAGACATCTTCCTGCAGGTCATCGAAGGAGGCCCGCATGTCCGGCAATAGCGCCTTCGTATTGGTGACCGAGCGCGGCTGGCGCCGCGGCCTGGGCAACCTTCTTCGCAATGAGTTCGCCGCCTGGTGGAAGACCCGGCAGTGGTGGATCCAGTGCCTGATCTGGGGCGCCGTCATCGGCTTCATGCTCGGCGCCATCATCTTCGGGTCTCCGGATTTCGATCCCGGTGAGGCGCTCTTCGTCTACGCCATCTTCGCCGGGATGTTCCCGGCAGTGGCCGTGGTGATCATCATGCAGGATGCCATCGTGGGAGAGAGGCTTCAGGGGACGGCCGCCTGGGTGCTCTCCAAGCCGGCCTCGCGCCACGCGTTCATCTTGTCCAAGCTCGCCGCCAACAGCGTGGGCGTGCTGGCGACGATGGTGGTCTTCCCCGGCGTGATCGCCTACGCCATGCTCAGCTTTGCGGACGGGGCTCCCCTCGCCCTGACCCGATTCCTGCCTGCCCTGGGCGTGATCTTCCTCAATCACCTGTTCTATCTTGCGCTCACGTTGATGCTGGGTACCCTGTTCCGCGGTCGCGGCCCGGTCATCGGACTCGGCCTGGGGTTCCTCTTCATGCAGCAGTATCTGGTTGGCTTGCTGCCGGCCCTCAAGTTCGTTCTGCCCTGGACGCTGGTGATCCCGCTCAACAACCAGAACGAGGCCATCGCGCCGGCGCTGCTGACGGGGCAACCGCCCTATTCGCTGATCCCGATCGCTGCGGTCGCGGTCGAGATCGTGGTGTTCGTGTGGATCGCACTCATTCGGTTCGAGCGTGAGGAGTTCTAGCCCCAAGCGGATGACGGGGCGGGCATTGGCAAGTGTGAGCCACTAGGGATCGCGGCGCAGCGCGCCGCGTCCGACGGGGCTCGATCATCTGCTCCGCGGCGCATCAGGCCGTGACGGGTCGCCGGAGCCACCCGGGCCGAAGGAGCTTCCGACGCAGATCCATCACCTCAATTGCGGGACGATGCATCCGTATGGCCTTCCCGGACGCGATGGAACGGGCAGCGCCTTCCGGCGGGGTTATGGCGTCGTCCACTGCCTGCTGGTTGACACCGGCGACGGGTTGGCGCTCGTCGACACGGGTTGGGGACTGCGGGACTGCACCGACCCGTCTCCGGCGGTGCGGCAGTTCGCTGGCATCGTGGGATCCACCCGCGACGTTTCCGAAACGGCCGTACGGCAGCTCGCACGCTTGGGCCACCATCCGGCGGACGTTCGGCACATCTTCCTGACGCATCTGCATCTGGATCACGCCGGCGGGCTCCCGGATTTTCCGGAGGCGATCGTCCATGCCAGCGCGCGCGAGATCGACGCCAGCCGCCACCCGCGAACCCTGATCGAATGGCGCGCCTACAGGCCGGAGCACTGGGAGCATGGGCCGCGCTGGCAGCCTGTGGAAGCCTTCGACGGACGGTGGTTCGGGGTCCGCTCCAGCGCTCCAATCCCGATCGGACTGGCCGAGTTCGTCCTGATCCCCCTTCCCGGCCACACGCGCGGCCATTGCGCCGTCGGCGTGCGCGTGGGCGACGGTTGGCTGCTCCACTGCGGCGATGCGTATGGCTACTACCGCCAGGTCGACCCGGCGCAGCCATACGCCCATCCCAACGGAAGGCTGATGGAGAGCCTCGTGACCTGGGGATTCAAGATGCCGCGGCAGCATTGGGCGACTCTGCGTGAGCTGAGGAGGGCGGCGGGTGAACGGCTGTGGACGTTCTGTTCGCACGACGGCCACGAATTCCATGTCATGGCCGATCACCCGGGTGGCTGAAGTGCCTCCCGCCGCGCTCGTTGAGCTTCGCCCCCAACCCCCGACTCGGCCTCCTTCGACTGCAATCGTTCTATACTAGCCCGTCGCCAGTTCGTGCGGGCCGATCGATCACCTGCCGCGCCTGCCGCATCCGTACCCAACGGGAACGCGCCGTCATGCTCGCCGATCAGATCCTGGAGTCCGAAACACAAATTCGGGTGCGCATGCTCACCCCGCGCGCACTCCGCATCACCCATGCCGCGCCCGAGGCGGCCGATTTCCCGCCCGATCCGCCGTGGTTGACAGACATTCTGAGCGACCCGCCAGACCCCGAGGCCACCGAAGCCGCCTGCGCGCGGGCCGAGATTCGCGCCGGGTGTCTGCACGTGCTGCGACCGGATGGGAGCGTGGCCTTTGCCGAATCGCGTCCCCCGGAATTGCGCCGCCGTCTGCGGCTGGAGTTCCAGTTGGCGCAGGACGAACAGCTCTACGGATGGGGCGAGCAGTTCGCCGCCTTCGCCCGAACCCGCGGCCGGCTATGGCTGCAGGCCCTCAATACGCCGTCGATCCTCCAGCGTCACCGCAGCTACTCGGCCGTCCCGTTCTTCATCAGCCGGAGGGGGTACGGCGTCCTGCTGTTGAACGCGTCACCTTCGCGCTGGCACATCGACCCTCGCCGGCGAACGCTTTCCGTCGAAGCGCGTGGCGGCACGGCGGACTACCTCGTCATCCTGGGTGAGACACCGAAGGAAATCCTGACCACCTACACCGGGCTCACCGGGCGGCCGCCGCTGCTGCCGCGTTGGGCGTTTGGCTTATGGGGCACCGGGTATCCCCAGGAGCCCCAGGAGCGCGTCCTCGACCTTGCGCGCCGGCACCGGCAGCAGGACATCCCTCTGGACGTGATCATCCTTGATTACCACTGGGAGCAGGCGTTCCACAATTTCCGTTGGCGCCGTTCGCTACTTCCCGGATCCGGACCGTCTGATCGCCGAGCTGCGCGCACTCGGTGTCCGCCTGGGATTGATCCTGACCCCGTTCATGAATCATGACAACCTTCGGCTCACGAAGCGCGTCCTGAACTGGCGGCTGCGCAACCTGCCGCCCGGCGAGGAACGCGCCGATGAGCGCGCCCTGCCCGAGTATGACGAGTGCCTGGAACAGGGACTGTTCAGTCACCCGCGCGCCTGGTGGTGGTTTGGGCGAGGCGGGATGATCGATTTCACCAACCCCAGGGCGGTGAGATGGTGGGCGGACAAGCTGGCGCCGCTGCTCCGCCAGGGGATCGCCTTCTTCAAGAATGACGACGGCGAGTACCTGCCCGAACTCAGCCCGGAGCGCGCGGTCGGTGCCGGGCCCCGAACACCACAACCTGTACGGGTTCTACTACGGCAAGGCCACCTACGAAGCGCTGCAGGCCTTCGACGACCGCCGGCCGCTGGTCTACGCTCGGTCGGTTTGGGCCGGCTCCCAGCGCTATCCGGCGTTGTTCCTCGGCGATCAGACACCGACGTTCCATCACATGCGCGCCACGCTGCGGGCCGGGCTCAACCTGGGGCTGGCCGGCTTCGCCTACTGGACCGCCGATGTGTTCGGACTGGACGGCCGCACCACACCGGAGACCCACATGCGTTATGCGCAGTGGGCGATGTTCAATCCGATCGCTCGCTACTTCTGGCGCCCGGAGGCGATCGATCCGACCCGTTTCCCGTGGTCCCACGGGCCTGAGGCCGAAGCCAACTTCCGGCGGCTAGCCGAATTGCGGTATCGATTGCTCCCGTATTACTGCTGTCTGGCGTGGGAGGCACACCTGGCCGGCATACCCCTGCTGCGTCCGATGATGCTCGAGTTCCCTGGCGACGCGCGCTTCGCCGCCACGGAAGATCAGCTGATGATCGGGGATTGCCTGCTGTTGGCGCCCGTGCTCCACGCCGGAGCCCGCGAAAGGTCCGTCGTGTTGCCGGACGGCGTGTGGCATGACTTCTGGACCGCGCGGTCCTGGGAAGGAGGGCAGCGAGTCACTGTCCCGGCGCCGCTTGATCGTGTGCCACTGTTGGCGTGCGGGGGCTCCATCCTTCCGCTGGGGCCGATGGCCAGCTCGATCCCGGACGCCCACACGTTCCGAGAGCTTGAACTCCACCTATGGCCGCCCTATCGCGGCACGCGGGTCTTTCGTGAAGAAGACGGGCGAACGCGGCGATACCTGGATGGCCAATTCGCCAGCACCCGGATCGAGGTCAAGACCAATGGCGATGAGATGGAGTTGCGCATCGAACCGGCGGATGGAGGGTATCCTGAACTGCCCGTCGACCGCAGATGGTTAGTGGTCCTGCATCGCGCCATCGCCTGCGGTCAGGCGCGGGTCGACGGCCGGCCGGTTCAGCCGTCGCCCGGGCGAACCGGCGAAACGATGGAGCTTCCTGTATCCTTCCGTACGCAAGATGGTTGCGTGCTGGAGATCCCGGGCATCCGGGGCATGGACCCGGATGCGGTATGAGGGCGACCCGTGCAAGGCTCGGGTCCCCACGTCCATTTCGGGGGCGAGTAACACTTCAGAGACCGCCTGCCCTGCGTCCGGGCTGCTCCGGCCGCATGCGGCACTGGGCGCGCAGTCGTTCATTCGCATGTTGATCCGCCCGAGGCGTCGCCGATGCACATCCTCTCAGTAGACCTGCACGATCGCCGGCAGGTGCGGGCTTTCCTCGAGCTCCCCTTCACCGTATACCGCGGCTCCTCACAGTGGGTCCCGCCGCTGGAGATGGATGCCCGGCGAATGCTCGACGCCCGGCGGCATCCGTTCTATCGCCATTCGCAGGCGGCATTCTTCCTTGCGTTGGATCGCGATTCGCACCCCGTGGGACGGCTGGCGGTGCTTCACAACCGTCCGTTCAACGACTTCAACCAGCAGACGACGGCCTTCTTCTACTTGTTCGAGAGCCTGGAAGAGCCTCGAGCCGCGCAGGCCTTGTTCGAGGCGGGTTTCGACTGGGCACGAGCGAGAGGTCTGGACCGGATCGTTGGCCCCAAGGGCTTCACGCCCATGGACGGGATGGGAGTCCTGGTCTCCGGATTCGAGCATCGCCCGGCGTTGGGGATTCCGTACAACCCGCCCTACTATCCGCGGCTTCTGGAGGCCGCCGGCTTCCAGGCGATGGATGAAGTCGTGTCGGGATACCTCGACGCACGCACCCCGTTCCCCGAGGCCTTGCATCGAGCCTCCGAACGGATCCAGCAGCGCCGGGGTCTGCGCGTCGCCCGCTTCCGAACCCGCCGCGACCTGCGCGCCTTCGTCCCGCGGCTGCGGGACCTGTACAACGATTCGCTCGCCGGCACGATCGACAACACGCCGCTCAGCGCCGAGGACGCCGACGCCATGGCGCAACAGATGCTGTGGTTTGCCGACCCCAGGCTGATCAAGATCCTGATGAAGGATGACGATCCGGTGGGGTTTCTGTTTGCCTACCCCGACATCTCGGCTGCGCTCCAGCGGACCCGGGGTCGCTTGTGGCCGTTCGGTTGGATCCACCTGCTGAGGGAACTGCGCCGAACCCGGTGGATCAATATCAACGGCGCAGCCATCGTCGAGCGCTACCGGGGGCTGGGAGGGACGGCGATCCTGTTCAGCGAGATGCGGCGCAGCGTGGTCGAAGGCGGCTTCCTGCACGCCGATCTGGTACAGGTCGGGACCGCCAATGACCGGATGCAGCGTGAACTGCGTGAGCTGGGGATCACCTTCTACAAGCGGCACTGCATGTACGAGCGCTCACTCTGATCGACCGCAGCCGAGTTGCTGCCCGGATTGAAACGAAGGATGCGGGCGGGGCTGCCTGAATTCGCGGCGCGCCCATCCCGCTCTTCGTATGCTGAGGGGCGCCAAGGGTGAGGCTGCAGTACCGCCAGACGGGGGCAGTCCGATGGAATTGGCCCGGGCCAGGCCGCGATCCAGGTCCCTCCTCGGCGGCAAGCGCATCGCCGCGCCCGTCCGGAGCCCGACTGGATGATCTCAAACTCCGTGCGCGCCACCATCGTGCAGGCATGCGCCGGTGTTGACAGCCCTCAGGCGATGGGGCGTGTGCCGGCTCAGTTACCGATCAGGCCGCGGTGAAGAACCCGACCCCCAGTGCGCCGGGACCGGCGTGAGTCGTAATCGCCGCGCCGAGGGTATAGATCGGGATCGTCGCCAGCCCCAGCCGGCTCGCCAGATCGAGCGCCAGTGCCTCGGCCGCCTCGCGCGCGTCGGCGTGCATCACGCATAGGCGACCCTCCGGGCTCCGCGGGCAATCGCGTTCCACCAGTTCCTTCAGGCGCTCCAGCGCCCGGTTCTCGGTGCGTACCTTCTCGAGTACGTCGACATGGCCATCCCTGAGGGTCAGGATCGGCTTGATTTGCAGCGCCCCGCCGACCAGGGCCGACGCCCCGCCAATCCTTCCGCCGCGCCGCAGGTACTCAAGCGTCGTCACCAGAAAGTAGGTGCGGCTGCGCGGGATCATGGCCTGCAGCCGGGTGAGGATCGAATCGGGTCCCTCTCCTTGCTCCGCCCAACCCACCGCAAGCTGCACCATCGTTGCCAGGTTTCCCCCCACGGTCCGCGTATCCAGGACGCGAATGTCGGCTGACGGGAAGGCGTCCTCCTTGGCCGTCTGCGCGGATCGGACGGTCCCGCTGACATCGGCCGAGGGGCAGATCGTCAGCAGGCACGTTGCCCGCTTCAGCTCGCGCTCGAAGGACTTGACGTACTCTCCCGGCGGGGGCGCGGCGGTCTTGGGCAGCTCCGAGGCGGCCTTCAACCGTCGGACGAATTCCGGGTAACTGATCTCGACCTCTTCCAGCAGGCTCTCTTCGCCGAACAGAATGACCTGCGGAACGACCTCGATCGGGTGCGCCCGCAGGAAGTCCTGCGGCAGCCCCGCCGTGGTGTCGGCGAGGATGCGGACGGAGACGGACGGTGTTGCCATGAGCACCTCGGAATGATGATGATATGAGCAGAGTATAGGCGAGCCGGCCGCGCCCAACTGTCCCAGTCTGGGAGGACAAGCGTCCCTACTCGAAGGATCAGACGAAGTGGACGAACACTCGGTTGCCGAGCAAGTGGCCTCTCGGCGTCAGGCGCAGCCTGCCTGCGCGATGCTCCAGGAGGCCCTGCTCTCCCAGATCGGCGAGGGTCTGTCCGAAGCATGCCTCCAGGTCAACCCCGAATCGCTCCCGGAAGCCGCGTGGCATCGACCCCCTCCTCGACCAGCCTCAGTCCGAGCATCAGCGCTTCCCGTCGCTCGGTCTCCGCGTCGACCTGCCAGGTCTCATCGACTGCCGGCGAGAAGGGAAATCGACCTGGCGCTCCCGACCGAACGCGGCGCATGTACTCCGACGGGTGGCGCGCGTTGGCGTAGCGCCAGCCGGGAACCGACCCGTGCGCCCCCGCGCCCAACCCAAGGTAGGGCTGGAGCCTCCACGTTCCCAGGTTGTGCCGGCAGGCATACTGCGGCGTCAACCCGTCGTCCCGATCGCCTCCCAGCGCCCAATTGGAGATCTCATAGTGCCGGTAGCCCGCCAGCCTCAGCTCGTCGCGAGCCCACTCGTACATGTCGGCGGCCAGATCGGGATCAGGCTCGGCCAACGTGCCGGCCAGCACCCTGGCCTGCATCGGCGTCCCGTCCTCCACGGTCAGCGCGTACAGCGAAAGGTGCTCCGGGTTCAGTTCGAGCGCCCGGCGCAGCGTGTCCTGCCAGGCGGCCAGCGTCTGCCCCATGATGCCGTAGATCAGGTCCAGGTTGAGGTTGTCGAAGCCGGCCTGTCGCGCCCATGCCACCGCTTCGGCTGCCTGGGCAAAAGTATGCAGTCGGTCGAGCAGCTGCAGTTCATTCTCCTGCGCCGACTGTACGCCATATGACAATCGGTTGACCCCCAGCGCACGCAGCGCGTTGAGCTGCCCGAGGTCGACCGTCCCCGGGTTTGCCTCCAGAGAGACCTCCGCATCCGCCTGCACGTCGAAGGTCGTGCGCACCGCGTCAAGGATCGCTTCGACCTGCCCGACCTGTAGAAGGGAGGGCGTGCCGCCGCCCAGGAAGAGCGTGTTCACTTCCACGCGGCCCAGCCCCGCCTCCTGCGCCCCGCGCCCTACCTGGTCGATTTCGGTGCACAACGCCTGGGTGTACGCCGGAATCGAACCCTCCAATCCGGCATAGGTGTTGAAGTCGCAATACGCGCAGCGCACCTGGCAGAAGGGGATGTGCAGGTAGATTCCGGAAAGCATGCTGCGATTCTAGCACCCCCATCGCCGCCGGAGCTCTCCGACTGATCGACAGGTTCCACCGCTCTGCCGAGCCGCAATTCGGCCGGGATTACCCGCAGTCGCTTGCCAACGCGCGACGCTCGCGGCAGAATCACGGGCGCCGCGTGCTGCTCGCCTTGCCGCGGCACGGGAGGCGCTTCAGCCCATGGGTAAGCTTGCCACGCTCCACGACGCCGTCGCCAGCCTGGTCCGAGACGGCGATTGTGTCTATGCGGCCGGGTTCACGCACCTGATTCCCTTTGCCGCCGGGCACGAGATCATCCGCCAGCGGCGCAAAGACCTGGTGCTGGCGCGTGCCACACCGGATTTGATCTACGATCAGATGATTGCCGGCGGCTGCGCGCGCAAGATCATCTTCTCCTATGCCGGCAACCCCGGGGTCGGCCTGCTGAAGGCGATGCGGGCCGAGATCGAAGCCGGTCGGCTCGACTGGGAGGAGTATTCGCACTTCAGCATGATCACCCGGCTGACGGCCGGGGCCGCCGGCCTGCCCTTCTTGCCCATGAACCCGACCGGCGCCGAGGATCTGCTCCAGGTCAATCCCAACTTCCGGCGCCTGACCGATCCGTACTCCGGCCGCCAGGTGATCACCGTCCCCGCCCTGAACCCGGACGTCGCCATCGTGCACGTCCAGCGCGCCGACGCCGACGGCAACTGCCAGCTGTGGGGAATCGTGGGCGAGCAGCGTGAGGTCGCCTTCGCCGCCGATCGCGTGCTGGTGACGGCCGAAGAGATCGTCGACCCCTCGGTGATCCGTTCCGATCCGAACCGCACGCTGATTCCCGGGTTCATCGTCGACGCCGTGTGCCACGTGCCGCATTGTGCCCACCCGTCCTATGCGCAGGGATACTACGATCGCGACAACTCCTTCTATCTTGCGTGGGACAAGCTCAGCAGCGATCCGGAGAGGCTTCAGGCGTGGCTCAATGAGTGGGTCTACGCCGTCGACGACCGGGAGGCCTACTGGGAGAAACTCGGCGCGGAACTCACACTCCCGCCTTCAAGTGAAACCGCGCTGGAGCGAGCCGGTCAATTACGGGGAGCACTAGGGGATGTCGATGTCCAACGCACCCGCCTATACCGCTTCGGAGCTGATGACCATCAACGCCGCCCGCCTGCTGCGGGATGGCGATGTCGTCTTCGTCGGCGTCGGCCTGCCCAATCTGGCGTGCAACCTGGCCCGCCGCACGCACGCCCCCGGACTGGTCATGATCTATGAGTCGGGTGTGATCGGCGCGCAGCCGGCACGCCTGCCGCTGTCGATCGGAGACCCCTCGCTGGTCTCGGGCGCCCTGTCGGTGTGCTCGATGTACGACATCTTCGCCTTCTATCTGCAGCGCGGCTTCATCTCGGTGGGATTCATGGGCGGCGCACAGATCGACCGCTACGGCAACGTCAACGCCACCGTGATCGGCGATTACCACAAGCCCAAAGTCCGGCTGCCTGGCTCCGGGGGCGCGATGGAGATCGCCGCCTGGGCCGATCGATGGTTCATCATCACGCCGCACCAGAAGCGGCGCTTCCCCGAGAAGGTCGACTTCTGCACCTCCGCCGGGTTCCTGGGCGGGCGCGCCGAACGCCAGGCGGCCGGCCTGCGGGGCGGCGGCCCGCAAGCCGTGGTGACCGACCTCGGGATCCTCGAGCCCGACGCGCAGGGCGAGCTGGTGCTCACGCAGCTCCATCCGGGCGCCGACGCCGAGCAGGCGCGTCAGAACACCGGCTGGGACCTGCGCCTGGCCCCCGCCCTGCGCCCAACCGCGCCGCCCACGGAATCCGAACTCACCTTATTGCGTGAGCTCGATCCAGAGCGCATTTACCTGAGCTCGACGGGGTGAGCCTACCGACTTCCTGACCGGTGGTCGGATCCGTCCGGGACACCCGTCCCATTCCGTGGGGCGCTGTGCTCGATCCACGGGCGATCCGCCATGGTTGCTCCGCGGCCATCACCGGGAGAGGACGTGCTCCGCTGGGTGCGATCCGCGTCAGTTGCACCGATGGGTCCGGTCCCTGACGGCCCGAGAGCCGACGACGGGAGTTACCTGGCGAGTGTGACCTTCGTCAGCCCGCGGGGCTGCTCCGGGTCGAGGCCCCTGGCACGCGTAAGAGCGAATACGAACAGCTGGGCAGGGACGATCGACACCATCGGACTGATCCACTCCGGGATTCCAGACGGGAGCGGGATAGGGGAGCGGGCCAACTCGAGCGCACCTTGCGCATCCGAGATCGTCACCAGTTCCGCCTGCCGCTCCTCGACCAGGCTGCGGAGCAGCGCCAACAGCCCCTCGCTCACCTGCCCGGTCGGCACCACGGCCAGGACGGGAAAACCGTTCTCCACCAGGGCAATCGGTCCGTGCCGGAAATCCACCGAAGAGAACGGCTCGGCGCCGATCCCGGCCAGCTCTTTGAGTTTCAGTGACCACTCGAAGGCCGTCGCGTAGTTGAACCCCCGGCCCAGCACGATGCACTGGGTGATGTAGCGGTAGCGTTCGACTATGCGCTGAATGCGCAGGTCCTCCTCGAGCATGCGCGACACCAGATCCGGCACCTTCTGCAGGACGGCGAAGCGTTCGCCGTCCCTGGCCAGGCCCGCGGAGAGCATCGCCACCGTCAGGAGCGTGGCCGTGTACGTCTTGCTGGCGGCGATCGCCGTCTCCTCTCCTGCCTGGATGTCGAGGGTGTGCTCGGCGGCCGCGCCCAGTGCTGACTGCGGGTGATTGGTGATCGCCAGCGTCGCCGCGCCCTGTTCACGCGCGGCGCGAACGACGGACACGACATCCTCGGTCGCCCCGGATTGGGAGATGCCGATCACGAGTGCGTCCTTCAAATTGGGCGGCGTCTGATACTGCGTGAAGAGCGATGGCGCGGCCAGAGCCACGGGCAGATGGTTCGCCGCCCCCAACAGGTACTTGGCGTACAGGCCGGCATGATCGGAGCTGCCCCTGGCGACCAGCATGACGTAGGGATAGGTGCGGCGCGCCAGCGCCGCGCACACTTCCTCCACCGCCGGGCGGCTCTTGAGCAACCCGGTCAGGACATGGGGCTGTTCGAGGATCTCGTGATACAGGCCCATCGCCTAACCTCTCCTTTCAGTGGCTTGCATTTGACCTGCCGGACGCAGCCCACCTTCACTCGACCGGGCTCGCCGGAAGGCGCCCTGTCGGTCGCCAGGACCACCCCTCCCCCGACCTCGCTACCTGTATTCTCCGCGCCGGCAGTCCAATCGTGCGACGCGCCGGCGAACCCTTCCGCTCTCTCCGCACTTGTCGAGGCTCCCCGTACGCTCGCTTCCGACAACCCGCGGGCGGAGCTTCCGAGTAGACTGATCTCGCCGTCGTGGCTTCCATGCCTGGCTCCGGCTGCACGTCCACCGCCGGTCACGACGCCCTTGCAGTTCGCAGACTCTCCAGACAGCCTATGGCAGCTCAAGCGAGCATGGAGCGCAGTGCTCTGCCCTCCCAGGCGGAAGCGTCGGCACCCCGCCTCCCGAGAGGCGGGGTGCCGGACTTCGTTCGCTGAGGTCTCGCCGCTGCCCAGCAGGAACCGGCCGAGCCGGGGGCGGAGGGGCTACACCGGCGGATGCCCCAGCACCGCCGCGAGCTTGGCCACGGCCGACGAATGCACGACGGCGATCACCTCGTCGGCCTCCTCGATCACGGTGTTGCCGCGCGGCAGGACGAGCTGGCCGCGTCGCAGGATGGCCGTCAGCACACACTGCTCCGGCAGATCCAGCTCGTGGATCTGCTTGCCGATCGCCGGCGAGTTGGGGTGCGCCTTCTCTTCGACGATCGAGAACTCGCCGCGGCGCAGCTTCAGCAGCGTCATCATGTCGCCCAGCGACATCTCTTCGGCGATCAGCTTCGCCATCAGGTCGGCCTGGTTCAAGGCGACGTCCACCCCCATGTCGCGGGTGAACAACCAGGCATTCTTGGGGTTGTTGACGCGGGCAATGACCCGCGGGACGTTGAACTCGAAGCGCGCCAGCGTGGCGATCACCAGGTTCTCATCGTCGTCTCCCGTGACGGCCGCCACGACCTGCACGTTCCGGATGCCGGCCTGCTCCAGGCAGAACGGCGAGCTGCCGTCGCCCTCGAACACCGAACCAGGGGGAAGCTCCTTCTGCAGCCGCTCGACCACGGCCGGGCGGTCGTCGATCACCTTCACCTGGTAGCCCTGATCCAGGAGTTGGGTCGCCAGGTGGGAACCCGTCTTGCCTCCGCCAATGACCAGCACAAACATGGCTAGCCTCCCTTCAGGCCGAGCAGCGATTCCAGCCGCTCCATCGCCGAGGCGTGCACGGCGAACTGGACCAGGTCGCCCTGCCGGAACTCGCTCCCCAGGATCGGCAGGAATGCCTCCCCTTGCCGCGTGATGGCGACGACGATGATCTCGCCGGGCACGCTGACATGCGACACGGAGCGCCCCACCAGTTGGGACGGCACCTCCGCCTCGACCAGCGCCACCTGCCCCTGACCGAAGGACAACAGTGTGTCCAGCTCGGCGTGGGACAGCAGCTCATAGATGCGCTGTGATCCCCAGGTGGTCACGGAGATCGTGACCAGCCCGAGCCGCTTGTAGATCTCGGCCCGGCGAGGATCGTACAGCCGGCAGACGACCCGGGGGACGTGGTAGATCGTGCGGGCGATGCGCGCCGCAACGATGTTGGCGGTGTCCGATGTGCTGGTGGCCGCGAAGGCCTCGGCCTGCTCGATCCCCGCGTCCAGCAGCACCTTCTGGTCGAACCCGACGCCGGTCAGCCTGCGCCCCTTGAACTCAGGGCCGAGCCGGGCCAGTGCCGCCGGGTCCGGATCGATCACCGTCACCTCGTGTCCTTCGGCGGCCATGCGCCGGCTGACTTGCGTGCCGACCTTCCCGCAACCCATGATGATGACCTTCATCGCCGACTCCCTCCTTTCTTGTGACGCAACGAATCCAACTTCTGCACGATTGCCTTGCGGATCCAATCCAAGGAATAGACCGCCAGGGCGAACGGAGCCAGGAGCAGCCACACCCCCGGCGGAATGGGGACCAGCCCGAAGGCCGAACGCAGGCCCGGGAGGTAGATGAGCGCCAGTGCAATCAGCACCTCCGCGGCGACGGCTGCCAGCAGCGCGGGGTTGCTGAGCCAGCCGAGCAGTCGGCCGCGTTCACGCTCGGTGCGGCAGGCAAAGGCGTTCCCGACCTGCGCCATCACGACCCCGGCGAAGAAGACACTGCTGGCCAGCATGTGCACATCCGTCGCCGGCAAGGCCAGGGGATTGAGCGCTTGAAGCCATGGCCACGCCGGTAGGCCGACAGCACCGCCGAGCCCGAATGCGGAATACACCAGCGCGAAGGCCCCCCAGCACAGCGCCGCCTCGATCATCCCAAGCCACAGAAACGCCCGCAGGAAGAGGCGGGTATCCAGCAGCGGCGCGTTTCGCCTGCGGGGCGGCCGGCGCATGACATTGGGCTCGGGCCGCTCCGCGCCCAGCGCCAGCGCCGGCAGGATATCCGTCCCCAGGTCGATGGCCAGGATTTGGGCGACGGTCAGCGCCAGCGGGAACCCGAACTGCGCCGCCAGGACGAAGGGGATCAACTGCGGCACGTTGCTGGCGAAGATGTAGGTGGAGAACTTGCGCAGGTTGTCGAAGACCGCCCGGCCCTCCTCGAGGGCCGTGGCGATGCCCGAGAAGTCGTCGTTGGTCAACACCAGATCGGCGGCTTCCTTGGCCACGTCGGTACCGATGCGTCCCATGGCGATCCCGATGTCCGCCTTGCGCAGCGCCGGCGCGTCGTTGACCCCGTCGCCGATCACCGCCACGACCTCGCCCAGCTCCTGGAAGGCCGTCACCAGCCGCAGCTTGTGTTCGGGGGCCATGCGGGCAAAGACCACTTCGTCGGCGCCGATCGTCTGACGCAGCTGGACGTCCGTCATCCGGTCGAGCTCGGCGCCGGTCAGGATCCGTGGTTGGCCGGCCGAGAGCATCCCGATCCGGCGGGCAACCGACTCGGCCGTCAGGCCGTAGTCGCCGGTGATCATCACCATCCGAATGCCGCCCTCGCGACAACGGTCGACCGCCCCGGTGACTTCGGGGCGCGGCGGATCCATCATCGCCACCAAGCCCAGGAAGGTCAGGTCGTGTTCCACCTCCTCGATGGTGTAGGCGCCGACGCGCGGCGGCAGGTGGCGCCGGGCGAGCGCCAGGACCCGAAGCGCCCCGCGCGCGTACTCGTCATTCGCTTCCAGGATCGCCTTGGCCGTCTCCGGTTCGAGCGGTCGGTCTTCGCCCTCGACCTGCAAGCGGCTGCACAACTGCAGCACCTCGCGCGGGGCGCCCTTGACGAAGGCCAGTTCCTCGCGCCCGACCCGATGGATGGTCGTCATCCGTTTGCGCCGGGCATCGAACGGCAGCTCGTGCACACGCGGCAGGGCGTCGGCCAGTCGGTCCTCATCCAGCCCGCCCTTGCGCGCCAGGACGCGCATCGCCGCCTCGGTCTGATCGCCCAGGCAGGTCCACATCGGGTGGTCCGTGGACGGCGGGTTCAGCCGGGCGTTATTGCACAGCGAGGCGGCGGTGAGCAGCAGCTCGAGGTCTTGCGCCAGCATTCCATCGGGCGTTGGTTGAATCTCGCCCGTGGGTTCGTAACCGACGCCGGTCACGTTGAGCTGCTTGCCCCCCACCCACACCGAGCGGATGGTCATCTGATTCTGGGTCAGCGTCCCGCTCTTGTCGGTGCACACGACGGAAACCGATCCCAGCGTCTCCATCGTGGCCAGCTTGCGGACCAGCACGCCTCGCTGCCCCAGCCGCTGCACGGCGATCGCCAGCGTGAGGGTCACCAGGGGGGACAACCCTTCGGGCACGGCGGCGACGACGATGCCGATGGCCAGCAGGAAGGCCTCCAGCCGCGGCAGCCCGACTTCCACCTCGCCGACGACGAAGACAACGACCCCCAGCAGAAGGGCGATCAGGGCGATGACGCGAGTGATGCGTCGCAGCTCGAGCTGCAGTCCACTGGGGGGCTCGCGTACGGCCTGGGTCAGCCGGGCGATGCGGCCGAACTGCGTCAACATTCCCGTGGCGTAGACCACGGCGCGCGCCGTCCCGGAGACGACCGAGGTCCCGGCGAAGACCAGGTTCGGGCGCTCGAGCTCGGTCAGGCCCGGACGCAGAGAAGGCTCGCCTGACTTGCGCGCCGGCATCGCCTCGCCGGTCAGCGTCGTGTTATTCGTCCGCAGGCCGAACTCCTCGACCACGCGGGCGTCGGCCGGGATGTTGTCGCCCTCGGCCAGGACGAGGACATCCCCCGGGACGAGCGCCTGCGCCTCGATCTGCAGCTCGTCCCCGTCGCGCAAGACGCGCGCATGCGCCGGCAGCAGCTTGCTGAGCGTCTCCATCGCCTGCTCGGCGCGGTACTCCTGCCAGAACGAGAACGCCGCGTTCAGCAGGACGACGAACCAGATCACCACGCCGATCGTCGGTTCCCCGCTGAGCAGCGCCACCAGGCCGGCGCCCCACAGCAGCAGGGCCATCAGGTGGGTGTTGTGGGCGATCAGGTGGAGCCAGAGCGGATCGCGGGGTGCGGGACGAAGCAGGTTGGGGCCATACAGGGAGACACGGCGGCCTGCCTCGTCTGGCGTCAGGCCTCCCGGCGAGGTCTCCAGGGCCTGGTAGACCTCGGCGGGGCGGAGCGCATGCAGAGGGGTGGATTCCACGGGCGGCGACCGGCCTCGAGGCCGGTAACTCCGGTTAGTCAGGCTGGGAGGCGTCGGACTCCCTGTCCGCCCTCGGGTGTGCTCGTCGGGCGCGTCCGGCGGCGGGGACGTGCTGGCTCAGGTAGGGCAGCAGGATGGAGGGCGCCTCCGGGTCGTCGATATGCAGGGCGTGATCGTAGTCGCCGGCGACGACTGGCTTCTCGAAGCGAACCGGCCGGCGCACACCGAACAAGTCCCAGAAGCGGGAGACCGCCAGCAGGACCTGGTAGCGGTACTCCTGCATCTTCAGCGACTGCCACTCGACGATGGAAGCCATGCCGCCCTGCACGCGGGCCTTCGTCCGGACGATCCGGAAGATGGCCTCCGGATCGCGGAAGCCCATCGGCGCCACCAGCAGACCATGGGCCGTAAGGATCAACAGCGAGAAGGTGATCAGGACGACCCAGCCGCCTTCCGTCCCACTTGCCGACGATCTGGCCGACGAAGACCGAGGCGGCCAGGGCTGCGGCCAGGCCCGCGCCGCGAGCTCCCCATGTGCGGATGGCGCCGCTGGCGGTGTGCAAGATGTGCTGGCGGATGGCCAGGCCCATCACCATGATCGGCATGAAGACGCCCACGCCGTAGTAGGGGACGGCGAGAGTCGTTTGCCCGCGGACCACGAGCTGGATCAGCACGGCAGCGATGAAGCCCGCCGTGACCGAACGGGTGAATGTCCCGCCCTTGTTGCGGTAGACGACGATCTCGGGGATCTCACCGATGGCGACGTCGCGCCAGGCCGTGGCCTGCAAGTCCTGAAAGGCGGTCATCGAGGCGAAGGCGAGCAGGGCGACGGCCAGGATCTGGTAGAACCAGAACAGGAGGATGCCACCGGGGATCTCGCTGAAGCCGATGAAGGACAGGTTGCCGACCAGCGACCGGCCGAGGGTCCCGTCGAAAGCCCGGAACCGGATGGCGAAGGTCGCCAGAAAGTACGTCGTCAGGCCGCCGTAGAACAGGAACGAGGTTTGCACCACCCGGCCGATGCCCGACTTGCCGCTGTAGAATTGCCACAGGGCGCGCAGGCGGGGCAGGTGCTTCTTCCCCCAGCGACCAGGGAGAAGTCCTCGTCCTTGACGAACTGGATCCCGTTCGACATCGCCTCCAGCCCGCTCAGGGCGACCATGCCCTTCATCGACGCCGTCAGCAGGTGGTAGGCAGCCTGTCCGAGGCTCACTTGATGCGGGACGCTCTCCAGCGGCAGCGCCGCCACGCCCTTCGAACTGGCAAGGATCAGGCCGACGGCCATCGTCACCGTGAGCAGGACGAAGATCCCCAGGGCCGTGAAGGTCACCTGGGCCGACTCTCCGCGGCCGCGGATCGTGAGGTACCACGTGACGGCGGCCAGAGATGCCCCGAGGGCAAATCGCCAGAACCACGCAATGCTGTAGGAGTTGGTAATCGAAAGAAGTTGGTCGACGCCCGAGAGCGTGGAGACGACGATGGTGAGCACGTAGTCCTGGATCAGGACGACCGCCACGATCAGGCTCAGCCCCGGCGAGAGGTAGCGCATCGAGGCGGTATACGATCCTCCGCCTTCGTTGAAGATGCCCAGGGAGTACATGTACAGCGCACCAAAGACGAAGTTGGCCAGCGCGATGACTGCCACGGCGATGTAGCCGTACTTCTCCAGTCCGTACGGGTGCAGCGCCCCCATCATCTCGCCCGGTGGCGTAGAAGAAGGAAGTGAAGTAGTCGACGCCGAAGAGCGCCACGGCGGCCAGCAGGCCGATCTGGCCGGCGCCATGCACCAGCGCGTCCTCCTGCTTCTCGCGCGGGGCGGCTCTCCAGGCAAGGACGATGAACACGATGAGCAGGCCAATGGACAGGAGCATCGACGAACTAGTCCTTGGCCGCGCTGCGGCGGCGAGGCTCAGGCTCGGCGAACGCCTGCAGGAGCAGATCGAGCTCCTCGATCAAGTGCCGGCGCGTCGCCGGGTCCAGGCGCGTGTCCTGTGCCACCTTGGCGGACTCCTCGCGGGCGGCGCGCACGACAAACGCCGGCACAAACATGATTCGGCCGGTGGGGATGACCTCGAAGTCGTGCGTCTTCAGTTCGAGCGTCTGGTCGTCGAAATAGGGCAGGCTGAGGCTCAATCCGCGATTCAGGTCGTCCCGTTCAGCCCGGCTCTTGATCGTCCGGATGATCTCGCGCGTCTCAAAGCGTGTCAGGGCCCGCCCTTGATTCACCAGCTGGCCCAGCATGCCGTAGCGCTTCGTCTGGTAGTCCTCGTCGGCGACCATGTACGGCGCCAACCCGACGGCCGCATGCAGGATCCCGAGGTAGCGCTGCATCGAGGCCACATGCGCCTCCGCCTCGGCGATCGAGCCCACCAGCAGACGATCCTGGTCGTCGAAGGCCACCCACTGAGGCAGATAGAAGCGCAGCGCGGCCGGGACGAATGGGACCTGCAGCTCGCCGCGCCCCGCATCCGCCTGCCCCTCCTCGGCAATCGCATCGGTCGACTGGGTGATGGCCGAGACAACCTCCAGGCCATCCCCGGTCGGAATCGAAGGGATGCCTTCTCCGTCCTGCGCGACGTACCGGACCGACCGCCCGGAGGGCAGCATCGCATGGATCAGGTGACGGGCCGTGACGTGGCGCACCAGCCTCCCCGAGGCTGCCACCGGCGGATAGGGGGACTGCTCGAGCTCGGTGAAGCGCTGGCGAATGGCAAGGCGCGTGTCGACCCTGGTCAGACGGTCCATCAATCCGCCGATGAGCTGCTCGCGAACTTCGGGAGGCACGCGCTGCGGCTTGCCCTCGGTCCCGGGGCTCGGCTGGACGACCACCTGGTCGGGCAACGTGAATCGCACCTGAGGCGGGCGTTCCATGGCTGACTGCGCCAGTTGATTCGCCTGCGCCTCCAGGAAATGCTGCACCATCCGCGGTTGTGCTGCGAAGAGCGATTCGTGCTCCGCCAGTTCCCGCCGAAGGTGGCTGGCAGGATCGGGGGAGTCTCTCCTGGCCGCCGACGCACCGCTCCGGTTTCCAGTTCTTTCAGTCATCTGTCACCTTGCCGACCCCTGGGTTGTCGCCCCCGGTGCGCGGGCGTCCGTGTGCCGTTCACGCGCGACCGGCCGTGGAAAGCCGTGACGGCGTCGCCCTGAGGGCAGTCGTCCGGGGAAAGGCACTAAGCGGTAAGTTTACCCGAAATCAGCGCCGCACGGAATCAATGGACGGCCCACACAAGGCGGCCGTCCGACGGTCCCGGCTGAAGCAAGACCCGTGCGAGCTCCTTGCCTCTACAGGACGGCGTCGGTCTCGACGGGCTCAGGAGGTGTGACCGGTACCAGGAATGGGAGCAACATCGAGGGAGCGTTCGGGTCATCGACGTGCAGGGCGTGGTCGTAATCCCCGGCCGCCGCAGGCCTTTCGAAACGGACTGGGCGCCGAACCCCGAACAGCTCCCCGAAGCGGGCAAAAGCCAGCAGGATCTCGTAGCGGTATTCCTGCATCTTCAGGGACTGCCATTCGACAATCGATGCCATGCCGCCCTGCACGCGCGCCTTCTCACGCACGATGCGGTAGATCTGCTTCGGTTCCCGGTATCCGATGGGCGACACGAGAATCCCGTGGGCGGTCAGCACCAGCAGCGAGAACGAGATCAGGACGACCCATCCGCCTTCGGCCCACTTGCCTGCAATCTGCCCTACGAAGACGAAGGCCGACAGTCCGGCGGCGAAGGTCGCACCGGCTGCTCCCCAGGTGCGCCGCCGGCCGGTGAAGCTTGCCAGGATGTGCTTACGGATCGCCAGGCCCATGACCATGATCGGCATGAACACGCCCACGCCGTAGTACGGCACTGCCAGCGTCGTGCGCCCGCGGACGACGAGCATGATCAACACAGCGGCAATGAAAGTGATGGTGACCGAGCGGGTGAACGTCCCGCGCCGATCCCGGTAGATGATGACCTCGGGAATCTCGCCAATCGCCACGTCTCGCCACTCGGTCGCCTGTGCATCCTGCAGCGCCGTCATGGAGGCCGCCGCCAGCAAGGCCACCGCCAGGATCTGGTAGACCCAGAACAGCAGCGTCCCGCCCGGCACCTGGGTGAAGCCGATGAACGACAGATTGCCGACCAGCGAACGGCCGAAGGTGCCATCGAAGACGTTGAAATGCAGCGAGAAGTAGGTCAGGAACAGCGTCGTTGCCGAGCCGTAGAACAGGAATGCCGTCTGGACCACACGGCCGATCCCCGATTTGCCGCTGTAGAACTTCCACAGCCAGTCCAGGCGCGGCGCATGCTGCTTGCCCCATTGCACTAGCTTGAAGTCTTCGTGCTTGAAGAATTGGATCCCGTTAGACACTGCCTCCAGCCCACTGAGGGCGACGATGCCCTTCATCGTCGCGGTCAGCATGTGATACAGCGCTTGCTGGACGCTGGGGTGCTCCACGATCTCGATCGGTGCAGGCGGCACGCCTCGGGAGAGGGCCGTGAACAGGCCGACGGCCATCACGACCGTCAGCTCCACGAACAATCCCAGGAGAATGAACGTGATGAACGATGACTCGCCCCGGCCGCGGATCGTCAGGTACCAGGTGATGGCGGCCAGGCCGGCGCCGATCATGAAGTGCCAGGCCCAGTTGCGGCCGTACAGGTTAAGGATCGACAGCAGTTGGTCCCCGCCGGAGAGGGCCGAGACGACGATCGTCAGCGTGTAGTCCTGGATCAGGACGACGGCGACCACCAGGCTCAGCCCCGGCGTAAGGTAGCGCATCGACGCCGTGTAGGAACCGCCGCCCTCGTTGAAGATGCCGATGGCGTACAGATAGAGCGCACCGAAGACGAAGTTGGCCAGGGCGATGAATGCCACACCGATGTAGGCGTATTTCTGCAACCCGTACGGGTGCAGCGAGCTCATCAACTCGCCGGTGGCGTAGAAGTACGAGGTGAAGTAGTCGACCCCGAAGAGCGCCACCGCCGCCAGCAGGCCGATCTGTCCGGCGCCGTGGATGTGGGCATCCTCGGCGCGCTCCCGCGGCGCCGCTTTCCAGGCCAGGAAGACAAAGACGATCAACAACCCAAGGGAAAACATAGCAACGACTCGGCCTCCAACCAGGATCTTTGCAGCGCCCGCGCTAGTTGCGGAAGGCGTCGGCCAGCCGCTCGAGCTCGTCGATGAGGTGCCGCCTCGTACTCTCACTCAGCCCCCGCTCTCGCCCGACGGCGGCGGCCTCGCGTTCGCACGCCAGCACGACGAACGCCGGCACGAACAAGACGCGCCCTCGCGGAACAACGGTCATCTCGCGGTGTCGCAGCGCGAGCGCCGCGTCATCGAAGTACGGCAGCTTCAGCGCCAGGCCTCGGTTCAGCCGACCACTCGCAGCCCGTCTACGGACTTCGCAGACCACCTCTTCGGTCCCCAGCCGCGCCAGCTCGCGGCCCGCAGCGATCGATGGGGCGATGCCTTCGGTGCGCTCCTGGGCCACCGTCGGTGTCAGCCAGGCTGGTCGGGACGCGGCGTTCGCTTGGACGGCGGTCATCGCTTCGCTCCTCCCCTGTCTCGCGACCCCCCGGGTCGTTGGCACATGTCGGACAAGTCACGTCCGGGCAATGGGCCCGAATTCCATCCCGCTACGGCTGGTTCAGGCAATCATCGCCACTCTACCTTGTGTGAGTTAGGTCACAATAAAGATGATTGCCAGTCAAATAAAGGACAAATAAAGATGCCGACGGGGCCGATTAGACCCTGCCGGCATGGGGTGACCGGATCGTGGGGTGACTATTCGTGGACGGCCGGCTCAGGTTCGACCGATGCCGTCAGGTATGGCGCAAGGAGGGACGGTGCGTTAGGGTCATCGGTGTGAAGCGCATGATCGTAATCGCCTGCCGGAATGGGGACGGGGGGAAGCGGCCGACGCACGCCGAAGATGGTCCAGAACCGGGCCATGCCCGACAAGCAGCCGGTAAGCGGTACTCCTGCATCTTGAGGGACTGCCACTCGACGATCGAGGCCATGCCGCCTTGAACCCTGGCCTTCTCGCGGACGATGCGGTGGATCTGCTCCGCGTCGCGGTAACCCGATGGGCGAAAGGAGGAGGAGATGGGCGGTCGTGATCAGCACCGTGAAGGTCAGCAGGCGGATCCACCCACCCTCTTCCCACTTGCCGATGATCTGGAACACGAAGATGAAGGTCGAGAGCAGACCGGCCAGACCGGCGAGCCGCCGCGCCCCACGTCCGCCTGCGGCCCGGTGAAGTGCGCCAGGAGGTGCTTGCGCACGGCGAAGCCCATGATGGCGATCGGCATGAACACGCCGATGCCGTAGAAGGGCACAGCCACTGTCGTTCGCCCGCGCACCAGGAGCATGATCAGCACGGCGGCGACGAAGGTGATCGTCACCGAACGGGTGAACGTGCCGCGCGCGGTCCCGGTAGATGATCGCCTCCGGGATCTCGCCGATGGCGACGTCCCTCCATTCCGTGGCCTGGGCGTCCTGCAGGGCAGTCATCGACGCACGCGCCAGTAGGGCCACCGCCAGGATCTGATAGATCCAGAATAGGAACGTGCCGCCAGGGATCTGCGTGAATCCGATGAACGCCAGGTTGCCGACCAGCGACCGGCCAAAGGTGCCGTCGAAGACGTTGAAGTGGATCGAGAAGTAGGTCAGGAACAGCGTCGTCGTCGCGCCGTAGAACAGGAAGGACGTCTGGACCACCCGCCCGATCCCCGACTTCCCGCTGTAGAAATGCCAGAGCCAGTTCAATTTCGGGGCGTGCGCCTTGCCCCATCGCACCAGCTTGAAATCCTCGTGCTTGAAGAACTGGATGCCGTTCGAGACGGCCTCCAGGCCGGTCAAGGCGACGATACCCTTCATCGTGGCGGTCAACATGTGATAGGCCGCCTGTCGAAGCGATGGGTGTCTGGATGATCTCGGCCGGCGCCGCGGGCAACGCCCGACCCAGAGCCGTGAACAGCCCGACCGCCATGACGACCGTCAGCTGGGCGAACACGCCCAACAGGACAAAGGTGACGAAGGACGAATCGCCCGCGGCCGCGGATCGTCAGATACCACGTGACGAAGGCCAATCCGGCGCCGAGCATGAAGTGCCATGCCCAGTTGCGGCCATACAGGTTCAGGATCGAAAGCAGCTGGTCTCCGCCGGAAAGCGCCGAGACAACGATCGTGAGCGTGTAGTCCTCGATCAACACCACGGCGGCTACCAGGCTGAGGAAGGGCGTCAGGTACCGCATCGAGGCCGTGTAGGACCCGCCGCCCTCGTTGAAGACGCCGATGGCGTACAGGTACAGCCCGCCGAAGGCGAAATTGGCCAGGGCGATGAAGGCCACGCCGATGTAGGCGTACTTCTGCAGGCCGTAGGGGTGCAGGGCGCTCATCAGCTCGCCGGTGGCGTAATAGTACGAGGTGAAGTAGTCGACCCCGAATAACGCCACGGCGGCCAGCAGGCCGATCTGCCCGGCGCCATGGACGTGGGCGTCGGTAGCCTTCTCGCGTGGCGCCAGTCGGTAGGCGAACAAACCAAAGACGATCAACAGCGCGACAGAGAACATCCGAGTGACCTCAGCTCTTCCCTAGCGTGCCGGCTGGGCGAAGGCCAGCCGAAGCATTCTCCAACAGCCCGATCAGATGACCGGCGGGTGGAGTCGGTGTACTGACGATCCTTGCCGACCCGTTCGATCTCGCGCTCGGCGGCGATGACGACAAACGCCGGGACGAACATGATTCGCCCGCGTGGGATGACGGTGAAGTCCCGCCAGCGCAGGCTCAACTTGCGGTCGTCGTAGAACGGGAGGCTCAGGCGAACTCCTCGATCGAGCTGATGGCTGGGACGCACGCCGCCACAGCTCTTCGATCAGCTCATCGACGGCCGCTTGGGCCAGGTCGCGGCCCCGAGTGATGGTGTCTTCGACCGCCGAGGATTCCGTCGGCATGCGGAGCGTCTATTTCAATTGACGATACGGGTTCCATCGACTTCCGCCTCCCACTTGCCCAGAGCCGGGGCTTTCGCGGGTCTGCGCCGTCCCTGTGTCAGCAGGTTGGGGCGCGTGGGCCGCCACGAGCACCTTGGCCAAGGGCACCGTAGATGAGTGTTCCACTGTGGGGTTAAAGCACGACAAGGAAGTGGCCGACTTGCGCTAAGGACGAATAAAGAACGTGGCGGGCGCCCAGGTGGGCGCCCGCCACAGGTCCGACTCGTCCTCAGGTCATCCGTCTGCCATGAACCGATACCCGATGCCCGGTTCCGTGGTCAGGATCTCCGGGTGGTCCGGGTCGGCCTCGAGCTTCTTGCGCAGTTGGCGCATGTACACGCGCAGGTACTCCACATGTTCAGCGTACTCCGGACCCCAGACGGCGGTCAGGATGGCATGATGGGTGAGCACGCGGCCGGCATGTCCGGCGAGGTGGGCGAGCAGCTTGAACTCCGTCGCCGTCAACCTGACCTCCACACCATTGCGCGTGACCCTATACTCCGCCAGATCGATTTCGAGCCCTCCCGAGCGCACGACCGAGGATCCGGTTCCCTTGGTCTGGGCGGAGTGCCGCAGCGCCACCCGGATGCGGGCTAGCAGTTCCTCGATGCCGAAGGGCTTGGTCAGATAGTCGTCGGCTCCCCGGTCGAGGGCCGCCACCTTGTCCTTCTCTGTGTCACGGACTGATAGAACGATGATGGGGACCTGCGTCCACTCGCGCAGCCGGGAACAGACTTCAATTCCGTCCAGGTCTGGAAGGGTCAGATCCAGGATGATGAGGTCCGGGGATTGTGTGGCCGCCAGGGTCAATCCTTCCTCCCCCCGCGAAGCCGTTGTGACGCGGAATTGCTTGGCGGTCAGGATCGTCCGCACGGCGCGCAGGATCTGCGGTTCGTCGTCGATGACGAGCACGTGAGGCTGCTGGGTCATACGTCCTCTTCGGGCAGTGTCGGCTGGCCGCCGGACAGGAGGGGAACTGTGAATCCGAACGTCAGGCCACGCGAGGTGTTCTCGGCCCAGATTCGGCCGCCGTGGGCCTCGACGATCCCCTTACAGATCGACAGGCCCAGTCCTGTTCCACTGACTCGATCGGCGGCCGTGACGCGGTAGAACTTGTCGAAGATGCGCCCCCGGTCTTCGTCGCGCAGCGGCGGGCTCTGGTTCTCCACCTGGACGAGCATCTCCTGCTGCCCGGTCGCCCGGGCGCGGATCCAGATCGTTGTACCTGCCGGGGAGTACTTGGCGCTGTTGCTGAGCAGATTGGCCAGCACCTGCTCGATCTGGATGAAGTCCACCGGCACCAGCGGGAGGTCCTCGGAGACATCGATCTCCAGCCGGTGATTGCGGAGCGTGGTGCGCATGCGCGCCAGCACGGCGTGCACGATCTCGGCCATCACGTTCCAGCTTCGTTCGGGCGTAAGGCTGCCGGCCTCCAGACGCGAGCTGTCGAGCAGGTTGCCCACCAGATGGTTCAGATGGTCGGCTTCCTCCTCGATGGCCTCCAGCAGGTCGCGTCGGGCGTCGGTGTCCCAATCGACCTCACCGCCGCTCAAGCTGGTGACAGACGCTTTGATCGTTGCCAGCGGGGTGCGCAGCTCATGTGACACCGACGAGAGAAGCGCCGATTTCAGCGCATCACTCTGCTCCAGAACCCGGGCGCGGCTCTCGGCCTGAGCCAGGCGGGCGCGATCCAGGGCCAGCGCCGCCTGGCCTGCCATCGCCTTCAAGAGCCGCTCCTGCGGAGGTGCTAATGGCCCCGCGCGCATCCACAGCGCGATTTCGCCCAGAAGCCCACGCCGTGCCCTGGACGGGGACGGAGACGGTCGGACGTCGTTCGGGAGGGCGAGCACCCGCCGTCCGGGTCACATGCACCGCTGGCGCACCGGGCTCAACACGCAACTGAACTTCAAGGTGCTCCGGCACGCAGGCGATTTGGGCCTGCTCAGCCAGCACCTGCGCGATCGCCTCCACATCAATGACGCCGATCAGGGCCGCGCTCAGTTCGTACAGACGGGTGGCCTCCCGCTCACGCTCGGTGGCAATCTCGAGGCTGCGACGGCTGCGGCCGACGAGCTGATTGGTGACCACGGCTACGATCAGGAACACAATCAATGCCACGACATTGTCGGCATGCAGGACGCGCAGCGAGTAATAGGGTGGGACGAACAGGTAGTTGAATCCCAGGAAGGAGAGGATGGCGGCGGCGATCCCGGGGCCTTGCCCGAAGACGGCGGTGGCGACCCCGACCGGCAGCAGATAGAGCAGCGCCACGGTGGCCGTGTCGATCCATGGCCTGAAGGTCAGCAGGATCGGCGCTGGTCGCCCCTACGGTACTCAGGGCCAGCAGCAGGCGGACCATGGGCAGGCGCAGGCGGTTCACGCTCTGTCGATCTCCACCGCCAGCCAGGTGAGCATGCAGCTGCTGGCGTAAGGAAGCCGCTGAATTATAGGCCGCTCGCCCCGGACGTTCAGGCGGGCCTTGAAACATGCCTTCATCAAGTTAAAGGCCTGCCCGAGGGGCAGGCCTGCGAGTGCCGAGGGTGGGATTCGGACCCACGACCGCACGATTATGAGTCGTGTGCTCTTCCGCTGAGCTACCTCGGCGACGACCGCGGAGCGATTATAAAGGACCTTGCACCTTCCGACAAGCCGCGGCCTTATGCACGCCTCGCCTCCGCCCCTCCCGCCGCGCGGCAGACGTAGACGGCGGCCTGAATCCCCGTCCGCTCACGATAGACCGTGGTGATGCGCGCGCCGACCGCGGCGGCTGCCTGGCGGTCGACCAACGCCACGGCGCAGCCACCGAACCCGCCTCCCGTCATGCGCGCCCCCCAACATCCCGGCTGCGCCGTCGCAATCTCCACCATCGCATCCAGCGCCGGGCTGGACACCTCGAAGTCATCCCGCAGGCTGGCGTGGCTTTGCAGCATCAGCCCTCCAACCAGCTCAACATCGCCTGCGCGCAAGGCACGGACGGCGCTCAGCGTGCGGGCATTCTCACTCAGGACATGCCGCACACGCCGACGGACAATCGGGTCGAGGGGCTCCTGGCCGGCAGCGAACGCCTCCTCCGTCAGGTCGCGCAGGCTGGCCAGGCCGAACGCCTGCGCCCCCCTCCGGCACTCCTCCCGCCGTTGGTTGTAGGCCGACGACACCAGGTCGCGCCGCGTGCCGGTGTCGAGAACCAGCACGCTGGCCGACTCGGGCAGCGGCACCGGCTCGACCTCGAGCGACCGGCAATCGATGCGCAGAGCATGGTCGGCCAGGCCGCAGGCGGAAGTGAGTTGGTCCATGATGCCGCATGCCACGCCGACCCATTCGTTCTCGGCGCGCTGCGCCAGCTGCGCCATGGCCGACGAGTCCCATTCCAGATCTGCAACAGCGGCGAAGGCGCGTGCCACCGCCAATTCCACCGCCGCCGACGAGGAGAGGCCGGCCCCCAACGGCACCTCGCCGGACATCACGCCTTCCCAGCCTCGGAGGTCGCGGCCGGAGCAGCTGCATCGCCCAGGCGACACCCTTGGGATACTCCCCCCACCCCGGCCCGCCGTGCGCCAACGCCTGGAGGTCGAACTCGATGGTCTGTTGGAAGTCGAGCGAGACCAGGCGGACGAGCTGGTCTGCCCGCGGTCGGAGCGCGATCCAAACCGCCCGATCGATCGCCATCGGCAGCACAAACCCATCGTTGTAGTCGGTATGCTCGCCGATCAGATTGACCCGACCTGGCGCGTGAACGATCCATTCTGCCGGCAACTGGAAGCTGGCAGCGAAGCCTCGCTCGACACGCTCGGCGGCCGACTCAGCAGAACCTGGTGCAGAAATGGCACCCACCTCATCCCTTCCGCGGGGATTCTTCGGTCGGATCGGGCGGCCAGGGATTGACGATCGACCAGCGGCGCGCTTCGACGACGATCAGGACCGTGGAGCCGATCGCATACAGCACGAGCGCCGCCACGCCGGCCGCCCAGAACATGAAGTACGACAAGCCGCTCCACTCCGTGCACCCGAACTCGCCGATCACGCAGCCCGGCGCGAGTCCGGCAGACAAACAGGCGCTCTCCAGACACGCGTGCGAATGCTGGACCGAAGAGACAGATGGAAGATGGCCTCCATCACGGCGATCGGCAAGATGCCCAGGGCCAGTCCAAGCACGGTCCTCGATCGCCGGATCAGACCCCCGGCAATCAGCAGCGACACCAGTACGCACAGCAGCGTGTACAGGATGATGGAGGTCATCGGGTCCATCCTCGCGCGACCGATGGGAGGACTCGTGACCGGCCGCCGATCGCACGCCCGCAGCGGTTGCCCCGGACCGAACGCGACCACGCTCACGGGTTGCCCGAGGTTCGTTGGCTGAAGCGGACCTCGGGCTGCGCCCGCAGTCTCTCCGCCGCCTGCTCGGCCGTCAGGTCGCGCTGCGGCTCAGCCAGCATCTCGTAGCCGACCAGGAACTTGCGCACTTCGGCTGAACGAAGGAGCGGGGGATAGATGTGCGCGTGGAGCTGCCAGCCCTCGGTCTCGCCGCCGAACGGAGCACCGTGCCAACCCAGCGAATACGGGAAGGACACTTCGAACAAGTTGTCGTAGCGAACCAGCAAGCGCTTGAGCACCTGGCTCAAGTCGAGACGTTCGTCCGCCGAGAGGTCCGGGAGACGCAGCACCGGGTTTCGGGGCAGCAGGAGCGTCTCGAATGGCCAGACCGCCCAGAATGGGACGACGGCCGCCCAATGCTCCGACGCCACGACCACCCGGTCGGCAAGGCGGGTCTCCTCAGCCGCGTAATCGAGCAGCATGGACGAACCGTGCGACCGGTGATAAGCCGTTTGATGCTGACCTTCGGCCGCCGGCAGCGTCGGCACATCCGCGCTCGCCCAGATCTGTCCGTGGGGATGGGGATTCGACGCACCCATCAACTCGCCTTTGTTCTCGAAGACCTGCACCCACGCGTGCGTTCGGCCCAATTCGGCCGTCTGTTCCGCCCATACCTCGACGACACCCTGGATCTCGTCCGTCGGCAATTCGGCCAGCGAGAGATCATGCCGGGGCGAGAAGCACACCGACGCGGCAGGTCCCCGGCTGCGGCTGCGGCCTGCAGCAGCGGGTGCGACCCCCGATTCCCTGCGCCAGGTGTCGGGATCAGAGCCGGATAGTCGTTGGTGAAGACGAACGTTTGCTCGTACTCCGGGTTGCGATCGCCGCTCGCCCGCAGATTCCCCGGGCAGAGATAGCATGCCGCATCGTATGCCGGGCGCACGACCGACGCCGGAGGATCGACCCGACCGAGCCACGGACGGCTGAGCCGCTGCGGGGAGACCAGCACCCATTCGCCGGTCAGAGGATTCATCCTTCGATGCGGCGAGGTCCAGTTGCCAGCTTGGAGGTCGGTTTCGGAGGCCATCATGAGGAAAGGCCGCGCGCGGGCGAATTCTATCAGCTCGTCAGGTCGTGGGCGGCGGCCCGCTCCACCTGGTCGATGGCTCTGGCCATCGCCCCTTCCGCCTGGTACAAGTCCGTGCGCGCCAGGACCTCCCGAACCTTACGCGAGGCGGCCTCGACCATCTCTCGGGCGCTTTCCTGTGCAGTCTCAGAAGACAGAGTCCGGTCCATCAGTTGAGGATACCAGATGTTTCTGCGCATGTATTCCCGGGTGTGATCTTCCCCCATCGAGTGGCCCCCGATGCCGACTTTGCGAACTTGCTCCACGCGCAGTGTCTCCGGACTGACCTCGATCCCCCTGCCCAACTCGACGATCCACCGCTCGATCTCCAGCCCGACCAAGGCCATCTCCGGCGAGAAGCGCTTGCCGGCGTTGAGCAGTCCCACAGGAACGTTGTAGCGGCCGCTGTGCGCCAGGCTGGAGAAGCGCGCCATGGCCTCCAGGGCCGACTGTGCTCCCGGCAGCTTCCCGTCGATGTACCCGCCGATCCCGAAGTCGAATCCATAAAGACGCTCGTGCACCTCGGCCAAACCAAGATCTTGAAGCACCGCCTCCGGCGCTGCGAACACGGCGCCGCCCGATCGCATATCTAGCGTGCCGCTGATGACCCCACCGACGCAGTTGGCCGTCGGGCACGCCGCGCGCACCGCTGCACAGGTGCCCAGGATCTCGGCGTTGCCCAGGGCGATATTTGCGGCCAGCGTGAGCGGCGTGGAGCCGCCGGTAATCGGCATCGGAATGATGGTGCAGGGCAGGCCGGCCTCCGCCAACAACAGCAGGACCTCACCGGCATCCGCCTCGAGCACCAGGGGCGAGATGGTCTCCTTGGCAGTGACGAAGCACGGACGGGCCAAGTAGGCCTCGCGACTGCCCCGGACGATTTCGCCCAATTCCATCAGGTAGCGCAGTTCGCGCCCGTTCCACACCTCCGTGGAACCGGCTTTGGTCGTGTGACGCGCGACCAGCGCCGCCGTCTTCACCCGCTGCAGCCGGGGGTCCACCGCCCCGCCATCATCTTCTTTCACGTACATGACGGGATTGCCCACCACGGCGACTTCGGGCAGCGCTTCTCCCAGTTGAACAAATCGAATCAAGTCGGACCGGGTTGGTGTACGCACCGATCGGGAGGGCCAGTCGTAGACCTCGATGCACGCGCCACCGATCTTGGCCCCCATCGCCCGCGGCGTCCGCGAAGCCACAACCCCGTTCAGCACGATCTGTCCCCGACCGGCTTCGATCTCCCGCCGCATGCCCAGCAGGGTTTCCTCGATGAGCCGCGCGGGGAATTGCACCCCCTGCGCCGCGTCGTCAACCTTGGCGCCAGCTTGCCCAAGCGCCCGGCGCAGTCGCCCGGATTGGATACGCATTCCCGGGGATTCCAGAATCGCCAGCGAGGCGTCATGGATCTGGTTCAGATCAGCAGCGGTCAGGAGATGCTTGCCGTCCGAGGACTCGGTCATGATGGGAAGCGACCCCTCTGAGGAAGGGATGCGGGACGGGACGCCGGATCGGGCAGCACGCGATCCGGGTTTAGATCACCTGGATATCCAGAAGCCGGCACAGGTCCTCCAGTTTCTCGCGATGGTCGCCGTAGACGACGGCGTAGTGCTGTGCCAGGGCCTTCTGAGCGAAAGCCTCCACGCCGCCGTCGGGAAGGATCTCCAGCGAAGGGAACTGCGGTGCCGGAGGAGCCCATCCGAGTTCCTCCCAGGACCGCGGGGTAAGGCCTTCCCCGGTGAGGATATGCATCCGGTAGCGCTCCCCGCGTGGCGAGAGGCGAGCCAGCGTCACCCGCCCGGCTTTCATCCGGCCGGTGTTGACCACCCCGCCGGACGAGCCGCCCCACGTGTGCCCGCGCACGCTCACCCTGCCTCCTTCGAGAAAGGATGTCGGGGCAAAGCCGCAAACGCCCGCCAGCAGCCGGTCGGGGAAGTACTCGTACATCTCGAGAAACGTCGTGCTTTGGCCGGTGAGCAAGCCGAGCATCGTCTGGGTGATCAAACCCGGCACGTCGTTCTCGCACACGAAGTGGGTGCGGTCGCCCAGCATCGATTGGGCCATGCAGGCGGTGCAACCCATGTACTTGGTGACCCCGTAGACGCACTTGGTCGACATCGCCAGGTAGCCACGTGCATCGATCTTGTCCCCCAGCGACAGTGTCAGGCGGGCGAGGCGCTCGAGCATGGCCTCGGCCACGGGCTGCTCGAACGACCAATCGGCGCGCCACGCGGCCACCTGGGCCGACACACGGGCTTCCGGCAGCCCGGCCATCGACTGCTCGATCTCGAGCATGTCGTAGCTTTCCACCTCGATCCCGAGTTTCTTGCGCAGGTCCAGGCCGTCGAACATCAGGGAGTACAGCCCCATGTCGGCGTAGCCCATGATCCCGATGCGGGCGTGTGCCAGGACTTCGACGGCATGAGCCGCCGTGCAGAAGTCTTTCACCGGGCCCAGGCTCATCGGGGAATCCGGGTAGTCGTAGATGTACTTGAAGCGCGCTCCGAGCGACTCCAAGGTATCCCGCGCCGCCGATGTGCCCGCCTGCGCCGCAGGGGAGACCAGCCGGCCATTGACCGTGTACCCGCCCCGACCCCAGAGCAGGATCGGCAGATGCAAGTAGTCACGGAGAACGCCGACGATCACGGGCGTTTCGGTCCAGGCAATGACACAGGCGATCACGGCGTCGAACGACTGGACCGGCGAGCTGCTCGAGCCCTCGTGGGACATCGTCGAATCCGGTCAGGGGCTCAATCTCAAGGAGATCGATTCCCAGCGCCCGGACGGCCTCGGCCGCTTCGTGCGCGCGTTGGACCACGACCTCCTTGGGGTATCCGTAGAAACCGAAGCCCACAAACGCCACCCGCATTTCACTCCTCCTGTTCGCACCCGAGTTGCCCTTGGGCATTCCATCAGCAGCCAACCATCCCAGCGAGGGCGGACACCGTCGGCACGCACGAGCTTTCGGCTCCGGCCGGCTCACGAGCACGACCCCACGCGGCGCGCCCTCCGGGGTGGCCGCCCCGCCCCGGAGCGCAGCCCGCACGGCGATCGGCGTGGTCGGATTTACGCTGAGAGCAGCTTGACGATCTCCTCGAACACCTTCAGGACACGATCGATCTGACCTTCAGAAATCACCAGGGGGGGCTTCACCTTGACGATGTTGCCCAGACCCGCGTACTTGGACTCCCCGAAGATCACACCGCGCTTCAGCCCCTCGGCGATGAACCGGTGCGCCTCCTCGCGGGCGGGCTCCTTGGTCTTCCGGTCGCGCACCAGCTCGACGCCGATCATCAATCCCGGTCCGCGCACATCCCCGATCAGCTCGTACTTATCCTTGAGGCGAAGGAGCCCCTCGCGCAGGATGGCGCCCATCCGGCGGGCGCGTTCCAGCAGGTTCTCCTCCTCGATGGCGGTGATGGTGGCCAGCGCAGCCACCATCGACACTGGGAAGTGAGCGAAGGTGAACGAGTGATCGCCGGGTTCAAAGGGCTTCAAGTCGCTCCGGCTCAGAGTGCCAAAGATCGGGAACCCTCCGCCCAGCCCTTTGCCGAAGATCAGGATGTCCGGCTCGGTCTTGTAGATGTTCGCCGCGAACCAGTCGCCCACGCGTCCGAACCCCGTCTGGATCTCGTCCCACACCATCAGCATGCCCAACTCATCGCACAAGGCGCGCATCGCCGGGTAGTATTCGGGCGGGAAGTCGATCATTCCGCCGTTCCCCTGCACCGGCTCCATCATCAGAGCGACCGGGGGTTCGCTGGCCCCCTTCTGGATCGCCTCGCGTGCGAAGCGAACGCATTCCAGCTCGCAGCTGGGGTACACCTTGCCAAACGGGCATCGGTAGCAGTAGGCCTGCGGGATACGCAGGACTTCACCTTTCCAGGCCGTGAAGCGATTGTTGGGGTGCGGCCAGGAGAGATTCAGCGTCGAGAGCGTGCGGCCATGGTAGCCATCCCACAGCGTGACGAACACGTTCCCGGGGCGATTGCGCATCGCCAGCTTCATCGCACCTTCATTGGCGTCGGACCCGGTCAGCGAATAGCTCACCTTCTTCAATCGCCCCGGCCCAAGCTCGCTGAGTTTCTTCGCAAGGAGCAGCTTGGGGATCGTGTCAAACGAGGTCCGAATGTGGGTGAAACGCTGAACCTGGTCGACGACCGCCGCCACCACCTTGGGGTGGCAGTAACCGACGTTCAGGCTCCATGCCTGCGAGGTGCAATCGATGTATTCCTGGCCGGTCGTGTCCCAGACGGAGGCGCCCAATCCGTGGTCGATGACCATGGGCGTCCCTGCACCCACACCCCCACCGATCATCGCCTCCCGACCCGCCTGAAGTGCCCGTTCGTCGACCTCAAGGCCCATACCTGCTCACCCCTTTCCGTTATCCTTGGCCGCTCCTGGCAAGCGCAGCTCAGGAGTTTGCGCGTCCGCAGTCAAGCTCCGGCGCTGTTTCAATACCCACCGCACCGCTGCGCCGCGCGCACGGCCAGCTCCACGTTCTTGATCGGCGTCTCGTCATACAGGTGATCCGCGGTCGACAACACAAATCCTCCGCCCGGCATGCCCGCTTCCACGGTGTCGCGGACCGTGCGCTCGATTTCGTCGGGGGTGCCCGTTCGAAGGAGGTTGATCTGATCGATGTTCCCAACCAGGACCAGACGGTCGCCGACTTGGCGCTTGGCCTCCGCCAGGTCCCCGTCCGCATTCGGAGGAGGCGTGAGCGACTCCAACGCCCGGCAGCCCAGGCCGGCGTAGGATTCGAGGAACGGCATCGAATAGCCGCAGTTGTGGAACAGGACGGGCAGACCTGCCTGTTCGATGGCTCGCACGTAGGCCTGGTCATAGGGCGCGATGTAGCGATCGTAAAACGCGAGGCTGACCAGCCTGGCGTTGCCCACATTCGCCCCCACACAACCCAAATCGGCTCGCCCGGCGATGACCTCGGGGATCAGCGTCAGGCTCTGCCGCCCACGAAACGACATCAGCCGGTCGAAGAAGTTGAAGTCGGTCAGCGCGTCCGTCAGCATGGGTTCCAGGCCGCGCAGATAGAAGCCCTGGTTGAACGGGCAGTCGGGCAGCCACGGTGCGACGATGCCGTCCTCCCCGACCGCTTCGAAAGCCTGCATCATCCGGGCAGCGATGTCGAAGGCGAGCGGCGGCTCGTACTCCTCGAACAGGTCGAGATCGCGCTCGGTCTTGACGAAATGCTCCTTCCAACCGAAGAAGCCATACTCGCGGCTCCCGTACACGGTGACCAGCGTCTGAGAGAGGTCGCCTTTGGGCGTATGGATAACCCAGCGTTCAAGGACCCGATCACCCGCGGACTTGTGCGTGACATCGACCTCCCAGTCCGGCCCGGAGGTCTTGGTGAAGTAGGTGGTGTCCATCCACTCCGGGCGCAGCATGATGTCCATGCCCAGTTCCCGGTCGAGGCGCACGACGTCGGCCACCGGGTCGATGTCGTCGCGCCCAGTGACGGCCTTGACGAAATAGTCCTGGATGAAGAAGCTCACGGGGACCCGGTCGGGGATTCCATGCTGGAACGCCGTAAGCAAGCGCTCTCGCCCATTCATCGCCTTGCGCCTCGGCCTCCATTCATCCGGACGGCCCGGCTTCGACGCCGGGCATGCGCGGCTTACACAGCCAGGACTTCGACACCCAACTGGCCTCCCAGCTTTTCGATCGTCGACGCCAGATGGCCGTAGGAAAGAGCCATATGGTGGGGTGCTCCGGCCAGCAGCCATCGATCGCAGAATTCCGTTATGGTCCCGCCCGAATAGCGAAACAGCATTTGTGGGGCGGCGACCGGCCGGGGCTGCATGCGGAGCGACTCACCCTCCGCGACGATCAGGCGCCAGTCGCCGTCGCCAAGCGGGATCAGCGAGAGCATCGTCACATCCCCCGGGCGGTAGGCGTACTCCAGTCCGGCCCCGCGACCGTTCACACCCTCATAGTAGATGCTTGGTTTGAGGGCCACCGCCTTGGGGTCCGCCGCCATGGAAGGGTTCCCATGCCCATCGTGCGAGAGGAGGATCGCCTCGTGGTCGAAATCGATGACGTAGTTCTCGAGGAACGTGACCTCCCCCGCAAGTTCCTGGAGGATCATCATGGCCGTCACCGTGGTGACATCTGCCTCCGTCGCCACCGGGATATGCTGGGCGCACAAGTAGCCGGTCCCGTAACTCGGAATGATCCCGACCCGCGGGTCGGTCAGCCAGACCTGGTCGAAGGTCGCCAGCGCATCGAAATTGCCCTCCTGGGCGACGTCAAGGAGAGCCAGGGCCAGGCGGGCCGATCGGTCGAACAGATCGGCGGGCATTTGCCGGACATCATGCGCGGAGGACTGTTCCCGGATGAATGCAGCCAGCCGCTTGGGGTCCATCCCGGCTGTCTTCACGGCGACCTTTTCAGGTTCGATCGGCCAGACGACGGGACCGATGATGTCGCGCAGGTTCAAGTAGTCCACCATCAAGTCGGTCATGCCCTCGTAGGGATGACCGATCATCCCTATCCGCATCTGGTTGAGTCTGCGTGCGACCCCAGCCGCCGCGGCGTGCTCTCCGATGGCCTTCAGCCCCGCCGGATCGCCGATATGGCTGGTCAGCAATTCGAAGGGGCGCCCGCTTCGGAGCAGTGCGCTCGTAAGCTCGGGCAGCCCGCACATCCCCGAGTTCTCCATGATCAGGTCGAAGTCGGCATCCTCCGGCAGGCGGCGAATCTGCTGCGTGTTCCAGACCAGAACGGGCGCCTGAGTACGGAGGAGAGTACGCATCGGGATGATGCCCTTCTGGTAAGCCAGTTCCAGTGCCACAATCAGATCGACGCCGGCGCCATTGAACGCTTCTGTCGCCCGATCGGCATCCGGCTCGTACTCCACGAAGCCGGGATTGACGACGTCGCCATACGGAGCCAGGATGGCAGCGATCCGATCGGTCGCGGCATGCATCCGGGGGCGGACATGCCCTGTCTTGTTGTAATCGTCTTCCAGCAGCCCGGTGACCAGCAACCCGATCCTGGGTTTCATGCTCATGTCTGCCTCCTCACCGAATCAAGATGGCCGGCCGGTCCCAATCCTTGTCGGCGAGCCGGACGCGGATGGAAGGCCAATCGCCGGTAACCGTCAGGAACTCGACCCCGTCCGGATGAACGAGGATGGTGTCTTCGGACTTAACGCCGGTGATGGATGGGTTCCAGGCGAAGGCCTGCTCGGCCAGTACGATCTCGTCGCAGCTGGGGGTGGCTTCGTAGTCCCGCGACTCGTACCCCGCCGCCCCGCCCTGATTATGCTTCTGCCATTCGTCTGGGAACCCGACGTCGGTGTAGGCCTGGGCAGCCCGGGCAAACACCTGCGCCACAGGAGCACCCACTTGCGTGCTGGAGTTGAATGCCGCGTCGACACGGGCACAAGCTTGCTCCCGGACCTGCAGCTCTTCGCTCAGCCGGCCAAAATGCACCAGCCGGCTGCAGGATGCCACCAATCCGGCATCTCGGCCGCAGACCACCAGCATCACATAGGCGTCGATGGGTCTCGACGTGGGGATGGGGTGGCGGAAGCGGAAGACGCGATCGTCGGCGCCGACCAGCAGCAGCGTGGGCGTCACGTGTTCCTTCATCGCCTGCGCCGCGATCAATCCGGCAACCTCGACCTCCGTCATGCCGGGTGTCACCCGCCGCGCAGTCTCCTCCAGGGCGCGGCCTGAGGCAGCACCCAGCTGCCGGTAGCGCTCGACCTCCGGTGCCGTCAATTGGAACCGCAGTCGGGCGACCTCACCGGAAGCATCCAGCGCCCCCGGGAAGGGCCAATCCGCCGCCCAGCGCTTCCCCTGTGTCAGGGCTTCAAGCTGTGGCGCCCCGTGATACCAGGGCGAGACCTGAAACTCAAAGCCCTGCCGCTCGAGCTGATCCTCGTCGCGAAGGCGCGGGAACTCGACGGAGTTGCATACCACCCACGACCTGTCCGGCGTAATCACCAGCGCCGCCTCCGCCCGCTCCGAAGAAAGCATCACCACCGGTTCCAGCCCTGCGGTGTACCAGGCGAAGTTGGCGATGCGGGTCAGAACCACCGCCTCGAGGCCGCGGTCCGACATCCACGCGAGGAGACGAGTGCGCTTCTCGACGAGCTCGTCCATCATCCCTTGATGCCGCTGCTCAAGGCGATGCCAGAGACCAGCTGCTTCTGGGTGAACAGGAAGATGATCGCTGCAGGCAGGATGTTCAACAAGGCAGCCGCCATCAGCAGATTCCACTCTGTGCTGTGCAGCCCTTTGAAGAACGAGATCCCCACCGGCATCGTCATCAGTTCCATCTTGCTGAGGTAGATCAGTGGCGTCAGCAAATCGTTCCAGAAGTTGGTGAAGCTGAGCGCCGCCAACGCGGTCAGGGCCGCCCGCGACAGGGGCAGGATGACATACACAAAGATCTGCAGCGGGTTTGCTCCGTCGATCCGGGCGGCATCCTCCAGCTCATCCGGCAGGGTCAGGAAGAACTGGCGCATCAGGAAGATGCCGAACGCCCCGCCCAGGAAGGCCGGCAGGATCAAAGCCGTATGGGTGTTCACCCATCCCAGGTTCTTCATGATGATGAAGATCGGGATCATGACCACCTGGTACGGGACCATCATCGTCGCCAGGATGACCAGGAAGAGCTGCCGCCTTCCTTTGAACCGCAGCCGGGCCACGGCGTAACCGGCCAGGGAACAGGAGATCACCTGCCCGACCGTCGCCAGCGCCGCGACCTTCACGCTGTTGAACATCATATTGCCGAAGGGGACCACGACGAAGACGCGCTTGAAGTTGTCCAGCGTCAGATAGGGCGGCACCCACATCGGCGGAATACGGAAGGTGTCACTGTAGAGCTTGAAGGCGGTCGAGACCATCCAGAACATCGGCAGCAGGAGCACCAGGACGGCCGCGGTCAGGAGCACGTAGGTCGCCCCCAGCCCCGCCACGCTTCTCCACCTCACCGGCGAGCGCTTCATTGAGTCCACACCCATTTCCCTCTATTGATAGTAGACCCAGCGCCGCTGGGTGATCCATTGGATCATGACCACGATCAGCGTCATGAAAAACAAGACATAGGCAATGGCCGAAGCGTATCCCATGCGCAGCTGCTGGAAACCCGTCTGATAGACGTAGTAGACCAGCGTGATTGTCGCTTCCTGCGGACCGCCCTTGGTCAACACCCAGGTCTGGTCGAAGACCTGGAACGATGAAATCACAGAGATGACGAGGACAAAGAAGGTGGTCGGCGACAGCATCGGGAGCGTGATGTTCACAAACTCCTTCCACCGGCTGGCGCCGTCGATGCGTGCAGCTTCTCGCAGCTCCGGCGGGATGCCCTGCAACCCCGCCAGGAACAGCACCATGTTGTAGCCCAACCCCTTCCATACGCTCATCAGGATGATGGCCGGCATGGCCATCTCTGGTGTCGGTCAGCCAGCCGGAGGCGGGCAGCCCGAGCGAGCCGGAGCAGGTGGTTGGCAAGCCCGATGTACGGATCCAGCATCAAGCCCCACAGCAGGGCCGTGGCGACCGTCGACGAGATCACGGGAATCAGCACCAGCGTCCGGTAGAAGCCCACGCCGGGGATGGATCGGTTGAGCGCCATGGCCAGTCCCAGGGAGAGGACCATTCCCAGCGGCACGCTGACCGCGGTGTAGTAGATCGTGTTCCACAAGGCGCGGAAGAACGTGGGGTCGTGGGCAAGTTGCAGCGAAGTTCCTTAGCCCCACGAGGTTGGGCGCGCCCAGCGCGTCCCAGTCCGTGAAACTCAGGAAGAAGCTCACCACGATAGGCAGCAGGGTCAGGCCGAACAGACCCACGAGTGCAAGGAAGAGGAATCCGAAAGCCCAGCCGTTCTCCTGCACCAGATGGCGAGGCAGGATGTGCCTCCGGGTCCGGCCCTGTTCTTCGGTCGGCCGTAGAGGGAGCCTCATAGTTCCTCAGTGGGCCGCAGGGCAAGCCCTGCGGCCCAGGGTCCGCTTGGGAGTCTCGCGCCAGGCGTCCGCCCTGCCTAGCCTCCGTACTTGGTCTTGGCCTCTCCCAAGAGCGCATCCAGCCTGGCTGCCAGCGCCTTGCACGTCTCGGCGACGTCGGCGCCCTTCCACACGGCGTCCAGCTGGTCATCGACCTGGACCATCCAAGTGTTCTCGTCCAGCAGACCGAACTGCACGGTCTGGGTGTACTTGTCCATCGTCTCGAGTTGGATGTCCGGATGGTCGAGCTTGTCCAGCCAGTTCTTCTTGTAGGTGGTCAGTGCCGCCGGCTTGTAGGCGGGGATCTCCACAGAGGCGGCCAGTTCCTCCTGGCCGGTCTGGGTCATCGCCATCTCGTGCACCAGGGAGAACGCTTCCTCCGGCTGCCTCGAGTTCTTGAAGATGATGAACACGTTCGCCTGGCCGATCGTGCTCCGCTGGGTCCCGATCGGGCTGAAGGCATTGTCGAAGGCGAAGTCCTTGATGCCGCTGGTCGGGTCCAGGTAGGTCTGCGTCATCCAGGTGCCGCCCTGCATCATCGCCATGTTGCCGGCCATGAATTGCACGTCAGCCCCGTTGACTGCCAGTCCGCTATTGGGAGGCTGCACCGGCGTGGTGCCGTGCTTGACGTAGAAATCCGCGGCCTTCTGGATCGCGTCAATCACCTCCGGCGTGTCGAACATGGATTTCTGGAAGTTCTGCCCGTCCCATGGCTTGACGCCGAACATCACCATGTACTGGTACCAGGGCTCCCAGCCGATCCCCAGGCCCCATTGCGTGACGGCATCGCCTGATCGGATGGTCAGCGCCTTGGCTGCCTCGACCAGCATGTCGTACGTCCAGGTGTCGTCCGGGTACTTGGCGCCGGCCTTGTCGAACAGATCCTTGTTGTACCAGATGACGTCAGCATCGTAGGTCAGCGGGACGGCGTAGTGATGCTTGTCCGGGCCAAAGGTCAGTCCCTCCCATGCGCCCGGATACCAGTCAGCGTAATTGACGCCCGAAGATGCGACCATCTCCTCCAGATCCAGGATCAGCCCCTGGGCGAAGTACTTGGGCAGTGTGTCCGGGATCAGCATGGCGATATCCGGGTTGGTGCCGGCGGCGATCTCCGTCGTCATCTTGTCCATGAACCCGGAATAGTCGGCGAACTCGAAGTCGATGGTCAGGTTGGGATTCTTCGCCGTATACGCGTCGACGAGTTTCTTGTACTGGTCGGCGACGTTGCCAAAGACGTACGACCCAAGGACCAGGTGGATCGGGCCCACCGTCGGAGCAACCTTGGCACACGCGGCCAGCAGGTCGGCGGCCAGGATTCCGCTCGTGGTGTAAGCGGAGATCTTCAGGAAATTGCGCCGTGATAGCGAAGCCATTCTCTACTCCTCCTGAGGGTTAAGCGACAGTGCATGGAGCTGCAACGTCCGATCGCAACCAAGGCTCAGGCCCACCTCCCTTCCTCGCCCGACTTAGGACCCCCGAAAGAAAGGATCGAGTGTCGCATTCAGCTCTTTGTAGCGCGTGTAACTTGCTCGATAGGCTGGCTGCTGCTCGCCGGGAACCCATCGGCCGGAGATGGAAACCATCGATTGGCTCGCCTCGGCCAGCCCGCTGAGTTCTCCGCACGCCACCCCGGCCAGCATCGCATCGCCCAGCAAGGCCGCCTCTTCTTGCTGCACACGCGCCACCGGCAGCCCGCACACATCGGCCTTGATCTGGCTCCACAACGGGCTTCGGGCAGCACCGCCGCTGCTCCGGATCTCGGCCACGCAGATGCCCGCATCCCTCACCAGATCGAGATTCCTGCACAGCAGGTAAGCGACCGCCTCCAGGATGGCGCGCACGAAGTGACCCTGGTGGTGCCCCAGGCTGATCCCGCAGAAGACCCCCCGCGCCAGCGGGTTGTACTCCGGGCTGCCGGCCCCCATCAGATGCGGGAGCATCAGCAGGCCATCCGAGCCTGCCGGCACGCCCGCGGCGAGGTCGGTCAGACGATCGTAGCCTTCGTCTGCGCCAAGATCCGTCTGGCCAAACGTATCCCGGAACCATTGGAGCGCGAGCCCGGCAGTGGGACTGAATGGTTCAAAGAGGTAGAGGTCGGGCGCGGAGTGGACACACACCGGGAGAATCGGAGCGTCCATCCGGCCCACATGGGCGGGGATCGTCACCTGGATCGCCAGTGCGGCACCGGTGGTTTCCGAGACGATACCGGGGACGATGTTCCCTGCTCCAACGGCGCCGGCTGCCTGATCCATCCCTCCAAGCACGACCGGAAGGCCCTGCGGCAGCCCCATCGCCGCCGCCGCTGACCCCGTGAGCCTTCCGACGATTGCGCCTGGCTTCGAAACTCTCCGGCAGGCAGCCGGCCGAGATGCCGATCGCCTGCAGTATTTCGTCCCACCAACAATGGCGGACAATGTCGTACAGCAGCGTGGTGCAAGCCACCGAGCCGTCGGTGACCAGGGCGCCCGTCATCCGCAGAACCAGGAAATCCTGTACCAGGAGGAACTTGCGCGTGGACGCCAGCAGCTGCGGCGCATGGTTCTTGATCCACAGGATTTTGCACGCCGACCAGGTGGGAACGATCTCCACGATGCCCGTGCGAGCGTAGACCTGGTCCCCGAACATCGCCGCGAGCTGCCGGGCCTCGTCACGCGCCCGGTTGTCCAGCCAGACGATGGCCGGCCCGGTGGCTTGCCCGTGCTCATCGACCGGGATGATCGTTTCACCCTGGCTGGAGACCGCCAAGGCTGAGATTTGGCGAGGGTCGCGGCTCGACCCCGCCAACACTTGATGCGTCGCTGAGCAGCAGGCATCCCAGTATCGGTTCGCATCCACCTCGACGCGATCCGGCGCCGGGGTATCGAGCGGGTAGGATTGCCGGGCGATCGACACACAGCCGCCTTCCGGCTCGAACAATCCGGCCTTCACCGAGGTGGTCCCGGCGTCGATCCCCAGCAACAAACTCATGCTATCCCAGGTTGTACTTCTTGGCCGCCGCCTCAGGCGCCAAACCGGCCTTGACCACTTCCATCAGCGCATCGAGGAAGCGCTCAGGACTCGGCGACTGGATGACGTTGCGTCCGAAGACCACGCCGCGCGCTCCCGCCCGCACGGCCGCCGCCGCCAGATCGAGGGCATCGATGGCACGCGGCGTCTTCTTCGCCCCCAAGGCCAGAATGGGCACCGGCGTAGCCTGGACGACGTCGGAGAATCGATCTCCGGTGTAGAACGTCTTGACCAGGTCCACGCCCAGCTCCGCCGCAATGCGGCAGCCGATGAGAACCGTCGCGTGCAGATCCTCGCGCCGGGCATCATCTCCCCCGGTCGGGAAGACTTCTCCCACCAGCGGAACGCCCAGGGCCCGCTTCTCGGACACGTAGGAGGCCAGCAGCTCGACGTTGGCCGCATCTTCCGCCTCGTCCGGATTCTGCAGCGTCAGGCTCGCCAGTACGAGATCGGCGCCTTCGGCGACTGCATCCGCCACACTCAGGATTGGCACGCTGTGCGAATGCTTGTAATTCCAGGGGGATGCGTAGTTCGTTGCCCAGTTCAATCGCACAATACAGGCCGGCGCCCCGCGCGCAGCGAATACTCCCTGGCAGCGACCCACCATCCCCGGCGCCAGTAATACCGCATCCGCCGCTTTCACGCGGAGAATCACGGACGGGAGATCGATCATCCCGGGGAGCGGTCCGAAGTACAAACCGTGATCCACGGCCACGACCACTGCGTTCTGACCATCGGAGAAGAGGCGAGCCAGACGAATGCTCTCACCAGAGGCGGGCATGTGGTCTCCTTCGCAGGCTGGAACAGACGGCCCAGATCCGCACCGGGATGCCGGCGCAAGCCGCCCTACCCACCGATAGTAGACCAACTAGTTCTGAATGTCAACTGATTTTCGACTGAATTGCGCCTGTTTCTATTCTGATTGACGAGCGATATGTTCTGATATATGATGGTCTGCGATGGTTGAACCCGTGGACATGCAGGCCGCGGAGCGCCGCGAGCGCATCGCCCAGCTCGTTGCCGAGCGCCAGACGGTGCGGGTTGCCGCCCTGGTCTTCGACTTCGGAGTGACGGATACCTCCATACGCCGGGACCTGGCGATCCTCGAATCCGAGGGCCGCCTGCGCCGGGTGCACGGCGGGGCGATGGCGGTTCCAAGGGACATTCGGGCCGGCTGGTACAACGAGAAGGCCCGCCACCACCTGGCCGAGAAGCAGCGCATCGGCGCCGCGGCTGCGGAACTCATCACGCCCGGCGACATCTTGATTTTCGACTCGGGCACCACCACGCTCCAAGTCGCCAGCAGCATCCCGGCGCCCTTGCGCACCGGCGGCATGCTCACGCTGATCACGAACTCCTTCCCATTGGTCGAGATGGTGCGTTCCTGGCCTTCCCCGAACTTGATCTTCCTGGGCGGGCTGTGGCTCCCGGACTATCAGGCCACGGTGGGGCCGCAGGCTCTGGAGCAGCTGCGCACGATCACGGCCGACAAGGTCTTCCTGGGGGCCGATGGGCTGACGCTGGCCGAAGGGATCACCACCGCCCACATCCTGATGGCGGAGATCGACCGCAGCATGGCGGAGCGCGCCCGACACGTGGTCCTGACGGCCGACAGCTCCAAGTTAGAGCGTGCGGGCCTGGTCCCCATCGTCCCGATCCACATGATCCACACCATGATCACGGACACGGATGCCCCTCCGGACACCGTCGCCGCAATTCGAGATCAGGGTGTGGAAGTCATCCTCGCCTGACCCCGCCATGCCATCCGAATCACCCTACCTCCTTGGGATCGACCTGGGGACCTCCGCAGTCAAGGTCGGTGTCTACTCCACGACCGGCGAACAGATCGCCCTCGAGTCCGACGAGTACGCGCTCACCCCTCGGGCTGACACCGTCGAGGCAGACCCCGAGGTCTACTGGGCGCCTGTCGTCAGGGCGATCCGCCGCGTGCTCGAACAGATCGGCGGCGCGCCAGACCGGGTCGTGGCAGCCTCGACCTCCACCTTCGGCGAGTTTGTCTTTCCCATGCTGAAGGACGGCACGCCGGCCCGGCCCTCCATCTCCTGGATGGATGGCCGCTCGTCAACCGAGGCCGACCTGCTGGTCTCCGTGCTTGGGGCCCAGCGCCTCCTGGAGCTCAGCGGCCAAGCCGACATCAACGCCGTGTGGCCGGCGACGAAGTTCTTGTGGATGAAGCGCCACGAACCTGAGGTCTTTGCCCGGGTGGCGACGTTCTTGCTGCCCAATGACTACCTTCTGTACCGGTTGAGCGGTCAGTTCGTCGCCGAACTCAGCATGTGGGGCTCGTCCTTGCTGCTTGACATTCGCTCCAAGGACTGGTCCGAAGCGTCTCTCGAGGCCGTGGGCGTCAGCCCTGCGCAACTCCCCACCCGGACGCCGCCTGGGTCCGTCCTCGGAACGATCAGCCCTGCCTGCGCCGCCGAAACCGGCCTGAGTACGAACACCCTCGTCGTGGCGGGCGCCATGGACCAGATGTGCGCCGCGGTCGGAGCGGGCAATATCGTGCCGGGCATCGTCACCGAGAGCACCGGTACCGTCGTGGCGCTGCTGACCACCCTCGATGCACCGATCTTCGATTCGGCCACGCGGGTTCCGTGTCATATCCACGCGGTGCCCGGCAAGTACTGCCTGCTGCCCTGGAGTCCAACGGGGGGGATGGTCCTCAAGTGGTTCAAGGATCGCTTCGGCGATGCGGAGATTGCCCGCGCCGCACAGGAAGGCCGGGACGTCTACGACCTGCTGTGCGAACAGGCGGCCGCGATCCCGCCCGGAAGCGATGGGCTGATCCTCCTGCCCTTCCTGGAGGGCGCCGGTTTCCCCGAGTTCCATCCCGCGGCGCGTGGCGTAGTGCTGGGGCTTTCCCTTAGTCACACCAAGGCCCACCTCACACGTGCGATCCTCGAGTTCATCGCCTACCTGGTGCGCGCGGATCTGGAAGCACTGCAGCGGCTGGGGGTCTCGCCTCGCGAGGTGCGGCTGCTCGGGGGCGCGGCCAAGAGTCCGCTGTGGAGCCAGATCAAGGCGGACGTGCTCGGCCTACCGGTCTCGGTCATGCGCGGGAGTGACACGGCTGCGTTGGGCGCGGCGATGATTGCAGCGGTGGGCGCCGGCCTTCTGCCGGACCTTCCGCGTGCGGTTGCAGCCATGGGTCGGCCGGGAACGGTCCTCATGCCGCAGGCAGGATCCCGGGACGTCTACGATCATGCGTATTCTCGCTACCGCCAGCTCTTCGAGCACGTCAAGGTCTTGTTCTAGGCTTCAAACGAGGAGCACTCATGGACGCCAACCAAGCGCTTGCGATTGCCAGGCGGACTCTAACCCAGGAAGCGGAGGCACTTCAGGCATTGTCGAATGCGCTCGACGAATCCTTTTGGACCGTCGCCCGGCAGATTGCCGAGTGCCGCGGGATCGTCTGGGTGACCGGCGTAGGGACCTCGGCCGCCGTCGGGATGAGATTCGCACACGTGCTGACCGACTGTGGCGTGCGGTCGATGTTCCTGACTCCCGACCTTGGGCTGCACGGCCATTCCGGCGCGATGGTCAGCGGCGAGGTGCTGGTGGCCATCTCCCGGGGCGGCGAAAGCAACGAGGTCAATCAGATGGTCGAGATCGCCAACGATTTGGGCGTCATCACGCTGGCGCTCGTGGGTGCCTCGACCTCAACGCTCGCGCGGCTCGCCCAGCCGCTGCGTGCCGATTCCCACACCGGACGAGCATGAACTGGGGGGATACGCCGCCACGACCAGCAGTCTGGCCGCGTCGGCGGTGTGTGATGCCATTGCCGCGGTGGCTCTTCAGATCACCGGCTACTCGCTGGATCGCTTCCGCCGCACCCACCCCGGTGGTGCCGTCGGCCGTGCGCACATCAAGGGGGCCGACCGCCAAGGAGAGAATCGATGAGGCAGTCCGGCTTCGCGCTGTACGGCAAGGAGGACCTCCGGCCGTTTTCGTGGGAAGGTTCGGAGATCGAGAGTGGGGGCGTTCTGCTGAGGGTGAACAGCTGCGGGATCTGCGGATCGGACCTGCGCATGTTCTTCGATGGCCCGTCGCCGCGCTATCGGCTGCCCGTCGTCCTGGGTCACGAGTTCACCGGGACGATCGTCGAGACCGGTTCGATGGTGACCGGTTACCAGCCGGGAGAGGTGGTAGCCGTCGCCCCGCTGATCCCGGATATGCGCTGCCGGGCTTGCTCCCACGGTCAGGACAATCTGTGTGAAAACGGGCAGGTGATCGGCGTGCACATCCCTGGCGCGATGGCCGATCTCTTCTACGTACCCGCGCAGATGGTCAGCGTAGGTGGTCTGGTCAAGGTGGCAGCGGGCACCGATGTCCACGCCGCCGGGCTGACGGAGATCGTCGCTTGCTGCCTGCACGGGATCCGCCAGACCGAGTTCGAGCCCGGGTACAAGGTGTTGATCATCGGGGAGGGTCCCGTCGGATTGGCGCACCTGCAGCTCCTCAAATGGATGGGCGCAGGGGAGGTCGTCGTCAGCGGGATGATCGAGGCACGCCTGCGACTGGCCGAGGAGTTCGGCGCCGATGCCGCCGTCAACGTCGGCAGGCATGACCTGAAGAAGTTCGCCGAGGAGCGGCACTTCCGGCCGGATCTGGCGATCGTAGCTGCGCCGGTCATCCCGGCTTCGCAGATGGCGCTCGACCTGATCCGTCCTGGAGGCTCACTGCTCCTCTTCAGCGGCTATCCAAGCGGTTCGACCATGCCGTTTGATCTGTACAAGTTCCACTACGCCGAGAAGCACGTCCATGGGAGCATCGACTGCACCCTCCAGGACTTCCAGCAAGCCGCCGAATTGCTTCCACGCCTTCAAATGGGCCGCCTCATCACCCACACGTTTCCCCTCTCCGAAGCAGCCGAGGCCTTCCGCGCCGCCCGTGGCGAGGCGGCGGTGAAAACGATGCTGGTCCCATGAATTCGCGCCAGCGCGTCCTTACCGCTCTGCATCGGGGCATCCCGGATCAGGTCCCTACCTTCGAATGGGAAGTCGACGATCTGGCGCTGACCGCGTTGGTGCCAGGCGGAGACTTGTTCGACTTCGTCGAGCGAATGGATCTGGATGCCGTGGCGATCTTCGCCGACGAACACAAGCGGCATCTGTCGGAACGTGTCTACGTCGACGAATGGGGCGTCACCAAGGTGAAGACGGAAGAGTACTACCCGGTACCGATCGATGCTCCGCTCAAGGAACCCAACGATCTCGCATCGCTCCAGATCCCCGACCCCCGTTCGGATTGGCACTTCGAGACGCTGGCCAAGGCGGTGGACCGGTTCGGCGGCAAGCGGGCCGTCATCTTCCGTACGCAGGACTCCTACTCCATCCCGCGCTACTTGCGCGGCGTCGAGGCGCTCCTGACGGATTTCATCCTTCAACCCGACCTGCTCCGCCAGTTGGTCGAGATCGCTGTGGCGTACAACTCCGCATTGGCGCGTCGAGCCATCGAGCTGGGCGCGGATGCGATCTTCACGACCGACGACTACGCCGACAACCGTGGACCGATGATGTCGCCGCGCCATTTTCGTGAATTTCTGCTTCCCGGGCTTCGTGACATCGTGACCGCCATCCATGAAGCCGGGGTGCCGTTCATCAAACACACAGACGGCAACGTTCGCCCGATCCTGGACGACTTGATCGCCGCCGGGATCGATTGCCTTGATCCGCTCGATCCCCTCGGCGGGATGACGCTGGAGGAGCTGAAGCCGCGGACGGCCGGGCGCATCTGCCTGAAGGGCAACGTCAATATCGCCGGCGCCCTCTCCCTTGGAACACCGCAGCAGGTGCGCGAGGAGGCTCTGGCCTGTCTTCGCGTCGGGATGCCGGGGGGCGGCTACGTCCTCTCCACCTCCAACAGCGTCATGGGAAGTGTCAGACCGGACAACTACTCCGCCATGCTGGAGACTCTTCGCAGGTTTGGTCGGTACGATCCCAGCGGGAATGGGCTGCCTGCCATCCCCCTGCCGCCCACGGCTTGAGCGTTCTGCTCGACGGAGGAGGGTTTCCGGGAAAACAAACCGCCGCAGATCTATGGGATCTGCGGCGTCTTTCAGGTAGCGGGGCTAGGATTCGAACCTAGGACCTTCAGGTTATGAGCCTGACGAGCTGCCACTGCTCCACCCCGCAACGGGGTCTTGCCTAGCCTGTGGATTATATCATCCGGAATGCCGGCGTCAAGGGAACCTATTCCCTGACCGGTGGATGCATGCCTCACCCCGCGCCGCCCTCGCCGACACCCGCCAGATCACGGATCCGCGTCCAGCCTGCATCGAGCAACCGTTCGAGCTCTCCCATCAGACCACGAACACGGTCAAACGGCAGCCCGACCGGGTCCTCCACCTGGCCTGCCTCGCCGGCCATCGACGCCAGCAAGTGCACCCGTCCACCCAGCGATGGAAACGTCTCCTGGAGGGCATCCAGGTGTTCTCGCTCCATCACCAACACCAAGGGATACTCTTCCAGCAGTCCCTGTGTAACCGGACGGGCGACGTGCGCGCTCAGGTTCAGCCCGCGCGCCGACGCAGCGCGGATCGCCGTCAATGCGGCGGGGGATCCCTCCAGCGCCCACACCCCGGCCGAGCCGACCTGCCAGGCCGCTTCCTCCCCCCGGCGTCGGACCATATCCTTGAACAGCGCCTCCGCCAGCGGCGAGCGGAGCTGATTGGCCGAGCACACGAACAGGACCCGTTTCATCCTCACCCGTCACCTTTCCACGCATCAACCGACGCCGTGTGATTCGCGCCGGCGACGCAAGCCCATGCGCCATCCGCCCACTGCCCAACCAGCTCCTTAGCGTTGTCCGCGTTGGGGTTGCCCGAGTCGACCGGATGCTGCTTCCGCCCGGGCGCATGGCTCGGAGGTCCGTCGGGCCTAGACCAGGCCCTGGATGTGCAGCTGCCGCCACAACTCCGCGCCGGTCACCAGCGCCAGCCGTCCAGCCGAT
>CAWFSV010000006.1:0-64604 GCA_963818575.1 uncultured Chloroflexia bacterium | reverse complement strand
TGATCGGCAGCTTTTCGGCAAGCCGCGGTGAAGTCCGAGGTTGTGACCAGGTACCCGCCGAGCCAGTCTCCTGCGGGTTCAAGCGCCTGGAGCAGCGCCTTGGCCTCGGCGATCCCGACGTTCTTGTCGCTGCGGATGCAGCGCACCAGCACGCGCTCGCTGCCGCCTTCGACGATGCGCCGTGCACTCAGCTCACCGCCCAATTCATCGGCCGGGCGCGTCGCCTCAACCTGGTCATACCCGAGAAGCCTCACCCACTTGGCGACACCGTTCAGAAGTTCGGCCGGAGGGAGTTCTTGCAGGTTTGCCCGCAGCAGGTCGGTCCCCGGCAGTCTCCCCGTGCTGACCGCCGGCTTGGGCGCCGGTGCGGAAGGCTTCCGCTTGGTCGCATCGACCTCGAAGACGCGCTGCAGCCAGTCCTCCGTCGTCAGCGCGCTGGCGAGATCCTGCGGCGAGGCGCCGTCCGGCAGCCTGTGCGACGGCCAGCCGCGCTCCTCCAGCAGGCGATGGAGCCGCTCCTCGACCGTGCCCCGGGTGAACAGGTCGGTAATGGACAAGGTCAGTCCCGCCGCCGAGCGCTCGAGGAACCACGCTTCACTCCGGCGCCGTCGGGCGGGATTCCAGTCGCTGGCGAAGTGCACCAGGTAGTTGATTCCCTGCAGCGATCCGGCCTTCTCCAGCGTGTCCAGGTCCGCCAGGAGCACGTGCCACGACGGACGCTGAAGGAACGTCTCGACATCTTCGCGCAGCCCATCCGCATCGCGCAGCGCCGAGAGCACGGCCACGCCGAGCGGGTCGAGTGCGCTGCGTAGACGGTCATGACCCCGGCCATCCGGTCGGGTGACCACGATCGCCTTGAGGCCCGCAGCAGAGACTTCGGCGAGCAGGTCGACCGTGGCCTGCGCCTTGGCGCCCAGCCTGCCCGTTCGGCCGAGCGCCGCCGCGTCAGCCAGTCGTCCGAAGGAGGCTTCGAGCATCTCCTGATCGGGGAGCTCGTCAGCGTGCAGCAAACGGTGCCGCTCCTCGGCCAGCACCTCCTCGTAGGCGGCGAAGTCCTCGCGGCCCGGCGTGATCCATAGTCTGGGTGTAGGCCGCGGGTGGAAGCTGGGAAGAGAGTTGAGCCCGGGTGCGACGCAGCAGGCTGGTTTCGAAGTGCTTGGCCTGCTCGCCTCCGGCCACCACGCGTCGAACGGCGGCCGGGTCGCCGGTGAGATAACCGAAGATCGCCTGCCACTCCTCGTGATCCTCGGGGCGCGACCCGGCCAGCGCCCAGCGTCGGCGCGCCCGGACGCGTCCAAGTGCGCCCCGTACCGGCTCGGGGAAGTCGGCCAGCAGGAGCGCGCTGTCCAACACCGCAATGTCGAAGTCCAGATCCTGCGGATCGAGCGTGCCGTGGAGGATATCGTCGGCCAGTGCTTCATAGCCGATCAGATAGACGTGGGCCGGATCCTTCCAGCGCTGGGCACGCTGCATCCGATCGCCGTCCACCATCATGGTTCTCAGCGCAGGCGACCAATGCTGCAGGTGCCACGCCCAGGGTCGGAGTTCGTGCTCGAGGCAGGCGACCAGGCTCCTCCGCGCCCAGCCTCGTTGGTGCAATGTCAGCAAGCGCCACACAGGCGGACGGGGTCTTCCCCGTCCCCGGATCGTCGGCCAGGAGCAGCGCGTCCTGAGCCATCAGCGCCTGGGCGGATTCGACCTGGTAGGGCCGAAGTGTCGGTTCGTCCTGCCCGGGCGGCTCGCCCTCCAACCCGGGGCGGTCGATCAGCGGCAGGAGCAACTCCCACGGCCTGCCCGGCGTCCAGGAATCCGACGGGAGTTCCGCCAGCGAACCCGGTGTGCCCGCAGGCCGCCCGATCTCGGCACAAGCCCGCCGATCGCCGGGCCAGCCCCATGTGGCAGGAGGGGCTTCGGCCGCCATCCACGGCTTCTCCAGCGCCGCAGGCATACTCTCGGTCTCGGCCGCAAACAGGTCCCCCGCGGGCAGTTCAAAGGTCAGCCGGTCGCCAAGCACGACCCGCGGCGCTTCGATCGCCAGGGCCGCCGGCAAGGCGACCTGATCTCGAACCGGACGGGGGTAGAACGTAACCGGGGTGAGCTGGACGCCGCGCAGCGTGTGCATGCGCGGCGGACGCAGTGGGGAGACCTTCTTCCCGGTGGACAGGCGTGCCGTGGGCACGTCAGCCCTTCCGCGCTTCGCCGACCTTCAGGTTGTGGGCTTCTTCGAGGGCGGACTTGATGCGCAGGAACGGCTCCATGATGTTTCGGCCGCGCAGACGCCGAGGCAGCACATCGCGGCCGGCCTCCGCCTCCGGCTCGAAACCCGGGAACGCCTGCAGGACGAACTGCCCGTCGACCGTCCCGCGGACCCACAGGACGGGCACTTCCGTGCGGGTTCGGAGCTTGAGGAATTCCGCGTCGCGCACCAGGATCAGATCGAGCTTGGACTCGATCGTCTGCAGGATCGGGATGCCGATCAGGTCGTTGCAGATGTACTCGTGGAGCGTATCCCCGTACAGGACCTTCTGCAGGCTCGTCGGACGGATGGCGCCGCTCACGCGGAACTCGAGGGGCCGCGTGAGCGCATCGGTCACCAGGCAGCCGCCGCGCAGGGCGCCGCCATCCTCGAACGTCGCCAGGTCCAGGAAGGCCAGGATTCGGTCACCGGAATTCGGCTCAGGAGTTTCGGTCATCGTCCCACCCTTCCCTTCGGCATCGTAAGCATCTCCATCTCCAACCTTAAACTCTAGACCAATCGCAGGCTGCCCGCAAGCACCCTCCGGTCCCTCTTCCGGGCCGGTTACCCGCCTGCGGGCAGGACCGGCATCGCCGGGGCGTCGACGCCCAGAAGGCCGCCCAGCGCGGCGCGCATTGCGGTGCGATCATCCCATGGCACCTCGGTCTCACCGAAGCACATCGATTGCTCGTGTCCCTTTCCGCAGGCGATGACCAGATCGCCCGGGCGGGCTTGAGCGACGGCGAAGCGCAGCGCTTCTCCCCGGTCCGGGATACGCCAGAAGGTGCTGCCTTCCCGGCCGCCCTGCCCGGTCGCCCCGGCGGCCATCTCGGCCAGGATCGCGTCCAGGGACTCGGTGCGCGGGTCTTCGGCGGTGAGGACGGTCAGGTCGGCGAGCCGGGTGGAGACCTCGGCCATCATCCGGCGCTTCTCCCGGTCCCGCAGGCCGGCGGCGCCGAAGACGGCGATCACCCGGCCGGTGGTCATCGCCCTCGCCGCCTCGAGGGCGCGGCGCAATGCATTGGGCGTGTGGGCGAAGTCGACCAGCGCCGCGAACGGCTGGCCGAGGTCGATCGGCTCCATCCGGCCAGGGATCGCCTGCAGGTCGGCAATGCCCTGCGCCGCGGCCGCCGGCGAGATACCCAGGCCTTCGACCGCCGCGGCGAAGGCCGCCAGAATGTTCGAGACGTTGAACTCCCCGCGGAGCCGCGAGACGACCGGCTGGCGGTACCCGCCGCCCACCGCCGTGAATGCCAGCCCCGCGGGAGACACGGAGACATCCTGCGCCTGGACCTCCGCCGTCTGCGAGCTGCCATACGAAATCCGCCTTCCGCTGCGCAAGACGGCTGAGAAACTCGTACGAACTCATCATCGCGGTTGAGGATCGCCGTCCGTTCCAAGGCGCTCGGCTTCGGTGCGCTCTCGGACAAGCCCGAGAACAAGCGGCCCTTGGCCTGGCGGTAGGCTTCGAACGTGCCGTGATAGTCGAGGTGTTCATGGGTGATGTTCGTGACCACACCCAGGTCGAAGTCGCAGGCCGCCACGCGGTGTTGCGCCAGCCCGTGGGAAGTGGCTTCGAGCACAGCAGTGCGTCATCCCGGCCTCGACCATCTGCGCCAGGTACGACTGGATCTCGAGCGCCTCGGGCGTGGTCACATGGAAGCCGGTGTCGAGCACGCGCTCGCCGATCACGGCGTTGACCGTGCTGATCAGGCCGGCGCGGGCGCCGGAGGTCTGCAGGATACGGTGGATCAGGTTGCAGGTCGTGGTCTTGCCGTCGGTGCCGGTGACGCCGATCATCACCATGCGGCGTGCCGGGTGCCCATACCAGGCGGCTGCCAGATGCGCCAGCGTCCAGCGCGCGTCGGGAACCCTGCGATACGGGACGCCGATGGCCGGGTCGGGTCCCTGGCCCACGAGCAGGACCGCGCCTCGGCCGGCGGCCTGCGGCAGGTAGGCGCTGCCGTCGACCGTCAGGCCGGGAATGGCGACAAAGACCGCGCCGGCCGTCACCGCACGCGAAATCGGCGGTCACGCCCGACACTTCCATGTCAGGCAGACCGCCGCGTTCGAGTTCGGGGATTTCGGAGAGCAGGTCGTGAAGGCGCATGTGCTCAGCAACCAGCGACTAGCGACTAGCAGCTAGCAGCTAGCTTAGCTAGTTGCTAGCCGCTTCATCTTACTGCAACGTCTGCCTCAAGATTCTCCAGCTTGCCGGCGACCGAACCATCGACGACGCGGTCGCCGATGCGGATGACCATGCCGCCGAGGATACGCGTATCGACCCGGAAGCTGGTGGTGGCTCCGGAGCCCAGGCGGGACAAGACGTCCTTGCGCACCGTCTCCTGTTCCTCGGCCGTCAGGGGCAACGCCGTAGTGACTTCGGCGCTGGTCGCGCCGCTGCCGGACTCGCCCTCCAGCACGACGACCTTGCCGCCCTTCACGCCGCTGAAGAACTCGGCCAGCAGCGTGCGCTGGCGCTTCTCGTCCAGCGATTCGCCGATCAACTTCTGCGTGGCCGCCATGGCCAGCGCCGCCACCTGGCCGCGCAGCTCGCCCAGGTGCTGCAGGCGTGCCTGTTCGGCCTCGACGGCGGCGGCGGTGAGCACGGTCTTCGCCTCGGCTTCGGCGCCGGCTTTGATCTCGTGACCCACCTTCTCGGCCCGCTCGGACGCCTCGCGCACGACCTGGGCCGCGTCCTTCTGCGCCCGGGCCAGGATCTCGGCGGCTTCCTTCTCGGCGTTCGCCCGGGCTTCGGCCGCCACGCGCGCGTCCTCCAGGCCCTGCGCGATCGTCTGCTTGCGCTTCTCCAGCATGCTCAGGATCGGCTTCCACGCCCACAGGCGCAGCACCAACAGCAGCAGAATGAAGTTGACGATCTGCGAGATCAGGAAGGTGAGGTTGATCCCCAGAGGGGCTAACGGTCCCACAATGACACCTCCCTGCTGGCTAGATGCCGACGAAGATCAGGATGAGCGACACGACCAGGGCATAGATGGCGATGGCTTCGGTGAAGGCCACACCCAGGATCATGTTCACCAGGACGGTGCCCGAGGTGTCGGGGTTGCGGCCAATGGCCTGCAGAGCGCCCAGCACCAGCAATCCGATGCCGATACCCGGCCCGATAGCGCCCAGCCCGATGGCCAGGCCCGCACCCAGCGCGCGTGCTGCCAGAAGATCCATGCTCGATGTCCTCCTACGATGTCCTTGCCGGGCGCCACCGGCGCCCGATCCCTACGCGACGACGACGCCGGGCTCGCTCAGGCGGGAGCGGCCTCGGCTTGCGGTGCGTGCGACTCATCGCCATGGCCGTGCGTGGCCATATTGATGAACACCAGCGCCAGCAGGGCGAAGACCACCGCCTGGATCGCCCCGACGAATAGCTCCAGCCCGTAGAAACCGGCCGGCAGGATGAACGGGATCAGGTTCGACATGACGAAGATCAGCACCGTGCCGGCAAAGATGTTGCCCAGAAGTCGGAAGGCAAACGAGATGATGCGGCTGAACTCGGAGATGATCTCCAGCAGCCCGGCGGCGAACTCGATCACGCCGATCGGGCCCTTGGCCAACGCCGGCAGGTTGAAGAACTTGAGCAGATAGCGCAGGCCCTGCGCCTTGAAGCCCCAGGCCTGCACCAGCGCCATCGTCACCAGCGCCAGCGACAAGCGTGAAATTGAGATCGGTGGCCACGCCGCGGATGAAGGGCGTGATGTTGCAGGCGGTGCACATGGCGGCCGGCTCGGCCGCATGCTCGCCGGCCGCAGCGGCCTCGTCGGCGTGCACAACCTCCACCGGCTTGGTCCCGTCGACCGTGTAGAACGAGATCGGACCGAGCTCGATCAGCCGCGGCGCATAGGCGGGGATGTTCGACAGGTGCGGGGCTTCGAGCACCCCGATGCTTTCCGCTCCGGGCAGCAGCTTGAACCAGTTGCCCAGCAGGATGAAGAAGAACAGCGTCGCCACCAGCGGGAAGATCGCCTTGCCGCGTTTGCCGGCGACGTTTTCCGAGAAGCTGGCCAGCGCCTCGGACACCATCTCGACCATGTTGCCCAGGACACCCTGGGGCGGGCGCACATCCCCGCGTCGCGCGTGGCGCAGGCCGAGGACGACCAGCAGGAGCAACAGAACGTCGATGATCAACGTCGTCAGGAAGGTATTCGACATCTTGCCGCCGAACCACGGGATCGGTATCGGCTCGGCCGGCAGGCTGACGACCGGAAGCGCCCCGTAGGGCGACTTGCCCAGTCCGCCGGAGTACAGGAACCCGGTGAGCGGCCCGCAGAGCAGGACGACCGCGGCCACGGCGACGATGATTGTCAACGCTTTGCGCACGCTAGGGCTCCTTCGTGCCGTCGAGCTTCGCCTGCTCCGCCTGGCTCACGCGCCGGGCGTTGCGCAGGACGAACCAAACCATGACCACCAGGCTTACCGGGATGCTCCCCAGGACGAACGCCAGGGTAAACGCCGGCCGCGTCCCCAGCATGCGGTCGACCCAGATTCCCAGAAACAATCCGCCGACGGTGAAGCCGGCGGTGATGAACCCGGCCGATACCCCGACGCCGCTCGCCCGCCCCACCAGCGCCAGCCCTTTTCCGATGCTGACGTTTGGCGGTTCGACGGGGCGTGCCGACGCAGCTCCTGGACCGTCCGTCGTTCGAGGCTCCATCAGCGTTCCACACGTCCAGCGGGCGTGAAGTGTATCACGAGCGCATTTGGATGGTCAACAAACCAGGCCGGATTCGGGGCCATTTCCGACCCCGGTGCGCTCCGCCTCTTCTCTAGAACAGACTGCTGGCAGCCTGGGTGGCCCAGGCCAACCACGGCGCGCTGAGCGTCCCGATCACGATGATCGCCAGCACACACAAGCCGAGCGCCAGCGCGTAGGTTCGCGGCACGCCGATCGCCTTGTCCTCATACTCCGATCGGTACAGATACACGACCTTGAGCACCGTCAGGTAGTAGTACAGTCCGATGATCGAGTTCAACACCCCGACGACGGCCAGCCAGATCAGCCCGCTCTCCACCGCCGCGGCGAAGACGTACAGCTTTCCGACGAAACCCGCCAGCGGCGGCATGCCCGCCAGTGACAGCAAAGCCACCAGCAGCGCCATGGCCAGCCCGGGGAACGCCGGCTCAGCCCGGCGTACTCCTTGATCTCGTCCGATCCCGACGCCCGCGCGAACAGGATGACGACGGCGAAGGCGGCCAGGTTGCTGACCATGTAGGCCGCCAGGTAGAACACGACGCTCGTCACGCCGAAGACGCTCAGTGAGACCAGCCCGATGAGGACATACCCGGCATGAGCGACCGACGAGTACGCCAGCAGGCGCTTGATGTTCTTCTGCGCCAACGCCAGCAGGTTGCCGATCGTCATCGTCAACACCGCCAGGATGCTCAACATCGGCGCCCAGTAGGCCTGCACGTCCGGGAACGCGGCGAGCAGCACGCGCACCAGGACGGCGAAGCCGGCCGCCTTGGAAGCGGTCGACACGAACGCCGTGATCGGCGTCGGGGCGCCCTCGTACACATCGGGCGACCAGAAGTGGAACGGCACCATCGAGATCTTGAACCCGAAGCCGACCAGCACCAGGATCAGCACACCGGCCAGCACCCAGGGCGAGACCGCCCCGGCGCGCAACAGTTCGGCCAGCAGGTACAGGTTCGTCCCGCCCGCCAGCCCGTACAACAGGCTGAAGCCGTAGAGCATCACCGTCGAGGTCAGCGCCCCGAACAGGAAATACTTCAGGCCGGACTCGGTCGACTTGTCGTCCTGCTTGAGGAAGCCGGCCAGGACGTAGAGCGGGATCGAGGTGGTCTCGATCGCCAGGTAGAGCATGACCAGGTCGGCGGCGGCGGCCATCAGGTTCATGCCGAGCGTGGCGACCACCAGCAGCGCGTAGAACTCGCCCTTCTGCCGCACGCCCTTCACGCCGGTCGTCAGCAACGCGGTGATGGCGGCCGAGAACAGGAACAGGATGCGGAAGGTGAACGCCAGCCAGTCGTCGCGCAGCATGCCGCCGAAGATCATCCCCTGGTCGGGATGCGGCCGGCTGAAGACCATCCCGGCCACCAGCGTCACCACCAAACCGATCGCCGTGAACCATCCCAGCCAGGTCCGCGACCGGCCGTGCCAGATGGCATCCACCAGCAGCACCAGCAGCGCCAGGACCAGCAGCAGGATTTCCGGCAGCAGCGCCTGCACCATCCAGGGTTCGAACAGAGGAACCGTCACTTACGCACCTCCGAGCAGGCGCAACACGGCGTCGGCGCCGGACTGGACCATCGGCGCCATGACCGCCGGGTAGATGCCGAGCAGGATCAGGATGCCGGCCAGGATGACCAGCGCCAGCTTGTCCTTGCGCGTGATCGGGCTGATGTGCCCCTGGAACTCGGCCGGCATGGCGTCCGAAGAAGACGCGCCCGATGACGCGCATGATGTACGCCGCCGTGACGACAATGGCGATGGCCGCGATCAGCGCCACCACCGGCTGCCGCTGCCACAGCCCCATGAAGATCGGGAACTCAGCCACGAAGCCCGAGAAGCCGGGCATGCCCATCGAGACCAGGCCGCCGACGATGAACGCCACGGCGACCAGCGGCATCACCTTGGCGAACCCCCCCAGCTTGGGGATCTCGCGCGTGTGTGCCCGGTCGTACACCATCCCGACGACGGCGAAGAAGAGAGCCGTCATCACGCCGTGGGAGAACATCTGCAGCCCGGCGCCGGTCAGGCCCTCCCGGTTCAGCGTGGCGAAGCCGAGCATCACCAGCCCCATGTGCGAGACCGACGAGAAGCCGATGACGTACTTGAAGTCGGTCTGCACCATGGCGATGAAGGCGCCGTAGACGACGTTGACCGTCGCCAGCGCCAGGATCAACCCCGACCAGTAGTGCGCCCCCTCGGGCAGCAGCATGATGCCGACCCGCAGCGCGGCGAACGCACCCAGCTTCATCAGCACGCCGGCGTGGAACATCGACACCGCCGTCGGCGCCGCCACGTGGCCGTCCGGCGACCAGTTGTGCACCGGGAAGATGCCCCCCAGCACGGCGAAGCCGAAGAAGACCACCGGGAACCAGAACACCTGGAACGGCACGGCGGCCCCGAACAGCGAGACCGTGCCGCTGAAGGCGCCGGCCTGGGCCGCCTGTTGGAGTTCGATCAGGTCGAACGAGCGCAAGCCGGCGGTGTAGTACAGCGCCAACCCGCCGACCAGGGCGACGACCGACCCGATGAACAGGTACAGCGTCAGCTTCATCGCCGCGTACTCGCGCGTCACCTGCCAGCCCCAGATGGCGATCAGCAGGTACATCGGGAAGACGGCGATCTCATAGAAGAAGAACAGCTGGAACAGGTCCTGCGCCACGAACACCCCGAAGACGCCGGTGGCCAGGATGAACAGAAAGGCGAAGAACTCGCGCGGCCGGTCGTCGACCCCCCACGAGATCAGCACGCCGGTGAACATCACCACGCCCGTCAGCAGGACGAGCGGCAGGTTCATGCCGTCGACCGCCACGTGGTAAGAAACGCCCAGCTGCGGGATCCAGGGGATCTTCTCGATCATCTGGTAGCCGCCGGCGGCCATGTCATACGAGACGTAGGCGACCAGCGACAACCCCAGGTCGATCGTGGCCGCCGTCAGCGCCGCCACGCGAATCGCCGTCTTGCGCTCCGCCGGGAACAACAGGATCAGCATCCCGGCGGCGATCGGGGTGAAGACAATGATGCTCAGGATGGGAAAGGTCATGATCAACTCTCTCGAGATGGCTATCAGCTCGTCAGCTTCCAGCGGTCTAGCTGCTAGCAGCTAGCCCTGACAATCCCCAAGTCACGTTCCGCCGTCTACGTGATCGACTGACACTTCGGTCAAGTCGGAGGCTCGAGTGCCGGTGCCCACTGCTGCCCCGACTCGAGCCTCCATAGACATTCCGGATCAGCGATGCCAGCATGCGCTGGACCTCGACCGTCCTAGACTGCAGATCCGTGTATCGCGCCTCGGCCAGGTACCCAAGATCCCGCGCCAGCAATAGGTGGTACTCCAGCTCCGTTGCCGAACCCATCGCCGATCTGGAGATACCTGGCCAGCTCACGATCAGTCTCGCCGCCCGCATCCTTCCGCCACATTGGCCGGGACCGAGGCGCACTGCCCGCCGAGCCTGCGCCGTCAGCCCGTAGCATTCCTCGTGCGGGAAAGCCCTGCGTCTCGCGGTAGACCGTCAAGAGCGAGACGTGTGCGCCTTCTCCCAGACCTGCAGCCTCCGGAAGTCCTTCATCTGCCCCCTCCCCAGCCGTGACCCGTGCCGCCATCGCCTCCAGCACCAGCCAGCCAGCTAGCTTGCTAGTTGCTGGCTGCTAGCTGCTCGCCGCTATCCAAACAACCTCACCACCGTCGCATTGATCACCGAAACGATCCACCCCGGCCACACGCCGATGGCCAGCATCAGCACCATCAGCGGGGCGATGGCGATCACCTCGCGGCGGTTGATCTCCAGCGCGTGGCCCTTCCAGGCCTCGTTCAGCGGCCCGTGCAGGACCTGGCGGATGCTCTTCAGGATGTAGATGCCGGTGATCAACAGCCCGAGCATGGCGATGGCCGTGTAGGCGGTGAAGATCGGCCAGGCGCCCCGCACGACCATGAACTCGGAAACGAACCCGTTCAGCCCGGGCAGACCGAGCGAGGCCATGCCGGTGAAGATCAGGATCCCGCCGTAGACCGGCGCCAGCGGGAACAGCCCGCCGTAGGCATTCAGGTCGCGCGTGTGCGTGCGCTCGTAGATCACGCCGACCAGCAGGAACATCCCGGCGGCGGAGAGCCCGTGGTTGAACATCTGCAATACGGCGCCGTTGAGCGCGATGACCGCATCGCCGGCCGCCATCGTCCCCCGGGCGAAGGCCGCCGCGGCGATGCCCAGCACGACGAAGCCCATGTGGTTGACCGACGAGTACGCCACCAGGCGCTTGAAGTCCGTCTGCCCCCAGGAAGCGAACGCACCGAACACGATGGCGGCCACCGCCAGGAGCGCCAGCACGCCGGCGTACGCCTTCGCCTGCTCCGGATAGAGCGGCAGCACCAGCCGCAGGAACCCGTAGGCCCCGAGCTTCAGCAGCACACCGGCCAGGATCATCGAACCGGCCGTCGGCGCCTCGGTGTGCGCATCCGGCAGCCAGGTGTGGAACGGCCAGATGGGGACCTTGATGGCGAAGGCGATGACGAATGCCCAGAAGGCGATCGCCTTCACCGTCTCGATCGGCAGCGTGATCGGCAGGCCGTAGACCGTCAGCGGCTGGCTGAGCGTCGGGAACATCGCCGTGATCGCCACCAGATCGAAGGTGCCCGCAGCCGTGCCGATCATCTGGATCGCCAGCAGCAAGCCGAGCGAGCCGGCCATGGTGTAGATCAGGAACTTGAACGAGGCGTAGGTGCGGGCGGGCATCGTTCGGCCGCGCCCGTACTCGCGCTCGCCCTTCTCGCTGCCCCACTGGTTGATCAGGAAGTACATCGGCACCAGGCCGATTTCCCAGAAGACGAAGAACAGGAACAGGTCGAGGGCCATGAAGACGCCGAGCATGCCGGTTTCCAGCAGCAGGAACAGCGCCATGTAGCCGCGGACGTTGTGCTGGATGCTCCATGAGATCAGGATCGCCAGCGGCGTGAGCAGCGTGGTCAGCAGCACCATGGGGACCGAGATGCCGTCCACACCGAGGTGGAACCCGGCATTGATCGCCGCATACCAGGTCGCCTGCTCGGTGAACTGGTAGCCGGCGACCGCCGGATCGTAGCGCACCCACAGGACGATCGAGAGCGCCAGGGGCACCAGGCTGAGCACGAACGCCGTCCATCGCACCAGCCGCGGCTTCTCGCCGGGCAGCAACATCATCACCAGCGCCGCGGCCGCCGGGGCGAAGAGGATCAGGGAGAGAAGATGACTGTTCAAGAAATCCATCGGTCCGTTCTCCGCCCGGCCCTAGGGCCGAACCAGCAGGACATAGGAAAGCAGCAGCGCCACGAAGGCCACGCCGACCACCAGGTAGCCCTTGCACCCGGCCGGTCTGGATCACGCGGCCGTCACGGCCGGCGCGCTTGATGCCCTCGCCCACCAGGTCGCCGGCGCCGTTGACAATGGGCAAGTCGATGTAGCCGCGCAGGAAGGTGCCCACGCTGCCGGCCACATGCGCCACGCCGTGCAGGAAGCCGTCGATGACCTTGAGGTCCAGGAACTTGTAGGTGAACGTCTCCGCCAGCCAGTAGGCCGGGGCGACGATCAGGCGCTCGTAGATCTCGTCGACGTAGTACTTGCGCTTGAGCAGCGTATGAACCGGGCCCAGGGCGCGCACCAGCGGATCCGGTGCGCCGGCTTTCACGTTGCGGTAGACCAGCCAGCCGCCGAGCAGGCCCAGCAGCGAAACGCCGATCGACGTCAGCAGCGGGATCGGGCTGAAGGTGATCGGGTGCGGGTGCTCGAGCAGCGTCCCGCCGACGAACTCGTGCATCCAGTTCGGCAGCAGACCTCCCAACACCGGGAAGTCCTCCGGGATGCCGGCCCAGCCGGCCGCCACCGCAAACACGGCCAGGACGATCAGCGGCAGCGTCATCGTCCACTTGGATTCGTGGGCGTGCTCGGCCGCCGGCGTGCGCGGCTTCCCGAGGAAGGTCAGCGTGATCTGGCGCATGGTGTAGAACGCCGTCAACAGCGCCGCCAGCGCCAGCGTGCCGAAGACCAGCATCCGGCCGTTGGCGAAGGCGTCGGCGAAGATCTCGTCCTTCGACCAGAAACCGGCGGTGATCAGCGGGAAGCCGGCCAGTGCGAAGCCGCCGATCAGGAAGGTCCAGAACGTGGTCGGCATCTTCGAGCGCAGCCCGCCCATGTTGTGCATGTCCTGCGGGTCGACCTCGGCGTGAGCCTTGTGTACTCCATGTTCCATGCCGTGGATCACCGAGCCGGAGCCGAGGAACAGCAGCGCCTTGAAGAAGGCGTGCGTGATCAGGTGGAACGCCGCGGCGACGTAGGCGCCGATGCCGACGGCGGCGATCATGTAGCCCAGCTGCGAGATGGTCGAGTAGGCCAGCACGCGCTTGATGTCGTTCTGCGCCACGGCGATCGTCGCAGCAAACAGGGCGGTGAAGGCGCCCACGGCCGAGACGACCAGCATCGGCGTCGTCAGCGCGCCGCCTTCCTCCCAGCCCGCCGAGAGCAGCGGGAAGATGCGCAGCGAAAGATACACGCCGGCGGAGACCATCGTGGCGGCATGGATCATGGCCGAGACCGGCGTCGGGCCTTCCATGGCATCCGGCAGCCAGACGTGCAGCGGGAACTGCGCCGACTTGCCGACGGTGCCCATGAAGAGCAGCAGCCCCGCCGCGCCGGCCACCGACAGCCCCAGGAAGGCGGGCGTCGTCGCCAGCTGGTGCAGCACCTCTTCGTTGAACAGGATGGCGCGGTAGTTCAGCGTGCCGGTGGCGGAGTACAGCAGCGCCAGGCCGAGCAGCATGAACACATCGCCGATGCGCGTGGTCATGAACGCCTTGACCATCGCCTTCTTGGCCGAGTCCTTGCCGTACCAGAACCCGATCAGCAGGTACGAGCACAGCCCCATGATCTCCCAGCCGACGAACAGCAGCAGCAGGTTGTCGGAGACCACCAGGGTGAGCATGCCGAAGGCGAAGAGTGAGATGAAGGCGAAGAAGCGCGCGTACATCGGCTCGAGGCCCCCGCCGTGCGGCGGGAGGCCGGCCTGGTCGTGCGCGCCGCGCGGCTGGCCGAAGTTGTGGTAGCCGACGCTGTAGACGAAGATCGCCAGGCAGGTCCAGGCGACGAAGAACAGCGTGGCGGCGCCGAGCGGGTCGATCAGCACCCCGAGCGACAGCGCCGTCGTCCCCGTCGGCAGCCAGGGAAAGGACAGCTCGATCGGATGCTCTCCCAGGTGCGGCGTGGTGACCGCGGTGACGAAGACCGCCATCGCCAGCCCCCACGACAGCAGCATGGCGCCGATCGCCACGCTGTGGCTCAGCCGGTTGCTGCGATTCGTGAACAGCACGATCAGCGCGAAAGCCAGCAGCGGGGGTAGCGGGACGAGCAGGGTCAGGATCTCAGGTCGCATGAGCGCCGCCTACCACTTCATCAGGTTGATCTCGTCCGCCACCACGGTGGAGCGCCGGCGGTAGATCGAGATGATCAGGGCCAGGCCGACGGCGGCTTCCGAGGCCGCCACGGCGAATACGATCAGCGTGAACACCTGGCCGGCGATCATGCCCGGCGTCAGGTAGCGCCAGAAGGCCACCAGGTTGATGTTGACGGCGTTGAGCATCAGCTCGATGCCCATCAGGATGCCGACGGCGTTACGCCGCGCCAGCACGCCGAAGACGCCGACGCAGAACAACAGGGCGGACAGGATCAGGTACCACGACAGCGGGATCATGCGCCGCCCTCCTCATCCTCACCCGCCGGCCGGGCGACGGCCATGGCGCCGATCAGCGCCGCGAGCAGGAGCACCGAGGCGACCTCGAACGGAACCAGGTAGCGGTTGACATCGACCAGCGAAGTCCCCAGGTCGGTCAGGCTGTCCGCAGCCGGGAGTGCGGCCTCCATCGCGCTGAAGGCCGGCAGCTGCGTGATCAGCGCCAGCAGCCCGCCGAACAGCACCAGCGCGCTGATGAGCGCCAGCCACCAGGTGGGGTTGTGCGTCGGGCCAGTGTCGGCCATCACGCGCCGGGTGAGCATCACGGCGAAGATGACCAGGATGGCGATCGCTCCGATGTAGACCACGACCTGCACGACGGCCAGGAAGTTGGCGTTGAGCAGCACGAACAGCACCGCCACACCCGCCAGGCTGACGATCAGCCACAAGGCGGCGTGCACCAGCTTGGGCGAGGCGACCACCATCACGCCGGCCAACAGCGTGACGAGGCCGGTCACCAGGAAGACGATCTGCAACACGGTCATCGAGGACGTCTCCGTCGTCGAACTCAGCGGGCGCTGCCGGCCTGGAGGGCGGCGGCGTTCCCGCGCAGCTTCTCTTCACGCTTGCGCACCGAGCGGCCGTACGCGCCCAGCACGGCGAACATCACCAGCGCCAGCACGGCGTTGGCAGCCAACAGGGTCAGCAGTTGGCTCCACCCCTGCTCCGCCGCCATCTTGTCGACCACGGCGGTCAGGGCGACGATCACCAGCGCCAGCGGGGTGAGGAACTTCCAGTTGAGCGCCAGCAGCTGGTCGATGCGCACGCGCGGGAACGAGCCGCGCACCCACACCGTCACGAACCAGACGGCGAGCGCCTTGGCGAAGAAGTAGAACAGGCCGAGCAGCGGGTACGTCTCCGCACCCGGGCCGCGCCAGCCGCCCAGGAACAGCGTCGAGAACAGCACGCCGACGGTGAAGGCGTGCAGAAACTCGCCGACGTAGAACATGCCGAAGGCCAGCCCGCCGTACTCGATGTTGAACCCGGCGACGATCTCCGAACTCGCCTTCCATCAGATCGAACGGCGCCCGGCCGTTCTCGGCCACGGACGAGATCAGGAACACGACCGCCGCCAGCGGGGCGACGGCGATGAACCACAGGTCCTTCTGCGCCTCGACGATCGCCGTGACCCCCATCGAGCCGGCCAGCATCGTCGGGATGAGCAGCGTCAGCACCATCGGGATCTCATACGACACGAGCTGCGCCACGGCGCGGAATGCGCCCAGCAGGGCGAACTTGTTGTTCGACGACCAGCCGGCCATGATGATGCCCAGCGTGCCGATGGCGCCGATGGAGACGATGTACAGGACGCCGACGTTCAGATCGGTCCCCCGGAACCCGGGGGCGAAGGGCACGACGGCCCAGATGCCGACGACCGACATGACGACCAGCAGCGGGGCCAGCCAGTAGACCGGCTTGTCGATGCCGTCGGGAACGACGATTTCCTTGCCGATCAGTTTGACGAAATCGGCGATCGTCTGGAAGATCCCAAACGGCCCGACGCGGTTCGGCCCGTAACGGTCCTGGAAGCGACCGAGGATCTTGCGTTCGGCGACGATCAGGAAGAAGCAGGTGAGGAGCAGGAGCGTGGCCATGATCGCCGCCCCCAGAAAACGCAGCAGCGTCAGGGCGGCTTCCGGCTGCATGCCCCAGCCGGTCACCAGATCGATCAACCAGCGCCCGATGCAATCCGAATGGATCACCCATGCTCGTTCCGCTCCTCCAGGTCACACAAAACAGTGGCTGATGTCCTCAGTCCATCAGCCACTCCTTCATCCCTGCGGCTCGCTACACCCACTCCAGGGCCCCCTTGCGCCAGGCGTACAGCAGCCCGGCCGCCAGGATGAGCAGGAAGAGCACGCCTTCCAGGACCATGTACAACTGCATGCGGTTGTAGGCCACGGCCCACGGGAACAGGAACACCGCCTCGACGTCGAAGACGACGAAGATCAGGGCGAAGATGTAGTAGGAGGCGCGGAATTGGACCCAGGTTTCCCCGACCGTCTCGATCCCACACTCATAGGTGGTGCCCTTGATGGCATTGGGCTTGCGCGGCCCCAGGAGAATTCCCATCAGGACGGCCACGGCGGGAAGAATCAGACCAATGGGGAGCAGGAAGGCGACAAAGACCCACGGATCGTGCATGCTCGCTCCTGAGCAGGGGGAGGCGCCGGCGCAGCCTGGACGGGGCGGACAATCGGCGGGTGACACGCGCCCGCCGCTTCAGTCGCCCGCCCGGGTGGGCCGGGCCTAGATTGAAGGTGAGTTTATCATGAGTGCATCCGGAGCGTCAAAGCCGCCGGAGCCGTGTCACCGTCCTCCCCACGCCGTGGGTCGATCGCCCCATCGAGATTGACGGCGAGGATCGCTGAACCGCAGCCGCCGGCACCGGATGCTATAATCCGCGCGTGCCCCCCTCCTCTTCCCTGGCTGACTGGGACGCATTCCTCGCCCGCTCACCCGAGGCACATCTGCTTCAGACCAGCGCCTGGGGTCAGCTGAAGGACTCCTTCGGTTGGTCGACACACCGGCTGCATCTCCGGCGATGCCGGCGCGCTGATGCTGACGCGGCGATTGGTTCCCGGAATGCGCATCGGCTACGTTCCCATGGGGCCGGTGGGCGCCTGGCTTCCGGACTTGATCCCCGCCCTGGTGTCCTTCGCCCGAAGCATGCGCTGCTTTGCGCTCAAGCTTGAGCCCGACGCTCCGGATGGTTCGCCGCTCGCCGATCAACTGCGCGCCCTGGGCTTCGTCCCGAGCCTGCATGCCGTGCAGCCGCGCCGCTCGCTGGTCGTGGACCTGGCGCCGGCCGAGGAGGCGATCCTGGCGCGCATGCATCAGAAGACGCGCTACAACATCCGCCTGGCCGAGCGCAAGCAGGTGACCGTTCGACCCTGGGACGATCTGCCGGCCTTCGGGGCGATGATGCAGACCACGGCGGCGCGCGATCAATTCGGCGTCCATGCTCCCGCTTACTATGCGCGCGCCTACGATCTCTTCCACCCGCTCCAGGAGTGTGAACTGCTGGTGGCCGAATTCGAAGGCCGGCCGCTGGCGGCGCTGATGGTCTTCGCCCACGGGCCGCGCGCCTGGTACCTGTACGGCGCCTCGACCGATGACGAGCGCAACCGCATGCCCACCTACCTGCTCCAGTGGGAGGCGATGCGCTGGGCGCGCCGCCGCGGCTGCCGGAGCTACGACCTGTGGGGCGTGCCCGACGCCGACAGCCAGGCGCTCGAGGCGCAGTTTGAGACGCGCGGCGACGGGTTGTGGGGGGTCTACCGCTTCAAGCGCGGCTTCGGCGGGGAACTGGTCCGCTCGATCGGTGCGTGGGACTACGTGCTTCAACCGCTGGTCTATCGCCTGTACCGAGCCGTTCTCGCCCGGCGCGCGGAGGCCTAGGTGGAGCTGCGGCGATCGACGATCCTCGACCGGGGTGAGTGGAACCGCGCGCTCGGCGACCTGCCAGGCGCGCATGTGCTCCAGACCTGGGAGTGGGGCGAGTTCAAGGCCGGGTACGGCTGGACCGCCGATCGCCTGCTCTGGCGCACCGTCGACGGTCGGCCGGTCGCGGCGGCCCAGGTGCTCGAGCGGCGCATGCGAGTTCCCGTGCTCGGTCTTTCGCGCAGCGTGCTCTACACCCCGCGCGGCCCGGTGCTCGATTGGCGCGAGGCTGAGCTCGCCGATCACGTCCTGCGCGACCTGCACGCCATGGCCGCACGTCCCGGGGTCCTGCAGCTCAAGATCGACCCCGACCTGCCCGTGGGTTATGGCCCAGCCGGGCAGCGCCGAGTCCGGCGAGGATCCCACCGGCACCGCCCTGGGCGCCAGACTCCCGTCCCTCGGCTTCCATCCGTCGCCCGAGCAGATCCAGTTCCGCAACACATTCGTCCTCGATCTGCGGCCCGGAGAAGACCGTCTGCTCGGCGACATGAAGCAGAAGACGCGCTACAACGTGCGCCTGGCCGAGCGCCACGGTGTGCACGTGCGGACCGGCGGGATCGACGACCTGCCCGTGCTCTACCGGATGTATGCGGAGACCTCGGTGCGAGACGGATTCACCATCCGCTCCCCGGACTACTACAACGACGTATGGGGACGGTTCGTTCGCGCCGGACTGGCCCAGCCGCTGTTGGCGCAGGTCGAGGGCGAACCGGTGGCGGCGCTGATCCTGTATCGCTTCGGACCTCGGGCCTGGTACCTGTACGGCATGTCGCGCGACCTGCACCGCGACAAGATGCCCAACTACCTGCTGCAGTGGGAGGCCATCCGCTGGAGCAAGGCTGCCGGTTGCACGCACTACGACCTGTGGGGCGCCCCCGACCGGCTCGAACCCGCCGATCCCATGTGGGGCGTCTTCCGATTCAAAGAAGGCCTGGGGGGAAGACTGGTGCGCGGCCTGGGTGCCTGGGACGCCACCGCCCGCCCGACGAGCTACCATCTCTATCACCGCCTCTTGCCCGCCCTGCTCGGGCTCCTTCGCCGCCGCGGCCGCCAGGCCACCCGCCAATCCCTCGAGTAGATCCCGACAGCCTGAGGCGCACCCTCGCTTTGCCGGGTTGCCCGGCGACCACGGCACCTTGCCGGGAACCGTCCTCCTCCCCGGGATGCACGTCATGATCGAGACGGCAGGGACTTGACTCGGCCGGCGCCGGGTGCTATTCTAGAGCTAGGATAGCTGCATGCCCACTCCGCCGCCGATGACCCACGCCGAGCATGCCGTGCTGAGCCTGGTGGCCGAGGCGCCCCGCCACGGCTACGAGATCGAGCAGGTCATCCAGGCGCGCGAGCATGCGCGACTGGGCCGACCTGGGCTTCTCCTCCATCTACTATCTCTCGGTCGGCTCGAACGGCGCGGACTGGTGCGCTCGACGCGGAGCGCCTCGCCCGGAGGCGCCGGCCGCAAGGTGTATCGCTGCACCCGCGGCAGGGGCCGAAGCTCTGCGGGGTGCCGTCTACCGTGGCGCTGACCAACCCCGAGCCGGCGGACAGCCCGATCCAGCTGGCCCTGGCCAATCTCCCGGTGCTCCCGCCCGCCGAGATGCGACGCGCACTTCATCGCTATCGGGAGCTCCTGGGCGAGCGACTGGAACATCTGCGCCGGAGTCGGGACGGCCAGCCGCGACCTGCCGCTCCACGTACACGGCGATGTTCGCCCGCAGCCTGGCGATGCTGCGCGCCGAAATCCGCTGGGCGGATGGCTTCCTCGCTCAGCTCACGAAGTCCGGGCCGGTGACCCGCCCTCGCCGCCCAAGGAGGAAGGCATGAAGAAGCTCGACCTGCGCAAGGAGCTCAAGCATCTCTACATCCCGTCCGCCAAGGAACCGGCACTGATCGACGTGCCGCCGATGACCTTCGCCTGCGTGGATGGCCGCGGCGATCCGAACGGTCCGGAGTTCGCAGGCGGCCACCGGAGCGCTGTATGCCTTCTCGTACACGATCAAGTTCCTGGTGAAGAAGGAGCGCGCCATCGACTACCCGGTGATGGCGCTCGAGGGCCTATGGTCGGTCGAGGGGAAGGCGGATTTCTCCATGGGCGATTACAAGGAGCGGGATGCCTGGCGGTGGACGGCCATGATCATGCAGCCGGAGGCCGCCGCGCCCGACCTGTGGCCCATGGCGCTCGAACAGGCGGCGCGCCGCGGGACGCCGTTCCTGGAGAGGCTGCATTTCGAGCGCTTCGATGAGGGCCGCTGCGCTCAGGTCATGCACATCGGGCCGTACTCGACGGAGCCGGCAACGCTCGCCCGCCTGCATGGATTCATTCACGCGCAGGGCTATCGGCCGCGCGGCAGGCACCACGAGATCTATCTGGGCGACCCGCGGCGGAGCGCGCCGGACAAGCTGCGGACGGTACTTCGGCACGCCGTCGAGCCCATCGAGTAGGCGCGGCATGCGAGGTGACGGAGCCGGAAAGGTGACGGGGTCTCGGGATGGTCCGCAGCGGCTGACCGCCAGCGTCGAGACGTTCTGCCGGACGGTCGAACAGCTCCCGGCGCACGCCTTCCTGGTGAAACCCTGGGGACCGCGGCAGGTGCTGGCGCACCTGGTGTTCTGGCACGAATACCTACGTCCGCCAGATCGAGGCTGGCCGGGCCGGCATCGGCTGGCTGTTCCCCGAAGGCACCCTGAAGGAGTTGAACGAAGAGGCGGTCGCTTCGCTGGCCGCCGTCGGTGTCCCGACCATGCTGGCGCGATTCCGCGCCGCGAATACCAGGCTCTGTCGCCTGGCCGCCGATCCAACCACGGCCGGCGCTCGCCTCCAGCTGAAACGCGACACGAAGAGCTGGCCATTGTCGGAGTTCATCCTCCAGGTCGAATCGCATGTCCGCCGTCACGGTGATGAGATCCGTCGGACCTACCCCTCACGCCGGGCGTCGCCCCGAAGGGACGACTCGCGTGCCTAGAACCGCCGTGCCTCTCCGTCCGGAGCCGAGAGTGCTTCATCGGGCTGAGCCTCTACACGCAACGCCGTCCGCGGGTGAACCGGCAGCGGTGTGTGCTACATTAGGCGCATACGCCCCTGAGCAGGAAGCGCCATGATCACCGACCCTCTCCCTCGTGTTCCCCTCGCCCAGCTTCCCACCCCCATCGCCCGCTTGCCGCGCATGAGCGCCAAGATGGGCGGGGCCGCCCTGTGGATCAAGCGCGACGACCAGACCGGGCTGGCGCTGGGAGGTAACAAGACGCGCAAACTCGAGTTGCTGGTGGCGGAGGCGGAGGCGCGTGACGCCCGTACGCTGATCACGCGCGGCGCCCTGGGCTCGAACCACTGCCGGCAAACGGCGGCGGCGGCGGCGACCCGCGGCCTGCGCTCGATCCTCGTCCTGCGGAGCGAGCCGCCCGCGTCGACGAATGGCAACCTGCTGCTCGATCACCTGTTGGGCGCGGACATTGTGTGGACCCGCGGACGTGATCCGGAAACGGTGCTCCAGGAGACCTTCCGCCAGGCCGAGACCGACTCGCTCCGGCCCTACCTGGTTCCGTATGGCGGCTCGAGCCCTCTCGGGGCCAGCGCGTATGCCGCGGCGCTGGAGGAATGCCTGGCGCAGGGACTGGTCCCCAACTGGATCGTGTTGGCCTCGTCATCCGGGGGAACGCAGGCCGGGCTGGTGGCGGGCGCACGGCTGCTCGGCTACGCGGGCAAGATCCTTGGGATCAGCGTCGACCTGCCCGCGTCGCAGCTTCGTCCTGTGGTCGCCGCGCTGGCAACGGAGGTGTGCACTCTCCTCGGCAGACCGTCGGAGGTCGCACCCCAGGAGATCCTGGTGGAGGATCGGTTTTCCGCACCGGGATATGCGGTTCTGACCCAGGTGGAGCGCGAGGCGATCGATGCCTTCGCCCGCCACGAGGGTATCCTGCTCGACCCGGTCTACACAGGCCGAGCCGCCGGGGGGATGCTGGCGCTGGCACGCGAAGGCCGGTTCAAGACCGGCGAGCTGGTCCTCTTCTGGCATACCGGAGGCACGCCGGCCTTGTTTGCATTCGCCGACTCCCTCGCAGCTGAAGTCGCCCCGTAAGCCGGCTTGTTCCTTCGGCCGCAAACCCGTCGCCTGTTTGAACTGGGACCAGAAGGTTCGGAGTGGCACTCCGCCGGAGCAGCACGTCCGCGCGGGTTAGCCCCGTTTGCCGCGGGCGAGCACCTGGGGCGAGAGCCGCACGAGCGCCGCCTGCAGCAGGAGCACCGTGTTGCGCCAGTCGTCGATCCGGATCATGCCGGCCGACGAGTGCGGGTAGCGCACCGGGACGGAGATGGAGATCGAGGGGATCCCCTTGCGGGCGCGATGGATCGAGCCGGCATCGGTGCCTCCGCCGCCCGGCTGGCGGTACTGGAACGGGAGCCGGGCGGAGCGGGCCGCCATTTCGAAATGCTCCAGCAGCCGGCGATCGGATACCGTGGCCCGATCCGACGTGTACAGGGCGGGACCTTGCCCGAGCCGGGAGTTGTAGGCGGTGTTCTCCGCGCCGTCCCACGTCGGCAGGTCCCGCGCCGGCGTGCAGTCGACGGCGATGGCCAGGTCCGGATCGAGACTGTGTGCGGCCACACCGGCGCCGCGCCGCCCGATCTCCTCCTGAACGGTGAACGCCGCCAGCAGGTCGACGTTCGGGGGTGCGGCCCCCAGCAGCTCGATCAGAATCGCCACCCCCAGGCGGTTGTCCAGGGCCTTGGCCGACACGCATTCGCCCAGCCGCGTCAGCGCCGTGGCAAACGCCGCCCGGTCTCCGATCCGAATCCGTGCGAGCGCCTCGTCCCGCGAGCGTGCCCCGACATCCAGCCGAAGTTGGTCGAGCATGAGCTGGCGGGCGCTGACTGCGCCGGTGAGGTGCGGCGGGCTCATGCCGATGACGCCCGGCACACGCCCCTTCCCCACCCAGAAGGCCTTGCCGGCAAGCTGATGCGCGGCGATGCCTCCGACCTGACCGAGCAACAACGCGCCGTCCGCCTCCGCGCCGATGATCATCAACCCGATTTCGTCCATGTGCGCCGAGAGCATCACGCGCAGTCTGCGCCGGCCCGATCCGCGGCGGAGGGCCAGCAGGTTGCCCAGCGCGTCGACGCGGACCTCGTCGGCCAGCGGCGTCACCTGCTCGCGCACCAATCGGCGGACTTCGCCCTCGTCCCCGGATACGCCGACGGCCTCCGTCAGGGCGCGGAGCAGTGCCATGTGCGTGCGCTGGGGTGTGCGCGAGAGGCGGGCGGGCGCCATGCTCTCAGCCCTGCTCCAGGAATCGACCGGCGGCCTCGCCCAGGCCGCGCACGAATTCCGCAACGACAGTTCCCGTCCGGCGGATATCCTCCACATCGACCATCTCGACGGGGGAGTGCATGTACCGAACGGGAATGAAGATACAGCCGGTTGGCACGCCGGCACCGGCGAGCTGGAGCACGTCGGCGTCACTCTCCGAGCTCCACGGCATCGGTTCGAGCGTCAGGGGGATCTCCAGGTGCTCCGCAGCCAGGCGGAGCCGTTCGTGGATCGCGGGATGGACCGCCGGCCCCCAACCATTGGACGGCCCCGCGCCGAGCGGGAACGTGCGATGCTCAGCCTCGGCATGCGAACGGCCATAGGTCGTGTCGATGACGATGGCCAGGGTTGGTGGATCGGCGTGCGCGGAGGTACGCGCGCCCAGCGAGCCGATCTCCTCCTGGACCAACCCGGCGGCGACGAGATCCCACGCATGACCGCTGCGGTCGAGCGATTGCAGCGCCAGGGTCAGCGCCGCCAATCCGGCACGATTGTCGAGGGCGGGCCCTGCAACCACGCCGTCACCCATGTGAATCGGCATGCGATCGAAGGTGATCGGGTCGCCGATCCGGACCTGGCTCTGCAGCTGCCGGGGGCTCAGGCCGGTGTCCACCAGGAACGCCCCCAGCGGCACAGAGCCTTCGTCCCGGTCGGGAGGCAGACAGTGATCCGGCGGCTGAACCACAGATTCCGGGGATCGGGCGTCTGCCGTGGATCAGCACCCGTTGTCCAGGGAGGATCTCGGTGGAGAACGTGCCGGCCGATCCGACCCGAAGGAAGCCGCCCTCGACCTCGGCCACGACCATCCCGATGGCGTCCATGTGCGCAGTCAGCAGCACGGATGGGCGAGGTTTCTTTCCCTTCCCATGCCGGATGGCGTGCAGAGATCCGGCAGGCGTTCGCCGGACTTCGTCTGCCAGCGGCGCCCAGGCTGCCTGCAATCGATCGGCCACCGCCGTCTCACGGCCGGGAATCCCAGGCAGCCGCATCAGGTCAAAGAGCAGCGCGAGAAGGTCGTCAGGCATCTCGGCTCAGCCCGGGGCCATCGGGACTTCTGTCGGCGTGTCGGTGAGCGTCGGAGTGTCGGTTGGCGGCGGGGTGTCCGTCGAAGTCGGTGCCGGCGTGTCGGTGGGGGACGGCGTGAAGGTTGAGGTCGCCGTCGAGGGGGTGAAGGCCAGAACCGTGGGGGTCATCGACGGGGTGAAGGATGGCCCGGCGGTGGGCGTCTCGGTGGCCGGCGCCGGAGTGCTTGTCGGCGAACCCGTGGCAGAGGCCGTGGGCGTGGGGGTCGTATCCCCCGGAGCGCGGCGGATGGCAATCAGCCCGGCGCAGTAGCACGGCAGGGTCGCCAGGATGATGGCGGCCAGGACCAGGTAGAGCGTCCGGGGTTGTCGCGCGTAAGAATCCATTCGACCAGCTCAAGGCGGCCATGATATCACCTGATTCTTGGGGGGCAAGCGGGGCGAGCATGGTCACCCGTGCGGCGATCACGTGCCGTCGTAGGGGCGAAGCACTGCCCGCGCCGAGAACCGTATCGGCGACGGCGCTGTGTGCATGCTTCGCCCCACCAGGGACGCCTATCACGCGTCCTCAGCGGACCACGCCGGATCGGAAACCGCAGGCGGCACGGCATGCGTCGTGCCCCTATCGCTCGAGGCTGGTAGCCGCAGGCTCAGCCTGCGCCGTAGGACGCCAACCGCCATCGGCCGCGGCACCGGGAGTCGTCAGGCGGCCCTATCAAGGTGGGTTTGGCCATCGCGGGCTGGTAGCCGCAGGCTTTAGCCTGCGTCGTGCTGGCGCCAACCGACATGCGGCCGCGGAGGGCGTGCCCTCATCGCCCTCGGCCAGTAGGGGCAACGGCATGCCGTGCTCATGTGAATGTCCGGAGAGGTCCTGGCGAACTGCACGTCGTCGCCCTTCAACCCCGCCATTGGAGATCCTCGGGCCCGCGCGGGCATCCGGTGCCGTCGTAGGGGCGAAGCACCGTTCGTGCCGCGAAGCCCGGCGGCACGCCGGCCGTCTCGCCCCGGCGGGCCGGGGCTCGCGGCCCGAACGGGGTGCGAGACGGCATGCTTCGCCCCTACCAGGGACGCCTATCACGCGTCCTTCGGCGGACCGCACCGCCTCGGAACCCGTAGGGGCACGGCATGCCGTGCCCCTACGAATTCCGGAGCGCTCCTGGCGAACGCAGGCTGTCGCCCTTCAATCCCGCCCTTGGATATCCTCGCGCCGTGCGGGCGATCACCTGCGCGATGCGGCACGCGTGCGGAAGCGTGCCCTCAGCGCATGCCCGCCCGGGTGACGGGGCACGGCATCTCGTGCCCCGACGCTCGCAGGCGGCGGACCACGCCGTCAACCGCAGGCCGCGGCGTCGTGGCCCCCAATGTGGGTAGAATGGGGTCGCGCCAACGCGCGGAGGTTCGAGGCTTGAGATCATGAGGCGCGCCCTCACCACCCCCACGCCCCTCCCGGCCCCACTCGACTGGGCGACATTCGGAGCGATCCTGCTCCTCGTGCTGGTGTCCGCCTACGGCCTGGCCGCTGCCGACTGGTCCGATCACCTGGGCATGGTCCCGACGGCGGCGTTGCTCGGCGTCGTCGCCGGCACGGCGCTGGCGCGCAGCCGCTTTCCCGGGTGGCTGGCGGCGATGTTTGCCGTCACGTACGGCCTGTTTCTGGTCACCTTCCTCGCCGCGGGTACGATCGTCGACGTATTCGGCCTCCACGACCGTCTGGTCGCCCTCGGCGGAAGACTGAGTGCGTTCGCCGAGGTGATGGCGACGGCGGAGCCCAACTACGATCCGCTGATGTTCGTCCTGTTGATGCTGGCGCTCTACTGGAGCATGGGTGCTCTTGCCGGCTATGCCGCCTTCCGGCGCGACCGCATCTGGCCGGCGCTGATCCCGCCCGGCGTCGCCCTGCTGGTCAATACCTTCTACTACCTGCGACGACCGGGGCTCGATGGCTACGTGGCCGCCTTCGCCATGACCGCCGTGGGACTGCTGTTCGTCGTCAACCTGGATCGGCGGCGGCGCGATTGGCGCGGAGCCGGCTCGCGTGTGCCATCGAACGCCTCCGGTCAGATCACCCAGGTCGGGCTTCTGCTGGCGTTCCTCGTGGTGACGCTGGCGTGGGGCGTGCCGTCCTTCGCCAAGTCCGAGCGGGCCGCCGATTTGTGGAGCTCGGCCACCCAGCCATGGGTGCGGCTGCGCTACCGTCTGACCCAGGCGTTCACCGGCCTGCGCAACCCGGTGGCAATCGTCAGCGATGTCTTCGGCGATCAACTGCGCCTGGCGGCCGCCGTCACCCCCGCCGAAACGCCGATCTTCACCGCCACCGTGCTCAACTCCTCGGCCGATGGGCTTCGCCTGTACTGGCGTGCCCGGACCTACGAGACGTACACCGTCGGCACCTGGACTTCACCGGAGGCCGACCTCGAGCCCTACTTTCCAGACGACGGCTCCTTCCCCGTGCCCGACTACTCAGGACGGCGGCCCGTGGAGGTCAGCGTCGAGCCTCGGGTGGATGCGCTCCACCTGCTCTACGTCCCGGCACTGCCCACAGGCATCAATCGGTCCAGCCTGCTGACGGTGGTTCGGACGCCGGGCGGGCTGGCCGATGTGTCCTCCATTGCTGCGCGCACGACGGTCGTGCGCGGCGAGATCTACCGCGTCCGCAGCCAGGTGGCCAATCCGACCGCCGCTCAGCTCCGCGCAGCGGGGACGGACTACCCGGCATGGGTGCAGTCGCGTTTTCTCCAGCTTCCCGAGACCCTCACCCCGCGCACCCGCCAACTGGCGGTGGAGATCACCCGCGGCCTGGACAACCCCTACGACCAGGCAGCGGCGATCACCCGATGGCTGCGGGACAACATACAGTACACGCTTGAGTCGGGCGAGCCCCCGGAGGGCGTCGAGCCGATCGACTGGTTCCTGTTCGATCACGGCGTGGGGTTCTGCAACTGGTACGCCAGCGCCGAGGTGCTGATGCTGCGCTCGCTGGGGATCCCGGCTCGGATCGCCGCCGGTTTCGCGCAGGGGACGCCCGACGAGAGCGGGTCCGCATTTCTGGTGCGGCAGCGCGATGCGCACGCTTGGCCGGAGGTCTTCTTTCCGGACTACGGGTGGGTCGAGTTCGAGCCAACCTCGGCGCAGCCCCCGCTCGAGCGCGTCGAGGTGGTCGTGCCGTCCGACTCTGAGACCGCCGGCCTCGTCGATGACGGTCCGTCGCTCGAGGAAGACGTGCGCGACCTGCGCCGGCTGCTGGGGGGCAGAATCAACCCGGGCCTGGAGGACGATCCGGAGATCCCGATCAGCCGCCCCTCCCGGACGCCGTGGCTCGTGACGGGCGGCGCCCTGGTGCTCCTGGCCCTGGTTTGGCTGCGGCTCGATCCGGTCGCCCGTCACACAACGATGGGCGTCATGACCCGATCGCTCTCGCGGCTCGGCCTCCGGCCGCCGGCGCGCCTGGCACGCTACGACTCAACGAATTTGACCCCCATCGCCAGAGTCTACTGGCGGTGGAGCCTGGGGCTTGAACGCCTGGGGCTGGAGATCGATCCAACGCAAACCCCCTACGACCGGGCGCGGACGTTCGCTCATGCGTATCCGCTGGAAGGCGAGCGGGGCTGGGCGATCGTGCGCGCCTACGCCGCCGAGCGATACGGCGGGCTGGCTCCGGATCCGGCGCCGGTATTCGACGCATGGAGCGCCCTGCGCCCCTGGATGGCGCTGCTTTGGCTCGAGAAAGCCCCGGCGCAAGCCGGCCGGCGGCTGTCCGCTCTGCTTCGCTCGGCCGGCGAGCCGAAGCCCTGACGACCGGTCCGCGAATCGCGCGGAGCGGAGGAGCAACTGCATGCCGACGAACCGATCGACCGCCCCTACCTTGCTGGACACGCTTCGGGCCCTGGCTGAGGCGGATGGACCACCCGGCCGGGAAGGGACACTGCGGCGGCTCGCCACGCGCCTGCTGCCTCCTTCGATGCGACACGTCCGGACCTCCCCGCTGGGGAGCCTGTATGCCGAGAGGGAGTCGGCGCGCGGCGTGCGGCTGATGTTGACGGCGGCCTTCGACGAGGCGGCGTTCGTCGTCTCGCACGTCGACCAGAACGCGATCGCCTGGCTCCACCCGGCAGGCAGGATCGATCCGGACGTCGTGTTCGGGCGCGGCGATTCGGTTCCCCGATGGCCTGCAGGCGACGCTGGGCATGATCCCTGCCCGGGACGGGAATCGCGCGCCGGCGCGGATGCTGGCCGACTTCGGATCCGAGAAACCCGGGCTCGAGATGCGTATCGGAGCGATGGGTGTCTTCGCCACACCTTGGAGTGTTGAACGGACGACGATACGGGGGAAGGCTCTCGAGGGCAGGCTCGGGGTGGCGCTGGCGCTGGAAGTCGCGCGCCGGACCGCACGCGCCCCCAATACGCTGGCCCTGGCGTTCACGGCGTTGGGCCAGCTCGGGCATCGTGCCACTCGCGCGGCGGCGACCGACCTGGCTCCGGCGGTCGCCATCGCGCTCGGCGGGTATCCGGTGGAGGAGAAGAAGGCCGTCGGCGGGACCAACGTACGCCCCGGCAAGGGCCCTGTGATCGTGGTGCGATCCGGCCAATTCGTCGCTGCCACCCGGCTGGTGGAGGCCCTGCGACACGCCGCGGCCCGAGCGCATGTGACCTGTCAGCTCGCGGTCTCGAGCGAGGATCTCGCCGGTGCGGAAGCCGTCCAGTCCAGCCTGGATGGGATCGTCACCGCGGCGCTCCTCGTCCCGTGCGCCGGCATCGGCACGCCGTGCCAACAGGTCGACACGCGCGATCTGGAGGCGGCCGCGGCGATGTTGGTGAAGCTCATCGAGCGGCCGCTGGTCCTCGGGTACACTCCCGGAGACCGAACCTAAGCGTGAGGACGGCTGCTATCGGCCCTCACCCCCTGCCCCTCTCCCTGCGGAGCACCGACTCCGATGCCTCTGGATAGTTGCGGCGGAGAGGGAGTACTTTTATGGGGAGTGGGGGAGCTACGCTCCCCCAACTCCCCAGAACATGAGCATCCCCCACCGCCAGCGACCTCCGAGGACAGCCGGCGTAATTGCCACAGGCCGCAGGGCCGGAGCGTGGAGAGTGGGGGTTCGGGCGCTAGGGTCGGTTGGCGCGGGCCGCTAGACGACCGAGGTGATCTCGGGCGGCGGGATCTGACCCAGTTGGCTGCCGGGGATGCGTGCCGACAGCAGGCTGACCAGGGCCTGTGAGTCGCCGCGGTCCACCTGGCGCTCGATCTCGGCCAGCGTCTCACTCAGCGAGGCACCGGAGAGGGCCTGCGCTTCGGCCACGCGCACCACGTCCGGGTGGGAGGTGGTGGCGTACTGCATGCCTTCGTCCCACAGCGCTTCTTCGAGTTTCTCTCCCGGGCGGATGCCGGTGAACTGGATCTCGATATCCTTGCCCGGCTCGAGGCCGGAGAGCCGGATCAGGTCCTCGGCCAGATCGACGATCGGCACCTGCTCGCCCATGCGCAGCACATACACCTCGCCCCGATCGCTCCCCTCGCCCAGTCCGGCTGCCTGCAGGACCAGATGAACCGCCTCGGGAATGGTCATGAAGTAGCGTCGCATTTCCGGGTGGGTGATCGTGATCGGGCCGCCGCGTGAGATCTGGCGTTTGAACAGCGGGACGATACTGCCGCGGCTGCCGAGCACGTTGCCGAAACGCACCGAGACGTAGGGCAGCCCGGTGCGCAGGGCGGCGTCGCGCACGATCATCTCCGCCAGCGCCTTGGTCGCTCCCATCACGCTGGAAGGCTGGACCGCCTTGTCGGTCGAGATCAGCACCAGTCGTTCGGTTCCCGCCGCCAGTGCGGCATCGACGACGGAGCGTGTCCCGAGCACGTTGTTGGTGACGGCCTCGGCGACATTCAACTCCATCAGCGGAACGTGCTTGTGCGCCGCGGCGTGAAAGACGACCTGCGGTTTGAGATCGGCAAAGACGGCGGCGATCCGCCCCCGATCGCGAATATCGGCGATCACCGGCAGCAGCGGCAAATCCGGGTAGTTCTCGCCCAGCTCCAGCAGCGCCTCGAAGATGCTGTTCTCGCCGTGGCCCAGCAGGACCAGCTGAGCCGGCATCCAGCGCGCCACCTGACGGCAGAGCTCGAGGCCGATCGAACCGCCGGCGCCGGTGACCAGGACACGCTTGCCGGTCAGCGTGCGGCCGACGACCTCGTCGTCGATGCGCGCCGGCTGGCGGCGCAGCAGGTCGGAGATCTCGACCTCGCGCAGGCGGTTGACGTTGACCTTGCCACCGATCAGCTCGTAGATCCCGGGCATGGTGCGGAAGGGGATCCCCTTGCGGCGGCAGATCTGCGTCACCAGACGCACGACGTCGCCCGGGCGCCGAGGGGATGGCGATGACGACCTCGCGGGCGCGCGAGCGGTCGATGACCGACGACAGGTCGCGCAGCTGGCCGACCACACGCACGCCGTGGATGTCCTTGCGCAGCTTCTCCGGGTCGTCGTCGACGAAGGCCACCGGCTGCATGTGCAGCTGCGGGTTGCGCTGCATCTCGCGCACGACCAGCACGCCGGCGTCGCCCGCGCCGACGACTAACGCCCGGCGCATGCCCCCGCGGCCGTCGCTTTTCTGGCTGACCTGGCCGCTCTCGGCGATCAGGCGCACGGTCAGGCGCAGACCGCCGACGCTGAAGAGCGAGAACAGCCAATCGATGAAGATCACCGAGCGCGGGAAGGTCGCCGGCAGGACGCGAGGTCACGATCGCCAGCATCAGCAGCAGGGCGACGACAACCTGTGCCGCGGCGGTGGCGACGGCGATCAGCCGCAGCTCGCGCACGCTGGCGTACACCCAGTAGCGCCGGTACAGGCCGAAGAAGTAGTAGATGGTCGGCTTGACCACCAGCGCCACGGCGACCATCAGCCACGCCTGAGGCATGAAGTAGACGAAGGCCGGGCCAAGATCGAGCCGCAGGGCGAAACTGGCCAGGACGGAGGTGACGATCAGCACCAGGTCGCCGGCGAGCAGGAACCGATTGCGGATGGGCGAGGCAGGTTTCATGCGCGCCCGTCAGGGCATGGCTCCTCGCACCCATTCTACCGTCGCCGCCAGGCCATCGGCCAGGGCGGTCTGCGGCCGGTAGCCCAGGGCCGCTTCGGCGCGGCCGATTCTCCCGGCAGACAGGCGAATGTCCCCGGGCCGCGCCGGGCCGTAGGTCGGCTCGGGGATGCCGGCGAACAGGCCGCGCAGTGTCCCGACCAACTCGGCGATGGTGACCGATCGGCCGCTGCCGATGTTGAAGACCGAGCCGGGCTCGAGCGCCGCCTCCGCCGCCAGCAAGTTGGCGCGGGCGACGTCGCCGACGAAGACGAAGTCGCGTGTCTGCAGGCCGTCACCGTAAATCGACGGCGCTTTCCCGCCGCACATCGTCTGGATGAAGGTCGGGATGGCGGCGGCGTAGGGCGAGTCCGGCGCCTGGCGCGGGCCATAGACGTTGAAATAGCGCAGGCAGACGGTGTCGAGACCGAAGGCGACGGCCATCATCTGAGCCGCCTGCTCCATCGCCAGTTTGGAGGCGGCGTAGGGCGAAATCGGCGCCGTGTTCGACGCTTCGTCCACCGGCATGCCGGCATCGCCGTAGACGGCGCACGACGATGACAGCACGACCCTGCCGACGCCGGCCTGGTGGGCGGACTGGAGGACGTGCAGCGAGCCCAGGACGTTGGCCCGGTAACACTCGACCGGTTGAGCCATCGATTCGGTCACGGAGATCATGGCCGCCAGATGGAAGACCGCCGTCGCACCCTGCGTCGCCCGGTCGACCACCTGCGGCTCGCGGATGTCGCCGACGATCAGCTCGGCGCCGGTCCCCGCCAGGTTGTCGCGCGATCCGGACGACAGGTTGTCCAGGACGCGCACCGTCCAGCCGCGGTCGAGCAGCAGCCGCACCAGGTGCGATCCGATGAACCCTGCGCCGCCGGTCACCAGTGCGGTGGGCATGTCAGACCCCGCGCAATCCGAAGATCGCGCCGGCCGTGCGGAGCAGAATCCACACGTCCATCAGCAGGCTGCGATGCTGGATGTAGTACAGGTCGTATTCGAGCTTCTCGGCCGAGCCCTCGACCGAAGCGCCCTTGCCGTAATTCACCTGCGCCCAGCCGCCGATGCCGGGCTTGACCAGCAGCCGCGCCCGGTAGAACGGGATCTGCTTCTCCAGCTCGGCCACCAGCTCGGGCCGTTCCGGCCGCGGGCCGACCAGGCTCATCTCGCCGATCAGCACGTTCCAGAACTGCGGGAACTCATCCACGTGCGTGCGGCGCAGCAGGCGGCCGACGCGCGTCGTGCGCGGATCGCCCTGCTGTGCCCAGTGCGCCTGGCCATCGGCCTCGGCATCCTGTCGCATGGTGCGGAACTTGATCACGTCGAACGGCCGGCCGCCCTGCCCCAGGCGTCGCTGCCGCAGAAAGATCGGCCGGCCGCTCTCGAGGATGATCGCCAGCGCCACCCACGGCAGCGCGATCCCCAGCAGGCTCAGGCCCACGATGCCGCCGAGCATGTCCAGCAGGCGCTTGAGCAGCAGGTAGACCGTGCTGACCTGCAGCTCGTCGACGAACGACCGCAGGAGCCAGTCCGACTCCAGGTAGCGGATCGGGACACGGCCGAGCAGGGCCTCATAGGCCACGGGCATGCGGGCGATCTGCACCCCGCGCTGCTGTGCATCGAGCAGAGCCTGGAACATGGAGCCGTTGAGCGCGCCGGTGATGGCCACAATGACATCCGAGATGCCGTGCTCGTCGAGGATCGCTCGAAGCTGGGCGTTGTCCCCCAGCACGCGCACGCCGGAGAGTTCGCGACCCTGCTTGGCCGGATCATCGTCGATCAGCCCCACCAGGTTGAACGGCGGCTGGCTCAGGCCGCGGATCGCCTGCACCAGCGCCGTGCCGCTCTCGCCGGCGCCGACGATCAGCACGCGCCGCAGGAAGGACGGCGCGGTGAAGACCAGCAGATAGGCGCCGCGCCACACGAGCGTGAACAGGATGGCGAAGCCCAGGAAGTACAGGACGCCGCGGCGTACGAGCGAGCCTTCCAGCGTGAAATAGATGATGGCATAGATGATCAGCCCGCTGCCCGCCGCCAGCAGCACGCCTTTCAGTGTCTCACGCCAGGAGGAGGCGCGGTGGGCGTCGTACAGGTTGACCATCAGGAACGGCCACAGCAGGGGCAGAGCGACGAACCATCCGGCGCGGAAGCGGACGAATTCGATCGTCGGCACCGGGCCGAGGTAGTCGATGCGCGCCCACAGCGCCAACGCCACGGCCACGGCGCCCGCCCCCGCCAGCAGATCGCCGGCGATCAGCAGCAGGCGGCGTTCGCCCAGGCCGAGCTGCAGGCCTCGGGCTTTAGATGCCGTGTGATTCACTCGTGCCTCGCCGGAACGATGTCAGCCATCCCCACCAGAAAGCGCTCCCCCAGGCCAGATGCATGACCCCCAGAGCCAGCGGCATGCCGGCCGCCAGGGCTGCGTCGCGCCGCAGGCGAGCCTGGGAAACGCCGGCCGTCAGGATCGCCCCGGCATAGAGCGCCCATTGTAACCCGAGCAGGCAGAGCGAAGCGCGGAGCCAGGGTGCGCTGACGAGCAGCCCGACGGCGGCCAGGACGAAGGCAGGCGGAAGGGCCTGCCGCCAACGGAGCGTGCCGGGATAGCGACGCAGCATGCGCGCCTTCCAGAAACCGTAGCGCGCATACTGACGGGCCAGGCCGCCGAGCGTGGACCGGGCGAAGTAGATCGAGCGGATGGCCGGATCGAACCAGATGCTCCCGCCCGCCTGGCGCAGGCGGACGTTGTACTCGTAGTCCTCATTGGTGAGCAGCGACTCGTCGTAGGGACCGACGCGCGTCGAGCCAGGCGCGCGGGTAGGCCCCGAAGGGGACCGTGTCGACCTCGCCCGCCAGCCCGCTGGTCCGGTAGCGCGCATCCCCCGCCCCGAGGCGGTGGCCGGCGGCGGCGGCGATGCTGCGCGCGATCCAGGTCGGCGCCGAGGGATGGATCTCCCACGCCCCACCGGCATTCGCCGCACCGGTCTGGCTGAGGACGCGTACACACTGCTCGACGTAGTCCGGCTGCGGGATCGAATGCGCGTCCAACCGCAGGACGACCTCGCCGCGCGCCAGGGCGATCGCCCGATTGAGCGCCGAGGGGATGCTGCGCGTCGGGTTGTCGATCAGGCGCAGCCTGAGCACGGGGTGCCGGCGGGCGAAGTCGTCGATGACCTGCCGCGTGCCGTCCGTCGATCCCCCATCGGCGAGGAGGACCTCGAGCGTCTCCGGCGCGGCCGTCTGGTCGCGGATCGCCTGCAGGAGCAGGCCGATGGTGCGCTCCTCGTTGTAACAGGGGACGATGATCGAGACGGTGGGGGTCAGTATTCGCATGGCAGGCTGAGTATGCTCACAAGGCTCCGCCCTGGCAAGCCGGCCATCCGTACCGGCACAAGAAGCCGGACGGTGTGTCGATGTGGAATGGCGATCCCGCGTTTCGAGTTTTCATCAGCGCACTGGAGCATCGGCTGATCCGGGCGACCATTGATCTGCCGCCCCCAACCCTCATCGGCTGCAACCTCTTCACGATGGCGGAGGCGAAACCAAGCAGCCCTTGCGAGAGAGGTCGTTCAATCCGGCCGGAAGGTTGGCCATACCCACGATCCCAGCAGCCGACATGTGCGCTCCAATGCCGAAGGCGAACGCTCAAGCTCACCGGTCATCTCATATACAGGGTGAAGTTGTCGAAGACTGCGTGGATGGGAAGCCCGCGGATCTCGGATGTCTCCTGGGGACACCCTTCGCAGATCACGGCGCAGGGACGGAATCCTGGGAGGAGCCTGTCTGTGGCCAACTCATTCGCCACGATCCACTCCACCTGGAGATCAGGTCGCGGGGCATCCAGGAGAACCCAAAGCGGATACTCGACCGAGTCCCCGCCCAGCATGATCCCGACCGTGGAACATCCGTCATCGAGGATCTCACTGGTCATGGATCGATAGGCTGGCTCGACCCCCCCTGCCGTTGCGAAATACAGCGAGGACCTGGACCGAGACAGAATGCTCCAGTCGGTACCCGGCTGGGTCAACAAGGGCCGGCTTGGGATCCCGGTCATCCACGGCCAGGCTGCAGCCGCGACGCCCACGCCCAGCACGCCGAGTGCCAGGCTCGGCAGCAGTGCGCCCGAGGGTGGCGCCGACGAAGGGCGCCATGAGAAGGAAGAACGGCAGCTGAAGCCGACTGCCGAAGATCTGCCACTTCAAGAGTCCGGAGAAGACGAGGAATGTGCAGGCCACAACGAGGCCGTACAGCCCCAGCGGACTCCGGCGCAGATTCGACCGCATCAGCACCAGCGCCGCGCAGGCCAGGATCAGTACGGCCGCGACGGTGTTACCTGCCCGAGCCTCAGCGTAGACGGGTTGTCCCACCCTGACGAACGAACCATACGAAGTGGTGCGGGGGTCATCCAGCGCCATCCCAAGAAGGAGGTGGGTCTTGATGATCCCCCGCGTGATCCAGTCATTCACCTTCGGCCAGGGCGTCGCGGCATGGAACGCGGCGTTGCGTACGACATTCGAGATCGAGCACCCGGCCGTCGATGACGGCATTCGTGAATCCCGTGATCTGGCCCTGAGGGCCGAGAGGGTCCCGTAGGCAGACAGGTTCCGGGCAATGACGCCGGCATTCACGCTCAACACCAGGCCGGCCGCGATGCCAACCGCGGCGACGACCTGCCCGAATTGGCGGGCGCGAAGGACAAGCACAAGATCGAGGACTGCAAACGGCAGCAGGAATGCGAAGGCCGTCTGCTTCGTCCAGATCGCCAAACCCGCCGCCAATGCCAGGTACGCGATCCCCTGGTTGTGTCTGGAGTGGAGCAACTCGCTTTCCGCCGCGACGCACAGCATCCAGTAGGCGAGAACGTAATCCGTCATCGTGCTGGACGCCTGGGCGATCCCCATCGGGAGTGCGGCGGCGAAGACCGCCCCAAACCACTGACCCGTGGTCCCGGCGCCCATGCGCTTCGCCAGGTGTGAAACCACAACCAGGGAGGCGATCATGGCGAACCAGCTGACGAAGTTGACCAGGCGGTCGCTCTGTCCCAGCACGTAGACCTGGAGCACGGCGACCTCGGCCCCCGGACTCATGAAGGCCTGGCGCGGGATGCCGGTGGGGTAGAGCCCGACGGATCAATTCTGTGCCCAGTGCGCCACTCGGCTCATGTGGTAGGTGAGGGAGTCGTACGTATTGGGTGGCGCAACCCAGGCCACCAGACCGGTTGCGATGAGAATCGCCAGGAGGGAGCCCAGGAGCACTCGGTCGCCCATCGAGCGTGGCAGCACGATCCTGGGCCAGCGGAGACTCCTCCCTCGGCCAACTGCTCTAAGCCCCAGCCAGGACACGCAGAGAACAGGGAGAGACCAGGCAACGATCGAGGCCGAACTGTGTCACCCAGCGTGCGAGGCTCAACAACTCGGTGAGCGCCACCATATACAACGCGCACAGGAGCGTCGCTCGCATAAAACAGACGCGCCAGCCCCACCCCGGCCTGGCATTGGCGACGGCCATCGTGACCGCCCCGAGGCTCGCCAGGGGCAGCAGGCCTAGCACGGCAGGGTGCCACCCGCCGAGGGTCGGAAGGACATGCTTGTCACCTCGAACAAGGGCAGGCCAGTGAATTCTGGCGGAAGGGATCCCACGCGCCGCGGATCACAAGTCATGTCAAGGCGCCGTCACGTCCACGTCTCGAATCTCCCGCCGTCACCGATGAAGCCGGGCTCGAGGCATCGCCCTACCTCGGCGCCGATCGGCGTGCCATAATCCCGGATTGTCCAGGGAAAGCGCACCGTCTACATACGCCGTCACCCTGCACTATTCGCGCATCCAGTGGGCCGGACTGACATTTTGCACCCGGCGAGGGATTCCTTCTCCGGGTCAGGGGAGAGGAACGCCCCCGGCGCAGCGTCCTCCATATAGAGCCGTACGTGCCCGTAATCAACCGCCAGCGGCAAATCGGTCACGTCCTTCACCTGGCCACACTCGGTGCACACGACTGCGCAGGGCACGAAGGCGGGATCGATCAGGGGCTTCGTGGAAGCGGGATAGCGACGACGTGCTCCAGACGTATCCCGCTCTCTGGAGCACCTAGCAGCCACCACACCGGGTACTCCTGATCCCAGGGCTCCAGTGCCATGCCCACCTGCGTGCAGCCGGCCTCTCTGATCCTGCCTGCGAGATCGACGAACTCATCCATCTTCTCAGGGCTCTGCGCAAACAAGATCTCGACCTGGCTCGTGGTGAACACGCTAGGGATTCGGGTCGGCCATGGTGTGTGCCCGATGATCGGACGCATATTGCTGATGAGCAGATACGGAACGGCATAGAGTGCCATCGCCAGGGCGGCAACATAGGCACCGCCTCCCCCCCCGCCGGGCATACACGGCGGCGACGATGGGACCGCCCAGAAGGAAGAAGGGAAGCTGGTAGCGCAGGCAGATCGTCCAGTCGCTGCACGACGCTGCCGAGACCAGTACATATCCGCCCAAGGCCGCAAGCGAAAGCCCGCCCAGCGCGCCAAGTCGCTGCCGCACAGACCGCAACGCTCCTACGGCCAAGGCAGCCAGGATCAAGAGCAGGTGCAGCGGATTGCCGGCGGTCATCTCGTTGTTCCAGGCAACTGCCTCGAGTGCGCCGACGAATCCCGGCGGGAAGATCTCCGGAAGAAGGCCCAGCAGACGGAAGTAGAGCTGGTTCGGCGCATGGAAGGGTGAGACGAAGTTCATCGCCAGCATGCGAGCCAGCCGCAGCGCCGCTTGCTGCAGCAGGCCCGGCATATCGAAGACGGTTGTCTTCTCCGCCCCAGAGCCGAGCGTGGGCGAGAAGCAGGGCCCACTGCACTCCAGCGGCCCCGAGGATGCGTCGCCACGTACGGCGGCGAAGGCCGTATCGGACGCCTCGGGTTGGTTCGCGTCATCGGGAGGTTGTGCGGAGAAACCGATCGGCAGGCTTGAGCCAAATGGCCCACCGTACGTCTGCAAGTTGCGCAACCAGAACGGACCGTTCAGTGCAACGCAGGCAAGCGCCCACGACCATGGCGTACCTGCGGAGGATTTCCATCCCGCCTTCGACCAACTGCGCGAGGAAGAACCAGGCCAGGACGGCCGTCACGAAGATCAGGGCGGTTCCTTTGGTCAGCATCGCCAGGCTGACGGCGAGGCCCAGGGCGAGCCGTTCCACCCCCGCCAGGCGCTGCGAGAGTGCCACCACGACCAGGTAGGCTGTCAGGAGCACCCACATCGCCGCGGTGACATCGTTCTTGGGCACGGTCACCTGGAGCAGGGCCATCGGGATGCTGAGGGTGAAGAGGGCGGCGAACCACTGGGCGTCGCGCCGGCCGCCGAGCAGGCCGGTCAGGCCGCTGGCGGCGATCATCGAGATCACCATGGTGAGGAGTTGAACCAGGTTCCCCGATCGATCGTCTCCCGACAAGGCGCGGAGGTTGAGGATGACCAACTCCGACCAGAAGGGACGCGTGTTCTCCTGGTCATACGAGGTGGCGAAGTGCTCCAGACTTCTGGTTCTGGGCCCAGTGATCCACCCGCGGCATGTGATACTGCAGCGTGTCGATGTTGTTGGTCGGCCCGGCCAGGGCGACAGCCAACAGCACCGCGCCCAAACTGAAGACGACCGATAGGAGGGCGCGCTCGATGCCAGGCATTCCCGTGAGGAGGCCCCGGATCCGCGCCCAGCTCCGCCGGGGCACTCCCGCCCGGACCGCCCAGACGAGCAGGCCAACGAGGACGATCCCCCAGACCACCGTCAGCCCGAGCCGGTGGATGGCATGCAGCAGGCTCAACCCTTCGGTCACGAGCACCAGCAGTGCGCCCCACAGGCACACCGCGATCACGAATTCGGTTTGCCACGTCCGTGCGTTTTGCCCGCCGTCCGGCTCAGATGCCAGCCGGGCAAGGAACAGGACGACGAGGACAAGCAGGGGCAGGAGAACCAGCATCGCCATCAGCCTTCTCCATGGAAGGGGTTCTCGTTTGGCGCCTTACAGCTCGACAGCCGCCAAGGACCCAATGCACTGGCCTGCGAGACGGTTTCCGTTCCGTGCCGGGCGAGGGGCGTGACACAACTCGATTTGCCAAGATCGGCGCACGTTCGCCCAGACCTGTGGACCAGCCTGATACGCAGGAGCACCGACCGCAGACATCCGACCCCATCAGCTGGGCAGAGCCAGACTTCGCTCCTCCCCCGCTTACTTGCGCCTGAGGATCTGGTGCTTCGACACCGCCCACCCGGGACCCGATCAGGAGCATGGGCACATGACGACACGCCATCGTGCGGCCGATCCGGGGTTGCACGTTCCTGCACGATCGCAGCGTGAAACGCATTCCCGCTCGCATGCCGGCCGCCCAGACTGTGAGGGCGCTCAGGGACTACGGGGGCGCCACGAGAAGAACCCGCAGACCGTCGCCACCCTCCTCGAACCCGGTCACGAGTCCCGTGCCGATCTCGGGCTCGATCAACTCCCATAGGGCGGATTCGACGCGGGTCAGGCTGTCGTCCACATAGACGGCCTGGATACCCCGCTCCCTCATCCAATGGAGCAGGTCACTTGAATTGTGGAACACCGGCATGTCCTCTGACGCAAGGACGAACGGCGTCATCCCCGCCGCGGCGGGGACGCCTGGCGTACCGGCGGCGACGACCGTTCCCGGGGAAAGCTGTCATACATATACAGGACGGCCCGCTCATCGGCAGCCTCTCCCAGCCAACGCGTCATCGGTGGAGGAAGCCCCCTCGGATGACCAGGCCTCCGGCAAGTGCCACAGCGGCGAACGCCGCTGCAGAAGGCAGCCAGTGGCGCCTCACAATCAAGGATCCGATCCAAACCACGCCGAGCATGACCGTCGCGGCGTAATAGAACCCCAGCTTGTCGTCCACCAGGCCATACAGCGCGATCGCGCCCCAGACCGCGGACCACACGACCAGCGCCCGGTCGCTCCTGAGGCTCTCGAACATGCTGTGCAGGCCGATCGCCGCCAACGCATAGAGTGAGAACCACCAGAGTTCGAGATGCCCCGGCCGGATGAGCGTGATCACGAATCCGCTCAGGATCGGCAGGGTGAAGGCTGCCAGGATCATCAGGAGCTGCACCTTCTTCCGGCGCAAGAGGACCGTGATCCCGGTGACCGCCAGCACCAGCAGAAGCACTCCAAACCGTTTCCCATACGCGTCCAGATAGAGCGACGGGAGCGTTGGGATTAGCGCGGCCAACCGGCGCAGAAACTCGGAAGGGTTGCGGCGGATGGCAGTCAGGACCGAGAAGCCGTTCTCCTGAGGCGTGCCGAAGAGTCGACGCGCCTCGAGCCGAGACTCCATGGTCGCGTTGCGCACCCCCGTGCCGGTGTAGACAATCTGCTGGCCCGATTCGAAGTTGCCGTAGGTGCGCTCGAGCGTCCCCAAGCTGTAGCTGCCGGATTGCAGACCGTGGACCAACACCACCCCGCCGACCAGGAGGACGACCGGCAAGACGGAGGCGATCAGTGTCGAGAGCCGCTTGGTGCGTGGCGCGAGAATCTGCAGGAGAGGGACCAGGACAACGGCCACGAGCAGTCCATCATTGCGCGCCAGTGCAGCGAGACCCAGGAAGATGGAGCTTCCCCAGGCATGCCGGGTGTCCTGCGTTGAACGGTAGGCAAGGACCTCCGCTAACGCCAGGCCGGCGAGGGCTGAGTAGAGAGCATCGGTAGGGTTCCTCAGGATGCTCGTTGCCATCGGTGTTACCAGGAACATGCCGAGGAGAATTGGTGCAGGTGCCCAGGTGGAAAGATGGCGGGCGATACGGATGGCGCTCAGCCACAGTAGACAGACGAGGATCACCCGCCCAAGCGATGCGGTCAGTACCAGCCAGAAGGGCGAGCTGAGATAGGGCAGACTGGCGAGTGCATAGAAGACAGAAACGAAAGGGCTGCCGCCCACGGACTGGATGGCCCCTTCAAGCACGGACCTCCCGCTGGCGATCCAATAAGCTTCGTCCCACATGTCGAGGTCGCTGAGGTTCGGAGCGAGCTCCGCCTGGTTCAGGAATAGGCTCGTGGCGAGCAAAGCGAAGCCCAAAGCGTAGGCCTGGATCGAAAGGCTCTCGCTTAGGCGATGCAAGATGCGGCCAAGCAAGCCGCGGTGGGCGGCTCGAGGATCGGAGACAGCCCCTTCCCCAACATCATTGAGTTCCTCCTCCTCGGCGATCGACCCCGAGCCCGACCGGGCGGCGATGGCGCCCAGATCATAGGTCATCGGAAGAATCCGGCGCAGCCCGGGCGCCCGCGCAATCGGCGTGTGATCCTCGATCCACGTGCTGCGCGACGCGCACGGTTGATGGCCGGCACCTAGAACGCGCCTCGGCCCCGGAGCGCCGCCAGCGGGGTCATGAACAGGATGCGCAGGTCCAGCCACAGCGAGTAGTTCTAGACGTAGTACAGATCGTCCTCGGTGTGCAGGTGCATCGGCTTGTCGCTGCGGCCGTTGACCTGCCACCAGCCGGTGATGCCCTGCGGGACGGCGAAGCGCTTGCGCTGCCACGGCTCGTAGCGGTCGACCAGCCAGGGCAGCTCCGGCCGCGGGCCGACCAGGCTCATCTCGCCGCGCAGCACGTTGAAGAACTGCGGCAGCTCGTCCAGGCTGTAGCGGCGCAGGAAGCGCCCGACCCGCGTGACGCGCGGATCGTCCTTGTGCTTGTGGATGACCTGGCCGTCCGTCGTTCGTCGACCAGGACCTGATCCTGCAGCGCTCTCGGCGTCGGCGACCATGGTGCGGAACTTGAGCATGTCGAAGAGGCGGCCGTTCTCCCCGACGCGTTTCTGGCGGAAGAGGACCGGGCCGGGCGAGTCCAGCCGGATGAGCAGGGCGATGATCGCCATCGGCAGGGCGGCCACGAGCACGAGGCAGCCCCCGACGATAGATCGAAGAGCGCGCTTGAAGACCGATCGAAGCCTTCGATCACCGGCTCGCGCAGCCCGATCAGCGGGATGCCGCCCAGGATCTCCGCCTTGGCATGCACCAGCGCCAGCGAGAAGTAGTCCGGGGCGATCTTGACCCGCACCGGGAGCTTCTCGGCCATGGTCACGACCTGGCTGAGTCTTTCGTGCGCCGGGCCGGGAGGGCGATCCACACCTCCTCGACCTTGCTGGAGTCGATGATCTCCGGCAGATCGTCCAGGGAGCCCAGGACCGCGGCCGCTCCGATCCGCTTCGCCATGCTTGACGGTCATCGTCCAGGTACCCGACCAGGTCGAGCCCCAACGGCTCTGGTCGACGATCAGTGCGGCCAGCGTCTGGCCGAGATCGCCGGCGCCGGCGATCAGGATCCGCGAGCGCCATCCCGGGCGCGCGCGCCCGCCAGCCCGGTAGTAGAGACGGAGCATGCCCGGAAGCCCAGCAGGAGGAGCAAGCGCCAGCGCCCACGAGTAGCCGAACTGCAGGCGGGACATGTCGCGGAAGGCGAAGTACAGTCCACCCGCCATCAGGAACATCGCCAGCCCGGAGGCCAGCGATCACCTGCCAGGCCTCCTGGAACCAGCGCAGGACACGTTCGGGGTCATAGGCGCCGGCGAGGACCAGCGCGCTGCTCCAGGCAAGCAGGGCGATCAGGTAGACGAACCAGGGCAGCTGGATGTCGTCCAGCGGGAGTGCGCCGCCCTGCCCGAAGGGCAGGCTCGCCCGGAGCCAGGTGGCGAGCACCAGGGCCACGGGGACGAGGACCAGATCGGCGAGCAGGAGCTGGACGCTGAGAGGCGAGATCGATTGCGGCCCATGGGCACTCCTGCCGTGAGTCTAGCACGGAGACGGTGGCCCGGGTGGGCGCATCGGCGTCGGGCCGAGCGGCTTCACGTCCGGGGGGACCGATGTGGATCCATCCGAGCCGCGCAGCCGCCGGCTACGCCTCCGGGAAGTGCTTCAGGCCCAACAACTGCGCCGCAGCCAGGAGGACGAACCGCGGGTACTGCCGGTAGCGGGGCCACAGGCGGCGAGGCTCGGTCGCCAGGCGGAACGAGCCACTCCAGCCCGCTGCGCTGCATCCAGCGCGGCGCCTGGGGTTTCCGTCCGGAGAGGAAGTCGAAGGCAGCGCCGACGCCGATCATCACCGGCGCCTCGATCCGCCCCAGGTGCGCCGCCATCCAGCGTTCCTGTTTGGGCGTGCTCAGCCCGACCCAGACGATGTCCGGGCGGGCGCTGTTGATCAGCTCGACGACGGCGCGATCCTCGTCTTCGGTCAGGTCCCGGAAGGGCGGCGTGTGCGTGCCGACGATCTGCAGCCCAGGGAAGCGCGCGCGCAGCTTCTCGGCAAGCGCTTCGGCGACGCCCTCCGCCCCGCCGTACAGGAAGTGGCGGTACCCAGCGACGTCAGGCCCGCCCGGCAGGTCTCCAGCATCAAGTCGGGCCCGTAGACTCTGGAGACGCTCCGGTAGCCGCGAAGCCTGAGGAGCCAGACGATGGCCATCCCGTCCGGCGTGGTCATCCCCGAGGCGTTGAAGATGCGGCGCAGCTCCGGGTCGTCGTAGGCGTCCATCACCGCGTGCGCCGGCGTGACGGTGACGTAGTGCGGCTCGCGATTCCCAACCCAAGCATGCGATGGTCTCGAGAGCCTGACGCATGCCGATGGCGCTGACGAGCACGCCGAGGATGCTCACCCTGGGAATGGATGGCGGCCGAGCGTCTCCGAGTGCCCGGCTCATGGCATTCCCGCGGGGGAGACCGAAGGTGATGGGGTTCCCAGGACGTCGAAGTAGGCCTGCTCGGTCAGTGCCGCCAGTCGCTCCCAGCTGTACCGCTCGTGGACCTTCCTGCGACCTGCCTCGCCCATGGCGTTCGCCGCCGAGGGCGAGGCCAGCAGCTGGCAGATGGCGTCGGCGATCGCCTGCGGCTCCTGCGCCACGAGCAGGCCGTCCTGTCCGTCTGTGATGACCTCCGACACGGCAGGAATGCTGCAGCCGATGACCGGTTTGGCGTAGCTCCACGCTTCGGTGTACACGCCGCCGAAGCTCTCCTGGGTCGACGGCACGCACAGCAGCGAACAGGCGGCCAGGGCGTCGCTCTTTTCCTGCAGGCTGACTTCGCCGAGGCGCAAGATCCGGGGATCCTGGTGCGCTTCGAAGTCCTCCTCCGAGCGTCCAACGGCTCGCCCGATGAAGGCGAACTTCGTCTGAGGGTACTTCTGCCATACGTGGGGCGCTGCCTGCAGAACCTGCCGGTAGCCCTTATAGAGGTAGTGCTGGCCGAGGAAGAGGACGAGCGGGCCGTCCACACCGTGGCGGGAGATGAAGCCTTCGGGTTGGGCCTGCTGCGCAAGGATCGGGCCGAAGCCGGTAACGTGGATCCGGCTCTCGCTCACGCCGAGCCCGACCAGGATCCGCTTCTCCGCCTCGGTCAGGGCGATCACGGCGTCCGCCTGACGGTAGAGATCCAGATAGACCCGGTAGAGCCATCCCTTCCAGCGGGGATGGTGGACGGGGGTGAGCACGAAGGGGATCTCGCGGGCGCGGGCCATGTGCAGCGATGCCAGGCTCAGTCCTTCCCGTCCGATGCGCACGTTGTGGATCAGGTCGGCTGTGGATGCATACGGTTCCAGCTGCGCCTCGATCTTCGAGCAGATCGGACGGAGGGCGACCTGCATGAGAGGGTAGTACAGGGCGACTGCCGGGAGCAAGAGCGAGCCTCTCCCTGGAGCTCAATGCCAGCCGATGCACGCGGATCCCGTCTACCGTGTAGTCGCGAGTCTCGGCCGGAGCGCGAAGCGTCGTGCCCAGCAGCCAATCCGTGCGGTTGGCATCCCAGTGGGTGACGACCTGGATCGAGTGCCGCGCCGCCAGCCGAAGGGCCGTGTGGTGCTGCAAGAGCTGCGCACCGCCGATGGCGGGAGGATAGCTTGTGAGCGTATACAGGAGATCTCGATCGCCTGGCGCTACAGCTCCGTGCACGCATGGGGTCCCGCTGCCCTAAAGCCCAACGGCCCGTGGGATGGTGTAGGCTCGGACAACTTGTGTCGCCCGTTGGTAGCCTCGGCATCGCATCTCAGACTCCCTCCGTTTCGAATGGCTTACGGCACCGACTACCCGCCACAAGGAGTATCTCAAACGGTTCCCAGCGAGCATGAGACGGGCTACCCTGGCAACGGTCGGAGGGCGGAAGTGGGATGCAAAGTAGAGGATGCTCCCACGAGTGTAGTTCACGATCCAGTCTTCGTAGCTCGCCCTCGCCCCGCCGACCCGGTGGACCACCTCAGCCGCAGGGTCGTACCCGACCTTGAACCCTGCGGCTCGAGCGTGGAAACAGAACTCGACATCTTCGTTGTACATGAAGCTCTCTTCCGGGAGAGGCCCGATCTTGTCTACGACCTCCCGCCGGATCAAACTGCAGCAGCAGTCACCCAATCGACATCTCGGTAGTGGGAGTAGGCGGGGAGGAGAAGCGCATGAACGTGCCGGCCATACGGATAGGGCACAGGCAGCGCCTTGTAGAGGAGAAACTGGAAGGCGAATTCCAGGATGGGCGAAGGAAACCTTCCCCAGGATGGCTGCCTCGACCCGTCCTCGTTGAAGATGGCAGGGCCACAGATTGCCCAGCCCGGGGCTTGCGTCCATGCGGGCAATGAGCATCTCGCAGGAACCAGCCACGAGACGGGCATCAGCGTTGAGCAACAGAACAAATCGCCCTGACGATTTGCCGATGGCCTGGTTGTTCGCAATGGCAAATCCCACGTTCTGGCGGTTCCGGATCAAGACAGCCCCCGGAAACTCTCTGGAGACCATCTCCGGGCTTCCATCGGTGGACGCGTTGTCGACGACTAGGACCTCGACGTCCCGTTCGGCCATGTCCCCCCAGATGGATGCAAGGCACTCTCGGAGGAGGTCGACCGTGTTGTAGGAGACCACGACCACACTCAGTTGCGGCATCCGGAAGACCTGTCACTGGGCCGGGTTGAGAGCCACCTTCGATCAGGCTGGCATGCGCGCTCGTTATCCGAGATCATCGAGGCCGAATTCCCCGCGCGCACCAAGAGAGCATGCTGCTCCCAGACCTATACCAGGGTGAAGTACGGCATCGGAACAATGAACCTACCGCCGCTCGAGGTACTCCTTCTCGCGAGCCATGAACTCGTCCAGGAAGTGCCACGGGAGAACAAGGAAGGATTCCGGATTGGCCCGTCGGGCGTCTTCCTCCGAGACGATTGGGATGTGCGTACCAACCGTCATCCTTCCCCACTTCTCGGGATTGCGTTCCGACGCGGCCGTGATCAGCGAGTGGTCCAACCCGAAGTACTGGAGGAGAGTGTTTCCCTTGGTGGATGCCCCATAGACGTAGACCCGCTTGCCTGCCCTCACCTGGTCCTCGACGAACTGCACGACGTCCGCCTTGATTCGATCCACACGGAAGGCGAAGTCCGTTGTAGGTCTCGAGGGACTGTCCAGGCCCAGGCGCAGCTCTTCGTCTCGCAGCCGATGCACCCGATCGGAAGCCAGGCGGCGGTAGGTGGCGTCGCCGAAGTGCGTCGGATCTGCGCCGCGATTACGAACGTACGCGCGGAAGCTCCCGCCATTGATGGCGTTGAGCTCCACATCCACGACCTCCAAACCATGGAGACCCAGCAAGTACTCGAATGACTGCAGCGAGTAGTACTCCAGATGCTCATGACAGATGTTGCCGATCTCGTTCTGCTTGAGCATCGAAGGCAGGTAGCTCATCTGAACCACCCACAGCCCCTCCGGGTCCATACCGCCTTGACATCGGAGACAAATTCGACGCGGCTCTTCGAGGTCGTAGAACATGGCAATGCTCGTGATCACCTTCGGGCGGCGTGCGCAGCCAGCGCGGGATCCGAGAGGAAGGCCTCGGCCTCGAAATAGCCCACGACGACGTGCTCGGCGACTGCGTCGGGAATACGGCGCCATATTCACCGCCGGGTCAAAGCCGATGCGGTGAATGCCTTGCCTTCGGTAGGACGCCAGGAGCGTGCCGTCGTTGCAGCCGATGTCCAGGACGGAGTCTCCTGGAGCCAAGTCGATCAGATCTTCCGCCTTCTCCGCGATGTCCGCCAGGGCCTCGCGCATGGTCTGATTGGTACCTGAGCGGTACCAGTAGTTCTGATACATCTCATCGGCCGGCGCGGTGTGCTTCAACTGGACCAGACGGCACGTCCCGCACAAGGCCAGCTCCAGCGGCGCCTTGAGGCCGTCGGGCTGATCGGGCGCCGGGAAGTCTGAGAGGTACTGGCTTCCAAGGGACAAGATCTCCATGAGCCGCCCGCCGCATACTCGGCACGCCTTGTGTTCAACGATCGTCACTTGCATTCCTCCGTGTCTGGGGCCTGACGAACGCGAATCGGGTCCCCTCGCGGCGCATAGTTCAGAGACCGGAAGGGGTAGAAGGGGCTGGAATACATGTCAGCGAGTTCGAGATTCGAGGAAGGGTGGAACCATCTGTAGTAGACAGACGCCCATCAAGTTCGCGATGCACGCCTGGCAGATGGGCGACAGCCCACGCCCGGGCGCGCATCCCGAATGAGCCGGCAAGGGGCCGGATCATCGATCTCATATACCTGCGGCGTGTAGGCACCGGTCGCGCGGTATCTCAAGAGTGTCTTGCTGCGGCGCCAAGGTGCACGCACCACCACGCTCTTCCTCGCCCACTCCGCGAGTGTGCGAGAACGACCAGATCAGCGAAGGCCACTGGAACATCCAGATGCGGAAGCTGCGCGGGCCCCACTGCGCGTTTCCATACCGGATCACAATCCAAGGATGCGCAATCGCCAGCGCCGGGCCGGGCAGCGGCGACTGAAAGATCACCCCCACGTGAATGAACTCGCTGCCAACGTAGCGCTCCTTCTCCCGCTCAACCCACAGATCCCTTCGAATGACCACACACCCTATGAAGGAAAGGAAGCTGCCGGTTTCGGCGAGCAGGCGATCCTGTTCTTCGGGGGCATAGACCCTGTCGGCCACGAAATGCAGCCTTCTGCGATCGACGACCTGCGTCAGGTCCGGTGCTCCGGACTTCTGCGTTGACGACCAGCAGCGAGAAGCCCTGGTCCAACTTGTCCAACACAGCCGCACAGCGCCCGGCCTCAGCAAGTCGTCGTCCGCCATCAGCCAGCAGTACTCGCCGCGGGCAGTCTCGACAGCCAGCGCAAAGTCGCGGTCGACCCCTCCCGCCTCCTCCCGGCGCACGTACGTGATGTTGGGCCACGCCCTCTTCAGTCCTGACACGACCTCCGGTGTCGAATCCGTCGACCCGCCGTCAACGACAACGGTTTCGGTGCCTTCCTCCATCTGGGGCAAGAGCTGATCGAGCGTCTCCTTCAGGAAGGCGGCTCGGTTGCGCGTCGCAATGCACACTGTAAAGTTAACCATCAGTTCTTGGGCTCTTTGAGCCCACGAGCTCCTCGTACAGCGCTCGGTGAGCCCTCGCGATCGCCTTCCATCTGGTCGTGCTGGCGCCACTGGGTGAAGGGTTACGGGTCCCGATGTAGCGAGCTAGCGCCAGGCGCATTTCCTCGATCTCGCCCGGCCGGGCCAAATAAGAGTTGTTTTCGGGTGAATAGCCTCTAGCATCTGTCGACGTTGTCAGTACGAAGGTAGCTTGTTCTACGGCTGCGTGTACTGACGAATTCCACTGCCCTCCCCCCTCCCGAAGGGGAGCACCACCGTGTCCGCCGCAGCCAGTAATCGCGCCGCTTCGTCGGCAGGTAGGAAACCCGGATTGCTCGCAGAAGCTGCCCACTTTGTATTCGTCAGCTGTGCCTGAATCTCCTGATGGTAGGGATCGGCCGGGTTCAGGTCGCAGATCAAGATCAAGTGATCGTGGGCGGGATCCGCGATCTGGAATAGTTGTTCGATTCCTTTTGCAGGATATGCAAACCCGAAGTAGACAACGAGCTTTTCTGCCCTGAGGTGCATATCTGCGCTGGATCGAGGCCCGTTCCTCCTGATCCAGCAATACCTGCGGAAGCGCCGCGGCGTTGGGAATCTCCACAACGCGTTTGCGGGCCAGCAACCTGCGATAGGGCCATGGCATACGGTCAAGATGCCCCGGGCGAATAAGGACCAGCCCTCCCAGGCTAAGTGCATTCGGCAAGAAGCGGGCTCGACCGATCCAGTACTCGTGCCAGGTAAGGATGATCTTGGATACCCATCGATGCGAATAGGCTCGGCAGGATCCAGGGCAAATCGACCCGTATCCCTGGGTCGGGTATTGCAGGTGGATAATGCCCGGGTGCCAACCGGAGACGACCCTCAGGAGTTGGGGGATGTCTCCAATCCCCCAACCTCGAGCGGCCGGGAACACATCGTAATCCCTGTCCAAGTGCGTAGGCCCTGCTCGTTCGTCGGTCAGCACGGCGATGGTGAGGGATTGCTCCTCGGCCAACGTGGAGGCCAGTCGGGCGGAGTAATCTCCAATCCCACATTTCACTGGGCGGGAACGAGCCCGTGACAAGCATGACCCTGATGCGCTTGTCCATCGAGTTCGCCCGGGCGTTCACAGGCCCAGTCCCCGTCCCATGTGCCTCAGCCATGCTTGGTCAATGCCACCCACGCAAACGTATAGGACTTGCCTCCCCAATGGATTATGGGCTGGTCAATCCGTAGATCGACCTCCCCTACGGGCTCCAACCCAAACTTGCGGGCACACTCAAGCATCGACTCAACCTCGCTTGACGAGAATCTCCAGTCCATCCCGAACAGGTCCATCCCCGCGGTGTCGATCTTTTTCAGGCCAGTAGTCGAAAGAGGCGATGAAGCATCCCCGGGACGGAGCAGCCGGGAGACCTCAGCGAGCAGTTCAGGTTCCCGATAGCCGTGCTCAATAACGGAGATAGCCGTGACAGCGGAGAATCGCTCCGGGTCGAAAGGCGTGTGATAGAAGTCGCCGACCTCTAGCTTCACGCGGCCGGGGAGCTGCATGGATGTCACCCGTGGATCGAGGTCGATCCCTTGCACGTCTTCAAAGCCAAGCGTCGAAAGGGACCACAGTATTTCGGACCCGTAGGCTCCTAGGTCGAGCACCGAAGCGTCTCTTGGAAGGCTCTCCTTCAGGAATCTCGCCGTCTGCAGCACATCCCAGCTCTTGAGCCAGTCTCCGAACCTCCAGTTGGAGGGGAGCCCGATGCTGGTCAAGAGGCGAGCCACAAAACCGGGTTCGTACCCGAGGTGCCGGCGGCGAAGTTCCGCTCTCGCCGCACGGATTTGCCCGTGTGCCCGTAAACACGTTCCTGTCATACCTGCGCTATCTCCTGAAAGCCCATGGCGGCCGTGCCCTTACCCTAAGTCATCGATGGGACCGTCGCGCGATCAGGGCGTTGCCCACAACTGTCGGTAGCCGGCTTGCACGCGCGAGGGACACCTTTCGCCGGGGGACATCCAGCCGCGCCGCATCCAAGGGCGATCCGTCAAGCCCAAGCTTCTAGTGTCCCCTTGTTCTTCGATCAAGCTGGGCACGTGCAAAGGCCCCGACGTAGATAAGCCTGGCAACAGCCCATTGTCGTACCATGGGCGCTGCCAGCGCGGCTCCACATGCGGATAGGAGGAGCACGATCCCAATCCGCACTGCCTCCTGGACTCGTCCGGCGGCCGGCTCGAGTGTCCGGGTGCAAACGAATACGACGGCGGCCGAGGGCGAGTAGGGGCAGGCCAACATCCACTGTCAACCAGCGCCAGGTCTCACCGGGCATCAGCCGACGGAAGGTCAGCGGCACTCCCACCATCAAGTACAGCGCGTTGGTGACGATCCAGGCTGTCGCGGCGCCCGGCCTCCGAAGATCCGGCCCATCACGGCGACCATCGGGACCATGCCAGCAACCAGAGCAAGATTGATCCAAACACCGAGCGACGTCCAGCCATGGGCCAATTGAAGGGCATACGGGAGTGCCATCAGCCCATTCAGAGTTGAGCCCGCGGCAAGTAAGGCGACTATCGTGTAGGTGTTCTCGGCGGCGTTGACGTTGCCCGTCCACACGCGCATGATGTCGAGGGACATCATCACCAGCACACTTGCGGCCAGCGGCAGCAAGATGGCAGCCAGGAACTGGGCCGCCCTGTGGTATAGGGCCTTGACGCGCCTCGCCCTCGCCGTGGCTCGCAACCAGAACGAGAACCGGCGGGAAGATACGGCATTGAAGACCGGCCCAACAACGTAGGCCAGGCTTCCCCCGGCCACGGAAGCCAAGGCATAGTACCCGAACTTCTCCAGGTCGAGCAATCCAGCTCATCACCAATTTATCTGCCTGCGTCAGGATGATGCCGGTGGCGCCAATGAAACGTGAGGCTTGCGGCAAAACGCCAGCACGTGCTCAGTTCGCCCCATCTCACCATGGCCCGGGCGGGAGAGGCAGGCAGACTGCGCCAGAGGACTCTACGGCCAGCGTGATCACCTGCGCCGCGGTGACAATCAGTTGCCACCACGAAGGAGGAGAGGATCGATGACGACACATGAGCAGGACGAGCACCGCGGCCCACCCCCGGACTACCGCGAAACTGACGCTCACCACATTCAACAGGGGCAATCGCTGCAGGCCCAGGAGGCCGCCCTGGTAGAGGCTGACCGGCCACTGCAGTACGAACAAGCCGGCCATGAGCACAATCGCGGATCGGACGGTCCCCTCTGGAAGCGCGGAGGCCTGGAGCCAGCGGCTGGAAATCACCGGGCGCCATGACGGCGATAAGTGCACCGATCAGAAGGCCGAGGAGCCAATAGGGGATCTCCAGAGTTCTAACCAGATCCCTGGCTCGCCCGGCGTGACCTGGAATCGCGGAGAGGCGCGCCAGTTCGCGGTTGATCGTCGGGCTTACACCGAGGTCGAGGACCTGGAGCGCTGCCAGCACCGTGGCGTAGAAGCCCACAAGGCCGTACGACTTCGATCGCCCAGTAGCCTGACGTAAACAGGGACAAACGCCAGGCTCGATCAGGACTGTCAACGCCGTCCCGACGAGGTTGGACGCAACGTTGATTTCAACCCGACTTGGCTTCGGCGAGCGACGCTCATCAACCGCGTGTCCCGCTCGCAGAGACCGTTGCTGCGTGGAGACCATCGCCGACACCATGGCCTCGAAGCTGATCTCCGCCCGCCAGCCGGTCTGGCGTTGCAGCTTCGCCGAGTCCCCCACCATCGGGCTCGTCGCCGGGTGACGTCCCGCCGGATCCTGGCGGACGAACGCCCTCATCCGAAACCCCTGCGGACGCGAAGGCCTGACGCGGCGAATTCCCTGACCGTTCGGCCCGTGCCGCTCGCCACGATGTAGTCTTCGGGCGTTCCTGCTGCAGCATGAGCCACATGGCGCGGACATAGTCCTGTGCCGCACCCCAATCGACGACTGCATCCATGTCCCTCACAAGAAGGGGCTCTGGGCTTCCCTGGGTGGCCAGTGCTGCGGCCCGGGCGAGCATGGTGGTGATGAACGAGGGCCCCCGGCGGGGCGACTCGTGGTTGTAGAGTATCCCCACCGAGGCGAAGACACTCCTCGACTGGCGAAAGTAGCGGCACAGATGAACGCCGGCGCACTTGGAGATCGCATAGGGGGTTTCGGGGTTAAATGGCGTTGCCTCATTCTGGGGGAGACCGCAGGACGCCCAAAGACGTGGGCGCTGGCCGCATAGAAGAAACGCGTCGCAGGCAACTCGTCGGCGATCACCTCCAGCGCGGAGTTCGACCGCCAGGAGGTTCACGTTCACGAAGGGCTCGAGCCGCCCCAGCCGATTGTCATCCGTCTGCGATGAGAAGTGGTGGGCCGCCAGATGGTAGACCTCATCCGGCCTGATCTCCCGGACGACCTGTCCGAGCAAGCCCGGATCCATGAGATCGATGACGTGCATCCGGACCAGGTGGCATGAGGAGGCGAGTGCGGCCGATTGCGGGTACCTTGTCGACTCCGATAGACCTCATAGCCCTGGCCAACCAGCAGTTCGGTGAGGTAGGACCCGTCTTGCCCGTTGACCCCGGTTATGAGCGCCCGCCGCTTCGGCCATACTTGCGTGGTCCTTCCAGTCTTCAGGTTCGGTCTACCCGGGGTTGGCTCCAACCCCACCCCTGAGTCCTGCCTCTTCAGGGATCGATGCCTCGCTGCATCGAATGCCGGGAGCACCGGACCGCTAGCCGCCCGACGGATCCTCCGCAAGCCGACGCAGATCGGCCTCGACCATGATCTCCACGATCCTGTCGAACCCCACCTTCGGAGACCAGCCGAGCCGCGCTCTGCGCTTGGCTGGCGTCTCCGCGCAGTTCGTTGATCTCGGTCGGGCCGGAAGAGCCGCTGATCGGTTCTGACGTGCTGCTCCCAGGGCAGGTCCGACCACCTCGAAGCCTTCTCGACGAACTCACGCACCGAGTGGGATACCCCCGAAGCGATCACATAGTCGTCCGGGGCATCCTGCTGGAGCATCGTCCACATTGCCTGGACGTACTCCGGCGCGTACCCCCAGTCCCGGCGTGCGTCGAGGTTGCCGAGCACAAGCTCCGTCGCCAGCCCCTTCTTGATCCTGGCCACGGTGCGTGCTGATCTTGCGGGTCACGAACTCGAACCCGCGGCGTTCCGACTCGTGATTGAAGAGAATGCCGATGACGGCAAACATCCCGTAGGCTTCGCGGTAGTTGCGCGTCAGGTGGACGCCGGCCACCTTCGAGATCCCGTACGGCGAACGTGGGATTGAAACGGCGTGTCTTCGTTCTGAGGAGACTTGCGGCGCGTTCCCGAACATCTCGCTCGAGCCGGCGAAGTAGAGCCGGCACTCCGGAGCCAGGTCCTTGAGCGCCGAGAGCAGGAAGTGCGTCCCGTTGACATTCGTGTTGATCGTCGAGAACTCGTCATCGAACGAGTAGCTCACGAAGCTCTGCGCCGCCAGGTGGTAGCACTCATCCGGGCGGACCTCCGCCACCACCCGATACAGGCTGGCGAAGCTCTCCAGCGAGCCGGCATGCAGGGTGATCCTGTCGATCGAGTCCCTAAGGCGCCACAAGCGGTGCGAAGGGTCCTCGAAGGCCACGCGGCGCACGACGCCGTGGACCTCGTAGCCCTTCTCCAAGAGCAGATCGGCCAGGTAGGAGCCATCCTGGCCGGTGATTCCGGTGATCAGTAGCACGCTTCTTCATGGTCTCTCACCCGCCGGCCCGAGGCCGCCCGGACTGGTGGTCATCCGCCACGTTCCGAAGACCAATGCCATCCCAGCTCGCTTGCCCGACCGCGGCATTCGTGGACCCTCAATCCCGCCGCCGCCAGCACGGAGTGTGCCTCACATGCGTCCCGGCTATCCAGACCCCGCTCGCTGGCCCGGCGCTTCCCGCCCATGTCTTGCTGTATGCCGCCGCGGCGGCACCTTTGAATCACCAGCCTGCTCCGGACGAGCCCCTCAGTGCACGCGAGGGCGCTTTGCATCCGAGCGCTACCACACGCGATCCTCAGGACACGCTGCCCTGCGGCTTCCTGTCGCGCAGCTGGGCGGATCGAAGCACCAACTGTGCCGCGCTGAGGGGAGTGTGGTACGCCGTCAGTCTCGCCCTCATCGTCGTCCAGCCTCCTAGTGCGCTACCCCTCGCCTACTGGCGTAGCCATCTTCCACCGCGATCCCATCGGTCTCCGCTGCCAGCCGCGGATGGGAACCGCAAGCCCTGGCGCAGACTCCGCGGAGGGCCATCCCAGGCTTGCGTACCTTGTGGAAGATCCGCCGAATTCGCGTCAATCCAGTTCACCGGACAATCGGCGACTTTGCAAGGAGAACAGTCAGCGGAGGCGACTTCGAGCACTACGTGGAAGCCTATCCCGCCAACCTTTAGCTCACCTCCTGCCACCGGTACGGTCGCGATGATTGCACACGGCACGAGTCCTCGGAGAGACCGGCGGAGAGGTTCTGAACGCCGACGTGCTGCATTTCGACCCGCGCCTTCGGTCGCCCCCGTCATGACCCAGAGTGGGTACTCCCAGTCGTTGGCGCCCATGAGTAGGCCGACCTTAGTGCACGAGCCAGCTGCGGATCACAGCAGTTGCCATATCATAAGGCGTCCCTAGCTCCGGCCTCGATACGAAGTACTGGCTCATCCGATCCCTCACAAGGACGCTGTTCGGACCTCTCAGAGGTCGTTCCGGATTCCCGAGCAGATCCGAAACGGATGCTCCGCCAGCGCAACCATCAGGAGGAGAACTCAGGACAGGAGTGCAACGTCTTTCTCACCATGACGGCGACAAATGCTGACGCCATCACGAGGATCGGCAGCAGGAGTCGAGTGTGCCAGGGTTGCCACTTGAATACCAGGCCGAAGAGTGTGAAGCCAACGAGTAGACAGGCGCCAAAGACAGACAAGCCGGTAGGTCCGAAACCTGATCAGCAGCAAGGTTGACAGCCCGATGAGGACGAAATGAAGCGGGTTTCCGGCGGCGTCTTCCGTTTGCTGAGCACTGATCCCGAAATTCGAGCCCGCCCATGTGGTGCGGGGATCCCCGGGATCGACAGCGAGCCACTCGTGGACCCTTGTCTACCTCACGCTGCACAGCCGCATTCCTCACCTTGGAGGAAGTGGCTAGCTCGAGCAGCCGAATTGCGAACCAGGTTCGACAGGAGAAAGCGATCGACATCTCAGCATTCAAGTACCCTGGAAATGTCGTCCGCCGTCTCCGCCATCGGCCCCAGAGGAGTTCCAAACTGCCGGTAGCTCGCGCGCGAAATCGGCGCCATTCAGCAGCAGGACCGTAGAAACCATGACGAGCGCCGGTTTCCATGCAGCCAGCGCTAGCCTTCGGACCATCGCAACCCCGAACCACAGGCCGAATGGAGCTGCAAATACCAGGATCGTTGGTTTCGTCAGAACTCCCAGGCCTAGTGCCGCGCCTGTCAGGAACGAAAGTGCGAAGTGTAGCCTCCCGAGCCATGGACTCCAGCGAAAATGCCGCCAGGCAGACCAGCCAGAGCGAAACCACATAGTCGGTCTGGGTGCTGGTTGACTGCAGGATTCCCATGGGGATGGTGACGGTAATGAAAGCTGCGAGGGCTTGCGCTTCTCCGGATCCGCCGAGCAGCTTGGCGATGTACGATACGCCAATGAGACAGCCGATCATCGCGATCCATTGGACCGAAGCGGCAAGACGATCCCTTCCAATGAGGATCTGGCCCTGCAGCACAGCCATCTCAGCCCAAGGGCCGGCGTGGAGCTCCCGCAGGTTGGGCGTTGGAAAGTAGGAGAGGGACTGTTGCTGCTGCCAATGCATAACCCTGCTGAGGTGATATGTCATTGAATCGAAATTGTTGGGCGCGGAGACAAGTGTAATCAGGAGGAGGGTCAGCGGCCGCGAGCACACAGAACGCTAACGCCAGAAAGCCCAGGGCCAGGCTTGCATCGACACGGCGGAAGTGATATCCCAGGGGTGACGCCTTCAGACCGGAGGTTGGTCCCCTTTGCCGTCTTCGTCCAACCAACCAGGCTGCCAGGATGCTCACGATCCAGAACACGAGCACTCCAGGCAGGGCCAGCTGGTTGATCGCGCTGAGTGCCTCCGAAGCGAATGTCACTTGGACGCCAATGATCGTGAAGACAGCAAGAACACCGAGGCGAAGGTCCCCCGATCCTCTCGAGCGGACTGCCCGTAGAGTCAGAAGGAAGAAGGCGCCAAAGAGGGACAACGCGGAGAATCGCCCGTAGCCACTGCATTGTGATGTAGAACCTCCGGGCGGTGGCCGCCGACTGAGCGGCGGCCGGGTGCCGCGGACCCAATGGGTCAAGAGATCGAAGCGGTTTGCCTCCAAGCGGAGACGGAGACAGCGCGCGGTCGGGCCCGTTCAGGCCTCAAGCCCTGGTTGAGGTAGTTGGTCCAGTTGCGGTGTATACGATGTGTCAGGGCAGAAAGCGCGTGGGCCATCTACGTTGTCCCGCAAGGCGCCCGCGGTAAGAGCAACGCGACATCGTTCTGGGGGGATTGCCCAGCGTTCCCGAACACCTCGCTCGACCCGGCATAGTAGAGCCGGTAGTCCGGAGCCAGGTCCTTGAGCGCCGAGAGCAGGAAGTGCGTCCCGTTGACGTTGGTGTTGATCGTCGAAAACTCGTCATCGAACGAGTAGCTCACGAAGCTCTGCGCCGCCAGGTGGTAGCACTCGTCCGGGCGGACCTCCGCCACCACTCGGTACAGGCTGGCGAAGCTCTCCAGCGAGCCGGCATGCAGGCGTGATCCTGTCGATCGAGTTCCGCAGCCGCCACAGCCGGTGGGAAGGATCTTCGAAGGCCACAGCGGCGTACCACGCCGTGGACCTCGTAGCCCTTCTCCAGGAGCAGGTCGGCCAGGTAGGACCCGTCCTGTCCGGTGATCCCGGTAATCAGAGCACGTTTCTTCATGATCCCCTTCATTCGGGTTCTGGCTACTCTCCCGGCACAGCCTCTCGGCCGGGCCGGAAGAGCCTCCATTCTAACGAATTCTGCGCTGGGTGATCGGGGGTCAGTCAGCGCCGCCGCCAGGATCGACGCGGCCGGAATCCATGGCCAACCGCAATGATTCCTTCCAATCGGGAAGCGCCATGCCGAATGTCTGGACAAACCGGCCGCAGTCCAACGCCGAAAACGCCGGCCGGCGGGCTGCACCTGGAAACTCGGTACTGGTGGCGGCCTCAACACGCTGGACGATGTGCTCCTGGCGGCGCGGGTCGAGCTCAAGGGCGAGCCGCGCCCATTCGAGGCGGGTCGCACTGCCAAGCCCCGCCAAATGGTAGACGCCCCGATGTGCGGCTGCCCAGCCATGCAGGTCGTCCCGGCCGAGCAACACAAGCCCCGCCACCGCCTGCGCCAGCATCCGGCTCCATGTCGGGCTCCCCGTCTGATCCGAGACGATGCGCATCACGGGCTGCGTCCGCCCCCACTGCAGGACACTCCGAAGGAACCCCGGGGCACGAAGGCTGTACAGCCAGCTGGTTCTCAGGATCAGGTACGCCCCCCCGACCGCAGCGACGGCCTGCTCGCCTTCGAGCTTCGTCTGCCCGTAGACGTTGATCGGGCCGGTGGGGTCTTGTTCGGTGTAAGGGACGGCGCTCTCACCGCTGAACACATAGTCGGTCGAGAAGTGCAGCAGGGCTGCCCTGGCTGACGCCGCCTCCTCCGCCAGTACTCCCGGCGCGATCCCATTGATCATTCGAGCACGATCAGGCTCGGACTCCGCCCGGTCAACATCGGTGTAGGCCGTGGCGTTCACAATCAAGTCGGGATGCGAATCCCGGATGATGGGTCGGACGCTCTCCGGGTTAGTCAAGTCGATCTCTGGCACGTCCAGTGCCCGAACGTCGCCGAGCAACGCCAGGCACCGGTGCAGCTCCCATCCAAGTTGGCCGGTTCTGCCCAACAAGAGGATCCGCAGTGGCTTCACTTCTGATCCAGTCCGAAGGCGCGATCCTCCAGGAGGGAAGGAAGGTAGGTGCGATAGTGCGTCTCCGGCATCGCCTGCGCCAGGCCGCGCACGCTCCGTTCGTCGATATAGCCCTGGCGGCAGGCGATCTCCTCCGGCGAGGAGATCATCAATCCCTGGCGGTCTTCCACCGCCTGGATAGAGTTGGCCGCCTCCAGCACCGTCGCTGTGCCGAGCACATTCGTCTGGAAGAAGGTGATCGGCCCCTCGATCGACCGATCCACGTGCGTCTCGGCGGCGAAGTGGACGATCGTATCCACCGCGTGGCGGCGGAGAATGCCGTCCACAAGCGCTCGATCGTTGATGTCGCCGTGGACGAAGTGATGGCGTTCTGGATCAGACAGTTCGTCCAGGTTCTCGGGATTGCCGGCGTAGGTCAACGCGTCCAGGTTGACGATCACCACCGCCGGATCCACCTTGAGCAGATGGCGGACGAAGTTCGAGCCAATGAACCCGGCTCCACCCGTCACCAGGACGCGCTTCACTCCGGACCCTCCTGAGCCTCGAGAGGGGGCGAAGCGGGCGAGGGCGTCGCGACCGGCTCAGTCATACGCCTCCGCACTCGCCAGCGGGGACCCGGCCGCATCCTTTGCGGACAACAGGGGGCCCTCCCCTCCGACGAGCGGCCACGGGATTCCCAAGGCAGGATCGTCCCACGATAGGGTCCGCTCCCATTCGGGGGCATAGTAGTCTGTCACCTTGTAGAGCACATCGGCCCACTCGCTCAGTACGTAGAAACCGTGCGCAAACCCCGGGGGAACCCAGAGCATCAGGTGGTTCTCGGCCGAGAGGACAGCTGATACCCACCGCCCGAAGTTGGGTGAGCTGCGTCTCAGGTCAACGGCCACGTCGAACACTTCTCCACTTATGACACGTACGAGTTTGCCCTGAGGCTGCCGTGCCTGGTAATGCAGACCTCGCAAGGTCCCTCGCCTGGACCGGGATTGGTTGTCCTGGACGAAGGCGAAGGGGACGTTCGCGGCGGCGAACTTGCGCGCTTCGTAGACCTCCATGAACTCGCCGCGCGAGTCCGCCAGGACCCGGGGCTTTATCAGCAACACATCAGGGAGCGTTGTGGCGACGAATTCCATGGCGGCCCCAGCGTTCAAGGCAATTGTAGCCCAACGACCACGGCCAGGCGGCTCGATCCCCCTCGCCCTTGCCAGAGACACACCGCCGCTTCCAATCTGTCATGGCAAAGACCGACGGGAGATCCCCTCACCTCGCACACCCAGCCTGCCTGTTGCCCAACGTGTCCAGCAGGTGGACAGCATGCCCGCGGAGTGACTTCATCCCTCCAAAGCCTGGCACGAATTGGCCTCAGCGTCGATCTCGACCAGTCGGGCATCAGCCGACGCAAACCCGCCGGCCTCGTCCACATGCGCGAGGCATGGTGCGGCCCTCGAGCCCTCTTATCCCACGATGTCATTCTCGCCGCCATGTCGAGAAAGCTCCATTCACACCCACCAGGGCATACTCCGGCACGCTCTCACCAGCGTCGCACCCGGCGCAGATGATCACGCATGGCTCGAAGGACGGATCGACATACCGCTCGGTGTAAGCGCTGTGGCTTAGCGACTCGATCCGGATCCCGCTTTGCGGCGCATCCAGGATCCACCAGAAGGGGTATTCGGGCTGGGCGTTCTGCATGCCGATCAGGCCGACCGTCTTACAGCCCAGGGAAAGCGCATCCCCGGCCGCCGAGGCGTAGTTCTCCTGCTCCCACTGAATGTTCGCCAACATGACCTCGGTCCGATCGGCGGTCAGTATGCTTCCGATCCGGGTCATCCCGGGTGTGCTCCCGATGAGCGGCCGGACGTTGTTGAGCACGGTCCACGGCAATGCGAGCACGATCAGCCCACCGGCGGCCGCCAGGGTCCACCTCTCCCTGGTGGCTGCCACCAGCACAAGCGCCACCAGCGGCGCCGACAACACGAAGAAGGGCAGGACATACCGAATGCCCCACAGGCTTGCGCCGTGACCGATCACCACCGGCAGCAGGAGGTAGGCGGCTCCGATCATCGCGCGTACGCTCGCAGGGCGCCCCATCTCGTTCGGGGGCGGAGGAACCACACGCCGACCAGCGCCAAGATGCCAAGGACCATGTGAACCGGGCTCGGCGCAAGGTCCTCATGGTTCCAGGCCAGGCGGATCCGTTCCATCCAGGTGGTGTCGAAGACAGCCGGGAAGGCCTCGAGGACCCCAACCACGGGGCGCTGGATCCGCCCGAAGGGTGTCACCAACTGGAACGCGGTGATCTGCGCCACTCCCTTCGGGATGCTGAGCGCCTTGTCGATCAGGCCCTGCGAGAAGGACTGGCCACCAGGCTCGCCCTCAATCGCCGGGGCGTTGGCGGAGGGCTCCTCGGGCGTCGAGATCAGGACCGGGCCCAATGTCAGGTTTGCGCTCAGCCACTCGGAGGTGCCGAACGGCCCTCCAAAGGTGGCGATGTTCCGCCACCAGAAGCCCAGATTTAGCAACAAGACCAGAACCGCGACGATCCCCACATCGCGCACCCAGGGCATCCGCGGCCACGGCCGCCGCGGCCAGAAGTACCAGGCCAGCAATGGGACAGCGTACACGTAGCCCGTGCCCTTCGTCAGCATCCCGAGCCCGGCGGCGAGGCCCACGTAGGCCGCGTCAACTGGGGTGGAGGAGCCCCGCTCACGCCGGACGACAAAGTAGGCCAGGCACACCATCCAGAATGCGACGACGTAATCGTTCTGCGTGCTGGTCGCCTGCAGGATCCCCATCGGGATGCTCAACGCGATCGTGATCGCCAGCAGCTGCGCCTTGCGGCTCCCCCCCAGATGCCCGGCGATGGCCGAGACGCCGACCAACGACCCGAGCATGCTGAACCACTGCACCAGGTTGGCCGGCCTGTCATTGCCCCACAGCACACGCAGGTGCAGGATGGCCGTCTCGGCCCATGTCGGCTTGGTGAGCTGATGCTCGAACCCGGAGGGGAAGTGGTCCAGGCTTCCCGCCTGCGCCCAATGCACCACCCGCGCCATGTGGTACAGATACGAGTCGTAGTTGTTCGGGGGCGAAACCCAGGCGATCAGCAGCAGGAGCAGCACCACCGCGGCGATGCCGACCAGGACGAGTCGCTCGCCCAAGGTGAATTGCGGCTTGATGCTGCGCACTTGCGACCAGGCAACCTGCAGCAGGCCCCGGCGGACGGAGTAGAACACCAACGCCACGAGCAACAATGCCCAGAAGCCGGCCAACCATCCATGCCGCACGGCACTGAACCACGAGAGGACCTCGGCGCTGATGGCAGCCAGAGCGCCCCAGATCACGGCGGCGCGCAGGAACGCGCCTCGGCACTCCGGCTCACGGTCCCGCGGCTCCTGGCCGATGAACAAGGCCCACAGCGCCAGGAACGCGGCCATCGGCAGGACCATCGCAAGTTCGCTCATGGTTGCTCGATTCTCCTGCGTAGGAACCGCTCTTCGGCCAGAGGGGCGCCGGCGGACTCTCGCCTTCCGGGATGATCCCATGCTCGAGCACGCAGCCCGTCAGCCGTCAACGGCGCGGGCGGCGCCTGCAGCCCCGGGGACCCGGAAAGTGTTCCCAATGCCTCTTGTCCTTCTACTCCAGCGGCGTGCATAAGGTAGGGAAGGTCACAGACACGAAGAGCGAGTAGCATCGACTTCCTCGCTCGTCCAGTTCGTCCAGAGGTGTGTAGCGAGAATCGCCATTTCTCGATGAGTCCGCAAGCAGTTGTGCGCCCTTGAACATGCCAGGCGCCACTGTGTCGGGGCTGTATCCGGTCACGCGCAGGAACAGCGCATTGCGCACTTGGTAGGCGCGGAGGAAGTTCGGATAGGAGAAGTACGCCGGCTCGAAATCCATCGGCGTGCCGCTCTCGATCACGAGCGGCCGGCGCTCATCCTCCTTCAAGACCCGGGCGATGGCCTCGATCCGGGCTGTGAACTCGCGCGTCGCCGCCACCTTGCCGCGGAGTGCACTTTGGATATCCGAGAAGCCCTCATGGTAGGCGATGGCAAGTGAGAGACTGAGGATCAGCGAGGCTTTCAACGCGGCCTGGACCTGGGGGCCAGCCGCTACCCATCCTAGCAACTCCCTCGCCAGCCGGTACAGAATCAGCACGCTGGCAGGGAAGTAGAGCAACCCCGGGAACCCATAGCGGGTGATGGTCGCCGGCCAGTGCGCCCCGTAGATGACCATTTGGGAGAAGTACACCACGCATAGCGCCGCATGCCAGAACGCGGCTGATCCAATGGCGCGGCGCTGTCTCTCAGGCAACCGCGGGATCAGCCGCAGGGCGGCAATGCCCCCGGTCAGGCCCACCAACACCGTGAACGGCGTTACGAAGTGTCTGTCCCTGGTGACCGAGACGATCTCTCCAAGCCTCATCCCCGGCGAGATTGGCTTGTCGTAGATGTCCACTCCCGAGTGCGACAGCGCGATCACCAGAACTCCCCGCAACACACAGCCCGAATAGCAGGCTGGCCGCCGCTGATCCGGCCAGCACCACCTCGCGCCTCCTCACCGCCCGGACGAAGACGTACAGCGTTGGCACGAGCAGCAGCAGGAAGTTCTCCTTGGATCCCATGCAGAGGAGAGAACCGAGGAGGATCCCGGAGGAGGCAACGAACCTATCCCACCGCCGGCCGTACCCATCTTGGAATGCGTGGGCGACCCCGACCAGGTAGATGGGCAGGCCAAGCACGGCGTACGTCTCACTCGGCCCCAGGCGCCCGACCATGTCCACCCAGTAGCCAAAGGTCAGTCCATACAGGCAGAGGATGGCGGAGCCCAGGTAACCGAGGGCCGGTGATGTGATCCGCCAGAAAAGGGTGGCCGCCAACCCCAGCAGTACAAGCCTGGCGCCGTACCACGCCGTGGGGTTCATCCCCCAGGCCACTGTCTCGAGAACCCGGAGAAAGTAGTAGGTCGGGCGAAAGCGCGCCAGGACGCCGTAAGCCCCAATCTCGGTATTCGACAGGATCGCGGGCGCTTCGGACAGGCTGGCTCTGCCGTCGGAGCCCAGCCACCCCATGGTCTCGAAGTCCTCCACGACACTCCACTGCGCGTCCAGAACAATGCCGAACACTGCCCAGATGACCCCGAGCATGCCCAGCGCGATGATGGCAGGCCAGGCAACCCTCCACGCTCGACTAGAGCGAAGCCCCTCGAGTTGGTTCCACGCACTGGAGGGCAGTCCGGCTGCCAGAGCATAGGCCGGATACAAGAAGACGAGGGCCAGCGTTGGAACCACAAGTACCTCGACGCTTCGCATGGGAGTCCGGCCTATTCCCAGGCGAATCGAGATCAGGCAGGCAAGGGCAGCGATGACCGAGAGTGCTGCCAGGGACCTGGCGATCGTGCGGTTACTGGTCGAGGTGGTCACCTGAGGTCCTTGCCCTGCTCGAGCATTCGGATCGTGGCTCCGCCAAACTCACGGGTGGATATCGTGGGCGCCTGCGGCGCGTTCCGAAATCAGACCGGCCGGATCCGTTGGCCTTGCGCGTGAATGATAAACGTGGCAGCCGGCATGCACAACAATGTTGGCACCCAGGCCAGGAGCAGCGTAAGCCACACGGCGGTCGGGCGTGGTCCGCCGTCGCTCGTCCGCGAGCCGGCCGACCACGCTTGCCATGTCCGCGGCGGACTTACTCCAGGTCGAGCGCGGCCTCATCCGATGGGGCGTCCACACTTCGACCGCTCCACCACTCCCGAAACCGA
>CAWFSV010000005.1:0-73727 GCA_963818575.1 uncultured Chloroflexia bacterium | reverse complement strand
AGTTCCACCATATCCTCCTTCTTTGTCTTAGAAGCGCTCGCTCTATCATGGTCAATCAGGCCAGTTCAAGAGCCCGTCTTTCCCACTCTTCGACGTCTACACCACCGTGAAGGTGAAGGGCTCTCCGCTCTCAGGAGTTGAGAGCCCTTCATTCAGTGTGACATTGAGCGGGTGGGTGGCTCCCCAGCAATGAGCCGTTACACTTCGCTTAGTCTGTTTTGGCAGATAGGGCCGCAATCGCAGATGGATTAAATCCCTTCACGATCAACCACACCGCAAAGACCATTTCTTGTATGGCGAGTGGGATCATTAAGAGCCCTATTCCCGAACCGATATCTGGAGCTAGATGCAGCGGACCAAACATGCTTACAAAGTTGGCAAAGAAGTACAACGTTGCGCCAATAAGACCCCAGCCTGACAACCACCGAGGAATGAGCCTGGTTTGATAGAACAGGGCGCAGATCATCAGCGTGCCGACGCTGAAGACAAGAACTCAGTATCTGGAAGATCCAATCTCCAGAGGCGGTAAGCATGGTTCCTAGTGTTTGAAGATTGGATGCATCTGTTACTCCAGTCCTTCCAAAGATCTCGCTAACGTTCAACAGCAGGAGCATACTTATCACACTGGCCGTATACAATACTGCTTCAAGTATTCCCCTGAATAGCACAGCCCCGAACGCCAGGACTTCATTGTGCTTCCTAAAGATCGGGTACAACACAACCGGAACCATGGCGAGGGGAAATCCCATCAGCAAGATGAGGAGTGTTCCGATAATCCATTGGGTGCCACTTGCAGATACATTGAGTGGAAAAGTCGAGCCCGCCCTGATTGGCGCGGTCACAACCCCGCTCAAGATACCGGAAACTGTCCCAATGATGAATAGAAGTCCAACAATCACAGCGGTCTTCTTGTAGGTGTTCATCTTCCATCTCCTGTTGCTAGTCGAAGTTGATTCGTTGCCTTGAACATAGAACTAGATATGGTTTACGATTTGACCTCCTGTTTTCTTGCCTGGCCAGGGTCAACGAAACGAACGACCAATGGCATTCCTAAATCACGCACTTTCTTGAGCATGCCGTGCAACGCAGCCTGATCGACCACCGGGCCTGTCAAGCGCGTATCGCCGTCCTCTTCCAGCGTGATGGTCAGGCCCTCAAACCACTCGGCCCACCGGTCATCCAGGTGCCCCTTGAGGCGAATCTCGCAAAGTCCAAACTCGTCAGGGACTTCAGGCAATGCGTGTTTCACACTCATGCTGCGCCCTCGTGCAGTGCTCCATCTAGGGATAAATGGCCACGGTCATGCTTCTTGGCCCTTCTTCAACCAGAAGGTACAAGACAATAGGATGAGGCGTCATCATTACATGTGATGATGGAGGTGCTGATTTATGGATCGGAGGGTTTTGAGGGAAACAAAAAGGGTCCGGCGGGTAACTCAAAACCCCTGCCAGGACCGTGGATCTATAGATGAGTAATTGTTACAACAAGTCGAGTTCTTCGGCACGGCGGACTGCAGCCCGGCGATGGTTCACCCCCAGCTTGGCGTAAATGTTCTGGGTGTGGGTACGCACGGTGCTCAGAGACACCATGCATTCACGGGCAATTTCCGGGCCGTTCAAATCGGTTCTGAGCAGCCTGAGCACTTCCAGCTCACGTTCACTCAGCGGCTCGATCAAGAGCTGGGTGACGGATGTTCTGCCTTCAGGCTTCCCAAAGGCTGCCAGCAGTTGACGAGCATAGTTCGGGGCGATAGCCTGTCTAGCGGCCTCTCGCAGCAGTGCCGCCATTGGTAATCCTTCATCGACGAAGAGCCGGAGGTAGCCCTCCGGTTCAGCTAGCGTCAGAGCACTCTTCAGAGACACGAGAGCCAGGGGAATATCGCCTTGGGCAGCATAAGCAAGCGCCAGCAACGCCGAGATCTCGATCACGCTGCCCATCCGTCTACCTTCTTCCGCCGCTTCTAGAAGGCGCTGCATCAGACCGATTGCCTCGTGAATAGAACCAGTACCCGGGTCACTCCTACGCCGGGCGATGAGCACTCGAGCTAGCGTCACGTGCTCGAACTCACGCAGGTAGTTGGGCGCATCGTCAACGGAAAGGCCCTGTTTGCGCGCCCACGCCTGGGCTTCGATCAACCTGCCCTCCGCGACCCAAATCCGAGCTCTCAATGCCGGTACGGGTCGCACGTCGGGCAACGGGGTTCTGACAAACTGTCGTTCTGCCTCGCTAAGCAGGTCAAGAGCGCCATCCAGGTCTCCCTGCGCCTCTTTCAGGCGCGACTGGGTAACGCACAGGCGATGCGGCCAATCCAATGATCCAGGTTGCTCGCCCAGCTCTTTGCATCTCAGCAAGTACTGTGCAGCAGCATCCAGATCACCCCGTTCACAATACAACTCAGCCAGTCTCCTGTACAGGTCAGCCGTATCCGGAGGCATTGGTTCGCCCTGGTCCACCACGAACTGCAACAACTTCTCGAGTGTGCTTACTGCCTCGTGGAGACGACCTAGCGCCATCCGGATATCGACCAAGACATAAGTTGTGCCGATTGCATCCGGGATATTGCCGGCTGCCCGCAGTTTCAATGTGTAATCGGCGAAGACCCGGTCGGCAGCTTCCAAGTTCCCGCTTGCCCAGTGGGCCATCCCCAGGAGCATGGATGCCTGGCTGTGCCTGAAAGGATCTGCTTCGGGGAACTCGAGTACCCGGCTGGCGTACCGGACCGTGTCCGGAATATTGCCGAATGCCTGGGCGATATAGGCGCGGCCGACCGCAACTGCCGCCGGCAATGACTTCAATTGTGCTTTGTCTGCAACGATCATCCTTCGACCGCTCTCAGGACCTGTCTCACCGGATGGGGTTTCCAGTTCCGCTCTCATCGCATCCGCCGGTTTCATCCATGGTTCCACGCTCCTTAAATCGGACCTCAGCGGCTTCCAACTCACCCCTGCCCAGTAATGCATAGGCATACCAAACATTGAGCACGGGCCGTACGTGGACGAGCTCATCCGGCAGCGTCTTCACCCAGCCAAGCCATGCGGCTTGCTGGATACTTCCCTCCTCGGCTGCCGGCCAGGCTATTTCGATCAATCCCGCGGCGCGGTCAAAGTCCTCGGCGGCCAGGGCGTGGCGGATGGCCTCGGGCAGCAATCCGTTCCGTTCATACCACGCGCTTGCCCGCAGGTGCAGGCTGCGTACCTGCTCAGGTTGCGCCTCGATCAGGTGCGCCTGCAGCACATCGGCGAAGAGGTGATGATAGCGATACCACTGGCGCTGGTCGTCGAGCGGGACGACAAAGAGGTTGCCGCGCTCCAGGGCCTCCAACATCTCTCTGCCATCTCCCTGTCCGGTGACAGCATCGCACAGTGGGCTGCTCAACCGATTGAGAATGGCGGTTTGGAGTAGGAAGTTCCGCACATGTTCAGGCTGGCGTAGCAGAACTTCTTCGACCAGATAGTCCAGCACGAAATGGTGGCTGCCGGTGAAAGATCGGATGAAACCGGCGGTGTCTGATCGCCCCTGCATGGAAAGCGCGGCCAACTGCAGGCCGGCGATCCAACCTTCGGTGCGGGCTTCCAGTGCGGCGATGTCTGCCGCCGTGAGCTTAGGCCCATCACCCGGTTGAGGAAGTCGGCGGCCTCGGCGGGGGTGAAGCGCAGGTCGGCGGCGCGCAGTTCGGTCAATTGGCTCCGGGCGCGCAACCGGGCCAGGGGCAGATCTGGATCCTCACGGGTGGCGATGACCAGGTGCATCTGTGGTGGCAGGTGCTCGAGCAGGAAGGTGAGGGCTTCGTCGACCGGTTTGGAATCAATCACATGGTAGTCGTCAAGGACGAGGACGAAATCCCCCGGGATGGCTGGTGATCTCGTTGAGCAGGATGGTCAGGACCGATTCGGCCGGACGGTGGCTGAGGGGATTGGAGCGTCCTCATCACCCCTGCTCCGATACTCGCCGCAATCGTCTGCAGAGCAGCGACGAGGTAGAGTCAGGAAGCGTGTGGGGTCGTTGTCCCCTTCGTCCAGGGATAGCCAGGCGACCGGCTCGTCCTGCAACCGGCGACCCATTCGCTGACCAGCGTGGTCTTCCCAAAGCCGGCGGGGGCAGAGATGAGGGTCAGTTTGCGGCTCGCAGAGAGGCCCTCGTTCAGCCGCTCGATCAGGCGAGGGCGGAGGACAAGGTTGGCCCGGGGTGGGGGGACATAGAGCTTGGTGGCCAGAATTGGCGTGGGCACGGGTCAATTGTAGACCGCACCCCCCAAGTGTCCAAGATCGGGGGAAGATCTGAGGGTATCGAAATGGATCCTGGGGGAACACCAGGAACTTCGAGTGCTCGGCTAGGCCCTGGACAGCATCTTGAATTCGTCCCGGCGAAGCCGGTTTGATCGACCCCATCGGAAGTCGACATCGTGAACCGCGGATGGCTGTGGTCAACGGCGCGTGCCATGCGAGGCAGGCCCAAAGGCGTGCCGTGGGTAGGGGGACATGTTGTCTGGTGTTGCCTGGCGCTGCCTAGGTGCGGGAGCACGCGCGAGCCCCTCACTGGTCTTGGTGCCTACGCCCCTCATCCGGGATCCCGGAAAACGCACAAGGGTCTCCCGCATTCCAGGAGACCCTTACACGCTCGTACACGATGCTTCACGTTCAAGAGGCGACGGTGGGATTTGAACCCACGCATGGGGGTTTTGCAGACCCCTGCCTTACCACTTGGCTACGTCGCCGGGAGAAGCAATCAGCTTTCAGCCGTCAGCGGTCAGCAAGGGCTCGCGTGCAGGTGTCCGGCTGATGGCTGAGCGCTGAAAGCTGATCGCTAGCGAGAGCGGGCGATGGGATTCGAACCCACGACCTTCTCCTTGGCAAGGAGACGTTCTACCACTGAACTACACCCGCAGGTAGAGCGTGGCGAGGATACCGTGAATGGTGGGACGTGTCAAGGAAGGCCGCCGCCGCGTACCCCGTCCCGCGCTTCCACGGTCGGTTGGAACCGGTTCGCGCGGCAGCGGACGACTCCGCCTCAGCCCTTCAACGCTCCGGCCATCAGCCCGCGCAGGAAGAATCGGCCGAGCAGAATGTAGACCAGCAGCGTCGGCAGTGCCGTCAGCAGCGCCCCGGCCATCTGCACGTTCCACTGCACGATCTGGCTCCCGGCCAGATTGTTCAGCGCCACCGTCACCGGCCAGTGTCTTGTTGCTGGTCAGCACCACGGCGAACAGGAAGTCGTTGTAGGCCTGCGTGAACTGCCAGATCAGCACGACGACGAAGGCCGGGATCGACAGCGGGAAGACGATGTAGCGGTACAGGCCGAACAACCCGGCGCCATCCATCCGCCCCGCTTCGAGCACCTCCGTCGGTACGCCGGTGTAGTAGTTGCGGAAGATCAACGTCGTGATGGCGATGCCGTAGATCACGTGCACCAGCACCAGCCCGCTGATCGAACCCCGCAGCCCGACCTTCTCCATGAACTGCACCAGCGGGATCAGGATGCTCTGGTAGGGGATGAACATCCCGAACAGGATCAAGGTGAAGATGATCTCGGAGTACTTGAACTTCCACTTGGAGAACACGTAGCCGTTGATCGAGCCGACCAGCGAAGAGATCAGCGCCGCCGGCACCACCAGTCGGAAGCTGTTCCACAGGTTCGGGGCTCAGCTTCTCGAAGGCGGCCACGAAATTGTCGAAGTAGATGCCCGACGGCAGGTCCCACATGCGCTGCAGATCGACCTCGGCGAAGCTCTTCAGCCCGGTCACCAGCAGCAGGTACACCGGCAGCAGGTAGAAGATCGCCATGGCGACCAGCACCAGGTAGATCCCCAGGCGCGACAGGCGGCGCGGCAGCGGCGTCTTCATGTCTCCGACCTCCGACCGCATGCTGTACACCAGATAGGGAACGATCAGCAGCGCCACCGTCACCAGCATCAGGACGCCGATGGCGGCCCCCTGGCCGTAGTTGTTGCCGTCAAAGGTCGTACGCCACATGTACACGCCCGGCACGTCCAGGGCGATGTTGTTCTGGCTGATGGCCACGATCAGGTCGAAGATCTTGAGCGAGATGTGGCCCAGGATGATCACGGCGCTCAGCGTCACCGGCGCCAGCAGCGGCAGGATGACGTAGCGATAGGTCTGCAGTTCGCTGGCGCCGTCGACCCGCGCCGCCTCGCGCAGGTCGTCCGAGATGGCCCGCAGGCCGCCCAGGTACATCGCCATGGTGAAGCCCGACATCTGCCACACGGCGGGAATGACGACGAAAGCGATGCCCCACGGCGGGTCGGTCAGATGCCACTTGCTGATCAGGAAGTCGAGGTGCAGGTTCTGGAAGAGCAGGTTCAGCCCGGTGATGCGTGATCCGGTGGCCGAGTTCATCAGCCAGCGCCAGACGACGCCCGTGACGATGAACGAGATGGCCATCGGGAAGAGGTAGATGTTGCGGAACAGGTTCTCGCCGCGCACGCGCTGATCCAGCAAGATCGCCAGCATCAGCCCCAGCCCCAGGCACAGGACCAGGAAGAGCACGGTGAAGATGGCCGTGTTGCGGATGTCGATGGCGAAGCGCCGATCCGCGAACAGCTCGGCGTACTGCCGCAGGCCGACGAACGTGTAGTCGGGCAGCAGGCCGGTCCAGGCACTCAGCGAGACGCGCACCGACCAGCCGATGAAGCCGTAGACGAACACGGCGGTGGCCAGGATCGAAGGGGTGGCCAGGCCGATGGCCAGCAGCCGGTCGCGCTCCAGAGTGAACCGCCGCCGGGGAACGGCCGGCATGGGTGAGGCGGACGTCACGCTCATGCGCACCACCTTTGGGGGGACGACGACCCTGCCGCTATTCTAGAACCAGAGGCGAACGGAGGGAAGGCTAAGCAAGGGAACGCTCAGGGCCGCCGGCTGACAGTGGAGATGAAGAGGGGCGGACTCTGTCCGCCCCTCTTCCTAAGGACACTCGGACTACTTGTTGCCGTAGGCCGCGGCCGCGTCGACCAGCGCCGTCTGGAAGGCCGCCACATCCTGGTCCGTCAGGAACAGACCCAGGGCGGTGTTGATCTCGTTCTTCCAGGTGTCGTTGGCCGTCACGCCGTGCGTCAGGCTGCCGACGACCGTGTCGGTGGCCCAGTCGGCCATCGCCGTCTGCAGGTACGCGTTGAAGAGCGTCGTATCGCAGTCGGTGCGGGCGCAGATCGAGCCCTTGACCGGGTTGAAAGCTTCCTGGCCTGCCTTCGATCCGGCGATCGTCAGCCAGGCGAGGGCTCCATCCGGATGGGGGGCGTTCTTGGCCAGCGTGAAGCTGTCGCTCAGGAACTGGAACACGCCGTCCGTCCCCGGAGGCGGTGCCCAGCCATAGCCCTCACCCGGGACCAGTCCCAGGTTCCCGCCTTCGGTGGTTCCGGAGAAGTACCCGTCGGCCCAGTCGCCCATGATGTTGAAGGCGGCATCGCCGTTGGCCACCAGCTGCGAGGCATCCTGCCAGGTGAGCGAAGCGGCGTCGGCGTTGACGTGCTCGAGCACCTTGGCGTAGGTCTCGAGCGACGCCGTCACCGTGGCGCTGCCCCAATCACCCGTGCCGTCCCACAGCGCGTTGTAGGCGTCCGCACCCAGGTCGCCCAGCAGCACGACTTCCATCAGGTGCATGGCGGTCCACGCCTCGCCCATCGACAGGCAGATCTTGTCGGCCGCTTCGATGGTCTCGCAGGCGGTGAAGAACTCGTCCCAGTTCGTGGGGATCGTCACGCCCAGCTCGGTCAGCAGGGCCGGGTTGGTCCACATGACATTGGCGCGGTGGATGTTCACCGGCACCGAGAACGGCTTGCCGTCCTTGGAGATCAGCGGGATGAGCGTCTCGGGCATCACGTCCATCCAGCCCTGCTCGGCGAACAACGCGTCGAGCGGCTCGATCTGGCCGGCGGCGACGTAGGTGCCGATGATCTCCTGCCCTGCGTGAGCCTGCCAGGAGTCCGGCGGATCACCGGCCTGCAGGCGGCTGGCCAGCACGGCCCGGGCATTCGTCCCGGCGCCGCCGGCGACGGCGGCATTGATGAACTCGATGTCCGGATAGGCGGCGTCGAAGATCTTGATCATCGCCTCCAGACCGGCGGCCTCACCGCCACCTGTCCACCACGAGAAGACCTCGACCTCACTGGCCATCGCGGGCGGAGCCTCGGTGGCGGCAGGGGGTGCCTCCGGTCGGCGTTGCGCCGCCACAGGCGGTAAGCAACATGGCGCCGACGATCAGCAGACCCACAAAGCGGAAAGCTTGCGGAACATCTGGTTGTCCTCCTCTAAGATTAGCTCGTCAACACGATCGGCAGTTCCTGCATGCATCGAAGTGGACCTCATCACCTCCCTTCAAGTGGCAGCGGGGCCGGTAACGAAAACCCCGCGCGGTGACGACGAGTTGGAACGACTTCGGGCAGCTCGGGCATTCGGCGAATCAGGTGAGGCTGCCGCAGAATGTCGTGCAGCACCATGGCCACCCCGCCCAGCACGCAGGCATCGGCCTCCAGCGGCGACACGACGATCCGGGCGACCCGGCTGAGCTCGCCCATCGCACGCTCGGCCACCACCTGTCGTGCAGCGGGCATCAGGAATTCGTGGGCCAGGCTCAGGGAGCCGCCGAAGGCGACCAGCTGAGGGTTGAGCAGGTTGACCAGGTTGGCGATGCCGATGCCCAGATACGTCCCCGTCTCGTGCAGAGCCTGGCGGGCGACGTCATCGCCCTGACGGGCGGCGTCCAGAATGGCAGGCAGCGTGATCTCGCCGCCGTTTACGATGGATGTGATCCGGCTGGACCGTCCGCTCCGAACCGCATCCTCGACGCGCTCGATCAGGGCGCGCTGGCTGGCAAGGCGCTCCCAACAGCCGCGATTGCCGCACCGGCAGAGCGGGCCGTCGGGATCGATCGTCGTGTGGCCGGCCTCCCCGGCATAACCGCTGGCGCCGGCGAGAATCTGCCCGCCAACCACCAGCCCGGCGCCCAGCCCGATGTTGCCCACGACGTAGGCAAAGTCCTCCACATCCTGCGCCGCACCGAAATAGCGTTCCGCCAGCGCCGCGGCGTTGGCGTCGTTGTCGATGAAGACCGGCATCAGAAGTTTGGCGGCCAGGCGCTCGCGCAGCGGCACGTCGCGCCAGCCCATGTTGGGTTCGAAGACCAGGACGCCCGAGCTGACGTCGACCAGGCCCGGGACCGTCACGCCGATCCCCAGCAGCCGGCGATCCGTTCGCTGGGCATACTGCTTGGCCTGACGGAGCAGGCCATCCAGCCGCTGCAACACGGCTTCCTGCCCGGTGTCCTTATCGAACGCCGCCTCGCGGCGCCAGGCGATCGAGGCCCGCAAGTTGGCCACGATCACCGTCATGTGCCCGACGCCGAACTCTCCGCCGATGATCCAACCGCCGTCGGGATTCAGCTCCAGCAGCACACCCGGCCGCCCGCCGCCCGACGCGTCGCGACCGATCTCGCGCACGAAGCCGTTGGCGATCAACTCGTCGACCAGATTCGACACGGTGGTCTTGTTCAGCCCGGTCGCAGCCGCCAGGTCCGCGCGCGAAAGCGGGGGACCGACCCGCAGCCGCTGCAGCAGGATCGACCGATTGAGCTCGCGGACAAGGGATTGATCGCCGGTCCGAAACCGACGGGGCATGCTGGGCTCCAAGCTTAGTTTGTTGGGGCAACCAACGAAGTCACAACCAGTCTAACACATGTCCGTCGATCGAGTCAACGAGCAGGGCGAGGCTGGGACAGAGCTGGCCCGCCGTGCCTGACGGCCGGCCGTCACCGGGCGGGCAGGAGCGTGGGTCGACGACCCTCGCCTGGGCAGGAGCCATCATCGTCGTCCCGATCCCTTCCATCCGTCGTCGCCAGGCCCGAAGGCTCGCGGCAATCGCCGCCGGCGAGAGGACCCCATCGACACATGTGCGAATCGGCCGTTCGATCCGGGAGGGTTGATTGCCCGTGCGCCCGCCCATGCTAGACTCACGCCGCGTCTCCGGGAGGCAGTGCCCTCTCGCTGCCGGGCCGTCCAGCACGGCCCGCCCCGGGGCCTCGACCTGTCGCCACAGGAGGCATGCATGGAGATCCTCGAATCCGGGATGGGACCAATGCTCCAACCCCCGGACCTCGACAGCCTGCGCGAATTCAATCGGCGCAAACCCAAGACCCTGATCGACAAGCGCATGTCGGAGGCGGAAGCGATCACCCGCTTCCTGCATGACGGCGACTACATCGGGACCGAGCTGTACGGTACCGTGCGCTGCCCGATGTCGCTGGTGTCCGAGATCATCCGGCAGGGGCGCAAGAACCTGCGCGTCGCCGGCCAGGGCGTGCTGGAACTCGACATGCTCATCGGCGCCGGGGCGGTCCAGGCGATGGATCAGACCTACATGGCCCTCGAGGTCTACGGCGTGTCCAACTGCCTGCGCCGCGAGGTCGAAAGCGGGCGCCTGTCGCCGGTCGTCGAGTGGAGCAATGCCGGGATCGCCTGGCGCTTCAAGGCCGCCGCCATGGGCGTGCCCTTCCTTCCTGTGCGCTCGATGCTGGGAACCGACACGTTCAAGTACTCGTCGGCCAAGGTCGGCGCGCGACCCGTTCACCGGCCAACCCGTCTGTTTGCTGCCGGCGCTGATCCTCGACGTGGGTCTGATCCACGTCCACCGTGCCGATATCCATGGCAACGCCCAGGTGGACGGCATCACGGGTTTCTGCGTCGAGATGGCGCGTGCGTCGAAGCGCCTGATCATCAGCACCGAGCGCATCGTGCCCACCGATGAAATCCGCGCCCATCCGGATCGGACGGTCATCCCGTACTATCTGGTCGACGCCGTCGTCGAGGCCCCGTTCGGGTCGCACCCCGGCGAGATGGCCTACGACTATGAACGCGACGAGGATCAGATCCGCGAGTGGGTTGAGGCGAGCAAGACACCCGAGACGACCAGCGCCTATCTGGACAAGTACGTCCACAGCCTCAAGGACCACGCCGCGTACCGGCAGCGGATTGGCGAGGCGCGGTTGAAGGCACTGGCCGACGCGGTGCCCATCGCCGGCGGGAGGCGGTCATGACCGGGCCGGCCTACAACTCGTCCGAGCTGTTGATCTGCTCCGCGGCCCGGCTGATGGAGGACGGCGCCACGGCCTTCATCGGGACGGGGATCCCCATGCTGGCGGCCATGCTGGCCCAGCGCATGCAAGCACCCAACCTGGTGGCGGTCTTCGAATTCGGCGGGACGGGCGCCATCCTCGAGGAACTGCCTCGCGCCGTCGGCGAGCGCCGCACCTTCCACCGTGCGCTCTCGGCGACCGGCATTTGCGAGGTCGTCGAGGCGGCGCAGCGCGGGTTCATCGAGTACGGATTCCTGGGCGGCGCCCAGATCGACGCCTATGGCAACCTCAACACGACGACCATCGGAGACCACGATCGTCCCAAAGTCCGCTTGCCGGGCAGCGGCGGCGGGAACGACGTCGGCTCGCTCTGCTGGCGCACGATCGCCATCATGCGCCACGACAAACAGCGCTTCGTCTCCCAGATCGATTTCGTGACGACGCCCGGTTACCTGAGCGGGCCCGGGGCGCGTGAGGCGGCCGGCCTGCCACGCGGCACCGGACCCTACCGGGTGGTCACCAACCTGGCCGTGCTCGGCTATCACCCGCAATCGAATCGCATGCAGGTCCTGGCGCTTCAGCCAGGAGCCACGCTGGAGACCGTGATCGAGAACACCGGGTTCGAACTGTCGATCGCCGATCACGTCGAGCAGGGCGCGCCGCCGAGCGACGAGGAGCTGCGCATCCTGCGCGACGAGATCGACAAGGACCGCTTCTACATCTAGACCGGAAGGCACGTCCGCCCCGAGCCAGGTCGGATCCGTCCGGGCAGAGCGGAAGCTCGGCGGACACGTTCGGTGCGCCTGGCAATGACGGCTGCATCCCGGGTGTTAGACTTGCCCTATGGCGTTCGACAAGGTGGGCAACCTGCCGGATCGGTCCTCCGGATCCAACTTCGCCCCGCCGGTTTCCGGCTCTCGGGGGCTGTCTCCTCGCCATCCTCGCCGGGGCGCTCGGGTTTCTGTGCACCTGGACGGCGCTCACGCTTGGGGCGCGCGGCGAGCTCGCGTGGCGCCTCGGCCAGCCGACCGAAGTGCGCGTCTGGCTCCTGCGCGGCGAGGACATCGGCGGCGTAGGCTGGTCGCGCGGAGCGGTCGTCGACCGCGGCGACTCGACCGTGTGTGTCCGGACGCTGGTCGGATTCTGGACGTGGCGCGGCGCGGCGCCTGAACCCGGCTCCCCCGCCTGTGACTGCTATGAGCGTCAGGGCAGCACCTGGATCGGGGCGGGGGGATGCCCTTGACCGCCGCCGGTTCGACCCTCGACCCGCGCCTGCCGCTCGATACCATCCTGCACGCCGATTGCCGGACGGCGCTGGCCGAGCTGCCCGAGGCGAGCGTCGATCTGGTCTTCGCCGACCCGCCCTACAACCTGCAGCTGTCGCAGGACCTGTATCGCCCCAACATGACCCGCGTCCAGGCCGTGGACGATGCCTGGGATCAGTTCGAGTTCGTTCGCCGACTACGACGAGTTCACACGCGCCTGGCTGGTGGGCTGCCGGCGCGTGCTCAAGCCGGATGGCGCGCTGTGGGTGATCGGGTCGTATCACAACATCTTCCGGATCGGCGCCCTGATGCAGGATCTCGGGTTCTGGATTCTGAACGACGTCATCTGGGTCAAGTCGAACCCGATGCCCAACTTCCGCGGCGTGCGGTTCACCAACGCCCACGAGACGTTGATCTGGGCCTGCACGGCCCGCGGCGCGAAGTACACGTTCCATCACCATGCGATGAAGGCGCTGAATGACGAACTGCAGATGCGCAGCGATTGGACGCTGCCGGTCTGTTCGGGCGCCGAGCGCTTGAAGGCGGACGGCAAACGGGCGCATTCGACGCAGAAGCCTGAGGCTTTGCTCTACCGCTTGCTGCTCGCCTCCACCGACCCGGGCGACGTTGTGCTGGACCCCTTCTTCGGATCGGGAACGACCGGCGCCGTCGCCCGGCGTCTTGGTCGGCACTACATCGGGATCGAGCGTGAGGCCGGTTACGTCGAACTGGCGCGGGCGCGGCTGGAGCGAATCGAACCGGTCGCCGGTCCCCCGGAGGTTCTCGACGTGCACGACCGGCGCCGAACGGCGCGGCGTGTATCGGTCGGTTCGCTCCTGGAGGCGGGACTCCTTCGGGTGGGCCAGGAGCTGTTCTTCCGCAGCGATCGAAAGCGCGCCGCACGCCTGCGCGCCGATGGCCACCTGTTGTTCGACGGGATCGAGGGGTCGATCCACCAGATCGGTCGCCACCTGGTGAGCGGCAGCCCGTGCAACGGGTGGGACCACTGGTACTACGAGACCGAAGCAGGTGAGCTCAAGCCGTTGGGCGACCTGCGTGAAGTCCTGCGTGCGGTGGGGGGCTCGGGCGGAAGGCCCTAGCCGATCTCCCGGCCATCGGGGACAATTGAAGAAGCACCCTCGCGGGTGCTCCAGGGTCTCTTGGTGCCGAGAGCCAGAATCGAACTGGCGACACCGCGATTTTCAGTCGCGTGCTCTACCAACTGAGCTATCTCGGCAGGCGGCGTCATTCTAAACGCCGCCCGTGAGGGTGTCAAGCAAGAGCGCCAACCCTCGGACGTCTTTCCGCCGCGTGTCACTTCGAACAGGGTAGAATTCGATCACCCGGATGCCATTCCTCGAGACGCTCCTCCTAGCCCTGGGTCTGGCCCTGGACGCATCCGCCGTCTCCCTCGGCGTGGGCACTGCCGGGCATGCGCATTCCGTCCGTCCGATCTTCCGCATCTCCTTCCACTTTGGCCTGTTTCAGGGATTGATGACGCTGCTTGGCTGGGCGGCCGGGACCGGCCTGGCGCACGTCATCGCCGGCGTCGACCACTGGGTCGCCGTCGTCCTGCTGGCATTCGTCGGGGTGCGGATGATCTTCTCGGGGTTCGACCCGCGCCCCGAGACCCGCACCGTCGACCCCACCCGCGGCCTGACGCTCATCCTGCTCTCCGTCGCCACCAGTATCGACGCCGCTGCGGCCGGGCTGAGCCTCGCCGTCCTTGGCCTCCCGATCGCGTTCCCGGCCGTGGCCGTCGGCCTGGTGACCGGCGGATTGTCGCTCGCCGCGCTGACCGTCGGCAAGCAATTGGGGACTGCCTTCGGCAAGCGGATGGAGATCGTCGGCGGACTGGTCTTGCTGTTCATCGGCGCTCGCGTCCTGCTCACCCATCTGTAGCCGGCGTCGCTGACGCCGTGCTCCCCTATTCAATGAAGAGCATGGCTGATTGGGAGTTCCTCAGGAATGGCTGACATCGGACCGACCGCCGGCAGCTTCACGATCGAGCGCGCGGTTCGCATCACCCCGGAATTGATCGAGGCCATGGCGAACCTCGTGCCGCAGCTCAGTCCCCGGCGGGCTCCCCCGTCCGGGTCAGAATTGGAGCAGGTCCTCGGGGACGACCGGGTCCACCTGTTCGTGGCCCGGTCATCAGACGGGGCGATCCACGGAGCCGTCGCCCTGGTGTTCTACCGCGTGCCCACCGGGGTCCGCGCCCGGATCGAGGACCTGGTCGTCTCTCGCTCCCACCGCGGCCTCGGCCTGGGGCGGGCGCTGATGGCACGCGCCATGCAGGCGGCGAGGGACGGGCAGGCGCAGGTCCTCGACCTGACGTCCAACCCGTCTCGGACGCAGGCTAACGCCCTGTACCTCAGGCTTGGCTTCCTGCGCTGGCAGACCAATGTCTACCGCCTGGAACTGGATGCTCCACCCGGACGTGCGGGCACGGCCGGTTGAGCTGTCTCACCCCGGCTCCTTCCTTTCTGGTATAGTTGGACCGGAACCCGCAAGCGAAGTCCCTGACCCGGCCGTTCGCAGGCCGGGCTTCTGTTGACTCGAGGATTGTGGAGTGAAGGAACCAAGGCAGGACCTGCGCAATATCGCCATCGTGGCCCACGTGGACCACGGCAAGACCACGCTCGTCGATGGCCTGCTGCGGCAGGCCAAGGCGTTCCGCGACAACCAGCAGGTCGCCGAGCGGGTGATGGACTCGCAGGATCTGGAGCGCGAGCGCGGCATCACCATCCTGGCCAAGAACACCGCCGTGACCTACCGCGGGGTTCGCATCAACATCGTCGATACACCCGGTCATGCGGATTTCGGCGGCGAAGTCGAGCGGGTGATGAACATGGTCGACGGCGTCCTGCTGCTGGTCGACGCCGCCGAAGGACCGATGCCGCAGACGCGCTTCGTCCTGCGCAAGGCCCTGCAGATGGGCCACAAGGCCATCGTCGTCATCAACAAAGTCGACCGTAAGAACGCCAATCCGGTCGACGCCGTCAACCGCACGTTCGACTTGTTCATTGAGTTGGGCGCCGATGAGCGCCAGGCCGAGTTCGCCGTGGTCTACACCAACGCGCTGACCCAACAGGCCGGGACAACCCCCGAGCTGGGTCCCGATCTCCAGCCGCTGTACGAAGCCATCCTGCAGCACATCCCGGCGCCGCGCGTCGACCGGGCCGCCCCGCTCCAGATGTTGGTCACGACCCTCGGGTACGACGAATACAAAGGCGTGATCGCCATCGGCCGGATCTTCTCCGGGACGATGCGCGTCGATCAGCCTGTCGTGCGGATGGATGTCGACGGCGGCCAGACCAGCTCGCGCGTCCGCTACCTGTACATCCATCAGGGCCTGCAGCGCCTGCCGGTCGAGATCGCTGAAGCCGGCGAGATCGTGGCCGTCGCCGGGATCGAGGGCGTCGGCATCGGCGAGACGATCGCCGATCCCGAGCAGCCCGTCGCTCTGCCGGTCATTCGGATCGAAGAGCCGACGGTACGCATGACCTTTGGCGTCAGCACCTCGCCCTTCGCCGGCCGGGAGGGGACGTGGGGTACTTCGCGCAAGCTGCGCGAGCGCCTGTGGTCCGAGCTGCTGCATAACGTCGCGCTGCGCGTCGAGGAAACCGACAGCACCGACACCTTCCTGGTCTCCGGACGGGGCGAGTTGCAGCTGGCGATCCTGATCGAAACCATGCGCCGGGAGGGCTACGAATTCCAGGTCTCGCGCCCGGAGGTGATCTACAAGGACGGGGCGGACGGCGAGCGCCTCGAGCCGTACGAAGAGGTGCACCTCGAGGTTCCGGAGTCGCACGTCGGCACGGCCGTCGACCTGCTCGGCCAGCGCCGCGGTCAGATGATCGACCTGCAGCATGGCGGCGTGGACGGCACGGCTCACCTGACCTACATCGTCCCGACCCGCGGCCTGCTCGGCTTCCGCTACCAGTTCCTGACCGCCACGAAGGGGACGGGCATCGTCCATACGATCTTCCACGCCTACATGCCGACCGCCGGCCGCATCGACGATCGGGCCGTCGGCTCGCTCGTCGCCTGGGAGACCGGCCTGGCGACCGCTTACGGCCTGAAGGGCGCCGAAGAACGCGGCCGGCTGTTCGTCGAGCCGGGCGATCGAGGTCTACGAGGGCATGGTCGTCGGACAGCATCAACGCCCCGGCGACCTGACGATCAACATCGCCAAGAAGAAGCACCTGACCAACGTGCGCTCCTCGACCCAGGACATCGAAGTACGGCTGGCGCCGCCACGGCGCATGAGCCTCGACGAAGCGCTCGAGTATCTGGGCGAGGATGAGCTGCTCGAGGTGACGCCGGCCGCCTTCCGCATTCGCAAGCGGCTCCTCGGCACGGAAGATCGCGGCAAGGCGACCAAGAAGGCCAAGGAAGAACTGGCCGCCGGAGCTTAGCGCTGTAAGGAAGCCCCATGGCCGGGGTAAGTACTTCCCGGGCCGGCCGGTCTCGCCCGTCCCGGGCTCCGCTGTAGAATCCTCCTCGAGGGCGATGCCACATGACGGTGGAAGCGGTCCGGCGCAGCCAACTCGATGATTGGAAGCGGATGCGGGCCGCGCTGTGGCCGGACTGCCCGGAGCAGGACCACGCGCGCGATATGGCCGATATTCTGGGCGATCCCGAGTTCAACGCCGCGTTTCTGGCCCACGCACCGGACGGACTGCCGGTGGGTTTCCTGGAGGTCTCGATCCGGCTGACCGCCGAAGGCTGCCGGCCCGGCCGCATCGGGTATCTCGAAGGCTGGTACGTCGAGCCCGCGTGGCGGGGCAAGGGGATGGGTGCGGCACTGATTGCCGAAGCAGAGTCCTGGGCCCAGGCCCGCGGCTGCCGCGAGATGGCGTCGGATGCGTATGCGGACAACCAGGACGGCCGCGCCGCCCACCAACGCCTTGGCTACCAGGAGGTCGCTCTCCTGGCGCATTTCCGCAAAGACCTGAATCCGCGCTGATCCATCGCCCCCGGGAGGGAGCCGCGTGCCTCACACTCGCGTCGAACGCGCCCTGGCCACAGCCACCGACACCCGCGCCGTGATCGTCGAATCCGGAGCCCTGCGCGGTGTTGAGGCCGCGCTGCGAACGCATTTCCCATCGCCGCGCACGCTCCTCGTCGCGGACGAGAACACCTACCGCGCCGCCGGCCGGCTGGTGCGTGCCCAGCTCGAGTCGGCCGGCGGGCTGGCCGCCGTACCGCTGATCTTCCCCGGTGCGCCACGGCTGCACCCGGACTTCGACCACGTCCTCCGGATCGAGGCCTACCTGAAGGCGCACGACGCCACGCCCGTGGCGGTCGGTTCGGGCGTGATCAATGACCTGGTCAAGCTCGCCGCCCACCGCCTCGGCCGTCCCGTACCTGTGCGTGGCGACGGCGGCATCCATGGACGGCTACACCGCCTTTGCCGCCGCCATTACCCACGACGGCATCAAGCGCGTCGATCCGTGCGCCGCGCCGCGCGTCGTCCTCGCCGACGTCGACGTGCTCGCCGCGGCCCCTCCGGCCATGGCCGCCTCGGGATATGGGGACTTGCTCGGCAAAGTGATTGCGGGCGCCGACTGGATGATCGCCGGTGCGCTCGGAATTGAGACGATCGAGCCGACCGCCTGGGAGCATTCGCAGCACGGACTGCGCGACTGGACCGCCGATCCACTGGCTCTCCGCCGCCGCGAGCCGAGAGCCTTCTCCCTGTTGATCGAGGGGCTGCTGATGGCCGGCCTGTCGATGCAGGCAGCCCGCTCGAGCCGGCCGGCGTCGGGCAGCGAGCATCTGTTCAGCCACCTGTGGGAGATGGAGGGCGTGCGCCGCGGCAGCGATGTACCATCCCACGGCTTCCAGGTCGGCCTGGGAACGGTCGCCGCGGCCGCGCTGGCGGAGCAACTCGTGATGCGGGATCTGACGACTCTCAACGCTGCGGCGGTGCAGGCGGCGTGGCCCGCGTGGGAGCAGGTCGAACCCGAAGTCCGCCGATCCTTCGCCGACCCTCGCGTCGCCGCCAGCGCCGTCGAGGAATCCAAGGCCAAGCATCTGACGCCGGTGCAGATGCGAGGCCGGATCGAGGCCATCCGCCGCGCCTGGCCCGATCTGCAACGGTCCCTGTGGTCCCAGTTGAGTCCGGTCGAAGAGCTGCGGGTGATGCTGGCCGCCGCCGGCTGTCCGACGACCCCCGAGGAGCTGGGGCTGACGCGTGCGGAGCTCCAGCGAGACTACGCCCGGGCGCGGCAGATCCGGACGCGCTACACGCTCCTCGATCTGGCGGCCGAGACCGGCCTCCTGGACACGCTGGTCAGCTCGCTGTTTACCCGTGACGGCTTCTGGGGTCGGCCGGGCTGAGACGAACTACGCGGCGTCGTTGAAGATGCCGGATGCCGCGGTGGCGAAGTCCGGGTAGACTGCGCCGCCTGCGGCTTCCAGGGCGCGACGCTTGGCGGCCGCCGTTGTCACCCCGCGCAGGTCAAGCTCCAATCGAACCCCGATGGACTGCAGCGCACTCTGAGCGCCGCTTGCGCTCTGCAGCCCGCGGAACGAGTCCTCGAACACAATCGCCTGCGCCGCGTCCAGCCGATCCCACTTCCCGTCGTCCACGCGATCCAGCTCCAGACCCGCGGCGGCCAACAGGGCGTCGCCGAGTGAATCCCCGGCCGCCAATCTCAGCGCCGCCAAGGCGTGGACCGCACTCGGCTTGAGCAGCGACTGCGACTCGAGCCCGCGCCCGCGTGCAATCCAGTCGAGGTGGCCCATGCCGACAAACGGAAGCGTCGAAAGCCCGAGGCGCGCCATCCCGATCTCCGCCTCCGGCATCCCCCCCGAACCATCCGGCTGCCGTGAAGGCCGGTTGGTAAAGATGACGGCGCGGTTCCCAGGGGTCGTGCTCCACGCGGTCAACCGCGCGGCTTCGGATGGCGAGAGGAGCGGCGGGTCGATCGTGCTCAGGTAGCCCGGTCCGGGGATGGCGGCCGGACGCCCGTAGCACGCTTCGTACTCGACCGCGCCCAGGTTCAACTCCTGGATGATCCGGTGGGTCAGCGATTCGTCGGCGTCATAGGCCGACCGCAGGACTGTCTGCAACGCCTGGCGCTGGGCCGGCGTGCGCTCGTCACCATCGAGCAACCGGATGCTCCGCCCGCTGGCGCGCCCCGGTCCCGGTGACCGCGCCATCCACCACGGCGCGGAAGAAGGACTGGAAATCGGGCGGTGCGAGTTGGTGTCGGCGGCCGTCGGGTGCGGTCGGGAGGTTCGGGAGCCGGAGCTCCGGGTCGACGGACCAGGCACGATCGAGGAGCAGGGCGGCGCAGATGGCGGACGAGTCCCACTCGGAGGTCACGCCCAGCGATTCGAACACGGCGATGTCATCGTCCGTGAGACGCGCCGCCTCAAACCCGCAATACCGGCCGATCCGCTCGACGCACTCCTTGAGGGATTGGTGGTAGGCCACCTGCTTGATCAGCACATCATCCAGATCGAGCAGCAGGATCCGCAGCACCGCGCGCCTCCGCGTCATGGGGTCAGCCGGCCAGCGGCGCGATGGACGCCAGGCGCAGGTCGAGGGACTGTTCGGCCTCGGTCGTCAGCGTCCCGAACCGGAGCCCGCTCTCGGGGGTGGCGATGGCGTACTGGTTGTCGATCCAGGCGACAAAGCCAAGCGGCGCCCGGGGAGGTGCTGCGGCGCGAAGCACGACCTGGCCATCCACCCGGAAAGTCGCCGCGCTCCGCTCCCAGATCAGCTCGTACTCGTGAAGCTCGTCCGCCGCGGACGTCAGCACCGCCTCGGCGGCGGTGACTTGCCGGAGCGCGGCCCGCATCACGGGACGCCGGACAATCGGGATCTGCGCCAATGCGGCGACCGCCAGAGCGGCTGGCGTCAGCCACAGGGGATGGAATTGCGGCGTGTCGATCGACATCGCCCGCCAGCCGCTGCGCGGGCCGGAGGTGAATCCGAATTCATTCGGAGGCGAGGCGTAGAAGAACCACAGCGCCCGCGGCCCGCACGGCAGACGGCGCGCGGCGCCGTGCATCCCAAGCGAGACGGCGAACGGATCGTTCCACAGCCCGAAGCCGTACGTGCCGAGGGACACGGCTGGAGAAACCTGGGCGCGGATGGTCAGTCGCAGAGGCGGCGTCCAGCAGAATCGATCGCGCGGCAGGCCCTGTGTGTCGTCGAGCTGCGCGTCGGCGTAGCCGCGCGAGACGGGAGGGATCGACAGTCGGCATCCGCCACCGGGGAGGTCTTGGATCCGGCCGCCGCCGATCCGAACGGATTGGGTCGAGGCAAGGAGATCGTGCACGCGCCGATTATACCGAGCGCCGGACATCTGCCTCGCCGTCAGCGTGCCGACCGGTGCTCGAATGCCAGCCGCGCCGCCCGCAGCCCCGAGAGGGCGGCCGTCGGGATGCCAAAGCCGGGGAAGGTCGATTGCCCGGCGAGGAAGAGCCCGGGCAGGGGACCCCGTTGAGGAAACAGCGCCAGGGGTCCGGCGGCGGGATCGACGCCATAGATCGCACCGCCCGGCAGATGCAGCTCGGACTGGAAGTCGAGCGGGCTGCGCACCCGGCGGACAGCGATCTCGAGTGCATGCCGTCTCCCCAACCACTCGATCGCCGAATCGGCCAGGCGCGACTTGCGGTCCGAGTCCCACGCCTCGGCCGGCTCCTCCTGGGAGACCGGAGGGTAGAGCTCGACCAGGCTGCCTCCCGCCGGGGCGAGCCCGGGCACGACGACCGTCGGAACCGAGTAGTAGCCCCACTCGACATCCGGCGAGCGCGGCGCGAAGAAGGCTTCCTGCCGATCGAGGGACGGGAGCACGTAGTTCAGGTGGGAAGGCGTATCGATCCGGTTCGCCAGCCCCAATTGGACGGAGAAGGCCTTCATCGACAGGCGGGTGTTTCTCAGCCTGGCGCGCCAGGCCCGCGGCAGCGTGTGCCCACCCAGCAGCGGCCCGAGGGTGATCAGCGGGCTGGCGGTGGAGATCACCGCCCGACATTCCATCACGCCAATCCCATCCGCTTCAACCGAATGGACCCGACCGCCGCGGACATGCACTCGCCGGACCGGGGCGGAAAGGTGGATCGAGCCTCCACTTCGTTCCACGGACGCCGCCAACGCCGCCGGCAGCTGGCCCATACCGAGCTCGGGCAGGAACAGTCCGTCGGACAGGACGCTGACCAGCGCGATGATCGATGGGGCCGTGAACCGACGCGGGGGACCGCCGGCGAAGAGGAGATGGCCCGCCATGACCGAGCGGAAGGCAGGCTCGCCAAACGCAGAGTTCAGTTCGGCCTCGAGGGTGCGAGCGAACCGCGGCAGGTGACGCCCCACCGTCCGGAGTACGGCGAGCGGGGTGGCACCACCCAACAGCCACTCTGCGCTCGTCAAATCATGAAGCACCGGGCGCCAGCGCCGGATCAACTGCTCCAGCTCGGCCTCCGCCCGGCGGGTGTCGAGGCGGCCGCGCAGGCAGCTGACCTTCAGGTCGGATCCGATTTCAACTTGCGTGCCGTCCGTGAGCTCGGTCAACAGCGGCGTGCGCACGCGCTGGAGCGCCAGGCCGGAGAACTCGATCTTCAGCTGCTCGAAGATGGTGGCCAACATCTGGGGGAGCATCAGATACTGCGCCCCGTCGTTGAAGCGGTAGCCATCCACGATCGTCGTCCCGCAGCATCCCCCCACTTGGGGAGCGGCTTCGAGGACGACGACATGGACGCCCTGTTGGGCCAGCCACGCGGCGGCCGAGAGCCCGGCCACCCCGGCGCCGATCACGACCACGCTGCCTTCGCGTGTCTGCATACCCGGTAGCCTCCACCCGAGCTGCGGGCCGGTCGGGCTCGGGAAGGACGCCGGCCTGCAGCCGGACAAGGCTCGCGCCGCCAACCGGCTGGCGCAAGTCCGGGGCAGGGGATTGCGCATGCACCGGATCGTTCGTACCCGGACCCTGACCCCGTCGCCGAGGTTATTGCGTCCGTCGAAGGGCGGCTCCGCCGATGGAGTTCGAGGCGGTGACACGCGGTCGATCGGAGGGGCCAGGGCGAAGCTCGTGGAATGCGAATACAGCCTGGGCGCGCATCCCCGATTCGTCCCTCGTGTATAATCGCACGCTTGGAAGTGGAGGCGGCATGGAGATCGTCTGGTACGGGTTGTCGTGCTTCCGGCTGACGGAGCGCGGGCTGGCGACGGTGGTGACCGATCCCTACGAGCCCTCGCAGGGCCTGCCGACGTTGAAACTCAAGGCCGATATCGTCACCGTCAGCCACGACGCGCCGGGTCACAATTACCTCAAGGCGGTCAAAGGCGAACGGCGGGCGATCACCGGCCCGGGCGAGTACGAGATCGGCGGCGTATTCGTGACCGGCATACGCATGGAGCCGCGCGACTCGAAGAAGAACGGCTCGAAGTCCAATACGCTTTACGTCTTCGATTTCGAGGGGCTGGCGGTGGCCCATCTGGGCGACCTGGCCTACGTGCCGACGCAGTCTCAGATCGAGGACCTGGGTGCGGTCGACATCGCCCTGGTCCCGGTTGGAGGCGGGGGAGCGCTGGGCGCCTCGGAGGCCGCCGAAGTCATCAGCCTGATCGAACCTTCGATCGTGGTCCCGATGCACTACAAGACGGGGAAGGAGGAGTCGAAACTGACCCCGGTGGCCCGCTTCCTGTCCGAGATGGGGATCTCCAATGCGGAGGCGGTGCCGGTCTTGAAGGCCACCAAGTCGGGGATGCCGGACGAGACGCAAGTCGTCGTCCTGACCCCCGCATCGTGAGGCGCCGACGGTGCCCGTGAAGCTGTTGATGACCTGGGACATCATCCCCGGCCGCGAACAGGAGTACTTTGAGTTCGTGGTGCGGGAGTTCGTGCCCGGCATTCAGCGTCTGGGCATCCAGCCGACCGAGGCGTGGTACACAACCTACGGCCGGCGGCCGCAGATCCTGACCGGCGCGGTGGCGGAAACGGTGGCGCGCATGGAGTTGGCGCTGGGGACGGAGGAATGGCGCCGACTGCGCGACCGGCTGCTGGACTACGTCACCGAACTTCACCTGGAGGATCGTGCGCGCCAGCGGCGGCTTCCAGATGTGAGCCGCTGTGTATGTAGGCAGGAACGACAAGAGCCGGCATGCCGGCTCTTCTTCATGCTCGGGCAGAGCGGTCTGCCTAGCTCTCGCTCGCCTTCTCGGGCTTGGCAGCCACCGGCTCGGAGGATGCGGACGACTCAGCCTTGTCGGCCTTCTCAGACTTCTCGGATTTCTTGGCCGCGACCTGACCCGACGGCGAACGGTGGTCGGTGGCGTAGAATCCTGAGCCCTTGAAGACCACCCCCACCGGCTGGAACAGCTTTCGGAGCGAGTCCTCGCCGCACTCCGGGCACTGAACCAGGGGCGCGTCGGTGAAATGCTGCCGCTGCTCGAACTGCACGCCGCAGTTGTCGCACCGGTAACTGTAGAGCGGCATCCAAAGCCTCCAAGAATCTCCGGCATTATAGTCCACTTGCCGGGCTCCAACAAGCCCCGCGCTCGGTGGACCTCAGCTTAAGATGTAGCACACGAGCGTATGTGGCAGGTAAGCGGCCTGCCGCCCGGCCTTCGGAAGTCGGGTCGCGATCTGGAGTATGATGAGGATCGGTGTTGGGTGGGCCGGGCGATCGCGGCCGGCTCGGCCGGCCGAGGAAAGTCCGCGCTCCACAGAGCACGGCGCCGGGTAACCCCCGGGCGGGGCGACCCGCGGACAGGGCCACAGAAACAGACCGCCCCGGCGCAAGCCGGGGTCAGGGTGAAAAGGTGGTGTAAGAGACCACCGGCGCGGCCAGCAATGGCTGCGGCCAGGCAACCCCCGCCGGGAGCAAGGCCAAGCAGGAGCGACGGTCCCTTCGGGGATCCAGGGGGCGGCTCGTCCCCTCCGAGCTCCGGGTAGGCTGCATGAGCCACGCGGCGACGCGGCGGCCCAGAGAGATGATCGCCCATCCACAGGCTGACGGGATGAAGGCCGCAAGGCCGTAAACCGCCCGCCGGTGGTGGACAGAACGCGGCTTACAGGCCGACCCAATGCCAGGCCCCCGGGGCAACCCGGGGGCCTTCACATTGCGAGTGATCGAGGAGCCTAGCCGGGGCGGGCCGCGGGAGACGACAGCGGGAAGGCGGCTTCGAAATCCGGCGCCCATCCATCGGGTCGGTACTCCCCGCTGGCCGGATCCTGCTGGTAGCGGCCGCGGTATTCCCCGGCGGCCACGACCGACAGCGCCTCGAGAAATCGATCCACCTCTTCGATCGTGTTGTAGAGCCCGAAGCTGATGCGCGTCATGCCGGGCATCTCGCTCCGGTCACCGGCAAGGATCCGCGCCCGCGACGCCTCGGACTGCGCGTGGTCCATGCCAAGGAGCCGGAGCACGTACGGATGGGCGCAGAAGCAGCCGGAGCGAACACCGATCCCAAACTCGTGTCCCAGGATCGCGGCCACCAGGAAATGCGAGGCGCCGTCGAGGCCGAACGGGATCACGCCCAGGCGCTCGGCACGCGCGCTCCGGATCGGCATCGCCGAAAAGGCGCACGCCGGGGAGGCGCTTCAGCCCGCGCAGGGCATGCGCCGTCAGCTCGGCCTCATGGCGTGCGATAGCCGGCATCCCGATCGCCCCCAACTCCCGCAGGGCCAGCGCCAACGCTACCGCTCCGACGACGTTCGGGCTGCCGGCTTCATCCTTGTCCGGAGGTCCGGCCCAGGCCACCGAGTTCAAGCGTCACGACCTCGACCGTGCCGCCGCCGCGCACATCCGGCTCTCCGGCTTCGAAGATATCCGTGCGCCCGATCAGGGCGCCCGTGCCATACGGTGCGTACATCTTGTGCGCCGAGAGCACGACGAAATCCAGATGCCCGGGGTCGGCCAGGTCACGCATGTCGACGGCGCGATGCGGGGCGAGCTGCGCGCAGTCCGCCAGGAACAGCGCGCCGGCGGCGTGCGCCTTCTCGGCCAGCCGGTGGAGGGGATTGAGGTATCCGGTCACATTGCTTGCGCCGGTGACGGCCACCAGCCGCACTTTCCCTTGATGCTGTCGGAGCAGTCGATCGAAGTCGGCCTCGTCCAATCGGCCCTGGGCGTCGACGGCGACGTGCGCCACCTGCGCCACCGCGCGGAAGGGCAGATCATCCGAGTGATGCTCCATCTCGGTCGTCAGCACGACGTCGCCGTCGCGCAAGCCCAGGCGGCGCGCCAGCTTGTTGGTCGCCTCGGTGGTGTTCTTTCCGAAGATGCACGTGTGCGTCTCGGGGCGGGCGCCGACGAAGGCGAGCGTTTGGTGGCGCGCCTGCTCATAGGCCCACGTGGCGAGCTGTGACTTGAAGCCCGTACCGCGGTGCACGCTGGAGTAGTAGTCGAGGAAGCGATCGATGCCGTCACGGACCGCCTTCAGCGCTGGTGTCGAGGCGGCATTGTCGAAGTTGATGTAGCGACGCCGGGTGCCATCGAGCAAAGGCACTTCGATTTCGGTGCCGGCCACGAGGTCGCGCAGCCCACGACTGGGGTTCGGATAGTCCACGGCCAAGGCCTCCGCGGGGCAGGGTAGGACCTAGGTACCACCTAGGAGTGGTGGGGAACCTGTTGCGCAGTTTCGCGAAATGCATGTATACTGTGTCAGATTGTGGGTGCAAGTGGGGACGAGTGGGACGCCGGCGGGAACCGGCGTTCTGCCTTTGAAGGGACACTTAGCACAGATGTTCTTAGGCCAGTACACCCACAGCCTCGATGCCAAAGGTCGCTTGACGATCCCGGCGCGCTTCCGTGAAGCGCTTGCGTCCGGCGCCTACGTAACCCAAGGGTTCGAACGCAACTTGATGGTTTATACCACGGAGAGCTTCGAGCGGCTGGCCAAGCGAGCCAGCACGCTCACCGCCACCGATCCGGAAGCACGCGCGGTGAGGCGCGTGATCTTCGGCGGCGCGACCGAGGTCGAGATCGACAATGCCGGTCGCATCCTGATCCCCGAATTCCTCAGGCAGTACGCGCAGCTCGAAGGAGAGGCGGCCGTTGTGGGCGCCGGTGAGTACTTTGAGATCTGGGGCAAGCAAGCCTGGGACCAGGAGCTCATCGGGGTGACCGATCCGGACAGCAACGCCAAGCGGTTCACAGCATTCGATCTCTCGGCGGGGTAGGGGATGGCCGACGGGCCGCCCCCTCACCTTCCGGTCCTTTACAACGTCGTGCTCTCCGCCCTCCGCCCGGCCCCCGGCCGCCGTTTCATCGACGGCACCGTCGGAGCCGGCGGCCATGCCTGGGGACTGCTCGAGGCCAGCGCTCCCGATGGGGAGCTGCTCGGCCTCGATCGCGACCCGGCTGCGCTCCGCATCGCCGCCGAGCGGCTAGGCTCGTACGGCGACGCGGGCGATCTTGCGCCAGGCGTCGTTCGCCGCCATGACCGCGGCGACCGAGGCGGTGGGATGGGACATGGTCGACGGTGTGCTGCTGGACCTGGGGATGTCCTCGATGCAGGTGGATGACCCGCAGCGCGGGTTCTCGCTCCTGCACGACGGCCCCCTGGACATGCGCTTCGATCCGGCCGCGCCCGAGACGGCGGCCGATCTGGTGAACAACCTTCAAGCGGGTGAGCTGGCCGATCTGCTCACCCGCTTTGGGGAAGAGCCCCGGGCGCGGCGCGTGGCGCAGGCCATCGTCGGCGCCCGACCGATCCGCACCACGCGCGCGCTGGCCCAGGTCGTCGCCTCGGCCACGGGCTACAAGGGCGGACGGACGCATCCGGCGACGCGCACGTTCCAGGCGCTCCGCATCGCCGTGAACGGTGAGCTCGAGGCGGTGGAGCAAGGTCTGCAGCAGGCGATGAGTTGCCTGCGGCCTGGCGGGAGACTGGCGGTGATCGCTTTTCATTCGCTGGAAGACCGGGCGGTGAAGCAGTTCCTGCGGCGCGAGAGCACCGACTGCTTGTGCCCTCCCCGCCAGCCGGTCTGCACCTGCGGTCACCGGGCCGGTCTGAAGCAGATCACGCGTACCCCGATCCGTCCCGATGACGACGAAGTCGCCCGGAACCCGCGGGCCCGCAGCGCCCGGTTGCGTGTAGCCGAGCGGCTGGGGATGGCATGAAGCTTGCATGCAAGCGCTGGAATGGTGGGCGAGGGAACCGGTATGAGAGCCAAGCGAATGCATGCTTCCCGCCAGGCTCCCTGGCGGCTCCAGGTGCGATGGACGGGGAAGACGATGCTGATCGCCATCGTCTTTCTGGTCGTCAGCGGCGTTTACCTGGCGGTGAACGCTCGTCTGGCCAGGGCGGGACGTGAGGTGTTGACCCTGGAGGAGCGCCGGACCGAACTCCTGCGGCTGACGAGCGAGCTCAGCGCCGAGCTGGCGTCGCGCACCGCTCCTGAAACGATGATCGCCAGGGCGGCCAACCTCGGCTTCCATGCCGCCGGCCCTGACGACGTGCTCTTCATCACCATCGATGGCTACATCCCGCCGTCCGACTTCATCGCCCCACGCCCGCCCGCCACAGACGACGACGGCCAGGCGATGCTTTCGCCCGCGTACACCGAAACGCTCGGGGATTGGCTGACGCGCTGGGTCGGTTCGCCGGGGGGATCGCCGTGAACCAGGAAGGCGTCACGCGACGGCGCATTCGATTCATCCTGATCCTGATGGGCGGCGCCGTCGCGGCCCTGGTGCTCCAGCTGGTGCGTGTGCAGTTCGGACCCTATGCGCCGGTGTTCGCCGCCCGCGCCGAATACGGCGCGTCGCAGGTCGAGAAGGTCGTCCCGGCACGCGGCCAGATCTATGACCGCAACGGCAACCTGCTGGCCAGCAATGCAACGATGTTCTACCTCGAGATCGAAGTCCGCCAGCTGACGGAGCGCAGCAAGAAGGAAATCCCGTTGACGCTGTCCAAGCTGCTGGTGCTCCCGCTGGAGGATCTGTACGCGCAGGTCACCACCGATTGGGCGGCGGTCGGTCAGTTCCGCATTCGGATGACGCGCAAGGACGCCAACGGCAACCCCTGGCCGGTGACGGTCGACAAGACGGTGGCCGAGGTGCTCAACGGTTTCCTGGCCGATCCGCTGGCGCCGGACCTGAGCGGCCTCGATCTGGTCGCCGCACCCAAGCGCACGTATCCGGCGGGAACCGTCGCCGGGCATGTGCTGGGGTTCGTCAACCAGGAAGGGCAGGGCTTCTACGGCGTGGAGGGCTACTACGACGAGTGGCTCTCGGGCAAGCCGATCACGATCCACCGCCCGTTCATCCCGCTGGAAGCTCGCCTGCAGCCCGACCCGCCCGCCGGCGTCAACCTGGTCCTGACCCTCGACCTGGCGATCCAGCAGATGGTGGAGACGGCGCTCAGGGAAGCGATCGAGTCCAGCCTGGCGGAGAGCGGCCAGGTGATCGTCATGGACCCGCGCAATGGCGAAATCCTGGCCATGGCTGCCTGGCCGGTGCTCGACCCCAATCGCTACGAACCGTGGCTCCCGAATGCCAATCAGGAAGACGAAGGAAACCCCGTCATTACGCCCGGGGTCGCAGGGACCTTCGAGCCCGGCTCGACCTTCAAGGTCCTTACGATGGCCGCCGCCCTCGATCTGGACCGCGTCGAGCCCGAGACCGAGTTCATCGACACCGGACAAATCGAAGTCGGCGGCCACACCATCCGCAACTGGGACGGGCGTTCGTGGGGGCAGCAGACGATGATCGGCTGCCTGGAGCACTCGCTCAACGTCTGCCTGGCGTGGATCGCGTCCGAACGGCTGGGGGCGACGGACCTGTACGCCGAGCTCGGCAAGTTCGGCGTCGGCCAACTCACCGGCGTGGATATGGCCGGCGAGGTCAGCGGCGAACTGCGCACGCCCCGCGATCCGGATTGGACCGAACCGGACATGGGCACGAACTCGTTCGGGCAGGGCGTGTCGGTGACCCCGATGCAATTGCTGACCGCCGTCAGCGCCATCGCCAATCACGGCGACATGGTCCAGCCGCACATCGTGCGCCAGGTCGTTGGACCGCAAGGCGCCTACTGGCCTCAGCCGACTGTCCTGGGGCGGCCGATCTCGCGCCAGACCGCCGATACGTTGACCGATATGCTCGCCCAGTCGCTCGAAGGCGAGACGCGCTACGCCTCCATCGCCGGCTACCGGCTGGCGGGCAAGACCGGCACGGCACAGATCGCCACCGAGAAGGGCTACGACCCGAAGTGGACGGTGGCGTCGTTCATCGGCTGGGGCCCGCTGCCGGAGCCGCGCTTCCTGGTGCTGGTGCGGATTGACAAGCCGGCGACGGCTCCCTGGGGCTCGGTGATCGCCGCCCCGGTCTTTCAGGAGATCGCCGAACGGCTGGTCGTGATGATGGGTATTCCACCCGATGCCTCCATGGAACAGGCCGCGGTGGGCGGATGAGCCAACGATGCTGACGCTGGGCACGGTCGTCGAGGCGCTGACGGGGCAGGCATACCCGTTCCTGGACCAGGTGGTCACGGACGGCGCCATCGACTCGCGCCTGGCGATCCCCGGCTCCTTGTTCGTCGCCCTGCCGGGCGAGCGGACCGACGGGCACGAACATGTCGGCGCGGCCTTCGAGCGTGGCGCGCTGGCAGCCCTGGTGGAGCGGGACCTGACCGGGCCCTGGACCACGCTCGACTTGTCCACGCCGCCCAACGAGGCGCAGGCACGGGCCGCGCGCCCGCCGCTGTGCATTCGCGTGCCCAGCACGCTCGCTGCGCTCCAGAGCATCGCCGGGCATTGGCGGGCGAAGCTCAACCTGCGCGTGATCGGCATCACCGGCAGCGTCGGCAAGTCGAGCTCGAAGGAACTGGCGGCCGAGGTCCTCGAGGGCCGCTACCGCACGCTGCGAAACCCGGGCAACCTGAACAACGAGATCGGCTTGCCGCTGAGCATGCTGCGACTGACCGAGATGCATCAGCGTGCCGTGCTCGAGATGGGGTTCTACGTGCCGGGTGAGATTGCCCTGTTGTGCCGGCTGGCCCGGCCGCAGGTAGGTGTGGTCACCAACATCAGCGCCGTGCACCTGGAACGCGCCGGCTCGATGCAGGCCATTCTCGATGGCAAGGCCGAGCTGGTGGAGAGCCTGCCGCCGGCGCCGGAGGGCGTCGCCATCCTGAACGCCGACGATGAGGCCGTGCTCGGGATGGCCGGTCGCACCCGGGCGCGAGTGCTGACCTACGGCTTCGCCGCGGCCGCCGATCTGCGGGCGAGCGACGACGAGGGGCTGGGGCTGGAGGGCATTCGATTCACGCTGCATCACGCGGGCGAGTCGTTCCATGTCCACGTCCCGCTGCTGGGCCGCCATTCGGTCCACACGGTCTTGCGCGCCGCGGCGGTGGCGCTGGTGGAAGGGATGCCCTGGGACGCCATCCTGGACGGTCTGCGGAACACCCAGTCGCAGCTGCGGCTGGTGGCGGTCCAGGGACCGCATGGCGCGTTGCTGTTGGATGACACCTACAACGCTGCTCCGACATCGGTCATCGCCGCCCTCAATCTGCTGGCCGAACTGGAGGGGCGGCGGATCGCCGTCCTGGGCGACATGCTCGAGCTGGGCGAGTTCGAGGAGCGCGGGCACCGCATGGTCGGCGCGCGCGCGGCCGAAGTGGCCGCGGAACTGGTGACCGTCGGCGAGCGTGCCCGCTGGATCGCCGACGAGGCGGCCCGCGCCGGCCTGGGCGCCGCCCGCATCAGCGCCGTGCCGGACAGCGCCGCCGCCACCGAGCTGCTGCGCGGGAGGATCGGCGAGGGCGACGTGGTGCTGGTGAAGGGCTCGCGCGGGATGCACATGGACACGATCATCGCCGGCCTGGAGGAGTCTGGGTGAGCGACACGTCGATCGCCCTCTCCCTGGGAGGCATCACCTTCCTGCTGACCGTGATCTGGGGCGGACCGCTGATCCAGGTCCTGCGCATGCTCAAGATCGGCAAGCAGATCCGCATCGAGGGGCCCCAGCGCCACATCACCAAGCTCGGCACGCCGACGATGGGCGGCTGGCTGTTCATCATCCCGGTCCTGGTGATCACCGGGACGCTCAACCTGGTCTCGATCCTGACCGAGATCAACGTCATCGGTCGCTCGATCCTGCTGCCGCTGGTGGTGATGCTGGCCTTCGCCGTGCTGGGGGCGTGGGACGATTGGAAGGGCATTCGCGGCGTGCGGCGCGGCGAGGGGCTGCGCGCCCGGTCGAAGTTCCTGTGGCAGATCATCCTGGCCGTGGCGGCTGCGCTGGCGCTCAAGTACGGGCTGCAGGTGCCGGAGCTCTACCTGCCGAACTACCCGGAGGAGATCTCGCTCGGCATCTGGTACGTCCCGATCGCCGCCTTCGTCATCGTCTCGTCCACCAACGCCGTCAACCTGACCGACGGGCTGGACGGGCTGGCCGGGCTGATCACGGCCGTGGCGTTCGTCGCCTTCGGCATCATCGCCGCGCTCCAGGGGCAGGTGTTCCTGCTGCGCTTCTGCTTCACGATCGTCGGCGCCCTGTTCGCCTTCCTCTGGTACAACGTCCACCCCGCCGAACTGTTCATGGGCGATACCGGATCGCTGTCGCTCGGGGCGACGCTGGCCGTCGTGGCCCTGATGACCGGGCAGTGGGCCTTGCTGCCGGTGATCGCCATCGTCCCGGCCAGCGTCACCGCCTCCGTCATCCTGCAGATCGCCTACTTCAAGATCACCCGCGGGCGGCGCCTGTTCAAGATGGCGCCGCTCCAGCATCACTTCGAGCTCCTCGGATGGAGCGAAACCCAGGTCGTCCAACGCTTCTGGCTCGTCAACTTGCTGGCGGCCATGGTGGGGATCGCCCTGGCCCTATTGAAAGGGAGGTGAGATGGACATCGGCATGCTGTGGTTCGATGACAGTTCACGCACGTTCGCCGAGAAGGTGCGGCGGGCGGCGGACTACTACAAGGAGAAGTACGGGCGCGAGCCGACGCTGTGTCTGGTGAATCCGGACACCTGGGACGATACCGACTCCAAGAAGCTCCCGGTCGAGATGCGCCAGGCGCGCCTGGTCCTTCCCAACCACTTCTGGATCGGCGTGGAAGACGACCTGCGTCGCGTGCATCGGCCGGAGAAGCGGGCGGCGCGCACCGAACGCGCCCCGGCGCCGGCGCTGCAGGCCGAGCGGGCCGCCTGACCGTGACGCATGGCGGACTGGACGGGCAAACGCGTCGTCGTCGTGGGACTGGCCCGACAGGGCAAGGCCCTGGCCCGATTCCTGACCGCCCAAGGAGCGCACGTGACCGTGACTGATCAGAAGCCGGCCGCCTCCCTCGCCAGCTCGATCGACGAGCTCGACGGCCTGCCGGTGGAGTTCGTGCTCGGAGGCCATCCGCCCATGCTGCTCGAGGGCGCCGACCTGCTGTGCCTTTCCGGCGGGGTTCCCGCCGATCTGCCGCTGGCTCAGCAGGCCCGGCAGCGGGGCCTGGCGGTGACGAACGACTTCGCAGATCTTCGTCGACGCCAGCCCCGCGCCCACGATCGGTATCACCGGTTCGGCGGGCAAGACCACGACGACCGCGCTGGTGGGGCGGATGGCCGAACGGCACGCCGAGGTCACGGGTGCGCGCGCCTGGATCGGCGGCAACATCGGCCGCCCGATGCTGGAAGATCTGGGGCTGATCCGGCCGAACGACTTCGTCGTCATGGAGCTCTCGTCCTTCCAGCTCGAAGTGATGACCACCAGCCCGAACGTGGCCGCCGTGCTCAACCTGACGCCCAACCACCTCGACCGGCATCGGACGATGGCCGCCTACACCGAGGCCAAGGCGCGCATCCTGTCGAGCCAGGAGCCCGATGACGCCGCCGTGCTGGGGCAGGACGACCCGGGTGCCTGGGCGTTGTGCGACCGGGTGCGTGGCGGACTGTGGAGCTTCGGACGCGACAAGCCGCTTGCCGGGCAAGGTGCATCGTACGGGGGAGGCCTGATTGTGCTGCACGCTGACGGCCAGCCCCAGGTCGTGCTGCCCACCAGCCAGGTGCTGCTGCGCGGCGAACACAATCTGCAGAACGTCGCCGCCGCCTGCGCCATCGCCGCCGCTGCGGGGATCTCGCTCGAAGCGATGCGCGAGGCCATCCGCGGTTTCCGCGGTGTGGAACATCGGCTGGAGTGGGTGCGGCGCGTCCGCGGCGCCGACTGGTACAACGACTCGATCGCCACCGCCCCGGAACGCGCCCTGGCTGCGCTGCGATCGTTCCAGGAGCCGATCGTGCTTCTGGCGGGCGGACGCGACAAGGACCTGCCCTGGAGCGCGTGGGCCGATCTCGTCACGCAGCGTGTCGACCACCTGGTGTTGTTCGGGGAGGCGGCGCCCAAGATCGCCGCCGCCCTGGCCGAGTTCTCGGGCCGGGAGCGACCACACACGACCGACGTCTGCGCCGGCCTGGACCAGGCTGTCCAGGCGGCAGCCGAACGCGCCGCGCCCGGCGACGTCGTCCTGCTTTCGCCCGGCGGCACGTCGTACGACGAGTTCGTGGACTTCGCCGCCCGGGGCGAACGATTCCGCGAACTGGTGACCGGCCTGTGACCGCCAGCGCATTCACGCCTCCGATCCCGCAGCCGCTCGGCACCCGCCACTCTCGCTGGCTGGGCTTCGACCCGTGGCTGCTGCTGCTCGTCGCCGGCATGATCGCCTTCGGCATGGTCATGGTCTACTCCGCCAGCTGGGACGTCTCCTGGCGACTGTTCCTCGATCCCAACGCCATCCTGCTCAAGCAGTTGGGGAACCTCGGGTTTGCACTCGTGGTCCTGGGCTTCGCCGCGTTCTTCCCGCTGCACTGGCTGCGCAAACTGGCCGTACCGGTCATCGTCGTGGCCATCCTCGGACTCCTGCTCTCCCTGCTGCTCAGCGTCGGAGGCGGCCCGCGGCGCGCCATCCTCGGCGGATCGGTCCAGCCGTCGGAGATGGCCACGCTGGCGCTGATCATCTACCTGGCGGTGTGGATGGAGTCGAAGGGCGACCGGCTGTCGGAATGGGGCTACGGGTTCCTGCCGCTGATGATGATCCTGGGCATCGTCGACGGGCTGGTCCTGCTGCAGCCGGACCTGAGCGTCGTGCTCACCGCGGCGATGGTCGCCCTGGTGATGTTCTACCTGGCGGGCGCCAAGACGGCGCAGTCGCTGGTCATCACGCTCGGGGGCGGGGTGATGGGCTACATCCTCGTCCGCCTGACGCACACCGGCCGGGCGCCGCTGGGATCTATTCATCGCCGGGCTGATCGACGTCGATCAAGCCTCCTACCACGTCCAGCATTCGCTGCAGGCGTTGTACGCGGGAGGCATCTTCGGCCGCGGCCTGGGCGCCAGCCGCGAGAAGTTCGGCCTGCTCCCGGCGCCGCACACCGATTCGATCTTCGCCATCATCGGCGAGGAACTGGGCCTGCTGGGGGCCGTGCTGGTCATCGTCCTGTTCGCGCTGCTGATGGCGCGGGGCTTCCGCATCGCCCTCGGATCGCCGGACAAGCTGACGCAGCTCCTGGCGGCCGGGATCACCTTCTACATCGGGATCCAGGCACTGATCAACATGTCGGTGCTGCTGGGGCTGCTGCCGTTCGCCGGCAACGCCCTGCCGTTCTTCTCGTATGGTGGATCGAACCTGACCAGCACGCTGGCCGCCATCGGGATCCTGCTGAATATCTCGCGGCGCAAGCCGCTCGAGGTTGGACCGACCGACTATGCTGCGACTGTTGGTATCGGCTGGCGGAACCGGCGGCGGCGTGTATCCCGCCTTAGCCATTCTCGCCGCCCTGCACGCACGCGCTCGAGGTGCTCTGGGTGGGCGGAGAAGGCGGGATGGAGGCCTCGCTGGTGCAACGTGAAGGGATCCCCTTCACGGCGGTGCCGGCCGCCGGCATCCATGGCGATTGGCCCGCGTCAGTTGCCGGGCAATCTGCTGCGCCTGGCGCGGGGCGTCCCTGCCGCCCGGCGAATCCTGCGCCGCTTCCGCCCGGACGTGCTGCTGTTCACCGGCGGATACGTTGGCGTGCCGGTGGCGATGGCCGCCGGTCGGCGGCCGCGGGTGACGTACGTGCCGGATCTCGAACCCGGCCTGGCCCTCAAGTTCGTCAGCCGGGGTGCGGCTGCCGTGTGCGTCACGGCCGAGCAGGCGCGCGAATTCTATCCGGCGCACCAGCGCGTGGTCGTGACCGGATACCCGACGCGTCCCGGGCTGCAGGCGGTCGACCGGCAGCAGGCGCGCATCGCGGCTGGGGCTGGCGGCCGAGGAACCGGTGCTGCTCGTCTTTGGAGGCAGCCGCGGGGCGCGTTCGATCAACGAGGCGCTGTGGTCGTGCCTGGACGACGTCCTGGGCATGACGCAGGTGGTGCACGTCACCGGTGAGCTCGATTGGCCCCGCGTGACGGAGATTCGCGAACGCCTGGAGGGGACCCATGGCCGACGCTACCACCCGTATGCCTACCTGCACGAAGAGATGGGCCTGGCATTCGCCGCGGCCGACCTGGCGGTTGCTCGGGCAGGCGCATCGGCGCTCGGCGAGCTTCCGCTCTTCGGCCTGCCAGCAGCGTTGGTGCCATATCCGCATGCATGGCGCTACCAGAGATTGAACGCCGAGCACCTGGTGCGCCAGGGCGCGGCGGTCCTCGTCCGCGACCAGGACCTGGGCGCGCAGCTGCTGCCGACGGTCCGGGCGTTGCTCGGCGACCGGGAACGATTGCAGGTGATGAGCGCCGCGGCGCGCCGGCTATCGCGGCCGGAGGCGGCGCAGGCGATCGCGGCCGAGATCGAGCGCGCGGCAGCGCGAGAGGCGACGGCGGATGGTTAGCCTGACGGTCCTGTTCGGCATGCTCGTGGCGCTGTTCGCCATCATCGGCGCCATGCGCGGCTGGGCCAAGGAACTGCTGGTCACCAGCTCGCTGGTGCTCGGGCTGTTCCTGAACGCCATTCTGGACAACTACATCACGCCCTATCGGACGGCGATGCTGCTGCAGCCGCCCCTGACCCAGTTCGCCCTGCGCGGCGGCGTGCTGCTGCTGCTGGCGGTCTTCGGCTACCAGACGCCGAACATTCGGGCCCTGCAGCCCAAGCTGGTGCGCGAGCGTGTGGAGGAGATCCTGCTCGGGCTGGTGCTCGGCGCGCTCAACGGGTACCTGCTGATCGGATCGCTGTTCTTCTACCTCGATCAGACCGGCTACCCGACGTCGCTGATCATCGCCCCGGCGGCCGACTCCGCCCTGCGCGCCCAGATCGACGGGGTGATGAAGTGGGTGCCGCCCAGCCTGCTGCCGATCCCGCAGATCTACTTCGCCGTGGGCGTCGTCTTCGTGTTCATCATCGTCGTGTTCGTATGACCGACCGGATTCACGTCGTCGGAATCGGAGGCACGGGTTTGTCGGCGATTGCCAGGGTGCTGCACGAGCGAGGGGAAGCGGTGTCCGGTTCGGACCAGGCGCCGTCCCCCTACGCGCAGGCGCTCGAAGAGCTTGGCGTGCCGGTGACCTACGGTCATGCGGCGGCCAACGTCGCCGGTGCGCGGCTCGTCCTGGTCTCGTCGGCGGTGGCGGCCGACAACCCGGAGGTGCTCGCCGCACGTCAGGCGGGCATTCCCGTCCTACGGCGTGAGGAGTACTTCCGCGAGCTGACCGCCGGGTACCGGACGGTGGCGGTGGCCGGGACGCACGGCAAGTCGACGACGACGGCGATGATCGCCTGGATCCTCGAACAGGCCGGACGCGATCCGTCCTACATCATCGGCGGTGTCGCCACCGACCTGGGGACCAACGCGCATGCCGGCCGGGGAATTGAGTTCGTCATCGAGGCCGATGAGTACGACCGCGCCTTCCTGGGCCTGTCGCCATCGGTGGCCGTCGTGACCAACATCGAGCACGACCACCCGGACTGCTACCCGACGGCTGAGGAATTCTTCGCCGCCTTCGAGGCCTTCGGGGCCCAGGTGCAGGACCTGCTGATCACCTGCGCCGACGATCCCGGGGCCGCGGCCCTGATGCCCGACGGGGTGCGCCGCATCACCTACGGCCTGCATGCGCCGGCAGACTGGCATGCGACCGAAGTGCGACCGGCGGCAGGCGGCGGCTCCACGTTCACCGCCTGGCACCATGACCTGCGGCTGGGCTCGGTGACGCTCACCCAGCCCGGAGAGCACAACGTCAGCAACAGCCTGGGGGCGCTGGCGGCTTCCGATCAGCTTGGCACTCCTTTTGCAACCTCGTCGAATGCCCTGGCGTCCTTCCACGGCGTCGGGCGCCGATTCGAGGTGCTGGGGGAGGCAGCCGGCGTGACCGTGATCGATGACTACGCCCATCACCCGAGCGAGATTCGGGCGACGCTGCAGGCCGTCCGACAGCGCTTCCCGCAGGCCGAGGTATGGGCGGTGTTCCAGCCGCACACCTATTCGCGCACGCGAGCGCTGCTGGACGGATTTGCCCGGGCGTTCGGCGACGCCGACCACGTCCTGGTCACCGAGATCTTCGCCGCCCGCGAACAGCCGGACGGCGTGACCAGCGGGAACGGCCTGGTGCGGGCGATGGCTCACCCGGATGCGCGCTTCATGCCCGGACTGGATGATGCCGTGCGAGTCCTGGCGGCCGAACTTCGGCCAGGATCCGTGGTGGTGACGCTGAGCGCAGGCGATGCGAACCGCGTAGGGAGTGAGCTGCTGGCCCTTCGACGGGCCGGCGCATAGGGAGGGTGGCGCCATGAATAAAGAGAAGCGCCTGTTCGAACTCGATCGACGGATGGAACTGAAGTTGCGCCTGGCGGCCAAGAAGGCCAACCACCAGGGGCAGACGGGAGGGTTGGCGCTCGATCTGGAGGGCCTGCCCGAACGCCAGGTGGTGACGCGATTGATCGAGAAGGTGCGCCGCTTGTGAGCTCCGCAACCCAGGCCGACGCGCGCCAGGTGCTGCGCGAGGCATTCGGACGCGAGCTGCGCGAAGGCGTTCTGCTCGCTCCGTATACCTCGGCACGCGTCGGTGGCCCGGCGGACTTCCTGCTGCTGGCTCGGTCGGCTACCGAGCTTGACGGCGTGTGCCGGGCGCTGTGGGCGTTGGGAATGGACTTCCGCATGCTGGGGGGCGGCTCGAATGTGCTGGTGGCCGACGCCGGCGTGCGAGGCGTCATCGTGCTGAATCAGGCCAAAGAGGCTGAATTCACGACCGACGGCGATGGGGCGGCGGTGAAGGCGGAATCCGGGGCGTCCCTCGGTTCGGTCGCGCGCCGGGCGGTGGAGCAGGGGCTGGGCGGCCTCGAGTGGGCAGCGACGATCCCGGGGACCATCGGCGGCGCCATTGTCGGGAATGCCGGCGCCTTCGGGGGAGAGGTCTCCCAGGCGCTGAAGGTGGCCGATATCTTGCAACGGCCTGACCGTCGGGAGCCCTGGTTGGCCGAGCGCCTTGAGTACGGCTATCGGACTTCCTGGCTCAAGCGCCACCCGGGCGAGGTCGTCGTCCTTTCCGGGACCTTCGGCCTGCGGACCGAGACCCGGGATGCCGTCCGAGCACGAGTTGCCGAGTTCGCCGCCCGGCGGCAGGAGACACAACCGTCGGGCGCCAGCTGGGGATCGATGTTCAAGAACCCACCGGGCGACTTCGCCGGGAGGCTCGTCGAGGCGGCGGGCCTGAAGGGCACGCGGCAGGGAGCGGCCGAGATCAGCGCCCGGCATGCCAACTTCTTCATCAATCACGGCGGGGCGACGGCCGCAGATGTCTGGGCTTTGATCGAGAAGGCCCGGGAACAGGTGCTCCGCCAATCGGGCGTCGAGCTGGAGCTCGAGATCGAGCGCCTGGGCCAGTGGGATGTGACCGAGGTCGTATGAGCCGATTGCGCGTGTGCGTCATCTTCGGTGGCCGATCCGGGGAGCATGAGATCTCCCTGCGTTCGGCGCGCTCGGTGCTCGAAGCTCTCGAATCCGGCCAAGTACGACGTCCTGCCGGTGGGCATCACGCATGACGGCCGATGGTTCGCCGGAGACGACGTCCTGGTCGCCTTCGAGAAGAGAACCACGCAAGGGCTCGTTCCGGTGACGTTCCCCTCGCAGCCTGGCCGGCGGGAGTTGATCCCGCTGGTGGCCGGCGGACGGATCGAGGACTTGTCCTTCGATCTGGCCTATCCGGTCCTGCACGGCACGTATGGCGAAGACGGCACGATCCAGGGCCTGTTCGAGATGGCCGACGTCCCGTACGTCGGAGCAGGAGTGCTGGCTTCGTCGGTGGGCATGGACAAAGTGCTGTTCAAGCTCGTGATGCAGCGCTGCGGGCTTCCGGTGGTCGAAGGCGGGGTGGTCTTTCGCACTCAGATCCTGGGAAGCGCCGAAGCGGCGCTCCAGGCGGCCGAGGCTGTGAGCGGCTACCCGCTGTTCGTCAAGCCGGCCAACCTTGGTTCGTCGGTCGGCGTCAGCAAGGTTCGCAACCGGTCGTCGCTGTACGAGGGGTTGATGGATGCGGCGCGCTATGACCGGCGCGTGCTGGTGGAGCGCGGGCTGGAGGCGCGCGAGCTCGAAGTGAGCGTCCTGGGAAACGCCGACCCGCAGGCATCCGTGGTGGGCGAGGTGATCCCCGGAGATGAGTTCTATTCGTACCGGGCCAAGTACCTGGACGACACATCGGAGCTGCGAATCCCGGCGCCGCTCGAGCCGGCCGTCTCGGACGAGGCCCGGCGCCTGGCCGTCGAGTGCTTCAAGGCGATCGACGGCGCCGGCATGGCACGCGTCGACTTCCTGCAGGAACGCTCGACGGGCAAGCTGTACATCAACGAGATCAACACACTCCCGGGGTTCACCAGCATCAGCATGTACCCCAAGCTGTGGCTGGCGACCGGCTACACCTACCCGGGCCTGATCGATCGGTTGATCGAGCTCGGGCTGGAACGGCAGGCGGAGAAGGACGCAGCTGCTGCGCGTCTACGGAGGGCAGGGTGACGACCACCAGTCGCTGGCTGGGCGGACCGCGCTCCCGGGCCGATCGGACCCGGTCGCGCCGCGCGCGCCTGGTGACCGATGCCGAGGCGACTGGATGCCGCACCGCTGCGCAAGATCCCGCACAAGCGCAAGGCGCGGCCGCGCAAGCGCTTCGATTTCGCTCTGCCGGCTCAGCTCGGGGCGCAGATCCAGCTGCCCTCGATCCCGGTCGTCCGGTTCGGGCCGCGGCTGCTCTCGGCCGTGCTGCTGGTCTGCGTGGTGGCGGCCATCCAGCAGGCGGCGGTCTCACCTTCGTTCCGGGTCGCCGAGGCGGCGGTGGAGGGCAACCGGATTCTGTCGGCGATGCAGGTGCACATGATCGTCGGCGCCACCGGGCAGCCCGTCTTCCTGGTGGACCCTCGAGGAGCGGAGCGCGCCCTGGCGGCGCACCCGGAGGTCCTGTCGGCCGAGGTCAGCGTCGCGCTGGCCGAACCAGGTTCGCGTGTCGCTGGTCGAGCGGCACCCGATGGTCGAGTGGGACGATGCCGGGCGGACGTGGTGGATCTGCCCGGATGGTGTGGCCTACCTGAAGCACGGCGAGTGGCCGGGGCTGGTGCCGGTTCGGAGCGAGGCGGTGGCGCTGACGATCAGCCAGGACCCGCTGCAGCCGGCGATCTCGGCCGAGATCCTGCGGGCGGCGGCCGTGCTCAATGCTCAGATGCCGGACGAGGCGGCGGCACTGCTCTATGACGCGCGAGCATGGGCTGGGATTCGATGACCCGCGCGGCTGGCGGGCGTACTTTGGCGTCGACGGGGACATGGTGATGAAGGTGCGGGCGTACCAGGCGATCGTTGCCGGCCTGGCGCAGGTGCGCCAGCCGGTCGCCGTGATCAGCGTCGAAGACGCCGCCGCACCCTACATCGGGTCGAAGAGGTAGTCGTCGTGGCTAGCATCATCGGAACCGAGGAAACGATCTTCGTCGGCCTGGATGTGGGGACGACCAAAGTCACCACCCTGGTCGGGCAGCTCGACGCCGAGCGCAATCTGCGCGTCATCGGCGCGGGCGTGGCGCCGGCCACCGGCATGCGCAAGGGCGGCGTGGTCAGCCTGGAGGCGGTCGCCCAGGCGGTTCAGACGTCGAAGGACAAGGCCGAGCGCACGTCGGGGTACGAGATCACCTCGGCCCTGGTCAGCCTGTCCGGGAACGGGATCGCCTCGCAGAACAGCAAGGGCATGGCCGGCGTCTCGGGACGCGTCATCGGCCCCGACGATGTGTCGAGGGCGTTGGATGCGGCCCGCTCGATCGCCGTGCCGTACAACCGCCAGATCATCCACGTCATCCCGCGCGGCTTTGTCGTCGACGGGCAGGACGGGATCCGTTCGGCGCTGGGCATGCACGGCTACCGGTTGGAGGTCGAGGCGCATATCGTCACCGCCAACTCAACCGGGCTGCGCAACATGGAGAAGTGCCTGGAGGCCGCCGGGCTGGACGTCGACGGCTGGGTGGTCAGCTCGCTGGCCTCGGCCGAAGTGGTGCTGACCGAGACCGAGCGCGAGATGGGCGTGGTGATGTGCGACATCGGCGGCGGCACGACCGACCTGGCGATCTACATCGAGGGCGCCGTGTGGCACTCGGCGGTCATCCCGGTGGGCGGCGACCACCTGACGAGCGACATCGCCCAGGGGCTGCACCTGCCGCTGGAGACGGCCGAGATGGTCAAGCGCCGACACGGGCATGCCCGCGGGGCGATGCTCGACCCCAACGCCGCGTTCGCCGTGCGCCCCTTCGGCCAGGAACAGACGGTACAGGTTCGCATGGTGGATCTGGCGGCGATCGTGGAACCGCGCGTCGAGGAGCTGTTCTCCCTGGTGCGGCAGGAGATCAAGCGCTCGGGATACGACGGACTGCTGCCGGCGGGCGTGGTGCTGACCGGCGGCTCGAGCCCGCTCCCGGGGACGCGCGAGGTGGCCGGCGAAGTGCTGCACCTGCCGGTGCGCTCGGCGCAGCCGGAGGGCATGCGCGGCCTGGTCGATCAGCTGCGTTCGCCGGCCTACGCTACCGCCTTTGGCCTGCTGGAATGGGCCAAGTTGCAGGAAGAACAAAGCGTCCTTGAGGGCCGCTCGCGCCTGCTCGGGCTGCCGAAGTTCGATATGCGGCGCGCGGCCGACTACTTCAGGAGATTGTTGCCAGGATGATGTCCCGGCGCAGCGCAGGGGCACAGATCATGCATCCTGGCAGGGAGAAGGAGGAGGAAGCCATGCAATCGTCACCGAAGATGGAGTCCTTTGCCCGAATCAAGGTCGTCGGGGTGGGCGGCGGAGGCAGCAACGCCGTCAACCGGATGATCGAGGAGGGCATGGCCGGCATCGAGTTCCTGGCCATCAACACCGATGCGCAGGCCTTGCTCTTGTCGGATGCCCAGACCCGGGTGCGCATCGGCGACAAGCTGACGCGCGGGCTGGGCGCCGGCGGCAGATCCGGAGAAAGGTCAGAAGGCTGCGGAGGAATCGGCCGAGGAGCTGTACAGCGTCCTCAAGGGCACCGACATGGCCTTCATCGCCGCCGGGATGGGCGGCGGGACCGGCACCGGCGCCGCGCCGATCATCGCCCAGATCGCCAAGGAGGTCGGTGCACTGACCATCGGCGTGGTCACGCGGCCGTTCACCTTTGAGGGCGCCAAGCGCGCCGCGGGTGCCGAAGCGGGCATCGCCAAGCTCAAGGAGCAGGTGGACACGCTGATCGTGATCCCCAACGACCGGCTGCTGCAGATCGCCGACAAGAAGGCCAGCCTGCAGGACGCCTTCCGGCAGGCGGACGACGTGCTGCGCCAGGGCATCCAGGGCATCAGCGAACTGATCACGGTGCCGGGGCTGATCAACCTGGACTTCGCCGACGTGCGGGCGATCATGTCGGAAGGCGGGGCGGCGCTGATGGCGGTCGGCCGCGCGTCGGGCGAGGACCGTGCCCGCGTGGCGGCCGAACAGGCCATCTCCAGCCACCTGCTCGACATCACCATCGACGGGGCGCGCGGCATCCTGTTCAACGTGACCGGCGGCCCGGGGCTGAGCCTGTTCGAGGTCAACCAGGCGGCGGCGATCATCAAGGAGACGGCGCACCCGGACGTCAACCTGATCTTCGGCGCGGTGATCGACCCGAACATCGGGGACGAGCTGCGCATCACGGTCATTGCCACCGGCTTCGAGCGCGCCAGTGGTGTGGGGCGGATCGACCGCCGGGCACGCAGCCGGACGGAGGCCCAGGGAGGGCTGACGCGGACCGAGATGGTCCCGGAACCGTTCCCGATCCAGAGCTTCGACAACGCCGACCTCGACATCCCGGCCTTCTTGCGCCGAAGGTAACAAGTTGGGCGGGATGCCCAGGTCATTCGCTCCCTGGGGCGGGCCGGTCGCTGCCCGGCCCGAGCCAGCGGGGCCCTCATCCGCAGACCGACGCCGGTCTCCTCCTCTCGGCGTCGGTCTGCAGGGGTTAAACCCGGCGCGCGGGGCCCCTCGGTCCCCGGCGCCCGCCACTAGGACCTAAGTACCATAATCTTTAAGCCAACGGGTGGGAGCCGCCATTGCGTGCAAGGATGGTGCCATGCTAGAATTCCGGCTCCTCGACCGGACATGTCGGGTGACAGGCTGCGGGGTTCCCGACATGTGGCGCCAAACATGCGTTCTGGCCCGTCCGTGAGGAGATGCCATGCGCTGCCCGTACTGCCGGAGTGAACAGACGCGTGTGATCGATACGTCGCACGACGCGCGCGGCGGCGTGCGGCGTCGTCGCGTGTGCATGGCGTGCAGCCAGCGCTTCAGCACGCATGAGCGCGCCGTCCTGGCCTCGCCGATGGTCATCAAGCAGGATGGCACACGCGAGGAATTCGATCGCGAGAAGCTGGCCCGCGGCATCCGGATCGCCTGTGCCAAGCGACCGGTCTCGGCGGCCGACATCGATCGACTGGTGGGCGAGGTCGAATCGACGTTGCAGACGATGGGCAAAGCCGAAGTCTCCTCGCGCGTCGTCGGCGACCTGATCATCGCCGGTCTCAAAGAACTCGATCACATCGCCTACATCCGCTATGCCATCGTCTACCTGGGCCTGGACGACCTGCGCGCCCTGCGAGACGAGATCGACCGCCTGCTCGAGAGCTGATTCAGAGTCCGTGTCGCTCCGCTGCGGGAGCTCACCGCAGCGGCTCCGTCGTTTTGGGTACAGGTTTGAGTGTCGAGGAGAATGCCATGCCACGTACGGCTCGCTCTTCGGTCGAGTTGCAGCCCGCTGCCTCCCGGGCCCTTCCCCGGCCCCCGCTCCCCGAAGGCCTGGGGGGCGTCGACCTGAGCGAGAACGCCCGCACGGTGCTGACCAAACGCTACATCCGTCGGGACGATCACGGGCGGCCGGCCGAGAGCGTCGAGGAGATGTTCTGGCGCGTGGCCTACCACGTCGCCGAGGCCGAGGGCGAATGGAACGGCGATGTCATGGGCGCGGCACGCACGTTCTATGACCTGTTGGCCTCCAAGCGCTTCTTCCCCAACTCACCGACGTTCACCGGAGCCGGGACGCCCCTCGGACAGTTGGCGGCCTGTTTCGTGCTGCCGATCAACGACGACATGGGACGCGATTCCTCGGGGATCTTCCAGACGCTGCGCGACGCGGCGCTGATTCAGCAAACCGGGGGCGGGAACGGCTTCTCCTTCAGCCGGCTGCGCCCGCAGGGCGCGCTGGTCAAGTCCTCGGCCGGCAAAGCAACCGGACCGGTGGGCTTTCTGCGCGTCTACGACAAGGCCTTCGGGGAAGTCGCCCAGGGCGGCACGCGGCGCGGAGCCAATATGGCCGTGCTGCGCGTCGATCATCCGGACATCCGCGAGTTCGTCTCGTGCAAGATCGACGAGAACCACATCACCAACTTCAACATCTCGGTCGGCGTGACCGACGCCTTCATGCAGGCCGTCCGCGACGACCGGACGTACGACCTGGTGGCCCCGCACACCGGCGAAGTGGTCGAGACGGTGCCGGCGCGCGAGGTGTTCGAGCTGATCGTGCAGCACGCCCACCACAACGGCGAGCCGGGGATGCTGTTCCTGGACGCTGCCAACCGCTCCAATCCCGTGCCGCACCTGTACAGCCTCGAGGCGACCAATCCGTGCGGCGAGCAGTGGCTCGGTCCGTACGAGAACTGCTGCCTGGGTTCGATCAACCTGGCCCAGCACCTGGGGCCTGCCGGCACGGTCGATTGGGAGAAGCTGCGCCTGTCGGTGGTGGAGAGCACCCGCTTCCTGGATGACGTCGTCACCGCCAATGCCTACGTTCCGGCGGTGCCGCAGCTCCAGGAAGCCGCCCACCGGGCGCGGCGCATCGGCCTGGGCGTGATGGGGCTGGGCGATCTCATGTACCACGTCGGGGTCCGCTACGGATCGGACGACGGGCAGGAGTTCGCCGCCCAGGTCATGGAGTACGTCCGTTTTCATTGCATGCTGACCAGCATCGATCTGGCCGACCAGCGTGGCGCGTTCCCCGCCTCCGCAGGCAGCATCTACGATCCAGCCCGCCTGAGCTGGGAAGCCCCGCGTCCGATCACGCCGTACCGGATGTCCTTCGGACGCCCGGACGTCGATTGGGATCGTGTGGTGGAAGGGATCCGGCGCTCCGGAATCCGCAACGCCGCACAGACGACGGTGGCGCCGACCGGCACGATTGCCACCGTGGCGGGTTGCGAGGGCTACGGCTGCGAGCCGGTGTTCGCGCTGGCCTACTACCGGCACGTGGATGACTCCGGCTCCGACCTGAAGCTGAGCTACATGAGCCCGAGCTTCGAGCAGGCGCTGATCGAAGCCGGCGTCGGCGACGAGGCCCGCGCCAGAATCGTCGAGCAGGTAATGGACAAGGGCTCCTGCCAGGACGTGGACGAGGTGCCGCCGGCAACCCGGCGTGCGTACGTCGTCTCGCAAGACATCACGGCCGAGGAACACGTCCGCATGCAGGCGGCCATGCAGGCCTTTGTCGACAACAGTCTGAGCAAGACCTGCAACTTCCCCGAAGGCGCCTCCGAAGACGAGGTCGCCCGGGCATACCTGCTGGCCTGGGAATTGGGATGCAAGGGGCTGACGGTCTACGTCACCGGATCGCGGCAGAAGGTCGTGCTGGAAACCAAGCAAACGGCCGACAAGAAGGCCGCCCCGCGTGCGGCCGAATCGGCGCAGATGCAGATGTGGATGGAGGGGAAGCAGCCTCGCCCTCAGCGCCTGGAAGGCTGCACCTACCAGATCAGCACTCCCGTTGGCAAGGCGTTTGTCACCGTAAACCAGAGCCTGGAAGCTCAGCCGTTCGAAGTGTTCATCACCACCGCCAAGGCCGGATCGGAAACCGCGGCGGTGTCCGAAGCCATCGGCAGGCTGATCTCGTATGTGCTGCGGATTGCCTCGCCCGTCCCGCCGCGCGAGAGGCTGGCCGAGACCGTCCGGCAGCTGGCGGGAATTGGAGGCGGTCGGCCGCTCGGCTTTGGTCCGAACCGCGTCCTGTCTCTGCCCGACGGTCTGGCCCGAGCACTGGCTGAGTATCTCGGGCAGACGCCGGGGACGCCGGTGGTGATTCCCGAACCCGAGCCCCAAGTCCTGATCCCTGTCCGGATCGGTGACCTGTGCCCCGAGTGCGGTGCGGCGGCGGTGGTCAACGAAGAAGGCTGTCGCAAGTGCTACGGATGCGGCTACAGCGAGTGCTGAGCGGCTGAGTCCTTTGCCTTGGGCACTCCCGTCGGCGGACTACGGTCCGCCGACTTTCTTCCTTCCCCTGAGCCGGCCAAGTGCCTGCGGTGCGAGAGCACGCCAGCACGGGCGGGAGTGCTCCGGTTGTATACTCTGAGGCGCGACGGCACGCAGGGGACATGGGGAGGCGGGACATGATTTCATTCCGCGAGATGCTGGACTCGGTCAGCCGCCTGGCGGAGATCCTCAAGACGACCGCCGAGACGGAAACCACGTTCCGGCGCTCGGCCGCCAGCCTGACCGACCTGCGCACGATGCTGGAGGGTGCACGGCTTCGCCAGTTCAAGACCCCGGCCGAGGTGGCGGACTACGTCGAGCGTGTCGCCGTCCCGCAGCTCAACGGCATCCGCGACAGCCTGGAGGTGGCCACCGACGGCCATTTCGGCAAGATGCGCACGGCGACCGAGCTGGCCGGGCGGCTGGAGCTCCGGCTGCAGGCGCTGTCGGAGGGGACCGTCGACGGATTCCTGGGCTGAGGCCGGGATCGGGAGCGCACGTGGCCAAACGCTTCATCCTCGTGGCAGGCAACATCGGCGCCGGCAAGACGTCGCTGACCGAGCGCCTGGGCGAGAAGCTCGGTTGGACGACGGCCTATGAGTTGGTCCGCGACAACCCGTACCTGGCCGATTTCTACTCCGACATGCGGGCCTGGGCCTTCCACCTGCAGGTGTTCTTCCTGGGGCACCGGGCAGAGCAGCATCTGGCCCTGGCGCGCTCGCCGGAATCGGCGATCATCGACCGCTCGATCTACGAGGACGCGGAGATCTTCACCCGCGCCAGCCTGGCGCTCGGAAACGTCGCCCAGCGCGACTACGATACGTACTGGCGGCTGTACAACCTGGTCGTTGCCCACCTGCCGCCTCCGGACCTGCTGATCTACCTCAAGGCGCCGGTGCCGGTGCTGCTCGACCGGATCCGCGCGCGCGGGCGGGAGATCGAGCGCGGCATGACCGCCGAGTATCTTGGCCTGCTCGAGTTGTTCTACGACAACTGGGCGTCGGGGTTCGACCTCAGCCCGGTGTTGACGATCAAGAGCGACGATCTGGACTTCGTGCACAAGCCCCGCCACCTCGAGACGGTCATGCAGCGCGTCCACTCGATCCTGGCCGGGAAAGAAGAGATGGAGTTTCCCAAGGGTAAGTAGAGGAGGAGTCGTTGAACGCGACCTACGCGATGGTCTTTGCCTGGCTGACGGTCCTGCTGATCGGGGGCATCTGGTTCCGCCGGCGAGATCCCGGCCGGAATCCCGGGTATGCCGGGATCCTGCAATTCGTCGTCCCCGGCCTGGGTTATGCCTATCTGCACCGGTGGGACCGATTCCTGTTCGGCTACGTCGCACTTCTCCTGGGTGCATTCTTCTTTGACCGTGTGCTTCACCTGGAGGACCGTTTCCTGGTGCTGTTCGCCGTGCTGGGGGTGGCGGCGATGACCTTCGACTGCATCCTGACGGCGGCGCGCATGGCGCGGAAAGAGAAAGCCGAAGTAGCCGGCGGTCGCTCGCGCAAGTAGGCGCATGGGTCGGACGTGGTGTTGAGCCCCCGCGGCGCAAGTGCGCGGGGGCTTGCTCTTTCCCCTGCAGCGCAACGTCGGCGGATACCGACCTCGGCCGATGCCGGTCATCGTTGCGTCCGCTCTCGACTGGTCCTGGAGGCGAGGTCGTCCAAGCGCGGAAGGCCGCGGCGCAATGCCTGCGTCGAACGAGGTGCCCGATTCTCCCGGAGTTGCCTGGAGCATCCAGCCGGGCTTGCCCGTCGTCTCGCCAAAGGCCCGATCTGGCGGAGGGCGATCAGATCCGGCGGGTCCGGCAGCGCCTCAGCGCAGGAGCTCCCGTGCGCGCAGGAAGACACGATCGAACATCGGCGGGGTGAGGCGCCCGGTCTGCGTATTCTGCCGGCTGGGGTGGTAGCTGGCCAGCAGAGTGAAGGCCGGGAAGGCGGTCTCACCACCGTGCGAGAAGCGCGGCCTCGGGGAGGGCAGGCCCTGTCCGGACGCGCGGAGGGTCTCGAGCACACCCTGGAAGGCAATCTGCCCCAGGGCAATCACAACCCGCAGGCGAGGCAGCCCCGTGAGGTGAGCACGGAAGTAGGGCCGGCAGTTCGAGACCTCCGTCGGGCGTCGGCTTGTTCTCCGGGGGGGCACAGTGGACGACGGCGGTGACGTACAGGTCGTCCAGACGCAGGCCGTCGGCGGCCTCGATCGATGTTGGCTGGCTGGCAAAGCCGGCGCGGAACAGGGCCGGGGTGAGGAAGTCGGCCGAGCCGTCGCCGGTGAACATGCGCCCGGTGCGGTTGGAACCGTGGGCGCCGGGCGCCAGGCCAACGAGCAACACGCGCGCCGCCGGGTCGCCCCAGGATGGGACCGGGCGACCCCAATAGGTCTCCTGCCGGTAGGCACGGCGCTTTTCACGCGCCATCTGCTCGCGGTGGGCGACCAACCGTGGGCAGCGCCGGCAGGCGATGATCTCCATGTTCAACGTCGGAGAGGTCCGTCAACGCAGATACTCCCGCCGAGAACGCGTCCGCGGAGTCAGCCAAGCTTGCGCACCGCCTGCTCCCATGTCCTCTGGATCAAGCGCGCGTCTTCATCCATGACCGGGCTTTCGCAAACGATCCGGCCGCCGCACTTCAACTCCGCCAGGGCGCGCATCAGGCCGGGGAGATCGAAATCCGAGTCCGCCAGCATCAGGTGTTTGCGTTCGCCTCTGGAGGTGTATTCGATGCCGGAGAGGTGGCAGTGCAGCCGCTTCAGGCTGGCGGCACCAAGCACGCGCCGGTAGCGGGTGAGGACTCGCTTCCATTCCTCGTAGGCGTTCATCGGATCCGTCCCCGGCCCGGGCGTGCAGGTGGGCGAAGTCCAGGCAAGGCTCGACGCCTTCCACCTCCTGCGCCATGGCTGAGGACATCCTCGAGCGATCCGAGCATGGCGGACTTGCCCATCACCTCGGGGCGGAGTCGGACCGGGTTGCCGGCCCGGCGCAGTTCCTCCACGCAGCCCTTCAGCCGCGGGATGGCCGTCTCCAGGACTTCTTCCGCAGGGCGGAAGAAGTAAGAGCCGGGGTGGAAGATGATGTCGGTGGCGCCGGCCAGATGGCCGAAGTGCGCCGCGTCCATCAAGCGCTTGCGGCTCTTGGGCCACTCCTCGGCGTAAGCGTTGAGGTTGATGTAGTAGGGGGCGTGGACGCTGAGCAGCACGTCCGCGGCTTGTGCCGCCTGCCGGATCGATGCGCAAGTCGCCTCGGTGACGCGCACCGATTGCACCCAGGCCAACTCGAATGCCCCGAGGCCGAGCCCGGCCAGGTGCTGGACCGCTCCCACCGATCCGCCGGGGCGGGGGGGCATGGAGGCAGGTGCGCCGACGGTTCCGAACCGGAAGGCTGGCTTGGGCATGCCCATCTCCTTGCCGGCACGGTCACGTCCGAGCCGGCCCTGACGCAAGCCCGGCGCCTGGGCGCCGGGCAGTTGGTGGATGATGCGGGGCTCGCGCCGTCACTCGCGGCGCAGGGAGCCAGTCTTCGGGGTCGGCTCGCGCGGGAGCGTGACGTGGAACGTGGCGCCCTCGCCGGGCTTGCCCGTCACCCAGATCTTCCCGCCGTGCTGTTCGACGACCGTCTTGGCCAACGCCAGGCCCAGCCCGGTCCCCTCGATCGGGTTGTTGGGGTCGCGCACCGTCACCCGCCCTCGGAAGAGGTGCTCGAAGACCCGCGGGATCTCGTCCTCCGGAATCCCCGGACCCGTGTCGGTCACATGCAGGTGCACCAGATCCTCGTCCCAGTCGACGGCGACGGTGATCTGCCCGCCGGGCTCGGTGAACTTGATGGCGTTGCTCAGCAGGTTGGTCATCACCGAGTTCAGGCGCGAGGGGTCGCCGACGATCAACACCGCCTCCCGCGGCGGCTCATACACGATGGTGTGATTGCGGGCCTCTGCCAACGGGCGCAGGTCCTCGATCGCGCGCCGGATCAGATCATTCACCTGGCACGGCTCGAAGGAGAGATTGGCGTTGGACTCGACGCGGATCGTTTCCAGGAGCCCGGTGATCAGATTGGTCATGCTGTCGGTGGCGCGCTGCATCATGTTCAGCGCCTTGCGCTGTTGCTCCGTCAGCGGGGCGTCGTTGAGCAGATCGGCGCCCAGTCGAATGGCGTTCAGCGGATTCTTCAGGTCGTGGGCCGCCGTGCCCAGGAGCTGGGAGCGCATGCGGTCGATCTGCTTCAGCGCGGTGATGTCCTGCATGACCGCCACCCGGCCGACATCGGTCACCTCGCTGACCGAGGCGTAGAGCACGCGCTCGGTCGGCGTGGTGACCTCCATCGTCGTTGGCAGGCTGATCTCCTGGCCGACGAGCAGGCCGCCCAGAGGGTGCCCGAAGAAGATCTCATCCGCCATGCGCCCGGCCGCCATGTCGGCGTTGATGCGGAAGGATTGCGCCGCCGCCTTGTTGACCAGGATGATCTTGCCCGACCGGTCGGTGAGCACCACGGCGTCAGCCGTCTCGACCAGCGTCGCCTCCAGGCGGCGCCTTTCCTCGGCCACGCGCTGGAACAGGTTGGCGTTCTCGATGGCCACGGCTGCCCAGGAGGCGACCGAGGTCAGCATCTGCTGATCGCCCTCGATGAACGCGCCGCGCGGGTGGTTGATGGCCTCGATCACACCGAGCATCTGACCGCGCGTCTCCATCGGGACGCACAGGACCGAAGTGGTCAGCAAACCGGTCTGCCCGTCGATGGACGAGTGGTAGAGCGGGTTGGCGCGGACGTCATTGGCGATCAGCGGCTGGCGGTTGCGGGCCACCCAGCCGGCGATACCTTCCTCGAGGCGGATGGCAACGTCCCGAATGCGCAGCGACGAACCACCGCTGGCCTTGAGGATCAGCTTCTCGCCCGGTTCATCCAACAGGAACAGGACGCAGGCCTCGACGCCCAGCAGCCGCTGGGCATTCTGCATGGCGTTCTCGAGGGCGACCTCGAGCTCGAGGGTCGACGTCAGGTCGCGGCCGATGTCTCCCAGGAGCTGCAGCTGGTCGGCGCGCGCCTTGGCGGTCTCCAGGTGGACGGCGTCCTGCAAGCCGACGGCGCCGATGTTGATGATGGCCTGGGCGAGCTCCATCTCCTGCTCGTTGATCTGCCGTCCCGCCTGTCCGTACAGAAGCCGCACGAGGCCGAGGGCCTGGTTGTGGGTTGCCAGGGGGAAGACGGCGACCGAGGCGAGCCCCTCCTCTTGCAGCATGGTCAGGTCCCGCGGTGAACCCTGAGGCGGGACCAGGCTGAGGGTCGCCGGTTTGATATCCCGAATGACCTGCTTGTGGACCGGGTACTCCGGCATGCTCTCGGTCACCATGGAGACGACCGTGTGTTGGACCGATTTGCCGAGCTGGGGCCGGAAGCGGGTCGTCAGGCCGGTGCCTTCTCCGAAGACCAGCACCTCGCACGAATCGGCCGAGGTCGCCTTGAGCAGGTGAGCCGCCGTCTGGCGCACGGCCTCCGTGCGGTCGCGGGTGCTGGTAATGGCGTGGGTGGCCTGGTAGAGCAGGCTGAGCTTGTGGAACAGGTAGCTCTGGCTGGCAGATTGGCGGGCGAAGGCGAGCACTTCGGCGGCGCGGGCGGCGATGATCTCGACCGTCGCCAACGCCTCGGCGTCGAAGCCGGTGGAAGCGTCATTGGCGACGAAGATCAGGCCGATGGTCTGGCCGCCGGTCAGACACGGCGCGCAGACGACATTGCCAGGGGCGAGCGGCAGGCCCAGGGATTCGGGTGATCCGCCTGTCGCCGTCGCCTGTCGGCTGGCGAGCGCGGCGCGCAACACCGGGTGTTCGGCCGCCGGAGAGAGCCGGCCGAGATCGGCCAGCGCCAGGCCGAGGGCGAAGCGAGGGCTGAAGGCATTCTCGCTCTCGTCATACTCGTAGAGTGCCGCCCGCGGGGACGACAGCAACTGCGACGACAGGCGCAGCAGGCCGCTCAGGGCCTGGGCCGGGTTGTTGAAATCCAGCGAACTGGCCGCTGCACGGAAGACGCTGCCTTGCCGGATCGATGGGGTAGCCGTCATGCGGAGAGTCTCCGAACCCGAGTGCGGCTCAGAATAGCGAGCCCATTATGGCATACATGCACGACCCCGGCAAACCAGTCCCCGAGGCTCAGCCGCCCCACAACCTCTGCCCGAGCGGCGGTCCGAGGATCAGCAGGCCGACCAGCGCGGCCGAGACCGCCGCAATCAGCACCGCCGCCGCACCGACGTCCTTACCGACTTTGGCCAGCGGGTGAGCGTCCGGGCTCGCAAGGTCTACGATGGCTTCCAGGGCGCTGTTGATGAACTCGGCCATCCAGACCAGGGCCATGGCAAGGACCAAGGCCGCCCACTGGGTCAGACCCAGCTGCAACCAGAAGGCGAGCAAGACCACCGCGAGGCTGACGACCGCGTGGATCCAGGCGTTGCGCTGAGTACGGAGGACGTGGGCAAGTCCGGCGACGGCATAACGGAAGGATGCCAGCCGGGACCGGGATCTCGGATGAGTCATGCACCGCCTTGCGGGCTGCGCAGGAGGCAGCCGATGTCGCTCAGGATGCGATCCTGCAAGCTCCACATCACCTCACGTCCCGACAGGTCTGCGTGATCATGGCCGAGCAGGTGGAGGGTGCCGTGCACCGCCAGCAGGACGAGCTCGGCTTGAACGGAATGGCCGGCGGCGTCGGCCTGCGAGGCTGCGACGGGCAGGGCGATGACGATATCGCCGTGGTAGACGCCCGTGCCTTCTGGATCCGGGCTGCCGTCGGGGAAGGAGAGCACGTCCGTGACGCCGTTGGTGTGTGCGAACTCGGTGTTCAGCCGGAGCATTTCGGCTTCGTCGGTCAGCCGCAGGGTCAGGCTGCCGGGCCCGGCGTTGGCCAGCGTCAACGCCATGCGTACGGCGCGGCGCAATTCGGCCGCATGCTGCCGGGGTACCCCCTGAAGATGGACCGTATGGGTCATTGGGGGCGCGAGGCCGGTCCTGGCTCGGTGGGCGCTTGCGAGGCGTCCCCGCCGCTCGCTCCGGCTGCCGGGGCGGCTTCCCCCGGCTGCGGGTAACGGATGCGCGGGTGGTAGATGCCCTTGAGTGTGCCGGCGAAGGAGCGCCGGATCGTATCCAGATCCCGCAAGGTCAGGTCGGTCCGGTCGAGTTGCCCCTTGGACAGTCGGTCGTCGACGACCCAGCTCGCCAGGCGCTCGATCGCCTGCTCGTCCTCCGGGTTCTCGGCGCGGGCTTTGGCCTCGAGACCGTCGGCCAGCATCAGGATGGCGAACTCTCGCGAGCGCGGCCGCGGACCCGGATAGGCGAAGTCGCGCCGGTCCACTTTGGAGGCGTCTCCGTTGGCGGCTTCGAGCGCGTTGCGGTACTGGAAGGAGGCTTCGAGCGTGCCGTGGTGTTCGGGGATGAAAGCCTGGATGCGGCGCGGCAGTCGGTACTTGCGGGCCAACTCCAGGCCGTCGCGCACGTGCCCGACGATCACGCCGGCGCTGGTCAACGGATCCATTTGTTCGTGCACATTCTGGCCCGGAGGTTGGTTCTCGATGAAGAACGCCGGTCGGACGGCCTTGCCGGCGTCGTGGTACAGGGCCCCGACGCGCACCAGCGCCGTATTGGCCCCGACGGCACGCGCCGCCTGTTCGGCGAGGTTGGCGACCTGCAGAGCTGTGCTGATAGGTACCGGGTGCATTGCGCAGGATGAACTGGAGCAGCGGGTGGTCGGGGCGTGAGAGCTCCATCAACTGCAGGTTGGTGGTGATCCCAAAGACATTGCCCACCAGGAGCAGCAGGCCGAATCCGAGGCTGGCCGAGAGCAACCCACTGAGCAGCGCCGCGCCGAGCAGGGAGGCCTTGCCAAAGGCGTCGGTTGCCGGGTCGGGGAAGCGAAAGACGACGACCATGGCGGCGGCCGCCAGGCCGGCGGCAAACCCGGCCCAGATGAAAGTGCTCAGGCGTTCGGCACGCCCGATGATCAGGGCCCCCATGACGCCGCCGAGCAAGCGTGTACATCACCATCTCGTGCCCGTACGGGGCCATGTACCCGGCCAGGCCGGCTGTTACCAACGCCACCACGACGCCCATCCCGGGGCTGAACAGGACGGCCATCAGCATCGGCAACATGGCGGCCGGGAAGAGATACGGCAACACCGTCCGGCCCGGGACCATGGCCTGCATGACGATCGTCTCGACCACCAGGCTGGAGGCCAGAATGGCGGCGAAGCGGGCGCTTTGGATCTCGCGCGGGTGCACGCGCAGTCCGAACAGCACCAGAACGGTTGCCAGCGTCGTCACCAGCAAGGTGTGAACGGCTGCCTGGCGCCACGGGTTGGGGGGCTGGCGCAGCCCGTAGGCGTCCAGGGCTTCGATGAGCAGCGGGGTGGCGATGTCGCCGCGGGCAATAATCGTCTGATCGGCGGCGAAGGACTGCTGGACCGGCACGGCTTGCAGCCGTGCCTGCTGACGGGCGCCGGATGTGGCGGCGTCGTTGTACAGGGCATTCGGGACGATCAGGGCATCGACCATATCGGCGACCAGCGTCGCCTGATCGATCGGGAAGGCGATGCTGACCCGCGCCGGGACCGAACGACGCGCTTCCTCGACCCTCCCCTCACGGATCTCGCTGCGCATCACCTGTTCGAGGACGGCGACCGCCTCGAGCTTGAGGGCCTGCCAGCGGGCTTCCGGGAGCTCGAGCAGGTCGCCGCCTGCGAGGCATTCAGCCGCAGGTCGGTGAGGCCGGAAAGATCGGCCAGGCGCTGATCCGGAGAGGCGAAGGCGTCACCTCGCACCGAGTTCGATGAAACTCAGCAGACTGCGCAGCCGCTCCAGTTGCTGACGGGCGATCAGGGCGTCGGGGGGATCGTAGACGTCGGCCACGCCGGCCTCGGCCGCCTGGCGAGCCTGCTCGCTGAGGATCTCGCTGGTGTACGAGAGGGCGTAGGGTGCGCGCAGATCCTGCGGCGAGACCTCACCGCCTGCAATGGGAATGGCGGTCCCGCGCGAGGCGACGGGCAAGGAGAGGGCCAGCACGGCCCCGGCCACGCCGCCGATGAAGATCACCCACAGCCTGGCGGCCAGCCAGATCGTCCTCAGCCGCTCTCGCCATCCGCGGCGGGGTGACCCCAGGGCGTCCATCGATGGTCAGGCGCTGCTCAACAAATCGCGCACGAGCGTGCTGAGGAGCTTCCCATCGGCGCGTCCTTCGACTCGCGGGACGAGAAGCTTCATCACCTTGCCCATGTCCTGCGGCCCGGCGGCGCCCGATTCCTCGATCGCCTGGCGAACGAGCACCTCGAGCTCGGCGGGTTCAAGTGCCCTGGGAAGGTAGGCCTCGAGGACGGCGAGCTCGGCCTGCGAGGACTGGGCGAGGTCCGGGCGGGCGGCCCGTCCGGCTTCCTCGATGGCCTCCTGGCGCATCTTGATCTCCTTGCGCAGGATGCCGGCGATCCCGGTTTCATCCACCAGACCGCGCTTCTCGACCTCGGCAAGCTTGAGCGACGAGAGGACCATGCGCAGCGTTCGCTTGCGGACGTCGTCGCCGCTGCGCATCGCATCCTTGAGGGCGTTCTCGAGCTCAGCCTTGGACGGCATCAGGACCCTTCTTTTCGGCGTCCGTAGATCGGTGCGCATGCGGCCGGTGGACGCGAACAGGCTGCCGGCACGCAACAATCGATTCTATCACCCCCTGCCTGGTCAGGTGATATCCGGGGCGAAGCAGGGAGGGGATGCGAGAACCTGACCCCGAATCGTGCCATTCCGTTCGAGGCCCGGTAGCCGAACGACGGAGAACGTGTGTCGCAGAGGGGCCTGATGGTCGGCGACAAGCTCGAGTGCTTCTTCGGTCAGGCCGCTCCTGCGGCAGCCCACGCCGGTCCGATACGGATTCAAGGCTCGGGCTCGGGGACGCGGACGGAGAAGTTGTCGAAAACGAATTCGACGCCGGGCTCGAGATACGTGCTGACGATCAAGCCGACATCTCCCTGGGCGTCGCCGCCGACGGAGACCGCCTCGGCGGCCAGGGCGCCGTTCACATACAGCCGCAGCGTGTCCTCCAGACAGTCCGCGGCCAGATGATTGGTCGACCCGGCCGGGGCGATCGAAGCGGCAGGGAGCAAAGCTGCGCCGCCGAATAGCTCCCGCCGGCCCTCGTGGTACGAGCCGATGCCGGCGAAACCGTCGCTGGAGGCGACCAGGAAGACGAAGTTGCCGTCATCGCGATAGCGGCACACCACGCCGAACAGGTTGTCCTCCGGCCCACCGATCTGCAGCGCATCGACCTCGATCCGTGCTGCCCCGACCTCGAGCCCCGGGGTCGACCAGCTGCTGGTGTGCGGGGAGAGGGCCAACATGGCGTACAGGCCGTCGCGATACTCGTGGATGGCGTCGGCGCGATGCTGGATTTCCCAGCCACTGCTCGAGCGCGAGAAATCGTCCTGGAAAAGCACGCTGCCTGCGGGCATGCGGTGCGCCGGATGGCGAGCAAGATGCGCCGAGGATCGACAGCAGCGAAGCGCAGAGAACCTGGTCGATCAGCCGGTGCGTGGGGAGGTGCATGACGGCATGCATTCTAGCATGCGGATGCGGCGTTAGCCGCCGAGCTCCAGCAACGCACGCTGGGCCATCAGGCCGACGGGCTCTTCTCCGCCAAGGGTTGCGGCCGCCGAGAGCTGGGCGCGAGATTCCTCGAGCTTCCCGGTGGACGACAGGAGCAGGCCATAGTGCAGCCTGGCCGTCGCTGAGGTTGGGTCGAGTTCGATCGAGCGACCGAGCAGCCTCTCGGCGACGACGCCGTCACCGAGCACGAAGTGCAGGCTGCCGAGCAGCTGCATGGGCGATCGGGTCGTCCACGTCGAGGACCGCGGCATTGCGAGCCGCGGGCAGGCCGGTCTCGGCCATCTCGATTTCGCGGGCGATCGAGAAGGACGCCAGCAGTCGCCAGAAGACCGGGTCGGCCGGTTCAAGCTCCGCCGCCATCCGGTAGCCCTCCAATGCAAGCTGAAGGTCGCCGGACGCGGCCTGTGCCGAGGCGAGCTCCGCCAGCAGGGCGCTGCTTCCCGGATCGAGTGCCACGGCGCGCTCGAGGTAGGGGATCGCTTGCTGCGGCTGGCCTGCTTGCTGCCAGTGCAGTCCGAGCAACGACTGGGCGAGAGCAGGAGGAAGGGTCCAGGCGTGCGGCAGTTTCAATCTCGGAGAGGCCCGCCTGACCGGACTGCTCCAGGGCGAGGCCGAGGTAGGCGTGCGCGGAGGAACTCGTCGGGCTCGAGGGTGACCAATTGCTGGAAGGTCGCCGCGGCCAGGTGCCACATCTTCTGCTGCAGGAAGACCTGCCCCGCCGCGGTCAGCACATCCGACCGATTTGCCGCGTGGCGATGTGTCCACGGCCTCGGCGAGGGCCATCGCCAGCGGGACGCCGTGTGCCGATGGCAGTTGAAGCGTCGCAAACGCGGCAGCAGGTTCCTCGAGGAGCTGGCATGCCCCCAGGAGCGTGGCGTCCTCCAGTCCCTCCGGATCGAGCGTCACCAGTTGCCGAAGGATGGCGATGGCTTGATCGGTCCGATCGGATTCGATCTTCTCGCGAGCGAGTGCAGAGAGCAGCGGAAGCGGTGCGGGGCAGGGCGAAGCGCCGGTGCGCGGGAGCGACTGGATCGAACTCCTCCCAACGTCCCACGAGCGCCAGGGCTTCGGCGCGCCAACATCCGATGACATCTGAGGGGGCCTGAGGGTCGGGAGAGATCTCCAGGAGCGCTAGGGCGCGCGTCCCATCACCCTGCGCCAGCGCCAGCCGAATGGAATCCGCCTTGAGCGCGACGAGCCAGGGGGAGGTGAAACCGGGATTCTCAAGTGCCTCTGTCGCGGACCCAAGATCGCCCGCTGCGGCGGCGAGGCGAGCCGTGGTCCAGGACTGAACGACGGTTCGAGGCACCGGCGTCGGGGTGGCGAGGAGCAGAGCGACAAGGCTGAGGACGATGGGCAGACCGCGGCTGCCCAGCCGACTCCACATGACGGCCGCTCCCTCCGCAGAGGATTATAGCCTCGGGAGGGCAGGCCTCGGCAGTTCAGGCGGCGGGCAGCGACCCCACGGTGAGGGTAGCGCGGCGATTGCGGGAGAAGAACATGATCGCCATCCCGGCCAGGTAGCCAACGTAGGTAACCGCCTGGGCCAGGGACGGGGTTGGGTCGTAGCCAAACAGCACTGCCGCCAGCTGGCCGATCGGGGAATCCGGCCGCAGGCCGCGAGAGATGTCCCATAACGGCTCGATCAGCGGTGGAATCCATCCCAGTTCGCTGAACTCGTGGACCGCGTGGCCGAGCATCCCGGCCGCCACCAACACGATCAGGGCACTGGTGACGGTGAAGAATCGGCGCAGGTTGAGGCGCAGGGTGGCGGCGTACAGTCCGGCGCCGAGAAGTGCGGCGGCGATCAGGCCGAGGATCGCTCCGAGAACGACCAGGCTTCTGTCGCCGGCCAGGGCAGCGGCGGAGACGAACAGTCCGGTCTCAAGTCCTTCACGCCCAACGGCCACGAAGGCGGCCAGGAACACCGCCCAGCGCTGGCCGGCGGACGCCGCGCGGCGCATCTCCTGCTCGGCGTGCGCCGCGACGCGCTGCCCCTGCATCCAGACCACCACCCAGGTCAGGATCGCGGCGGCCAGGGTGAGCATGGTGCCCTCAAACAGCTCCTCCGCCCGGCCTTCCAGCCCGGCCCCGACGGCGACCAGCCCGAATCCGAGGCCGGCGCTCAAGACGACGGCCAGGCCGACGCCGATCCAAACGAAGCGCGACATCTCCGCATGCCGGGTCCGGCGAAGAGCGCCCAGCAAGAGGCCGACGATGATCGCCGCCTCCAGTCCCTCTCGCAGTGCGAGCAGAAACCCAGCCGCCATCTCGATCCCTCTCCTCGCGCCTTCGCCGAGCGCGCCGACGTCGCCCCTCAGGCTGCTCAACGGCGAATAGCGGTCTACATTATCTTGATTGATTCCAATCGTACCATACGCCTGGGTGAGCGAAGAAAGTCAGGTTTGCTGGCGCCCGACGTCCGGTCTTGATTGTTTGTGCGCGGTCCTGCGGCTATAATCGAAGAGGGTCCCCTGAGGCGAAGGTCGTGAATCTCGAGCTGCTGGAAGAGCACCGCAGGGTTCAGAGCATGGTGCGCGAGTTCGCGTTGCGCGAGGTGGCGCCGCACATTCGCGAGTGGGACCGTCGGCAGGCGATGGATCCAGCCATCCTGCGCCGCATGGGGGAGCTCGGGATCCTCGGCATCAGCCTGCCGGTCGAAGTGGGCGGGCAGGGGATGGACTACATCAGCCTCGGCCTCGCCTGCGAGGAACTGGAGGCGGTCGATACCAGCCTGCGCGTCGTCATGTCGGTACACCACGGGCTGAACAGCCTGGGGTTGCTGCAGTGGGCGACCGAAGAACAGGTCCGGGCCTACCTTGTCCCGCAAGCGCGGGGCGAGAAGCTGGCCGGGTTCTGTCTGACCGAGCCCGGCGCGGGATCGGACGTGGCCGCGCTGGCGTCCAGCGCCAGGCGCAGCGGATCCGACTACGTCCTCAACGGCGAGAAGATGTGGATCTCGCTCGCCACGCGGGCGGATCACTTCCTGTGGTTTGCCCGGACGAACTCCGAGGCCGCCGACCCGCACGATGGACTGACCGCCTTCGTGCTCGAGGCCGACCGCCCGGGCGTCACCCGTGGCGACATCCACGGCAAGCTTGGGATCCGCGCCGGCTCCACGGGATGGGTGCACTGCCAGGATGTCCGCCTTCCGGCTGAATGCCGTCTGGGCGAGGAAGGTGAGGGGTTCCGGATCGCCATGTCGTGCCTGGACGGCGGGCGCTACACCGTGGCGGCCGGCGCCACCGGTTTGATCCGCGCCTGCCTGGAGGCCAGCCTGCGCTATGCCGATCAGCGTCAGGCATTCGGCCGTTCCGTGTCTGAGTTTCAGCTGCTGCAGCACAAGATCGCCGGGATGGTGCGCGACTACGAGACCTCGCGCCTGCTGTACTTGCGCGCCGGCTGGATGAAGAACGCCGGCCAGAGGAACACACGCGAGACGTCGCTGGCCAAGTGGGTCGCCACCGAAGCCTCCTTCGCCGCCGCCTCCGAGGCGCTGCAAATCCACGGCGCCTATGGCTACAGTGACGAGTACGATGTCGAGCGCTACCTGCGCAATGCGCGCGGCGCCATGCTCTACGAGGGCACCAGCGAGATCCACGAGCTCCTCCAGGCAGGCTATGCCCTGGGGACCCGTCACGACACGCCCTTGCGGCGCGAGCTTCCGGGGTTTCCCTTCGAGAGCGGGAGGGAGCCAGGAGCTGCGCACCGCGGGGACGGTCGGCGATAGACCAACCTCGGCGCCCTTCGCCCGGCGCCGTGGAAAACGAGAAGGAGGACGACTTGAACATCGTGGTGTGTGTCAAGCAGACCCCGGACACCGCCGCCACCGTCACGGTGGAAGGCGGCAAGGTGTCGTGGGGAGACGCGCCGCTCGTGATCAATCCCTGGGACGAATTCGCCGTCGAGCAGGCGCTGCGCACCAGGGAAGCACACGGTGGAAAGGTGACGGCGCTCAGTGTCGGCCCGGAGGCCGCCCGGGAGGCCCTCAAGCACGCTCTGGCCATGGGCTGTGATGAGGCCGTACTGGTCAGCGATCCGGGGCTGTTGACGGTCAACTCGCTCGTCGTCTCGAAGGCCCTGGCCGCGGCGCTGGAGAAGATCGGCGGAGTCGACCTGGCGTTCTTCGGTCGCCAGGCGGTTGACTCCGACACCGGCGTGACGCCGGCGCAGGTGGCACGGCGACTGGGCTGGCCGGCGCTGACGCTGGTGGCGGCCGTGTCTGCACTCGATCCGGCGGGCAAGACGATCACCGTCGACCGCGCGCTGGATGAGGGACGGCAGCAGGTGAAGAGCCCTCTGCCTGCCGTGGTCAGCGTGATCAAGGAGATCTGCGAACCGCGCTATCCCTCCTTCATGGGCATCCGCAAAGCCTCGAAGGCAACCATCCCGGTCTGGTCGGCAGCCGACATGGGGATGGCAGCCATCCCGGCCTCGGCGCTGAGTTGGCCGGAGGTGTACGCGCCGCCGAAGATCGAGACCAAGGTCGAGATGATCACCGGCGACTCGGCCGACGCCGTGGCGGCCAAGCTGGCAGCCCGCCTGATGGAAGAGAAGGTGCTGTGATGGCCACCAACGTCTTTGTCTACATCGATCACTTCAACGGGCAGGCCGTCCCAGCGGCATGGGAAATCGTGGCGGCGGCGCGCAAGGCTGCCGGTGAGCTGGGAGCCGGCGTGACGGCCATCGTGATCGGCCAGGGCATCGCCGGGCTGGCCGACGAGGCCATCCAGCATGGCGCCGATGACGCTCAGGTGGTCGAGGCCGCGGCGCTCAAGGAGTTCCGCGTCGAAGCCTATGCATCGGTGCTGAGCAAGCTGCTCAAGGATGCCGGGGCCGACGTCTTGTTCCTGCCCACCACGGGCCGAACGCGCGAGTTGGCGGCGATGGTGGCGGTCGATCTCGAGACGGGTGTCGTCCCCGACCTGGTCGGCTTTGAGGTCAAGGACGGCAAGGTCATCGGTACTCGGCCGATCTATGCCGGGAAGCTGATGGAGAAGGTCGTCGTGGGCACGGCGCGGCCGCAGATCTTCGTCATCCGCAGCCGTGTGTTTCCGAAGCCGGAGGCGCAGCCCGGGAAGAAGGGGACGGTCACCAAGGTCGAAGGCGCAGCAGGCGAGGCCAAGACCGAGGTGCTGGGCTACAAGGCCTCCGAAGTCGGCGTCAGCCTGACCGATGCGGCGGTGATCGTCTCCGGCGGCCGCGGCGTCTCGAACAATCCCAAGCTGGCGCCGCCGTCCGAGATCACCGATGAGCATCAGAAGGAAGTGTGGCGGGCGCAGCAGGGGTTTGCCCTGATCCGCGAGCTGGCGACGGTGATGAACGCCGCCGTCGGCGCCAGCCGTGCCGCCGTCGATGCCGGATACATCCCGTACGCCAACCAGGTTGGTCAGACGGGTAAGGTCGTTTCGCCGGACGTCTACATCGCCTGCGGTGTGTCGGGGGCCATCCAGCACCTGGCGGGGATGCGCACGTCGAAGACGATCGTGGCGATCAACAAGGACGTGGAAGCACCGATCTTCAAGATCGCGCGCTTCGGGATCGTCGGCGATCTGTTCGAGGTGCTGCCGGCGCTGACGCGTGAGCTCAAGGCCAAGATGGGCAAGTAGCCCGAGTGCAGGGTCCGAATGCACACCAGCAGGGGCGGGCCGACTGGCCCGCCCCTTGGCTTGCCTCGGTTTCCTCGGAAGCCGGACTACACATCCGGGCGTGCGCTTGCCAGGTGAGGATCGCCGGCGGCCATCGCCAGCGCCGCCCGCGCCCGACGCGCCTGACCGTCGGACCAGCCCGTCTCGTGCGCCATCCGCCGCAGGTGGGCGAGGATCGCGGCGCGTTCCTCCACGCTCAGCGCTCGCAGTGCCGGGAGGACCTGCGCAGCATCCTCGGACAGGATCTCCTCCCATAGTTGCTCCGGGTTGGACGTCGCCCCGACGTCGGGATCAGGGTCGGGCGGGAGCATCACGCCGAGCCCTTGAGCTGGCCAACCTCGAGCTGCAGCGCGATCAGCGAGCGGTTCAGATCGCGGATGAACATCAACAGGGAGCCGATCAGGGACAGCATGCAGCCGATGAAGAGCAGGCCGATCAACCACGGATTCTCCCAGCGGAACAGGGCCGTCAGGAACAGCACGATGACGAGCACGGCCGCCAGAAGGACACTCACCGCCGCCAGGGTGATGGCGCGCTGGATCATGCGGGCGCGGTCGTTCAGCATGCGCATCTGGGCGACCACCGATTCGCGTTCGGTCGACGGATGGTCTCGGAGTTCGCGGTACAGAAGGCGCGAGCGATCGATCACACGCGCCAGTCGATTGGTCATGGTCAGGAGCAGCAATCCCACGCCGGAGACGAGGATGACCGGACCGACGGCCACCTGCAGGACGGGGATCAGCTCGGCGACGGTGATGCCATCCATACGGACCTCGCTTCTCGTTGCGGACGGCGGAGCACTCCGGCAGCCGAGCCCTGAACGGCGGCGCCGTCAGCGCTCTCAGTATCACGCACTCCGCGGGGGTGGGCAAGTCATTTCTGCGCTGGGTCAGACCGAGCTCGCACGCTGGTCGATCGACCTTGCGCGAGGCCCGGGCGCGAGCCGTCGGCCTTCCAAGGGAACTCACCGAGCCGAACAAGGAGGTCCGACCGAACGGGCCGCCCTCGGCGCGCCCTCCGGGCGTAGGGTTCGTCGGTCGTGAGTTGGTGCGGTCGACGGGACCAACCGGCCGGCCGATGCATCTGCTAGAATCGATGGACTTCACCTCGAGGCCCTGATGCCCAAGGTTGGCGCGTTCACGTTCGTCCTGCACTCACACCTGCCCTATGCCCGCCAGGCCGGCCGGTGGCCGCACGGGGAAGAATGGCTGCACGAGGCCGCTGCGGAGACGTATGTCCCGCTGCTCGAATTCGCTCAACCGGCTGCAGCGAGACGGCGTGCCGGCACGCCTGACGCTGACGCTGACGCCGATCCTGCTGGAACAGCTGGCGGACGACATGGTGCGGGCCAACTTTCTGACCTACCTGGACGAGAAGATCAGCGCCGCGACCGCCGACATCCCGCGGTTCGAGAAGGCCAAGGAGGCGCACTTTGCGTACCTGGCCTTGTTCTACCGCGACTGGTATCTCGGGATCCGGCGCAGCTTCGTCGAGCGCTACGATGGCAATCTGGTCCCGGCCTTTCGCCGCCTGCAGGACGCCGGGGTGATCGAGGTGGTCACGTGCGGCGCGACGCACGGGTACCTGCCGCTCCTCGACCGGGACGAGTCGATCCACCTGCAATTGCGGACGGCGGTCGAGGCGCACCGCCGGCACTTCGGACGCGCCCCGCGTGCCATCTGGCTCCCGGAGTGCGCCTATCGCCCGGCCTACTTCGCCGAGGATGGCCGGCAGCGCCCCGGGCTGGAATCGTTCCTCCACGAGCACAAGATCGGTTTGTTCTTCGCCGAGACGCACATGATCGAGGGCGGACGGCCGGTCGGCGTGGCCGCCGGCGAGGCGATCGGCCCCTACGGGAACATCCTGCGTCGCTACGTCGTACCCTTCTCCGAGATCCGCCCGGCTCAGCCTGCCACCACCTTCCTGCCGTACTACGTCGCCGGGACGGATGTCGCCGTGCTTGGTCGCAACAACCGCAGCGGGCTCCAGGTCTGGAGCGCCGAGTGGGGCTACCCGGGGGATTTCGACTACCGCGAGTTCCACAAGAAGGACGGGATCTCCGGGATGCAGTACTGGCGCGTGTCGGGAGCTCGCGTCTCCCTCGGGGAGAAGGATGCCTACCATCCGGACTGGGCCGCCGGAAAGGTCGGCGAGCACGCCCGTCACTACGCTCAGCTGGTGGGCGATCTGCTCAAGGGCTACCAGTCCGATTCACAAGGGCTACGGCGTCGTGTGCGCCAACTATGACACCGAGTTGTTCGGCCACTGGTGGTTTGAAGGCGTCGCGTGGATCGAGGCCGTGCTGCGCGAGCTTGCGGCGTCGGATACGGTCGACCTGACCACGGCACCGGCGTTTCTCGAGGCCCATCCGCCGGAGACCGTTCTCCATCTGCCGGAAGGGTCGTGGGGCGCGGGCGGCACACACTTCGTCTGGGACAACACGGATACACACTGGATGTGGCCGGTGATCCACGCCGCCGAGCGCCGCATGCTCGAACAGGTTCGCAAACACCCATCCCCATCGGCCGCCGAGGAGTTGGTCCTGAAGCAGGCGGCTCGGGAGCTGCTGCTCCTGCAGTCTTCCGACTGGCCGTTCCTGGTGTCCACCGGGCAAGCACGCGAGTATGCCGTGCAGAGATTCCAGGGCCACGTCGAGCGATTCGACCAGCTGGCGGACTCCATCGATCGCGGCGCACCGGACGTGGATCTCGCTGCGCAGCTGTGGGAGAAGGACAAAGTGTTCCCCGACATCGACTTCCGCTGGTTCGCCGCATGAGGGTGTTGTTCCTGGCGGCCGAAGCCTCCCCGCTGGTCAAGGTGGGGGGGTTGGGCGACGTCGCCGGCGAACTCCCCCCGGCGCTCTCCCGGCTGGGTATCGACATCCGGGTGGCCATCCCGCGCTATGCCCACCTGGCTGGACATGTGGCCGGATTGCGCCCGCAGGTGGTCGTCGACGTGCCGCGTCCCTCGGGTCCGCTTCCGGCGGAGGTCTACGAAGTGCCGACCGAGGCCGGACAGCTTTGGCTGGTCGGCGGAGATCCCGTCGAGCGCGCGCCGGGCGTCTATGGAGACCCCGCCGCGGACGCGGGCAAGTTCATCTTCTTTGCCCTCGGCGCACTGCTGGCGTGCCGGGCCACAGGCTGGTCGCCGGACGTCGTGCACGCGCACGACTGGCACACGGCCCCCGCGTTGGCGTGGATGCGTACCGTCGCGGCGGACTGGGCGGCGACCGCGTCGGTCTTGACCGTGCACAACTTGCCTTTCATGGGATCCGGTGGAGGCAGCGCCCTCGGCGAGTACGGTCTGCAGGCCGCCCAAGAGCCGCTGTTGCCGGAGTGGGCGCGCAGCCTGCCATTGCCCCTGGGCATGGTCCACGCCGACTGGATCACCACCGTCAGCCCTGGTTATGCTGCGGAGATACAGACCGCAGCGTATGGTTGCGGGCTCGAGGCGTTCCTGGCGTCCAGGTCCGAACGGGTGCGCGGCATCCTGAACGGAATCGATCCGGTCGTTTGGGATCCCGCAAGCGATGCGTCGTTGGCGTCGAACTACGATCTCGATTCGTTGGAAAAGCGCCGTCCGAACAAGGCGGCGCTGCAGACCGCGCTCGGTCTGCCGGTCGAGCCGCGAATGCCGCTGCTGGCGATGGTCACTCGCCTCGACGTCCAGAAGGGAGTCGACCTGGCGCTCGAGGCGCTCACGCGCCTGGCCGATTCGCCCTGGCAGTTCGTGCTGCTTGGGAGCGGGGATCCGGCAATCGAAGACCGGGCGCGGGCCTTCGCTGACCTGCGCAGCGGCCACGTCCGATTCGTGCCTGCCTTCGACCCCGGCCTGGCGCGCCAGATCTATGCCGGAGCGGATGTGGTCCTGGCGCCGTCACGCTACGAGCCGTGCGGTTTGGTGCAGTTGATCGCCATGCGCTACGGGGCGGTTCCCCTGGTGCGGGCGACCGGTGGCCTGAAGGACACGGTCACCCCGTATGCGGTTGGGGGCAGGGGAACAGGCTTCCTGTTCGGCCCCGCGGAGGCACAGGCACTGGCGGACGCGATCCGCGAGGCGCTCGGGGTGTACTCCGATCAGCGCCGCTGGCTGGGCCTGCAGCGCCGGGGTATGGCGCAGGACTTCACCTGGGTTCGCTCGGCGCGGGCTTATGCGGAGTTGTACCAGGAGGCGGCCGCGGTTCGCCGTACGGGGTGGGGAGGCTCGCCGTGATCTCAGGCCGGGCGGGAGGGATTCTGCTCCATCCGACATCGCTTCCCGGGCCACACGGTATCGGCGACCTGGGGCCGGCGGCGCATGCCTGGGTGGCCTGGGTGGCGAGCGCAGGCTGCCGGCTGTGGCAGGTGCTTCCCCTCGGCCCAACCGGGTATGGCGACTCACCGTATCAGTCGTTCTCCGCCTTCGCCGGAAATCCGATGTTGATCAGCCCGGACCTTCTGGTTCAGGATGGTTTGCTGCGGGGCGATGAGCTCGAAGTCGGCCCGGCGTTTCCTGAGGACCGCGTGGACTTCGGTGCGGTGATCGCGTGGAAGGACCAACTGCTCACACGCTTGACGGATTCATTCGCCGCCCGCGCCCGGCGTGGGCAGCGCGAGGAATTCGACCAGTTCCGGGAGGCGAACCGCGCCTGGTTGGATGACTATTCCCTGTTCATGGCGCTCAAGCGCGCGCACGGCGGCGTGTCATGGACGGAATGGCCCGAAGAGCTCCGCGCTCGCCGCCCGGAAGCTCTGACTGCCGCGCGGCGGTCCTTGAGGGACGAGGTCGACGCCCAGTCGATCCGACAGTCTGTCTTCTTCAAGCAGTGGAACTCCCTGGCCGAGGCGGCGCATGCGTCCGGCGTCGACCTGGTGGGGGACGTCCCGATCTTCGTGGCACACGACAGTGCGGACGTGTGGCGCCAGCCCGAGATGTTCGCCCTCGACGCCTCCGGCCAGCCGGCATTCGTGGCCGGTGTCCCCCCGGACTACTTCTCCCCCACGGGCCAGCGCTGGGGAAATCCGGTCTATCGATGGGAGTCGATGCAGGCGGACGGGTACGGCTGGTGGCTGCGCAGGTTGCAGGCGGTGCTGTCGATGGTCGACATCGTTCGTCTCGACCACTTCCGCGGCTTCGAGGCCTACTGGGAGATCCCGGCGTCGGCGCCGACGGCCGAGACAGGCCGCTGGGCGCCAGGGCCTGGGGCGGGATTCCTCACCAAGATGCGCCAGGGCCTGGGAGGCTTGCCGATCATCGCCGAGGACCTGGGCGTGATCACGCCGGGGGTGAAGAAGCTGCGCAAGGATTTCGGACTTCCGGGCATGAAGGTCCTGCAATTCGGTTTCGAAGGAACTCCCGACGATGAGTTCCTGCCGCACAACTACTCGGAGCACTGCGTCGTGTACACCGGCACACATGACAACGATACGGTCGTCGGCTGGTATGGGTCGGCACCCGAGGAAGCGCGCGACTTCTGCCGGCGTTACCTGGCTCGCGACGGTACCGAGATCGCCTGGGACCTGATCCGTGCGGCCTGGTCGTCCGTGGCGCAGTGGGCGATCGCTCCGCTGCAGGACGTGCTCAGCCTCGGATCGCAGGCGCGGATGAATTACCCCAGCCGCGAGCATGGCAACTGGGGCTGGCGGGTGCGCGCCGAGCAGCTGACGGAAGATCTGGCCGAACGGCTGGCCGCGCTGAACCGAACCTACGGCAGGCTGGAGCCTGCTACGCGGCCAGAAGCCGGCGGCTGAGGCATGCCCAACCCCGGGCCCGATCCCTGGAGGATTCGGGCCCCATCCAGAACTGCGTGCACCGTGGAGAACGCCTGATGAAGATCGCCGTCCTGAGTGACAGTCACGACAACATCTGGAAGCTCGCCGCCGCCATGCCCCACCTGGCCGCGGCGGACGCCGTCATTCATTGCGGCGACCTGTGCTCGCCGTTCATGATCGTGCGGATCGGGGAGGGTGTAGGGGGAAAGCCGGTCCATGTTGTGTGGGGGAACAATGACGGCGACCCCCACCTGATCGGCCGCAACGCCCGGGCATTCCCGGGAATCACCTTGCACGGGGAGTTGGCGAGATTCGAATTCGGCGGATTGCGTATCGCCGTCAACCACTACCCTGAATTGGCGCGGGGCCTGGCGCTCTCGGGCGAGTTCGACCTGGTGTGCTACGGCCACGACCATACCGCGCACCAGGAATTGGTCGGGCAGTGTCTGCTGCTCAATCCAGGTGAACTGATGGGGATGCGAGGCATGAGCCGCCTGGCGGTGGTCGAGACGGAGTCGCGTGCGGTGGAGAACATCGACCTCGGGCCCGGAGGCTAGCAGCCGCGCTCGGCGCCGACCGGTCGCGATCGAGGGTGAGCGGCACGTGTGCCCGTAGATGAGCGACGCCCTGGCAGGATGCCAGGGCGGTTGGCGCCCCTGCGGCGACTTGAACGCCGGCTTTTGCCTCCGGAGGGCAACGCTCTATCCACTGAGCTACAGGGGCGAACAGAGGCTATTCTAACGCCGCATCGTCGGCGCCACAAGATCCATCCGTCCGGCGCCGAAGCCCCCGATCTCGGCGTGGAGGATCGGCGGCCAGCGGGATCGATCGGCTGGTTGAGGAGGAACAGGATGCACATCGTGCATGTGCAAGTCCGCGTCCGACCGGAATCGGTCGAGGCATTCCGCCGGGCGACGATCGAGAACGCCCGCAGCAGCCTGCTCGAGCCGGGGGTTGTCCGTTTCGACGTTGTGCAACGGAACGATGATCCGACCGGGTTTGTGCTGGTCGAGGTCTATCGGACGCCGGACGATCCGCCTCGCCATCGGCTGACCGCCCATTACGCCGCGTGGCGTGACGCGTCGAGCCCATGCTGGCAGAGCCGCGTGCGAAGGTCGAGTACGTGAACGTGTTCCCCGAAGACTTCGACCTGGGAGTGAGACATGCCGTTTGACTTCGCAAGCGCCGGCCGGATCATCTTCGGTGCGGGCCGGCTGAAGGAACTCGGCGGGCTCGCCTCCGCTTACGGCCGACGGGCCTTGCTCGTCACCGGCGCTCAGGTCGGGCGTGCCGAGACCGTTCGGCAGCGACTGGCGGAGGCGGGAATGAGCGTGGGCGCGCTGTCGATCGGCCAGGAGCCAACGACAGAAGACCTGCGTCGCGGGACTCGACAGGCCCGGGCCGACGGTTGCGATTTGGTCATCGGATTCGGCGGCGGGAGCCCGATGGACGCCGCCAAGGGGATCGCCGCACTCCTCGGCAACGGAGGGGATCCGCTCGACTACCTGGAGGTGATCGGGCGTGGGAGCGCGCTCACCAAGCCTTCGTTCCCCTGCATTGCCATCCCGACGACAGCCGGGACGGGAACCGAGGTCACGCGGAACGCGGTGATCCTGTCGCCCGAACACGGCGTGAAGGTCAGCCTGCGCGGTCTGCAGCTTCTTCCGACGATCGCGCTGGTCGATCCCGAGCTCAGCGCTACGATGCCGCCGGATGTGACGGCCAGCACCGGATTGGACGCGTTGACGCAACTCATCGAGCCCTTCGTTTCGAGCCGCGCCAATCCGATGACCGATGCCCTGTGCCGCGATGGCCTTGGGCCGCGTCGCCCGCTCCCTCCGGCGTGCCTACGAGCACGGGGATGACCAGCCGGCGCGCCACGACATGGCGCTGGCGGCATTGTTCTCCGGCCTGGCGCTGGGGAACGCCGGGCTCGGATCGGTCCACGGATTCGCCGGCGTGATCGGTGGCATGGTCCTCGGCCCGCACGGCGCGATTTGCGCCGCCCTGCTGCCCCACGCCATCCGGGTCAATGTGCGCGCCTTCCGGGAGCGAGCAGCGGACAGCCCGGCGCTCGACCGCTTCGCCGAGCTTGGCCGAATCCTGACGGGCGCACCCTCGGCCGCCGCCGCCGAGGCTGTCCAATGGATCGACGAGATGTGCGCCGCGCTTCGGGTCCCGCCGCTGAAGGCGTACGGACTGGAACGCAGGCACTTCCCCGAGTTGCTCGACAAGGCCGCCGTGGCCAGCAGCATGAAGGCCAACCCGATCGCTTTGACGCGAGACGAAATGGAGGAGATCGTGCTGGCGGCATGGGGACCCCGGCCGGGGATTTCTGGAAGCGGGCTTGCCCGATGCGTGTTGAGGGCTACCTGCAGCGGCTGGCATCGATGGGGCGGCACCCGTATGCGGTTCCGGCCGGGCTTCTCGCTGCGATCATCCTTACTTACGGGGTCTTCATTCCCTGGCACGGATTCTACTGGGACGACTGGCCGACGGCCTGGTTCAACTATCTGCAGGGGCCGGGCGTGTACTGGCAGGTGTTCGCCAGCGATCGTCCGATCCTTCCCTGGCTCTACTCACTGACGACCCCGTGGTTGGGGCTCTCCCCGCTTGCCTGGCAGTGTTTCGTCGTGTTCGCGCGCTGGGTGGCCGGTGTGTGCGCCTGGTGGATGGTTCGGAAGGTGTGGCCCGGCTGGCCGATCGGAGCGGCACTGACGGCCCTCTTCTTCAGCCTGTATCCGGGTTTCAAGCAGGCCCCGGTGGCGATCATCTATAGCCACTTCTTTCTCCTGTTCGGCATGTCGTTCGCCTCGCTCGGGGTGATGGTCGTTTCGGTGCGCGCCCAATCTCGACGGAGGTTGCTCCAGGTCATCGCGCTGCTTCTGGGCGCCCTGAGCATCTTCTCCATCGAGTACACCGCCGGGCTGGAGTTGATCCGTCCGCTTCTCCTGTGGCTGGCAATCGGTTCGGCCCATAGCCGAGGTTGGGGCAGGCTGAGGGCCGTGCTCAGGAGCTGGGCGCCCTACGCGCTGTTGTTCGGCGCGTACCTGGGGTGGCGCGTCCTGGTGCTGGGGTTCCCCACCTATCAGCCGGAGCTGCTGACCGGAATGGAATGCCGACCTGGTGCAGGCGCTTGGCCGCATGGTCATCAAGATGGCCGGAGCGCTTTACACGGCGACGGTCGGCGCCTGGGGGCAGACGCTGGACTTTCCGGCGCTGGTCGACATCGGTCGAAGGGGTCTGCTCGGATACGCCGCAATCGTGGCGGCCGTCGCCGGCCTATCCGTCTTGATCCTCCGAGCGGCTGGTGACGCCACAGCCGGCTCTGTGGAAGGAACCCCCTCACGCGCCTGGCCATGGCAGGCGATCGGGATCGGTATCGCGGCCATGGTCGCCGGCGGCTTGCCGGTTTGGGTCACCCAGCTCCCGGTCGGGCTTGAATACCCGTGGGATCGGCTCACCTTGCCGCTGGCGCTCGGCGCATGCCTGGCAGCCGCCGGATTCCTCGGGCTCTTCCGCGGACAAGCGCCTCGCCTGGTGATCGCGGTCGCGATGCTTGGCCTCTCGGCCGGGACGCACTACGTGTCGAATCGGAGCTATGTGAAGGACGCGGAGGACCTGGGTCAGGTTCTTGTGGCAGCTGAGCTGGCGCATCCCCGGCCTGGAGAAGGGCACGACCTTGTTGACGAATGACATCCCGCTGCGCTACTACAGCGACAACTCGCTGACCGCCGCGCTCAACTGGATGTACGCGCCGGAGAACCACAGCCTGCGAATGGACTACATGCTCTACTACCCGACGGTCCGCGTCGGGCTGGCGCTGTCTGCGCCCGATCGCGGGCTGCCGATCCACCAGGTCTACCGGGCGGCTTCGTTCGACGGCTCGACCTCGCAGATGCTGGCGCTGTACTATGCGCCGCCGGGGTGTGTGCATGTGCTGGACGTCGTGCTCGACGATTCGATGCCCAACCTGCCGGCGAACCTCTCGGCATGGGTGCCTCTGTCGCGACTCGATCTCATCCGGGCCGGATCGGAGGGCGGGCCAGTCCCGCCTCTCTACCCGCAGGAGCCCGAGCACAACTGGTGCTACTACTTCGAGAAGGCCGATCTGGCTCGGCAGCTCGGCGATTGGCAAGCCGTGGCCGAGCTGGGTGATATGGCCTTCTCGGTTGATCATCCGAATGACCCCTCGGAACGATTGGTCTTCATCGAAGGCTATGCACACGTGGGTCGACTGGACCGGGCGGAGGCCCTGAGCTACGAAGCGCTCGAGCAGAACCCGGCGGTCAACCGCATGGTCTGCCATACCTGGGAGCGCATCGTACGCCAGGCGGACCTTGGTGAGGAGGGGCGCTCGGCCGCTCACCCGCGTGCAGGAACAAGCGGCCTGCGACGACGCTTGAAGGGGGTCGGTGGCGAGCAGGGGTTCCCGGCCGATGAGGCTGCAGGCCTCGTCTCGCCGGAGTCAAGGAGGAGGGTAGATCATGCCTGGTGACATCATCTTTGGCCGGACGAACGGCTCGATCCGCGTCCCGGGGCCCATCATCCTGATCCGGGCCAACGGCGAGGAAGTCCGGATCGACAAGGAAACCATCGGGTTCTGCCGCTGCGGCGCTTCGAAGGACAAGCCGCTGTGCGACGGAAGCCATCGCGAGATCGGGTTCGAGGCGGAGGAGTTCTTCGTCAGGCCGGGGTAGGGGGCCCAGCCCAGAGGATCTTTGTCATGGTAGGCGACTGATCCTGCCGGCCGCAGGTGTCCT
>CAWFSV010000004.1:0-105857 GCA_963818575.1 uncultured Chloroflexia bacterium | reverse complement strand
AGGCCTGGAGCGCGGCGGCCTTATCGCCGGAGCCCTGGACGAAGGGCAGGTTGAGCTTGCGGCAGCGTGCCGCCACCACCGGATTGGTCTCGGTCGACAGCACGACGACTTCGACGCCGCGCTCGCGCAGCCGCGCCAGCCCCCACCCGTCCCCGCGATCGGCGGCCACCATCTCGCGCCCGTCGGCGTCGGTCCAGACGCGGTTGTCGGTCAGCACCCCGTCGAAGTCGAGCACCACCAGCCGCACGCGATCCGGCATCGGCCGCGGCGTCGGCCCGGGCCGCACGGCCTCCAGCGCCGGGTCGCTCACCAGCCACTCGGCACGTTCCCAATCGCGCAGCGTGTCGATGTCCACCGTGAAGCGCGGATCGAGCTCGAGCCCCAGGATCACGTCGCCACTCATCGAGTGCTTCTCGAGGATGGCGCGGGGCCGAAGGGCGTCGATGTGTCCGGTCTGCCAGAAGGTGGGCGGCAGTTCCTGGCGAGGCATGTTGTACGGCTCGCGCAGTCCTTCCGAAAGCAGCGGCGTCATGCGGCCGTCCGGCTGCAGGCGCCACATCTTGTACGGGTTCTGACCCGACGGGACGATGCCCCGCACCGAGTCCGCTTCGGGTTGATCGAGCAGCAGACGCACGGCCCGGTCGACCAGGTCGCGTGGGCGGACGGGCGACGTCGGCCGAAGCTGAACGACGACCTCCGGCCGGTAGCCTTCCTGCTCCTCGAGCCAGCGCAGCGCGTGCTCAAAGACCGGCAGATCCTGCGTCCGGTCCTGCGCCAGGTCGGCGGGCCGCAGGAAGGGCGTCTCGGCGCCATAGCGGCGGCCGATGGCGGCGATCTCGTCGTCATCCGTCGAGAGCAGCACGCGCGTGACGGTGGATGCCTGGCGCGCGGCCGCCACGCTCCACGCCAGCAGCGGATGCCCGGCGAAGGCGCGGATGTTCTTGCGCGGGATCGACTTGGATCCGCCGCGTGCGGGGATGATCGCCAGCACTTCCGGCCGGGCTACCATGCCGTCCAGCCCCCGTCGACGATCAGATTGGAGCCGGTCATATAGGAAGAAGCGTCCGAGGCCAGGAAGAGCAGCGCCCCGTTCATCTCGTCGCGCCGGGCCATGCGGCCGAGCACCGTGCGGGCGGAGTAGTTGGCCACGAAGCCGTCGTCGTGGTCGTTGAACACCCCGCCAGGCGTCAGCGCGTTGACGCGCAGGCCGGTGCCGGCGAAGTAGGTCGACAAGTAGCGCGTCATGCCAAGCACGCCGGCTTTGGTGACCGAGTAGTACACGGGCTTGAACTGGCGGGGCTTGCCGGGCTGCGCGTAGATCCGCTGGTCCGGCCCGACCAGGCCGTAGGTGGAACAGATGTTGATGATGACGCCGCTGCCCTGCTCGAGCATCGGCCGGGAGACGGCCTGGGAGCACAGGAACATGCCGGTCAGGTTGACGGCCAGCGCCTGGTTCCACATCTCGAGCGGGTAGTCCTCGAAGGCATTGGCCGCCTGCTCGTGATGGGCGGCGTCGAACTTGGGATCGAGCGCAGCACTGTTGACCAGAACGTCGACGCGTCCGTGATCGGCGCGGATCTGGCCGATGGCCCGGGTGACCGACTCGAGTTGTGTGACATCCAGGCCGAGCCCGATCGCCTTACCGCCCGCGGTGCGCAGGCCGGCTGCCACATGCTCTGCCCGGGCGGCGTCGAGATCAGCCACGACGACCGATGCGCCTGCTTCCGCCAGCGTGCGGCAGAACTCCGCGCCGAGCAGACCGGCGCCACCGGTGACGATCGCCACGCGGCCATCCATGCGGAACTTGTCCAGTTCCTTCGTCATGCGCGCTCCCCGTGCATCCAATCGGAACGAATAATGGTACCACCGGGCCCGCCTCGACACGCCGTGAGGTAGACTTAAGCATCCGTCCCTGACGCACACAGGTGGTGGCATGAAGCAGCACTTCCAGCGACGTGAACCGTGGATCGCCGCAGCCCTGGTCGTCGGGATCGGCCTCCTTGCCTTCGCACCTCTGCTCAACCGCTTCGGCTTCTACCGCGACGACTGGTATCAACTGTGGGCGGGCCACGCGTTGGGCGCCGACAGCATCATCACGCTCTTCTCGATCGACCGCCCGGTGATGGGCTACTTGTATGCCGGCACGTATGCCATGTTCGGGGAGTCCGCATTGGCGTGGAACGTGTACTCCCTGGCGCTGCGGCTCACCGGCGCCCTGGCGTTCCTGTGGTTGATGCGCCAGCTTTGGCCGGAGGAAAAGGCAGCTGCCACCACCGCCGCCGTGCTGTTCGTCGTCTACCCCGGATTCCTGCAACAGCCGAACGCCAACACGCTCTCGAACCAATTGACCAGCTACGCCTGCGCCGTCGTCTCGTTGGCGCTGACCGTCGCCGCAGGGCGCGCCAGGGATCGCCGGAGATCGATCGCGCTGACTGCCGTCGCCATCCTGACCGGCCTCGCCAACTGGCTGCTGTACGAGTACATGATCGGGCTGGAGGGCGTGCGCCTGGTGCTGCTCGGGCTGCTTGCGTGGAGATCCGAGCACGGCATCAAGACGGCGGTTCGCCGAACAATGGCGCGCTGGCTGCCGTACCTGGTGCCGCTGGCTGCGTATCTCGTCTGGCGCATGCTGTTCTTCAAGGCCGCCCGCGCGGCCGTCGACGTCGGAGGGCTGCTCCAACAGTACACCGGCTCGCCGCTGCGCATGCTCGGCAGGGTCGGCCTGGAAACGGTACGCGATTTCATTGAGGCCGGGTTGTCCGGCTGGTTCGTGCCCGCCTATCAACTCCACGCCTTCGCCACGCTGACCGACAGCCTGGTTGCCTTCGTCCTGGCCGGGGTGGGGATCGCCGCGTTCGTCGCGTACTCCCGCGCGGCGCGGGAAGCGCGCTCCGGTACAGCCGCCAGGGCCTCCAACACACAGGCGGCGCGCGAGATGATCGTTGTCGGCGGCCTGTCGATCCTGATGGGCGCCCTCCCGGTCATCGTCGCCGGCCGGGACGTGCGTTGGGAGAGCGGTTTCGATCGCTACACGCTGCACCTGACGCTGGGCATCAGCCTGCTGATCGTCGGGATACTCCTGCAATTCGCCCGCCGCCCGCTCCCATTGGTCGCGTTCAGTCTGCTGATCGGCCTTGGTGTCTCGACCCATTACCTCAACGCCGTCGACTGGGCGCGGGCGTGGGAGGACCAGCGGCAGATGTGGTGGCAACTCACCTGGCGCGCGCCGGGGCTCGAACCGGGGACCGTCCTGCTGATGCAGACGCCCGACTTTGCGTTCTTCGAGGACTACGAGACTTGGGGCCCCGCTAACCTGATCTACTACCCGGAAGCGAGGTCGCCGGTCCTGGCGACGGAGATCCTCACCGAGCACACGGCCGAACTGGTGCGCCTGGGCGCACGCGACGCGCGCGGCATGCGCAAGCTGATCGAGTTCGACCGAAACTTCAACTTCAGCCTGCTGGCCGTCATGCCGTCCCGAGGCACTTGCCTGCACGTCCTGGAGAGTGCCGCGCCGGAGCTGCCGACGGACTCGGAGAGCCTGGTTCGCTCGCTGGTGGACTACTCGCACGCCGAGCGGATCGTGACCGAGGCCGATCCGGCGATTCCCCCCGAAACGATCTTTGGAGCTGAGCCGAAGCACACCTGGTGCTGGTACTACCAGGCCGCCGCGCTGGCGCGCCAGCGCGGCGACTGGCGGGCGATCGTCGAGTTGGGCGAGCAGGTCGAGCAACTCGGCCTCAAACCGCTGGACCGTTCCGAATGGATGCCGTTCTTCCAAGGTTACATCAACCTTGGCATGGACGAGCCGGCCGAACTGGCGGCGGTGCGGATTCGGGATCACGAGAAGACCCGGCATTCGCTGTGCGATCACCTGACGCAAGCCTACTTCGCCGACGGGGAGTCCTTCCTGCGCGGCCAGGAATTGCTGTGCTCGTTCGCTAGGACCCCTTGAGCCGACGCGCCGACCGTTTGCAGCTCGAGCGCGCGCCATACGCCCCGCCCGGCAGGTCGCCTGGGTCACGATGTGGTTATCGCACGGCACGGCGATCATCCCCTAGCCCGTCAGCTCGATCCGCCGCCCGGAGCGGGCGGACTTAAGAATCGCCAGCCCGAGCGCAAGCGTCCGGATCCCGTCTGCAAGCGAAGGTGAGGCATCCGACTTCCCCGCGACCACGTCTAGGAAGTGCCTGATCTCCGCCACGAACATGTCGTTCCGCTCGTAGCCCGGCTGGAGATTCGGCCACCTCCCACGTCTGTGCCTGAGCGCGGTAGAGCCTGGCAGCGCCATCCGACTGGTCCCAGTTGAGCGTGCCCTCCGTCCCTGCGATCGTCATGTGGTGGGAAAAGGGGCGCTGCACGTAGTTCAGGTGGACCCCGCCCAGCACGCCGTTGGCGAATTCCAGCGCGGCCTCGGCACGATCTTCCACGTCGATCCCCATCCCGGCGCCGGCTGCCGTCGCGCCCGTGACGTGTGTCACGTCGCCGAGCAGCCACAACAGGTAGTCGAGCGGATGACACAAAGTCAACACCACCCCGCCGCCCAGGTCTGCCCGGGCGCTGTACGCCTTCCGGTAGTCTTCCCACGGGTGCCAGCCCGGCAAGTAGTCGCCGTAATGCGCGTGGGCCACCAGGGGACGCCCGATGGCGCCGTCCTCGAGCCAGCGACGGATCGCAAGTAGTCCCGGGTGATGGCGATACTGGAAAGCGACCACCACCTGCCCCCCGCCCTGGCGCACCGCGTCCTGGAGATCGGTGATGCTCTCCATGCTGTGCGAGACCGGTTTCTCCAGCAGCAGATGACACCCGGCGCGCGCCAGCGGGATGGCCGACTGCAGGTGGAGCGCCGTCGGCGTGGCGATGATCGCCGCCCGAGGCTGGAGACGCAGGGCGGCATCCATCTCCGTGACCACCGGAAAACCGTGCAGCTCATCCTCCGGCAGCGTGCTCTTGCCGCTTCGCAGGAGCACCAGGTCGGTCTCCCCGAGCGCGACCAGATTGCGCAGATGGCGTCGCCCGACCGAGCCGAGGCCGACGATCAGGATCTTCATGCGGTCCCTCTCCAGCAAGTGCAGCAGGTACTCGCCCGTACGCCGGCCGGCGCTGGCGTCGGTGTAGGTGATCTCGCGCTCGAGGAATGCGCGCCGCGCCGGACGGTCGGCCTCGGGATCAGCCAGGTAGTCATCGATCGCCTGGCGCAGTTCGCGCTCGGTCAGCGCCACGCGCCCGGCGCCGGCGCGACGGAATCGGTCGTGCGTCGGCCAGTCACCGATCCGCGACAGGGGCAGCGAGTACTTGCGGCGGCGGTTCCAGCCGCCCGGCGCGTCGATGCAGGCGCTGACGATCGGGCGGTCATGCACGGCCGCTTCGACGACCATCGTCGAGTAGACCGTCAGGAACACGTCGGAGTGGGCCAGCATCGACGCTTTCTCCGGCATGTCCTCGCCCGAGTAGTAGCCGAGCTCGCCGCCCAGCGGCACCGGATCGACGACGTGCACCTGCGGCACTTCGCGTGCCAGGCGCCGGATTCGCTCGCGCTCTTCCACGAACAGGTCCACGTCCCAGAAGTGATTGGGGTGCAGGCGGACCAGGAGTTGGCACGGCTGCCGCAGCGTGTCCGAGGCCACCAGTCGCGCCAGGGCCTCGATATTCTGAAGATTGGGGGAGAAGCTGACAAAGCTGCAGGCATAGGAGAGCAGTTTCCGGTGCGGATCGAGCCCGTGCATGCGGAAGTACTCGTCGCGCGGCAGCAGCCACTGCTTCCGGAAATAGCCGTCGTACGAGGGAATCCCGCCGACGTGCACATGCTCCGGCCGCCAGTCCGATCCGAGGACGAGCTCCTCCTTCTGGATCTCCGACCAGCAGGTGACGTGATCGACGCGCGAGCCCGGGATGCTGTAGCTGCTGGGATTGTCCCAGCCGACGATCCCGGCGGCGGTCGGGATGCCGCGAGCAGCGTGCCTCCCGCAGCAAATAGCGGTCCATCCGCCAGCCCGGCGTGCTGGCCACGACCAGATCGGGCGGCTTCGCCTCGAACAGGTCGGCATACAGACCGGGATTGAAGCGCTCCTGATAGCGGACGAGTGCCTGGCGGGCGCGAGGCGAGCGGCGCAGGGTGGCGATGGCCAGCCAGGCCAGCGGCATCAGCGCCAGGCGGCGCGGGGGTTCCTCGGTGAAGGTCTGCCGGATGTAGGAGTCCATCGCCGCGGTGTTGATGCGATTCGATCCGCCGACGCGCCGCAGAAACGTCAGCCACCACTGCACGTCGCGCCGGTGCAGCGCATACTCGCGCGCCGTGCCCAGCCGCAGGCCTTCGACCGAGACGCCCGGCCCGCCGAAGCGCTCGAGCATCTGGTCGCGCAGCCCGTCGTCGGTCAGCACCACCACGTCGACGCCGCTGCGCACCAGCGTCGGGACGACGTCCGACTGCAGGAAATAGATGACTGCCAGGCCGTGATCGGCGGAAAGGAAGACGCGCTTCGGCCTGGTCAACGACGACCATTCCCTTCGGTGTAATACCAGCGGAAGATCCGGTCGTACAGCCCAAGCAGCAGGCGCCGGACGAGGGGCAGGTTCAGCAGGCGGCGCGCCGGACCTCCCGCCGCTCCTCGCCCGACTCCAGCTCCGGCCACCGGCACCGGCGCCAGGCTGTTGCTCATGTTCATCGCCCGCGGCTCGGACGTCATCAGCCTCAGCAATCCGGCCGCATTCACGCGCTGGTCCAACTGCCGGACCTGACCCATCGGCCGGTCCATCTGAAACGGGATGAACTGGCGCAGCACGGAGGTCCATCCCGTGAACTGCCAATGCGAGGCGCCGACCATCGCCGGGACGCCGCGGTAGGTCAGACGAATGTCCTCGGTCGACGCATACCGCTGGCGGACCTGCTCCTCCTCCTGCCCGAGGCTCATGTCGAATTCGCGGAAGGCCTCCCAGGCGACGAACGAACCGCGCTCGACCTGCACTTCCCGATCGGACTCCGCCCAGGCCAACGTGCTGGAATAGAACTCCGGCGGGGTGCGGAATGGGCGGCTGGTGACCATGCCGACCTTCGGGTAGGTTTCCAGGATGCGCAGCGAATCCGACAGCCACCCGGCGGAGAACAGCGCGTCGCTGTCCGTGTACGCCAGCACTTCGCCCGGAGCGGCCTGAAAGATCACATTCCAGGCGCCGCCCTTGCCGAGATTCCGCTCGGACAGCATCAGGAACTGGATCGCGCCTTGCCGATGCGAGTCCGAGCAGAAAGTCCTGGACTTCCTCGCAGCTGCCGTTGTCGAAGACCATCAGGTCGAACGGCACGTCCGCCGTGGCGCGCAGGCTGGCCAGGCAGGCGCGGAGGACCTGCAGGCTCTCGGCATGGTAGCCATGCAGCGACGGCACGTAGGACAACACGGCCGCCGTGATCCTCTCGGGCCGGGCGACCTGCCCGACGAACTTGGCCGGGTTCTGGCCTTTGCGCATGCTCAGATCTCCTTCAGGCGCCGTGCGGCAAGTGAGTGCGCCATCCCCGTACGCCTCTCGGGCTGCGCACGGCGGGGATCCTTGCGCGACGGTCCGCTCCCCCGAGCGCGGACTTGAGCCGCAGGAAGCGCCGTCGGCCCATCTCGGACGCCACCTGGCGACACGCAGTCGTCATCGTCAACCCGAATTCTCCCCGGGCCGGGATCGAAGCGATCGAAGCGTCTCGATCGGATGCATGAGCAGCCGCGCCCGGCGGGCGACCCGTCCGGGACCGAGCGCCAGGTAGACTGCAACCTCCGCCTGCCTCAAGAATCGACGAAGCTCCATGCGCCGACGCTGCAGCCGGCCGTCCGCATAGACCCAGTCGGAGTCCGTCAGACTGAATACGGACGGCCGCCCGCCGGCCAATTCGAGATTCCGCTCACTCTCGGGCAGCCGGTAGTGAGGCTTACCGTCCGGCAGATGAGCGTAGTCGTGGTCCTGGTGGATCACCGTGACGGCTTCGCTGGCGTCGACGACCGGCCAGCGCCGCAGACGGGCGTGGTAGATCATCCAGTTATCCCACCCGGCGCGACCGAGGGCGAACGCGGGCATCTCCCGGTAACAAGCGCGCGGGAACACGAAGTAGTCGCTGCCTCCCGGCGGGTGCCGGCGGCCGCGTGCGTCCGCACCTCGTCGCGCAGTCGCGGCTCCCATCCCACGTCGAAACGCAGTGCCTCGCCGAGCGCAAGGTCCCAGCGCCGGCCCACCATCAGGAACTCCTCAAACCGTGCGCCGGTCTCGCTGGCGCGCTCCCATAGATCAGGCAGCAGAATGACGTCGGCGTTGACGTAGCACAGCAGGCGATGTGCGGCCGCCTCGCGTGCCAGGGCGAACATGGCATCCAGCCGCGGCGTCCCGCTCGCCGTGCGCGGCACGTTAGAGATGTGACGGACTCCGTGGCGATCGGCGGCTTCACGAATGCCTGTTTCATCCCCGAGCAGGAGCACCTCCACGCCCTCTCCCAGCCGCGACCAGGAGGCGATGGCGTTGTCCTGGATCAGGCCGATCGGGCCGGCAAAGGGCTTGGGTCCGCTGAAGAGCGTGATCATCCCAGTTCACCGCCGCGCCAGCGTTGCGAATGGCGCTCAGTTTCCAGTCGGGCTGCGTCGCGGCTCACGGCAGCCCACCAGCGGTCAGGAATACTCCGTCCGCATCCTTGCTTTCGTTCTGCAGGCCGTCGCTCAACACCTCGACCATGGTGCGAACTTCCGCGTCGGTCATCGGTCGTTCGACGTTGCCCAGTACCAGCGCCGCACTTCCCAGTGCGAGCGTGTCCTTGGCCGGGCCGAGCCACTCGTCGTATCCCTGGCGCGGCAGGCCGGTCACAGGGTCGGTTGCGCCGAAGACGATGTAGCTTGGACGGCCGGTGAGGAAATAGACCGGGTCCGGCTCATTGGTGTAGATCGTGACCGGCGGCAGAGTACGGATCGCGTGCAGAACGGGGGAAGCCTGCCAGGCGCGATGCGAGAAGCCCCAGCCGCGCAGCCAGCCCTGATCGATGAGCTGCCGGCCGTCGGTTGCGAATCTGGCCAGGAGCACGAGCCCCAGCCCTGCCGCCAAGTTGCGCGCGCCGCTGATGTAGGCGAACGAGTTCCCGCGAGCCCGACGCCCCAGCGTGTGTTGGCCCACACCAGCCCGCCGGCCACCAGAGCCGCGCCCACGATCATCAGCAGCGCAAGGCGCGCCGACGAGCTCGTCGGGAGCCAGCGCGAGCGAATACGCTTCCGGGTTGTGTCCGGGGCCGTTGCGGGGGAATGGATGGAGGGAGTATGCATGCTGCCCTAACCTACATCCCGATGGGACTTGTGCCGCACGCCGGCGTTGATGGCCGCGAGTTCCGGCTCGGCCTGCACCAATGCCAGGACGTCGCGCCAGCCGAATTCGCCGCGTCCCTCCAGCCGTGCGTAGACCTGGCGCACGAACTCCAGGTCCTCCGGCGTATCGACCGTCCAACGCAGGCTGCCGTAGTCGCGATCGGCATCCAGGCGGATCACCCGGAATCGCCCCGGAGGTCGTAGAGGTAGGGCAGCACGTGCTCGCGCTGATGAGGTTCGACGGCCTCGCGCCACGCTCGATCGAGGGCGGCGAAGGAAACCACCTCGACGTCCAGGCCGATGGGATACGTGCGTGCCCCCGGCAGCCGGTTGACAACCAGGTCGGCCGGCGGGGACGCATCCAGAAAGGCTCGCACGGTGAGATCAACCAGCGCCGGATCGATCAGCGGACAGTCCGCGGTCAGGCGGACGACGACGTCGGCCCCGGCTTCGACCGCTGCCCCGTGATAGCGATCCAGCACGTCCTCCACGCTTCCACGGAAGAGGCGGTAGCCGTGTTCGACGCACAGCGCTTCCAGCGTGTCGTCCGCCGGGTCACTGGTCGTGGCGACGATCCAATCGTCGACCGTAGCCGCACGCCGGGCGCGCTCGAACGTGCGGACGAGCATCGGCACGCCGGCGATCTCCGCCAGAACCTTGCCGGGCAGGCGCGTTGATCCCATGCGCGCCTGGATCATGCCAACGATTCGCCGGCCGGTCATTGTGCCCGCCCTCGATCGAGCGCCATCCGGTAGGCCTCGAGCAGACGCGGGGAATTGCGTACCCAATCCGCCCTGGCCTCGGCGATGGCCCGGCTGCGCTTCCCACGCGCCTGCAGTCCGGCCCCCGCGGCCCGCGTGGCCAGGATCGCATCGGTCAGCGAGCCGGCATCTCCGGACCGGAACCACCAGCCGTTCTCCTTCGGAGCCACCCACTCGCGGTTGCCGGGAATATCGCTGACCAGCGCCGGCAGCCCGCAAGCCATGGCCTCGAGCAGCGAGACCGAGCTGCCGTCGCTGCGTGAGGCGCTGACATACAGGTCGGCTGCGCGGTAGCAGGCCGGCAAGTCCTCCAGCGCAAGCGTGCCGGCGAAGTGGACGCGGTCTGCGAGGCCTGTCTCGGCGAGTTGGGCGCGCACGTGCGGTTCGAGCGATCCGCCGCCGAGCATGAGCAGGCGCAGCGCGTCGTCTCGACGCGCGGCTTGAACGAAGCCCTCGACGAGCGTATCCACCCCGTACAACCGCTCCCACGCACGCGTCGAGAGCAGCACGAACGCGCCTTCCCATCCCAGGCTCCGGCGCAGCATCGATCCATCTCCGGGAGAGAATCGGTGCAGGTCGACCCCCCACGGGAAGACGACGACGCGGTCGGCCGACGCGCCCAGCGCGATCCCGGCCTGACGCACGGCCTGGCAATCGCAGACGAAGACCGACGTCCGCGCCAGCGTATAGCGCGCCGCCAGCCGGCCGAGCCCGCCTCGGGCGTCCCTCAGGATGTCCGACCCCCACGACATCGTGACCAGCGGCGAGAATCCCGCGACGGCCGTCAGCAGCGCGCTGCTCTGGACCGGGCCGGCGTGAACGACGTCGGGGGCGAACTCATGCAACACGGCCCTCAGCCTGCGACGAAGGCGCGGATAGTCTCGCCAGGTGACCCTGCGTGTCGACTCCTCCAGGCGGAGAGGCGTGATCCCATCGGGGAGCGTGTGCGGATCGTCCGCGGCTCCGGCCGGCTGCAGGCGCAGGTATCCGATCTCGTTCCCGGTTTGCGCCAGCCTGGCCAGGAAGCGATGATCGTGCGCCGTGTAGCCGCGGGTGAAGTACAGGACGCGCACTAGGCCCCCAGCATCGTCCAGCGCAGCGCTTCCCCGGCCGGGATGTCCACGATCGCCGCGGTCCCGACGACCGCTTCGAGCTCATAGGGCGGGATGCTTCCCACCGGCGAGGGCCGCAGGACGTCGATCATCGCCCGGTTGAGGCGATCCCCGGCCCGGATCGGGCGCGCGGCGCGCAGGCAGCGGCGCTGGACGATCACCGTCTCCATCTCGTTCTCGGCCACCCGCTTCTCGGGCGAACCGAAGGCGTTCTCCAGCTCGCGCGTCCGGTCCACCATGTCGCGCCAGGTGGCGGGCGTCATCGAGAACGGATGATCCGGCCCCTGGCGCGCGTTGTCGTCGGTGAAGTGTTTCTCCACCGCTCGGGCACCCAACGCCACCGCGCCCAGGACCGTGGCATGCCCGGGTGTGTGATCGGACAGCCCGAGGACCACGTCGGGGTACATCGCGGCGTAGGTCTTGAGCACGTTCAGGTGGATGTGCCGCAGGTTCTCCAGGCTGGCGGTGTAGTTGGTGTTGCACTGCATCAGCACCAACTGCGGGTTGAGGGCCAGAATCGTATCCACCGCCCGCTGGACGTCGCCCATCGACGAGGCGCCGGTTGCCAGAAGGACCGGCTTGCCCTTCCCGGCGATGTAGCGCAGGATTTCCGGCCAGGTGATGTCCCCCGAACCGATCTTGTGCGCCGGGACGAACGGGTCGAGCATGTCGACCGCCTCGAAGTCGTAGGGGGACGAGAAGTAGTGGATCCCGGCGCCATCGCAGGCCTGCTTGAGTTCGGGCGTCCATTCAAACGGGATCGAGGCCCCCTGGTAGACCTCAAAGACCGGCTTGCCCCACTTCGCCTGATGGGACATCTGCCCGCCCAGCGAGCGGAAGCCAAGGTCGCTGACGATCTGGGCCGCGCGGAAGTTCTGGAACTTGGCCGCGTCCGCGCCGGCTTCGGCGGCCAGGTAGATCAGGTCCTTGGCACGCGAGAGCTGGCCGTCGTGGTTGGCGGAGATGTCGGCGATGAAGTAGGTCGGGTTCGAGCCCCCCACCTCCCGGTCGGCGATCTGGATCGGTTTGCCGCTCATGTCGGCGCCTCCTGGTTATTCGGCGGGAGCGCATGTGCCGCCGTTCGGGGTGTCGGATGGACCAGTGCCCGCAGCCGATCGAGCGTTCCGTCGTGTTCCTGATCGCGCCAGCGTCGCAGCCCGGGTTCAAGCCTCGGCATCGGCGTACCCAGGGCCGCCTCAGCCCGACGAACATCGAGCGTCAGCCGGTGCGGGCGCCGGGCGCGCAAACCTGAAGCGTCCACCGAACCGGGGCGAATCAGATCGGTCTGCAATCCGAAGTGTTCAGCGACCAGGCACCCGAACTGATACTTGCTCACCGCCTCGCTCCCGGCGACATGCAGCACGCCGGCGAGCGGCAGGGGCAGCAATGCCAGCAGGCAGGCCGCCAGGTCGTGTGCCGCCAGGGGCGAGACGCTCACGTCGGTGAAGCCGGTGCAAGGCTCGCCGCGCCGCAGCCGATCCAGAAACCACTCGGCCAGGCTGAGCTTCGGCTGCGCGTTCCAGCCGAACAGGTTGGTGCGCACGACGGTCGACGAGGGGTGGGCCGCCAGCACCGCCTGCTCGCCGCTCAGCTTGGTCGCCCCGTAGACGTTGATCGGCAGCGGCCGATCGTCCTCGGAGTAGTTGCCCTGCTGGCCGTCGAAGACGGCATCGGTGGAGATGTGGATCAGCCGCGTCCCCCTTCGGGCGCACGCCTCCGCCAGCCAGCCGGCGACATCGGCATTCAACCGCTGCGCCTGGGCCGGCTGCTCCTCGCATCCGTCGACGTCGGTCCACGCCGCGCAGTGGACGACGCAGTCCGGACGTTGTCGCCCGGATCAGGTGCTCGGCCGCGCCGGGCTCCGTCAGGTCGGTCTGGATGCACTCGGCGCCGGGAAGCTCGATCCGCTGCCGATGCGTGGCGGCGATCAGATGATGCGAAGCGCGCGCCGCCAGGAGCAGGTTCGCTCCCAGCAGACCGCTGGCGCCGGTGACGAGAAGTCGCGCCATCCCTAGGCCCCGTGCGGCGAATGCGCCTCGAACGGCAGGACCAGCTCGCGGATCTCGTCCACGCTCAGCCAACGCTGGTTGTTGTCACTCGAGTAGGTGAACCCCTCCGGCAGCGGCTTCCCCTGCTGGCTCCAGGTATGACCGAACCACAACTCCTCCGGCGGCTGGACGACGTAGCGGTCGGGGAGCTCGACGGTGTGACGCGCCTCATCCTCCGAGACCAGGACCTCGTGCAGCTTCTCGCCCGCCCGGATGCCGATGCGCCGCAGGCTGCAGCCCGGCGCGATCGCCCGCGCCAGGTCGACGACCTTCATGCTGGGGATCTTGGGGACGAAGACCTCCCCGCCCTGCATCTGCTCGATCGAGCTGATGGTGAAGCGCACCCCCTGCTCGAGCGACAGCCAGAAGCGGGTCATCCGATCGTCGGTGATCGTGACCGTGCCGCTGCCGCGCTGCTGCAGGAACACGGGCACGACGCTGCCGCGGCTGCCGACGACGTTCCCGTAGCGCACGCACGCAAACCTCGTCCCCTTGCCGCCGGCGTAGGCGTTCGATTGGACGAACAGCTTTTCCGCCGCCAGCTTCGTGGCGCCGTACAGGTTGACCGGGTTGACCGCCTTATCGGTGCTCAGGGCCATCACCCGCTCGACGCCGTTATCGAGCGCCGCCTCGATCACATTCCGGCCGCCGATGATATTGGTCAGGATCGCCTCGTTGGGGTTGTACTCGCAGGCCGGCACCTGCTTGAGCGCCGCGGCATGCACGACGACGTGCACGCCGTTCATCGCCCGCCGAAGCCGGGACTCGTCGCGCACGTCACCGATGAAGTAGCGCAGGCTGGGATGGTCGAAACCCGCGGCGCGCATCTCGTGCTGCTTGAGCTCGTCGCGGCTGAAGATGATCAGCTTGGCCGGATGGAGCTCGCGCAGCATGATCTCGACGAACGCTTTGCCGAACGAGCCGGTCCCGCCGGTGATCAGGACTACCTTCTCGTTCCAGTTCATCCCTGCGCTCCTTCCGCTGCGGACGATGCCGCCTCGGGTTTGGTGATCAACAGGCTCGAGTACGCCCCGTGCCGGCCGAAGGCCTGTGGGGCCAGGTTCTCCAGGGCGAAGAGCAAACGCAGTGCCGCGCGCCCGAAGACGAACGGATGGACCAGGGCACGCAGCATCGCCGTGCTCACACTGCGCCAGACGACGATGCGCCACTCGCCGAGCGGCTCAAGCGTCCTCGCCGCCCAGGCGAAATCGTGCTTGAAGGTGAAGCTGCCGGGCGTGTGCAGAAGCTTCGCCACCTCGCCCTGCTCGGTCGCGTTCCCGGAGGGCGATCCGCCGGCCCAGGGCCCGGGCGGCGTGGCGCAGCCACTCGGCCAGCCAGACCAGAGGTCGTGTCCAGCGCACGATCCCGGCGTGTTCCCCCCAACTGTAGACGACGCCCATTCGGCCACCGGGCCGGAGGCACCGAACGAACTCGGCGAGCGCTGTCGCTTGCTCGGATTGCGGCAAGTGGTGGAGGGTGTGCAGCGATGCGCCGCCGTCGAACGCCTCCCGTCGGAAGGGAAGACGGGCGATGTCACCGATCACGTACAGCCCGTGATCGCCGATACGCTGTCGGGCCTCGGCCAGCGCCAGCCGGGAGATATCCAGGCACACCCGCCGCTGGTAACCGTTCGAGTAGATCAGGTATTCCGGATACTGGATCGGGCCCGAACCGGCATCCAGGAAGTACCGACCCGCGCGCGGAAGGTAGCGGCCGAAACGCAGATGGCAGCGGTGGATGTAATCCCTGGAAACCGGCCGTAGATCTTCGTAGCGCGCATTCTGGTATACGCCGGCGCCGATCTGCTTCCAGCCGACGGCATCGTAGAACGACCGCACCTGCTGCTGCACCGATGGCGCTCAGGCACTGCCGGCCGCCTTCCGATTCCAGTCGATCGGATTGCCGGCCAGCGACACGGATCGTGTCCGCGTACCGGGGCCAGGCGTCCGGCGACAGGACCGACTCGAAGGGACGGGCGGCGAGGTCATCCCAGAATCGCACCAGGTGCCACGGAAAACGGAAGGGATACTCGAAGAAGAACCGGTAGGCGTAGCGCCAGGCCAGGTCGATCGCTTCCGGCGCGAGCCTCCGACCCGCGGGCTCGGACAACCGGGTTTCGAGCGCGGCGAGATAGGCCGGCATCGTGGCGGGATCATCCGTGAACCCACGCCCGCGGTAGTGGGTCGCCCCGGCCGTGATCACCGGGATGCCGGCCATCGCCATCTCCATGCCGACGGTGGTCGTGTACACCAGCCCGAGGTGGGCCAGCTCCATCAGGTCGTAGGTGTTGACCGGCGACTTCGGTCCGACGACGGTGACATGCGGCGGGAGCTCCGGCAGTTCCTGGCGCACGATCTCGGCCGATGGGTGGCCGGCTCCCAGGAGTTCGCCGGGGTGGACGCGAACGACGAGCTGTGCCTGCGGATACCTGCTGAACCAACGCACGGTCGCTGCCAGCCAGTCCGCCATGCCCGTGGTGAAGACCTGGCGGCCGAGCGCCAGGCTGTCGCCGACGACGTTGGTGCACAGCAGCGCGACCGGGCGCGCCGGATCGAGGCCGAGGGACTGTTGCGCGCCCAGCGCGCCCTGCCCGGGCGCCGCTTGCCACTGCCGGCCGAAGTTGGCCCACAACTCGCCGCCGCGGCGGGCGCGGTACAGATCGCCGATCGCCTGCTTCTCCGTCGCGTCCAGGGCGGAGGCACCGCGCACCTGCCACAGGCGGCTCGTATCCTGGCGCATGACCTCATCGTCGTGTGCCAGCCACATGCGCTCGCGCTGCTCGCCGAATTCGTAGGTCACGGTGCGCACGCCCAGATAGCGCGCGGTGCGGAAGGCGGCGCCGAATTCGAGGATGCTGCCATTGGGGATCACGACCGTGTCGAAGCCGCCGCCCTCCAACAGCTCGAGCATCCCCGCCGCCGTTTGACGGTTGCGCCGATGGCGCAGCTCCAGCAGCGATCGGTCGTGGCCGCCGGGGTCGAGGTCGAGCGTCTCCCGCTGCCGCGTGTACTGCACGTCGATCCGATCGAGCGCCTGCAGCGACTCTTCCAGCTCCGGCGGGAGGGAGGTGACTCCGGGCGCGCGTGCAGGTCGTGCCGGCGAATGTCCGGCCCGAGGCCGCGCAGCGCGCGCGCCAGGTAGGCCTGCTGCCGGCGCAGGTCGAACAGCGTCGGTCGGCTCCATCCAGCGGCGGTGGGCGGTGTAGGCCAGATCCACCTGGTGCCCGGCGGCGGTCAACAGCAGCGAAAGCGCCGCGGCGTACTCGATCCACCAACTCAGCCCACCGACCACGAGCAGCCGGCGACCTTCCGTATCGCGGATCTGCGGACCTGCCTGCTCGACGGCGCGCGCCCATGCCGGCAGGGCCGCCTGCAGTCGGTCGAGCGCGAACCCGGCGGCGGGACGGCCTTCCCCCGACGCGCAACATCTGGTATGCCTCCGCCGCCAGGGGCATCCCGCCCAGCGCGCGCTTGAGCGCCGCCCGCGCCCGCCGTCTGTCATGCGGTCGCCTCGGTGATTTCCCATGCCAGCGCCGGCCGGATCGGGCCGCCGCGTGGTTCCGGCCAGTGGCTGCCCGGTGCGCCGGTGCCGTCGACGCTGAAGGACAGGGCATGTTCGTCGGTGAAGTAGGAGCGGATGCGGAACGAGGAGGCGTTCACGCCGGCGACGAACAGGCCTTCGTTGAGCAGCCCGGCCGGGATCCGGCAGCGGCTGATGTAGCGGCCCGCCGGGCGCGCCGTGTGCCGGACGAACGCCTGCGGGTCATCGGTGTCGAAGCTGGTCAGCAGCGGCTCGCCGCGGCTGGTCGAGAGATACAACCCGACGCGCAGGCCGGTGATCTCCTGCGCCAGCTCGTACTCGAACTCGAGGCTGAAGGGCTCGGTGCAGGCGACGCGTTCGGCGACGCGGCCCCGCTCGTCGAACACCCGCAGCGCCAGCGGACGGAACGGCGCCGCGCCGGCCGGCACCTCGTCCTCCGTCCAGCGCCGCTCGCCCGTTTGCGCCAGCCCGGAGGTCATGTAGTAGTCGACCGCCTGCGGCGTCGGGGCGCGCAGCACGAGCGCGCCGCGATCGAGCACCAGCGTCTCCTGCGTCAGCCGCAGGATGGCCGACATGTTGTGGCTGACGAACAGCACCGTGCGTCCCTGCTGCGCCACGTCGCTCATCTTGCCCAGGCACTTGCGCTGGAACTCGGCATCGCCGACGGCCAGCACCTCGTCCACCACCAGGATCTCCGGCTCGAGGTGCGCCGCCACGGCAAAGGCCAGCCGCAAGTACATCCCGCTCGAGTAGCGCTTCACCGGCGTTTCGATGAACTTGGCCACCTCGGCGAACTCGACGATCTCATCGAACCGGGCGGCGATCTCGGTGCGCTTCATGCCCAGGATGGCGCCGTTGAGGTAGATGTTCTCGCGCCCGGTCAGCTCGGGATGGAAGCCCGTGCCGACCTCCAGCAGCGAGCCGACGCGGCCGTGGATCTCGGCCTCGCCCTCCGTCGGCTCGGTGATGCGCGACAGGATCTTGAGCAGCGTGCTCTTGCCGGCGCCGTTGCGCCCGATCACCCCCAGCACCTGCCCGCGCTCGACCTCGAAGCTCACATGCCGCAGCGCCCACAGCAGTTCACGGCGCGGGCGGGCGACGCGGTGCAGCAAGCGCCCCGCCCCTTCGGCCAGCGTGTCGCGCAGCGTGCAGGTAGCCGCCGCTCAGCGCGCCGAGGCGGTACTCCTTGCCCAGGTCGTGAACGCGGATCGCCAGGTCACCCATCGTCACACCACGTCGGCGAAGGAACGTTCCATGCGCCGGAAGTACATCGCGCCGCCCGCCAGGAGCAGCCACGAGATCAACACCGATTCGAGGATCAGCAAGCCGGGAAACTCCATCCCGCCCAGGATCGCCCAGCGGAAGCCCTGGATCACGCCCACCACCGGGTTCAAGCCGTAGAGCGACCGGAGCAGCGGGTCGGTGATCAGGTTGGCCGAGTACACGATCGGCGAGGCGTACATCCAGGCCTGGACCATGAACGGGGTGACATGGCCGACGTCGCGGTAGGTCACATTCATCGCCGCCAGCCACAGCCCGACGCCGAGGGCGGTGACCAGCGCCATGAGCATGAAAGCCGGGACGGCCAGCAGGCGCGGCGTGAACTCCAGACGGTAGACGGCCATCATGACCAGCAGGACGACGAACGACAGCCCGAAATCCACCGACCCGGAAACAACGGAGGCCAGCGGGATGGCCAGGCGCGGGAAGTACACCTTGGTGATCAAGTTGGCGCCGCTCACCAGGCTGTTGCCGGCCTTGGTCACGCCGTCCTGGAGCAGGACCCACGGCAGCAGGCCGGAGAAGTAGAAGATCGGTCCCGGGTAGCCGTCCGTGGGGACCTTGGCCAGACGATCGAACACAAAGTAGAAGATCACCATCGTCAGGAACGGCTTGAGGATCGCCCAGGCCGCGCCGAGCAGCGTCTGCTTGTAGCGCACCATGACATCGCGCCAGGTGAGGAAGAAGATCAGCTCGCGGTAGCGCCACAGCTCGCGCAGGTTGAGCGCGCTCCAGCCGCGCGACGGCCGGAGGAAGACCGTCGGCAGCGGCGTCGGGCGTGACTCGAGCGCCGGTGCGGTCACGCCGGAGCTCTTCGCGCTGAGCCGGTCCTGGTTGGCCAGGAACCAGTCGACCGTCTTGCGCAGGCCGTCTTCGAACGACGTCCGCGCCCGGAAGCCGAAGAGCGCCTCGGCCTTCGACGTATCGAGCGTCCGCCGCGGCTGCCCGTTCGGCTGGCTCGTGTCCCACACGAAGCGGCCCTCGTAGCCTGTCAGCTGTCCGATCAACGCCGCCAGATCGCGGATGCTGATCTCGCGCCCGGAGCCCAGGTTGACCGGGTCGCTGGCGTTGTAGTGCTCGGCGGCCATCAGGATGCCCTCGGCGGCGTCCTCGGCGTAGACGAACTCACGCGTCGGCGACCCGTCGCCCCACAGGACGACCTCCGCCCTGCCGTCCTTCTTCGCCTCGACGCACTTATGGATCAGGGCCGGGATGACGTGCGATGTCTGCAGGTTGAAATTGTCGCGCGGGCCGTACATGTTGACCGGCAGGAGGAAGATCGAATTGAAGCCGTACTGCTGACGATACGACTGCGACTGGACCAGCATCATCTTCTTGGCCAGCCCGTAGGGCGCGTTGGTCTCCTCCGGATAGCCGTTCCACAGCTCCTCCTCGCGGAACGGCACCGGCGTGAACTTGGGGTAGGCGCAGACGGTCCCCAGGGCGACGAACTTCTCGATGCCGCGCTTCCAGGACTCGTGGATCAGTTGAACGCCCATCATCAGGTTGTCGTAGAAGAACTCCGCCGGATGCAGACGGTTGGCGCCGATCCCTCCGACGTGCGCCGCCAGGTGGATCACCACGTCCGGGCGCGCCCGGTCCAGCACGCGCACGATCTCGCTTTGCTGCACCAGGTCGTACTCCTCGATCAGCGGGACAAAGACTTCCCGCGCCCCACGTTGGCGCAGCCCCTCCAGGATGTACGATCCGAGAAAACCTGAGCCCCCGGTCACGCACACCCGGCGTGAGGCCCAGTAGCCGCTTCCCCTCACCGCTCTTGCCCATTGTCTCCGGCTCCCTTCCTTCTTCTCCCGACCTGCTGTCGTCGGGAGGCGCCCATGGGCGAAGCGGCGCACGCCGACGATCGCCTCAGCCTCTGCGCCCACCAGCCTCAGGCTGCACGGTCGGCGATGCTGCGCTGTCCTTGAGCAGGGTCACCTTCTGCCCGCGGACCTCGAGCACCGCCACTTCCGACCGGGAGGCGTCGGGGACGACCGCCAGGCCGAGCTCCAGACAAGTCAGCCGGCAGACATCGGCCAGATCCCCATCGCCGATGATGTGCACCGCACGGGCGCCGCGGGCCTGGGCCTCTGCCAGCGCGACACGGGACTGCTCCCGAACCCGGCGGTAGAGCGCCATCGACGTCTCGACGTAGTTCAGCGTCAACTGGGCGCGCAGCGCCAGGCCCTCCGGCGTCAGGATGTAGCGCAGCTTGCGCCGCTCGGCGCGCTTGACCTTGATGTAGCCCTTCGCTACCAGGCGCTTGAGGTACCAGTTGACCGTCCCGACGGCGACTCCCAGCCGCGTGGCCAGAGTGGACTGGGTCGTGTCGGGATCCTGGGCAATCTCCTCCAGGAGCCCGAATTCATGCAGTTCTTCGCGCTGGACAGCCATCCGCCTCTACCAATATTCAGTCTCTGAATTATAACCCGGCTGGGCCAAAGGTCAAGCCTGCCTCTCGGGGACCGCCCTGCCCGGTGACGGGGATCCCAAGTGGAGGCGCGGCAGGTAGAATCGAAGCCAGGGCACCGGCCATTTCAGGCGAAACGGGTGCGTCCGAGGCGAAGGACGTAGATGGAGACGAAGACGCTGGTGATATTCGATTCCGTGTTCGGCAATACCGAGAAGATCGCACGGGCGATCGCAGCCGGCCTCGGATCACCCGCCACGGTGGAGATCGTGCAGGCAGGCGAGGCCCGGGTCGAACAATTGGGCAAGGTCGGATTGCTGGTCGTCGGTTCGCCCACCCGCGGCTTCCGGCCGACCGAGACTCTGGCCGAGCTCCTGAAACGGATCCCGCCCAAAGCGCTCAAGGGGATCAGGGTGGCGGCATTCGACACCCGGCTCAAAGCCGACGAGCTCAATTCCGCCGGGGTCCGCTTCATCGTCAAGACAGGCGGCTACGCCGCCAAGCGGATCGCCGAAGGACTCAAGAAGGCGGGGGGCAACCTGATCGTGCCCCCGGAGGGCTTCTACGTGGAGGACACCGAGGGCCCGTTGAAGGCCGGCGAGCTCGAACGGGCCACGCGCTGGGCGGCCGGGCTCGTGCAGGCTCACTGACCGGCAAGATTTCCCGACGTCGCCGATGGGCACGGCTCGCCTCGGTGACGGCTGATTCACGGACGGCTGGCCGGAATCGAGGACCGCAATGTGCCGGAACATCAAGACGCTCAGAAACCCGATCTCCCCTCCCACCCAGGAAGAGGTCACGCTGGCCGCGCTGCAGTACGTGCGCAAGGTGTCGGGCTACCGGTCGCCATCGCGGGCGAACCAGGATGCATTCGACGCCGCGGTCCTTGAGATTGCGGCCAGCACGCGCAGGCTGCTTGAGAACATCGTCACCCCGGCTTCGTCACACGCACCGAGCAGTTCGAGATCCTAGCGGACCGGATGGACGTGCACCCACGCTACGAGGCTTGGTTTCGGGCACTCGGCTGGACTGGCAGGCTGCCGCTCCAGGTTTCGCGTGATTGGAGGGTCGTGGCGCTCGACAATCGTCAGGCTGCCCGTCGCATCGCCCTCGACGGCTTGCGCAGACGAGAGAATGCAGTCCGCCGTGTTTCGAGATCAGCCCGGAGCACAGGCCTGAAGGTCGAACAGCCACCGGTCGCCGTTCCTGCCCTCGTCGTGACTGGAGGCGACCTCGACGACGCAGCCCGCGCCAAACGACGCCTGCTCTTCCCCGCTCATCGCCCGCCACCACAAGCTGTCGACGTACGCGTAGCGGAAGCCTGCGGTGGCGATCGCGACCGGGTCCGGCTGAGCGACGAGCGTGGACCAGACCGGGTAGGGTTCGAAGTCAATCGTCGTCGACTGTGTTCTCAGGCCGGTGACGATCACCGCCCGATAGGGGTGAGAGTCGAGGACCATCGCCCGCGGATCGAGCTTGCCCCATGTCTCCCGGGTCATCGCCGCGTCCACCGGCGCGATCGCCTCGCTGAAGACGCTGGTGCCGGCGGCGCTGAGCAGGGCGCCGAAGATGACCACCCCTCCCAGGATCGACACCGCGCCTCCGATAAGCCCCACAGGCAGGATGGCCCGACCTCGCAGGCGGCGCGCAAGGATCCACACGACGGGCACGGCCAACACCAACCAGGCCACAAAAGCATAGGTCGTGAAGCGCGTGATGTCCCGGTCGACTGCGTAGGCCACCACACACGGGATCAATGCCGCCAGCGGCGCGCTGACCGTCAGAGTCGCCAGTTCGTAGCGCCGCCATCCCGACCGCCGGAGCAGGATCAAGGAAAGCGGGATGGCGATCAAGACCGGTCCGGTCTCCGCAAGCGCGACCATCAATTCGTATGGCCGTCCGGGATGCAGTTCTCCCAGATGGGCGGAGATGATCGCCGGCGGCCAACGCAGGCTGAATCCGCCAATCCCCGCGCCGGTCCCTGGCACCCCACCCCAAGGCCCCGCGGGCGATCTCAGTTAACGTGCCACCTTGCACCAGCGAAATCATCCCCGCCGCCGCGACGCTCGCCGCCGCCCACTTGAGCGAGCGCCCCAGGTGCAGGCCGCCTCGCCGGAAGCGCAGCCACACCGCGATCCCGAGAAGTGTGCCTCCGTACACCAGGAAGTCCGTCTCCCAGGTCAGGGCGAGGAGCGCCAGCGTCGAAGTCCAGACCAGGATCGCCCAGGCAGACCGGTCCCGGCGCAGCGTCAGCAACAGCATGAAGAGCAGCGCACGCGCCATGGGTGCTGTGCCCGCCTGTATCCCGAGAACCAGGGGCTCGCTCATTCCGTTGACGAAGGCAAAGGGAATTCCGACGGGTGGACCGCCGCCGACCGTCCAGGTGGAATTCAGTGCTGCCGCCAGGTTGGAAGCCGTGTCGGCACCCGACCCCCACAGCTGGATCGTCTCGCTGGCCGCGGCGACCCAGCCGGACGGCGCCAAGAGCAGCAACCAACGGACGCCGGATCCGAAGACCATCAGCGCGACCATCGCGTAACCGCCGGCGGCACGATGCGTCAGCCGCCGCCCGAGATGCCAGGAAAGCAAGATCGCCAGCCCGCCGAGGATGCCCTTGCTCCCGTCGAAGGCACTCCACGGGGTCATGCCGCCGAGACTCATCAGCTCGGCGCCGAGAAGCTGCGACCCGTAGTGATACTTGAACGGCGTCGCGGCGTCCATGTAGAACGGCGGGGGGATGTTCCCGTTCGCCATCAGGGAGATCAGCGCCAGGTTCTTGCGATCGTCGAGGATCCCCAGGCCGCGGGCGATCAGCGTGAAGACCAGCGCCAGGGCGGCCCAGGCGACGAGCTGCAGCCAGGCGCGCCGCACATCGCCCGGGTCACATCCGGGGCGATGGCGCAGGCACAGCCCGAGGCCGAGGACAAACACCAGGATGGCGGAGACGGCGAAGGCCGCGCCGGAGGGCATCACGTGCGCGAGCAGATTCGCTGCCACCAGGTGGATGGCGAGGCCGGTCCCGGCGCCGACCACCACGCGCTCCCCAGGCTCCAGGCGGAAGGCCGCAGACGCGATCAGCCAGCCTCCGGTCGCCCACAGCAGGCACGTGATGGCCAGGGGCAGGAGAGCGATCGCCTGCGCGTCCAGGAACCAGTACATCCGTGTCTCCGAGATCGTGGTCCGCGGCTCAGCGCCGCGCTGGCGCATCCCGCCGATTGCTGCGCGCCATGCCGGCCGGCGTTACCTGGGCACCATCAGCCAGACGCCGCCCAGGTCGATGCCCGTCCGGTAGAACCGAAGCAGGGGCGTGGCCACATGCCGTGCCCAGACATCGTTCTCTTCACCGAAGGTGTACTCCGAGCCGAGCAAGCGTGTGTTCAAAGGTTCGGTGACGATCAGGCCGAAGCGATGAGCCGAAAGGTCCGCCTCGAACGCCTCGAGGTAGGCGGCGTTCCCGGCCATGGCCATCTCCATCAAGTAGACCTTCTCGTAGTCCGGTATGAGAGGCACCCCGAGGTGCTCGAAGGCGACCAGATGCCGCTCACTGATGAACAGGACTTCTTGTCCGTCACCGCTTGCCTGGCGGACGGCCTGCGTGACGCTCGTGACCGTCGATCGGCCTGCCTCGAAATCAAGCGCCTGCCACGACGGGGCGGACGCCAGCGCGAAAGCGACCGGGATGAGCACCCCCGCGCCGAGCACTGCCATCGAAGGGCGCCAAACGGCGGAAGGCTCTCCCCCCTCTGTTGCGACGGTGCCGAAGATGAGATGGACGTCCAGGATGAGCAGCAGGACCAGATACGCGTCGAGGTTGTGCAGGTTGCCCCCGCCGCCGATCTTGGCGCTGACGACTAATCCTCCAGCGAACAGCACGGCCAGCCCTCCCGCCAGGCCCGCCCATCGGATCGGGTGCAGTGCGCGCGGGTGATGGCGCGCCCACAGCACGATGAGCAGCAGCGGCACGGCAGAAGCCAACAGAATCGCCGGCAGCACGCCCAGAGGATAAGTGGCGCTGGGGAGCAGCCGGTACCACAGGAGATCCGAGGAGAAGGACGAAGCGAACTCCGCCACCGGATTCCCCGAGACGGCGGCGTAGGCGCGGCCGGCAGCAAGGGCGGTCAGCGCGCCGCCCACGGCGAAGGCGATGGGCCATCCGAGGTAGGTCAGAATCCGGCCGCGGGTCGACTTGATCGGCTGTCCCAGCAGGTACAGGGTGATGGCGACGAGCGCCGGAACGGGATACCAGTTGACCCGGCTGATGCCGGCCCATGCGGAAGCCAGGACGACAGCGAGCAGCGTCCGCCAGGGCCGGTCCTTCGACGCCCCGACGAGGACGATCAAGGCGCACGGCAGCAGGTGATAGTAGACCGGGCCCTGCATCAGGAACAGATAGCTGACGCCGATCAAGACAGCCCGCGCCAACCGGCTCTCCAATCGGGCCTTGCGCGCCAACGCCACCGACGTCCCGAAGGTGACACCGATCCACAGCACCACTTGCCAGGCACGGTGCGTCCATAGCGGCAGGTCCCCGAAGAAGGAAGGGCACCGACTGCATCAGGTAGCGGCTGGGATGCAACACCGGCAGCGGGACCGGCTGCCCGTAGATTCGCGAGGCGAAGAAGAGCGAGGCGTTGTAGTAGCGGCTGGTCTCCGACCACCCGAGCGACAGAGGGTAGGTTGAGACCGCCGGCAAGTAGCTGGCGAGCTGATGCGCAACCGCCAGCGCAACGCCCGAGAAGGCGACGAGCAGAAAGAAGCGATCCCCGCTGCGCACGCCGAGCAGGGTAACCGCTCCCAGCAATGCCAGCGCCCACCACAACACGATCCGCATGCCGAGGGGCTCGAACGCCTTCACCTCCAGCCGCGCCGTCACAAGCGGCAGCACCGGCAGCAGGAGGACAAAGACCAGGGCACCCGCCCATCGAAGCGATGTGCCGATCGAGCGAATGCGCGCCCCAAACCTCCCCACGATTCGAGCGCCGGTTCCGCGGGACCAGATCCAGATCCCGAGCAGCGCGGCTCCACCCAGCAGACTCCCGAGAATGGCCGCTTGCCACTTGAGGGAAGTCTGGAGCGCACCCAGTCGGCGAGCGAGGTCGAGGAGGGCCAGACCGTTCACGAGCAGCAGGCCGGCGGAGACGCCCAGGATGGTGCGCGTCGTCCCGCCAGCCGGTTCCGGTCGATCAGCCGCTCGGTGATCGGTCATGGCATTCCGACCATCATCCCCTCGTCCGGGTGGCGGTCACTACGACGCACACCCGCTCGGCGGGCTTGTGGGCAGCCACAGATTGAGCGCCTCGGGCATGAAGGGAACTTCGATCGTCGTGAGGCGGTAGCCGCGATGGGCAGCGTATTCGTCGAGCGGTGCCTCCAGGTTTCCGCGCTGGCCGGGTTCGAACCCTTCATTCGCCGTCTCCAGGCCAGTCAGGATGGCGGCCGGGCGGGATGATTCCAGCGCCGCTTCGAGGTCATCGCGTCCCACCCATCCGACCAGTCGCCGGTTTGCCTCGGGGATGATGTGAGCCACTCGCCAGGTGAAAGGCCCGGTCGCCAGTGCCTCGTAAGTGAGCAGGCCACCTTCCATGGGCAGCAGAGGCCCGAGGGTGAGGACACGTCCGCAGGGTATCTGGGCGGCCAAGCTCATGCCGAATCGATGCACCTGGACGGGGACCCACGTTCCCGGCGATTGTAACCGACGGATGAACTGTGGATCCCAGTCGCCGCCCAGGACGCACACCAATGCCGTCAGCGCCGTCGTCGCCTTGATCCATCGTCCCGCCCTTCCATCTCCCGCGCTGGCGGCCGCAAAGGAGATGGCAAGAATGGCGAATGGGACGCAGGCGAAGTAGTACTGGTACCAGGACGGGGTCGGGCCAAACGCGGTCAGAAACAGGAGCACAGCCGCCAGCACCGTCAATCCGATCACATGCCGCTGCGGCGCCGCCTGACGTCGGCGGGCCAATGCGAGGATGGCCACGAACAGGAAGCCGAGGAGCAGCGCGGTGTTCGCCGGGCGGCTGAGGACGGTCTCGCCGAAGTAGGCGAGCTTGGCCAGCAGGGCATCGCCGGACCAGTGGCGCAGCACCTCGCGATACTGGCTGTTGAGAATCGGATAGAGCACGTTCCCGTAGCCGAAGCCTTTGGTGTCCAGGGCAAGCAGCAGAGCCGCCGGCAGGCCGGCCAGCCCGATGCCGGCAAGCACCGCGCCGGCACGCGCCCAACGTTGCCGCATCGTACCCGGGATCAGCCAGGCAGAGACGATGAAAAGCGGGCACAGGATGGCCAGCGACAGGCGCACGCCTGCGGCCAGCCCCGAGAGCAAGCCGACCGCCACGGCCCTCCGCCAACCCGCCGGACGTTCGATCGCCCGCACCTGAAGCATCAGCGCAGCCAACGCCAGCGCAACCGACCAGTCGTGGTTCCACGCCTGGCCCGTGGTGTAGGAGGTGATCGGGTTGCCGATGAAGACGGTCACGGCTGCCATCGCCGCTCCGGTCATCATCCATCGGCCACGGCCCTGCCAGCCACGTCGCACGATCAGGAAGATGATCCCGGACGCCAGCCACGCCGCGACCCACGACACGAGCCGGGCGGAGAGCAACAGGTAGGGCGACAACCGGACCGCCAACGCGTCGAGCGGTATTTGATACGGCATGTGGTGGTACGGGAAGTCCCGGTACGGGATCAGGCCGGCGCGTGCCAGCCACCAGCCGGAGGCGACGAACTGATGCTCGTCATGGCTGAAGGGCTGCCCCATCGCCCGGCTGAAGAGCAATACGCCGATCAGGAAGAAGAAGCCAAGGGAGACAAGGAGTTCGGCCAGGTGGGGATGGGACCCGACCATGGAGCGTGAGGGATTCGTCGCAGGCTGCATACGCCTTCGCACACCGCCCGGGGGCTAGGCCGGCGGCGCTCCTCGATCGTTCTCGTCCGGGGCGCTCTCCCTCGGAGAAACGGATGGTCCAACGCTCGAGAGGATGTCCGAGAGAAACAGCGCACCGGGCAGGCTCGCCAGGACCTCGACCGTCCGCAGGAGCAACGCGGCGGCCAGGGCACCGGACAGGCTGACGCCCCCGACCTGCGAGTAGATCAACGAGGCGGAGACCTCCTGCAGTCCGAGCCCTCCGATCGAGATCGGGATCAGCGTAATGAAGTACACCAGACTCCACAGGCCGGCCGTATCCAGGAAAGAGATTCGCTCGCCCAGCGAGTCGAAGAACAGCCACAACGCGCCGAACTTCAGGAGCATGTAGAGCCACGTGCACCCGAGAGCGGCGACCAGCCAGCGCGGGCGCTTCAGCCACAGAGCCAGCGCTTCGAGCACGCCGCGGGTGGTTTGCACGACCCGATCGCGTAATCGCGCCGGCCAGGCCACCGCGCCTGCCAGCCTGATGCCGAACGGGAGTCCGTCCGGCTGGTTCGTCCCCCAGGAAAGGAAGGCAGGCAAGCCCAGGGGAGCAGCGGTGATCATCCCGGCCATCCCGACCAGTCGGTCGACGGCGATGGAGGCTGCGCATGGTGGCCGACGGTCCGCCGAGGCGCAGTGCGCCGGCCAGGCGGACGACGTCACCCCCGATCGTCGTCGGGAGGAAATTCGAGGCAAACAATCCGGCGAAGGTCAGTCGGGTGGCGTCGCGCACACGGATCGGCGCACCGGCGCCGCGCAGCAGCACCCACCAGCGGGCGACAACCGCCAGCCGGGAGAGGAGCGCCAGGACAATCGTCAGCGCCAGGGCCCAGGCGGGCACGCGCCGCAGTGCATCGGCGATCTCCGCCCAACTCTGCCGGCGAATCAGGACGACGAGCAGCGCCAGCCCGAGAAGGGTCCCGAGCACGCGCACCACCGCCCGGCGACGGCCGGACGGGGAGTCGGGGATCATGCGGACGGGCCGGGCCGGTTGAGCACCCGCCGGATGGTGTAGGTGAGCTTGGCCTGCGATTCGTGATACGTCCTGGCCAGGAGTTCAGCGAGCAGCCCGAGCATGATCGACTGCATCCCCAGAATGAACAGCATCACCACCAGGAGCAGCAGCGGCGAACGGACCAGGTGCTCGTCATACAGGACACGGCGCACCGCCAGCACGCCCAGGAGCAGCACGCTGGCCAGGCCGAGCAGAAAGCCCATACCGCCGAACAGGTAGATCGGTTTGTTGGCGTAGCTGATCAGGAACTTGACGGTGAACAAGTCGAGGATCACCTTGAACGTGCGCTCCAGGCCGTACTTGGCCTTGCCGCGCAGGCGAGGCCGATGCGTCACCGGCACCTCGATGATGCGCGCCCCCACTCCCCCGGCGTACGCAGGGATGAAGCGGTGCATCTCGCCGTACAGGCGGAACCCCTGCAGCACCTCGCGGCGGTAGGCCTTGAGGGTGCAGCCGTAGTCATGCAGCCGGACGCCGGTCACGCGCGAGATCAGGGCATTGGCCATGCGCGACGGAAGCGTGCGGGTCAGGAAGGTGTCCTTACGATCCTTGCGCCAGCCGGAGACGACGTCGTACCCCTCCTCGATCTTGCTCACCAGCATCGGGATGTCGGCCGGGTCCTCCTGCAGGTCGGCGTCGATCAGCACGATCACCTCCCCGGAGGCGTAGTCGATCCCGGCGGCGATGGCCGCCGTCTGCCCGAAGTTGCGCCGGAACTCGACGATGCATGTATGTTCCGGATCCCCGGCCGCCAGGGCTTCCAGCCTGGCCACCGTCCCGTCCGTCGAGCCGTCATCGACCAGGATCAGTTCGTAATCGTAGGCGGTCAGCGCGGCCCGCAGCGCGGCATGCATCTCGTCGACGTTCTCGACCTCGTTGAAGATCGGGATGATCACGGAGAGCTTCAACTCGTATCCCCTTCCCCGCCGCCCGGACGTCGTCCCGGCTCAGTCGACGCGCGAGCCATTGTTCTGCAGCACGGCCGTCACGCCGGTGTGCCACTGGTGCCAGTCGCCGAACTTGTCCTTCAGGATACGCACGCCCTCGCCGATGGGGGTTTGTCCGATCGACTGCAGGTCGGCGTCGACCATGATGCGCACCAGCTCCCGGAAGGTCACCTTCGGGGACCAGCCGAGGACCCTGCGCGCCTTGGAGGCATCCGCCTGCAGGAAGTCGACCTCGGTCGGGCGGAAGTAGCCCTTGTCGATCTCGACGTGCTCGTGCCAGTCCAATCCGGCGTAGGCAAAGGCCTCTTCGACCAGCTCCCGGACGCTGTGCGCTTCGCCGGTGCCGAGGACGAAGTCGTCCGGAGTCTCAAGCTGCAGCATGCTCCACATCGCCTCGACGTACTCCGGGGCATAGCCCCAGTCGCGTTTGGACTCGAGGTTCCCCAGGAAGACCTTCTTCTGCATCCCGGCGCGGATGCGCGCCACGGCCCGGGTCACCTTGCGCGTGACGAACGTCTCGCCCCGTCGCGGGCTCTCATGGTTGAACAGGATGCCGTTGGTGGCGAAGAGACCGTATGCCTGACGGTTATTGACCGTCATCCAGTACGAGTACACCTTGGCGATCGCATACGGACTGCGCGGCTGGAAGGCGGACGTCTCGCTCTGCGGGGGGGCGGCACTGCCGAACATCTCGCTCGACGAGGCCTGATAGAAGCGCGCCGGCACGCCGCTGCGCCGGACGGCCTCCAGGATGCGCGTCGTCCCCAGGCCCGTGACGTCGCCGGCGTATTCAGGGATCTCGAAGCTGACCTTGACGTGCGAGAGTGCTCCCAGGTGGTAGATCTCATCCGGCCGCACGTTGTAGATCAGGTTGGTCAGCTGCTCGGCGTTCGTCAGGTCCCCGTAGTGCAGGAAGAGCTTGGCCGCCGGATCGTGCGGGTCCTGGTAGATGTGCTCGATCCGCTCGGTGTTGAAAGTGCTCGCCTTGCGGATCATGCCATGGACCTCATAGCCCTTGGCGAGCAGCAGCTCGCCCAGGTACGATCCATCCTGACCCGTGATCCCGGTGACCAGTGCCTTGGGCATTCGATGCTCCAGACGGCGCGGCAGCCTGCGCCAATATTCAGTGCCTGAATTATACCTTGGGAGGCGACGGCGTCAAGCGCCCCGCCCTGCGGCGCAGGTAATCGCCGCCCGATGAACAGCGCCAGCAGGCCGATCGTCACCGCCAGCAGCCCGATCAGCGTTCGGCTGAGGCCGATTTGCGGCAGCCCCCAGTAGCGCCCGGCATACCACCACAGGACCAACAGCAGATCGGCCGTTTCGATCACCGCCACTCGTCCCAGCCATGGGTTGTGTGTCTTCCGGCTCTCCACCCAGACCCACGCCGCCAGGAGCACCTGCGCGGACAGCAGGACGGCGCGGTAGCGCGGGTTGTCCCACTGCAGCGAACTGGCGCGCATCGCCGCCCCCAGCGCGCTGACCGATCACGATCACCAGCAGGTAGACCTGGAGCTCCCGCCACTTTCGGCGCTGCACGAGGAGCAGCAGCGCACCGATCAGGAACGGGATCAGCACCGTCCAGCCCGCGGCACGCAGCACGGCGATCGTCCACCACACGGGGTTGGACGCATCCGCCAGGGCCGCCGGCAGCAGCGGCAGGAGCAAACCGTAGCCAGTGATCACCGGCATTTGCGCCCAGGCGGGAAACATCTTCAGGAAGAAGCCGATGATCGGCGAGCCTTCGATCAACAGGTTCATCCGCCAGGTATCCGTGGCGTGCGTCCACCAGCCCACCAGTGCGTCCACTCCCAGTCCGCTGAGATCGCCGATCGACGACCAGGCGCGCACCATCAGGAACAACGCCCACCAGCGCCAGGCCGCCCGCCGCGGCCAGGGCCAGCCAGCGGCCCTTCAGCTTCGACCTGCCCTCCCACAGCCATGCTCCGAGCAGCGCCACGAGCAATGCCAGCGCAAACGGAGGCGAGAGCGGCAGGGCGATGAGGACGGCCGCCGCCATCCACGCCAGGCCGCTTCGGCGCTGACCCTGGCGCTCGATCGCATACCCGTAGAAACCCATGGCGTACAGGGCGATCAGGAACGGCTCCCGCATCTGTGAACTGCCCAGCAGAATCGACTCCGGATAGAGCGCCATACCCCAGGCGGCCAGGCCCGCCACGCGATCGCCCAGCGCCGCGCGCCCGAACGCCCAGGTGAAGAGCACCCCGAGCGCCGATGCCAGCGCAGCCAGCTCGACCATCAGAAGCGGTCGATGCGCGTCCGGACTCACCACGCGGTACAAGCCGGCGCAGAAAGTCACCATCCCCAGATACTGGTCGCTTGTCGCCCGCGCCGCTGCCAGGCCGGGCCCCGGATCCGGCATGCGCGAGATGTTCCAGGCATCGGTGTCGCGTTTGTAGGCATCCCAGTAGACGTAGCCGGCCAGCTGTGGATTGGTCGGGTATCCGTAAACCGGCAGCACGCGAATCAGCAGGCTGCCAACGACCAGGCGAAGCGCCAGCGCAACGAATACGGCGGCGAGGACGCCCGCCGGCGCTCCTCGACCGACCGTTCCGAGCGCCGCGACCAGCAGCGCGGCACAGGCCGCCGCCACCACGCCGTAGGCGACCCATGCGCGGACCGCATCCCCGCGTGGATCGACGATCGTCAGCCCGGTCGCCGCGATCCCGGCCCCGGCCAATGCCAGCCACCATCGGGTGCGTGCTCTCACCGCGCCACAGCCTCCCTGCCGCGTGATGGACGCCACCAAGCATACGCCATTCGGGCCACGACGTAGATCACCAGCATCTGCGCCGGCACCAGGAAGCGCGCGTTATCGCCGTGCTCGAACAGCGTCTGCAGCACCGAGCTCACCCACACCGTCCCTCCCGCCGCCAGCATGTGGCGGTCGACCCCGAAGCGAAGGCGAGCCCGCCGGGAGAGAGTCACAGCGACCGTGCCCAGCAGGAACAGGCCATTGGCAAGCAGCGAGAGCAGGCGTCCTGCCGTCCCCCACACGGACAAGGCCCCACGGATCACGGGTGATTCGATCGCCTCGGGAGACCACCACACCGGCGCCTTCCAGAAATCCATCCAGCCTTCGGCCACGCTGCTGGCATACCACCAGGGATGCTCCCGGATCAACTGCAGTGACAGACGTTGGATCTCGCGTGAGAGATCGTAGAAACCCAACCCGGAGACGCGGCTGAGCTCCGGGATTGCATCCCAGATGGTGTTCGACTGATCCCCGCGCTCGGCGATGCGCTCATCCCGCAGACGCACATACGTATCCCGGATCGGCGCGGCGCTGTCTGGCAAGTATTCAAAGTACGAGCCGGTATGCTGGATCAGTCCGAAACCGGTCACCACGGTCGGGGAGATCATCCCGTAGCTGGAGTAGATGAACCACAGCCAGCCCCCCAGGAGCAGCGCCGGGCCTGGGACGAAGGCCGCCAGCCGGGCGATGCGCCGGCGCGAGCCGTCCACGAAGGACCCCCACACGAAGGGCAGCAGCCACACCGGCAGGTAGAAGTACACCGGCCGAACGAGGCCAGGGAGCGAGCTGACAATTCCAAGCAGGACTGCCCAAAGGACTCCAGCCGCCTTCTTCCGATCGAGTTGGAGTTCGGCGAGCACGGCCATGCTCAGCGCCAGCGTGAAGGTTGTCAGCGTCTCAGCCAGCAGATTGGCTTCGAAGAACAACTGCCCGGGGATCAAGTCGTAGGCGAGTCCAACGGCGAGACCGAGGCCCACGCTGCGCGTCATGCGCAGTGTCATCCAGAACAGGAGCAGTGAAATCGCCAGGCCAAGTCCGAGCTGCAGCGCGTAGATCGACCGCGGGTCGCCGCCGGCCAGGGCGGTGAAGGCCGGGTAGCCTGGGACGCGTCGGCCGTCGAGACCATCCAGCGTCCCCCGGCTCAGGACACGCCCGAGTCGCAGGTAGGCGCTGGTGTCGCTGTACTCAACCGGCGGGTAGCCAGCCCACAACAGCACCCGCTCGGCCAAACCGCAGGCGGCCAGTAGTCCGCCTGCGATCCACGCGTTCTTGCCAGGACGTGCGTGGCGCGGAGGCTCAGCCACCGGGTTGCCGTCCCGCGTCGATGCCCTCCAGGCTCCGCCGGGCGCGTTCGGTCCAGGCGTATTGGGTCGCATCCCTGCGCGCCTGCTCACCCAGCCTCGCCCGCCGATCCGGATGTGCGCTCAGATCGTCGAGCGCCTGCGCCCACGCGTCGACATCCTCCGGCGGGGCCAGGACGGCGTTCGACTCGGAGAGCACCTCCCGAAACACGGGCAGATCGGAAGCCAGGATGGCGCGCCCGGCGGCCAGGTACTCGAAGACCTTCATCGGGCTGGCGACGCCGCCGATGTCGCCGCCGCTGCTCCCGGCAATCTGGCGCTGGGATGGCATGACGAGCACATCGCAGGCAGACTGGTAGCGCGGCAGATCGGCGTTGGGGACGAAGCCCACGAACTCGAGGTTGGCGGCGCCGGCGGATCGCGCCTGCTGTCTCCAATGCTCCACCGCGGCCGGCTCACCGCCCACCACGACGAACCGCAACTGCGGCCGGAGGAGCGCCAGCTTCAGCAGCAAATCGATCCCGCGCCCGGCGTACAGATGGCCGGTGTAGCCGACGGTGAGCGTCTCCGGCCAGCCGAGCCGCCGTCTCGCCTCGTGTGGCTCGGGCAATCCCTGGTAGCGATCGAGGTCGACGCCCATCGGCGCCACGTGGACGAAGTCCGGATGAGGGGAAGGGGATACGTGGCTGCCACCTGGTTGCGAAGAGAGGCCGTGATGGGCAGCAGTCGGCGCGCCCCGCGCCCTCGCAGATAGGCGCGGAACAATCGCGGCCCGAACCGGCCCTGCGGTACCTCGTGCAGCTCGAGAACGGTGGGCACGCCGAGGGTGGAAGCGAGCGCCGCGGTCTGCAGCGGCCACGCGTAGCACAGGTCCATTCCCCACATCCGTGCCCGAAGGAACGAGCGCAACGCGTAGTCGTAGCGGCGCAGCCATCGGACTCCGCCGCACCATTCGATGTCGATCGGGCCGGCGATGCCGTAGCGTGCGGCGATCTCGGTCCACGCCTCCCTGGGCGCGGCGCCCGGCACCCACAGCCGGACGGTGTGCCCGAGGTCTTGGAGCGCCTGGCAGACCTTCAGCACCTGGATCGAATTGGCGGTCCGGGATGGGACGCGGGCGGTCGAGAAGACGGCGATTCGCATGGCGTCCTAGGCGGCCGGCCGCGCCGAAGCCCGCCGGATCTCCTGCAGCCCCTTGCGAACCAGGATCAGCGAGGTCACGACCGAATAGGCGCTCCACATCATCGCCATGCCCGGCGCCCCCAGTTTCGGCACGAGGAGCAGAATCCCCAGGACCTGCAGCAGGCCGACGATCAGATAGGTGCGCGTCGGGTAGGTCGCATGCCCGAGGGCGTGCAGCAGGATCCGGGTCCAGTAGAACATGTTGACCACCAGCACACCGGCCAGGAGCAGGACCATCGCCGGATAGGCCGACCCGAACTCCGGGCCGTACCACGACAGGAACCACGGGCCGAGGACGGTCAGCCCGAGGCAGGCCGGCACGGCCCAGATCGAAGCGATCAGCGTCCCGGTTCGCAGCAGGTGGCGCACGTTCTGCCACTGGCGCGCGGCGGCCTCGCGGGCCAATTCTCGATAGGTCGTGCCGATCAGCGGATCGATGGGCACGAAGATCACGTTGATGAAGGTGCGCGCCGCCTTGTAGTAGCCGACGTGAACGGGCGAGCTCAACAGGCCCACCCACAGGATATCGCTGTCGCGCGTGATCAAGTTGATGGTGGCGCTGGCGTTGGTGCTCACGGCGAACTTCGCCAGCTCGCCGGCGTGTTCCCGCAGCACGCCCAGCGGCGTCAGCCACCAGCCGCCTCCCCACACGCGCCCCGCCTCGACGGCGGCCGCCAGCGTGATCGCCAGCGCCCAGGCCGCCTTGCCGATCAGGTAGGCCAGGACGATGGACTCGAGCCCTCCGTGCACGGCGAACGCGCTGGCGATGAGCAAGAGGGTCAGCAGGCTCTGGGCGACGGTGAATGCCGCAATCAGCCGGAACCGGTTCAAGTACTGCAGCAGCGCCGTCGAGCTTTCGGCCATCAGGTTCGCCAGCAGGACCAGGCCGTAGAGCGCGAACAGGCTGGCCGCGGCGGGATCCTTCGTCAGAAAGCGCGCCGCCAGCGGTGAGAGGAGCACGACCAGCGCGTACGCCAGGAGCGAGCTCAGCATCTCGGTCAGGCCGGCCGCCTTGAAGACCGCCATGGCTCGCCGGGGATCGCCCTCGGCGCTGAACTTGCCGACGTATCGGATGACGAGCTCGCCCATGCGGAACGAGGTCAGGCGATTGACATTGCTGGCGAAGACCGTGATGGTGCCGAGGATCCCATAGCCGGCGACACCCAGCAGCCGGGCGGCCATCAGCGTTTGCACGAAGGACAGCGCCGCCGAGGCCGTGTTGGCGCTCAGGATGTACCCGGAGTTGCGCAAGACGCGCTGGACCAGCGGGCTGTGGACGAACCGGTCGGGTGCTGTGCGCAGGGGGAAGACGGGAGGCCACGGGACGGGCATGGGCGGCCTAGTCGCTGGTGGCGATGCTGCTTGCCCAGCCGCGCTCGGCGCGGTACCAGTCCAGGCAAGCGCGTAGTCCGGCCTCCAGGTCGACGCGGGGTTCCCAGCCGAGCAGCGTTCCCGCCTTGCTGATGTCGGCCCACGTGGCGCGTACGTCTCCGGGGGCCTCCGGCCGCGTGTCGATCATGGCGCGTTTACCGGTCAGCTGCTCGATGGTCTCGAGCAGCGTGCGGATCGTGACCGGGCGATCGCTGCCCAGGTTGATGACCTCGAAGCCCAGCGGTCGGAGCGCGGCCAACGTGCCGCGCACGATGTCGTCGACGTAGGTGAAGTCGCGCTCCTGCTGGCCGTCGCCGTAGAGCACGACCGGCCGGCCTTCCTCCACCCACTGGATGAAGCGGAAGATGCTCATCTCCGGGCGGCCGGCCGGGCCGAAGACCGTGAAGTAGCGCAGGATGGTGACATCCAGTCCGTGCAGCGCGTGGAAGCTGTGGCACAGCAGCTCCGCCGCGCCTTTGGTGGCGGCGTAGGGCGAGAGCGGTCGGCTGATGTCGGCGTCTTCACGGAAGGGGCGTGCGTTGTTCGCGCCGTACAGGCTGGAGGTCGATGCCTGCACGAACTTCGGGATGGCCTGCGCGCGGCACAACTCGAGCAGGTGCAGCGCGCCCAGCATGTTCGTCCGGGCGTAGAGCTCGGGGTGGCGAACGCTGGCGCGCACGCCGGCGCGGGCGGCCAGGTTGATCACCGCCTCGAACGGTCCGAGGCGGATCACCGCCGCCAGCGCCGCGGCGTCGGAGATGTCGATGCGCTCGAAGTGGAAGCCCGGATGCGGGGTCAGGCGCTCCAGGCGCCAATCCTTCAGGCGGGTGTCGTAGGCGTCGTTCAGGTTGTCGACGCCGACGACCTGATCGCCGCGCGCCAGACAGCGCCGCCGCCACCTGCGCCCCGATGAAACCGGCGGTGCCGGTCAGCAAGTAGCGCGCCACTACAGCCTCGTCACCTTGGGATCATGCACGCCGGCGCTCGCCAGCGCGTTGCGGCTGTCGAAGATCAGCGACGCCTGACGGGCGACGGCGGCGTAGTCGATGGCCGAGTGATCGGTGACGACGACGACGCAGTCGGCGGCGCGCGCCGCCCCCAGCAGGTCCGGCACCGACGTCAGCTCCCAGCCTTCGTGCTCCAGGCTGGGGACGTACGGATCGTAGTAGCTCACCCGGGCGCCCTTGGCGAGCAGCAGGCCGATGACGTCGAGCGCCGGCGACTCGCGCAGGTCGGAGACGTCCGGCTTGTAGGCCACGCCCAGCACGAGCAGCGAAGCCCCGTGCAGTGCCTTGGCGTGCGTGTTGAGCAGGTCCTGGACGCGCTGCACGACGTAGCGCGGCATGTTGGTATTGATCTCGCTGGCCAGGTCGATCATCCGGGCGTTGTACTTGAGGCTTTTCAACTTCCAGGAGAGGTAGAGCGGGTCGATCGGGATGCAGTGTCCGCCCAGCCCCGGGCCCGGCGTGAATTTCATGAACCCGAACGGCTTGGTCGCCGCCGCCTGGATCACTTCCCAGACGTCGACGCCCAGCCGCTCACACATCAGCGCCATCTCGTTCACCAGGGCGATGTTCACCGCCCGGAAGGTGTTCTCCAGCAGCTTGGTCATCTCGGCGACTTCGGCCGTCGAGACCGGCACGATGTTCTTCATCGCCGGCGCGTACATCGCCGCCGCCGCCGCGGTGCAGGCGGGCGTGATGCCGCCGATCACCTTGGGCGTGTTCTCGGTCGTCCAGTCCTTGCGTCCGGGATCGACGCGCTCCGGCGAAAACGCCAGGAAGACATCCGTCCCGACTTTGAGCCCGCCGGATTCCATCTCGGGCAGCAGCATCTCACGCGTGGTGCCCGGGTAGGTGGTCGAACTCGAGGATGACCAGCATGCCGGGGTGCAGTACGGGCTGCAGCGCCTGCATGGCCGAGAGGATGAACGACAGATCGGGATCGCCGGTCTTGCGCAGGGGCGTGGGCACGCAGATGCTGACCCCGTCCGCCGAAGCCAGTGCCTCGAACGACGAACTGGCGGTCAGCATCCCGGCGTGGACCAGCGGCGCGACGGCCGACGACGGGACATCCCCGATGTAGCTCTCCCCGCGCCCGAGCGCCTGGACTTTGGACTCATCCAGGTCGATGCCGACGACGTGCAATCCGGCCTTGGCCAGAGCGACCGCCAGGGGCAGGCCGACGTATCCCAGGCCGATGACACCGACGCGCGCCTGGCGCGTCTCGAAGCGCCGGATCAATTCCTGGGCAGCGGGCGGCAGCGAAGCCGTGTCCGACATCATCTGGCGTCCTTCTCTCGACCCGTGGGCCTAGAACAGGTTGAGCTGTTGAGGCGGCTCGGCCGCCTCCGGATCTACCGGCGCGGCGGGGGCGGCGCGCTCGATCAGCGCCGGCAGCTGCGCGAAGTCGGCTTCGATCTCGCGGCGCAGCGACGGCTGATGCAGGGCGGCTGCCGGATGATACATGGCCACGACCAGCCGGCCGTTCAACGTGCGCGCCTGGCCGTGAATGTCGCTGATGCGGGAGTTGGGGAAGAAGCGCGCCATCGAGAAGCGCCCCAGCGTGACGATCACCCGCGGCTGGATCGCCTGGATCTGCCGCTCCAGATATCCGGCGCAGGCCTGGATCTCGTCCGGGAGCGGATCGCGATTCCCCGGCGGCCGGCACTTGACCACGTTGCCGATGAACACCTGCTCGCGGCTCAACCCGATGCCCGCCAGAAGCTCTTCCAGATACTTGCCGGCCGCGCCGACGAACGGACGTCCCTGCTCGTTCTCGTGGAAGCCCGGCCCCTCACCGATGAACATCAACTCGGAGGTCGCCGGCCCTTCCCCGGGAACAGCGTTCTTGCGCGACTGGTGGAGCTTGCAGGCCTGGCAGGTCCGCACCTCCGTCGCCACCGCCCGCAACTCATCGTCCGGATTCACTCCCCACCTCCCCTGGACCGCGTCTTCCCGGCGGACAGGCCGGTCAGGGTCATCAACAGCGCATCCTCATGATTGTCCCGGTAGTACGCGCGGCGGCGGCCGACCAGCTCGTATCCGTGTTTGCGATACAGCGCCAGGGCCGCGCTATTGGACGGCCGCACCTCAAGCGTCGACATCTCGGCCCCTTGTCGCCGGGCGTGCTCGAGGCCCGCCATCAGCAGGCGTTCCCCGATCCCCTGGCCGCGCAGGTCGGGGTGGACCGCCAGCGTGGAAATGTGCATCTCGTCCACCAGCAGCCAGTACCCGAGGTAGCCGACCGCGCGCGCCCTGCCACCCCAGGCGGTCTCCGCCACGATCAGATGGGCGGCTTCGTTCTCGGTCAGCTCGAAGCGGAAGCTCCGCTCCGGCCACGGCAAGGCGAACGACTGACGGTCGATCTCCAGCACGGACGGAAGATCGTCCAACGTCATCGGTCGGACGGCGATCTGGAGGGCGACGGCGCTCACGGGGAGGGCTCGCTCGGAGTCCGCAGATAGACCGGGACTACTTCGGCGGGTTGGGTGTCCCAGCCGGACCGAAGCTTGTGCCAGGCGATTTCGGCCAGCACCCCGGGCCGGCGGACGCACAACGCCGGCGGCGCCAACCGAGCCTGCGGGTGATTGGCGAGGAGTCCCCGGCCCTCCTCATCCAGTTCACCACATACGTACGTGGGTGACGCCAGGCGGTCGCGCAACTCCGGCCAGGTCATCACCTCGGGTTCAGTCGTCGCTTGCCAGCCGGTTGCTTTCCATTTGTACCACACTCCGGCTACGCGCCCTCGCCCGGCGCGCAGCAGCGCCAGCATGGGCTCATCTCGTCGGGGCTGCCCCCAGGCCAGGACGTCGAGCGTGGGGACACCGACCAGCGGGATGTGGTGGGCCAGCGCCAGTCCCTTGGCGAACGCCAACCCGATCCGCAGCCCGGTGAACGATCCGGGGCCGATGGCGACCGCCACGGCGCTCAACTGACGCGGAGTCACATCCACTCGCCTGAGCGTCAGGGCGACCTCTGGGGCCAGCTCGGCCGTCTGGCGTCGGCCCCCCACCCAGGAACACTCGGAGAGGATGGTCTGCCCATCGTGGAGTGCGATCCCGACCAGCTGGGTGGCGGTGTCGAGAGCCAGCAGCATGCTCAACCCCCGAAGGCCGCTTTGCGGAAGGCGCGCAGCAGCGCTTCGCTGCGCGCTCCGTGCGCCATCGAGCTGCAGGGCGCGCCGCGACTCATCCACCCAGCGCAGGCGCACCCTCAAACCGTCGGGAGGGAGCAACGAGGCCACCCGCTCCGGCCACTCGATCAGCAGCGGGCCACCCTCCTCGATCATCTCCTGCAGCCCCAACGCAACCGCCTCGGCCGGCGCCTCCAGTCGGAAAGCATCGAAATGGAACAGGCGCGCTTCGTCGGCGCGCCGGTATTCGTTGACCAACACAAACGTCGGGCTGGTAACCGGATCGAGCGAACCCCAACCGCGGGCGACGCCCTGAGCGAAAGTCGTCTTGCCCGCACCGAGGTCACCCGCCAACAGAACGAGGTCGCCCGGCTTGAGCAGCTCGCCCAGCCGAACGCCCAGCCGCCGCGTCTGCTCGGGGCTGTGGCTGACGAAATCGAGGCTGTGCTCATCCAGGATAGGCATGGGCGTTCGGCATTATACGTCCGGCCCATGCGGCCCACAACCGGGCGGGCCGCTTTGCCGCGCCGAGCGTCCGTGTTACCATCCTGCCGATGCTTGTCCTGGTCATCTCCGACATCCATGCCAACCTGACGGCGCTCGACCGGGTTCTGGAGGACGCGCGTTCCTTCGACGCCGTCTGGTGTCTGGGAGATCTGGTCGGGTACGGGCCGGATCCCAACGAGTGCATCGCCCGCGTCCGCCAGCTTCCCCAGCTGACGTGCCTGATCGGCAATCATGATCTGGCCGCCCTGGGCAGCATCCCTCTGCACCGCTTCAATACCGACGCCAGCGCCTCGGTGTCCTGGACGCGAGACCACCTGACCGAGGCCAGCACTTCGTATCTGCAGACGCTGAAGGCCAAGACGATTGCCCCGCCGTTCACCCTGGCGCACGGCAGCCCGCGCCAGGAGGTGTGGGAATACATCCTGGATCACCACAGCGCCGATCGCAACTTCGACGTGCTCGAGACCGACTACTGCCTGGTGGGTCACTCCCATCTGCCCATCGCCTTCGTTCGCTTCCCGGGCGAGAGCTACTGCCTTCCGGTGCAGCTCCCCGTCGGCGTCCCGATGAGCCTCACCCCACGCATGATCCTCAACCCCGGGTCGGTCGGGCAGCCGCGCGACCTGGATCCGCGTGCGGCGTACGCGCTGCTCGATCTGGACTCGATGACGTGGGAGCCGCGCCGGGTCGGCTATGAGGTGGCCGGCGTCCAGGAGCGGATCCTGGAGGCGGGTCTCCCCGAGCGGCAGGCGATCCGGCTGGTGGGAGGCTGGTGAGGGGAACCGCACGCCCGCCGAGAGCGTCTATCTGGACAGACGCACGTGTCCGCGTGGAGGAGATCCCATGAAACGCCGCAACGCATTCGTGTCCCTGGTCCTGGTCGCCGTCCTGCTCGGGGCGTGCGGCGCCGCATCGCCATCGCTTCGGTCGTCGGACATTCTTCCCGGCGCCTTCGGCGGCGCCGCCCCTGAGATGGCCATCGAGCCGATGGCCGCCGACTCCAGTGTGGCGGCCCCGATGGAAGCCGGCCGCACCGTCTACTCCGGCGAACCCGTCAGCCAGGATCGCCTGGTGATCCGCAACGCGAATCTGACGCTGGTCGTCACCGATCCCACCGCCTCGGTGCAGTCGATCACCCGGATGGCGGAGGACATGGGCGGCTTCGTCGTGTCGTCCTACCTGTACGAGACCGCCCTGGGCAACGGGGATCTGACCGCCACCCAGGGGACGCTCACGGTCCGCGTGCCGGCCGACCGCCTGGATGAGGCGCTCCTGGCCATCAAGGCCGACGTGATCGAGGTCCGCTCGGAAAACATCAGCGGCGAAGACGTCACCCAGCAGTACGTCGACCTGCAGTCTCGCCTGCGAAACCTGGAAGCGGCCGAAGAGCAGCTGCAGGAGATCATGGGCTCCGCCACCACGACCGAAGACGTGATGATGGTCTTCAATCAGCTGGTGCAGGTGCGCGGGGAGATCGAGAGCGTCAAAGGCCAGATGCAGTACTTCGAGCAGTCGGCGCGTCTCTCGGCCATCACCCTCGAGCTGATCGCCGATGCCGCCGCGCAGCCGCTGCAGATCGCCGGATGGCGTCCCGAAGGGACGGCCAAGGCTGCCGTCGAGACCTTGATCCGGACGCTGCAGTTCCTGGCCGATGCCGGCATCTGGGCCGTGATCTGTGTCGTCCCGATCGGCTTGATCCTCGGAGTGCCGATCTACCTGGTGATCCGCTCCATCCGCCGGCGCCGGAAGTCGGCCAAGGCGCCGCCCGCCGCGGCCTGAGCGCGACCCCCCCGGGGCATGCAACGGGCGCAGGATCTCCTGCGCCCGTTTTGTTTCGCCGCACCCACCCACAGGTCAGCGAATTGCCTCTCGCACCTGCCGCGCCAGGGCGCCGAATTCCGCCGTGTAGCTCAGGTCCAGCGTCCGAGGCCGCGGCAAGCCGATCGGAAGGTCGAGGACCAGGCGCCCGGGACGGGCGCTCAACACCAGCACCCGGTCGGCCAGCAGCACCGCCTCGGGGATCGAGTGCGTGACGAGCACCACGGTCACGTGCCGGGCGTCCCAGATTCGCAGCAGTTCGGCCGCCATTCGCTCGCGGGTCAGCGCATCCAGGGAGCCGAACGGCTCGTCCAGAAGCAGCAGGTCCGGATCGTGGACCAGCGCCCGGGCGATGGCGACGCGCTGAGCCATCCCGCCCGAGAGATCGCGCGGATAGCTCGAGGCGAAGCCCTCCAATCCGACGAGTGACAACAGCTCGGCCGCGCGCCGGCGGGTGGCCTCCGGCGGCTCGCCCTCGAGCTCGAGCGGGAGCTCGATGTTCTGCACCACCGTGCGCCAGGGCATCAGGTTCGCCTGCTGGAATACGAAGCCTGTCCCTCTTCGGGGCCGGCGAAGGGATTGCCCCTCCAGAAGCACTTCCCCCCGCGTGGGCCGCAGCAGCCCGGCCAACAGGCGCAGCAACGTCGTCTTCCCCGATCCGGAAGGCCCGACGATGCACACGAACTCCTTCGCCGAGACATCGAAGCTCACGTGGTCAATCGCATGCAGGCCGCCGTTCCCATTCGGGAACCACACGGCAAGGTCATGGGCCGAGAGCAGCGGGAGGGTTGGAGTCATGGCTCCGGAAGATAGTCGTTGGTGTAGGCCTGGCGGACGTCCTGCCGCGCCTGGACGAGACCCATCTCGAACAGCACACGGTCCATGTTCTCCCAGGCTTCGGGCTCGGAGACACCCAGGGGCCCGGAGTCCCAGAAACGCATGCTGGCCTCCAGCACCTGCCGCTGGACGGCCTGATCCGCCGCGGCCAATCCCTCGACGTACTTCAGACAGACCTCGAACGCCGCCTCTGGATCGGCCAGGACGTCCCGAAGGCCGTGCATCACCGCGCGCAGGACGGCGCGCACCAGATCCGGGTCCGATTCCAGCGTCGCCTCGTTGGTGACCAGTCCATTCGAGGCCAGGGCGACAAAGTCGGCCACCCGGATCAGCGTCACCGGCATCCCCTGCGCCTCGAGCTGGAACGGCTCGTTGTTCGCATACACGACGGCGGCATCGACCGTGCCGGCCAGCATCGTCTCCACCTGGGTGAATCCGATCACGTCCAGTCGGGCAATGTCGGCTTGCAGTCCGGCCGCGTCCAGCAGGGCACGATAGCCGATGTACGAAGCGCCGCTCAGCACCGGGATCCCAATCCGTTTCCCGGCCAGATCGGCCGGCTGCACGATGCCGCTCGACGCCGGCGCGGCGACAGCCACCGGGAAATCGTTCCACCAGTTCATCACGTAGACCACCGGCAGCCCCTGGGCACGCGCCAAGAGCACCTGCTCACCGGAGGCGAGCGTGAACGGCAGCTCGCCTGCCCCCACCAGCTGCACGCCGTCGGTCTCGAACGAGTAGTCAAAGTCGATCGTCAGACCCTCGTCGCGAAAATAGCCGCGCTCGACCGCCATGTAGAACGGAGCGTACTGGACGTTGGGGATGTAGCCCATCGGCAATCGCAGCGTGCGCAGGCCGGGGGTGGGCTCCGGCGTGGCCGACGGGCCGCAGGCGACGAGCAGCGCCGCCAGCATCGCCAGCCCCGCCGTCCGTGACGCGGAGTGTGACATCATCGATCTGCCTCCGTTCGCCAGGCGACCCGGCGCTCGAACCAGGCCACCAGCCCGTACAGGGCCAGCGCCATGGCGATCAACAGGAAGACGGCCACGAAGACCAGCGCCGTGTCATACAGGCCCCGGCCGATACTCACCAGGAATCCCAGGCCTTCATCCGCGCCGACGAACTCGCCCACGACGGCGCCGATCACCGACAGGGTCGCCCCGATCTTCAGGCCTCCGAGCAGCACGGGCAGCGCGGCCGGGATTTCGAGCCGGGAGAAGGTCTGCCAGCGCGTGGCGCGCAGCGAGCGCATCAACTCGCGCAGGTCCTGCGGCACGGAGCGGACACCGACGACGGTGTTGACCAGCACCGGGAAGAACACGATCAAAGCGGCAATCAGGACCTTCGAGATTCTCCCCGGCCCGAACCAGATCACCAGCAGCGGTGCAATGGCGACAATCGGGATGGCCTGCGAGGCGACGATGTACGGGGAGAGCAACCGTTCGAGGGCGGCGGACTTGGCGATCGAGTAGCCCAGGAACGCGGCAGCCAGCACTCCCAGGAGCAGCCCGGCCAGGACCTCGCTGAGGGTGACCAGTGTGTGGCGCGCCAGGGAGGCGTCGCTCCACCCGCGGATGAACCGGCTGGCGACGGCCGCCGGCGATGGGAGCAGGAAGGCCGGCACGAGCTCGGTCATCGTCAGCACTTGCCAGGTCGCCAGCGCGGCCGCCACCCCAGCCGGCAGCAGCCAGGGCTGCCAGCGGCGATATCGAGGCACAGAGCGAATTTCATCGCCCGGGTTTTCGAGTGCCTGTCCGGTGTTCATGCGTTCAACACAACGCGCCCCGAAGTCTCCTTCGGGGCGCGGCACGCACGGCTTGGCCTGTCGAAACAATCCCCGAAGAGCTAGGCACTCTCCGGGGAGACAGCAAGCCCCAGGCGCGACATGCGCCCGGCTGCCAGCCTTCTCCCATCCGGACTGTACCGTCGGCCCCGGAATCTCACCGGATCATGCGCCACAGGCGCTCGCGGGCTTTACCGCCGGTCGGGATTTGGGCCCTGCGGCCCTCACCCTGCCCCGAAGGCTTGGAATTCAGTTAATGCATTATACCTCAGCCCAACTTCCTGTCGAACGGAGCCTGTCCCCCGGGATGCCCTTCTCGCTGCCGAGGTCACATCAAGAACGCAAGTGTCAGTGGCGTGCCACTACCTTCGGTTGCTCCTCCAAGTCTAGCTCCTGATCTTCTGCGGCAGGAGAGTTCTCGAGTAACGACCGCCTGGTCAACATGACGGCCAGAAGGGCGGCAAGCACCCCCGCCGGCATGTACATCCGGTTGGCCGAGTTCCCCAGGTAGTTCATCAGCTGGCCGAGGAAGTCGGCCAGGTAGAACTGCAGGGTGACCCCAGCCGCCACAACAAGGAAGGCCATGCTCACAAGGAACGCATCGGGATTCGACCGGGGACCCAGTCTCCGCACGCCGAGAACCAGCAGCGCCGCGATAGCAGCCGGCAGCAATCCCCAGACGGGGATCTCGATCGCCTGCCGACCCATGAAGCGCACGATCCAGTAGAAGGACTCTGGGTGGAGTTCGCCGCGTCCCAACGCGTCCACGAACGCTCCGAGCGCCTGCTGCATCTGCCCACCCGTGCCGTGAAGTGAGTATGAAGACCATCCACACGCCAGCCACCACGCCGGCCGGTAGGAACCAGGCCAGCCACTGCGCTCCACCCGGCCGGGCGAAGTGCGCTGCGACCCCCAGCACGGCCAGGACCGATGCGACAGCCAGCCATCCCTCCGGGCGCGTCCAAGTCGCCAGTCCAAGGAGGAGGCTCCCTAGGGCCTGTCGCTTCCAGTCAGCAGTCATGATCCCAAGGATGGCTTCGCCACTACCCAGAACCAGGTAGACGGTGTAGGGTAGGTTGGCGTACCCCAACGTCGCGTGTTCAAACAGGATCGGGGTTGCGGCCAGGCCGATTGCCCCCAGGCTGGCGGTCAGCGGAGAAACGTCTCGCTGCAGCCAGAACCGCAGGCAGCCTATGCACAATGAGATGTAGAAGAGCGGAGCGATCAGCTTCGATGCCGGAAGGATATCACCCGAGAATCGATAGGTGGCGATGAGGAGTGGGAGGTTGAGTGGATAGGACAGCCCATGGTCCCCCCAATGACCAGCGGCCCAAATGGTGCCCTCCCGCGCGATGCCGTATCCCTTGACGGCCCAGATCGCCATGTCATCCCAGGCCGAATACGCACGCGCAATTCCCAGCCAGGCGGCAAAGCCGGCAGCCCCCAATATGAACAAGAGTGCAACAGGAGGGCCCCACTCGAGGGCCCCTGGCAGACGGCCGCGGGAGGCCACCTTCTCCCGAATGGCGTCCTGACGCATCGGGATTACCTTGCGGATCACGAGCGCCATCACCAAGAGCACGACCCAACTGAGCGATGCCGAAGCGATGGACACCGGGACGCCCGCCCACGAGGTGATGAACAGGGACCACGTGAAGATCCCTGCGCCCAGCGGGAAGCCCAGGGCCAACACGTCCAGGAGCTGGATCCTGACGAGCAGCAATCTCAAGATCGCGACGCCGAGTGCCCCAAGCGCCAAGCTCAGGGCAGCAGCGGCAGCCAGCTCCATCCAGGGCGTCAGCACGTGATGGATGCTTTCCCTGTCTGACGGCGGGTCTCGGCGCGCTCGGGCGTGGATCCCTTGCGATCCCCGGTAAGCCGGCCGTCTCAGCGACTAACGCGGGCGGTAGAGCCCTAGAGTTACCGCGAACGGAGAATACGCTTTCGACGCCGGGACATCTTCGGGCGCGGGGAAATCGCCAACCCGAAGGATGTAGGTGCGTTGTCCAACCATCGATTGGACGCACCCTGGAAGGTCGGCACCCGCTGGGCAGTTGACGATCTCACGTGGGAACAGGAGGTACTGCATCAAGCCCACATCCCCGTAGGTCGAGTCGACGTCGATCGGAGGGACTACGACGCGGCCATCGGGCGGCACCAAAGCATCGACGTACTGGAGAAAGTCCCCGAACTGATCCCCGAAGGCGATGCGGGCCCCCCGGTCCTTGGCGGAGGACCCCTGGTGCTCTGCAACTCTGGCAACCAGGGGTTTTAGAGCGGCGGCCAGCGAGGCCAATTGCACCCCGATCAGGCAGATCAGAATGAAGTCCGGGGTTCGGAGTCGCTGGGATTGACGCATGCAGACATCTCGCTCAGGCGGAAGCTCCCGTCCGGCACGGGCTCGCCCTCACACGTCGGCATTGTATCTCATGCGCGAGACGGGAGTTGACGTCTCGATTGCCCACATGCCTCCCCTCTTGACCCTTACACGGCGCCGGCCTATACTGGTGCCAACAGGCGCCCCCCGTCGCCCTGCGCACTGGCGCGGGCGGCGGGGTTTTGTTGAGATGCCATCCCACCGCGCGCTCACCCTCAGTTTCGTCGTCCTGTCGCTCCTCAGCGCCTGCGCGCGCGAGGAGCCGCCGATCGCTGCTCCCACACCGGCCGTCACCACACATCCACCCCTGCCCTCCCGGACACCAACGCCTGAACCTGCGCCAACTTTGACCCCGACCACCCAGGCGGTCTGCCGAGATCGGGCGGGTCGGGTCCTGGCGGACGAGATCATGCTCCCCGAGGATACTCGCCCGCTCGTCTACCGTCTCTACCTGCCGCCCTGCTTCGACCCTGGGCGCGCGGCGCGCTACCCGACCCTGTATTTGATGCACGGACTCGCCCAGTCGGAGTCGGAGTGGGTCGACCTCGGGATCGCCACGACGGCGGATACATTGATCGCGCAGGGGTCCATCCCGGCGATGCTCATCGTCATGCCCGGCGAACGCACGGGGTATGACATGCTGGTTGCCCTGACCGACACGCTGCTGCCCCACCTGGAGCGGAGTCTGCCGTCCGGTGGCCGGCCGGAGCTGCGAGCCATCGGCGGGCTGTCGCACGGCGGCGGCTGGGCATTGCGGATCGGCTTCCAGCACCCGGAACTGTTCCGTGCGATCGGGCTGCACAGCCCGGCGGTCATCAGCCCGGACCTTTATCTGCTGCCCACCTGGGCAACCGAGATGCCCTCCGAGTCCATCCCACGCCTGTGGATCGATATCGGATCCGAAGACACGCTCCTCCCGGGCGCCCTCGACTTGCGCGCCAGGCTGGACAAGCTCCACTGGCCTTACACCTGGGTGCAAAATCCCGGAGAACACACGGCCACGTATTGGTCGGGACATCTGGCCGAATACCTTCGCTGGTATGCGCAGGCATGGCCGTCCCGCGGCCCCGAAGAGTGAGCTCGTCCGGAAGCCGAGACACTCGGTGAAGCAGTGGCACGAAGTGCACGCCGCGCGGGTCCGGTTCCGGCGCGGCGGAGATTCACACGCTCGCGCCCAGTGGAGTCGGGACTCTTCCTGGAACTCACCCGGCACAGGATCGCAATCCCCTGGACGAATTTCTGCTGGAGGGCGACGATGATTCGACGAGTAGTCGTGACCGTCTTGGTCGGTAGTCTTCTGCCGCTGATGGCGATCCAGCTCCTGCCGTTTGGACGGCAGCACGTCAATCCAGCCATCTCGGCTGAGCCTGCCTGGCCTGATCCGGCGATGCGCGCTCTGGCCGTCGGCGCGTGCTACGACTGCCATTCCAATCAGACCACGTGGCCCTGGTACAGCAATGTGGCGCCGGTTTCGTGGATCATCCAGAGACATGTCGAGGAAGGCCGGGCGGTCCTCAACTTCTCCGAGTGGGACCGACCTCAAGAGGGGATGCGGGAGGCGGCGGAGGTGATCGAGGAAGGGGAGATGCCGCCCGGTTACTATCGCCTGCTCTATCAAGGCGGCCAGGCTTTCGGCTTCCGATGCTGCAGCTCTGGCGCAGGCCCTCGGCTCGCTGCGCTAGCGATTCGTATCTTCCGTCCCAATCGACGGCCTGCACAGCAAGCGGAGCCGCGCCTTCGGCGCGTCCCAGATAGCGATGCCCTTAAACTCAGCCCGCGCGCTGGAGCTTGCTCAGGGCTCTAGCGCGCGGGTTGAGGAGGAGAATGCGACCGTATTCTCCCGCCTTCTGCTGAACCGGCCGTGAGCACTCCCTTAGGGCTTGCTTAACGGGCGGAGCCGCCCAGAGCGGCCAGGATTGCCGCAAGCGAAACAGGGCCTTCCCGAACGAGGCTAGGCGGGTTGACCGTGCAATCGACAACCGTAGACGGCCTGCCGCCGGCCGCCCGCCCCCCATCCAGGATCAAGTCAACCTGATCGCCGAGCCCGGCCGCCACATCCTCCGCCGTCAATGGATCAGCCTCCCCCGACCGATTGGCCGAGGTTGCCGCCAGCGGACCAACTCCCCTGAGCAGCGCGAGGGCGATGGGATGGTCTGGGAACGCGTACCCCGACCGTCCCGTCGCGGCTGATGGCCATGGGTACCGCCGCCAGCTTGTGCACGACCAGCGTAAGGGGACCCGGCCAGAAGCTCCCCGCCAGCCGAAGGACCTCCGGCGAGGAGGGCCTGTGCGACTTCCGCCAGGCCAGCCAGTTCAGCCAGCAGGATCGGCAGGGCCTTGGTTGCGTCTCGCCCTTTGGCCGCATAGATCCGCTCGATCGCCGCCGGATCAAATGCCATCGCCCCGACGCCGTAGACCGTATCGGTCGGGAACGCCACCAGCCCGCCGCGGCGCAGAACGTCGAGAGCGCTGGCGATTGCCTCAGGAGCGAACGCTGAATGACCCTGGCGGCCATTGCTCAACCTTCCTCGAATCGCATCCCAAGGATGCGGTCACGACCGGCCAAATCAGGGTCCAGCCAGATTCGAGTCGGCCGGCAGAGGTCTGATGCCAGGTCGACCAGCGCGCGGCCTTGTCCGGCGCCAATCTCGAGCAGCACAGTCGTCCGCGTCGGGCGGCGGCGAGCGAATTGCCCGAGCAGGCGGGTGATGACCTCCAGGCCGGTATCACCGCCCTCGGTCGCCAGGTGCGGCTCGAACAGGAGCTGCCCGACCCCCTCCGAGGCGACGTAGGGCAGGTTTGCCAGCAGGACGCAGTCGGCCAAAGGCAGTCCCGCCGAAAGGTCGGCGTTCACCAGGTCGAGCCTGTCCTCCACCCCGTGTCGGATCGCATTCGCGCGTGCCACCGCAAGTGCCGCCCTGGAGATATCCGAAGCGATGATCTCGAGGTTCCGGCGTTCGAGAGCCAGCGTGACGCCCACGCATCCGGAACCGGTGCCGAGATCGACCGCCACCCGCGGGGAGGGATGCTCATCGATCGCCAGCAGGCCCTTCTCGACCAGCAGCTCAGTCTCGGGACGTGGGATCAAGACATCCGGGGTGACGGTGAAGCGTCGGCCGTAGAACTCCCACCATCCCAGCACGTACGGCAGCGGCTCCCCGGCTGCGAGGCGCTGCAGGCCGGACGCAAATGCCAGTTCGTTCTCCGCGGGGATGGGGGATTCGGGGTGTGAGAGCAGCCACTCGCGGGGCCTGCCCATCCGGTCGGCCAGCAGGACTTGAGCGTCTCGGTGGGCGGTCTCGCTCGTCGCGGTCAGGGCGAGGCCGCCCCGGGCCAGCGCCTCGCCGACGGAGGTCCCGGCCATCGTCTATCCTTCCGCGGCTTGCAGCCTCTCGGCCTCGTCGCGGGTCGCCAGTTCGTCGATGAACACATCCAGGGCGCCGTCGAGCACTCCCGGCAGGTTGTGCGAAGAGACGCCGATGCGGTGATCGGTGACGCGCGACTGAGGGAAGTTGTAGGTGCGGATCTTTTCGGAGCGCTCCCCGCTGCCCACTTGCGAACGTCGGTCGGCGTCCTCCTCTGCCTGGCGGGCGTCGAGCGCCATATCGTACAGCCGGGCGCGCAGGATGCTCATCGCCCGCAGTCGGTTCTGGAGCTGCGAGCGTTCGTCCTGGCATTGGACGACGATCCCGGTCGGCAGGTGGGTCAGGCGCACGGCCGTCGAGTTCTTCTGCACGTTCTGTCCGCCGGCGCCGGCCGAGCGGTAGACGTCCATCTTGACGTCCTTCTCGGGGATATCGATCTCGACCTCTTCCGCCTCGGCCAGCACGGCCACCGTCGCCGTCGAGGTGTGGATTCGCCCCTGGGCCTCGGTGGTCGGCACGCGCTGCACACGGTGCACGCCGCTCTCGTACTTCAGGCGCGAGTAGGCCCCCCGCCCGCGGACCTGGAAGATGACCTCTTTGAAGCCGCCGATCCCGGTGTCGTTCTGTGACAGGATCTCGGTCTTCCAGCCCTGCAATTCGGCATAGCGCGTGTACATGCGGAACAGGTCGGCGGAGAACAGCCCGGCTTCGTCGCCTCCCGTCCCGGCACGGATTTCGACGATGACGTTGCGATCGTCGCGGGGATCGCGCGGCACGAGCAGCGACCGCAGCCGACGGTCGAGTTCCTCCAGCCGCGGTGCCAGCTCCTGCTCCTCGGCTTCGGCCAGGGCGCGCAGGTCCGGGTCTTCGTTCGTGCGCAGCCCACGCACCTGCTCCAACTGTTCCTGCACCGTCAGGTAGTCGCGATAGGCAGTCACGATCGGCTCGAGCCCGGCGCGCTCGCGCCCCAGCTCGGCCATGCGCTTGGGCTGGGTGGCGGCCGTTGCCAGCTCGCTTTCCAGCGCTTCCAAACGGGCGGCGATTCCTTGAAGTCGGTCCAGCATCCTGCGCACTCCCCCCCGGCGTTCAGGGGACACGGCATGCTCCCACGGCCAGTGTGGGAGCAGTGAGTTGATTCTACCATGCCCTCCCGGGGAACTCACACTCCTGCCCGGGCGTCTCTAGGATAGATTGCCCACCTGTGGAGGGCCGCCATGTCCCGCTCGATCCGCGTCCTGGTTGGTTTGCTGCTTTGTCTGGGCTTCCTGCTTCCCGCCGCGCCGGCGCTGGCCGACGGCATCATCGTACCCGAGCCTCCCTTCTGTGGGCCGGACCGCTGCCCCGGCCCCTTCCCCATCTCGCAACTCGCGATTCGCTACCACCGCGTCAGCGTCACGATCCAGGATCAGGTGGCCACCACGCACGTCGATCAGGTGTTCCGCAACGATAACGACTTTACCGTTGAAGGCACGTACGTCTTCCCCCTGCCCCCCGGCGCGGCCGTCAGCCAGTTCACGCTGTGGATCGACGGGGAGCCGGTCGAAGGAAAGGTCCTGACGCGTGAACAGGCCCGCCAGACCTATGAGGACATCGTTCGCTCCCTGCGCGATCCCGCGCTGCTGGAGTATGTGGATCGCGGGGCGGTGCAAGCCTCCATCTTCCCTATCGATCCCGGGGCCGAGCGCCGCATCGAGCTGGAGTACACGCAGGTCCTGCCAGCCGAAGCGGGCCTGGTGCACTACCGCTACCCGTTGAACACGGAGAAATTCTCCACGCGGCCGCTCGAACAGGTCAGCGTGAGCGTCGAGGTTGAAAGCCGGGATTCGATCCAGGCCGTCTACTCCCCCAGCCACGCCGTGGACATCGTGCGGGATGGGAACCATGGCCTGCGCGCGTCCTACGAGGCCGTCGACGTGCTCCCGGATCGTGATTTCGAGTTGTACTTTTTAATCCATTTATTCGCCCCTGGCCTCGGTGGTCGCAACGCTGCACACGGTGCACGCCGCTCTCGTACTTGAGGCGCGAATAAGCCGCCCGCCCGCGCACCTGGAAGATGACTTCTTTGAAGCCGCCGATCCCGGTGTCATTCTGTGACAGGATCTCGGTCTTCCAGCCCTGCAATTCGGCATAGCGCGTGTACATGCGGAACAGGTCGGCGGAGAAAAGCCCGGCTTCGTCGCCTCCCGTCCCGGCACGGATTTCGACGATGACGTTGCGATCGTCGCGAGGATCGCGCGGCACGAGCAGCGACCGCAGCCGACGGTCGAGTTCTTCCAGCCGCGGCGCCAGCTCCTGCTCCTCGGCTTCGGCCAGGGCGCGCAGGTCCGGGTCTTCGTTCGTGCGCAGCCCACGCACCTGCTCCAACTGTTCCTGCACCGTCAGGTAGTCGCGATAGGCAGTCACGATCGGCTCGAGCCCGGCGCGCTCGCGCCCCAGCTCGGCCATTCGCTTGGGCTGGGTGGCGGCGGTTGCCAGCTCGCTTTCCAGCGCTTCCAAACGAGCGGCGATTCCTTGTAGTCGGTCCAGCATCCTGCGCACTCCCCCCCGGCGTTCAGGGGACACGGCATGCTCCCACGGCCAGTGTGGGAGCAGTGAGTTGATTCTACCATGCCCTCCCGGGGAACCCACACTCCTGCCCGGGCGTCTCTAGGATAGATCGCCCACCTGTGGAGGGCCGCCATGTCCCGCTCGATCCGCGTCCTGGTTGGTTTGCTGCTTTGTCTGGGCTTCCTGCTTCCCGCCGCGCCGGCGCTGGCCGACGGCATCATCGTTCCCGAGCCTCCATTCTGTGGGCCGGAACGCTGCCCCGGCCCCTTCCCCATCTCGCAACTCGCCATTCGCTACCACCGCGTCAGCGTCACGATCCAGGATCAGGTGGCCACCACGCACGTCGATCAGGTGTTCCGCAACGATAACGACTTTACCGTTGAAGGCACGTACGTCTTCCCCCTGCCCCCCGGCGCGGCCGTCAGCCAGTTCACGCTGTGGATCGACGGGGAGCCGGTCGAAGGAAAGGTCCTGACGCGTGAACAGGCCCGCCAGACCTATGAGGACATCGTTCGCTCCCTCCGCGATCCCGCGCTGCTGGAGTATGTGGATCGCGGGGCGGTGCAAGCCTCCATCTTCCCCATCGATCCCGGGGCCGAGCGCCGCATCGAGCTGGAGTACACGCAGGTCCTGCCAGCCGAAGCGGGCCTGGTGCACTACCGCTACCCGCTGAACACGGAGAAATTCTCCACGCGGCCGCTCGAACAGGTCAGCGTGAGCGTCGAGGTTGAAAGCCGGGATTCGATCCAGGCCGTCTACTCCCCCAGCCACGCCGTGGACATCGTGCGGGATGGGAACCATGGCCTGCGCGCGTCCTACGAGGCCGTCGACGTGCTCCCGGATCGTGATTTCGAGCTGTACTACTCCCTGGGCGACGACCGTGTCGGCCTCCAGATCCTCAGCTACCGCGAGCCCGACGAGCAAGACCCCGGGTTCTTCCTGCTGCTCGCCTCGCCGGCGTTCGGCGCAGAACTCAACTCGAGCGTTCCCCAGGACGTGCTGGTGGTGCTCGATCGCTCCGGCAGCATGGACGGCGAGAAGTTCGAGCAGGCGCAGCAGGCGGCGATCTACGTCCTGCAGCATCTGAATCCTGACGATCGCTTCAACCTGCTGGCCTTCAGTACGGACCTGAGCGCCTACGCACCTTCGCTGCGCGAGGCCGCCGAGGCAGAGCGACGCCATCCCCTGGGTCGAGGCGCTCTCGGCCCGCGGCTCGACCGATATCAACCGCGCCTTGTTGGAGGCTGCCGCCCAACTCGACCCCGAACGACCGGCCCTGGTCCTGTTCCTGACCGATGGCCTGCCCACCGAAGGGGTGACGGAGCGCGAGGCGATCCTCGAAAACCTGGCGCGCTCGGCCCCGCGCAGCTTGCGACTGTTCTCCTTCGGGGTCGGCTATGACGTCGACGCCGTCCTGCTCGACACGCTGTCCGAAGCCCATCACGGGGCGACGACCTACGTCCTGCCCGATCAGGACATCGACGAAACGGTCTCAGCCTTCTATGCCAAGGTCAGCACGCCGGTCCTGACCGATCTCGACCTCGATCTGGGCGACGCCCGTGCATTCGACCTGGTCCCCGAATCGCTGCCCGACCTGTTCGCCGGCGGCCAGCTGGTCGTCGTCGGGCGCTACCGCAATCCCGGGGAGATCACCGCCCGCCTTTCCGGACGCGTCGAGGGCCGGTCGGAGGAGTTCTCCTATCCGGAGATTCGGCTGGCGGCCTCGGGAGGCGCGGAGTTCCTGCCACGGCTGTGGGCGACGCGTAAGATCGGCGCCCTGCTCAATGACCTCCGCCTGCACGGCGCCGATCAAGAGACGGTCGATCAGGTCGTGCGATTGAGCATCCAATACGGGATTGTCACGCCGTACACCTCCTACCTGGTGACCGAGCCCGGGGCGCTGGGCGCCGACGCCATCGGCGAAATCGCCGCCGACGCCTACAAGTCGCTGCAATCCGAACCGACCATCGCCTCCGGTCAGGCGGCCGTCGAGCGTGCTGCCGCCGAGTCGGCCCTGGGCGGCGCCAACGCGCCCGCTGCGCCCCAGGGCTCGGACGCACAGGTCGTTCGCGTGGCAGGGACCAGGACGTTCCGTCTGGCAAGCGGTGTGTGGACCGATACGACATTCGACCCGCAATCGATGAGCCCTCTGGATGTGCCGTTCCTCTCGGAGGACTACTTCGCCCTGGCCGCCTCGCGGCCGGACGTGGGCGCGGCGCTGGCCCTCGGGCCGGAGGTGATCATCGTCGTCGACGGCGTCGCCTACCGGACCGTGGGGGCGGAGCAGGCCGGCGATCCCATCCGGGTTCCAGGGCCGGTTGCCCCCGACGGGGCCTCCGTCCCTGACCAACCGGATGAACCGACGGCGGAGAACGCCGGCAGCCGTCCTTCCGGCGCGAGCCTGCCGTGCGCCGCCGGGGCGATCGGGCTCGGTGCGTGCCTGGTTCCCCTGCGCGAGCGGTTCCTGCGCCGGGGAGGCTGAGGCCCGCGCACGTGGATGCGCCAGCCGACTGCCTTACGCTGGGTGCGTGATCATCCTGCCCGACGAGCAACGAGAGCGGCTCCCTTTCGGGAGCCGCTCGACGCGACTGGGTTCTGTGCGGCGAGATGCCTAGGGGCAGTCGATCGCCCATGGTGTAAGTCGGCCAGGAACTTGTAGACGGGTCCGTTGCCAGCCAGGTCGGTGACCGTGCCCTTGAGTTCGATAACATCTCCGACTGTACACGTTGTGCAGTGTCATGGTGCCAATCGTAGCTGGCACTGAAATCGGATCCCGGTCCGGAGACGAATCCCCCGCTGTCCAAGGTCAGGATTTGTATAGACCCAAGCGCCCGTGATCGGGCCCGTTGTACTTCATGAATACATCGGCCTCGGTCGATGCCCGTCGAGAAGTGCCGGATCGAAGACCTCGAGTTCCTCGACGTCAAAGGTGCAGACACTGAGCGTCGCCGGCGGATCGCGGGTTCAGATCGAGGCAGCAGATGCTTGGGTCATCCGTGTCCACCGCCCGAGGGCGTGTTGGTCGGGGGCAGCGGCGGTGGGCGCCGGTGTCTTGGTCTTCGTCGGCGTCGGCCGAGGCGTCCTGGTGGCCGTCGCCGTTGGGGTCGGTGTGTGGGTGGGGACCGGCGTCTTCGTCGGCGTGGCCGTCAGCGGTTCGGCTCCGTCGAAATCGCGCGCCGTCGCCGTCGGGACCGGCCCCTGCATCCCGGCCTCGATCCGCCGGCTCTCGGCCGCCGCCTCATCACCCGACAAGCCCAGGTCCTGCATCACTTCCTGAAAGATCGACAGGCGCAGGGAACGCACCGAGCTGCCTCCAGCGTCCGGCGCATAGTTGGCCGAGAGGCGCGAGCGCAGGCTGGACATCAGGCTGGAAGGCGCGGCTGCCGAGGCGCTGATGCGAACCGCGGCCGCAACCCAGACCACCATCAGCACCAGGAATAGGGCCACGGCTCCCACGAGCCAGCGGCGACCTGACGGCTCTTTCATCCAGACCCTCCTGGGCTGTGCCCACCCTGCCCCCCAATATGCAACGACCGTCTCCCGGGCAGGCGGGGACGGTTCTTCCTAATCTCCAGCCTATGTCAACTTGAGGTGCCGGACAACCGGACCGTCCTTCCTATCGGCAGGTTGGTCCGGGTTCCCGGGAATCGCCCGGTCAGGCCAAGGCTGGCCGAGAGCGGCCGGAGAGCGGCAAGGATGGCGGGGCTACGCCTCGTCGGAGCCGGGTTCGACCAGCCGCGCCAGCCGGCCGCGCACCTCGTGGATCCCAAGCTCCGCCTGCAAGCCGCGGACCTGGGCGCGGCCGAAACGGCCGAAGACGAACTGGCGCTGAGCCGAGCCGAGGCTGCGGTAGGTTTCTTCGCTGGCCAGCATCGACGCCGGCTCCGCCTCGCGAGCGATCGCAAGCATCCCCTCGGCGGCAGTCAACGCCTCGCCCAACAATACCGGCACCGCATGCGTCACGCGAACACTTCCGACGATCAGGTCCCCGGTCGCCACCGCCACCGAAACCTGGAGCGGTCCCATCCCACGATCCACTCGCGCTTCATTGAGAGACCGGACGCCGTCGAGAACCTCCAGACCGCGTGCGTCGCCTGCAGCGCAGACACGGCGGGCGGCACGGCGTGTGTCGCCTGCAGCGCAGACACGGCTGGCGGTACGACGACCGGCGGCAGTCCAAACTGCACGATGACTGTCGTTCCTCCGGCGCGCGCCAGGCTGCCTCCGTGACGACCGGCAGCCTCGCCGATCATCTTCAGGCACGCCTCGAGCTCACGGAGAAGGACCTCGGGCTCTTCGTCCAGGCTGCCGAGCCCCCGGAGCTCGATTCCCAGAACGGTCGCCTTCCTCCGGCCGACCACCTGGGTCGGCTCGGTCACGGCGTGCTCGGCCCGTGGTTCGGGCGCCAGCGCCGGCAAGGTTTGCTCCGCGCGGTCGGACCTCGACCATCGTCCGCTGCCGGAGGTCGTCGACCATCGCATTGAACGTGCGCGCCAACACCGCCACTTCGTCCGTCCCGCGATCGACGACGCGGGTCTCGAGGTTCCCCAGCGCGACCTGGGCGGAGGCGTCGGCGATGGCGATGATCGGCCGGGTGATGTTGTTCGAGATGATCAGTCCGGCGATGACGACCAGCAGCAAGGCGATGGCGCCGAAGGCAATCACCTGCCACAAGTCCTGGGACGACTCGCCGACGAGGGCCAGCTGCGGCAGGGCGATCCCCATGACGCCCAGCGGCTCCGTCCCCTGACGGGCAACGAAAGCCGTGAGGACCTCCGTGTAGCCGGTGCCGGAAATCGTGGTCGGTCGAATCGGATCTCCGGCCGTGCCGGGCGCCATGGCACGCTCGATCATCTCGAGCGACAGCGTGAGCGCCGCGGCGTCCTCCGGCTCAAGGGATGTCGCCAGAAGCCGGCCGTCGAACTGGTCGTAGATCGAGACGCTGGCGCCCGCCTGTTCCGCCAGCTGCGGCACCAGGGCCTGCAGGTAGCGGCCGACCAGCACCGCCCCGTAGATTTCGCCTGCAGTGTCGCGGACCGGACCGCCGACGAAGAACACGGACAGATCCTGAGCACCCTGGCGAACCGAATGGACTCCGGTTTGCTTGTCCCCGATGGCGCTGTCCGCCGATCCGGCGAGCAGCCGCTGTACGAACGGCCAGCTGCTGAAGAACGCCTCGCCGCGCTGCGTGCTGTACTCCCCCGGCGATCCTCCCAGGGCGCGCCGTACGCTGAGCAGGCTGGTTCCCTGCGCATCGACGATCGAGACGACATCGACGCCGGCGGTGACCACGAGTGGGAGCACGCGAGCGCGCAGCGCCTCCGAATCCGCCTGCCGGACGCCGTCCAGCACCCCCAGAGTGTTGGCGACCAGACGCTCGATCGCCAGAAGATCGCTCTCGGCGCGCACGACGGCATCCGCCGCTTGCTGGCCGCTGTCGGTCAGCTGGCGCAAATAGCGGTTCTGCTGTTCCTGACCGGCGATCCGGCTGAGGAGGTAGACCATGCCCAGGCTCAGCAGCAGGGCGAGCAGGATGAAGGGAAGCGTGATCTTCCAACGCAGGCTGAAGCGCGGCGTGGGCACAGAGGCAGGCGCAGGCATGCCTTGCTCCCGGGGTTCTCCCCTAGTTCATGAAGAAGGACAGGACGATCAAGCCAAGGATCAGGCTACCGGCCAGCAGCCCGATGCGCTTCAGATCCTTGATGACGTACGAGTAGTCCGGTTTGAACTCGCCGCCTCCGAGGGAAGTTCCGCCCTCGGGCCGGCGTGCCTGACCGGCGATGGCAGCCGCGGGTGACGGTCGGCGCTGGGTTTTTCGGGTTGCTCTGCTCACCTGTTTACTCCATCCGATCGGGATTCGATCGGCGCTTATCCGCCGACCAGTTCGGCGAAGACGACGATGCGCTGGGTGTCCACCAGGTAGGGATAGCACGAGATCATGGTCAGCGTCGGTCGCTCGGTCGCGGCCATGACGCTCACATCGGTCGGCTCGACGATCTGCACCCCGGTCACACGGTACTCCCACTGGCGCGTGGCGGTCGAGATCAGGACTTCATCACCGGGCTTGAGCTGGTCCAGGTGCCGGAAGAGCTCCCCGAAGATGTCATTATGGGCGGAGACCACCATGTTGCCCTTCTGACCCGGGTTGGCGGTCCCGATGTGCTGGGCCACGCCCTTCTTGAGCTGCTCCCATCCGTCCCCCTGGACGACCGGCGCCGGATCGTTCCACAGCGCCGGGATGAAGAAGGCGCGTGCTTGTTCGGGGCCCTCGGTCGGAATCGGGACCTGGGCCAGTGACTGCACCAGCGGACGCAGGTTGGCCGGGATTTCGGCCTCGTTCGGAGCCGCGCCTCCAGGCGAGGTCGGCGGCGTGTGTCCCGAGGGCAGCACCACGGCGGTGATCAGCGGCGTCGCCGTAGGCGTCGGGCCGGCCAGCACCTGCGCCACCTCACGGTTCAGTGTGCGCAGCACGCCCATCCCGCTGAACAGGACGAATGCCAGGCCGAGGACCGCGCCGACCTCGATCAGCAGCAGAGCCTGGTTGACCGTCTTGCGGCCTCGCCGTCGGGGCCCGGATTCTTCGCCGGCGCTCGCTTCGCCCGCCGGTGTCGGCAGGGGGGAGACTGCGCTCAGGATCGATGCGGGAATCGGATCGGGGCTGACGGAGACCGCGCGGCCACTCCGACGGAAGTTCTCGAGGCGCGTCTGACGGCGCTCCAGGCGCTTGCGCGCCAACAGCGCCTCCAGTTCCTCGATCGACAGATCTTCCGCTGGACGCCGGTCCCTGGCCACCCAACACCTTGCTCTTCCCGCCTGGTTCGATGCACGTTCGATGCCAGGTGCTGCGCGCGGATTATACCTGAACCGTACTCGAGCGGCCCGGCGGAGGTCTTTCCTTCTATAATCCTCTCCGGCGCAGCATCGCGCAGCCTGGGATGAGGAGTGCGGATGGAAGGCCACTTTGCGGTCATCGGCGCCGGGCGGCAAGGGACCGCCGCAGCCTACGATCTGGCGCGCTTCGGGTTGTCGGACGAGATCTTCCTGGCTGACCGCGACCTGTCGCTGGCGCGCCAGGCGGCCGAGCGGGTGAACCACCTGCTCGGGAAGCCGATCGCCTCGCCCGCCGTCCTCGACGCGCAAGACCCGCAGGCTGTCGAGCGCTGGCTTCGACAGCACCGGGTGCGCGCCTTCGTCTCCGCCGTCCCCTACTTCTTCAACCTCGGGCTGACTCGGGCGGCGATCGCCTGCGGCTGCGGCATGACCGACCTGGGAGGCAACAGCGACGTCGTGTGTGCACAGCTGGAACTGTCGCCGCAGGCTGCCGCCTCCGGTGCGTGCATCGTCCCCGATTGCGGACAGGTTCCCGGGATGGGCACGTCGCTGATCGTCTACGCCCTGGAGCAGCTCGACGAGCCGCAGGAGGTGATCATGTGGGACTGCGGCCTCCCGGCCGACCCGCAGCCGCCGTGGAACTACCGGCTCGGTTTCAGCATCGAAGGATTGACCAATGAGTTCTACGGGGACTGCCTGTACATCCGCGGCGGCCGCACGGTTCGCGTCCCGGCGCTGGAGGAACTCGAGGTCGTCGAGTTCCCTGCCCCCATCGGCGCGCTGGAAGCCTTCACCACCGCCGGTGGGTTGACGACCGCCGCCCTCACCTACGCCGGGAAGCTCGACGTGCTGCAGAACAAGACGCTGCGCTATCCCGGCAGCTTCGCGCAGCTCAAGGTCATCCAACAACTGGGCCTGCTCAGCCCGGACCCGATCGAGATCGGCGGCGCGCGCCTCTCGCCCCGACAGGTCCTGCACGCGCTGTGGGAGCCTCAGATCCGCGCCGCCCCGGACGAGCGCGACCTGATCATCATCCGCATCCTGGCCCGCGGGCTCAAGCGGGGCGCGCCGACCGATGCCTGGGTAGACCTGATCCACTACGCCGACGAGACGACGGGTTTCTCCGCCATGGAGCAAGGGACCGGGTGGCACGCCGCCATCCTGACGCACGCCATCGCCGAGGGGAAGGTGCCTGCGGGCGTGGTTCCGGTTGAGAAGGCGATGAGCGGAGCGGACTTCGTCGCCCAGGCGGCCCAGCGCGGTTTCGAAGTGCAGTTGAACATCCGGCCGGCGACCAGACGCCAGTAGCCGCGCGCCGCGAGACCCCTCCCCGCGGCCGGGCTTACCCTCAGGTAGTTGTAGGGGCGAAGCACGGTACTTCTGTGCTTCGCCCCTACACTGTCCCGAATCGTTCCTGCCTCGACCCGACATCTTGCCCGCCGACCACGCGCCGCGCATGCACGCAGGCGGTTACCCGGACGGGAGGCCTGCCCGCCGCAGGATCTCACCCGCCCTGCGCTTCAGCTGCTCGTAGTGCGTGCCCTTCCAGTACAGTCGCCCGCACACCTCGCACGATGTCAGCTCACTGGATCCGAGGGCGCACGCCCTCAGGGATCCGGGCGGCGTGTTCGTCGAGTGCCGCACGCGTCAGCCGCCCGTTGCAGCGCAGGCAGCGCGTGAACGGAGCCGCCATTCCGGTCAGGTCGAAGCGCCGGAGGACTTCCACAGCCTGCTCTTCGGGCTGCTGGCTGCGGACACAGTAGCCGCGCGTGACCACGGCGCGCTTGAGCAGCTGGCGGTCCCGTGTCAGCAGGATTCGGCTTTCGTCGGCCGAGCGGCGCGCCAGCTCCTCGTCCTCTCGCCCCGCGTCGTATTCGCAGTCGAAGCCCGAGCAGCCTCAGATTGGCTCGTCAACTTGCCCAGGTGGACATCGAGCACGAAACGCGGATCGCGCAGCGGCCCGGGTCGCAGGCGGACCTGCCCGCTCACATCGACCGATTCGAACATCGGGTAGACGCTCACCCGGTCGCCGTCTCTGCAGGTGGTGCTCGAATCCCCGCGGCTCACCGTTGACCAGCACGAGTTCGATTTCGGTGTGCGGGACGCCCAGCGACTCGATGACGTCCTTGATCGCCGGTGTGCCGTGGAACTCATGGTCGAAGTCCCTTTGGCGCAGCGGCCGCGGGAGGAGATCGTTCAGCTCGGCGTAGAAGCGGAACGTGGCGTGCCGCAAGGACATCGGCGGCCGCGATCAGGCTCTCGCGGCCAACAGGCAGGAGATACACGGCGCGCTCATGCGGGGCAAGGCCTAGGATCTTCGCGACCTGCGCGTCCCGGAACGCACCGACGGGCACGGACGCCAGGCCAAGCGCCGCTGCCTGGAGCAGGATGTTCTGTGCCGCGTGTCCGGCTTCCATGGCGATGTAGCGCGCCCCGCGGCTCTTGCCGTAGCGCTCTTCGATCCGCCTGGCGATGCAGGTCAGGATCATCACAGCCGGCGCCTGGTGGATGAAATCCTGGCCCAGGGCGGCGCGCTCGAGGTCGGCGCGCACATCGGCCCGACGCAGGATACGCAGGGAGTGATCGGCGGGCCGGTAGTGCGCCAGGAGCTCCTCGGTGGCGACGTAGGCTTCGAGGGGGTATCGGGCACCGGCCGACGGTGCCGCCCGACGTGGGCGCTCGCCAGGCTCGATCACCCCCTGCGCCGACCACAGCAATTGTCCCAACTCGTCGTCCGCCAGTCGTTCTGAGCGATACGACCGGACCGAGCGGCGCAGGCAGATGGCTTCTTCGAGCGACATCGTCCCCTGTCGTCGGGGCGGCGGGAGTTGGATCCTATCGCTCATCAAAGGTCCCTGTCAGGCCCAGCGGCGAGGGCGGTACTGGAGCGCCTCCGCCAGGTGGGCGGTCGCGATCCGGTCGTCGCCGGCCAGGTCGGCGATCGTGCGCGCCAGCTTGAGGATCCGGTGGAAGGCCCGGGCCGAGAGCTGCAGCTGCGTCATCGCCTGACGGACCAGCGCCCGTCCGGCGTCGTCGAGCGGACAGTGCTGGCGGACTTCCGCCGGCCCCATGTCGGCATTGCATGTCAGACCGGTTCCGCTCAACCGCTCACGCTGGCGGGCGCGTGCCGCCTCCACCCGCGGGCGAATGGCGTCCGACGGCTCGCCCAGTCTGTCATCGGAAAGCTTCTCGAAGTCCACCCGCGGCACCTCGGCGTGAATGTCGATCCGGTCCAGCAGCGGGCCGGAGATGCGCTGCTGATAGCGGGTGACCGTCGAGCTCGAGCAAGTGCATTCCCGCAGCCGGTCACCGAAGTAGCCGCACGGGCACGGGTTCATCGCCGCCACCAGCATGAAGTTGGCCGGGAAGGAGAGCGAGCCGCGGGCGCGGCTGATGGTCACGCGCTTGTCCTCCATCGGCTGGCGCAGCACCTCCAGCACGCGCATGCCGAACTCCGGCAGCTCGTCCAGGAACAGCACGCCGCGATGGGCCAGCGAGATCTCGCCCGGGCGCGGCCAGTTGCCGCCGCCCACCAGCCCGGCGTGTGAGATCGTGTGATGCGGCGACCGGAACGGCCGCATCTCGATCAGCGGCGTGTCGGACGGCAGCAGGTCGGCCACCGAGTAGATCCGCGTCACGTCCAGCGCCTCGTCGATCGTCATGGCGGGCAGGATGGACGGCAGCGCGCGCGCCAGGAGCGTCTTGCCCGCGCCCGGCGGCCCGGCGAGCAGCACGTTGTGCCCGCCGGCTGCCGCCACCTCGAGCGCTCGCTTGACGTGCTCCTGGCCCTTGATCTCGCCGAAGTCGGTACCCGGGATGTAGGCCGCCGAGGCGCGTGCGCGTGGCAGGCGTGGCCGGCTGGATCGGGACGACGCCCGAGAGGTGGTTGACCAGCGCGGTGAGCGACGCGACCGGGATCACTTCCAGCCCCGGCACCAACGCCGCCTCGCGCGCGTCCTCCACCGGCACGAGCACGCGCTCGAAGGATTCCTGCCGCGCCAGCGCCGCCATCGGCAGCACGCCGCGCACGTGGCGCACCGACCCGTCGAGCGACAGTTCCCCCAACGCCAACGTTCGGTCCAGGCACCCGGGCCGGATCTGCCCCGTCGCCGCCAGGGCGCCCAGCGCGATCGGCAGGTCGTAGGCCGGGCCTTCCTTGCGCAGCGAGGCCGGCGCCAGGTTGACGGTCAGTCGGTGACGGGGAAATTCGAGGCCGGCGTTCTTCACCGCCGCCTGGACGCGCTCGCGGCTTTCCTGCACCGCGGCGTCCGGCAGACCGACGATGACGAAGGAGGGGAGCCCGCGCGAAGTGTCCACTTCCACTTCCACGATTGCCCCCTCCAGCCCCACAATGGCGCAGGAGTGGACCTTGGCGAGCACGATTCAAGTCTAGGCGCGTCGTGCCCGGCCGTCAAATCCGCATCGTTCCATATCTCCGTCCTGCGCCGGGCGGCGCTGAGTTCAGGCTTGGCCTTGCCGGAGCCGCGCTGGCATGGGATAATCACGCTTCCACGACCCACCGCCCATCGCGGCGCATCCTAAGGAGCACTCTTGTCCCTCCCTACCCCGCACACATCGACGGCTCGATCATGACGACACCAACCGAACTGATCGCACCCTATGGCGGCACACTCGTCAACCTGGTCGCCGATCCCGAAGACGCCCAGCGGCTGAAGGATCACGCTCAGCGATTGCCTTCGCTTCAACTTTCGGAGCGCGCCGTTTGCGACCTGGAATTGCTGGCCACGGGCGCCTTCTCGCCGCTGGACCGCTTCATGGGCAAGGCGGACTACGACCGGGTACTGGAGGAGATGCGCCTCAGCCAGGGTCCCCTCTTCCCACTCCCGATCACCCTTCCGGCGGAACCGTCCCCCGACTTCCACCTCGACGGCGACCTGGCGCTTCGAGACGCCAAGAACGACCTGCTGGCCGTCATGACGCTGGAGGAGATCTATCCGTGGGACCGCACCGAGCTGGCGCTCAAAGCCTTCGGCACGACGGACCTGCGCCATCCGCTGGTGGCCGAATTGCACCGCTGGGGATCCGTCAATCTGGCCGGTCGGCTGCAGGTCGTTCGCACACCCGTGCACTATGATTTCCGCGAGCTGAGGCTGACGCCTGCCGAGACCCGTCACCGGCTCCAGTCGACCGGCTTCCGCAATGTGGTCGCCTTCCAGACCCGCAACCCGCTGCACCGCGTGCATGAGGAGCTGACCAAGCGCGCCACCGTGGAAGTGGACGGGGTGCTGCTCCTGCATCCGGTCGTCGGGCTGACCAAGCCGGGCGATGTCGATCACTACACGCGCGTACGAACCTACCGCGCCCTGGCCTCCCGCTACTACGACCCGCGACGGATCGTCCTGGCTCTGCTCCCCCTGGCCATGCGCCTGGCCGGCCCGCGCGAGGCGCTGTGGCACGCGCTGATCCGACGCAACTATGGCGCCAACCATCTGATCGTCGGCCGCGATCATGCCAGCCCGGGCGTCGACTCCGCCGGCAAACCCTTCTACGGTCCCTATGACGCGCAGGAGCTGGTCGAGCGGCACTCGGAGGAGCTGGGCGTCGGGGTGGTGCCCTTCCGCGAGTTGGTCTATCTGCCCGACGAGGAACGGTACGAAGAAATCTCCAAGGTCCCCGGCGGGGCGCGGATCGCTTCCATCTCCGGCACCCAGGTCCGGGATGAGTTCCTCAACCTGGGCAAGCAGCTCCCCGAATGGTTCACCCGGACCGAGGTCGCCGACATCCTGGCCGGGTCGTACCGCCCGCGGCACCAGCAGGGCGTGTGCGTCTGGTTCACCGGGTTGAGCGGAGCCGGAAAATCGACGACGGCCGAGATCCTGACGGTGATGTTGCTCGAGAGGGGACGGCAGGTGACGCTGCTGGATGGAGACGTGGTACGCACGCACCTGTCGCGCGGCCTGGGGTTCAGCAAGGAAGACCGCGACATCAACATCCGGCGCATCGGGTACGTCGCCGCCGAGATCGTCCGGCACGGCGGCCTCGCCATCTGCGCCGCCGTCAGCCCCTACCGGTCGACGCGCAGTGACGTGCGCAACATGGTGGGCAAAGACCGGTTCGTGGAGGTCTTTGTCGACACTCCCCTGGAAGTGTGCGAATTGCGCGACACCAAAGGCATGTACGCCAAAGCGCGCCGCGGTGAGATTCCTTCCTTCACCGGGATCGATGACCCGTACGAGCCGCCCGAGCACGCCGAGATCACGTTGCGCACCGTCGGCGTCGCCCCGGAGGCGAATGCGGAGCAGATACTGGCGCACCTGCTCCTGAAAGGCTTCGTCCGGGAGGACCTGCCTGCCTGACCGGATCCCGTCTCCGGCAGTCGTTCCTGCCCGAGAGCTCCAGCCGGCGCCGGGGATCCCCGCCGGCGGCCGGAGGGAAGGCGAGGATTCCGATGGGATCGAGTCTCCGGGAGAGTTGGCCCCCCCGAGCAGGGTGCCTTCCCGCGTGGTCGGCCATGCAATCCCCAGAGCGCGAATGAACGCCCTTACCGGATCCGCCCGTCCTTCCCGCCTGAGAGCTCCGGCCAGCGCCGGGGATCCCTGCCGGGGGCCGAGACCGCGTCAGAATCTGAGATCAGCATGGGAGTGAGCGTGGGCCTGGCCCGCGGACGATCCGGTCGAATGGCGCCGGACTTCCCCGGAGACCCGCGACCGGGAATGAAACTCCGTACCGCACGCCGTCGCAGCCGCAGGACGAGATCAACCGCTGGTCGTTGTCCTGAACAACGACATCCTCCCGTATCGCATTCCGCTTGTTCCGGGCCCTGGACGCCTCCACCGACTTGCGCTTCCATGTTCATCTTCAGCACCGAGCGCGCCTGGGATCGGTCCTGGCGTGTGGATCGGCAGCAGCTGGGCTTTCGCCACACCGTCCTGCGCGGCTTCGCCCTGCGCCTGCGCAAGCCGAACTACGGTGAGTGGCGGACCATCTACATCAACCCCACCCTCTTCCTGCATCTGCTCCGCCTGCGACCGGACGTGATCGTCGGCTACGAGTATTCCGCGCCGGCGCTGACGGCCCTGCTCTACGCACAGATCCGCCGAGCGGCCTACGTGGTATGGAGCGACTGCACGCGGTACGCCGAACGTGATCTGACCCGCGGGCAGCGCTGACACTCGCCGGCTGATCCTTCCTCGCGCCCAGGCGTACCTCGGGACGAGCCAGGCGGCCTGTGACAATCTGGTGCAATCCGGCGCCCCGGTCGAGTCGGTGTTCGAGTCTGCCGATGAGCCACGCGGTCGCATGGTTCGAGAACGAGGCCGCACACGCCCGGAAGGAGCCGGTTTCGGTCGGGGCGCACAAGATCCTGTACGTCGGCTCTCTCAACGAACGGAAGGGCGTGAGCTGCCCTGCTCAAGGCCTTTGCTGTCGTCGCCCGGCAGCAACCGCAAGCGCGGCTGCTCCTGATCGGCGACGGGCCGCTGCGCTCGAACCTCGAGGCACTTGCCCGTCGTCTGGGAGTGCATGCCCGGGTCGACTTCGGTGGGTTCGTGCAGCCCAGGCGAACTGCCGGCGACCTACGCCCAGGCGGAAGTCTTCGTCCTGCCGTCGCTCGAGGACACTTTCGGCGTAGTGGTGGTTGAGGCGCTGGCATGCGGCGTTCCGGTGGTGTGCTCCAAGTATGCCGGGGCGTCCAGCCATCTGGTCGACGGGACCAACGCCTTCATCGTCGATCCAGAGGACACCGATCAGCTTGCCGACCGGATCTTGCGACTCCAATCCGACGCCGGACTTGAGACGGCAATTCGCGGCCGAGGGTCGACGCGTCGCCAAGTCGTTTGAGGCCATGGCCGTGGCCCAGCCATTCATGGCTGCCGCCCGAGCGGCGCTGGACCGCCTGCGGCGGTGACCGCTCTTCCCCTGATCAGCGTCATCATCCCCACCTACAACCGCCCGTCGCAGTTGGCAGCCTGCCTCGGCAGCTTCCTGGACGCAGGCCTATTCCCCCGGTCGCTGGGAGCTGGTCGTGGTCAACGACGGAGGGTCATCCTCCGTGGCCATCGCTACCGGAGGACCTGGCTATCCCGACTGCCGCTGCGGATGATCGAGGGGCAGCATCGCGGCCCCGGCCGCCGCGCGCAACCTCGGCGTCCGTCACGCCCGCGGCTCGCTGCTCGCCTTCACCGACGATGACTGCCGCGTGCTTCCCGGACTGGCTCGCGCAGTGGGCGCAGGGATTCGCCGGCGGCCCCTGGCACGCCCTGGGTGGGCAGACGCTGAATCCAAACCCCGGGAGCCTCGGCAGCCCGCAGCCACCACTATCTGACCAGTTTCCTGTACGAGTACATGCGCTTCCCGAACGACGACGCGTACATGGTGATCACCAACAACGCGGCCTTCCGCCGGGAAGCCTTCGAGAGCCTGGGGGGTTTCGACGAGACGTTCGCCTTTGCGACCGAGGACCGGGAGCTGAGCCATCGCCTGGCGGCCTCCGGCCGGCTACCGAGCCGGCTACCTGGCCGGCGGCGAAGATCTGGCATGACCATCCGCTGACGGCCTGGCAGACTCTGCAGCTGCAATTCCGCTACGGCCAGGGGGACGACGATTTTCGACGCGCCCTGCTCCGGCTCGGCCTGCCCCGGAATCTCGGCCAACGCAGGCGTGCCCCAGTTCTACCTGGCCCTGGCCCGCTCCCTGCGGCGCGACCGTCAGCCACCGGGTGTGTGGATCCTGATCGCCGTGTCGCAGCTTGCCCATCAGGCTGGATCGTCGAGCCGCAGGCTCCGGAGGAAGGCGAACCCCAGACCTTACCCCGCCGTCGGCCTGGTCGCTCCGTCGTTTCCCTAGTACATCCGCCTGACATCACTCGCCCGCGAATCGCCAGGACCCAACGGCGGTTCGCCTCATAGTGCGTGTCGATCAATGTCGGCGCCCGCCGCCAGATGGAAGACCAGGCGATCGATCAGCGCGAAGCGCGAACGCCAGTCGCCGACTCTCCCGCCGCTGCGGAAGTCAGCGCCGGCCCGAGAGCTCCCACCCCTGGTTCATTGTGAACAGCCACGTCTCGTATGCGCCGGCCACTTGGGGTGGCGGTCGACGTCGTAGCCCGGTCGTCCCCGAGCGGCTGCTCCGACCACGAAGATCGGGCCGGCGTCGAGCCGAGCCGCTATCGCGCACCGGCATATCAGTCTCCTCGCTGGCGTCTTCGCCGCGTGTCATGGTGGGCCGACGATCAGCCGATTGTACAGTGGGTGGCGCCTGCGCCTGCCCGGGAGCTTCCCGGGCCTAGCGTCCGCGGAGTGCCCGCGCGGCGTTTCTTCGCCCCGCCCCTCTCGCCCCGAGCCCGGCCGACGCCTTTGACCCTCTCTGACTCCCGTGCTGCGCGGCGCCGACGAGGCGATCCTCCTCCTACCCGATGCGGGCGATTTCCTGCCTCTCCGAACGGCTCCGCGAAACCCCGAGGTCGGCTGTCCAGTCGAGTCCGTCCAGGACGACATCGTGCGCCGGATCTGCCGCAGCCGCGTCGCGCGTATTCCTGCTACATTCCGGTACTCGCCAGGCGATCGGGCGCCCTGACCGACCCTGCCGCCGGCCGAGTCATCGTGGTGGACGATGGCTCGACGACGGTACGCGGACTCTTGCACCCTACCTGGGCGTCTCGCTCCGCGCCGCCAATCTCGGCGTGTCCGCGGCGTGCCTGCTCGCCGCGCCCGGGAGTTCGTGCCTTCCTGATGCCGATGATTTCTTCCTCCCTGGAAGCTGGCCTCCAGGTCGAGATCTTCGCCACCCTGGCTAGCATTCGTCAACAGCGGTTGCGCTGTGACGCTCAGGCAGCTTCTCAGGACGTCGAACCCTGCACGAGCCTCCGCTCGGCCCCGGAGGTTGGATCGTCGTCGTCCGGATCAGGCCGCGCGACGGCCTGCGCCCCTTCGGCCTCCGCCTGCGTCGCCGGACGCGTGGCCATCAGGAAGCCGGCGTACATCAGCCCGGCGGCGACCAGCTCCCCCAGATACAGGTAGGCGCCGACGCCCAGCCGCGTGAGCGTGCTCGCCATGGCGATCGTCAGCGCCCCGGCGGCGATCAGCACGTTGCCCACGACGCGATTGGGGAGGACCTGCTTGCGCATGAACAGCCACGCCGACCACAGCGCGCCGCCGACGAGGGTCAGCAGGCCATAGATATTGAAGAACGGCGTTGTCAGCCGCACCAACCCACCGTCCCGGATGGCGGGCATCAGGTTGCGGTACTGCTCGCTCAGGGCAATGCCGCTGACGTAGGCGCTCCCATCGGTCTTGAGGATCGCCTGCACCATCAACACGCTGGCGGACAGGCTGCCCACGATCAGCAGCCCGGTGAGGGCATGCACCCAACGCTTGCGCACAAGCAGCAGCAGGCTTCCATGGCCGATCCAGGCGGCGTTCAGCACCGCCCCGAACAGATACCAGCCGAAGAACACCGGCGCGCTCCAGCGGCCGAGGGCGAAGTAGGCTTCGGCGAAACTGCTGGCGCCGAACATCGCCAGGCCGATGCCCCAGAACAGGAAATGAGCCTTGCGCGTGATGAGCCAGCGCTGCAGGACGGAGACCGTAAACACCAGCATGATGACCGAGGACACGAAGGGCAGGGCCTCGTTGAGCGACATCGATCCCTCCTTGAACGAGACTGGTCGTACGGGCTACCGGTACGGCACCCACCCCAGGAGCACACCGGCCGCGACAAGAATCAGCACCCCCATGATGATGGCCAGCCCGAGGATCAATGCCGGAAGGAACCGGGAGTAGGCTGCCGAGCCTGGAGGGAACCGGGACCCGGCCGGCTTCTGAAGCGGCCGGCGTTCCGTAGCAACGAGCCGTTCGGCATCGGGTTTTCGATCTGTCACGCGTCATCTCCTCGGATCCGCAGCGCCGTCCCCATCACGCGCTCCCGCGGGACAAGAATATCGCCGCCTCAGGTGCTGCGTCAACATCAGGACGTCCCGATTGCCGAACCTTCACCAAGCGCTCACCTGTGTCTCAAGCAACTGCCTGGTGGGCTCGAGGCTGCGACGTGTCGGACGCTTTGCCGGCTGCTCCGCCTTGCGACGCGCCCGGCCCGCGATCGAGCCGCTGCCACTGTGCGTGAGACGCTCGAAGGCCCCATCCGTTCGTCCGGCAAATCGTCGAACGGAAGGCAGTCGTCCCTGAGCGGGGAAACGGCGTCGGTCTGACTTGGCTGGCCCTTGGATGTCTTTCACCGACCTGCGGCCGGGGGAGCCGCCACGGCGGAGATGGCATCGCGCCTTTCCAGGCTCGCCGCACGGCGCCCATGAGTGACCGAAGCGGCGTGGGGGAGCGACTACTTGGTGAAGCGCGCCTTCAGGACCCGCAGCAATTCGGGGATCCATCGCCCCAGCGGGGCGAACGTCGCCTGGGCCGCCACGTCGGGCCCCAGGCCGATCGAGAGCAGGTGGTCCTTCTTGACCACCACGGTCAGGTGTTGGCGCTTGGAGCCGGCGGCGCTGGCGTAGCGCATCGGACCGCCTTCCAGCTCTCCCAGGATGCGTTCGGCCATGATCTGGGACGCCGCCGCCATGGCGGAGATCCGATCCGCCGAGATCGGAGGATCCGGCGGCACGCACGAGACGATCAGGCCGTCGCCATCGACCAGGGCCACCCAGTCCGGGTCGGGCAGTTCCCCGGCCAGCAGGCCCAGGACACGTTGAAGTTCGGATTGTCGCGTCGCCATCGTGCTTCCTTCCCCTTGGGTCCTTGGTCTAGGGTAACCTGACGGCGCCCGGAAGGCAAGCGGGTGGTTCATGAGGGCTTGGGACCCGTTGAGCCCGGGCATGGCGGCCCGAGTTCATCCCCTCTCCTCCCCTCTCATGCCACTCGACTGGGACTGCGGCCCGTGTCGCGACACGTGGTTTCCCCTCTCCCGGAGGGCCGCAGGTCCCATGCACTCTGGGGAAGAGCCGGGGTGAGGCGGAGGATTAACCTGCGCTCGCCGCCACACGATGCCTCTCCGCATGGTGTCCTCAGAGACGGATTGCGTCCGCCGCCTGTCTTTCGCCCGCCTCACCTTCCCCTCTCCGTCCGGAGAGGGAAAGGACCGCCCCCGCTTCGCGATCCCCCTTCCTTCAACTGCGACGAGCCTCGTTTGCCGCTCCTCCCCCCTTCGGGATACAATCCCTCGAGCATGGATGCTGCCCCCTTTTACCGCAAGGCCTGGTTCGGGACGCTCGGCGGAGCGGTGCTCTTTGGCGTCGTCTATGCCTGGGCATCCGGATCTTCGCTCCTCCTCCAGCCGGCCATCACCTTCCTCCTGGACGCATTGCTCTTCTTGGTCAGCCTGCTGTTCACGATCGCCCTGGCGTCGCAGTTCGTCCTGCCTGCGCGGACCACGGACGATCGACGCCAGTCCCTCTCCCGGGCGATCTCATTCCTCCTCGGGCAGCACGGCCCGATCAGCGTCGTGGAGAACGGCCGACTTGCTCCGGTGCGCGGTGAAAACCGGGCCGGTGGCGGAGTCCTGTTCGTCGACCCGGCCAGTGCGGCGGTCCTGCGAACAGCCACGCGCTTCACGCGGGCCGTCGGGCCCGGGATCACCTTCACCGCTCCGGGCGAGCGTGTGGCGGAAGCCATCGACGTCCGTCGCCAGGTCCGCAGCCTCCAGGGGCAGCGGCCGAGCACGAGTGATCCAGCCGGGCCCGCCTCGACGGTGGCGCTGACGCGGGATGGGGTGGCGATTGCCGCCGATCTCAGCGTGACCTTCATGCTCGATCCGGGGCACACGCTCCCGCCGCGGGAGGGTCGCTCGGCGCAGCTGCCGCCCTACGAAGTCAACCTGCAGGCAGCCGAGCGCGCTGCCTACGGCCACGCATACGGTGACGGAGACGCACGAGGACCTGCCCTGGGCCGAACTACCGCTGCGGCTGGCGATCGAGGTGTGGCGCGACGAGGTCAAGCGTCACCGGCTGGATGAGCTGCTGGACGATCGGTCCGATGATCCGTCCCCGGTTCAACGCCTGCAGGACGGGCTGCAGGCGCGCATGGTGCCGGCCTCTGCGTCACCGTCAGACCACGCGCCCTGCCCCACCTCGGACCAAGGAACAGCAGATCCTGGCCGCCCGTGGCATCCGCATCCTCTCCGTCGGCCTCGGCAACCTGCTCCTCCCCGAACGCGTCCAGGAAGGACGCATGCAGCGCTGGCGCGAGGCGCTTGGATCTCGCTCCGAGTCACACCTCGATCTCTCCGCCCGACCGGAGGACGTATACCACTCCGGACCCTGATGCCGCGTGGTCGGAGATGACCGGGTCGCTCAGGACCGCCCTGGCGAACGGGCGCATCCCCGGAGCTTCAGCCCACTCTCCAGCTCATCGTCTCAGACGCCGTGCGCCTCGCCGACCAGATGGACGGACCGGTGGCGCGGCAACGGGCAACGGATGACATGCGCGCCATCGCGGCCGCGGTCGGAATGTCTGCGTCTCCCGCAGCCGGATTCAGCGGCGACAGGGAGGACGCTTGAGGACGCGCGGCTTTGCCGCCGGTTCTGCCTCCCCGGGGCGCGCGATCCTCGAGCGAGTGCTCGACCGCGGGCTCACCGGCGCCGCCACGCGTCTGCTGCTGGTGGTCATCCCGATCGGCCTCGCCTGGTTCCTGTTGACCGTGCTCGTCGATCCGTTGGCCGCGCCCACCCCGTCGTGGGTCGCGCGCGTCTCGGCGTTTCCCCTCGACGTGCTGGCCAGCATCTTCACCTCGCTCTTCGCCCCTGCGCGTCCTGCTCCATCTGCTCCCGGTCGTTGCCGGGGGCTGGCTCGGCATGCGGCTGGCGGCGCACTACCTGAATGACGTCTATGCGCTCGAATCGATCCCCATGGCCGGCCGCTACCTGCGCAGCGCGGTCTTCGGCCTGGGGTATGACACGCTCGTCGTTTCGAGCGGCGATGCGCGACACCTGGATTGGACGAGCACGCTGCTGCGCGTCGGCGGGCCGGGGTGGCTCAGCGTTCACCTCGGATTCGCCGCCGCTTGCGAGACGCTCGAAGGCCATCCGCGCGTTTATGGGCCCGCCTCCCGCCGCTTCCTGCACGGCTTTGAGCGGCTGCGGGACGTCGTCGACCTGCGCGACCAGCTGCGGCGGGTCGACGAATCGCGGGCGGTCACGCGGGATGGGATCGAAGTGCTCGCCCGCGACGCCCAGATGGTGTTCCGCGTGCACGGCGGCAACCAGCCGCGCAACCTGTCGGATCCCTACCCGTATACCGAGGAAGCCATCCGCCGCCTGGTGTATGGACAGCCGGTGGCGGCGACGGGCCAGCGCAAGTGGAGCGATGCTCTCCCCGGGCTCGCGCAGCGCGAGATCACGCGCTTCATCGGGGACCTGACGCTGGAGGGCTTTCTGGCATTGCAGCCTGAGCCCCAGCGCTTGCTTCCCGGCGACCTGCACATCCCGCGCCAGGAGCTCACCGATCGATTCCGCACCGACACGCTGCGCCAGCGGCTGCAGGACACCGGCCTCGAGTTGGACTGGGTCGGCGTTGGGACGTGGGAGGTTCGGGGCGCCGGGCGGATTCGCGGCGACGAGTTGATCGCCGCGTGGCAGGCGTCACGCGGGACGCCTCCGGCGCGCCGTCCGGCCGATCGGGCGACCGGCCGAGTCCTCGAGTCCCTCGGCGATGCCTGGCGGGCTCCGGCCGCCTCGCGGCAGGAACGGATGCAGCGGGTCGTGGCGCTGGCGTACGAGGGCCTGCGCCGGCACGCCGCCGCCGCGTCGCCGGATGCGGTGCCCGAGCGCGATCCGGTCCTGACCCACCTGGCCAGGCTGCTGGCATCCGCTCCCTCCGGGAGCGATGCGATGAAGCCTCTGGACGCCGACCGGCCGGTCGTGGCGATCGGATCCGCAGGCCTCGACATCGTCGGCCGCGCCGCCGAACCGCTCCACATGGGCACCTCCAATCCCGCCGGCGCTGCGCATGTCCCCCGGAGGCGTGGCCCGCAATGTCGCTGAGAATCTCGCCCGCCTGGGAACCGAGGTGTACTTGATCTCGGCCGTCGGCGATGACCCGGAGGGCCGGCTGGTGCTCGCCCAGGCTGCGGAGGCCGGCGTACAGATCGACACGGTGCTGACCGTCGCCGGCGTCCGCACCGGCGCCTACCTGGCGGTGCTCGACGAACAAGGCAATCTGCACCTGGCGATGGACGACATGCGCATCGTCGAGTCCGTCACGCCCGAGCACCTGCGCGCCTGCAGGTCGCTGATCGAGAACGCCTCGGTGGTCTTTGTCGACGGAAACCTGTCCCCGCCGGTCGCTGGCGCTCGCTCGTCCGCCTGGCCCGGCAGGCCGGCGTCCCGGTGGCGGCGGATCCGACTTCGGTCAGCCTGGCGCCGCGCTTCGCCGATCTGCTCGGAGACCTGTGGATGTTCATGCCGAATGAGGCCGAAGCCGGCGTGCTGGTGCCGCATCCGCAGGCGCACACGGATCGCGTGCGCGCCCTCGACATGGCTCACCATCTGGTGGCGCAGGGCGTCGGGGCGGCGGTGATCACCATGGCTGAGTTCGGGGTGGCCTACGCCTCGCCGGAAGTCAGCGGGCTGGTTCCGTCGGTGCAGACCGAGATCGTCGACCCGACCGGCGCTGGCGACGCCCTGACGGCTGCCGTGCTCTTCGCGCTGGCTCAACGACATCCCGTTGGATGAGGCGGTTCGTCTGGGGGCTTCGGCGGCGGCGCTGACGCTGCGCACGACGGGCAGCGTCGTGCCCGAATCTGTCGCTCGAGCTGCTGTACGATCAGCTGCGCTGAGTCGGCAGGTAGCAGCGCTGGCAGCATAGCAGCTAGCAACTAGCAACTAGCAACTAGCAATTGGCTAATGGCTGCTGGATGCTACCCGCTAGAATTGCTGAGTTGCTAGTAGCTAGTAGCTAGTAGCTCTCCTGGAGCCCCCCATGCCCACCGACCCTCCCGCCTGGCTGCATGTCCACCCCGAAGTCGCCTCGGCGCTGGCGCTCCGGCAGACCGGTCGTGGCGCTCGAGTTGACCGTCATCACCCACGGCCTGCCGGAGCCGGTCAACCTCGAGCTGGCGCGCCGGCTGGAGGGCGAGGTGCGCGCCGCGGGCGCCGTGCCGGCGACGGTGGCGGTGATCGATGGGCGAGTGTGCCTGGGCGTCACCACCGACGAACTCGAACGGCTGGCGCTCAGCCGTTCCCTGTGGAAGATCAGCCGGCGCGACCTCGGCGCGGCGATGGCGCAGCGCGCCACCGGGGGAACGACGGTCGCGGCGACGATGATCGCCGCCCATGCCGGCGGGGTTCAGGTCTTTGCCACGGGCGGGATCGGCGGTGTCCATCGGGGATCGCCCAGCGACGTCTCCGCCGACCTGCCGGAGCTGGCGCGCACACCGGTCGTCGTCGTGTGCGCCGGCGCCAAAGCGATCCTCGATCTGCCGCGCACGCTCGAATGGCTGGAGACGTTCGGCGTCCCGGTGCTCGGTTGGGGGACGGACGAGTTCCCGGCCTTCTTCACCCGCGGGAGCGGGCTGCCCGTCAGCGCGCGGGTCGGCGACGCGGCAGAAGCGGCGGCGCTGATCCGCACCCATTGGGGGATGGGGCTGCGCAGCGGCGTGCTGGTGTGTGTGCCGTGTCCCGAGGAAGTTGCCGTGCCGGCCGAGGCCGTCGAGACGGTCCTGCGAACGGCGCTCCAGCAGGCCGAAGCCGAGGGCGTGCGCGGCAAACACGTCACGCCCTTCCTGCTCTCCCGCCTCGCCGAGCTGACCGCCGGAGGCACGCTGCGAGCCAACCTGGCGCTGCTGCGCAACAACGCCCGCGTGGCGGCTGATCTCGCTCGAGCCTTCGCCTGACCTTGGTCATGCCGATCGCCCCGCGGCCCACGACGGCCGCCTGGACTTAGCGGAGACTTCGGCGCTCCAACCCCCGGCGCACTCACCCGATGCGCCAGACGTGAACCACCGGCTGTGCTCCGTCGGCGAATAACTCGAGCACGTACAGCAGTCCGTTCGCCCGGTCGAACGTCGCCTCTCCGATGCGGTAGCGCCGCTGATCTCCCTCGCCGAGCATCTCGAGTTCTACCCCGGACGGGTTGGCGAACAGCACCTCATCGATGTCGATGCTGGCATACGGCTGCGGCGTCCAACTCTCCGTGTCGCCGGCGGCGACTCTCGCCAGGTCCTCCGGATCATACAGGATCAGCTGCGCATCCCAGCGTGTCGTCCACCAGCCGCGGTAGTCACTGTGCCCGGAGCATTCCACCAGATCAGAACTCCGGGCACGGGGCTCCGTCTGCCATGCGGCACACGGTGAACGGTCCCGACCATCTCACCCTCGACACACGGCTTGTCGGCGCCCTGCGGGTTCACATACCCGTACCAATACTGAGTTCCGGTGCTCTTCGTCCCGGCGAACACGACGGCCGAGTCGCCCGCTTCCGTCGTCACCCAGGCGGCCCCCTCCCACTCATCCGGGTGCTGATAGCCGGCCAGCGCATGCTCGAACGTGTCCGTGACCTCCGAGCTCTCGTAGCGCAACAGCGTGACCACGGGCAACGTCGCCCCGTCCCCGGCGGGCGTTCCATCTTCATCGATCCAGGGGCGGTAGGCATATAAGGCCGGGCCCATTCCCGACCAGCCTCCATCTCGGTATCGACCCGTCCCCACCGGGCTGCCCCCGGTGTGCGCCTCGGCCCAGGCTGCCGGAATCTCGAGCAGGTAGCCGTTCCCGCTGTAGGCCAGCGAGACATCCAGGAACCAGGGACCCGTCAGCTCCGGATCACGGAGTGTCGGGTTGAACCATGCGTGTGTGGCGAACGGGGTATCGGGTTGCAGGTGCTGCCCCCACGTCAGGTGCACTTTGCGGTCCCGTGGCGGGATGATCGAGGTAGAGCATGCCCACGCGTGGCAGCTCGTCCAACCCCTCGAAGTACCCTTGGGCGATCTCGGTGAATCCCTGCAGGAATGCCGAGGTGTTGAGCGCCTCGACGGTGTCGGCGCGGACCGGGAGGGGGATGCTGATTTCCGCCACCTGACTGCCGTTGGTCAGCTCGCCATACGGCAGGCGGTCGTGGCCCGTGATGAACAGCGATCCGGGAAAACCATCCTGCCGCGCCGCCGGGGTCGCCGTCCGGCCGGAAGGTCATCGCTCCACCGCCGTAGGCGAACGTGTTCGGCCGGTCCCCGCCCTGTGGCAGACGGAAGGCGCCCACGTAGATGAACTGCATCGGGGCGGAGCACCGGCCCTTCGGGCACGCTGGAAGTCGGCGCCCGAAGGCGCAGGCTCGACCGTCGCCGATGATCCGTCTGCAGCGTCGCTCGCCGAAGGGACGCGTGAGAGCGACGCTGCAGCCGAGCGCAAGCGCCACGCTCGCCAGGGCGGCGACGGTTCGTCGGAGTCGAGAACGGTGCATGACGACTCCCCCCGTCGAACGCGCGTCGATCCCGAAGGCGATGGGGATCAGCCCTGCGCCGGCCCCAGGCCGCGATTCAGATCGCCTCCCGATTTCAGGCCGGCGGATCTCAAGCTTCAGGCGCACATCCAGCGCCAACGCCCCGCCCTTTCCTGAAAGGACCCGCAGCGGATTGACCTCGATCTCGGCGATTTCCGGAAGATCCTCAGCCAGCTGAGCCAGGCGGATGACGGTGTCGAGCGCCGCGGCGCGATCGCCGGCCGGGATGTTCCGGAAACCGAGCATCCGGCGCCCGGCCCAGGTCGCGTCCAGCAAGGCTTCCGCCTCCAGCGGCGTGAGCGGTGCCAGTGCAAAGGCGACATCCTTAAGCCCTTCGACCTCCACGCCGCCGGAGCCGAACATCACCAGCGGCCCGAATTGATCGTCGCGTACCACGCCGACGATCACTTCCTGCCCGGGAGGCAGCATGGGCTGGACGCTGACCCCTTGAATCTTCGCCTGCGGCCGCGCCGCCCGCGCCTGGGCCAGCATCCGCTCGAACGCCTGCCGCACGCCGGCCGCATCCTGCACGTCCAGGGTCACCCCACCGACGTCGGACTTGTGCGGGATATCAGGCGAGGCGATCTTGAGCGCCACCGGAAATCCCAGCTTGCCGGCAGCCGCCGCCGCCTGGTCGGCAGTGCGGGCGCAGGATCTCCTCGGGCACCGGCACGCCGTATGCCCGGGCGACCTGCGCCGCCGACGCCGCGTCGAGGAAGCCGTCCTCGCCACGCGTGCCGTGTTCCAGCGCACGCCGCGCAGCGTCCGGACGGATGCGCTTGAGGACGGGTGCCTTCTCGATCGGCGCCGCCAGGGCATCCCAACGATCGGCCAGCACGCCCATCGCCGAGGCGGCACGCTCCGGGAATCGGTAGTCGGGGACCCGCGCCTGCCGCAGGAGCCGCGCGGCATTGGCGATCATCTCCTCGCCCATCAACGTCACGATCACCGGCTTGGCGGCCGATCGGATCATCGGAATGATCGCTCCGGCGATGCCGGCGGCGGTCGTCATGGGCGGAGGTGCCAGGATGACCATGATGCCGTCGACGCCGTCATCCGCCATCAAGGCGCTCAGCCCGTTGGCGTACTCGGCCGCGGCGGCCGCGGCCAGCATGTCCACCGGGTTGCGCACGCTGGCTGCCGGCGGGAGGAATTCACGCAGCCGGGCGGTGGTCTCGGCGGACAGCACCGCCAACTTGAGGCCGCAGCTGTCGAGCGCGTCGACGGCGATGGCACCCGGCCCGCCGGCGTTCGTCAGCACGCCGATCCGTCGGCCGCGCGGCAGCGGGCACCAGGCCAGTGCCCGCGCCCAGTCGAACACTTCCTCCGTGCTCTGCGCCCGGATCACGCCGGCCTTGCGGAACGCGGCATCGTAGGCGACGTCCCGGCCGGCCAGCGCACCGGTGTGCGACGCCACCGCCGCCCGGCCGGATTCCGAGCGCCCGACTTTGATCGCCAGCACCGGCTTCTTGCGCGTTGCCTTGCGTGCGTTCTCGACGAACAGCCGACCGTTGCGAACGCCCTCCAGGTACATCGCCACGACCCGCGTGTTCGGATCGGCCACCGTCGTCGGCAGCAGCTCGCCCTCGGTCAGATCCATCTGGTTCCCCAGGCTGACCAGGCGCGACAGTCCGAACCCCTGTCCACGGGCCCAGTCGATCACCGCTTCGCAGATGGCGCCGGAATGGGAGAGGAAGGCGATGTCGCCCTGCACCGGACCGGGCAGGGGCAGGAAGGTGGTGTCGATCGGCAGGTGCGTATCCAGGAACCCGATGCAGTTCGGTCCGAGGACTCGGATGCGGTGTTTGCGGGCCACCCGCAGCGCCTCGTCCTCCAGCTTGCGGCCTTCTTCTCCGGTCTCGCGGAAACCGCCCGAGCCGATGACCACATTGCGGATCCCGCGCCGTCCGCATTCCTCCAGCGCCTGGGGAACGCCGGCGGCCGGGATGATGATCATCGCCAGATCGACCGGGTCGGGGACGTGCGCCAGGTCCTTGTAGACCGGCCGGTCGAACAACTGGCCGCCGCGCGGGTTGACGAAGTGGATCGCCCCCCGATACCCCGAGACCACCAGGTTGCGCGCCACGCCGTAGCCCAGCTTCTCCGGGCTCTGCGATACGCCGACCACCGCCACGCCTCGTGGCGCCCACATCTTCTCCAACATCCCACACCTCTCCTGCGACGATGCTCCGCCCATGCCGACGGGCAGCGGGAATCATATCAGGACTGGCGACGCACGACCAACGCCCGAGTCCGGTTCTCCACAGCCTGTGGAGAACAGCGGGGTTCCGAAGCCCGTTGCGGCGGCAGCGTCCCGATCACACGGAGCACTTCTGACGCGGATTGGTTGCCGCCCTCCAGCCCACATGTTAGAATGCACTCAGCCCATCGCCTCGCCCAAGGGAACAGCCATGGTTCAGGTGGAGATCGACAGCATCCGCGTCAGCCTGATGTCCCAGCATCGGATCGTGATCCTCAAGGACATGGCCGGCGAGCGCTTCCTCCCCATCTGGATCGGCCCGTACGAGGCCGAGGCCATCACCGTCTCCTTGCAGGAGATGGAAGTGGCGCGGCCCCTGACCCACGATCTGCTGCGCAACGTCCTGCAGGCGCTGGACGCCGAGGTGCTGCGCATCAACATCATCGACCTGCGCGATGACGTCTTCTACGCGCGCATTGTGCTGCGCGTCGGCGGCCGCGAGCTGGAGATCGACTCGCGTCCCTCGGACGCGCTGGCCCTGGCGGTGCGCGTGCACGTGCCGGTGTTCGTCGATGACCGGGTGATGCTCGAAGCTTCCACCGAGCCCGAGAGCGAGGTGAAGGACGACGAGCCGGCCGGTGAGGCGGCCGACAAGCGCCTGAACGTCTTCAAGGACTTCGTCGATTCGCTGGACATGGACGGCATGGAACCCCCGGAAGGGGATGCGCCGGCTTGAGGCCGGGCGCCTGCGCTGACCCAGCCTGCCGATGAGCGATCGCCCGCTCCCCTCCTCCGGCACTCACCGACCTCGCCCCGGGAGCGCCTCATAACCGCGAGGCCGAGGAAGCCGTGCTGGGCGCCGTCCTGGTCAACCCGGAGGCGTACTACGATGTCGCCTCCTTCCTCGCCCCCGACGACTTCTTCCTGCACCGCAACCGCTGGGTGTGGGACGCCTTCAACAGCCTGCACGACCGGCGGCAGCCGATGGACATCCTCACCGTCTCCGAGGAACTGGAGCGGCAGGGGCATCTGGACGAAGCCGGCGGACCGGCCTACCTCGCCGGGCTGATCAGCAATGTTCCGACTTCGCTCCACGCCGAGGCCTACGGCCGGCTGGTCGAAGAGTCCGCCACGCGCCGCCGCCTGCTGGCGGCCGCCAATCAGATCGCCCGGCTTGCCTACCAGAACGAAACGGCGGTCGAAGAAGTCGTCAACGAGGCGGAGAAGGCCGTCTTCGGCGTCAGCGAGCGGCGGCTCACGCACCAGCTGCAGCCGATCCGCAAAGTCCTCAGTGACTACTACGACCGGATCGACTACCTGGCCCGGCACCAGGATGAGACCATCGGCGTCCCGACCGGCTTCGTCGATCTCGACCGCCTGCTCGGCGGCATGCAGCCCAGCGACCTGTTGATCATCGCCGGACGTCCCGGCCAGGGAAAGTCCGGCTTCTGCCTGTCCGTCGCCAAGAATGCCAGCCAGCTGCACAAGAAGCATGTGGCCGTGTTCTCGCTCGAGATGTCGAACGACCAGCTCGTGCAGCGGCTGATCGCCCAGGAGACGGGGATCGACTCGCAGCGCCTGCGCATGGGCGATATCCACGACGAGGAATGGCCGCTGTTCACCCAGGCCGTCAGCGCCCTGGGCGATACGCACATCTACCTCGACGACACGCCGGCCATCACGCCCGCTGCAGCTGCGCACCAAGTGCCGCCGCATTCACATGGAGGCGCGGCTCGACCTGGTGATCGTCGACTACGTGCAGCTGATGACCGGCGACTCGCGCATCGACAACCGCGTCCAGGAAGTCTCGTACATCACGCGCAATCTGAAGGTGCTGGCGCGCGAGCTGAACGTGCCCGTGCTGGCCGCGGCGCAGCTCTCGCCGCGCCGTCGAGCAGCGCTCCGACAAGCGCCCGGTGCTCTCCGACCTGCGCGAGTCCGGCAGCCTGGAACAGGACGCCGACGTGGTCCTGTTCATCTACCGGCCCGACCAGTACGAGACCGACACGCTCAAGCAGAATCTGGCCGAGATCATCGTCGCCAAGCACCGCAATGGTCCGGTCGGCAGCGTCGAGCTGGTCTTCCGCCGCTCGCTGGCCAAATTCGAGAACGCCGAGACGCGGCGCATCCAGCTCGGCGAAGAAGCCCCGGTCTAGGACGGCGATGCTTGGACGAGCCGCCGCGATCCGGCGCAGGTGAGGCGTGAAGGCCCCGAGCGGCTTCGCCGGATTTCCGGCCGGGAAGCTGCCGACGACGCCGGTGCCGAACGCTGTTCTTCAGCGAGCTCCTGCCGGCGATCGACCATCTGGGCGAGCTGAAGGTGACGCTGTATGCCTTCTGGGCCCTCGGCCGCCAGCGCGGCGCCCGGCGCTGCCTGCGCCGGGACGACCTGGGCGGCGACCCAACGCTGCTGGCCGCCCTGTCCGAGCCGGGACGGCCCGATCTCGAGGCGCTGGACGAGGCGTTGGAACGCGCCGTGACGCGGGGGACGCTGCTGCGCGTGACCGCGGACACCGGCAGCCGGCAGCCGGTGTATTTCCTGAACACCCCCCGCGGCCGCGCCGCCGCCGATGGTCTGCGACAGGGACAGTGGTCCCCGGACGACGAAGCGCCGGCGGCGGGCCTGCAGCCCGAGCGGCCGAACCTGTTCGTCCTGTACGAGCAGAACATCGGGCCGCTCACGCCGCTGATCGCCGAGACGCTGCGCGAAGCCGAAACGACCTACCCGGCCGCCTGGATCGAGGAGGCGCTGCGCATTGCCGTGGAGAACAACGTCCGCCGCTGGCGCTACGTCCAGGCCATTCTCGAGGACTGGCGGACCAAGGGACGCGATGAACGAGAAGATCTCCGACAGCCTGAAGCGGCTCGCCGACGCTACGTCGAAGGCGACTTCGCCGACTTCATCGAACACTGAGGCGCACCGCGACCTGGTCGGCGATCCCGACTGCCCGCACTGCCACGGGCTGGGATACGTGCGCCGCGAGCTGCCGCTCGGCCATCCGGACTTCGGCCGGTTGGAAACCTGCGTCTGCCGGCAAGACGCCATCCGTTCGCAGATCCGCGACCGGCTGTACAGCCTCAGCCAACTCGAGGAACTCGAGCACCTCACGTTTGAGACCTTCCAGCCGCGCGGCCGTCCGAACCTCCCGGCCTTCAACCAGGAGTCGCTCGAGCAGTCCTACAACCTGTGCCGCGCCTACGCCCACGATCTGGACGGCTGGCTCCTGCTGCAGGGCAGCTTCGGCTGCGGCAAGACGCACCTGGCTGCCAGCGTCGCCAACGAAGCGGTCTCCCTCGGCATCCCGACGCTCTTCCTGACCGTGCCCGACCTGCTCGACAGCCTGCGCCGCGGCGTTCGATTCGGAAGACGTCTCCTTCGAAGACCGCTTCGATCAGATCCGCCGTGCGCCGCTGCTCGTCCTGGACGACTTCGGCACCCAGTCGGCAACCGAGTGGGGCCGCGAGAAGCTGTTCCAGATCCTCAACTACCGCTACATCAACCGCCTTCCGACCGTGCTCACCACCAACCTGTCGCTGGAGGAACTCGACGGGCGTGTCCGCTCGCGGTTGAATGATGCGGCCCTGGTGCGCCAGGTGATGATCCACGCCCCCGACTACCGCCACGCCTCCGAAGACATCAATCACCATGAGCTGTCCTCGCTGCCCCTGCACGCCAAGCAGACCTTCGGCACCTTCCGCATGCGCGACGACGAGAAGCTGACGACCGATGACCGCGCCAACCTCAAGAAAGCCTTTGAGGGCGCGTACGCCTTCGCCGAGGACCCGCAGGGTTGGATCGTCTTGATGGGCGACCACGGCACGGGCAAGACCCACCTGGCAGCTGCCATCGCCAACCTGCGCGCCAGCCTGGGCTTCCCGGTGATGTTCGTCCCGGTCCCCGACCTGCTCGACCATCTCCGGGCGACCTTCAGCCCGACCAGCCCGATCTCGTACGACCGGCGCTTCGACCAGGTGCGCGATGCACCCCTGCTCGTGCTCGACGACCTGGGGACCCAGTCGTCCACGGCCTGGGCGCAGGAGAAGCTGTTCCAGCTGCTCAACCACCGCTACAACGCCGCGCTGCCGACGGTGATCACGACCTCGTCCACGCTCGAGAAGCTCGACCGACGACTGTCGTCGCGCATCATCGACACGCGCCTGTGTACGACCTTCGCCATCACGGCGCCGTCTTACCTGGCGGCGCGTCCACGGCGCAAGCGCAAGGCCTGAGACGTTCGGGCCCCCTTCGCTGCGGCCGCAGGCGCCCGATCGTGGGTCCCCATGATACAATCCGGCGCGTTGCCCCCATCGTCTAGAGGACCAGGACGCGGCCCTTTCAAGGCCTAAACCGGGGTTCGAATCCCCGTGGGGGCACAGCTCACACCCTCCCCTCCGAAGCAGGCCGCCGGCCCTCGAGGGCCGGCGGCGCGTTGTCTAAATGACCTCATCCAGAATCCGGCTTGGCAGCTCCTACTCCGGACGGTGGTAGAGCTTGAATGAACCTTCCTCGGTCAGATGCCTGCCTGCTCCTTCTCCCACTCCAGCTCGGCGAACAACTCCGTCTCCCGAGACTTCCCAGCCCTTGGTCCAAGTTACGGCTCGTGCTCATCAGCCTATTCAGGGTCCGTCACCGATGTCGAAGCCGCTGGCCGTCTCGCACGTCGGCCATCGCTGCTTCGTCGGAGTGTGTCCCAAAGAAGCAAGCGGGACCACCAAGCGCCGATTGTCCATTTGTCGCTACCATGGCCTGAGAGGCAGCTCGTTGTGACGGTCTCGGTCGTCTGGCCCGGGTCGTAACGCAGGAGAATGTCTTTAACGTGGCCTACCTGGTCATTCGACGCCATCGGTGGCCACGAGCCAAGTATGAGGGAAGATCGCATTGAAGGTCGCCCCACCGGGCCCTCCGGTCGTCGCACAGCCCCCGGGAGGCAGGACGAATTCGAAGTTGGTATTGGTGAGAGCCGAGCTTCCCTGCGGGGCGGTCAGGGAGCCGGGTTCGTATTGGAGGGTCGACCTTGGATTCCACTTCCGATGTGATCCTTGCACCTTCGCCCGTCATCTCGGTCAGGGATTCGAACTCCAGCTCGAAGCGCAAGCACTTTGCCGCCAGGTCCTCTGCCTCGGCCATCACTTGATCCATCTCAGGCGATGTGACACCCAGCAGCTGGCGCTGACGTTTCACGCTGAGGATCGCCGGGATCATGCGGTGGACGATGTGCTCGTCGCGACACAGCTCGTACTCCTCGCGAATGCACACGCGAGCCACCGTCGGCATGAGGTCGACGAGCTCTCCTGAAGACTGTCGCCGAGGCCGAGCAACTGTTGCTGCCTTTCGTAGCCGAGAGACGGTCTCGATCGCCAGCCTGCCTGCGGCGCAGCTCTCGCCGGCGGCGGCGATCCGCGGCATGAGGACATGGGCCTTCCACTGTGTGAGAAGATTCCAGGGCGGTCCATGAATCCTTCCCGGTGAGGAGTTCCTCTTGTCTGCCGTGCGTGAGCTTCCGCGGCAATCAGGCTCTTGATCCGTGTCTCCACACTACCCCCGAGGCGTTGACGAACAGGCTCAAGGTCGGCCGTGAGGCCCCTGGACAAACCCGCCGGAGCGAAATGCAGCAGCCGGAGGCGAATGGTCTCGGATCCGGGTCGATGAAGGGGATGTAGACCGCGCCCGTTTCGCCCGGACTCCCGATGGGGATCGTCTGCTCGATCGGAAGGGGCTCGGCCGGATCGATGGTCAGGGTGACAATGTCGTAGAACGTCATGCCTTCCGGCTCGAGCTGCACTCCGGCAGCCAACCCCTCGTTCAGCGGCAGGCCCTGCATCGAGGTGATCGGGGTCATTCGGATCTCGATCTCCTCGACCAGCGCTCCGGCGGGAATCTCGAGCGAGTAGTGCGAGCCATCGGTGCCGGTGGTCGGCGAGGGTGCCTCCATCGGGGCCGATGCGGGCCGAAGCTGCCTTGCCCTGGTCGACGGTCGTCGTGACCGTAACCGGCTCGGTGTTCGGGTCGAGTGCCTCAGAGAGGTCGCCGGTCGAACTCCGCCCGGATGAACACGCGAGCCGTCAACAGCACCAGCGCGGCAAATGCCACGGGCCACGGACTTCATTCTTACCTCCCCTGTGGCGCCGATATCCGGATAATTCGGATGGCCTTGGGGCTATTGTACTCCTGCGACCAGATCATGCCCGGGGTCGCCACCCTCCATCGGAGGCAGGCGCGCAACCGCCGCCCACATGGACGGCGGAGGTTTGCGTGATGAATTGACCGTCCCGCGCCTACGTTGCGGCAGCCGCCTTCACCCCTCCGGCCTTGTGTCCGTTGCCGGCGGCCTCGGCCGTGTCCTCGGCCCGGAACTGGCTCATGTACAGCTCGTAGTACGCGCCCTTGCGGCCCAGCAGTTCGTCGTGCTTGCCGCGCTCGACGATCCGCCCGTCGCGCATCACCAGCACCTGGTCGGCGTTGCGGATGGTGCTCAGCCGGTGGGCGATGACGAAGCTGGTGCGACCCTTCAGCAACAGGTCGAGCGCCTTCTGGATCTGGCGCTCGGTGCGCGTGTCGACGCTCGAGGTGGCTTCGTCCAGGATCAGGATGCGCGGGTTGGCCAGCGCCGCCCGGGCGATGGCCACCAGCTGCCGCTGCCCCTGGCTCAGCCCGGCGCCGTGCTCGCCGAGCACGGTCTCGTAGCCCTCGGGCAGGTGCCGGATGAACTCGTCGGCGTGTGCCAGCTGCGCCGCCTGGTGCACCTCATCGTCCGAAGCCTCCGGGCGACCGAAGCGGATGTTGTTGATCACCGTGTCGCTGAACAGGAAGGTGTCCTGCAGGACGATGCCGATCTGTCGGCGCAGCGTCGCCCGCGTCACATCGCGAACGTCCTTGCCGTCGATCCGCACGGACCCCTCGGCCACGTCGTAGAAGCGCGGGATCAGGTTGATGATCGTCGTCTTGCCGGCGCCCGTCGGGCCGACGATGGCCGTCGTCTGTCCGGGCTGCACCTCGAAGCTGACATCCTGCAGCACCGGGATCCCCGGCCGGTAGGATGCTCCGACGTGGTCGAACTCGACCCGCCCCTGGATGGCGGGCATCGCCACCGCCTGCGGTCGGTCGACGACGTCCGGCTGTGTGTCCAGCAGGCCGAAGATGCGCTCGGCGCCTGCGATGGCGCTCTGGATGTTGGCCCACATGACCGAGATCTGCTGGATGGGCTGGTTGAAACGCTGAACGTACGCCAGGAAGGTCACCATCAATCCCAGCGACATCACCGTGCCGAACAGGTCGGTGCCGCGCAGCAGCGCCAATCCGCCGGCGGCGGTCACGATGGCGATGGCCACGTAGCCCAGCGCCTCCAGCGTCGGCGCCAGCGCGGCGGTGAACGAGACGGCGCGGATGTTGGCGTCGCGGTTGGCGGCGTTCGATTCGCGGAACGACTCGATGTTGGCTTCCTCGCGGCCGAAGGCCTGCACTTCGCGCACGCCGGAGATGCTCTCCTGCAGGTCGGCGTTCACCCGCCCGATCTCCAGCCGCGTCTGGCGAAAGGCCTTGCGCGCCTGGCCGGAGAACCAGAACGTCGCCACCAGCATCGCCGGCAGGACGACCATGCTCAGCAGCGCATACGGCAGGCTGAGCTGGACCATCTTGATCACGATCCAGACCAGCAGCAGCGCCCCGCTGAGCACGTTGACCAGCGTGAAGCTGATCGCCTGGGCGATGGTCTCGGTGTCGTTGGTGATCCGGCTCATCACGCTGCCGGCTTCGTTTTCGGCGTAGTAGGTCAGCGACAGGCGGTGCAGATGGCGGAAGACCTCCACCCGCAGGTTGCGCAGGACGCGCTGTCCCGCCCAGGTCATCAGGAAGAACATCAGCCCGGTGACCAGGGCGCCGCCGATGAACAGGCCGAGCACCCTCAAGATCAATCCCCCGAGGCCGGCGATGTTCTCTTCGGCGGTGGCGTTCGGGTCGACCGTCGTGTAGGTGCAGTTGGTGCTCGCCCCGGCGCTTCCGCCTCCTTGAAGGAACGACATTCCGGCCGGCGCGCCGGCCGTCAGGCGTTCCGACGCCGCCGGCATCAGGTAGCAGTCGACGGCCTGCCCGATCAACTGCGGGGCCGTGACCTGCGTCCAGGTGCTGGCCACGATCAGGATGGCCACGAAGATCAGGGCCAGGGTGTATGGCCGGAAGTACTGCGCCAGACGCGCCAGCGTGGCCCCGGTGCGCTTGGGCTTGCTCGTCTCCTGCTCCATCATGCGGCGTGGGCCGCCCATCGGGCCGTGCATACGTTACCTCTCCCCGGCCGCGGGCAGGACGGCGGGTGAGGCTTCAGCCTCCACCGTCACGTCCTCCAGCAGCTGCGAACTGTAGATCTCAGCGTAGATCGGGCTCTCTTCCATCAGCTGGTCGTGGGTGCCGCGGGCGGCGATCCGGCCGCTGATCGAGCACCAGGACCAGGTCGGCGGTACGGACGGTGCTGATGCGCTGGGCGATGACGAAGCTCGTCCGCCCCTGCATCAGCCGCTCCAGCGCCTTCTGGATCGCCGCCTCGGTCACCACGTCCACACTGCTGGTCGAGTCGTCCAGGATCAGGATGCGCGGGTCCATCAGCAGGGCGCGGGCGATGGCGATGCGCTGCTTCTGCCCGCCGCTGACCGTCGTGCCGCGTTCGCCGACCTGGCGTGTCGTAGCCCTCCGGAAAGCTCAGGATGAAGTCGTGGGCGGCGGCGGCCTTGGCCGCCTCGATGACGTCCTCCAGGCTGGCCTCCGGTCGCCCGAAGGCGATGTTGTCGCGGATCGTGCCGCTGAAGAGCGTCGTGTCCTGCAGCACGATCCCGATCTGGGAGCGCAGCGACTCGAGCTGCACCTCGCGCACGTCCTGCCCGTCGATCAGCACCTGCCCGGCGCTCGGGTCGTAGAAGCGCGGGATCAGGTTGATGATCGTGCTCTTGCCGCTGCCGGTGGCGCCCAGCAGGGCGACCGTCTGTCCGGGCTGGATGTCGAAGTCGACGTCGGCCAGCACCGGCTCCCCTCCGCCGAAGTAGCGGAAGGTCACCTCCTCGAAGGCGACCCGGCCCTCGATCGAGCCCGAGCGCAGGCGCACCCGGCTTGTCGCGCACCTCGCTCTGCGTATCGAGGATCTCGAAGACGCGCTGTGGCCGAGGCCGCCGCCTGCGACATCTGGGTGATGATCATGCCCAGCATGCCCAGCGGGAAGAAGACGTACACCAGGTACAGGCTGAACTTCTGCCACTCGCCGAAGGTCAGCGTCCCCTGGATGATCTGCTGCCCGCCGAAGTAGAACACCGCCGCCTGTCCCAGGTTGGCGATCAGGAACACCAGCGGGAAGAGGAAGGTGAACAGGCGCGCCACCGTGATCTGCTGCCCCATCAGGTCGTCCGCCGAGCGCTCGAAGCGCGCCTGCTGTTCCGGCTCGCGCGCGAAGGCCTTGACGACCTTGATGCCGGCCAGGTTCTCCTGCAGGATCGTGTTCAGTGCAGAGAGCTTCACCTGCACCCGTGTGAACAGCGGCTGGGCGATGGCGCCGAAGACCATGAACAAGCACCAGCGCCAGCGGCAGCACGGGCAGGACGATCAACATCAGCCGTGGGTTGGTGAAGGTCAGGATGATCAGCGTCGCCGGTCAGCATCACCAGCGCCTGAGCGGCCATCAGCAGGCCCTGCCCGATGAACAAGCGCACCTTCTCCACATCGTCGGTGGCCCGGATCATCAGCTGGCCGGTCTGCGTCCGGTCGTGATAGCTGAAGGACAGCCGCTGGATGCGGGCGTACAGGTCGTTGCGGAAGTCGAAGGCCGCGCTCTGCGACAGCTTCTCCGACATGTAGTTCTGCGAGAAGGCGAAGGCGCCGCGGATGACGGCGAAGACGACGATCAGTCGCGCCGGCCCACAGCAGGGCGCTCTCGGCGCCATCCTGGTAGCGGCCGTAGGTCTCGGCCGTCCACCCCAGCAGCTCCAGTGCCTGCGGCTGGAAAGCGGCCGGTACGCTCGAGAGCCTGCCGGCGATCAGCCCGTTGGTGACGGCGTCGATGATGTTCTGGACCAACTGCGGGACCATGAGCATCGCGCCGGTCGAAACGAGCAGCGATGCGTACGCCAACACGACGGCGCGTTTGTAGCGCCCCAGGTAGCGGATGGCGCGCCCGAGTCCGGCCATGGAAAGCCGCGGGCGTGCGGCGGTGGAACGTGACGGAGCCTGCAACGGAAGCCTCCCGCGAGTCAGGGCCGGCCGTCGTCGGACGCGGGACATGCCGCGGCGCGATCGGCCAGCGAACGGTGGAGTTTAGCCAACAGCCGGATGAGCTGGGTGCGCTCGTCGGCACTCATCTCATGCACCAGCGAATTCAGGTGAGCCATGCGCACGGGCGCTGTGGTCCGGATGAGCTCCCGGCCGGCCGGGGTCAACCGGATACGGAAGACGCGCCGGTCCTGGCGATCGAGCGTGCGCTCCACCCAGCCGTGATCCTCGAGGCCGCGCAACAACACGCTGATGGTGTTCTTGCTCACGTTCTGGCAGCGGCTGAGATAGCTGGGGGCCAGGCCCTCGGTCTGGCCATGGCGTTCCTCCATGAACAACCGAAGGAGGAGGCGCCAGCGCGGGCCGGACATCGCCACGCCATCGATCTTGCTTTCCGCCTCGCCGGCGAACAGGTTGCCCACCATGTGGATCAACCGGACAAGCTCGAGCCCGGTCGGGTCGACCGCCACCCCGAGTTCGCCGAGGAGCTCCTTGAAGACCGCCGCGTGTTGGTCTGGCCGGGCACTGGTCGACAAAGTCACGTCTCTCGCTCCAACTTGGTAACACGTAGAACTATAACACACTTCACCAATTTGGCGATCCGGAGACTGTGCAAAGTTTGGTGAGGGAGTAGAGAGAAGGAACCGCCGTGTTGGCGCTGAGCGTGGCGACCGGATAGGGGGATCACTCAAATGCACAGGGTTCTCCCACGGTAGGCGATAAACGTAGACAAAACATATACACCTGGCATATAATGGACCTAATCACTACGGTTTCCATGTGGGGTGACGGATGGACGATACCCCGGCCTATAACCTGAAGGCCGTTGTGCGCGAGACCGGGCTGAAGCCCGATACGCTGCGTGCCTGGGAGCGGCGCTACGGTCTCCCCACGCCGAATCGCTCGCACGGGGGCCACCGCCTGTACTCGGATCGCGACATCCACGTCCTCAAATGGCTGGTGGCGAGGCAGCAGGCGGGCATGTCGATCAGCCGGGCGGTGGAGTTGTGGCAGCGGCTGACCGAGCTGGGACAGGATCCGACCAGGATGCCGGAGTATTCGCCGGCGGTCTCGATGGCCCCGTCCTTGTCGACCGGCCATCAACTGGAAGACCTGCGCGCCGCCTGGCTCGAGGCGTGTTCTGAATTCGACGAGCCCGGAGCCGAAGCTGCGCTTACACAGGGCCTGGCCCTCTACCCGGTCGAGAGCGTGTGCTTTGGATTGCTGATCCCCGCCCTGGCGGAGGTCGGTGATCGCTGGTATCGCAATGAGACCTCGCCGCAGCAAGAGCACTTCGCCTCGGCGCTGGCCGAGCGGCGCGTCGAATCGCTCCTGGCCGCCGCTCCGGCCCCGGTCCGGCAGGGGCGCCTGCTGGTCGCCTGCCCGCCCGGGGAGCAGCACACCTTCGTCCCCCTGCTCCTGACGCTGCTCCTGCGCCGGCGCGGCTGGAGCGTGACCTACCTGGGCGCCGACGTTCCCCTGGTGCAGTTCGAGCACGCACTCGAGAGCATTCGGCCGCAGCTGTGCGTGATGTCGGCGCAAACGCTTCACGCTGCGGCGCAGATGTTCCCGATGGCCGAGCTGCTTCAGGCGCTCGGCTTGCCGGTGGCGTTCGGAGGCTTCGCGTTCCGCGGCCGCCCGGCGCTGCAGCAGATCCTCCCGGGTCACTTCCTGGGGGACCACCTCGAGGCGGCGCTCGATCTGATCGAAGGCTTGCTGACTTCCCCGCGATCCGCTCCTGCCTCTCGGCCCATCGCCGTCGAGATCTCCGCCTTGCTGCCCGCCTTCCGCCAACGCCGGCCTTCCATCGACGCACAGCTTCGGCGCGAGTTCGCTCCTACCGCGCTGCCGCCGGAACAGCTCGACACCGCCCTCACCTACCTGGGCCAGGCCATTGCCGACGGCCTCGCCCTGGGCGACTTGAGCCTGGTCGCCACCGAGGTCGCTTGGGTGGACGGGTTGCTGGCCCATGCCCGTATCCCGGCCCAACAGTTGACGTCGTTCCTGACTGCCTACCAGCGCGCGCTGGCGGAGAATCTCGGGCCGCAGGGCCGCCCGATCGCCGACTGGCTGGCGGCATCGATCCCAACGGATTCAGCGCGATTGAGAGGAGGTTCCCATGCGAGTGGTGATAACCGGCGGAAGCGGTTTGATCGGCTCGGCGCTGGTGCGCAGCCTGGTTCGAGACGGACACGAAGTCATCCTGCTCAGCCGCTCCACCGGAGCGCCAGCCCGCACCGGCCGGCGCGCGCTATGAACGCTGGGATGGCAGCACGGCTGAAGGCTGGGGCCACCTGGCTGACGGAGCGCAGGCGATCGTCAACCTGGCAGGCGAGAACTTGGCCGGCAAGGGTGTCCTCAGGATCCTGTTCGCCCATTGGACGACTGCCCGAAAGCGGGTCATCCGGCAAAGCCGCATCGACGCCGGCCGGGCGATCGTCGCCGCCGTGCAGCGGGCGGCACACAAGCCCGAGGTCGTCATCCAGTCGTCGGCCGTGGGTTACTACGGCATCACGCACGACGACCAGCGCGGCGAGGCCGACGCTCCCGGGAGCGACTTCCTGGCGAGCGTGTGTGTCGACTGGGAAGCCTCCACCGCGCCCGTCGAGACGATGGGCGTCCGACGGGCGATCACGCGTTCGGGGGTCGTCCTGGCGCCGACCGGCGTGGGGATCCTCTGGATGCTGCTGCTCCCCTTCCGCCTGTTCGCCGGAGGGCGGCTGGGCAGCGGGCGCCAGTGGTTCCCGTGGGTCCACCTCGATGACGAGGTCGCCGCCATCCGCTTCCTGATCGACCATCCGCAGGCTCGCGGCCCCTTCAACCTGACTGCCCCGCATCAACTGCGCAACTGCCGAGGCAGCGGACGATCATCGCCCGGGTGATGCGCCGGCCAGCCTGGTTCCCGGTCCCGAGTTTCGCGTTGCGGATGCTGCTGGGCGAGAAGGGCATCGCTGGTCCTCGAGGGTCAGCTCGCCCCGCCGGACCGATTGCTGTCGCTGGGGTTCGTCTACCGACACCCTCAGTTCGAAGGCGCGCTGCGCGACCTGCTGGCATGATCTTCGAACGCCAGTTTGAAGTGCGCTCCTCCCAGGCGCAGGTGCGCGAGTTCCACGCCCGGGCCGCCTCGCTCGTGGCGCTGACGCCGCCGTTCATGCCGATGCGGCTCGATGCCTCGCCCTCGGTCCTTCAGGCCGGGGACAGCATGAGCTTCCGCGTGTGGCTCGGGCCGTTTCCCATTCGCTGGACGGCGCACATCGAGCAGGCCGGGCCGGGAGGGTTCACCGACCGACAGACTGCCGGGCCGTTCGCCGAATGGGTCCACCGCCATACCTTCGAACCGATTTCCCTGGACACGTCTCGCGTCGTCAACTCGATCACGGCGCGGCTGCGTCGGCACGTGATCTGGGGCCCGGTGGGGCTGATGATGTGGATCGGCCTGCCGTGGCTGTTCGCCTACCGGCGATGGAAGACGCGCCGCCTGCTGGAACGCGCGTGAAGCACGTCGTCGTCGTCGGCGCTGGGATCGGCGGCCTGTCCGCGGCTGCCGTCCTCGCCCGCGCCGGGCTCGACGTGACCGTGCTCGAGGCGCACATCTACGCCGGCGGCTGCGCCGGCACGTTCTTCCATCAGGGTTACCGCTTCGATGCCGGGGCGACGCTGGCCGCCGGCTTCTATCCTGGCGGCCCGATGGATGCGCTGGCACGGGCCGCCGGCATCCTGGCCTGGCCCGTTCGCCCGGAGGAGCCGGCCCTCACCGTCCATCTTCCTGAGGGGGATCCCATCCATCGCTGGAGTGATCCCACACGCTGGACCATGGAGCGCGCCAGGCTCAACGGCCCCGCCGAATCGTTCTGGGAGTGGCAGGAACAGACGGCGGCGGCCGTCTGGGCGCTGGCAAGCGCGCTGCCTCCGTGGCCGCCGGCGTCGCTCCCCGAGCTGACCGACCTGGCCCGCATCGGCACATCCGTCCTCCGACGCCTGCCCTCCGGGCTGCGCGCCGGAAACCTGGCGCTGGATGCGCTGACCACCGCCGCGCGCCACCTGCCCGCCGCCCATCCGCAGCTGCGTCTGTTCGTCGATGGCCAACTCCTGATCTCTGCCCAGACGACCAGCGAACACACCAACGCGCTGTACGCCGCGGCGGCGCTCGACCTGCCGCGCCGCGGCGTCGTCCAGGCGGAGGGCGGGATGGGCGCCATCGCCCACACGCTGGCCGAGTCGATCAAGCGCCTGGGGGGCCGCGTGCTCTACCGGCACGAGGTGACCGGCATCCGCATGCACGCCGGCGCACCGGTGAGCGTCGAGACGCGGCGCGGCGGAAGCTTCCCCGTCGACCTGTTGATCCTGAACCTGACCCCCTGGAATGCGGCCGCTTTGCTCGGGTCGGACGCGCCGTATCGCCTTCGGCGGCTTCCGCCACATCCGGCCGGCTGGGGCGCCTTCACCGTCTACGCCGGGATCGATGCCTCGATCGTGCCGGATGGATTCCCGCTCCATCATCAGGTGATCCTGCGCCAGCCGCTGGGTGAGGGCAACTCGGCATTCGTTTCCATCAGCCCGGCATGGGATGCGGCGCGCGCGCCGGCCGGACGGCGGGCGGTGACCCTCAGCACCCACACCCGGCTCGATTCGTGGCGGGGGCTCGAGAAAGACGGGCCGGCCTATTCCGAGCGCGAGGCGGCGTATACCGAACGGTTGCTTGGCGCCGCGGAGCGAGTGCTGCCCGGGATCCGGTCGGCCGCCGGGCTGGTGCTGCCCGGGACGCCGGACACCTTCGTGCGCTTCACGCGCAGGATCGGGGGCTGGGTTGGAGGATTTCCTCAGACCAGCCTGTTCCGATCGTTTGCCCCGCGGCTTGCCCCCGCGATCTGGCTCGCCGGCGACAGCATCTTCCCCGGCCAGTCGGTCGCCGCCACGGCGCTCGGCGGGCTGCGCGTGGCCCACGCGGTGCTGCGTTCCCTCGGAAGCAAACTCGAGCAGTCGGACGCGGGTGAGCAGCTCGCCGTCGACGCCGTTCGGTGAACCCGACGAGCGCTCCATCCATCTGGTGGATTCGGCGGGACCTGCGGCTGGCGGACAACCCGGCGCTGGCGGGGGCCTCGGAGACAGGCGGACAGGTGATCCCTGTCTTCGTGCTCGATCCGGTGTTGCTCAACTCACCCCACAACAGTCCCCGTCGAACTGCGTTCCTATTCGATGGGCTCCGAGCGCTGGACCGGTCGCTGCGCGAGCGCGGCAGCCGGCTGATCGTGCGCAGCGGCGATCCGGCGCTGGCCCTGGCGCAGCTGGCCGCCGAGACCGGCGCCGCCCGCATCACGGCTGAACGCGATTACACGCCTTACGCGCTGGCGCGCGACGAGCGCCTCGGCCGTTCGCTTCCGCTCACGCTGGTTGATGGGGTGAGCGTGCACCCGCCGGGTGAGATCGTGCGCAGCGGCGGCGGACCGTACACCGTCTTCACACCGTTCAGCCGCGCCTGGAAGGCACACCCGCTGCCCGGCCCGCGGGACCTGATCCCTGCGCCGGCGTCTCTCACCACCCCGGTGAAGCTGGATAGTTTGCCTGTTCCTGACCTGCCGATCGATCACGCTGAGTTTCCCTCGGGCGAGGACGAAGCCCACCGTCGGTTGCAGGCCTTCGTCTTCCGTCGCGGGGCCGCCATCGGGCGTTACGCGGCCGAGCGCGACCAGCCCGGCACCGACGGAACGTCCTGTCTCTCACCTTACCTGCGGTTCGGAATGATCTCCTCTCGCCAGGCCGTCGTGGCCGCGTTGCAGGCGGCGGATGCTGCCTCCACACCCGAGGCGGGACGCGGCGCGCGTGCATGGCTCGAGGAGTTGATCTGGCGCGAGTTCTACATCGCCATCCTGGCCGCTTTTCCCGAGGTCAGGCGGCGCGCCTTCCGAGCCGATCTGCGGCGCATCCCATGGTCGAACGACCGTGCCGACTTTGCCGCCTGGTGCGAGGGTCGTACCGGCTACCCGATCGTGGATGCCGCCATGCGCCAGCTGGCCGTCACCGGATGGATGCACAACCGGGCGCGCATGATCGTCGCCTCCTTCCTGGTCAAGGACCTGCTCATCGACTGGCGCTGGGGGGAACGCTGGTTCATGCAGCACCTGCTGGATGGTGATCCCGCCTCGAACAACGGCGGCTGGCAGTGGAGCGCGGGGACGGGCACCGACGCTGCGCCGTACTTCCGCGTTTTCAATCCGGTTCTCCAGGGGAAGAAGTTCGATCCACGCGGCGACTACGTGCGCCGCTGGGTGCCCGAGCTGGCACGCGTGCCCGTCGATCGCCTGCACACGCCCTGGGAGCTGACCGAAACCGAGCAAGGGCGCGTTGGCGTGTGCCTCGGAAGGGACTATCCTCCCCCGATCGTCGATCATGCCTGGGCGCGCCGTCGGGCGCTGGCGGCGTATGCCGAGGCGCGCCGGGCAGCTCAGACCGATCCCACCCCGGCGACGGGTCGACGGAAATAGAGGCGCCGCAGCGAATCCGGTCGCCGGACGGAGGATCTCGAGATGACCCCCCGATCTCCAATCCGGCGTGCATCGTCTCGCCTGCGATGGATCAAGCGCCTGCGTTTCGACCCCCTCCCCACGCTCCGATCGAGCGGCGATCCGGCGCTGCAGTATGCGATCACACGCGATTTGCTGGGAGAGAAGCCCGGTTCGGCGGCCGAGCTCTGGAACCTGCCGCCAGTGCGAGCGCTCCTGCGCAAGCAGCAGTCCGACGGATCGTGGCCCTACCCCGGCGGCGGTGTCCCCAGGTACCGTGATTTCGAGGACTACGACCAGATCGAAACCTACCGATCGCTCGGCATCCTGGTCGAGAAGTTCGCCGCCACACGCAGGCTCGGCGGGCTCGAACGGGCGGCGGAGTTCATGTTCACCCGCCAGAACGCGGCCGGCGATTTCCGCGGCATCTACGGCCGCCAGTACACGCCCAACTACACCGCCGGGATCCTCGAACTGCTGGTGAAGGCCGGATACGGCGGGGACCCTCGCGTGCGGCGTGCCTTCGCATGGCTGCTCGGCCTGCGCCAGGACGACGGCGGCTGGGCCATTCCGATGTTGACGCGACGCGGCCGATGGGACCAGCCGTCGCTTTCCCTGCCAGCCCTCGCTCCCGACCGGTCGAAGCCGTCATCGCACATGGTCACCGGGGTCGTGCTGCGCGCCTTCGCCGCCCACCCCCGCTACCGCCGGTCGTCGGCTGCGCGGCGGGCCGCGGGGCTCCTCGCCGATCGCCTGTTCTCCCGAGACAAGTACCCCGGCCGGGATGCGGTCTCATTCTGGACGGGGTTCGGTTTCCCGTTCTGGTTCACCGACTTGCTCTCGGCGCTCGACAGCCTGACCCTGATCGGAGTCGGTCCGGCGCACCCGAAGGTCGCCGAGGCATTGGACTGGTTCGTCCGCGCGCAGACGACCCGACGGCACCTGGCGGCTGCACGCGACGCGCGGCAGCGACCCCAACACGGCGTTGTGGATCTCGCTGGCCATTTGCCGCGTGTTCCAACGCGTGGGCGATGCGGGCGGTTGAGCCGATGGCCATGGCGCATGAGCATCGAGGCTCCTGAGGCAGGCCGGCGGGAGGGATGAAGTATCATCAACCGCCTGGCCGATGAGCTGCCCGGCCCGCGGCGCCGTGCGATTGCCGCGAGCCCTTTGGAGGTTCGAAATGCAGGACGTCATGATGTGGTCACAGTCCGTGCTCCGCACGACTCCGGCGCGCTGGACCGCGCTGGCCGAGTCGGTTGAGCCGGAGCTCATGCGTCGCGCTCCGGCGCCGGGTGAGTGGTCGGCGGTCGAGTGCCTGCACCATCTGGTGGAAACGGAACGCGGGGTCTTCCCGGTGCGGGTGGAGCGATTCCTCCTGGGCAAGGACTTCGAGGCGTTCAATCCCGGGACCGGGGATGCACAGGCCGCAACGGCGATCGATGCCGGGCGCCTGGCCGAGGAGTTCGAGCAGCTTCGCACCGCCAGCCTTCGGCTCCTGTCGCGCCTCGGGCACACCGACCTGGATCGGACGGCCATGCACCCGGAACTGGGCCGGGTCACGCTGCGGGAGATGATCCAGGAATGGGCAGGGCATGACCTGATGCACACCGTGCAGGCCGAACGCGCCTTGATGCAGCCGTTCATCGACGGCTGCGGGCCGTGGAAGCCGTACTTCTCGGATCATGTCGCGGCGCGGTAGACAAACCGACTTCCGAAGTCGTTCCGACTTCGGAAGTCAAAGGACAGGAGCATGGGCCCGATGAGTGGTGGTGGTGCGTTGAAGTACGTCACATTGGGTGCGAGCGGGATCGAGGTCCCGGAGCTGGGCGTCGGGCGTGTGGCAATGGGGTGACGCCACCTTCTGGGGCTACGGCAGAGAATACGGTGCGGCCGACATCCGTGCCGCCTTTGAGGTATGCATGGCGCGCGGATTGAACTTCTTCGACACGGCCGAGATCTACGGCTCGGGCGCCTCCGAGCGCAACCTGGGCACGTTCATCCGCGAGGCGGGCCGGCCGGCGATCGTGGCCAGCAAGTTCTTCCCCTACCCGTGGCGGTTGAGCGGCAGGTCGGTCCCCGCCGCGGCGCGGGCCAGCCTTGCGGCGCCTCGGCCTGGAGCGGATCGACCTGTACCAGATCCACTGGCCCTATCCACCGATGTCGATCGAGACCTGGATGGGTGGCCTGGCGGATGCGGTCGATCAGGGGCTGATCCGCGCCGTGGGCGTATCCAACTACAACGTGCCGCAGACGCGCCGGGCGCAGGCGGCACTGGCGCGGCGCAACGTTCCGCTGGCTTCCAACCAGGTGCGGTTCAGCCTGCTGGACCGGCGGCCCGAACGTTCGGGGCTGCTCGAGACCTGCCGGCAACTGAACGTGACGCTCATCGCCTACTCCCCGCTGGCGCAAGGGCTGCTGACCGGGAAGTACTCGCGCAGCAACCCGATGCGCGGGTTGCGGTCGTCCCGCCTGGCTGCGCCGTCGTATGATCGGCTCGGTCGATTGGTGGGGCTGCTGCGCGAGATCGGCGCCGGACACGGCGGGAAGACACCCGGCTCAGGTGGCCCTGAACTGGGTGATCTGCAAGGGAGCGCTGCCGATCCCCGGAGCCAAGACGGCGCAGCAGGCTGAGGAAAACGCCGGGGCGATCGGCTGGCGGCTGACGCCCGACGATGTCGCTACCTTGGATGCGCAGACGGCCTGATCGACACTCGTCCGGGCTCGCGGACCATGACCGGCACCTTCGCGGTGCCGGTCGGCTTTACAGAATAACAACGCTGATTCCGCGAGCGAAGCCAAACGCTCAATCTGCATCAACAGCTATAGAATTCTAGATTGTATCTTGACAAGATATATACAATTAGTGGTATCATTTGGGCCTGTTGAAGGGCGAAGGAGGTTGGACCCTCCGCCACCATGGGACCCGGCGCCGCCCCGCTGGGCATCCACAGACACTCGGCCGTTAAGGCCCAAGGAGAAACGTAGATGACAACCGCCGCTTCCGTTCTGACGACGCAGCGCCCCGAACCGGTTTACCGGGGTCTGCGCCGCTTCAACCTGATCATGGGCTTCCTGCACCTGGTGCAGGGCCTGCTGATGATCGCGTTGAGCAACGCCACCACCTACCCGATCTTCACCAACTTCCTGAAGTTCGACATGGCGACCTTCTCGCTGACGCCCGATCCGAAGCTGGCCTACGAACTGCGCTTCGGCCCGGCCGTCGCCGCCTTCCTGCTGATCTCGGCCGTGGCGCACTTCTACCTCTCGACCGTCGGCTACAAGCGCTACGTGGCCAACCTCGAGAAGGGCATGAACCCGATCCGCTTCTACGAGTACGCCCTGAGCTCGTCGCTGATGATCGTGCTCATCGGCATGCTGGTCGGGATCTGGGACCTGGGCACGATGATCGTGCTCTTCGGCGTCAACGCCGCCATGAACCTGTTCGGCATCATGATGGAGACTCCACAACCAGACGACGACCAAGACCGACTGGACGGCGTTCATCTACGGCTGCATCGCCGGGATCATCCCCTGGATCGTCATCCTGATGGACTTCCTGGGCGCCGTCAACTCGGGCGACGCCAAGCCGCCGGCGTTCGTGTACGCCATCATCCCGACGATCTTCGTCTTCTTCAACATCTTCGCCATCAACATGTGGCTGCAGTACAAGAAGGTCGGCCGCTGGAAGGACTACCTGTTCGGCGAACGCGTCTACATCGTCCTCAGCCTGGCCGCCAAGACCGCGCTGGCCTGGATGATCTTCTCCGGCACGCTGGCGCCGGTCTAGGCCGCCGCCGCTTCAATCCCGGATCCGTCCTGCGGCCGGGGGTGCGCATGCGCACCTCCGGCCGCATGCCTTCGTACCGATAGCGCGCCGCCCGACGTGTGCTAAAGTAAGTGACCGGCAGCGCAATCTGCGCCACGCCGGTCCATCGAGCCTGACGCTCCCGGGGGAGCACGCGGGAGCGCATCGGCTCGGCCAAGCGACCCAGGATGTCACATCCGCTTCCCCGCCAACCCAGCGGACCGCTTCGCGCCGCCGCCAACGCCGTCGAATGCGCCAACCTGACGCTGCTGTTCAGGGCGTTGCGCGCGGCGTTAACCGAGGCGATCGGCCGAACCGGCGGACGCGGCCTGGCCGAGGAGTTCGAAGCGCGCATCGAAACCTACGCCCGGGAGCATGCCTGGACGGCGCTCACCGGGCTGCCCGATCTCAAGGCGCTCGTCCGGCGTGTCCCGGAGGTCGATGCCCGGATGCTGCTCACGGTCTACCTGGACTACTCTGCCTGCGCCCGACAGGTGGCGGGCAAGATCCTGGGCGAGCAGGTGCTGCGCACCACGCTTCAGGATGCGTGCATGCACCTCCCGCCCGGGCTGGCGGAACTGAACGCCAAGAGCCCGCTGATCCCGCTCACCTGAGCGGATAGGGGATGGCCATGGGCCAACGCACCTGGTACGCGCGGCTGGTGATCCTCGCTGTCCTGCTGGCCTTCATCGGCGTCTACGTCTGGCAGCCGGGCGGGACCCGCGTGCTGGAGGTCGTCTCCGACGGGCTGTATCTCGGGGCGGCGCCTCCTGGCGCGCGATCCTGGCGCTGGTGGCCAGCTCACGCTTCGACCACGGCCTGCCACAGCGCCGGGTGTGGTTCCTGCTCGGGACCGGCCTGGGATTGTGGGCCGTGGCGGAGTGCATCTGGACGTATTTTCAGATCGGCGCCGGCCGCGCAGGTGCCCTACCCTTCGGTCGCCGACGTCATCTGGGGCATCGGTTACGCTCCCCTGATCCTCGGGCTGTTCCTCGGGCACCGCAGCCTGGGCGTGCGTCTGCGCATGCGGCAGCGGATCGTGGCGGTCGTCGTGTATGCCGCTCTGCTCGCCGCGCTCGCCGCCTGGCTGCTGGCGCCGATGTGCGGCGATCTGCCCGCCGGCAAGTTGGGCCGAAGCGTTCGTCGGTTCCTTCTATCTCATCGGCAACCTGACGCTGGCCTTCATCGCATCGTTGTCGTTGATCGTCGTGTGGGACGGATTGATCGGGAGACCCTGGCTGGCGATCACCATCGGCATGCTGCTGTTCGCCCTGTCGGACACGGCGTTCGCGTATGCAGCCTGGGTGGGGGCGTACGCCGTCGGGCGCAACTGGATCAGCGGCGTGATCGATGTCGTCTACCTGGGGGCCTATCTGTCGATCGCCCTGGGCGCCTACCGGCAGGCGACGCTCAGTTTGGCCGACGTCCCTCCGATTGTGGACTCCCCGTGAGACAATGCCTGTTCGCCCGGCACGCTGTCGGCTGAACCACGCCGTCGGATCTTCCATTCAGTACCTCTTGTCCATGGCAGCGGCATCGTGAGTGCTTTCACCGGAGGGTAAACGTCGTGGCTGGTATCGCGCGTTCCGACTTGAAGATCCGCCCATTCTCGGATGATCTGATCCCCCAGGCGGCGGGGCTGCTGGCGGCGCGACAGAGCCGCCTGCGCCAGGTTGATCCCGATCTCCCTGGTCGGTATGAATCGCCCGCTGCCGCCCAGGAGGGCCTGGCCGCGCTGTGGTCGAAGCCGCAGACGACCGGGGTCGCCGCCTTCGACGGCTGACCGACTGCTGGCCTACATGATCGGTTCGCCGAAGGCCGAGCCGGTGTGGGGTCGCAACGCATGGGTGCACAGCCCCGGGCTGGCGCTGGCCGAGGGCGTCGATCCCGTCGGTGGTCGCCGACCTGTACGCTGCCCTCGGCGAAGCGTGGGTGGGCGACGGCGTCTTCTTTCACTTCGCCATGACCCCGATTGCCGAACCGGAGATCGTGCAGGCCTGGTTTGCGCTGGCCTTCGGGATCGAACAGGTGCAGGCCCTGGCCGATCTGCGGGATGTGAAGCCGCCCCCTCCACCTCCGCCGGGGCTGACCATCCGCCGCGCCGGTCCGGAGGATGCCGACATCCTGGCCGGCTTCTCCGAGTTGATCTGGCGCGAGTTGATCAAGGCGCCGGTGTGGGGCATCACCCTGCCGGAAGCGGCGGGCGAGATCCGCACCGGGTATGCCGAGCTGGCCACCGACCCGACCGTCACGGTGTGGATGGCGGAGGTCGATCGGCGCGTCGTGGCCATCCAGGGCTACTGGGAACCGGACGATCCCGACGCGGTGCTCGTGCCCGAGAAGTCGGTGACGATCAGCGTCCTCTCGACGCTCCCCGAGGAGCGCGGCAAGGGGATCCAGTCCGTGCTGACCCGGCACGGGCTGGCGCAGGCGCGCCTCGCCGGTTACGACTACTGTGAGACCGACTGGCGCAGCGCCAACCGCGGCGTGGCGCGCAGCCTGCCGCGCTTCGGCTTCCGCCCCGTCGGCTACCGGCTGGTGCGCCGCGTCGATGCCCGCATCGCCTGGGCGCGGGGCAGCGAATCCGACATCGACCGAGTGACGGATCGGTTCGACAGGCGGTTTCCATGCGCGGCACGGCGCGCTCGTGCCGCGAGCCTGGCGGTACGCACGGCGCGAGAGGCATGCCGTGCCCCTACGCTGTCCAACGCAATGTAGGGGCGGGTTTGAAACCCGCCCTCACGGCATCGCACGGGACGGGCCATACGCCCGCGGAGCCGAGCCGCCACCTCGGAAGAGGCTCAGCGCCAAGGCCGGGGGAGGCCGCTCCCCGGCCTTGCCTGGAGCCGTGACAATCCAGATTTGTCATTGACAAAATATGGACAATATGGGTATAATCGGTCATTATCTATGATTTCGAAGAGGACAGTGACCGAGAAGACCGCCGTTGATCCGACGAGACCCGGCGAGCGCTACCGCGTGCTCTTGTGGCTCGGCATCGCCTTCAGCCTGGCCTTCACGGCGCTGATCGCCTGGGCCGGACCGCGGCTCGATGCCATCCAACTGCTGCCCGACCAGGGCGCGGCGTGGTACTTCTGGAAGCTGCCCCGAACCCACGATTTGGACGCGGGTCTCGGTCTGGTCGCTCTACCTGCTGCATCAGGTGGCGCTGTGGGCGCTGATCGCCTATGCCCAGAAGAACCGCCCGTCCTACACGACCGGCCTGCACAAGTTCAATGTGCTGGCGCTGGGCGTCAACGCGCGTGTTCATCCTGCTGCACTTCGTCCAGACGCACGTGTTCTACGACGGCCTGGCGCAGGACGTCTCGGTCTTCTCCTCGCAGGGGTCGGTGATCGTGCTGCTGGTGTGGGTGCTGCTGATGGAGAACCCGCGGCGAGGCCTGTTCTTCGGACGCAAGGCGCCCGATCGGCAAGGAGATCACCGCCTTCGCCCGCAAGTACCACGGCTACTTCTTCGCCTGGGCGACGGTGTACACCTTCTGGTTCCACCCGATGGTCTCGACCCCCGGCACCTGATCGGCTTCGTCTACATGTTCCTGCTGCTGCTGCAGGGCAGCCTGTTCTTCACCCGCGTGCATGTCAACAAGTACTGGACTTTCGTGCAGGAAGGGTTGGTGGCGGTGCACGGGACGCTGGTGGCCGTGGCGCAGGGCGCCGGGTTGTGGCCGATGTTCCTGTTCGGCTTCACCGGAATCTTCGTCATCACGCAGATGCACGGGCTGGGACTCGGCCGCTGGGCTCGGCTGGCGATCTTCGGCGCCTACTCCGCCGCCGTGCTGTGGGTCTACTCGGAGCGCGGCTGGGCGCAGCTGAACGAGATCGTGCGCATCCCGCTCATCGACTATCTGGCCGTCGTTGTCCTGGCCGGCCTGTTCGGTGGCGGACTGTGGATTGCGCGCCGCGTGCGCGGCCGACGACAGCCGGTGGAGCAAGGAGCGATCGCGTGACGCGCAGAAGCTGCGAGGAAGGTCGCCGTCATCACCGGTGGGACGCGCGGCTTCGGCCTGGCCGTCGCCCACGCCTCGCCGCCGAGGGGGCGGCGGTGGTGATCTCCGGCCGGACAGCCCAGGCGGTCGAGGCCGCCGTGGCCGGGCTGACAGCCGCCGGCGCACAGGCATCCGGCCTGCGGGCGGACGTGGCCGAGGCGGCGCAGGTGCAAACGCTGGCCGCCTTCGCCCTCCAGAAGCACGGGCGCTTCGACGTGTGGGTCAACAATGCCGGCAGCTCGGCGCCCTACGGCCCGACCTTCGCCGCCTCGCCGGACGAGTTCGAACGCATCGTGCGCACGAATATCCTCGCCCTCTACCACGGCACGCGCGCCGCCCTGGAGCACTTCCTCCACGCCAGCTCGCCGGCAAGCTGATCAATGTCCTAACGGGCGCGGCGCCCGCTCTTCCGTCCCACTGCAGAACGCCTACAGCGCCAGCAAGGCGTCCGGGCGCGCTCCTCACCGGCCCGCGCTGGCGAAGGAGTACGACCAGAGCGGTGTGGGTATTCTTGCCCTGGCGCCAGGCATGATGCGGACC
>CAWFSV010000003.1:0-37085 GCA_963818575.1 uncultured Chloroflexia bacterium | reverse complement strand
GGACCTCCGCAGGCGGCGAGGGTCAGGGTCAGCAGGCCCAGCACCAGGACGGGCAGTGAGCGCTGTAGGGTAGGCCGCATGGCAGTTGCTCCTGATTAGATGAACGGAATGTCCGACGGCCGGGCCAGACCGGCCTGCACCTCTCTAACGACTTCAGCGTGCGCCGTGTGACACCCGGCTCCCCGTTCGTTCAGCCGGCGGTCAGCCGCTCGTACTCCATATCCCCGTGAAGGGAAGTCAGGTCGGTGTCCTCGCGTGACCACTCCCTTACCCCGGGTGCAGGTGCAGGGCGTCGCGCAATGCCTCGATCGCTTGGGCCGTCGCTCCGGCAAGGGCGTAATAGCAGGCCAGGTTATAGCGCACCACCGCCAGCCAGCGGGGCGAGTCATCCAGCAGCGCCAGTCCCTCGGAGAGAATTCTCCATCATGCTCGCCGTGTAGGCGGCCTGGCCGCGCTTCACGTAGGCCTCGGCCAGGTGCATGATCGGATGCGTGCAGCCATTTCCGGCCACGCCTCGCCACAGCGGCTGGCCCTGCTGCGACTCGAAGCGCTGCGCATCGTGCACATCGTCCAAGGAGAGCGCCTGCAACCCTTCGATCATCCGTCGGTGCCCCAGCGCCGAGGCCTGCACGACTTCATCCCAGGTCTCGATCGAGTGCTCCGCCCAGATCGAGGCGTTCTCAGCATCGACCTCATCCGTCTGAGCGATTGCCTCGCCGCGCCCGATCGCCGCCAACCGGTCGCCCATGCGCAGCTTCCACCCCGCCAGGTGGGCGATCAGGTCTTTGGCCGACCATGCATCCACCTGGCCGACTTGGTGGATCTCCTCAGGCGTTAGTTGACCGATGAATCGCCTCTCTTCATCCAGGGTTTGCTGCAGCAACTCGATCAGCCTGGGACGAACGTCCATCCTTCTCCTCCTCCAGCATCCGCCTGCGCGACAGAAGCCGCTGCGATGTTCGCAGGCCACGCTGCCCGCTCGTGCCCACAGCGGCCAGGTCGTGCGCCCGGGATGGTCCACCAGATTATCCCTCCGAGACGGCGGGGACGAAACCGGTTGGTGTCGAGATCAGGGTGTCCCGCCCTGACGACGGACGCCCCGCGGACCGTGAATGGTGGTGATGAGGCTTGCGTGCCGGGTGGCTGGCGCGAGAATGCCATCGATCCTGGGAGGGGTTGAGAAGGACGTTGGCTCAGGATTCGTTCGGCCGCGCGCGAGGCGGCCGAGACCCGGGATTGACCGCTGCTCCTCGTGGGGATTCCATCTCGCCGGTGCAGCCAGGGAGACAAGATGCTCAGAATCCGGCCGCTCTTTCTGCTGACCATAAGCGTGCTGATCCTTTCGGGCTGCAATATGCCGCTCCCGGGGTCGGACCGAGAACCCACCCCGGCCGATCTCACAGGTCAGGTGAGTGTGCCGACCGAACTCCGCGCCGGACCGGGGATGTGTACGATCTCCTGGGCGTGCTGCTCCCCGGGCAGAAGTTCGACGTGGTGGGCATCAGCTCGGAGGGAGCGTACTTCTCATCCAAGACCCGGCCGACCCGGCGGTGATCGGGTGGCTGATGGCCGTGCGGCTACGCTCTCCGGAATCCCCATCGGGCTGCCTGTACCCACCCCTCCGTCCACGCCGACACCGGTGGAGCTGCCTCCTGAGCCCGGCGGATGTCCCACACCGGTCGGCGGTGGGCCCACACCGGTTAATTGCGAAGCAATGCCGCCCTCCGGCGGTTGCCCTACTCCGATCGGTGGTGGTCCCACACCGGTTAGTTGCGAAGCAATGCCACCCTCCGGCGGTTGCCCTACCCCGATCGGCGGCGACCCACGCCGGTCAGCTGCGGTGCCCTCCCGCCCTCCGGCGGGTGCCCAACACCAGTCGGCGGTGGGCCCACACCGGTCAGTTGCGAGGCAATGCCACCCTCCGGCGGTTGTCCTACTCCGATCGGTGGTGGACCTACCCCGGTCAGTTGCGAAGCATTACCACCCTCTGGCGGTTGTCCTACTCCGATCGGTGGTGGACCTACACCGGTAAGCTGCGGCGCATCTCCGCCTTCCGGCGGGTGTCCTACTCCGATTGGCGGCGGGCCTACCCCGGTCAGCTGCTTCCCGGGAGGATTAGTGCCACGCCGATCGAGTGGATGCCCCACCCCGATCGGCGGCGGGCCCACCCCGGTCAGTTGTCCGACGCAGGTCTCGCGCTAGGCGCGGCGAGTCGTGTCTCGGCTGACCCGCACGGGAACATCCTCCCGACCTGCCCGCAGGGGTCATCATCATGTCCTCGTGCGGAGTGCCTGCATTCGAGGCCGAACGCGGCATGTCATGCAGGCGCGGATCGGCCTGGCAGCCGATTCGCCGCTTGCGCTGCGGAGAAGAACTGCACCTTGATCCGCTACGATATCGTCCAGGGGCTGCGCAACCTGTATGACGAGGTCAAAGATGAGAAGATCAGAACGAAGGCGTTGGAGTTGATCGAGACCGGGCAGGATCTCAAGTACCACAAGAAGTACCCCGGCGTCTGGAAGATACGTTGATGGATCAAGGGCACGCCGGGACGGAGAGCCACTTGGATACCAGGCTGTTCGTGCGCTACTGCGTTCGTGAAGCCACCGGGCTGGCCGTGATGGGCGTGGCGCTGTTCTGGTCTGCGGGACGCGTCAATTGGTGGCCGGCGTGGGCAACCCTGCTCGTGATGTTGGGCTGGATCCTGGCCACGGCCATCGTCATCCTTCGAGTCCAGCCCGGGCTGCTGGCCGAACGGTTGGGGCCGCGCAAAGGCGCCAAGCCGTGGGATCTGGCCATCATGAGCGTGCTGGGCATGGCGCAGCTGGCGCGCTACATCGTCGCCGGGCTTGACCTCCGCAACGGATGGACGGACGCGCTGCCCCTCGCCGCTCAGATCGTCGCGCTGCTCCTTTGCATCCTGAGTTATGCCCTGGTCGTCTGGGCGACGGCCTCGAATGCCTTCTTCTCGCAGATCGTGCGCCTGCAGCCGGAGCGAGGCCAGGACGTCATCACCGGCGGCCCGTACCGTTTCGTGCGCCATCCGGCGTATGCCGGGGCGATCGTCTTCGAGTTGGCCGCGCCGGTGCTGCTTGCCTCCTGGTGGGCGATGATCCCCAGTGCGCTGGGCGCCGTCCTGCTCATCCTGCGCACCGGCCTCGAAGACCGAACCCTGCAGGCCGAGCTGACCGGGTATGCCGAATACGCCGGTCGAGTCCGTCATCGTCTCCTCCCCGGTGTCTGGTGATCCCGGCCGGCGTATCGCGCCCCACGGGCCGGCGCGTGTCTGTTCAGCATGATCTGCTCGTTGCCGCGTGCCTCCAGCCGGGAGAAAATGCAGGCGCCGCCAGCGGGCTTGCCCTGCCGGGCATCCTGCCCTAGAGTTGGCCGATTGATGCACGCGTCCTGATCGCTCTTCCGCACCCCGTGCGGCTCGGCTCCGTCCGTTGATGGAGCGACATACCTGCTGGGGGTCTGTCCTTGGGGGGCATTCCCGTGCCGGTTCATCGACTTCTGTCTGCCTCAGGCCCGGAAGTCCAGGCGCAGGATTCCGTTCCTGCGCGGGTGCAACGCAAGCGACTCCCCGCTGGCAAGGGAGTCCTGCGGCGCCTCCCTGGGCGCATCGCACTTGCGCACCGACGATGCCCCGTGCCGGGTCAGACGAGACCCCCGCAAGTGACTCGGCCATTCCCGGTCGGGAAGACGCACCTCTCGATCGTCCCAACCCGCAGCGGGCCGCCCGACCGACGGCCGCTCACAGCATGGAGGGAAGCGTGAAGAGAATTCCTCATCTCCATCAGCGTGATGCTGCTCGCCGGCTCGCTGGCCTCGTGCGTGCTCCCGGGAGCCAAGCTCAAGCCCGGGGACTCGGTCGGGGACATGCAGTTGACGACCGAGTTCGACCTGAACATCCACTATCTATGCAGCTTCGAAGAGCTCGCCGAGGGGACATGCCAGATCCCCGACACGTTGAGCGAGATTGGGATCTCCACCGGTTGGTTCGAAATCACCACCGATGCGCTCGATCTCACCTGGCTGGACTCCCGGTGGACGATGACGTTCGACGGCCGCGAAGTGGACCTGGCATCCTTCGGCACCTTCGATCTCGACTGGGAGGATCAGAAGGCGCGCGTCTGGGATGTGGGCATCACCAATCCCGCACCCGGCAAGCACACCGTCCGCTACGAGTTCTACTTCAAGAATGGGCCGGAACGGGGCAACCACTACGTGGATTACATCTTCACCGTCGTCGACACGCTCCCCACCGCGGCACCTTAGCGGCGGTCCCGGTCGAACTCGCGCACGTACCCTCCTGAGACGGGCTGAGCCTGGAGTATCATCTCCGGCGGCGATCCGCGTCCCGACGTCTGTGTGGAGGTCTGGTGCTCTCCAAGTTCCGTGAGCCCGTGAATGGACTGACCCATCTGGGCGGCGCCGTCGCATCCGCCGTCGGGCTGGTCGTCCTGGTGTGGCTCGCTGCAGGCGATGCCGCCGAAGGCAGCCTCGTTGGCGCTGTACGGCGTCACGCTGATCTTGATGTTCTCCGCCAGCGCCGCCTATCACCTCGCCCCGGCGGGTCCCGGCGTCCTGGGCGTGCTGCGCAAGCTCGACCACGTCGCCATCTACCTGCTCATCGCCGGAACGTACACACCCGTGTGCCTGTACTACCTGACGGGCTTCTGGCGCCTCGGCCTGCCGGCGATCGTCTGGGCGCTGGCACTGATCGGCGCCGGCGTCAAGCTGGTCGTCATCCGTGCCCCGCGCTGGGTGACCGCCGGGCTGTACCTGTTGATGGGGTGGCTGGCCATCGCCGCAGCGGGTGAGATTCTGGCCAGGCTTCCGGCGGGCGCGCTGTCCTGGTTGGTGGCCGGGGGATTGTTCTTCACCGGGGGTGCGGTGATCTACATCCTCAAGAAACCCAATCTGTTCGGCGGCCGGTTGGGGTTCCACGAGATCTGGCATGTGTTCGTCATCCTGGGCGCCTTCTGCCATTTCATGCTGATGGCCGTCTACATCGCGCCCGCCGGGGCCGCCTGATCGATCCGTCCACGAGCACGGCCGAGGTTCCAGCGTGCCCGCGAAGGCCTCCATCCCGAAGTCCAAACTTCTGCACGTGACCACCCGCGCCGCGTGGCGCGCGTGGTTGAAGGCCAACTACCAGTCGCACACCGAGATCTGGCTGGTCTACTCCCGCAAGAGCAGCGGCAAACCGCGCCTGGCGTACAACGATGCGGTCGAGGAGGCGCTGTGCTTCGGCTGGATCGACAGCATCGTGCGCTCGATCGACGCCGAGCGCTTTGCGCAGCGGTTCTCGGTGCGCAAGCCTGGGAGCAAGTACTCGCAGGCCAACCTCGAGCGGCTGCGCGCGCTGGTCCGGCGGCGCCGGGTGATGCGCGACGTCCTGCCGACGATCCCGGATCTCTCGAAGGCCGAATTCAAGATCCCGGCCGATATCCTCCGGGCGATCCGCGCCAACCGGAAGGCGTGGAAGCACTTCCGCGATTTCTCGCCGGCCTACGTCCGCATCCGGATCGCCTACATCGAAGGCGCCCGCCGGAGGCCGGCCGAGTTCCGCAAGCGGCTGGCGCACTTCGTGCGCGAGACCGAGGCGAACCGGCAGTTCGGGTTCGGCGGGATCGACAAGTACTACTGAGGCCCGTCCCGCCCGGGGTCTGACGCGCGCCCGTTGAGATGTGCGAGAATGGGCCGGTCGTTCCCTGCGCCGGCGTGTGGGCTGTGACGGGAGATCCTCGACGCGGCGGCCGTGAGGTGTGTGCAGGCGGGGCACGCCCGCCCGTACGCCGGCGTGGATCACAAGGAGCACACCAACCCATGTCAGACGCCAAGCTTCGAGTCGGCTTCATCGGCATCGGCGCCATGGGGACGCCGATCTCGCACAACCTGCTGAAGGCCGGCTTCCCGCTGACGGTGTATGACCGATTCCCGGCGCAGACCGAACCGTTCGCCGCGCTCGGCGTGCCCGTGGCCTCCAGCTGCGCCGACCTGGCCCGCAAGTGCGACGTGGTCTTCACCATGATCGGCCAGGTGGCGGAGGAGCTCGAGGCGGTGCTCGGGCCGGGCGGCGTGCTCGAGGGCGCCCATCCCGGGCTGACGCTGATCGACATGAGCACGGTGGGCATCGCCGCCTCCAAGACGATGGCCGCCGCGGCCAAGGCCAAGGGCGTGGCCTTCCTCGACGCCACCGTCAACGGCTCCGTCGGTCCGGCGCGAGAGGCGACGATGCAGCTCATGGTCGGCGGCGATGCGGCGGCGCTCGAGGCGGTGATGCCCGTGCTGCGGGCGATCAGCGCCAAGGTCCATCACCTCGGCCCCAACGGCGCCGGCAGCGCCATGAAGATGGTCATCAACCTGATGATCGGCATGACCGTGCTGACGGTGGCCGAGACGCTGACCCTCGGCCGTCAGGCCGGGCTCGACCCGAACCAGATGCTCGAGATCCTGGGCGAGACGGCCGTCGCCTCGCCGCACCTGAAGAACAAGGGCCGGATGATGATCGAGGGCAGGTTCGAGCCGTCCTTTGCCCTGAAGTACATGCAGAAGGACTTCGACCTGATCATGCAGGCGGCGCACGACCTGAAGACGCCGCTGTTCACCAGCGCCATCGCCCACCAGGTGTACACGGCGGCCAACGTCGCCGGCTACGGCGACCTGGACTACGGCGCGGTGGTCAAGTTCGTCGAGGCGGCTGCGGCGATGAAGGCATCGGGCGGGTGAGGCCGCAGGCCCGCGATCCACTCCCGAGTATCGGCTCTCGCGCCTCAGACGCCTGTAGCCGCAGCCTTTAGGCTGCGTCCTCCCCGCGCCGGCAGTTCCTCAGCGCTCGCGGCGGGGAGCGCAGGCTGAAGCCTGCGGCTACCTGCCGCGTGCCACGCCTGCCATTGCGGCATTCCGCACCTGACGGCGCGCGCGAACGGTAGGCTGCCGCCACGCGGTGGGATTCGCGACTGCCGGCTAGTGAGCCTGCCCTCCCGTCCGGCAATTCGACCTTCACGGTGCATGTAGCCGCAGCCTTTAGGCTGCGTCTTCCGTGACCGTCGAGTTCTCTCCGTTCGTAATGGGGTGCGCAGGTCATGACCTGCGGCTACTGGGATCCGATGCAGCACTTTGGCGCGTCGTCACGCGGTACCACGGGGCACTACTGCGCTGACGCCAGCGTGTTAGCCGCCAGCGCCAGGTTGATGCCGATCAGGTAGAGCTCGGCGGCGGCGCTACCGGCAGGCAGGCTGGTCTCGCGGCCCGGCCAAACGCAAAACCATGTGACGGCCAGGCCGGCAAAGATCGCCAGGCCGCCAACAGCCCAGGTTCGGCCCAGATGGGGCGCGGCCCACACCACCGGAATCAACCACGCACCGAGGACGTAGATCCAGGCGGCCACCCAGAACAGGCTGCGGGTCCATGCGCCGCGCCCCTGCAGCGGTCCGCCTATCAGCGCCGCGACGAGCGGAACCCCGAGCGCCGCTGCTGCACACCATCCCCAGGCAGGATCCGCACCGGTCACAAGCCGGACCAGCACACCGACGCCGAGCGCAAAGGCCAACAGCAGAGCGGTGCTCCAGGTGGGGGCACGGCGGAAGGTCATCATGGCGGCGAAGGCAAGGAGCAGGCTGATCGCCAACGGCGCCAACCACGCCTGCGAGGACACGCACGGCCCAGCCAACTACCGTCAGTCCCAGCGCGGCCAGATAGAGTGGAAGGACACGGACGGCGAAGGCCAGCATCGAATTCCAGTTCTCAGCGCTGGGGCACCTGCGACAGGCCCTGCCCGTCCAGATCGATCCACTCCTCCCCCAGCAGCCCGGCCAGCAGGATGGTCGCGCGGCGGCGCAGCGTCACCAGGATGCGCACCACCGGTGCACCCGGGTCATAGGCCTGAGGGTATGTCACCTCGGCCGAGGCGAACGTCATTCCGCTGCGCATACTGCCGCGCCTCGGCGGCCACCTGCGTCTGCATGGGTGGTGCCACCAGCGTCGCCCGGTCGTCATCCGTCAGCCACCCAGGCACGTCATTCGACGGCGGGCGTGGGTGTGCACGGGAGCGCCGGAGCGCAGGTGGGCAGCAGCGCCGCCTGCGTCTGGCGAGCCGCCGCTTGCGTCACCATCTGCTCGGCAACGAGAGCGATACCGGCGTCGGCGGCCGCCTGGGCCGATCGGCGCAGCCGCGTGCGCTCGATCATCAGCCGCCCGCCATCCACCGCCACCGCCAGGAGCATCAGCACCACCATGAGCAGGATGGCGATGACGATCAGCATCTGGCCGCGCGGCTTCATGGGTTGCGGTACTCCATCCGGCTGACCGCCCGGGCGCGTACAGGAACTTCCACGGACACCGGCAGGCTCATCGTCAGCCGGTACTCCAGGCTGACGGCCAGCGGTTGCCCGCGCGGCAGCGGCCCGGGTTGATTGCGCGGCGATTCGTCCTGCTCCGGATCGATATCGATCGTCACCCGCGAGGCATCCAGACCGCTGAGCGATCGCTGCACGGCGCCGATGATCTCCTCGTCCCCGTGCGCCGGATCGGTGATCGTCGCCCCGGCGCGCGCCCCTTCCCAGGCGGCGTTCGTGAGCACGATCTGCGCCTGCATCAGGATGCCCAGATTGACCAGGCCGAGGATCAGCAGCAGCAGGATGGGAAGCGTGATGGCCAGCTCGACCACCGATTGACCCGCGCCGAACGTGCGCTCGGGCATGCTCGCGCGCAGCAGACTCACGGCGACGTTGCGCTGGCCAGGAGCGGTGGTCACATCGTCCCTTCCCTAGCGTCCCAGGAACAAGTGCAGGAGCGGAGGGGCCAGGTAGATGATCAGCAGCGCCGGCAGGAAGAAGAACACCAGCGGGAAGATGATCAGGATCGGCAGGCGCCGGCTGGCCTCCTGTGCCCGGCGCCGCCGGCGGGCGCGCAGCAGTGTGGTCTGGACGCGCAGAGCCCGCGCCAGCGATGTCCCCAGCCGGTCGGATTGCTGGACCGCAGCCGACAAAGGCATGCAGATCATCCGAGGGTGTGGATCGGACCAGGGCCTGCAGGGCGTCCGCGCGCGGCGTGCCCGCGGTCGAGCTGCCGCACCAGCAGGCGCAGGTCTATCCCCCAGCAGGCCGCGGAAGTCGTGTGCCGTCCGGCGCAGGGCGACCTCGAAGCCGAGGCCTGCGTCCATGCCGAGCGCCAGCCGGTCGAGGAAGTCCGGGAGGGCAAAGTCGATCTCCATTCGGCGCCGGTCGATCCTCCACTGCAGCCAGATCCCCGGGCCAAGGATCGCGGCGACCAGCACCAGGACCGCAAGGAACTGGCCCAGCAGGTCCCATCCCCGGCTCACGCCGATGAGCACCGCCAGCAACAAACCAAGCCACAGGAGGGCCCAGCGCGCGGCACCGAAATCGTGTCCCTCCAGCCGGACGCCGGCATAGTGCAGATTCTGGTCCGACGCCCTCGCCACCCCAGCGTCGCTCGAGACTGGCCGGCAAGGCGATCAGTCCAAGGGCCGCCCGGAGGGAATCCGTGACGGCCGATGGGCCCGCGCGCGCCCGGTGACGAATTGCCCGCACGGACTCGACGATGGCGGCGCCAAGCAGCGCGACGGCTGCCCCGGCCAACAGCGATGCGACGACCGGTAGGGGGTTCACTCTTCTCCCGTCAGTAACGCACGCGCATCAGCCGCGAGATCACAGCCCAGCCCGCCAGTTGGAGCGCCACCGCAAATGCCAGCAGCAGCTGCCCGATCAGCGAATCGAACAGCACGTCGATGTAGCGCGGGTTGGCGCTCAGCAGGATGCCGGCCGAGACAGGCACCAACCCGGCGATGACCACGCCCGACAACCGTCCCTGGGCGGTCACGGCGCGCACCTCACGCTCAAGCTCCACGCGCTCGCGCAGCAGACCCGCCGTGCTCTCGAGCATCGACACCAGGTCCCCACCCACCTGGCGCTGGAGCTCAATCCCCTCGATAGCCAGGGCCAGCGATTCCTCCGGGACGGTGTCCAGCAGATGACGCATCGAGTCCTCGGTGGAGTGTCCGAGCGTCATCCAACGCGCAAGCCGTCGTCAGGGTCGCCGAGACGGGAGCCGGCGTCTCGGCGGCGGTGTATTCGACCGCTTGTTGAAACGACAGCCCGGCTGCCAGGCCGCTCGCCAGGACGTCGAGCGCGTGAGGCAGTTGCTCGCCGAAGGCGCGCCGTCCCGCCTCGGCCCGGCGTGCCACCCATTGCCACGGAAGGACCGGCGCGGCCAGCCCCAGCGCCACGCCGAGCACCGGCCCACCGATCCGCGCCCCAGCAGTCCACCGCCCAGTGCGGCCAGAAGGAGCAGGACAAGATAGCGCGATGGCTTCTTGCCCAGCCCGGCATCGAGCCATTCGTCCGCCAGGCGGCGACCCCACGCGGTCTGAAGCAGCGGCCGGGACAAGCGTTCAAGCGGATCCGGGAAGCGGCGCAGCAGCCTGCGCCATCCCGCCTCGCGCTCCAGCGCCGAGAGCCCGGCAACCTGAGCGGTGCGCTGCCTCCATGCCGTATGCAGCGCGGCCGATTCCACCCACAGGCTGAGGGCCAACAGCGACCAGGCGACCACCAACCCTACAAACAACACGGGGACCAGGCTTGGCCGAGTCCAGAGGGCCTGGTTCAACCAGGCGCGTGCCAGCCACGACCCCCCAGCCAGCGAGGCGACGATGAGGATCCCCCAGAACCACGCGGCGGTCAGTCGGAAACGCATTCGGGGCTCGACAGGCCTTTGCATGGATGTTCGGCGGTCAGTAGTTGGCAATTGGCTACCAGCAATTAGCAATTAGCAATTAGCAATTAGCAATTAGCAGCATTAGCCATCAGCAATTAACAATTAGCCATTAGCGATTAGACGGCCGCAACGAATGAATGGCGACTTGCGCTTCATGTTGGCCATCGCCCGGCACTCGGCAAGGCGAGAGGACTTCGGGCAAGACCGCAGTGCAAACCACAGCCTCAGATCCCGATTACCATCCTGTCTCACTGCCTCGCCCCTTCGGCCGGCGCGCTCTCGTTCAGAACGAAGACCGGGCGCAGGCCAATCTCGCCTCGTGGCGAACGCTCGAGCTCGACGATCGACGTCAGCACCCGCCGCCCATCCGGCATCCGATCCTGCTGGACGACCACCTGCACCGCCCCGGCGATCATGCGCCGGATGGCCGCCACCGGCAGTTCGAAGCCGGCCATCAGGACCATCGACTCGAGCCGGACGAGGGCGTCCTCCGGGGAGTTGGCATGCAGCGTGGTCATCGAGCCGCGGTGGCCGGTGTTCATCGCCTGCAGCATGTCGAACGCCTCGCCGCCGCGCACCTCCCCGACGATGATCCGATCCGGCCGCATGCGCAGCGCGTTGCGCACCAGCGTGCGGATCGGGATCTCCCCCTGCCCTTCGATGTTCGGCGGACGTGCCTCCAGCGCGATCCAGTGCGGATGGCCGAGCTGCAGCTCGGCCGAATCCTCGATCGTGATCAGGCGCTCGCTCGATGGAATCACCCGGCCGAGGGCGTTCAACGTTGAGGTCTTGCCCGAGCCCGTGCCGCCGGATACCAGGACGCTCACGCGTTGCCGGACGCATCGCTCAAGGTACCTGGCCATGTCAGGCCGCAGCGTCTTGAGCTCCACCAGTCGGTCCAACGTGAAGGGCTGGCGGGAGAACTTGCGGATGGTCAGCACAGGGCCGCCGAGGGCCAGCGGAGGGATGATGGCGTTCACGCGCGAGCCGTCCGGCAGGCGGGCATCGACTAGTGGGCTGCTTTCGTCGATGCGCCGTCCCAGAGGCGCCACGATCCGGTCGATCACATGGCGCAGGTGGGCATCATCGCGGAATCGAACGGCGCAGGATTCGATCCGTCCTTCACGCTCGATGAAGACGTGCGTGGGGTCGTTGACCATGATCTCGGTGATCGTCGGATCGGCCAGCAAGGGTTCGATCGGGCCGAGCCCGAGGACACGATCGATGACCGCCTGAACCAGGCGCTCGGCGTCCGATCGCGTCAGGACCGCCGGGTAGTCTTCCACCAGACGACTGCACACGCGTGCGCAACGCTTCCGGCTCGGGAACGCCGGCGAGCTCGCCCGTTTCCATCTCTTCTTCCAGTTGCGCCGAAAGGCGGGCGTGCAACTGGTCTTCGAGGTCAAGCCTTGTTTGCTCCACGGTGGTCATCCTGATCGCTCTGGACGCGAGGCAGTGGCGGCAACGGCGGACGTGTCCGTCTTGCGGATCTCCGCCAGCCATGAGCCGCCGGGCCAACGCAACAACCGTCCGCCCCAGCGGGCTTTGCCGGTCGAGCGCACACGGTCGCCCAAAGTTCACCTGATAGCCCACGCCTCGCGGGTCAACAGGGATCAGCGGCCAGCAGCGGGGTATCGAGCGATGCCGCGACCTCGGAGGCCGAGGCCGGCTGGCCCCGGCCAAACTGGTTGAGCACCAGCCCTACTCGGCCATGCACGCCCTGAGGGCGAGCCTCCAGCAATCGCTTGGCGCACCGTAGCGCCGGTGGATCGGCGGTGGTGACGAGCAGCAGCGTATCGCTCAACTCGGCCGGCCCCGGGGTCCAGGCGCCTGACGGCGCGTCGACAATGACCCATGCGTAGCGTCTGGCGAGTGCTTCGAGGAGCAATTGAGTGCCCTGTGCCGGCGCCGGATCGATTCCTGAGGCGGGTGCCGCCAGCATCACGAGGCCCTCGGGGTGGCGGCTGGCCACCAGTTCGATCTGCCGATCGGTCAGCTCGGCGGCAACGGGGAGAAGCTCGGGCCAAGCATGGGGACTGCGCAGGTCGAGCAGCAAGTCGTCCGTGCCCTCCTGCCCATGCAGGTCGAGCAGCAGCGTCGGCGCAGAGTGCGCCAACGCCAGGGCGAGGTTCGTGGCGATGAGCGAGGCGCCGCAACCGCCTTTGGCCGAGAAGACCGTGAGCACGGCCATCATCATCCTCCGGCCGGGCGGAGGAGAGGCAGGAGCAGGAAGCCGTTGGCGCGGGCGTAAGTGACGGCGGCCGCCTCTTCAAGCTTCACGGCCAACGTCAGCGCCTCGGCATCAGCCGCCGTGCCGGTGACCGCAAGCACCTCAATAGCGGACACGATGACCGCAGCCTGATCGGCAGGTTGGCCCGCCTGGTAGGCGAGCAGGTCGACGCGATCGCCGGCACCGATCTCCGGGATCGGGCTTGCCAGCCACGATCCGGGCAGGACCATGGCCCAGCGGCCGTCCGGCAGGCGGCGTGACAGCCCGGCTTCGCCCGTTCCGCTCAAGCGCTGAGGCAGGATGACCTCGCCTGCCGCCAGCGGCACGAGTGCCGTGCGGCCCACTGCCTGCGCCGAAGACGTCAGCCGCTCGGCGGGCACGACCGCTTCCGGTACCGCCCGCACCTCGACCATCGTCTCGGTGATCGTCTCGCCGGGGCGGATCGCCTGGCGCGCCACCAGCGCTGCCGCCGTGGGGACCATCGAGGCGCGCAGTTGCTCCAGGTAGATGAAGGTGACGACCGCCGCCAGGAGCGCCAGCAGGAACGCCGCCAGCAGGTAGAAGGGGATCCGACGGCGGACGCCGGCGGCCCAGGATGGGGTGGTTTCGGGAGGTGGGGCGGCGGAACGCTGCATGGAGCCCCCTCACACTTCAGGCCGCATTGCCGCGTGCCACGATCAGTGCGGCAGGGATGTGCCGATGATCAACAGACGGCACGCCGATGCCAGGCGGACGAAGCCGGAGGCCGATCGTGTGGGCTGCATGACGGGGCCCAGCCAAACAGATTTACCTCATGCGTCCCGAGGAGAGAACCCGAAGTCAAGACGCAAGTCCAAGCCAGGCGGTGGCTCCAGGTTCATTCAACCCTGTGGGCCCCCCTCAGGCGCTCATGCCGGTGGTTGCGTTGATTGTCGGACCGAAAAGAAGCTCCGGCTCCAAGAAGCAACCTGCTCCTCCTGATTCTGTCGTGAAAGAGAATATCCAGATGGGCATCTGAAGTGAAGACATCGGCGAAGACCTTGCCAATCTCGCCTACAAGCTGCTCATCGGGGCCGGCCTCGATACGAGACAGAGCGCGCGCCATCTTCATCGGAACTCGCCACCTTCACTCTGGTGAGATATGCCGACGCCGATCGACGCATGTCTTTGCCAGGACGGCGATGAGTCGCGACTTGAGAGTGCGACCTGGGGCGCCATCCTGTTCGCCCACAAGTCGCCGCTGGCCTAGCTGCAGGATCTGGAAGGAGGGGTTATCGCTTCCGATCTGCCGGGCTTCATCGGCGGCCTCATCCACAAACGCCGTCGCCCGGTTGACCGTCGTGCTGATGGCATCGCGCACCGCCGTGCTGGCGGTTGAGACGGCTCGGCTGACTGTGTTGCTGACGGTCGTCGTGTATTGCACGGCCGTGCTGACGGGACTGCGTTGGAGACGGCAGTCGTGATCCGCTCGAACAGGCTTGGCGCCGGCGGCGTTGGAGGTGTGGGCGGACGCGGCGCGGGAGCAGGCGTGGCCACCGCTGCAGGTCTGGGTGCGGGAGCAGGCGCGGACGTGGGTCTGGGCGCCGGTGCTGGTTCCTCGTCGAACCTTGCCACGCGGCGCCGGAGCGGGTGCAGGCGCCGGCTTGGGCGCTGCTTTGGGCGCCGGTTTAGGAGCAGGCGCCGGCTTCGGGCAGGCTTCGGCGCTGGTTTGGGGGCCGGTTTCGGCGCCGGCTTGCCTCCCCCGCCCCCACTGTCCACGCGGCCACCCACGCCCTGCCGTCTCGCCCCCAATGGCGTCATGCTCACCAGCGCCATCACGCCTGCCATCAGCGCCACCCAGGGCGAGTAATCTGGCGCTCCGGCCGGCACTTCCTTCAGCACCGCTACACCGCTGTTCCCTTGCAATCCCCACAGGCGCGTGAATTCTTCGGCCGAGATCACCTGCCGGCCGAGCGTCGGGTCGTTATAGGACACCCACTTCCCGTCGGCCGAAATCCCGGTGACGGTCACAAAGTGCCCCGGCACGCCCTCGCCATTCGCGCCCAGGCTGACGACGACCGGTGATCCAGCAGTAAGCTGCGCCGCCAGGTCTTCGAGCGATGCACCATGGAAAGCATACGAGCCGCGGTAACCAAACGACTGCGCGGCATAGGCCAGTTCCTCCACGCCCGTGCCGAAGTCGTACATCATCCCTTGGTCCTGCAGGAAACCGAGCAGCGCCGGTGACGTGGGCGCGGCGCCCTCCAGCCCCTCGAGCGCCATGCCGAGCGCCTGCACGCCGCACGACACATCGTCCGGGTTCTGGTAGCGCAGCGGGACCTCGATCACCGGCAAGCTTGCCGGCGCAACCACCGGGACCGACCTTAGTAACGCCTCCGCCTGGCGCGGCAGTGGCATGGGGATTACGACCTGAACGGGCAGGAACGATCCGGGTGAGGCGACCTCGCCCGCCAGCCCCACGCCGCTTCCCGGATCCGGGTTCACCTCCTCCGACTCCGGAGGCAGGAGCTCGCATTCCGGATTGCCTTGTGGGCAGTTGGCGAAGGCGACAGGCGCCAAGACGAAAAGCGCGGCGATCAACGCCGCGACCAGGAGAATCCGCCAAGGTTTCATGCTGCCCCCTACCTTTGAGCACGATCCCGAGTGGTACTCAAGTCCTACTGGACCTCCAGACTAGCACACCAGCGGGTGACGTGTCAACGGCCGGCGCTCAACGGGTTCACACGCCGGGTCAGGGCAAATCTCGACTTCGTCCCATGCCTGCGGCCGGACGCCCGAAGGGGGGAGGAGATGTGATCATCAACTTTACCAATCCCCAGTCCTCATTAGATAGCTTGCGGTTTGCAAAAGACAATGGCTTGGCCATTGTCATAGGAACCACTGGCTTGAATTCAGTACAAAAAGAGAAGGTTGATGAGCTTTCGAAGGGTGTTCGGTGTGTTATGGCTCCTAATTTGAGCGTGGGAATGAACGTGATGTTTCGAATCGTCCAAGAGATCGCTCAAGTTTTGGGTCCGGAGTATGACGTGGAGATCCTTGAAGCACATCACCATTTGAAAAAGGATTCGCCGAGCGGTACAGCGGTCAGATTAGGAGAATTGATTGCCAAGGCATTGGGAAGAGATCTCGATCGGGTAGGCGTATATGGCAGAAAGGGGATGGTGGGTGAACGGACAAAAGAGGAGATTGGAATGCAGGTGATCCGGGCAGGCGATATCGTCGGAGAGCACACCGTTCTCTTCGGTGGAATTGGTGAACGATTGGAGGTGATCCACCGTTCCCACAGCCGAGATGACTTTGCTCGTGGAGCGATTAGGGCAGCCCTCTGGGTAGTGAATCAACCTAACGGCCTATACGACATGCAGGATGTCCTGGGGTTAAGAATAGCCAATAACCAAATACCGATAATCAAGTAAACTACCCTGCAGCAGAGCTGCGGGGCATTAGAATTCAAAGCCTATTTCCATTGCCTCTTCTCGCCCTTGTGCTGGTGCTCTTCGTCGACGCCGAGGCGATGGGCGCGTCGAACACGCTCCCCTCCCAGCTGCTGTGGGCCTCCTGGCTCGTCCTCTTCGTTGTCGCCCTGGGTGCCCAGGTCTACCGCTACCGGCGAGTCTCATCGGAGATCGAGCGACAGCGGACACGCTGGGTCGTGTTCGGGCTGACGCTGTGGCTTGTCCTCATGATGCTGCAATCCATCCCGTACCTCTACCTTCAGAACCTTCCCGCGGGGCAGATCTGCCTTCCTGGGCGGCGGCCAGTGGCTTCCTGTGGTTCCTGCTCCTGGCGATCGTACCGGTCACGCTCACCATCTCTATCTTGCGGCACCGTCTGTATGACATCGACCTCCTGATCAATCGCGGCCTTGTGTACGGCGCACTGACCGCCATCCTGGCCGGCCTGTACGCCGCCTCGATCAACCTGTTCCAGCGCCTCTTTATCGCCGTCACCGGCCAGAAGTCGGATGCCGCCATCGTCCTGACCACGCTCGTGCTGGCCTCGGCGTTCACCCCGATGCGAGCCCGTTTGCAGGCCGCGGTGGACCGTCGCTTCAGGGACCCGCAAGACACGCACAAACGGCTTGACGGTCTGATCGAGGAACTGACGCGTGGTATGTGGGTGGTCTCACCGGCCCAGGCATCACGGCGCCTGCTTGATGTCGCCGTGGCCGCGTTCGGTTCGCAGGGTGGTGCCCTGGACTTGGACGGCCATGGCCGCCGGCGCCTGACCTACAAGGCAGGAGCGTGGTCCGGTGAGCCGGCCATCGAGGTCCCTTTGGCAGCCGGCGGGCGGCTGTACGGCCGACTGGCTTTGGGTCGCCGCACGAACGAGGCGACCTATACGGCCGAGGACGCGGAGCTGCTGGCCCGCACGGCCGAGGCCGTGGCCGCCACGTTCCCGGCCTCTGCCAACGTGAGGCCGCCCTCGTCGAAGCGGTAACGGGTCCGTTCGGCTGCGGGCCGTTCTGCTTCAAGACAGTATCGCCCTCAGGACCGGACAGGCGGCGCCGCCACCTGTCCGGTCCGATATCTGTGCCCATTGACGGCCCCTCCGCGGGCTGGTATCATCCCTTTGCTTCCCCCGTTTCCCAAGGAGACTGCCCGCGCATGACCACCGATACCTCCGCGCCCGTGGTGGACGTGACGTTCATCGGCGCCGGACCGAGCGGACTGTTCGGCGCGTTCTACGCCGGGCTGCGCGAGCTCTCGGCCCGCATCATCGATGTGCTGCCCCTGGCCGGCGGACAACTGACGGCCCTCTACCCGGATAAGACGATCTACGACGTCCCCGGCCACCCCGCCATCCTGGCCAAGGACCTGGTCACCAACCTGCTGCGGCAGGCGGAGAAGTGGAAGCCGGCGATCTTGCTCGGCGAACGGGCGACGACGCTCACCCTCGTCCCTCTTCCCGGCGGCGCCCCGGACGAAACCTGTTGGCGCATCGAGACCGACAAAGGCACCTACTTCACCCGGGCTGTCATCCTGACGGCCGGCATCGGCGCCTTCGAGCCGGTCCGGCTGCCCAACGAGAGCATCCGGCCCTTCGAGGGCAGAGGGCGTGGGCTACATGGCCGGCGACCTCCAGGCCTACGCCGGCAAGCGGGTGTTGATCACCGGCGGCGGCGACAGCGCCGTCGATTGGGCGCTGGCGCTGGAGAAGATCGCCCGCTCGGTGACGCTGATCCACCGGCGGGAGGGGTTCCGGGCCCACGACGCATCGGTCAACGCCCTGCAAGCGTCCAAGGTCGACGTGCGGCTGTTCAACGAGATCCGCGAGCTGCAGGGCAAGGACCGGCTCGAGCGCGCCGTGATCTTCGACAACCGCACGCAGGAGGAGTCGACGCTCGAGGTGGACGAGGCGATCCTGGCGCTGGGGTTCAAGGCGGACCTGGGGCCGATCCGCGAATGGGGCATCGAGACCGTCGGCCGGCGCTACCTCAAGGTCAACAACCGCATGGAGACCAACCTGCCGGGCGTGTACGCCGCCGGCGACATCACCTCGCAGGAGGGCGTCGACCCGCTGAACCTGATCGTCGTCGGCTTCGGGCAGGTGACGGTGGCGGTCAACTACGCCTATGCGCGCATCAAGCCGGGGGGCAAGGTGTTCCCCGGCCACTCGAGCGAGCGCGTCGGCGCAGGGCACTGAGCCGCGCGCCTGATCCGGATCACCATCGGCTTCACCAGCGTCGAGGCAGCTCCTCCTTGCAGGCTGCCTCGGCTCGCGTTCACCAACCACGCGGCTCGAATCTGTTCGTGGACGCGCAGGACCCGCCGACCGCTGATAGCTGATAGCTGATAGCTGAACGCTCAAGAGACTGGGGATGCGTCCGGGCCTAGGCCGGCTCCGGTTCGAGGGAAGGCTTGGGCGTGCGCGGCCAGTAGAGCAGCACGCCTACCAGGCTGAGGATCACGCCGGCCGCCAGCCCGCCGACCTGCAGCGGGCCGAAGTAGACCCACGGCAGAAGGTGCGAACCGATGGCCAGGAAGTCGGCCAGCGAGGCGGCGGCCGAGACGACGTAACCGGTGGCGATCAATCGCGTGCCGATCTCGGCCCGCAGGCTCATCGGCCGGCCGTTGCGCACGACGCGCACGGCCAGGAACGCCCCCAGCAGCAGCAGCCCGAGGCCGCTGAGCCACACACCCATCTGAATGAAGCCGATCACCCGGCTGCGGTTCATGCCGATCAGGTCGGGATTGATCCCCACCACAAACACGAACAAGCCGAGGATGACCAGCGTCATCCAGCGGCGCGCCCATCTGACCTGACGTTTTGTCAGCGGCCCAGCGGGCATCTCATGACTCCGGGAGGCCCTGGTTCAGGATCCGCAGCCAGTTGCCGGACAGGATGGCGTCCACGTCCGCCGGCTGGTACCCGGATCGCTCCAGTGCCTCGCCAATAAACCGCAGGTCGGCGATGCTGTCAAGCCCGGCCGGAACCTTGTCCAGCCCGAACCCGCCGTCGAAGTCGCTTCCCAGCCCGGCGTGCTGCGCATCGCCCGCCAGCTGGCAGATGTAATCGATGTGGCGGACGACGTGCTCGACCGTCACGACATCCCGGCCGTCCTCCGGCAGCCAGCCGCCCTTGAGGAATCGGTTGTAGGGGACGACGCCGATCACGCCGTCGCGCTCGACCAGCCGGTGGATCATCGCATCGCTCAAGTGGCGATCGGGGATCGGGCTGCCGTCGAGCAGCGCGCGCACGTTGCTGTGGGTGGCGAAGAGCGTGCCGGGAAAACGGTCGAGCGCCTCGAAGTACGCCTGCTCCGCCATGTGGCTGAGGTCGAGCATCATCCCCCGGTCGGCCATCACGTCCAGCAAGCGCCGGCCGTCGGGCGTCAGCGGGCCGGGCTCGCGCGTCCCGCCGCAGTAGCGCGTGCCGCTCCACGCCGGGCCGACGATGCGCACGCCGGTGGCATACCAATCGTGCAGCTCGTCCGGCTGCTGCACGCAGTCGGCGCCCTCGATCAGCAGCACCAGGCCGAGTCGCGGCGCGGGCGGCGGGTCGCCGGCCCAGCTTGCCAGCACCTCGCGCAGATCCACCTGATCCTCCACCAACTGGAACAGGCCGGGGTGGTCGTCGACCAGGCGGTGGTAGGCATCGGATTGGGTTTGCGCCAGCCGATGCGCCTCGGCCTGCGTGGCGTAGGTCAGCGTCTCCCAGTCGAACAGCTTGCGGCGCACGGGCATCGAGTGCAGCGTGGCGAAGACGATGGCGACGCCGCCGCGCACGTAGTCCGGGTAGCCGAGCAGCGCCTCGCCCTGCTGCTGCGGGATCGGCGTGCCGGCCTCGCGGCCGCGCGTCTCGGCCACCGAACGCGTCGGGTCCCGCCCGAAGGTCAGCATGTTCCAGGCGATGTCTTCGTGGGCGTCGACGATCAGCCTCATGCCGACCCGATCTCATCCACCAGCTTGCGCCAGAACGCGTCGCGGCTGCCCGGTGAATAAGGGAGATAGAGCGACAGCCGGTCGGCCAGCCCGCGGTAGCGTTCGAGCAGCGCCGCGGCCAGGTCGGCCTCCGGGGCGACGACGGCGAAGGTGGACAGCATCTCGTCCGATATCAGCGACGACATCTCGCCCCAGGCTGCGCGGCGCGCAAGCTCGCGCAGCTGGTCGGCGATCTCGCCCCAGCCGTGGTGGGCCATCACCGGGCGATAGGTGGGGGTCGAAGCGTAGAAGGCGATCTGCGAGCGGGCGAACCCGGCTTCGGCGTCATCGGTGGCCGTCAGCGCGGTGACGCACAGGCGAATGTCGCCGGGCACGCGTCCGCCACGCGCCGCACCGGCGTCGATCTCCGGGCGGACGACCTGGCGCAGGTACTCGGCGGAGTGATACGGGTGAGCCACGAAACCGTCGGCCAATTCGCCCGCCAGCCGGCAGAGCGCCGGATTGACGCCGGCGATATACACCGGGATCGAGGGATGCTCGATCGGGCCGGGGTTGAAGAACGGGGTCATCAGCGTGAGCTTGTGGTACGGGCCGCGGTGATTGAGGCGCTCGCCCTCCTGCCACGCACGCCACAGGGCGCGCATCGCCTGGATCATGTCACGCAGCTTGCCGGCCGGCGAGTCCGGCCACGGCATGCCGAAGCGGCGCTCGACGTGCGCCTTCACCTGCGTTCCCAATCCGAGGATGAAGCGGCCGCGCGACGCATCCGCCAGGTCCCATGCGGTGTAGGCCAGGACGGCCGGACTGCGGGCGAATGCCACGGCGATGGCCGTGCCGAGGTGGATGCGCCGCGTGTGCTCGGCGGCCAGCGCCAGCGGCAGGAAGGGGTCGTGCTGGGTCTCGGTGCTCCACAGCGCGTCGAAGCCGGCGGCCTCCGCCGAGCGCGCGAGTTCGGGCAGGCTGGTGAGCGAAGCGGGCGGAAGCAGAGCGTCGAGCAGCATCGACGGGAGGCGGGCGGCTAGCCCGGGAGACCGGCCTCGGCCGGCGCCAGCCCCTCAAACGCGGCGATCGCCCGGCGCCAGGTTTCCGGAACCGGGATCGTCTGGCTGGCGTGGTAGTCGTAGGCAACCTGGATCGTCCGACCGGTGGCCATCTCTTTCCCGGTGCCGGCATCCTCGATCGTGTAATGCAGTTCGAGGCTCTTGGTGCCCAGGCGCATCGTGCGCACCCCGACGCGCAGGGGCTGCCCGTATCCAATGGCGGCCTTGTAGGTGCAGGCGGCCTCGGCGACGATGATGCCGATCTTGAGAAAGTCCTTGCCATCCCACAGCCCGAGGTGCTGCAGGTAGCGGGCCCGGGCGGACTCCATGTAGGCGAAGTAGGCGACGTTGTTCACGTGGCGCTGCGCGTCGATGTCGGCGTAGCGCACTTCGATCGGATGGTAGAAACGGAACTCGGGCACGGCTCGAGCTCGCGCTCGGTCTACAGCCGCAGCAGAGGGCGGAACCACGGGATGGCGAGGACGATCGCCAGCGCGACCAACGTGAACCAGATCGCCGCGCGGCGATGCTTGCCCGTGTCGTCGGCAGCCTTGCGCGCCGCCGCCGTACCGAAGTGGGCCAGGACGACGGCCACGATCATCAGCGGCATGTGCTCGGTCAGAAAGAAGCGGAAGGGGTCCTGCATCGCCAGCGAACCCAGGTCCGCATAGGCCGCCTGCAGGATCGGGCTGATGAAGGCCAGGATCAGGCCGAGCAGCAACTGGATGTCGAGGCTCATGCCAAAGAACATCCCCGCCCGGCGATCGGTCGTCGTCCATGCTCGTTTGCCGAGCCAGCCGGACCAGGCGCGCACCAGCGCCCAGGCGGCGGTCAGCACCACCACCCAGCGCACCAGGTTGTGAAGGACCAGGACAACAGTGTAGAACACGCATGCCTCCCTGCCCGGGCGCGGACCTCCGGCCCCGAGCTGCTTCTCTCCCGCCAGGGCGGGGCGTTGTTTGGCGCGCGGGGCGCGTTACGCAGGCGCCGGCGCGAGCAGGCTTACCGAACGGCAAGTCCCAGGTAGTACGGCCAGACGACCAGGCCGAGGAGCGCCTGCCACCAGATCAGCTTGGCGAAGGCGATGGTGAACATCCAGCCGATGACCCAGAAGATTCCCACGCCGGTGTCGACGTGGATGCGGGCGGATCTGGGATCCATGTGCGTCCTCCTTCGCTCGGCCGCATCCGACCGATCCTGCGTCGGACGCGAGCGGCCGTAGGGCGAGGTGATTATACGACCTCGGACGCGCGGCGCCAGCCCGGCCGGCGCCCGGCAATCCTCCGGCACCTGCCGGGCTGCACGGCGGGTCGGGTCGGCCGGCCCTCGCCATTCGCCGATTGTCACTTGAATCGGTCGTCCGAGCGCGCCTCGCCGACGTTCCCCTGCAACTGCTCCAGCCATCCGGCGCGCGCCTGGGCCGGTCGATCGAACGCCGGGACGTAGGGTTTGAGATCGAGCAGCGGCGTATCGTCGAGGATGTCGACGTTCCCCAGGTGCAGCGTGCGTCCCTCGACGCGCACCAGGCTGACGATCGACAGGCCGATCGGATTCGGCCGCGCCGGGGCGCGCGTGGCGAACACACCCCGCGGCTCCGAGCCAAGGAACGGCAGGACGGTCAGCTCGACCCGCCGCATCCGGTGCAGGTGATACAACAGGATGACGTGTGAGAAGCCGTCGAGATCGCGCAGGCCCTCGGCATACTCGGCGAAGATCTCGGCCGTGCCCGGGGCGCTCGCCCGGCTGGTCGGCTGGATGGGCATCTCGCTCAAGTCGCGGAACGGCGTGTGCAGCACGCCGATCGGGCGGTAGGTGACGTCCATGATCCAGCCTCCACAACGGACTGTGCGCACCGGCGGCCGCAAGGTTCCAACGCCCGCGTGCGCAGCGCCCGTCAACTGCCTTCCGACAAGAGTGCGTGCTTGAGATGCGGCGTTCAGCCTAGATTGGCCAGCAACTCGCCGGGTTCGCGGCGCACGCCGCCGTCGGCTTCGATCGTCAGGCGAAGCTGGAAGATGCGCTTCCACGCCGCGCCCTGATAGACGATGAACTCGACCTGCCCGCCTCCGCCGGAGGCCAGGCGCGCCCAGCGGGTCGCAGACCTCCGGGCGGATGACGCGCGTCACCTGCCGGGCGGCCCGCACGACGGCGTCGAACTGGCGCCGGGTGAAGATCGGCTCGAGCTCCAGCCAGTCACGCGCCCGGGAGGCCGACTTGGTCGCCCACAGCTCGCTGATGAAGAAGCCGTACTCAAACAACCCGGTCGGGGTCGGATCGTAGGTCAGGTGGCGGTACAGGTGCTCGACTTCCAGCCGGCGCAGCTCGCCGCTGCCCCGCTTGGTCGCCAGACGATCACGCTCCATGGCGGCCAGAGCGGCCGGCATCGTCAACTCGCCGCTGGTGACGGCTTCGCGCCGCGCAAAGGGGAGGATCCAACCGGTCTCGACACCTCCCACCGGCAAGTAGTCGAGGATGAAGCCGCGCGGCAGATGCACGGCGGGGAACAGGCGCAGGAGTTGGTTGACGTCCTCCGGCCGATGGTAGTGCATCCAGTTGGCGCGGAAGCGCCTCACCGCCTCCAGCATGCGCTCGGCGTGGTACCCGGGAATCCGTCCTTCGCGCATTTCCCCCTCCACCTGCCACGGCCGGCATGCCCTGCGCCGGCTCGTCGCGCGCCTCACCCGATGGCTTCCCGCAGCCCGCCCACCCAGGGCGGACGCGGGTCAGGACTGTGCTTCGATGCGAACCTCCAGCGAACCGCTGTTGTCGTCCAGGCGGGTGTCGTTGATGCCGAGGTACAGTCTTCCGCCGTCGCCCACGACCTGATCCCAATGATCGCCGACGAAGAACGGATGGCCGTCTCCCACCCGCGCGATCAGCGCCGCGTGCGAGACGCCCATCAACTGATTGCAGTCACAAAGCGGATCACCGCCGGAACCGAGGGCGTCGTAATGTCCGCCGGGCCAGGGCGACCACGTCCCACCCAGAGCATCGATCTCCAGCCGGTCGCCGGCGGCGAGGTCGACTTGCGTGTCTGTCCACGCCTGGTCGGCCTCGACGCGAACGGTCACCCGCGTCGGCTCCTCTCCCAGCCGGTAGTCGATGATGCAGCCGGTTGTGGCGGCGAGGAGACAGCAGCGCGGCGAGCGCGGGTGCCAGAAGACGGCGGAGGAGGTGGTGCTCTGTCACTCGATGGTAGCCAGGGGAGGATGCGCCGGGGTGCGGTATGGATTCTACATCGAGTCCGCCAGGAACCCTGCTCCATCCGCTCCCATCCCCGGTCCCTGATCCCATCCTCCTGGGGCATTGCGCCGCTTGCCTTCTCCCGCAGGCTCAGCGCAGGAACGCGGTCGAGGATGGCAAGGAAGCGTCCCGTTCCTCCGGCAACTCAACCTTCAGCTGACCGTCCTCCAGCCACACGCTGCGCGTGGCCAGACCCTGCACCTCGGCCGGGTCGTGGGTGATGAAGACCGTCGTAGTGCGCGTCTCGGACAGCAGGCGCCGCAGTTCCCCACGCAGCGTCTGCCGCGCGGCGGCATCCAGGGAGGCGAAAGGTTCATCCAGCAGCAGGAGTTCCGGTTCGAGCACGAAGGCGCGCGCCAGCGCCACCCGCTGCGCCTCCCCGCCGGAGAGTTTCAGGCCCGGGCGATCGACGCAGGTGGATGATCCCGAGCTTCTCCAGCCAGACGGTCGTCCTCTCATTCACCGTCGCCGCCGGCAGGTGGCGGAACCGCAGCCCGGCGGCGACGTTGTCGAAGACCGACCGATCGAGCAGCAGCGGATCCTGCATCACGACGCTGATCCGCCGGCGGTAGTCGAGATCGTTCTCGATCGGCCCGGCCTGCGAGTCGAAGCGGATCGAGCCGCTCTCCGGCTTGAGCAGGCGCGCCAGGACGAGCAGCAGCGTCGTCTTGCCGGCGCCGTTGGGCCCGAGGACGGCCAGTACCTCGCCGCGCTGGATCGCCAGCCGGTCGATCGCCAGCACGGCCCGGCCGTCGCGGCGCACGATCACCTGCGAGATCTCGATCACGTCCGGCCTCGCTGGCGCGCCCCGCGCTGCTGGACCATCGTCAGTGCCGCATTGATCAGGAAGGTCAGAACCAGCAGCAGCGCCCCCAGCGCCAGGGCGCGCTCGAACTCGCCCTTGCCGGTCTCCAGCACGATGGCGGTGGTCAGCACGCGCGTCTGCCCGCGGATGTTGCCGCCCACCATCATCGATGCCCCGACCTCCGAGATGACGCTGCCGAAGCCGGCCATCAGCGCCGCCAGCAGCGGCAGGCGCGCCTCGCGCCACAGCGCCAGGACCATCTGCGACCGTGAGGCGCCCAGGCCGAGAAGCTGGAGCTGCAGCCGCGGGTCCAACTGCTGCAGCGCCGCCGCCGTCAGCCCGGTGACGACCGGGGCGGCGATGATCATCTGGGCGATGACGATCGCCAGCGGCGTGTAGATCAGGCGCAGCTCGCCCAGCGGCCCCGAGCGCCACAGCAGCATGGCAACCACCAGACCGACGACCACCGGCGGCAGCCCCATGCCGGTGTTGACCAGGCTGAACAGCGCCGCGCGCCCGGGGAACCGGCCCAGGGCCAGCAGCGTCCCGAGCGGCAGCCCGATCAGCAGGCTGAGGGCCGTCGCCAGGCCGGAGACTTCGAGCGACAGGAGCGTGATCGAAAAGACCTCGCCCAAGGTGTGATCCTTGACGGTCAGCCGTTCAGGCGGACGGCAATCCCGAACGGCTCGCCGCCCGCCTGAACGGCAGGCTGATCACGCTACAGCCCGAGTTCCGATTCCGCTCTTCCCCGCATCGGGGATGAAGAGCGGCTGGCCGAACTCCTCAACCCCGAAGGACGCGATCAGTGCCTGGCCGTCGGCCGAGGTCGATGAACTCGGCAAAGGCGGTCGCACCGTCAGCGTTGACCGCCGGCCACTTCTCCAGGTTGACGGTGATGACGTGGTAGACGTTCAGCAGCGTCGGGTCGCCCTCCGAACAGGATGTCCAGCTCCAGGTTGTCCTGGTTCGCCAGGTAGGTGGCGCGGTCGGTGAGGGTGTAGGCGGCTTTCTCGGAGGCGATGGTCAGCGTGGCGCCCATGCCCTGGCCGGTCTCGAGGTACCAGGCCTGTCCGGCGGGATCGATCTCGGCCTTCTTCCACAGGTCGAGCTCCTTCTTGTGCGTGCCGGAGTTGTCGCCGCGCGAGACGAAGGGCGCAGCCGGACGGCGGCGATGGCCTTGAATCGCATCCACGGGCGCCCAGCCCTTCGATCGCCGGCCGGATCGGCGGCCGGGCCGACGAGGATGAAGTCGTTGTGCATCACCAGCCGGCGATCCGTGCCGAAGCCGCCGTCCATGAAGGTCGATCTCGGATGCGGGCGCATGCACCAGCAGGACATCGGCGTTGCCCTCCTCGCCCATCTTGAGCGCCTGCGCCGGTGCCGACGGCGACGGTCTGGACGATGTAGCCGGTCTGCCGCCTCGAAAGCCGGGATCAGCACGTCCAGCAGGCCCGAAGTCCTGGGTGCTGGTGGTGGTGGCCAGGATGATGTTCGGGTTGGCCGGGGCGGCTGCCGTGGCTTCCGGCCGACTTCGATCTTCACCACATCCTTGACCCAGGCCTTGCTGGACATGCCGGGCATGACCATGTTCAGCACGCTGCCGTCGAATGGCAACCAGGCAATCGGCGCAGGCCTGCACATCGGCAAGCGGGACTTCGGATGAGTAGCCGTCGCTGGCGGTCAGACGAGCATGCCCGCCTCATCCGCGACGCCTGCCTTGTCGAGCACGGCACTCAGGCAGACCCCCGTGTAATCGGTGGGTCCGTTCTTGGGATGCTCGGCGGTGAGCGTGACCACTTCCATGCCGTGCAGGTCGGCGGCGGTGAGGGCCAGTTCCTGGCTGACCATGCCGCCCACGCTCAGGATGGGCTCTCCGGCAGGAGCCTCCACCGCTGTGGCGGGCGCTTCGGTGACCGGAGGCGGTTGCGGCGTGGCGTCGTTCCGCAGGCGGCCACGGCCAGGCACAGGAACAGGACGAAGAAAGCTTGATGGAACGGGACATGATTCGGTTCTCCTTCGAGAAGTGGATGTTCCGCCAGCCGCCCTGTGGGCGAACGGCGATCGTGACTTGGTCGGATGGTCAGTCCACGGCCAGCATGACGCTGGAGGCCTTGATGACGGCGTAGCTTCCTTGCCCTCCGCCAGACCCAAGCTCTTCGACCGAACGGAGGGTGATGATGGAGGTGAGATGCTCGCCGCCCAGGGAGCTCAAGCGTCACTTCTGCATTGACCGCACCTCTGGCGACCTGGACCACCTTGCCTTTCAGGACATTGCGGGCGCTGAGTTTCATGGGCTTCTCCGTCTGCGCGGATGAGGCGGCTTTGCCTTCGGGCAGGAGCGAAAGCCGCAGGAAGATGAAGACGCAGATGGCGACGAGGATGAGCAGCGCGGCGATCGGTTGGGCCGCCCCCAGCCCGAAGCCGTTGAAGCGCTCGTAGACCAGCACCGGCACGATCTTGGGATGGTAGGCCAGGATGACGACCGCGCCGAACTCGCTGATGCCGCGCGCCCACATCATCAGCGCGCCGCCCAGCACGCCGCGCCAGGCCAGCGGCAGGCGTCACGTGCCGGAAGGCCTGCCAGGCGGAGGCGCCGTCGATCAGCGCCACGCGTTCCAGTTCCTCATCCACCAGGGCGAACGCCTCGCGGCTCATGGTCGACCAGGAACGGCAGGCTGACAAACAGCATGCCGACCACGATGCCGGCGAAGTTGTCGGTGAAGGTGACGCCCAGCGGCGCCAGCCACTGACCGAGCACGCCGTGCCGGCCGAAGACCAGCAGCAGCGCGACGCCCGCCGCGGTGTGCGGGATCACGATCGGCAGGTTGACCAGCGCCTCCACCAGCGCTTGCCGCGGAACTCGACTGCGCGCCAGGAGGTAGGCCAGCGGCACGCCCGTCAGCAGGCCAGGATCGTGGCGACCGCCGCGGCGCCGAAGGTCAGGCCGATGGAGCGCAGCACTTCGGGGTCGGTCAGCGCCAGCCACAGTTGCTCCGGCGTGGTGCCGAGCAGGGTGCTGACCAGCGGCAGGACGATGAACAGCAGCAGCAGGCCGCCGAGGAAAGAGAAGGTGAAGTTCAGGAGCAGGGTGCCTTGCTTCACAGTTCACTCCGCCGGGACGCACAGGGCCTGCAGGCTCACGGGCATTGTCCGCATAGCCATCCGCCGGGAAGGAGTCAAGCAGCGGATGGTAGTTCGCCTCCATGATGGCGCGTCCTTCCGGGCCGAGCAGGAAGGCGATGAACAGGGCGGCCGCGTCCCGGTGCGGCGCATTGGTCGGGATGGTGATGCCGTAGCCGATCCGCTCGCCGCGGAACTGCGGCTTGACCGTGGCGAAGCGCTGGAAGTCCAGGTCGACCTGTACGGCTTCGTAGCACAGGCTCGAACTCGGCCTCGCCCATGTTCACCGCTTCGGGCAGGGAAAGCATCTCCAGCCCGTGCTGGCGGATGACGCTCTCGTACTCGAAGGCGTAGTCGAGGTCGCCGGATTCGAGCAGGGCGATCAGCATGATGCTCCCGCCGCGCAGGACGATGTGCGCACCCGGACTTGTCTCCAGGATCTCGGGCACCGTGATGGTGGTCAGAGCCTCGTCGCGGAAGATCGTCACCGGGAATGTGAACTGCCCATCGAAGACCGGCCCGAACAGATCGTAGCGCCCGAGCAGATTCTCCGTCAGCGAGAAGGCCATCAGCGTCCGGTAGCCGGAGGCATCGAAGCGCGGGTCGGCCAGCCCGAGTTTCACGTCCGGCCTGCGCCAGAATCGCGTGCCAGTTCTCGGGTTGGATTTCATCCGCATACAGGCTTCGGGGCGTGTAGGCCAGCGCCAGGCGGTTGCTGGCAAAGCGGATATACCACTCGGCGTAGGGCTGCCCCGTCTCCGGCACGCTGCTGGCGTACATCAGCATCGGAATCAGCGCCGCGTCCGCCGTCGCCACCACGTCGATCTCTTCGTGCAGTTCGGTGACATGCCGCATGACCTGGATGCTGCCGTGGTACTCGGCCTGCACGTCGATCTCCGGGTGGCGCTCTTCGAAGGCCTGCTCCAGCTCCATGAAAGGCAGGATCAGGCTGCCCGCCGCGAACACCACAACGGGCGTCCTCTCCCTGGATCCATCCGGCGCCTCACTCACCAGCGCAACCGGCGAGGACGAGACAGGACACGGCCAGCGCGCAGCGTGTATCGGTGGGGGCTTCGCACGGCGCGATGCCGCGCCTGCGAGGCGGGATGTCGATGCAAGCCCCCGTCGTCGGGAACTTGCATCGTCGCCTGTGCTGCCGGCATGCCCGTGCGGCCTCCTGGCAGGCAAGCCACTCGGGGCTACTTCACTTCCAGCCGCACGACGCCCTTGACCCAGGCGCTGCTGGACAGGCCGGGCATGACCATGCGTGAAGGTCTCCGCGGTGTCGGTGAAGGCCACCAGGCAATCGGCGCACGCGCGCACCTCGGCCAGGCTCACCTCGGTCGAGAACCCATCCGAGGCCGTGATGACGAGAGTCGTCGTTCCATCTTCGATCCCGGCCAGGTCCAAGAGCGCGTTCAGGGATACTCCTTCGTAGGTCTGCGTGCCCTTCTTGGGGTGCTCGACCGTGCGTTGGACCACCTCCATCGCCCGCAGGTCGGCCTCGGCCAACGAGGTTTCGCTGCCCACCGCGCCAGCGATGGTCAGGCTGCCAGCTGTCACGACCGGTTCAGCGGTCGCTTCCGGCGTGGGCGGGAGGGGCTCCAGGCCGACGTGGATCCTGGCGATCATCCCGACCATCTCGTTCTTCTCCAGGTCGGCGCCGACCAGCCGCAAGGGGAAGTACTGATCGGGCAGCGGGTTGTCGTTGACCTTGTAGGCCACGATGATGTCGGCGTTGCGATTGACCACGCGCGGCGTCGAAGGTGACGGTGTACCCGTCGCCTGCGACCACGTCCACCGAGTACCCTGCCTCGGCCAGGGCGTCGTTGAACGCCGGCCCTTCGTGTTCGATGGCATCGTCCACCGCGCCGACCAGCAACCACAGCGGGACGCCCGCCCACTCCTGGGCTTTGTCATCCGTCCAGCTGGCGCCGTGGCACTGCGGCGCCCCGCAGGATTCGAGACTGGCGCGATCCGTTGTCTTGGCGATCGCGCCCTCCGACTTCAGGACCCATTCCAGTCCCAGATTCTTGACCTCCAGCCGGTTGACCCATTTCACCGACCAGTGCCCGTCGGTGACCTGGTTGAGATCGGCGCTCACGATCGCCAGCCTCAAGGTGCCATCCTGGTCGGGATCCAGGGGCTGCCCATCGGCTTCGTAGGCCAGAATGGCCGTGAGCTCGACGGGGTTCTTGAGTTCCTGCCCGGTGGCCGGATCGTAGGCAATGAAGCTGCCGTTGAAGATCTGGTCGTAGGAGTAGGTGATGCTGTAGCCGTCCTCGGCCACCACGCTGAAGCCCGTGCTCTCGTCCATCCCGCCGATCAAGTCGGCCAGGTCCTTCAAGGCGACGCCCTTGAACATGACCGGGGGCGTGATCTTGCCCGTGCTGCTCTTGATGCCGGCGTAGCCTTCCGTGGCGGGCAGCGCCAGCAGGTCTTCCATCGTCAGGGAGAGCTCCTGCGCCGGCCCGACGATCTCGAGCACGGGCGCCGGGGGGTCGGCGGGGACTTCCGTCGGGGCCGGGGCGGCCGTCTCCAAGGGCGCAGGTTCCGGCTGCGGCGCACAGGCAGCAAGCCCAAGTCCGATGGCGAGCAGGAGCAGTCCGCTCAGGATCAGCCTCAAGTGCAGCGTCATGGGGTCTCCTTGATGGTGGGATGCGCGGGCCATGGCCCGTCCTCTACTGGATCAGGATCTGCTCGCCGCTGTGGGAGGTGGCATACCCGGTCAGCGATTCGACCACGCGGCGGAACCCGCTGGTCTGCAGGTGCTCGAGCAAGGGGGTCACCGCGGGTTCCTGCTCTCGGAGCAGAACCAGGTCGTAGCGTTCCTCGTGCAGCGGGATGAAATCCAGACCGTGCTGATGCGCCGCGGCTTGCAGTCCCAGCGCGGCATCCGCCTTCCCGGTTGCGACCAGGGAGGCGGCGGCGCTGTGGGTATCGACCTCGAAGCCGCAGCCCCCGATCAGCGCCGGCTCGATCCTCAGCCGTCTGAGTTCGGCATCAAACCACAGGCGTGTGCCCGAGCCGGCGTTGCGGTTGGCGAAGCGCAGGTCCGGGCGCGTCAGGTCGGCGATACTCCTGATCCCCTTCGGGTTGCCGGCCGCCAGCATCAATCCCTGCATCCGGTAAGCCAGCGTCACCAGTTCGACCTCGCGGTCGGGGAACAGATGGCGGATGGTGGGCGTGTTGTAGTCGCCGCTTTCGTCGAGGATGTGCGAACCGGAGACCTGGCACAGCCCCAGTCGCAGGTTGGCCAGGCCATTCAGGCTGCCGACGGGCAGCGTCAGGACATCGACATGCGGGGCGAGCTCCGCCGCCAGCCGCTCGACGGCCAGGTCGTGACTGCCGCTGAAGACGATGACCGGACGGCCCGAGGTCTGCGGCAGGATCAGCTCCTGCAGCAGGTATCCGCCGGCGCGGGCGCGGTAGTAGCGCTCTTCGGCGCCGCGCGACCCGGCGGGTCTCGATCAGCTCGACCAGCCCGGCATCTTCCAGCCGTCGCAGGTGGTGCCGGATCCAGGCCGGGTGTTCGCCGAGCGCCTGGCCGAGCTGAGTCAGCGTGGCCGGTTGGGCCATCAGGTGTTGCAGGATGGCCAGCCGGCGCGGGTCGGCGACCAGCTTGAGGTGCTCGTAGGAGCGCAGGGGGGCCAGGTCGGGCATGACGTTAAGGAATTCCTTAGCGTCAGAGCATAGCACGCCGGATTGGCCAGGTCAAGTGGCGACCGCAGGTGCCGTGGGCATCCCTGTTGAGGCGGGTTTGAAACCCGCCCCTACGGAGATACGCGGAGCGCGAACGCGCTCCGAGGACGTGGGGCAGGCACCGATCGATCCGCGCCGCAATCCCAAGCGGCGGCCAGCTATGGCCGCCGCTTGGGATGAAGGCGTGGCAACCTGGGTGGATTATTCGCCGTACAGCTTGCGGTGGACGATGCTCAGCGCGTGGACCTGCTGCTCGGCGTGATACGACGAGCGCACCAGCGGGCCGGACTCGACCCAGCGGAAGCCGATCTCGAGGCCGTAGCGCTTGAGCTCGGCGAACTCGTCGGGCGTGACGTAGCGCTCGATCGGCAGGTGCTGCTTGGACGGCTGCAGGTACTGGCCGAGGGTCAGGATCTCGACGCCCCACTCGCGCAGATCGCGCATCACCGCCTGGACCTCGTCGAGCGTCTCGCCCAGGCCGAGCATGATGCCCGACTTGGTCAGCACCTCGGGGTCGAGGCGCTTGGCGTTCGACAGCGTGGCGGCGGCCCACTCGTAGCGATCCTGGGGCTGAACCTTGCGGAACAGGCGCGGCACGGTCTCGACGTTGTGGTTGAGGATCTCAGGCCGGGCGTCGACGACGATGCGCAGCGCCTCGAGCGAGCCCTTGAAGTCCGGGATCAGCACCTCGATCGAGCAGCCGGGGTGCAGCTCGCGGATGCGGCGGATGACCATGGCGAAGATCGGGGCGCCGCCGTCCTGGCGCTCGTCGCGGTTGACGCTGGTGATGACGGCGTGGCGCAGGTTCATCGCCTGCACGGCGCGGGCGACCCGCTCGGGCTCGAGCCAGTCGAGCGGCGCCGGGCGCCCGGTCTTGATGTCGCAGAAGCCGCACGAGCGGGTGCAGGTATCGCCCATCATCAGGAAGGTCGCCGTGCCGGAGCCCCAGCACTCGCCCAGGTTGGGGCACATCGCCTCTTCGCACACGGTGTGCAGGGACTTGCTGCGCATCATCTGGCGCAGCCACTCGACCGTCTCGCCCGACGGGGCACGTACGCGGATCCAATCCGGCCGGCGCTGGGGAGCAGGCGGCGGCGCTGCAGGCGAGGCGGGCGAGGCAGAGCGGATACGATCGCGGGTTGCCATCGTTGTGGGGTCCATTCTACCGCGCCCCGGGGTCCGCCCGGCCAGATATCGACGGCGGCCGCGCCGCCGGTGTCCCGTCCCCACCCCGGCGAGAAAGGGCCACGCATGGCTGCCTCCGCTGTCCCTTTCCCACCGCACCCGCCGGCTTCCCGAGGGCAGGATGCCTCTTGACAACCGGCTCTTGCTGCGCGACAATTACTACAGACTAGTTTGTATTGCAAACCACATCGGAGGGATCCATGATCGGACAGATGGAAGCTGCCCCGCGGCGCGCCGTTCGCTACTGGTTCGACGACGGCCTGGTGGAGATCGGCGCCGGCGTGCTGTTCCTGGCCCTCGCCGGCCTGTTTGCGCTCGAAGGCCTGGCGCCCGCCGATAGCCTGGCGGCGTCCTTCTCCGCCCTCGGCCTGCCGCTGGTCATCCTTGGCGGGATGCTCCTGGTGGGGCTGGCCGTGCGCGCCGCCAAGGAACGGCTGACCTACCCACGTACCGGTTACGTGGCCTACCCTACCGCCGGGTCGGCGCGCCGGGTTCTGGCCGGGGTCATCGGCGCCGGCGTCAGCCTGGCGATCGTCTGGCTGCTCGCCGCCCGACCCAATCTGCAGTTGGCGCTGGGCGCGCTGCAAGGGGTCGCGCTGGCGATTGTCTTTCTGGCGCTCAGCCTGCGGACCGGGCTGGTCCGCTTGGCGGTTGTCGGTTTCGTCGCGCTGGGCGGGGGATTGGTGGCAACCACCATTGGTCTGGGCGCCTCGCTTGGGTCTGCGCTGGCGTTCGGTGCCGCCGGGGTCGCCGCGGTGCTGAGCGGCGCTCTGGCCCTGGCGCACTACCTGCGCACAACGGCGCCGCCGACCGAAGGGGCGTGATGATGGCCGGCGACGACCTGCGCCTCCTGACCGAGGTCGATCGCGTGATCCACGAGCCGGCGCGGCTGCTGATCGTGGCGCTGCTTTCGTCCGTACGCGAGGCCGACTTCGTCTTCCTGCAGCACCAGACCGGGTTGACCAAGGGCAATCTATCAGCGCACTTGAGCCGGCTCGAACAGGCCGGCTACCTGCGAATCGACAAGGGGTTCCGCGGCAAGATTCCGCAGACGGTTTGTGGCCTGACGCCCGACGGCCGGGCGGCGTTCAAGGCCTATCGCGCCCAAATGCGCCGTGCGGTGGGCGGGGCACGTCGCTGAGTAGGTTTCCTCGGATCGGAGCCCGGCGGCCCTATCGATGCCGCTTGCGTGCCGGGCTCCCAAGCTGACCAGCGACAACTCCGAGGGCTATACTTCCCCCGCGAACGTTCCGCGTTCCATCACGCCATCCGCCCTTGACCACGGACTTCCGCCCCGCAGCGCCTGATTTTGAGAGCCGGCTCGTCGGCGCCGGATTGTGCGCCGCATCCGCCTTCGGTTTCGCCACGCTGTCAATTCTCGCCAAGCTGGCCTTCGCCGAGGGACTGAGTCTGACCGGCTTCCTCAGCCTGCGCTTCGGCGGCGCGGCGCTCTTGCTTCTGATCGTCCTTGGGTGGAGGCAGGGCCGAGCGATCTTCCCGGATCGCCGCCTTGTGTTGGCTCTCTTCGTGCTCGGCGGCCTCGGCTACTTCACCCAATCGAGCCTGTACTTCCTTGGCCTGCAGCGCATACCCGCCTCTCTCAGCTCGGTGCTGCTGTACATCTACCCGGTCTTCGTGGCGCTGAACATGTGGATCGTGGAGGGCCGCAAGCCGGCCCGCATGGAGCTGGGGGCCATGGTGCTGGCGCTGGTCGGCGCGACGCTGACCGCCAGCCCGTGGGACTCCCTGCGCGGTGTGGGTCCCGACGTGCTCGGCGTCGTGCTCGTGCTGGGTGCGGCGGCGGGCTACGGCGTTTACATCGTCGTCAGCAACCGCTACGTGCATCGCGCCGGGCCGCTCATCAGCACGGCCTGGGTGGCGTTGGGGGCTTCCGTGAGTTTCGGCCTGACCGGGCTGTTCACGCACACGTGGGTCGTGCCGGCCACGCCGCGCGCCGCCGCCCTGCTCCTCGGTTTGATCGTCTTCAGCACCATTCTGCCGCTGACGACGTTCTTCGCCGGCATGCGGCGCGTCGGCCCGACGGCCGCATCGCTGCTGAGCACCCTCGAGCCTGTCTTCACCATTGCCCTGGCCGCCATCGTGCTGGGTGAGGTGCTGACCCGGTCTCAATGGATGGGCGGGGCACTAATCCTGGCGGCCGTCGTCTTGCTCAATCTGCCCGCGCCCCGCCCCGCATCGAACTAATTCTCGCCTTGCACCCCGACCCCGTGACCTGCGCCGTCCGGCGCTTGTGACATTCGTCTCTTGAGCCAGCCGCAGGGCGAGATTACGGTAGAGGTGCCCTTCGCCTCCGCGCGACCGGCAGAAGGAAACGGACCTATGACGACCCACGAAGTCCACGAGATCAGCATCGACGCGCTTCTGCCGGCGGAGATGGCCGTGCGGGCGGAATCGATCGGCGTGCGCAAGGCCGCCATGCACTTCTGGACGGTGTTGACGCTGGCGATCCTCGCCGGCGCGTTCATCGCCCTGGGCGCCATCTTCGCTACCACGGTCGCCGCCGGACTCTCCGGCGTCGTGCCATACGGCATCGCCCGTTTGCTGATCGGGCTGGTGTTCAGCCTCGGCCTGATCCTGGTCGTGGTCGGCGGCGCCGAACTCTTCACCGGCAACAACCTGATCGTGATGGCCTGGGCCGGCGGCAAGGTGTCCACCTGGTCGCTGCTGCGCAACTGGGGCATCGTCTATCTGGGCAACCTGATCGGGTCGCTGGGTACGGCGCTGCTGATGTTCATGAGCAAGCAGTACTCGTTCGGCAGCGGCGCGGTCGGCACCGCCGCGCTGAGCATCGCTAACAGCAAGGTGCAGCTGGGGTTCGTGCAGGCCGTCTTCCTGGGCATCATGTGCAACGTGCTGGTCTGCCTGGCGGTGTGGATGACCTACAGCGCCCGCAGCACCGTCGACAAGATCATGGCCATCGTGTTCCCGATCACGGCCTTCGTCGCCGGCGGATTCGAGCACAGCATCGCCAACATGTATTTCATCCCCATCGGGCTGTTGATCAAGGAGTATGATCCGGCTCTTCGTCGCCAGCACCAAGCTGGAGATCGACGGGCTGACCTGGCAGGCGTTCTTCGTCAACAACCTGGTGCCGGTGACGATCGGCAACATCATCGGCGGCGCCGTGTTGGTGGCCATCATCTACTGGTTCGTCTTCCTGCGGCACGCAACCAAGGAGAAGACATAGGGCGGGCGACACACCCTCGATTGCCGGCCTTCCCGTTCGAGATGGAGGGGCACGGCATGCCGTGCCCCTCCGCTTTCGTCACCCGAGGCAGCCGCGATCGCAACGCAATTCCTGGCGCGCGCAGGGGCGGGTTTGAAACCCGCCCCTCCGTATTCGCAGGTGGGTTCTTCGGGCCGCCCTACGTCACGCTCGCGGGCGCAAGCCGCGGCGTTCCGGCTGCGCTCCCATTTCCGGGACAGATGTCCTGAGCGTTCGATAGGGGGCCGCAGGTCATGACCTGCGGCTACCGGCGTCTGTTGCGCCCGTGACGATCCCCGTAGGGGCAAGGCATGCCGTCGCCCCATGTTCTCACCACCCCGGCCCGCATCGAGAGACGAATTCGCGCGGGCGTGGGGGCGGGCGTGAGCGATATCGCTACGGAACCCGCGGCGCAGGGCCGATCACAGCC
>CAWFSV010000002.1:0-26458 GCA_963818575.1 uncultured Chloroflexia bacterium | reverse complement strand
CGATCAGACCCAGCCAGCTGTGAATCCCCAACTGCTGCAGCTCGCCGCGCAGCGTTTCGAGCAGCTGATCCGGATCGGTGGATTGCTCAAGGTTGGCGGCCAGGCGGGAGAGCGACTCCATCAGCGCCCGCGAGCGGGCCAGATCGGCAGAACGTTGGCGCTCGGAGTCCAGCAGCCGGGCGTTCTCAATCGCCACCGCGGCCTGGTCGGCGAACAGGCTCACCAGCCGGATCTCCGCCGGCGTGAACTGCCCGCGTTGGAAGTCGCTGACGTAGACCGCGCCGGTGATTCGGCCGGCGACGCGCAGCGGGACGGCCAGGACACGTCCCAGGCGCACATCGTCGTAGGCCGGGGCTTTTCCCTCCCAGTTCGGAGTAGCTCTCGACGGCGAACGGCTCGCCGCGCTCGACTGCCCGTCCGGCCACGCCCTCGCCTACGGCGATGCGCGTGCCCACATAGTCCCGATCCGGGTAACGGCTGACCACCATTTCCAGTTCCTGCGTCGCGTCGTTCAGCAGGTAGAGCCCGCCGACGGGAAGCCCCAGCACCCCTGCGGCCCGGTCGACAACGGCCGCCAGCAGCAAGTCCAGGTCGGATTGGGAGCTGATCTCCACCGCCGTCTGATACAGCGCCTCCATTTGCTCGCTGTAACGGCGCGTTTCGTCGAACATCCGGGCGTTGTGGATGGCAATGGCGGCCTGTTCGGCGAAAAGGGTCGCCAGCCGAATCTCGTCCTCGGTGAAACTTCCGGCCGCCTCGTCCGACAGGTAGAGCACCCCCAGTGTCCTGCCCTGCGTCATCAACGGAACGGCCAGCACCCGCCCGGTCGTGCTGTCGCGGAAGACGTCGGCCTTGTCGGGCCAGGCCCGGTGGTTCTCGACCATGAACGGCTCGCCGCTCGCGGCGGCGATGCCGGATACGCCCTCACCCAGCCGCAGGCGTGCCTTCAGGAACTGGCTGTCCCGGCCGTAGTCCAACACCTGTTCAAGCACCTGCCCGTCGGCGGATGTCAGGAACAGTCCACCCATGCGGGTACCGACCAGGCGCGCTGCCCGCTCGACGATCGAGCTCAGCAGCGGCTCGAGGTCCGTCTGAGCGCTAATCTCGAGCGACGTCTGGTGCAGGCCGGCAAACTGCTCGGCCCGTCGCCGTGCGGCCTCCTCCGCCTCCACACGGTGGGTGACGTCGCGAGCGATTCCCTCCAGCGCCAGCAAGCGTCCTTCCTCATCGGCGATCGGGGAGGTCTGCTGCTCAACCCACACAACCCGGCCGGCACGATGCTGCCAGCGAAGCTGCAGTGCCCCGGCCGCCGACACCTTGCCCTCCAGGACGCGCAGCAAGCGGTGCCGATCCTCCGGGTGCACCATCTCCAGCATCAGATCAGGATCGGCATAGAGCTCATCTTGCGAGTAGCCGACCAGGGTGGTGACCGCCGGGCTGACATACTCGAAGGCGCGGTCCGGGTACAGCCGGTAGCGAAAGATGACGTCTGGTGCGTTGTCGACTAACCGCCGGTAGCGGCCCTCGCTCTCCTCAAGCGCCCGGGCGGCGCGCTCGCGCCCCATGACCGCACCCAGCATCCCGGCCGCCGCTCGCGCCGCCTCGACCTCGGCCTGCCCCCACTCGCGCTCGCGCGTGCACTCATCAAAGCCGATCACTCCCCACCAGGTCTGATCCATGAAGACCGGGACGAGCAGGATAGAGCGGATGTCCTCCGGCGTCATGAAGACCGGTCCGGCCTCCGGGAACTGCCAGGCATGCCCGCGCACAACCGCGCCATGTTCCAGGGCTTCGCCCCACGGGGCGAAGGGGCTGTCGTGGCGCGGGACGTTTTGGAGCTCGGGATTGTCGATCTGCGGACGGATCCCCGCCGCGCACCACTCGCTGCGCTGACTGATGACGGCCTTTCCGCGCGGCCCGTCGTGCGCCTGGAAGACATAGGCGCGGCTGACCTCCAGGGCCTCGCCCAGCCGCTGCAGGACGCCCGGCAAGCGAGACATCGGGTCCCCAGCCAGCAGCAGGTCCTGGGCGGCGTTACCTACCGCGGCAAGCGCGGCATCCCGCCGCTGCAGGATGGCCTCCGCCTCACTCCGCCGGGTGATATCCTCGAACATGGCGAAGGTCGCCGTAATCCGCCCGTTCTCGTCGCGCAAGGGCATGGTCCACAACCGCAGGGTGGCCAGGCTGCCGTCCTTGCGTCGTCGGACGGCATCGACGCCGGAGAGCGACTCGCCCGCCAGCACGCGCTGGATGTTCCTTTCATACTCCGCCCGCTTGTCCTCCGGGACGAAGGGCAACTCGCGCCCGATGACCTCCTCGGCCGACCAGCCGAAGATCCTTTCCGCACCCGGATTCCACATGCCGACGGTGCCGTCCGCCGCCAGGATGATGATCGCCAACGGCGTGCTATGGACCATCGTGTAGACCTGATCGGCCGCCTGGCGCATCTGGGCCTCGGCGACCCGATGCGTTGACGCCGCTTGCCTCTGCGCGCTCAACTCACGCCGGACGAGGGCGAAGATGATCGCGGCCGACGCCGCCACGAAGCCCCAGCCCTTGAACGTCTGCGCAAAGGTGTACGCCTGCGGGTCCGGGATCAGGCGCGCCAAGACCTGATCGCTCAGGGCGATCCAGGCGGCGCTGACCAGGGTGTAGATCAGGGCGACGCGCAGTGCCGCGCGCCAGGAGCGGTCGCTCGGCGCACGCCGGCTGAAATCGGCGGCGGCAGGCGAGTCCGCCCGGGGGTCTTCGTCAGTCGATCGGATCCGTGTGGCGCCAGGCATCACGACCCTCCCCTCGGTTCGTGAGCGAGGTGCAGGTATGCGACCCCACCTCCTGCGTGCGCTGCGGGAGCAGGCCCTTGCTCCCGACAGGTGCGGCGAGATCTAGTGTAGCCGTCCGCCGTCGACGTGGCAATGGGTTCGAGTGCGTGTGGCCACCGCCCGACCCGGGCCGCCGACGCTTGGTGCCGGTGCGGATGGAGCGTCTTGCACGCGGACCGCGCGACCGATGGTCGCCGGCTCCAGTGATGCGAGCGTCCGAAGCAGACGCCTGGCCTGCGCGACGGCGGTTCGCCTGCCTCCACTCGCGGTGGGACTCAGACAGACGGCCTCGGCCGTCAGGTCGCTACGCGGCTGCCTGCGGCAGCCAGACGGTGAAAGCCGTGCCGGCCTGCTCGCTGCTCTCCACCTCGATCCAACCGTGATGCAGCTCGACGATTTCCTTCGAGATCGCCAGGCCGAGGCCGGTTCCCGGCTCGCCCAACTCACGCCCGATGGCCCCGCGGTAGAAACGCTCGAACAGGTGCTCCATGTCCTGGGGCGGGATCACCGCCCCGGTGTTGTGGATCACCGCCCCGACGTACTCCCGCCCTTCCACCCCGATCCGGGCGGTCCCCAGGTGCACCCGCCCCCCCGGCGGCGTGTAGGCCACCGCATTCGCCACCAGGTTGGTCAGCACCTGGTGCATCTGCACCCGGTTGATCGACACGACCGGCAGCCCGGCGTCCGGTTCGTGGTTCGAGCGCGATTCCCTTGGCCTCCGCCCGCGCCTGATGGCCGACCAGCACATCGGCCAGCAGCGCGTCCAGCGGGTGCGGCTCGAGGTCCATCGGCACCATGCCGCGCTCCAGCCGCGACAGCGTCAGCACCAACTCGATCAGCGTTCCCAGCCGACCAACTCCGACTTGAGCACGTCGAAGTAGTGGGCGCGCTTGGGCTCGGACGCCGACGCGCCGCGCCAGGTCCAGGTACAGCAGCACGTTGGTGATCGGCGTGCGCAGCTCGTGCGTGACGTTGGACACGAACTCGGTCTTCAGCCGGTCGAGCTCCTGCAGTCGTTCGTTGGCCGCCTCCAGCTCCTGCGTCCGCTGCTGGACACGCGCCTCGAGCGTCGCCATCACCCGGGCGCGGTAGATCGCATTGCCGGCGATCTCCGCCAGGCCGGTCAGCAGCCGCACCTCCTCGGCGCTCAGCGGCTCGCGTCGCCCGACCATCACGCAGCCGACGATCTGATTCTCCACCGTCAACGGCACGCAGGCGATGGCCGGCAGGTCCTGGAGCAGCTCCGGCCGCGCCAGGCGCGCATCGCCGCGTATATCGTCGCTGACGAAGGCCTGCCCGCTCGACGTCACCATGCCGACGATCCCCTGGCCGGGGGACAGGCGCATCCCCGTCGTCCCCTGCCAGGCACCCACCGCCAGCACGGCTTCGGTCTCGCCGCTCTCCGGATCCAGCAGCGCCAGGTCGCACCGTAGGCCTTGAGCTGATCGACCACCTGGTCCAAACGTCGGCGTACATCTCCTTCGGCAGGACCGCCGCCCGGAGGGCCGCCGCCGTATTCGTGAGCGCTTCCAGGTACGCCGCCCGACGGTTGGTCTCGTTGACCAGCCGGGCGCTCTCGATCGCCATCGCCGCCTGGTCGGCGAACAGACTGGCCAGCCGGATGTCGTCCTCCCCGTAGGAGCCGGTGCTCGAGTCGGCGACGTTCAGGACGCCGATCAATCGCTCGCCCACCAGCATCGGTACGGCCAGGACACGCCCGACGCCGCTGCCTGCGAACTTGGGCGACCTGCCTTCCCAGGCGCTCGTAGTCCTCGACCATGATCGCCCGGCGTTCCTGGGCTGCCCCGGCCGGAGACCCCTTCGCCCATCTCGAGCTCGGTGCCGGTGTAGTCTCGCCCCATGTTGTGGCTGACGTGCATGCGAATCCGGGTGCCATCCGCCGTCGGCAGGTACAGCGCGCCGCGATCGCCGCCCGTCAGCCGAGCGGCGCGCTCGACGATCGCCGTCAGCAGCCCGGCAGGTCGCTCCGCGGCCAGGATCTCCATCGAGGTCTGGTACAGCACCTCCATCTCGGTCGACCCGCCTGCGCAGCGCCTGCTCGGCCTGCTTGCGCTCGGTGATGTCGTGCGCCACCCACATGGCGGTGCTCTCCGAGAGCCGCGAAGCGCTGAAGGCAAACCAGACGTCCTTCCCGTGAAACGCTGCAGGGTGTATTCGCGCAGACACAACACGATTTGTCTGCGATGGCATCACGGATCATGTCGACCGTGTAGTCGGCCGTTTCCTGTCGGGAGGACTGCAGTGCAGCCGTCTTGCCCAGCATCTCCTCCGACGGGCGATAGAGGTTGACCGGGTTGGTTGGGGCGATACTGACGTAGCGCCCCTGCGCATCGTACACGATGACCACGTCCGTCATGGCCGCAAAGAGCGGCGCGGAGGCGTTCTTCGCTCTCGCGCAGCGCCTTCTCGGCCCGCTTGCGCTCGCTGATGTCGCGGATGATGATCTGTGAGCGCCGGTTTCGCCTCACGCACAATCGGCGCGGAGCTGATTTCGACCTCAACGGACTGCCCGTCCAGGGTCACGACTGGCCTCGCTCCATCGGCGGTGCGGCAGGCCGATCTCGTATGACCACCGGACACGCTCGATGGCCATCGCGCCGATGATCCGGGGTAGATGAGCCGGAGGATCGGCAGGCCCGGCCAAGATCCTCCGGCCGAGTGGCACGGAAGAGTTCCACGGCTGCGGGGTTCCGATATACGACCACCTTACCGTGCACTGTGAGTGCCGATGCTGGTCATCGGCGAGGCCTCGACCAGGTCCCGGTCGCGCGTCCTCGCTCTCGCGCAGCGCCTGCTCGGCCTGCTTGACCTCGCGTAATGTCGCGGGCATAGCCCCGCACGATCGGCTCGGCGACGCCCATGCGTACGAAGCGTGTTGTGATACTCCCAGATGCGCCGCTCCCCATGCTTGGTCACGATCGTCATCAGCCCGTTCGCGGCGCCGGTCGCTCAACACCGTTGCCAGGTAGCGATCGAACATGGGGCGATGGTCGGGGGGCAGCAATTCGCGCATATCGATCCCGAGGAGCTCGTCCGGGGCATAGCCCGTCAGCTCTGTGGCGCTGCGGTTGAATGACAGGACGACGCCCTCGGATGTCGTGCGTGCAGATCAGCTCGCGGATGTTCTCCACCAGATCGCGGTAACGCTCCTCGCCTTCGCGCAGCGCCTGCTCCGCCTGCTTGCGCTCGGTGACATCCGAGAGCGTTCCCTCGTAGTGGATCAGCCGGCCGGACTCGTCGCGCACGATGCGGCCGCTGTCGCGCGCCCAGATCACCGGCTCCATCCTTGCGCCGCATCTGGATCTCGAAGTCGTGCAATACGTCGGCGCGCTCGACCGCCTCACGCCAGCTGCGCTGTTCCTCGGGGTTCACGTAGAAGTCGCGTGCGTTCAGCCCCACCAGTTCATCCGGGGATTCGAATCCAAACAGCTCCGCCAGTGCGGGATTGGCCGCCTGGATTCGGCCGTCCTCGCCGGTCCGGTACACGCCGACGGGGCTCCCGTTGAAGAGCGACCGGTAGCGCTCCTCGCTCTCGCGCAGCGCCCGCTCCGCCTGCTGCTGCACGTGCGCAGCTCTCGATCTTCCAGGGCGCGGGCCACCGACGGGCCCAGCCTCGCCGGCCGATCCTTCAGGACATAGTCGTCCGCCCCATTGCGCAGCGCGTCGATGGCCGCCTCTTCGCCGATGCTGCCGGAGACAATGATGTAGGGGATGTCCAGGCCGCGGGCGTTCAGCAGCTGCAGGGCGCGCACGCCGCTGAAGTGCGGCAGGCTCCAATCGGACAGGATCAGGTCCGGGAGGCCGTTCGAGCGCCGCGAGGTAGTCGGCCTCGGTTTCGACCCGGCGCCAGTCGGGCTCGAAGCCCGCCTGCCGCAGGTGCAGCACCATCAGCTCCGCATCATCGGCGTTGTCTTCCACGATCAGGACACGCAGGGGAGTCGGCATGGCGGACATCCTTGGCGCTACAGCTTGAGCGGCGGGGCTTCGTTGAGCAGCAGCCAGTACAGCCCCAGGTGCTTGATCGCCTCGACGAAGGCGTGGAATTCCACCGGCTTGCGCACGTAGCTGTTGGCGCCATTGCGGTAGCTGGCGATGACATCCTCTTCTTCGCTCGACGAGGTCAGGACGACCACCGGGACGAGCTGGGTGCGCGGGTCGGCCCGCAGGCGTTTGAGCATTTCCAGCCCATCCAGCTTCGGCAGCTTCAGGTCGAGCAGGATGAGCTGCGGCAGGCGCGCCGGGTCCCGCCCGGCATGAGGCCCGGTGGCGAAGAGATAGTCCAGGGCCTCGACGCCGTCATGGGCGACGACGATCTCATTCAGGATGTTGCTCTCCTTGAGGGCGAGCAGCGTCAGCTCCTCGTCGTCCGGGTTGTCTTCGACCAGCAGGATGACCTTGGTGTTCATCGTTGCGCCTCCGAGGGTGAAACAGAAGGTTGCGCCATGCTCCAGCCTGGCGTGGGCCCAGACTTGCCCGTTGTGGCGAGCGATGACCCGCTGGACGATGGCCAGCCCGATGCCCGTGCCGGGGAATTCCTGCATGGCATGCAGACGCTGGAAGGGGGCAAAGAGCTTTTCGGCGTAGGCCATGTCGAACCCGACGCCGTTGTCGCGCACGTAGTAGACCGGTGTGGACGGATGCGGCTGTTCCGCAAGGCCGATGTGCGCCGCCCAATCCCCTCTCTGGGATTCGAACTCGGCCGGAGTCATGCGCCCGACCTCGATGACAGCATGCGGGCGCGGGCCGGTGAACTTCCAGGCATTGTCGATCAGGTCCTCCAGGGCGATCCGCAGCAGCGTGCGCGTCCCCCTGGACCGTCAACCCATCGGCGATCACGATCTCCACCTGCCGCTCCGGGTCCCGCGCTCTGAATCTCGGCGGTGATCTCGCCCGTCAGCAGGCCCAGGTCCACCGGCTCGGCCCTGAGCTCCGTCCGCGCGATCCGTGACAGGGTGAGCATGTCGTTGATCAACTGCCCCATGCGCTGTGACGCCTGCTGGATCCGCACCAGATAATGCTGTCCTTGCTCGTCCAGCTGGTCTTGATAACGGGTCAGCAAGGCCGTGCTGAAGCCTTCCATGGCGCGCAGCGGGGCGCGCAGGTCGTGCGAGACGGAGTAGGCGAAGGCCTCCAGTTCCTTGTTGACTGACTCGAGCTGGGCCGTGCGGGCCGCCACGCGCAGCTCCAATTCGGCATTGAGCCTGAGGGTCTCGTCTTCCCACCGCCTACGCTCGGTGACATCACGCCGCTCGACAATGCCCCCGTGACGTTCCCTGCGGCGCCTTTGAGCACATGGCACCACCAGCCCAGCAGCCGCTTCTCCCCATCCTGACGCCGCTGCCAGCTTTCGACGTAGTAGGTCTCGTCCTTCCCATCGAACAGGGGCTGGACCTGAGCATAGGTGTCCTGCTCGCCTTCGAAGTAGGTCGCCGCTTCCATTCCCAGGACCTCGTCACCGAAGAACTCCAGCCCGGCACGATTGGCCCAGGTGTAGACCTTATGGGTGTCGACTTCCATGATGATGTCGGGGACGGCGGCCAGGACGGCCTCGTTCCGCGACGACAGGACCTGCAACTCCATTTCCGCCCGCTTGCGCTCGGTGATGTCGCTGATCGCTGTCATGAAGTACAGCGGTTTGCCGTCCCGATCCCGGCGCAGAGCGGTGCCCACATCAGCCCACACAACCGAGCCGTTCTTGTGGATATACCTCTTGGTGAAGCGCACAGAATCTCTTTCGCCGGAAAGGAGCGCATCGACCATGCGCTGGGTCAATTCCAGATCGTCTTGATGAGTGATCTCCTGCCACTTCCAATTCTCGAGTTCCTCGCTGCGAATAGCCCAGCATTTCGCAGAAGGCCTGGTTGACATTGATCTCGCCGGAAGGCAGGGTGATGGATTTCCCGATGACCGAATTGTCAAACACGTACTTGAACTTGTCCTCGCTTTCGTGCAGCGCCTCGGACGCCAACTCCCGCGAGCGGTAGAAGCGCATTCGCTGCTGGCGCCAGGCCAGCCCGAGCCCGGTTGCCCCGGCCACGACCAGCGCCCCGAAGAAGACGAGTGTCTCCCACAGCCGCTCGCGCAGCGGGGCGAAGACCTCCTGCGTGTCCATCCGGGCGACGAGATACCAGGGCGAACCCGGGACGGCTTCCACGCTCCCCAGGACGGGTTCGCCACGATAGTCGACGCCTTCCACCAGCCCGGTTTGGCCTAGCGCGGCCTTCACCGCCAGCACGTCCGTGTTTTCGAGCGAGATCCGCAGGTTGAGCGCCGCATTCGGCCGGAAGCGGGTGGAGTTCAAGAACACAACCTCGTCGCCCTCGCGGCGCACGATCAGCGTCTCGGCCGTGTCGCTCGAAGCGGGCCATTCGGCCAGGTACGGGTACAGATAGATCTCCGGATCGACGCGCAGCACCAGCACGCCGAGCGGCCGGGGTTCCATGTGCGCCGAGAAGACCGGAACGAGCACCGCCAGATGGACCGCATCCGACACCGAGTTCGCGGTGGAAGTCCAGAAACTGCACCTGGCCTGCCTCCAGCGTCTTGCTGATGTCGGCCGCCAGGTGGGCCGGGACTGTCTCGGGCGCGGCAGGTGCGGACAGGCGTTCGATGCCCCGGGGGTCCATCAGGAAGACGCGGTCGTAGCGGTAGGCCTGGCGCAGGCTTTCCATCCATCCGAGGAGCTGCCCCCGCGCATCGGCGTCGGACGGGGCGTCCAGCATTCGTTCGACCAGCCCCGAGAAGGCCGCGCTCTGTTGGATGACCTCGCCGTCACCCATGCGCTCGGCGCGCCAGTTGACCAGCCCCTTCACCTTGAGGTCGCTGATCACCGAAAGCTGTGTTTCGACCTGCACCCGGAAGCGCCGCTCATAGTCCTCGTACGAGATGTAGGCGAAGGCGGCGATGGCTGATACGAACAAGATCAGGATGGCCACGAAGAGCGCCAGTGTGCGCCCGTCGGATACGTCTCCGGGATGTTCGACCGCGGGAGAGCGTCGCAGGAACCCGAAGCGGAAGATGGCGAGCGCATACAGGACTGAACTGGCGCCGAATCCGGGGATGTAGGGGTTGAAACCTGCCTGCGGCACGAGGTTGAACACCGGGATCAGCGTGGCCACCAGGGCGATCAGCGCCCCGGCCGTCAGCAGTGCGACCTGGCCACGATACGGACGGCCCCTGCCAAAGGCCGCGATCTGGATTAGAACGACCCCGGTCATCAAGACCAGCAGGCTGTAAAACGCATGCACCGTAAATCCGATCGCCGGAAGGCGCGCCGCCGTGTCGGCCACCCATAAGGCTCCCACGCGATCCAGCCCGACCTCTTGACGGACCCACAGCCCGTGCCGGTCATTGGTCCACAACAGGAGTCTGGGTGAGGACGGGAAGGATCAGCAGCCCTCCGATGCAGCCGCGGCGTGAGCCAGGTCCGACGGCCGCTGTACTCCAGGGCGAACAGCAGCCACAGGATGGAGATGGCGGCGCTCAGCGTATAGCGCAGTCGAAAGAAGAACAGCGCCTGCGGCGCGGCCGGGCTGAGCATCGACAGCATCTCGCTCAGGGCCAGCAGAGATTCTCCCAGTGCCAGAGCGGCGTAAGCGTGGGACCCCGGAACGGTGCGATGGCGCCACGCGTACGCTGCCAGGGATCCGGTTAGCAGGAACGTCACGACGATCGAGGCGAAGTAGGCGGTCAGCATGCCTCGCTACCCTGGGCAGCCTGGCTGCCCGGGACCGATAGCCGGAGTGTGGGCGCGCCGACGTAGAGGATCGCGTTGCGTTCTCGGGCGACAGCCTGCGCCCCGATCATCACCGCGGGCCGCGGGCGGGAGCCCGGCTCCGGGTTGGCGATGTCTTGCGCTTGGCCGATAGCTGCAAATTCACCGGACGCTCGCCTGCGAGCACCGCATGTTCGCGTGCGGTGATCGTAGTGCTGCTCGAGGAGGAGTGCGCCCGACATCCAGACCCTCCCCTTGGTCCGTCTGCTAGGTGCCTGATATGCCCCGGCTACCTCTTGGCCCGCAGGCGAATTCTGACGGCTCGCGGCGGATATATGCCCTAGTGTATCCACTTGTCTGGACCGCGCCAATAGCTCATCTGGCAGCCCCGGCGACGAACCGCGCCGGATCGCTGGCTCTTCCTTCTCGCCCACTCCGTCTCCCCGCATAACCCTGGCCCCCGCCGGTCGATGGGGAGCCCTAGATGTGGGGGCACAACGCCCTGTGCACCCAATGTTTGGGTCGATCTGAATGGCGCTCGCCTCGGGCCCGGCCACCTTACAGCGACCTTACAGCCACCCCCCTCCAACCTTACAGCCCGCAAACAGCCTGTGAGGCGCCGGCGAGGCGGCTGCGCTTAGGATGACGCTGCATCCCGGAACAGGGATTGCATGAACGACTGGGGGACACGGAGAACACGATGACGCGGACCTACCTCACCCTTCCATCCACTGCTTCGACCTCTCGCCTGGCTGGCCGTCGCCGCCTTGATGGCCGCCGTGCTGGCCATCACGGCCTTCGCCTCGGATGACCCGGGGCTGGCGGCCATTGGCGGTGAAGGCGCCGGCGACATCAGCGGCTACGTGGTCAGCGACATCCACTACCGGCTCGACGAAGCCAATCCCGGCCTCATCCGCGCCGTCTCCTTCGACGTGCTCGGCGGTGACGGGCAGACCCGGCCGACGACCGTCGGCGTCATGCTCGGACCCGGCCAGCCCACCTCGACTTGTTGGGCGACCGACGGTAACGAGTGGACCTGCCCGGTGTCGTTCCCGGTCGCCGATGCCTCTGCTCTGCGGGTGGTAGCCGCACGCTAACCGCAACCCCTCCCGTACCCCAGGTCGTCCCCAACGGTTGTATACTCCTCAGACTGGGCATCGCCCGGCGATCAACAGTATGTTGACCTCAGTCTCCCGTCTCTTCCCGGATGCTGGGTCTGTCTTCCCGGCCGTTCGGTGTTCTAGCCCAGGCGGAATGGGGCCCGCCGGGTTCCCGACGGCTGCCTCCGACCCCCTGCCAACCCTCCACTCGCATATCCATCCTCACATGCTCCGACCCGATTCCCCACTCGCCGGCACGCGGCAGGACACTTGAGCGACTCGCTTCGCGTCCTGCTGCTCAGCCATCGACCGGAGACCCCGGCTCTGCTGGAAGCCGAACTTCGTCGCGCCGGCTACGACCCGACGATCGAAACAGCCTCTTCCAAGACCGAATTCCTGCGCGCCCTGGACCTGCAGGTGGACGTCATCCTGGCGGAAGCCGGCGTGCCGCGCTTCCCTCTGCACGAAGCGCTGCGGCTGCTGCAGGCCAAAGGACATGACACACCCGCTGCTGGCGCTGGCCGACCCGGCTGAGGAATCCGCCGGCGTGGAAGCGCTGCGCCACGGTGCTGCCGACTACCTGCTCACCGACCGCCTGGCCCGCCTCGGACCGGCGGTGGCGGCGGCGCTCGATCGTCGGCGGCTCGAGCAAGGCCGCCTGCAGGCTGAGGCGCAGCCGATCCGGGCAGAGCCGTTGTTCGTCGCCTGGTTTGAGAACTCACCGTTCGGGTTGAGCCTGACCGAGGCCGACGGCGCGTTGCTGCAGGTGAATCCCGCCCTGCTGCGATTGTGCGGCTTTGGGTCCGGCGCCATGCCCCGGCTGCGCAACATCGCACGGCTGTTCGACTCGCCCGATGCCGTGCACCGCATCCTGCGCGGGCTGAAGGACGCCCAGACGCCGCACCAATCGACGCTTCACCTCAAGCTGTCCGAGGAGGGCACGCGCGAGGCGCTGGTTACGGCTGTCCCGATTCATACGCCCGAAGGCGAACGCGTGTTGTGGACGGTCGAGGACGTCGCCGACTGGGTGCAGGCCGAGCGCTCCCTCCAGGAGAGCCGCGCCGAGCTGGCCGAGCTGTTCGCCGCGGCACTCGACGGCATCCTGACGCTCGATGAATCCCAGCACATCCTGCTGCTCAACCCGGCTGCGGAGCGCATCTTCGGGCTCTCGGCCGACCAACTGATCGGCCGCCCGGCGGCCGATGTCCTCCAGCTCGATCGGCTCGAACCGGAACCCTATCGCGGCGCCCCGGCGCAGGCCGAACCGCGCGCCGGTTGGCTGCCCACGGGCGGGGCGGTGGTGCGGGCGCGGCGCGCCGATCAGCAGGATTTCCCGGCCGAAGTCATGGTCTCCCGCTTCCGTTTCCGGGGCACCGAGCGCTACGTCGTCCTGGTGCGCGATATCACCGAGCGCAAGGCCGCCGAGGACGCGCTGCGCGAGTCGGAGGCCAGCTACCGGGGCATCTTCGAGGGCGTGCAAGACGCCATCATGGTCCAGGGGCTCGACCGTGAGATCCTGGACGTCAACCAGCGTGCTTGTGAGATGTACGGCTACACGCGCGAGCAGTTGCTGACCATGACGATCACCGATCTTGTCCCCCCGGGCCGCGACATGCTGTCGATCCAGGATCTGCTCGAGGCCAGCCGCGGCGGTCGGTTGATCGAGACCACCGACCGCCGCGCCGACGGGCACGCATTTCCCGCCCAGATCTCCGCCAGCTTGCATACTCTGGGTGGGAAGCCGCGCGTGCTGGTCGTGGTGCGCGATATCACCGAGGCCAAACTCGCCGAGGAGGAGATCCGCCGCCGCGCCGCCCATCTCGAGGCCCTCAACACCATCATCGCTGCCGCCGCCACGCCGGGCGACGCCCGCAGCCTGCTCCTGGTCACGCTCGAACACACGCTGCATGCCCTGGGGCTCACGGTCGGCTGTGCCTGGGCCGGGGATGACTGGGTGAGCGAGGGCCTTGCGGAAGGTCGCGATCCCGCCCGCCTGTACCGCACGCAGTCCGGCCTGATCGACGCACATGGCTTCACCGCCGTCACGGATTGGTCGACGGTCCCCGCTGATTCTGCCCTGTTCCCCGTGGCCCGCGACTCGCTGGCCGACGGCCTGCACTCCTCGCTGACCGTTCCGATCCCGATGGTCGACCGGGTGATCGGCGGAATGAGCGTCGCCTCCTCCGAGCCGCACGTCTGGACGGAAGAGGAGACCACGCTGGTGCAGGCCGTCGCCCACCAGATCGGCGGCGCCGTCCACCGCCTTCAGCTCCTGCACTGGACGCAGGGTCAGGCGCGCCAGCTGCAGACGATCCTGGACAGTGCGCCGGAAGGCTTCCTGGTGCTCGACGGCACGCGCCGCGTGCGCACGGTCAACCCGCTGGCCGAGGAATACCTGCAGCCGCTGGGGTGCCTTCGACGACGACGGCGCCCTGGCGACGCTCGGGGGCCGCCCGTTGAGCAGCCTGCTCGCCCCGGAGCGATGGCCGGCTGCACCAGATCACGTCCTCCGACCGCCCGCCGCGCGTCTTCGACGTGCTGATCAGCCCGATCCTGCTCGACCTGGAAACCCAGGGCTGGGTGATCACGCTCCGCGAGGTGACCGAGCAGCACCGCCTGCTGCAGGAGGCCGAGCAGCACCGCAACCTGGCGGCCATCGGTCGCATGGCCGCCGGCATCGCTCACGACTTCAACAACCTGCTCGGGCCGATTCTGCTCCACACCGAGATGCTCCGCCGGGACGCCTCCCTGGCGGACCGGGTCCGCACGCGCCTGGGAACGATTCAGGAACAAGCCCAGCGTGCCGCCGGCCTGGTGCAGCAGATCCTCGACTTCAGCCGGCGAACGATCATGGAGCGCCGACCGATCGAGCTGGCTGGATTCCTCGAAGGAGTGATGACGCTGCTCCACCGCACCGTGCCCGAGAACATCACGGTCTCGTTCACGCGCGAGGGGGACGCGTTCCCGGTGCGGGCGGACTCCGGCCGGCTGCAGCAGGTCTTGCTCAACCTGGCCGCAAACGCCCGTGATGCGATGCCCGACGGCGGGGAGCTGCGGATCAGCCTCGGCAAGATCAGCCTCGCATCCGGCGCACCGCCGCCGCTGCCCGATATGCAGCCGGGCACGTGGGTGCGGGTGATGGTCGAGGATACCGGAGCGGGCATCCCCGAGGAGGACCTGCCCTTCGTCTTTGAGCCGTTCTTCTCCACCAAGGGGACGGAGGGCACCGGCCTCGGGACTGGCCCAGGTCTTCGGCATCGTGCGCCAGCATGACGGCTACATCCTGGCCGAGAGCGTGGCGGGCGCCGGCTCGCGCTTCACCATCTATCTGCCGCTTGAAACCGGGGAGATCGTCGAGCCCGCGCTGCCCGAGCTCGAACCGCTCCAACAGGGGCAGGGTGAGACCGTCCTGGTGGTGGAGGACAACGTCGCCACGCGACAGGCGTTGTGCGAGATCCTCGAAATGCTGAACTACCGCACGATCGAGGCCGAGAACGGCCGCCGGGCTCTCGAGGTGCTGGAGTCGCGCCGCGACATCGCCCTCGTCATCTCGGACATGGTCATGCCCGAGATGGGCGGCAAGGCGCTCCACGAGCTTCTGGCTGCCAGCTACCCGGCCGTCAAAGTCATCCTGATGACCGGGTACCCTCTGGGCGAGGACGATCGCGCCCTGCTCACGCGTAAGGGCGTGATCTGGCTCGGCAAGCCCGTCGGGCCGGAGACGCTGGCCCAGGTGATCCACCGCACGCTGACCCCCGGCCGAGCCTAGGCTCCTCGCTCTCGCCCATCCAGCCGTCCCCCCCGCCCCGGGCTAGACATGCTGCCTGGCTCCTCCTGGCCCAAAGTCAGCGAGCTCCACCAACCCGAACATCTGGCGCTAGATGCATCGCTAGCCCCCACATAGGGGATCGGCTCCGATACCTTGGGGCTTGCTACCTTGCAGGCGGCTTGCCGCCGAAGGGGGTCATCCAGGTGAGGGGAAACCTCACCGTAGGGCCCGAGGCGCCCTCCCCGGTCTATGATGTGTGCAGTGAACCCCGGATCGATGGGGAAGGAGCGAGGCGATGAATACAAACCAGCACACAGGCACGATCCTGGTCGTCGACGATGAGCGAGCCTACCGCGACGCCGTGGCCGATGTCCTGCGCAGCCAGGGCTACACAGTGCTCAAGGCAGCCTCGGCGGCCGAGGCGATCAAAGTGCTCGACCTGACCACGCCCGAACTGATCATGCTGGACGTGATGATGCCGGAGGTAGACGGCCTGACGCTCCTCCGCCAGCTGGCATCCCAGCCGCGGTTCCTCGGGGTACCGCTGGTCATGGCCAGCGCCAAGGCCATGCCGACCGATCGCTGGACGGCCTGGGAACGAGGCGCCAGCGCCTATCTGGCCAAGCCGTTCACCTTCGAGGAAATCACCTCCCTCGTCGAACACCTGCTGACACCGCCCGAAACCGAGAGCGGTGCCGTTTGAGATGGTCGAGCGCCTGGCTGCAAACTAAGGGGGAGCGAAACGCCCCAGCCGGCTTCACCATCACACCCCGGGCCCGCTGCTTCAGCCTCATGCAGCGGGCCCGGGCGCGCAACCTTCATCGCATGCACAACCGACGCCCTTCACCGGTCGTCCCCGAAGCCCTCCCGCTTGGCCAGGTCTTGATCCGCAGGTCGCCGCACGAGCTCCAGCTTGCAGGCAGCGCAGAGCCTGCACGATTCATAGAAAACTCTTACAGACGGTCCTCGGGGGGCCTTGGGCTATAATCCCAGACAGACATGCCCGGGTGGGCATGTTGAAGGAAGGCTCCCATGATGCGTTTTGACCGTTTTACAGAGCGTGCCCAGGACGCCGCCCAACGGGCGGCGGAGATCATCCAGCGCTACGGGCACAATCAGATCGACACCGAGCACATCCTGCTGGCGTTGATCGAGCAGCCCCAGGGCGTGATCCCCCAGCTTCTCGAGCGGCTGAACGTCAACATCGACGCCCTGACCGAGCGCATCGATCAGCAGCTGCGCGCCAGCCCGAAGGCCAACATCTACGGCGGCGGCGCCGGCCAGATCTTCATCACCCCGCGGGTCAAGCGCGTGGTCGATATGGCCAACGAAGAGGCCAACCGGCTGAACGATGAGTACATCTCCACCGAACACCTGTTCCTGGCCATCCTGTCCGAGCGCAACACCGCCATTGCCCGCCTGCTGGCCGAGGAGGGCATCAGCCGCGATCGGGTCTACGAGGCGATCAAGGAGACCCGCGGCGGGCAGCGCGTCACCGACCGCAAGGCCGAATCGCGCTACCGCACGCTGGAGAAGTACTCGCGCGACCTGACCCAGCTGGCCAAGGAAGGCAAGCTCGACCCGGTCATCGGGCGCGAGAAGGAAATCCTGCGCGTCATCCAGATCCTGTCCCGCCGCACCAAGAACAACCCGGTGCTGATCGGCGAGGCCGGCGTGGGCAAGACGGCCATCGTCGAGGGGCTGGCCCAGAAGGTGGCCACCAACGACGTGCCCGAGATCCTGAGCGGCAAGCGCGTCGTCTCGCTCGACCTGGGCGCCATGATCGCCGGTTCCCGCTTCCGCGGCGAGTTCGAGGAGCGTCTCAAGGCCGCCATCGAGGAGATCCAGCGCTCCGAAGGCGAGATCATCCTGATGATCGACGAGCTGCACACGGTCGTCGGGGCCGGCGCCGCCCAGGGGGCGATGGACGCCTCGAACATGCTCAAGCCGGCGCTGGCTCGCGGCGAGCTGCAGTGTATCGGCGCCACGACGCTCGACGAGTACCACAAGCACATCGAGAAAGACGCCGCCCTCGAGCGGCGCTTCGCCCCGGTGTTCGTCGACGAGCCGTCGATCGAGGCGACGATCGAGATGCTGCGCGGCCTGCGCGATCGCTATGAGGCGCACCACAAGGTGCATTTCTCCGACCAGGCCCTGATCGCCGCCGCCAAGCTCTCCGAGCGCTACGTCACCGATCGCTCGCTGCCCGACAAGGCCATCGACCTGATCGACGAAGCCGCCGCCAAGCTGCGCATCGCCCTGTATTCGCTCCCGCCGGAGCTCAAGACCCTCAAGGGAGAGGTCGACCGGATGATGGCCGAGGAAGAACAGGCCGGGGTCGAACGCGACTACGAGCGGGCGGCCGAGAAGAAGGCCCATCGCCTGCGCCTGGAACTGGAGTTCCGCGAGAAGCGCGACACCTGGGAAGGCGAGCACCAGCTCGACGAGGTGGTCGACGAGAACGACATCGCCGAGGTCGTCGCCCAGTGGACCGGGATCCCGGTCAGCCAGATGTTGGAGACCGAGGCGGCCAAGCTGCTCCAAATGGAAGAGCGGCTGCACGAGCGCATCGTCGGTCAGGAGGAGGCGATCCACGCCCTGGCCGACGCCATCCGCCGCGCCCGCTCCGGGCTGAAGGATCCCCGCCGCCCGATCGGCTCGTTCATCTTCCTGGGCTCCTCGGGCGTCGGCAAGACCGAGGTGGCCAAGGCCCTGGCGCAGTTCATGTTCGACGACGAGGACGCCCTGGTGCGCGTCGACATGAGCGAGTATCGCGAGCAGCACACCGTCTCGCGACTGTTCGGCGCTCCACCCGGCTACGTGGGGTACGAGGAGGGCGGCCAGCTCACGGAGGCCGTCCGCCGCCGCCCGTACCGCGTCGTGCTCTTCGACGAGATCGAGAAGGCACACCCCGAGGTCTGGAACGCACTGCTCCAGATCCTGGACGACGGCCGCCTGACCGACGGCCAGGGCCGCGTGGTCGATTTCCGCAACACGGTCCTGATCATGACCTCCAACCTGGGCACCCAGTTCGTCACCCGTTCCGGGACGCTCGGGTTCCGGCGCGGCGGCGAAGGGGCGACCCAGGACGCCGAGGACAAGATCGAGAAGGCCCTCAAGGATACCTTCCGCCCCGAGTTCCTCAACCGCATCGATGAGATCATCATCTTCTCGCCGCTGTCCGTCGAGCAGGTGGAGCAAATCGTCGATCTGCAGCTGAAGGAGGTCCGCGAGCGCCTGGCGGAGCACAACCTTCAGGTCGACCTGACGGATGCCGCCCGCAAGTGGCTGGCCAAGGAGGGCTACGACCCGGCCTTCGGCGCCCGTCCGCTGCGGCGCGCCATCCAGAAGTACGTCGAGAGCCCGCTGTCGGTCAAGATCCTGGAGGGCGAGTACCACGCCGGCGAGACGGTGGTCGTCGACGTGAACACCGAGGAAGGCGGGCTGACCTTCCGCCGCGCCGCCGCCCTCAAGCCGGCCAAGGCGGAGCAGCCCGCGGTCACCGGCAGCGGATCCTGACCGCACCCAGAGAATCAACCGGGCGCCCTTGCGGGCGCCCGGTCTCGTTTGCGGCGTGGCTCGCAAATCTAGATGGCTGATTCGACCACGAAGGTCCCGCTGCGCAGTTCGGCCAACGTCTGGCGGATCTCGGCCTCGGTGTTCATCACGAACGGCCCGTACGGCACGATCGGTTCGCCGATCGGCGCTCCGGCCATCAGCATGAAGCGCACTCCCGCCGGCGCGGCCGCCTGCACTTCCAGCGCCTCCCCCTGGCCAAAGACGACCATGCTCGCCGACTGGACCGGCGTCCCACCTTCAGCCGAGCCGAGGCCGAAGATCCCCTGGCCTTCGAAGGCATAGGCCACCGCCCGATGGGCTTCCGGTATCGGAAGCCGAAAGCTGGCGCCTGCCTCGAGCGTCACATCGATGTAGATCGGGCGAGCGGCGATTTCGGTGACCGGGCCGTTCACGTCCTGATACAAGCCGGCAACCACCCTGACCCGCGCGCCGTCCTGGTCGATCGCGGGAATGCTTTCGGCGGAGATCTCTTGATAGCGAGGCACGCCCATCTTCTCCGCCGCCGGCAGGTTGACCCACAATTGGAACCCGGTCACCCGGCCGCTCGGTCCCCGGCGCGGCATCTCCTCGTGCAGAATTCCCCGCCCGCTGGTCATCCACTGGACGTCGCCCGGGCCGATGACGCCTGCGTTCCCCAGGCTGTCGCGGTGCCGGACGTTTCCCTCGAGCATGTAGGTGACCGTCTCGATGCCTCGGTGTGGGTGGGTGGGGAACCCAAGGATCGGTCCTTCCACGGGATCATTGAAGGCGAAGTGGTCGAACAGCAGGAACGGATCGAACGGGTTCGCCCGATTCGGACCAAACGATCGCCGCAGCAAGACGCCGGCGCCTTCGATCACCAGTTGGGGCTCAATGACCTGGACTACGTGTCGCATCATGAGGACTTGCCCCGCCCGCCACGCGGCTTACAGACAGGAATGGTCCAAATTATACCCGGTCTTGCGTGGCGGGAGGGATCAGGGGAGTCTTTCGGCGATAAACGTGAATCCGCAGACGCACCTCGGCATCCACTTCGGCAACGCCAGGGACAGCCGGGATGGTCAGGCCAAAATCCGAGCGCAAGATGGCTGCCTCCGCCCGCCCCTGCAGCCGGTCCGGAAGACTGGACCTCCAGCGTCACGGCGAAGATGACCGGAAGGGTGACATCGCGGATCGTCAAGATCCCCGGTGACCTCGAAAGCAAGCTCATCACCGACTTCGGCCGCCTCGGGCAGGCCGGTGATCGACTCGTCGGGGTAAAGACGATGTCGGGATACCGGTCGGCCTGGAGGATCAAGGCGCGCACGGTGCTGTCGCGCAGCTCATCATCGGTGACGAAGCTGCCGGCATCGATCCGGATCGGGCCGATCTTCGCCAGGGCCGCGTCGGCCGGGTTGACATCGACCGTTCCGATCACGCTCCTGGAGACTCCCACCACCCGATTGGGGGAATTCCCTAACCTCTCACCGATGAGGAAACGCGCCGACAACTCCGCCGCCAGAATACCGAATGTTCCCGGGCCGGCGCTCGACGTCCGTTGGGGTTGGCTGCCGGGTCTTGCTGCGCTGATGGCGACGGCGCGACAGCGGTCGTTGGGGTAGGCGTGCTCTGCATTGCGCGCGTCGGCTCCGGTGCGCCTGCACAGCCGGCCAGGGCCATCGCAGGCACGCACAGCCACCACACCATGTTTCGCGCACCTCGCAGGGCGACCCGCCTTCCAAGGCCCACCGCATGGACTCCATCGGACGGCCGCATGGCCGCGGGCGCTTCCGTAGAATGGTCGTGTCATTGGAGGGATCATGCGTCCGGCCTCGGGAGATGGAGGGTCGCCAAGCCGCGGGGTGGGATGGCCCGTCTGGCGCCGAAGCGTGCCAGCAGACGGCCCAGACTCAGCGCGACTCCCTCGACGCCTGGGCGGCGTGCACCAGCTCCGCCGCGCTGACCCGATTCGAACTCGCTGTCGCCGCCCAGCATCTGGGCCAGTTCCGCCACACGTTCGTCGCCCACGACCGTGCGCACCTGGGTCGTCGTCCGGCCGCGGCTGGCGTGCTTCTCCACGCGGTAGTGCTGATCGGCGTAGGCCGCCAGTTGGGGCAGGTGCGTGACGCACAGCACCTGGTGCCCGCGCGCCAGACCGCGCAGCTTGGCGCCCACCACTCCGCCGACCCGCCCGCCGATGCCCTGATCGATCTCGTCGAAGATCAACGTGGGCGTTCGATCGGCCTTCGCCAGAACGCCCTTCAATCCCAACATCAGCCGCGAGGTCTCGCCCCCGGAGGCGATCTTGGCCAGCGGCTTCAGCCCCTCCCCGGGATTGGGCGCCACCAGGAACTCGATGCGATCGAGCCCCGTCGGCCCGAACCCGATGCGCTTCTCGCCGATGATCGCACCCTGCGGCGAGTCCTCCCAACGCACATCGACCCCGAAGCGCGCTCCCGCCATGCGCAGATCGTCAAGCTCGGACTCGATGCCCTTGGCCAGCCGTTCGCCCGCTTTGCGCCGCGATTCGCTCAGCCGCGCACCGATCTCGCCCAGTGCGGCCAACAACTCGGCCTCCCGACGCCCCAGGTCCTGCAGTCGTTCATCGGCATGGGCAATGGCGTCCAGTTCCCGGCGAGCGGTCTCGCCGTGGGCCAGCACCGCCTCCAGCGAGGCTCCGTATTTGCGCTGCAGGTTGCGCAGCAGGGTGAGCCGCTCTTCCACTTCGTCGAGCCGGCGCGGATTGAACTCGATCGCCTCGCGGTACAGCCTGAGCCGTCGAGCGATCTCCGCCGCTTGTTCCTCGAGCGCCTGTGCCTCGGCCTGCAGCCCGGTGAGGCTTGTGTCGACGCGCGCCAGGGCGGCCAGCGCTTCGGCGGCTTCCCCGAGCAGGTCGATCGCCGTCGGCCGCTCCTCCACGGGCTCATCCAGCGCGGCCAATGCCTGCTCGGCCAGACGGGCAAGTTGCTCGGCGTTCGCCAGCCGCGTGCGGTCCTCCAACAACGTTGCCTCTTCGCCCGGCTTCGGGCGTGCCGCCTCGATCTCGTTGATCTGAAAGGCCAGCATGTCAGCCCGCCGGGCGGCCTCGGCCTCGCTCACGCGCAGCGACTCCAGTTCCGCCCGCACGGCCGTCATCTGCTTGTAGGCCGCGCCGAACTCGCCGCGCAACGTCTCGTTCCGCGCGTGACGATCCAGCAGGTGCAAATGTTCGCGGACACGGAGCAGGCTGAGATGTTCGGACTGGCCGTGCACGTCGACCAGGAACTCGCCCAGCTCGCGCAACAGCGCCAGGCCTACGCTCCGGCCGTTGACGCGGCAGACATTGCGGCCCTCGCTGCGCACCTCGCGCCCCAGGGTCAGGAACGTCGGGTCGTCGAGCAGGCCCTCCCGTTCGAGCACGGCGCGCACTTCCCCGGCGACGGACTCCTCCAGGCGGAAGACTCCTTCGATCAAGGCCGCGGTTGCCCCGGTCCGAATCATCGAGCTCTCGGCTCTGCCGCCCAGCAGGAGCTCCACGGCGTCGATGATGATCGACTTGCCTGCGCCGGTCTCGCCGGTGAAGACGACGAAGCCCGGGCCGAACTCGAGGCCCAGGTCGTCGATGATGGCGAAATCGCGAATGCGCAGGTCGGTCAGCATCAGAGGCGGATGCCGCGCAGGCGGTAGTACAAAGCGCTGAGCAGCAGCCCTCCCGTCACCAGGGGATAGGCGATGCCCCACAACACACCACCCAGCAGCTCGAGACCTCCCCCGGCGGACATGGACAGGACCACCAGCACGACGGCGGGCACGAGCGTCGGCAAGACCCCCACGGCCCCGGCCAGCGCCGCCACCAGCGGCAGCCTCCGCGCACGCCGCCTGCGCGTGGCGATGCGCACGACTTCGGCCAGCGCACCGCCGGCGACCGGCGCAACGAAGAATCCCCAGAAGCCGACGATGTTCAGCACGGCCACGCCCACGCCCGCTCCCACCGCCGAAAGCACAGCCGCCACGACGAAGTCCAGCGGTTGCGCCGTCTCGAATACCGACTGCTGCCCGCGCACGCACTCCCTGCAGCGGTAGCCGACGGGGGTCAGCACGGCACACTTGGTGCAGATCGGCTTCTCGCAGCGATTGCAGCGCAGCGTCGTCTCGCGATCGGGATGGTTGGCGCAGTGCAGGACGGCGTCGGTCATCAGGCGGCTCCGTGGGTTGGGATTCGGCGCATGCGGCTCTGCAGGTCGCGATAGAAGTACCCCGGATCCTGCAGACGGACGAATTGAACGGTATGGTCGCCGGTCCGGACCCTGACGCAATCGCCGTCCTGCAGATCGACCGGCGTCTGTCCGTCCATGCTCAGCGTGGCCTGATGGTCGGTGCGGACGGTGACGGACACCGTCGACCCCTCGTGCAGCACCACCGCCCGGTCGACGGAGAAATGCGGCGCCACCGGTACGATCAGGATGTTGCGCAGCTCCGGGGGCAGGATCGGACCGCCGGCGGCCAGGGCATAGGCCGTCGATCCGGTGGGCGTGGCCAGGATCAGGCCGTCGGCGGCGTACGTCGTCAGGTACGTCCCGTCGATCTCCGTGACCAGCTCGACCAGGCGGACGCTTCGGCCGCGGCCCACGACGCACTCGTTGAGCACATCCCACTCGCCTTGCACGCGGTCGCCCTGCAGCCAGGTGACCCGCAGCATCATGCGCGACTCGAGCCAGTAGTCCCCGGCGAGCAGGCGCTCGACCGCCGGGCTCCACTGATCGCGCTCGACCTCGATCAGGAATCCCAGGTGGCCCAGGTTGATTCCCAGCACCGGGACGTGCTGCGGGCCGCACAGCTGCCCGGCGCGCAACATGGTGCCGTCGCCCCCCAGGGCGATCAGCAGGTCGACCTCGCCGTTGAGCACGGCGCTGCGCAGGGCCGGGTCGACAAGCGTACCCTGCACGGCGTGGACGGCGGACTTCTCCAGGCGCGCGGCGATCGCTTCGGCCAGCCCCACCGAACCGGCGATGCGCTGGTAGGAGCACACCGCGACACGCTGCGGGATGGGCGAACGGGTGTCCATGATGGGTATTATAGCCAACCGCCCTCGCCGCCCTGACGTACGGCGAGTCGCTGGTCACAGACAGCCTGGAACCCGCACCCGGCGCAGCGCGCCGCGTCGGCGTGCGATCGATCCGGCAGTTCGTCCGCCTGGGCGCGAATCCGCTCGATCATGCGCAGGACGCTCGTCTCCAGCCTGCGCGTGTAGGGAAGGGAGTAGCCCCGGTCGGCGTATTGCAGAATGCCGTGGGGAGGCCGCCGGCCATAGGAAGCCTCGACCAGGCGGCAGTAGGCGGCCAACTGAAGTACATGCGAGGCGTGCGGCCTGGCCGGCGCCGGGCCGGACTTGATCTCGACCGGGACCCAGCCGCGCCGCGTCTCGAGCAGCAGATCGGGGCGTCCCGGTCAGGCCAAGGCGCTCATCGGTCAGCGCCGGCGAGACGTGGCCGTGGCGCTCGAGATCGACCGAGATCAAGCGCCCGCCCGGGATTCCCGCCTCGGCCTGCCAGCGGTGCGAGAGCGCCACCAGCGCCCAACCCAGGATCAAGAATAGGAGGAAGGCCGGCCACCACATGCAGGGCTAGGTCGCCAGGGCGATGGCCAGGGCCGCGGCTGCCAGGAGCAGGCAAGTGACCCCGAGGCCGCGCAGCGGGCTCGACCAGGCTGCCCGCCGCAGTCGGCGGGCGTGGTGAGTCTGTCCCGCTTCCCGCTCCGGCTGTCTCTGGCTCGGCTCCCCGCGAGCGGCGTAACCCCAGGCGCGTTCGCAGAAGGCGAAGGCGCCGAGTTCGGACGCCCGGACCCGACGGTTCACGGCCGGGGGAGCTTCTCCTCGAGCGAGCGCAGGGTGCGCTTCAGGTCTTCCTGCTGCGAGGTGGTGGTCAGGTCGCCGCGCGTGCGCTCGACGACGCCGCGCACCATATCGGTGATGCGGCGCAGGTTGCCCGTCAGCGCATCGGGGAAGTCCATCGTCACCAGCAGGCCGTAGATGTCATCCATCACGCTCATCAGACGTTCGGCCTCTTCGTAGCGGCCGTGGCGCAGGATATCGAGCACGCGGCGGCGAAGCTCGCCGGCCGCCTCGCCCAGGCCGCACAGGTAGGCGGCATTGTCGATGCCGACCTCCTCCGGGGCGGGAAGCGGCTCGCCGGCCAAAATGGCGGTGACGATGCTCGCCTCGACGTACTCCTTGAGCGCGTCCTGGGTGTATCCGGCGTGGTACAGGTCCGGATACCCGGCCAGATTGGCGCGCAATTCGGCCTGCAATTGCGAGGCGGCGGCCAGCTCGGCCTGCGCCTCCGCGCGTTCGTCGCGGTGTGCGGCGCGGATGGCCAGCGAACAATGGCGGATCAGCGTGCGCGATTGCTGCAGCGCCCGGTCGCGGGCGGCGTTCTTCTCTTCGAGGTGCTGCCGTATCCGCTCCCCGATCTCATCCAGTCGTTGCATGCTGTTCCTCCACAATCCGTGGGCGGCCGATGGCGCGCAGTCGATCGGACGGCGGCCTTCCGCTCACCCGCCGGCGCTCGGCGTTCCGCTTTCGGGCGCGGGCGATCCCGGCCCACCTCCCCGGTGGGCGGACGGAAGAGCTGGTCGGCCAGCGTGGACGAATCCGGCGCGACGATCGGGCCGAACTGCGCCTCAAAGCGGCTGACGTTCTCCGCCAGCGCCCGCAGCAGGAGCTTGGCATGCACCGGCGTGGTGATCACGCGGGCGACGACGCGCGCCTGGGGCACCTGCGGCATCAACTGGGCAAAATCGAGGACGAACTCCGAGGGCGAATGGGTGATCAGCGCGAAATTGGAATAGGCCGGCTCGAGGCCGGGAGGAACTGCGACCGGCATGCGCCCGACGGGAGCCGGGGGGCTGGGTGGATTGGTCATCCGAGGCACCTCCCGAAAGACGCCCAAGCCGGCGTGACGCCGGCTTGGGCTTTCGTGGTGACAGCGGGGTTAGAACGGGATCTCGTCTTCGGTCTCGGGCCCCGGACCAACGGCGGCTTCCTCGCCGCCGGCGCCGCCCTCGTCGCGCCCGCCGCCGAGGAAGCGCACGGTCTCGGCCGTGACCTCGAACGAGGCGCGCGGCGTGCCGTCCTGGGCGGTCCAGATGCGCGGGTTGCCGTTGTCGTCCGGGTTCAGGCGGCCTTCCACCAGCACCGGCCGTCCCTTGCGCAGGTACTGATGGCAGGACTCGGCCTGCTTGCCCCACACCGAGACGCGGAACCAGATCGTCTGCTTGACCTGGTTGCCGGAGCTGTCGGTGTAGGTCCGGTTGGAGGCCACGCTGAGCGTGGTCACCGCCTGGCCGCCGGGCGTGTAGCGCATCTCGGGGTCGCGGCCGAGGTTGCCAACGAGAATCAGCTTGTGGAACATGGGGAACTCCTTGTCCGGTGGGGGTCATTCTGCCGGTTCCGGCCCGGGTGGCCGGTGCTCTGTCTCGTACCCCGCCGGTGCTTCTAGAACAATTGTACTACTCCTGC
>CAWFSV010000001.1:0-12505 GCA_963818575.1 uncultured Chloroflexia bacterium | reverse complement strand
ATCTGGTTTCCGGGTCACGGCGTAGGACCGCACGTGTTCGGCATCTTGTTCCAATAGCAGCCGGCAGCGCCGCATGTGCCCGGCATCCTGCAGGTGGAGCAAGGCGGCAATCCGGGGCTTGTCGGCCAGCATTGGAGCGCCCAGGTGCCTCCGGAATCGGTGCGGGGCTTCCTCCGCAATTCGTGTCTGCCGTCCCCCGGCCACACCGCTCGAGTTCCGCGCAGATGGACGCACCCGCCTCCAGTCAGGAATCTCGTCGGCTGAGTCTAGCGTCCCCATCGCGGCTGCCAGTCGCAGTAGTCGTTGTTGGTGAGCCGGCGGATGTCGCTGCCGTCCTTGCGCATGATGTAGACCTCGCAGCCGTGGTCATCCCCGTAGTGGTCTCTGTAGGAAGTGAAGGCAATCCACTCCCCATCCGGTGAGATGCTGGGCGCCAGGTTGTTCCCACCCTCCGTGGGTTGGGCCAGGATGGAGCCCTCCAGATCGAGGAGAATGATCTCGCGCTGCCACGCGGTGCCCGCATAGGTAGCGACGAATGCGCCATCGGGGGACCAGTCGCTTCGCCCGCGCAGGCCCTCAACGTCCGTCAGTTGGCGCACGCTGGAGCCGACGGCGTCCGCCACGAAGAGCTGCACGCCGCCGGCGCGCGAGGAAGCGAACAGGATCCGGTCGCCGTCCGGGGACCAGACGGGGTCCCAACCGTCACCTCTGCTCGCCGCGGCGAGCGTGCGCGGGGTCCCGCCGGCTCTGTCGACGACCCACAGCGTCTGACGCTGCCCGTCGTTGTGCACGAAGACCACTTGACTGCCGTCCGGCGACATCGCAGGGGCGTAGTCATCCCCCAGGTCCGTCAGTCGACGGGAGGTGCCGCTCGAAAGGTCCATCTCGTAGACAGCATACTCGCCGGACTCGTTCGACGAGTACAAGACCGATTGACCGTCCGGACCCAAGGAGGGATAGAAGTGGTCGGCTTGATCGTTGCCCGTCAGGCGCCTGAAGCCTGTGCCGTCAGCGTTGATGATGCAGATCTGGTTCGTGAGTTCGTCCCTGAACACCTGGCACACAAACACGATGTGGCCGTCCGGCGAGCCGTGGCCGGGCGACGCGTGTGCTGCGCTCGCAGTGGCTCCAAGTGCGTCCGGAGTGTCCGCCGGCCCCTGCGCCGAGGCGCTTGAATCCGGCTGTCCGGTATGGGCGGAAGCCGCTGGCGCGGTAGCCGCCTCGTTCGGCTCTTGCGAAGGGACCTCCATGCTGGAGAGGGCCTCCGGGGCCAGCGCACCCTCCCCACAGGAGCACGGCCAGGATGATCGCGGCTGCCGCAGCCAACAGGCCGAGGGCGCGAGCGGAGCGCGGAATGGGAAGCCGCGGTCGGCCCAATAGCGTTACCCCTTCATGCGAGTTGCGCTTCGGCCCTGATCGCTTCACATCCCGCCGCCGGGCCCCGTTCCTGTAATACTTCATTGCACTTGTTCTTTCCCCTCCTCGCCGGCCAGCATCTCCATCGCCTTCTGATGCCCCGCCTCGACCGGCCCCATCCACCTACAACTGAAGACGCCCCTGGGCCCACGCCCCGACGAGGACCCCCGCCTGGCACCTCCGCTCCGCTCCGGCGGAGCGGAGGAGCGGGGCGGGCCGCCGGAGTACCCGTTCACGCGGATTGTCCTGGATATCAAGGCCCGGAGTCCCCACGCGCGGGAGGCCGTGGTGAGCTGCTGCGGCGACGAGGCCGGTTGCTTCCTTGATCGGCAAATGCTCCCCGCTGGGACGTACGAATCCTTCGTCACCCCTGATCGCGGTGACGTCGCCGGCGATCTTGCGGATCGGGCGGTCAGGCTACTGGCTCGTCTCCCGGCGCCGCGCCGGCCCGGCTTCCAGGCCAAACACAAGCCGCAGCGCCGGCACTCGCCGGATCAGGAACTCATAGAGCACCACAAAGATCGCCAACACCGCCAGGATCATCAGCGGGTACTTCAGCCCCACCGGGATCGCCCAGTCACGCACGAAGTAGTCCAGCACCACGATGATGGGCTGGTGCAGGATGTAGAACGGCAGGACCGCCGCACCGGCGCGGGCGAGGCTGGCCGTGGCGAAGTTGAGGTGCCGCGATCCGAATCCGAGGATCGCCACCAGCCAGAACCAGCCATTGATCGTCCTCAATCCCCAGACCAGCAGGTAGGTCAGCGACCCGAAAGTCAGCGACTCGATCGTAGGGGCGACGAACCCGAGCGGCGCGAGGGTTGCCACCGCCAGCAGCAGAGCGACCCATCGCTGCCGCTCGATGGCCGACCGCAAGCGGGGGTCGCACACGAGAAAGAAGCCCAGGATCAGAAAGATCCAGTGGGCTCCGAGGGTCCAGCCACCCTCGGTCCAGGTGAGGACCGGGATGCCTCTTGGCAGAAAGACCTCCGGAACGAACGCCAGGAGTCCCAGCAGGTAGATGGCGCCCGGTCTCACCAGGAAACGGGCGAGCGCATCCACGACCTTGCGGCCGGCGGCGCTGCGCAGGTAGAGAAACAGCGGCAAGGAAAGCAACGTAAAGAGCAGCAGATAGACCAGGTACCACAGGTGCATGCCGTTCCACGCGAAGTACCCGCCGAAGCCGTAGAAGCCGTCCGTGAAATAGTGGGGCAGGAACTGCCAGAAGGTCCCGTTGAACGGCGGCAGCGTTGTAGCCCTGAGCGGTCGTGCTCTCGATGTAGACCTGCACAGGAGAGAGGATGAACCAGCCGAGGGTGACGACGGGCACCAGGAGACGCAGCAGCCTGCGGCGCACGAACTCCCCGGCCGCATGCGCCCCCAGGGCGAAGCGAGTGCTGATGCCGGACATGACCCAGAACAGCGGCATCATGAACTGCGCGCCGACTACCATCGGGTAGACCATCCAGCCGGCAGTCTGGCTGTCCTTGATGTGCCAGGGCTCCATCGTGTCGAAAGGACGGGCAGCGTGGTACACGAAGATGAGCAGAATGGCCAGCACACGCAGCCAGTCCACATCGTACAGTCGCACACGCCCGGGCGTCGATGCTGAAAAGGTGGCGCTCATGGGTCCCTCCGGAGTGGTCAGGCGATGGCGTTCGCCGAAGCGGGTGACCAAGCCGGCTGATTCAGGCCGGCCCCGTCGCCGTCTCGATCAAGCGTTCATCTCATAGGCGTCCTTCAAAGGAAGGACCTGTTCCTTCCACAGGCGCTCGAAGCGGGCGGGATCGGCGGCGGGCTTGCGCAGCATGCGCAGGCACAGGTCCATCTGCTGCGGCGTGCTGGACGGCTTGGAGTGCAGATTCAGCGCGTGGCGCGAGAAGTCGCGCACGAAGGCATCGAAGATCTGATCGAGCAGATCGTCGCCGATCGCATACTCGGCGGCGTTCTCGAGGACGAGCTGGGCGTAGACGACGAGGGTGAAGATCTCGCCCAGCGCCAGCAGGAAGTCGATGTCCTTCTGCTGCGCCTCGTCCGGCGTGGCGGTGGCCAGCAGCTCGCGGAAGACGGCGATCTGCTCGCGGAACAGGCGCACGTTGGGCACCTTCGGGCGCTCGAAGATCGGGGCGTAGTCGTGGAAGCGGATCTGGCCCAGCCCGCGCGCCGGCCCCTGGCGAAAGAGGAACTCGTCGTCCGCCGCCTGGTCCTGCCGGGGGACGTCGGGATACTCGGCGGGGTTGAAGAAGTAGTTGGCCATGAACTTGACGATCAGGGCGATGTTGACGTGCACCGTCCCCTCGAGCTTGGGCAGCGCCCGGATGTCGCGCGCCGCCATCTCGAAGTAGGTGTCGCGCTCGAAGCCCTTGGCGGCGATCACGTCCCACAACAGGTCGATCACCTCTTCGCCCTGGGTGGTGACCTTCATCTTGACGATCGGGTTGTACAGCAGGTAGCGCCGGTCGTCGGGCGAGGCGTGTCGCATGTAATCGGCCGCCCGCAGCGCAAACAGCTTCATGGCCACCAGGCGGGCGTAGGCGTCGGTGAACATCTGCTGCACGTGGGGGAAATCGGTCACGGCCATGTTGTACAGCCGGCGGTTGGCGGCGTGATGGACGGCCTCGTACAGCGCGTGCGTGCAGATGCCGATCGACGCCCAGCCGAGGTTGTACTTGCCGACGTTGACCGTGTTCAGGCAGGCGTCCCACGCCGGCTGGCCGCGCGACAGGATGTCCGCCTCGGTGACCGGGTAGTCGTGCAGCGCGTACTGGGCGACGTAGTTCTGCGAGGCGGTGACGTTGCGGATCAGCTCGTAGTTCGCGTGGCGGTAGTCGGCGACGAAGAAGACGTAGTCGCCGCTGTCGGAGAGCTTGCCGAAGGTCGAGACCATCGGGGCCAGGTTGGCGTTGCCGATGTAGTACTTCTCGCCGTTCGCCCGGTAGGTGCCGTCCGGCTGCGGCGTCAGGCGCATCTCGGTCGAGTAGATGTCGGCGCCGTGCGCCCGCTCCGAAAGGCCGAAGGCGAAGACGTTGCCCTCCTCGAGCAGCGCCGCTGCCCTGCGTTTGAGATCTTCGTTCGGGCTCTGCCAGATCGGGCCCAGGCCGAGGATCGACACCTGCCAGGTGTACCAGTAGGACAGGCCGTAGAAGGCCAGGATCTCGTTGAACTCGCAGTTGCGCCACGTGTCCCAGCGGCAGTCGGCGGCGCCGTAGGCGGACGGGCGTGAGCAGCGTGGCGAACAGCCGCTCGCGCTTGACGAACTCGAGGAAGTCGGCGTACCAGGTGCGGTCGTAGTCGTCCTGCTTGATCTTCTTCAGCCCGCGCCCTTCGAACCAGGCGATCGTCTTGCGCATGATGTCGCGCGAGCGATCGTCCGGGTAGAAGCGGTCGTGGTGCTTGGGATTGAGCAGCAGCATGGAGCCCTCCCTGGTGGCCGATGCCGCCGAAGGGCGGTGCCGCAGGCCGCCGTAGGTCGCCGAAGGTCCCGGAAGTTCTTACCGGGACCGATCGTCCCGGATGCACTTACCGGGATCCCGCCGGTAGGCCGATCGTCCCGGATGCACTTACCGGGATCCCGCCGAAGGCCGATCGTCCCGGATGCTCTTACCGGGATCCTGCCGAGGCCGTACTTGGCGGGACGTACTTGGCGGGGCCCGGTCGGCGGGGCGCCAGTCGGCCGGGGGCGGCCTTCCGGGAGCTCGCCGAGTTGCTAGCCGGATGCGGGATCGGCTTTGCCTCGTCCCGAAGGTCTGCGGGGCCTTAGGACTCGCCGCTGGAGCCGCTCGATCTCTGCCAGCACCTCTTCGGGCTTTGTCTCCCTCTCCAGTTCGGCCAATTCTAAGTCCTGATCGTTCTCGATGCCCATTTTCTCCTGGATGGCATCCAGCATCTGAAGGACCCGGGTCAATTCGTATTCGGCGAGCAGGTCGATATGCAGGTCGAGGTCGGCACGGTGTTCGGCCTGTACGCTCATCCGATTCTGGCTGATCAATACGAATGTAGAAAGGAAGATCGCCTCGAGAGAGACGATCATGGTGAGCAGGCCGTAGGGAAACGGATCAAAGGGCCGAATCCCCAGGCGGCCCGTGTTCAACAGTAGCCAGAGGGCAAACCAGGCGATGTGTACGTAGACGAACAGCATGTGGCCCGAGAAGCGGGTGATCAGGTCGGCGATGCGATCTTGGAGCGTTCGCTCGCGGGCCGCCTTCAGGCGAAGGTTGATGATGGTGCGAATGTAGCGTTCAATGGTGGCACTGAGCGCCGTGTCGGCACCCAGGGCGGCGTCGATTTCGGGTTGGTCCATTCGTCCTCCCGCTATGAGGCTTGCGTCACCTGGTTCGTGGGATGCGTCGGTCTGGAAGCTCGCCGGGCGCGTGCAGGCGGGCGTGAAGAATCCGCCTGGCGGCCTCGAGCCATCAAAGACCGCCGAAGGTCCCGCCGAAGGTCCCGCGTACTTGGCGGGACGTAGTTGGCGGGATTCGTCCCGGATGTCTTCACCGGGATCCTGCGTTGTCGATGGGAAGGCGGCCGGCGGAAGTGGACATCCTGGGCACCATTCTCGCGCAGGCTGGCGAGCCAGGCACATCATTCCACGGGCGCTTCGACAGGTGAGCCGAAGCCCGCCGATTGGCTGCCAAAGACCCGAGGCGGGCGAAAGACAGAGGGTGAGGAAGTATGAGGGCGCCGGCGTTGTCGAAACGGAGCCTGACCTTGCGCGTCGGGCGAGCCATCAGCAGTCCAGCTGTCGGCGGTCAGCAAGAGCAACGATCGGGCCTGCAGAAAGCCCAAGCCCGATCGCTGACCGCTGATTACCGACTGCTAATCGCTAGCTACTCGTTGCCTGCTGCTAGCCGCTAGCTGCTAGTCTGCTAGTCGCTAGTCGCTAATTGCTCGCCGCTTGCCCCGGCTGCCACAGAATCCAAAGGGCGTCATTCCCTACCGAGGGTGGCCAGGCCTACAGTTTGGCGAGGACGTACTCGGCCAGCTTACGCACCAGATCGGCATCGCTGCCCAGCACATCGATCGAGACGCCGCCGGCATTCCGGATCATGATCTCGAAAGTCTCTGTTCCGACGCGGGTGCCGCTGAAGGCCTCATCACCCAGGCCGGCGATCGGCTGGGCATCGACCAGCGCCCCCAGACTCAGGTCGAAAAGCTCGGGATCGATCAGGTTGATGAAGTACAACTGGGTGCCGCTGGCTCCGTCCGTCACCAGGCCGTAGGTGCAGTCCGGGCCACCGCTGCCTGCGCCGGTGTTGGCCGGGTCGGACAGCTTGGCGTTGAGTGCATTCGCCACTTCGTCACCCGGGAACATGGCGCAGGCATTCATCGACAGGACGTCGAGGCCGGCGGCCGGTGCGATCGGAGCTTCAGCCTGCGGCGCCGAGGTGGGCTGACCCGCGGCGGGAGCGTTGGCCGAGGACGCCGAGTCCGTGCTGCTCGCCGGGCTGCAGGCCGCAACGCCCAGCGCCAATACTCCCAGGAGCAGGAATACGCGCACCGGCGCGCCGTTGAACTTCATTGCGTTCGAGATCCGCTTGAACATGGAACCCTCCTTGGGTCAACTTCGGGTGGCGCGATGCCTGTGTGAGCAGCGAAGTTTCTGATCTCGCCCATCGCACACACAAGTCGCCTGTTGTCGGATGCACACGGTCAACCCGGATCGCCGCGTCCGGGGTATCGCCCTCGGCCAATCCGCGGTTGGCCGAGAGATCATTGTTGTAGCTGCCGGCTTAGGAACCTCATCCGCAACACCTGACGGCCCAGACTGCCGATGCGCAGATGTCACTCGTGGAGTGACACCACGCGGATCGACAACCGGGAAGGTCGCTTGGCTCGCTGTCGCTTGTGGATTGGGGGGAAGCGCGAGGTCAGGCGAGAGCTATGTTGAACCCTGTACAAATAGTGGACTAATCATACCACCGTTCACCTATTGGCGCCGCCTGAGAAGGTTTCGGGGCTTCACTGCCTTGCGAGCGTGATCGGGGTTGAAATCACCCTTCCGGTCGTGGGAGCTTGGGGCTTCAGATCTTTAGCCAGGAACGAAGAAGGCCGGGCATCGCGCCCTGCCTGGAGGTTTGACGTGCACCTTTGAGATTTCGATCTGGGCCGGATCGCCGAGCCCGGCTACCCGGCGGCGATGACCTCGATCTCCCGCCATGCGACCCACGACGGGCTGGTGGTGGTCTCGATGCGCAAGACGCGAACGCCGCGCAGCGGTTCCTCGGGATGGAAGACAAGTACGTCGGAGTCGCCCGTCGCTCCCGAGAAGATGTGCACCTGTACGAAACGCTCCGGCGATATCCCTTCGCTGCCATAGAGCACGTGGATCGTGTTCCCGGCCGGGGACTGGGAAACGGTCAGGCGGATCTCGGCGATGTCCACCGCCTCGCCCAGGTCGATCTGGATCCACTCCAGCGGCCCGCCGCCCGAGTTCCAGGACGTCCCCGGATCTCCATCCACGGCCAATGCCCCGCTCTGTCCCGCGTAGACGCTCGATGCCCGGGCGGTCTTCTGATACGCCAGGTTCGCTCCCGGCCCCGTGCGCCGAATGCCGAGCGCCGCCCGATCTTCGAAATAAGACCGGACGAACCCGGTGAAGGTGTACGGCTCGCCGTCCGGCAGCGCACGGTCGGGCTTGTCATGCCACGACTGGAACAGGACGTGTTCAGGACGCCCGCCGGCCTGGTCTTCGTAGCGCAGGAGGCGCTCGCCGGCGATCCCCAGCCAGGCCTCGTCCGACTCGTCCTGGGAGTTGCCGGTGTAGATGATTCCCACCGGCACGCCGAAGCTGCGGCCGAAGTCCTCGATGGCCCTGGTTTCCGCCGGCCAGGCTGGCCGTCCCCAGTCGACGTCGACGTGCAGGAAGGCCAGGTCGTAACCGTTCACCTGGCGGAAGGTCTCGAGCCAGCGTGTATAGGCGCCGGAAGTGGACGCTCCGGCCAGCGGCTCGGTGTCGCCGACGACCAACTGCGGGAAGTACTCGCGCATGACCTGGATGAACTCGCCGACTTCGAGGGCAACTTGCTCGGCGTCCCAACGGCAGGCGCCGGCGCCGTCATAGATCGAAGCGAAGAAGTACGGCTCATCGAGCGCGATCAAGTCGATGCGCCCACCCGCCTCGAGCACGCGGCGGGCGATCAGTCGCCCTTCGTCGGTGCCGGCAAAGCCCTCGATCCCCTGCCCGCATGTCGCCGGCGGGTCGAGCGGGCCGGCCTCGACCGCCAGCGCCAGCCCCAAGCGGCTGATTCCCTCGACCGCCTTGCGCAGCTCGGCGTCGGTGGCGTGATAGGCCACCCACTCACCGTACAGCTTGAACACGTTGACGTGCGCCGCCGCCGCCGTCCACGGGGAGGCCGGATCGAAGAGGTCGATGAAATCGTCCGACCCGGTGAATTCGCGGCCCGGGCCGGTGGGCATCGGGGGAAGAGGCGCGAACCAGACGAGCGGCCGAGGAGTGAGGTCCGGAGTTGGCAAAGCGGTTGTGGTCTGTGCCGTGGGAGAGACATCGGGTTGCGTGGAGCCGGCGGTCGCGCTCGCCGCCGAAGGCGAGGCGACCATCGGCGGAGTTGTCCTCGGGACGGCGCAGCCTGTCGCGGTGAACAGAATCACAGCCGCCGCAAGACATAGGGCGGCACTGGAGCTTGACCGGTGACCGCGAAGTCCATGTGACCGGGAGAGGACGCGGTCACGGCCGGCGAGGCGCTCGGTGATAGGCGATCCGATCTTCATCCGTGCTCCGTCATCCTGCCGCTCGAACATCGGCCACGTCCCGATTACGCATCCGCTTCGAGGGACGGTCGCGACGGATTCTACACAACTCAGAGCTACATCCCGGCGACGATCGATTCGGCCAGGGTCTTGAGAGCGTCCTGGTGGGCGGCTGGATCCCCGATGTTGCCGCCAAGCAGGACTCCGATCACGGTTCCACCTTCGACGACGACAAATCCGGCGGCATCGTTTGTGACGGTCCAGAAGGCCTGATCGGCGATCCCGGACTGCGAGGTGACGGTGGCGCTCGGGTCATCCGCCTGCATCTGTGCAAGTTCCTCCTGCAGCGCCAGCTCGGCGGCCGCAGGCGAACCGGTGTCCACCCGGGAGATCACGACGGCGAGACCGCTCCCCACGTAGGAGCAGAAATACAGCGTCCCCCCCGAAATGCTGTCGGGTTCCTCGCCAGGCGTCCTCGAGGTAATCGGCTGGCCGAGCACCACTTCCACCTGAGCATTCGTGGCCAGGGCGCATACGTCGACCTCGGGGTATCCCTCGTCACCGACGGTGAGCGAATCATCCGGCTCGGCCGTCTGTCCTGGGCCACCACTGGCGGGTGTGGTCACCTCGTTGGGTTGGCCTGTGGTTGGCGACCCCAGCTCGGCCACGAGGGTCATGACCGTCGGTGTGGCGGTGGAGCTGGGGGCCGTCCCATCGCAGGCGGCGGCGATCAAGGCCAGGGAGATGAGCAGACTGGCCAGCCCGGTGCGTTTGAAAATGGAAGTGCGCGCAGGAAGAAGCTCGTCGAACATCGTTAGTCCTCTATCTGGAGAAGGGGTTGGGGCGGAGATCCTGCCCGGGGATATCGGGGCAAGGCGACCCGATTTGGGGAGTATACCACGGGTGCTGATGCGATGGGTTGCGCGCCAGCTCGACGGACGAGTGCTGCGCTGCGGCGTGAGCATCGATACCCCTCCGGCTATCCTCGAATGTGCCCCCGAAGAGCATGATGGGCACCTGGCCTCCCTGCCCGCCGCCTGACCCTGCGGTGCCGCCCGCCGGCCGCGCCATGGCTCCGTGCAAAGCGGCGCGCAAGCTGGCCGGCCAAATCAAGGCCAGGCCACTTCACAATTCGATCATCCATTCCTAATGCAAACCTGTTATCGTGTCTTGCGGACAGCGGCTGTCGGGGCCAGTCTGAGGCTCCAGGAATCCGGCCTACGTCCGACCTCGAACATCTCGTTACCGTGGAAAGGTGGATCGGAACCAATGTCAGGACGAAGAGCCTTCATCACGATCTTGGTCTCGCTGCTGGTGATCGCCATTCTGGTCACCGCCGGCGTGATGCTGTATCGCATGGGATTTGCCCGCGGCCTGGCCGCGACGGGCGGGATCCCCGCTGCCGGGCAGTTCATGCACCCCTACGGATTCGGAATGCAGGGGTTTGGCGGCGGCTGCCCGCAGGCATGGCGTCATGGCGGCGGGATGTTCTACGGCGGTCACCGGTCGTTCGGCATGTTTGGATCCGGCGGCTGGATCGTCTGCCTGCTGGTACTGGTGGGCGTGGTTGCATTGGTGGTGGCAGCGTTCAACGCGTTGACCCGCCGGCGCCCGGCGGAGGTCCAGGCGATTGTCGCGCCCCCGGCTCCTGCCCCAGCACCCGCGCCGTCCAAACCCGCACGCGCTGCGGGAAGGGCCAGGACTTCGAAGCGCTAGCGCTCCCGAGAGTCTCGCGTGCCGGTGAGGGTGTTGCCACTTCACCGACGCTTCATCGGTCTTGACGTGAAACGGGCGGGCCCAAGTGGCCCGCCCTTCTTGTTGACCCGAAACCTCGAAGCGCCGCGGCTGCGTCTACAGCGGTGGACGCTCCTGGGCAGCGGGGGCCAGGTGGCGCGGGTCGCGCACGCGCAAGACGAACACCGCGAAAGCAGCCAGGTTCAGCCCCGCCCCCACCAGGAATAGCACGCTGAAGTCGCGCTCGGCCAGCCAGGCGCCGATGAGCGGCGCCGTCACGCCGACGATTCCGAGGATCGTGTTGACCAGCCCGGCGTAGGTTGGCTGCCTGCCCGGCGGTGCGAATTCGAGCGTCAGCATAATGCCCGATGTGATCTGGCCGCCCAGACCCAGCCCGATCAGCACGAAGGCCGGAATGTAGATGCCAGGCCCGGGCGACCAGGCCGTGAGGGCGAAGGCGGCGGCGTAGCACAGCGCGGCGATCTGCAGCGACAGCTTGTGCCCGCGCCGATCGGCCAGCGCGCCGAGGATCAGCATCCCGGCCGCTTCGCCCACCAGCATCGCACCGGTATAGCCCCCGACCGTCGCATCGCTGACGGACCAGGTGCGGATGGCGCTCAAGGTGACGAAGCCCGCCCCCAGCGCGCCGAAGCCAAGCGCCACGCGGCCCGCCAGGTGCCAACCGAAGTTACCACCTTGCCGCAGGATTTCTCCGATCCCGGACCAGTACTGCCGCGATGTTTGGCGCGGCGCGAGCTGCGCCGGGACCGGCTCGCGCATGCGGGTCATGAACCACAGGCTGAGCAGGACGCTGAGCGCCCCGAGGGCGAAGATGGCGACGAAGCTCGCCGGGTAGGGAAGCGTCGCCAGCAGGCCCACGCTGGCCGCCGCGCCCAGGACCCCGAAACCGGTCCCGATCGAGGAGCCGAAGCCCATGAAGAAGCCGCGCCGGTCGACCGGAAAGCAGCGCGCCACGAGCTGCTGCCAGGCCGGGGCGATCGCCCCGCCCCCCAGCGAGAACCAGGCAAAGCCCGCCACGGTCAGGATCAGCGCCGCGGTCGGAGCGCGCTCGGCCAACAAGGCCGCGACCACGAGTGCAAACAGCGGCAGACGCTCGGCGAACAAACCCACGTTGACCATGATCGGCAGCATGCGCGGCACGCGTTCGGTGGCATGGGCGGTGAACAGCTGCGGCAGGTACCAGCCGCCCTGCGCCAGCAGCGCCACCAGCCCGACGGCCCACGTGCTGGAGGTCAGCTTGGAGATAAACAGCGGCAGGATCGTGGTGGAGGCGATGAACGACATGCCGAAGAAGAACAGACCCACCTCGCCGACGCTGACCCCCAGGTTCCAGCGGTAATTGCGGCGGACCTCGAGCTCGAGCGCCTCACCCTCGAAGGTGGGATACGGTCGATCGATCCCGAGCAGGCGGCGGAGGAGCGGGTGCGAAGGCGGCATCAGTCAGCGCGGGAAGGCGAAGCAGGCTAGCTTCCGCCAGCCTCCAGGATCATCCGAAGTTGATCGGCGTATGCTCGGCCGTCGGCCTCGTCGGCCAGGATGGTGATCGCCTCGGGCTGCGTCGCGCCCAGCCCGAGCTCGACGGCACGGGCGAGCTGCTCGAGCTCGAATACCCGCCCGCGGCTGACGG